>NZ_FWFP01000003.1 GCF_900172215.1 Ruegeria meonggei
ACCCCGCCAATATGCGGCACTGAGACTGGGGCCTTAAGTGTCCTCTGAATGTACGGTCCGCTCTGTCTCTGATTGAAAGCGCATGCGCCAACTCGCGGGAATTGCGGCACAATTCCGGGTCAGAAAATACAACTGAAGTGAGACAGGTATGAGTGGCGGAGAGACAGGGATTCGAACCCTGGAGACGGTCTCCCGCCTACACACTTTCCAGGCGTGCGCCTTCGACCACTCGGCCACCTCTCCGTGCCGGCGTTGTTTGAACCATCGCCGGAGGATTTGCAAGAGGTGAATACCGCGAAATTATAACCTTCCGCGCTTGTGACACAGGTGGGCTTACAACTCGTCCCCGTCACCGTCAGACAGGTCGGCTTCGGTCATCTCAACGGGTGCAGAACTGACCGGTTTCGACGGCTTGGCAACCTTTGTCTCTGGTTCGGGTTGCGGCGCAGGCGGACCTGCCCGCAACGTCTCGGGGTTGCGCAACCAAACATCGCGCTGTGCAAACGGGATTTCGATGCCCTCTTCCACAAAGCGGCTGTTGATCTCGTGATTCATGTCCGATTTCACCGACAACACCCAGTTCACGTCGCGCAAGATGGCCCGGATTTCGAAATCCAGAGAATCCGCGCCAAACCCCTGGAACACAACGCTCGGCGCTGGGTTTGCCAGCACCATCGGGTGCGCATTGGCGATTTCGGACAGGATGCCCTCGACCTTGCGGGTGTCAGTGCCGTAGGCCACACCAACGGGAACGATCACTCGGCCGACGGTGTTACCACGGGTATAGTTCGTCACCATACCGCTGATCAGATCCGAGTTCGGAACGATCACATCAGATCGGTCAAAGGTTTCAATTCGTGTCGACCGAACCGAGATGTCGCGGACATAACCCATCATTCCGTTCACGTCGATCCAGTCGCCTTTGGATATCGGCCGTTCGACCAGCAAAATGATGCCCGAGACAAAGTTCGACACGATGGTTTGCAGGCCGAAACCAATACCGACCGACAGCGCACCGGCAACAATCGCCAGCGAGGACAGGTCGAAACCGGCTACAATGATCGCCAACAGAGCGGCCAGAAAGATACCGATATATCCGGTGCCCGAGACGATGGCGTTTTGTCCGCCGGGATCAATCTGGGTTTTAGGCAGCAACGAGTTGCGCAGCCCGCTTTGCAGCAACCGGGTCAGCATGTAACCGATGGCAAAGATCGCGGCAAAGGTCAGGAAGTTGCTAGGAGAAATGGTCACCCCACCGACATCGAACCCCAGCAGCAGGCGCGACCAAGCCTCACTCAGGTCGGATTGGCGCGCACCCCAAATGATCGCCAGAAATGGTATCGACAGGATGGCCAGCACAAATCCGACCATGACCGAAAACAACGAATCTCGTGCCGCGTCCCCCTGCCCCGTGATCCATCCGTAAAGCGTGCCAATAAAGCGCTGGAAGATGACCAACGCAGCCAACAGCCCCAAGGTTTTGACGGCGGGAAACACCACCGCCTCGGCCGCGTTCACATACCCCAGCGCCGCAAGTATCGGGCTGGAAATTCCCAGAATGAAAACTGCGCGCCGCAGTATCTCGATCATCTGGCTGAACCCGGCGGTACGCCCCGGTGTGGCGGTATCCGTCACAGGCAGATCAGGCTCTGCACTGCGGATTTGACGCACCCGTAACAGCAGCAGTGCCGTAGCTGTGATTATCGGGAATCCGATAACCGCGCGCGTCGTGTCCGAGACGTATTCGATCTGCGCAAAGACATTGGCAAATTCATTGAAGACCAGCATCAGAGCCAGCAGATCGAGGTAAACGCGTAGTTCGGCGATCCGGCGTTGTGACAGGCGCTGGAAACTCTGCGCAGCACCCATCAAGTAAAGCTGCCGCCCCAGCCAGTCGAAATAGAAAATAGTGGCAGCCCAGTATGGAATCTGATCAAGCAGTAATTCGCCGCGAAGCCCGGCAAAACCAGTCAGCTCAACCGCTTTGACCAGCCCGACGACCCCCAACCAGGGCAGGATGATCCGTAAAAGTGAACCAACGAATGTCCACACACCGCCACCATAGCCACCCAGCTGCCGCAGATAGTCGCTGGCTTTTTCGGACCAGCGTTTACCGAAGCTCAGCAAAATCAGCGAGGCAATAACCAGCGCCAGAATGGCAGGGCCACGATCGCGGAATTGTTCGTGCGTAACGTCGGAATTGAGGTTGGTCACGGTTTCGTTGATAAAACCGCTAATCGCCGATTCAAAATCTTCCAGGGCCGGGCCCCAATACGCGGGGTTCAACGGTGACGGGCCGCGTTTCAGCAGCTCTTTCGTCTGTCTTGCCCGAATGACCTGGTCAATCTCGCTGATTAGACCGTTGGCGCGCGAAAAAGCCTCTTCCGAGATAATCTGCGGTACCCTGAGACTGTTCAGCTGCTCTTCAAGATGAGCCCGCAGCTGCGCAATGTCATCGGGCTCGCTTTCTCCATCTCCGGGCTTGGGACCTAGCGCTTTCAGCTGGCTTTCCAGCGTATGTATGCGTTCGGTATTCGCCCCACGGGCCCGGTTGAAATCCTCGCGGTAGGCATTGATCTCGGCCCGCAGGTTTTCCAGAGCGGCATCCGAGGCCCGCCCGGCCTCGATCACCGATTCAGCGCGATCTGCCGTACTGATCCACCCCTTGTAATACTCGCTTTGGCGATCTGTCAGCGTGGCGGATGCGATCCCCGCCAGCCCAAACAGAACAATCGCAACAAGTGTCAGGAACAGGCGGACCTGTCGCAGCATCATACGTCCTCGAACACGCCGGGGATGCTGCGGGGTGCTTCTGTCATCCAGTCAGGAACCGGCAATTCCTTTTCACGCAGGAATTCAGGGTTGAACAGTTTGGACTGATAGCGCGTACCGTAATCACACAGGATCGTCACAATAGTGTGGCCCGGTCCCAGATCCTTGGCCAGTCGCACCGCGCCCGCCATGTTGATCGCGGTCGAGCCACCCATGACGAGACCCTCATCGCGCAGCAGATCAAAGATCAGCGGCAGTGCCTCATTGTCTGTCATCTGGTACGAGAAGTCTGGTTTGAACCCTTCGAGGTTCTTGGTGATACGGACCTGACCGATACCTTCCGCGATCGAGCTGCCCTCCATCGCGATCTCACCGGTGGTGTAATAGGAATAGAGCCCTGCCCCCATCGGATCGACCAGCCCGATCTTGACGCCCTTGGGCTGCAGCGCGTCGGCCACACCGGCCAGCGTGCCGCCCGATCCAACGGCGCAGACAAAACCGTCGACCTTGCCGTCGGTCTGTTCCCAGATCTCGGGGCCGGTTGTTTCCACATGCGCCTGTCGGTTGGCCACGTTGTCGAACTGATTGGCCCAGATTGCGCCATTTGGTTCGGTTTGCGCCAGCTGCTCGGCCAAACGGCGCGAGTAATGCACAAAGTTGTTGGGGTTGCGATACGGGGCTGCGGGAACCTGCACCAGTTGCGCACCGGCAAGGCGCAGCATGTCCTTCTTCTCTTCGGACTGGGTTTCCGGGATCACGATCACCGTTTTGAACCCCATCGACGCACCCACCAATGCCAGGCCGATACCAGTGTTCCCGGCTGTACCCTCGACGATAGTGCCACCCGGCTTGAGCTCGCCACGGGCGATGGCGTCGTGGATGATGTAAAGCGCCGCGCGATCCTTGACCGACTGGCCCGGATTCATGAACTCCGCTTTGCCAAGAATTTCGCACCCGGTCTCGTCACTGATGCGGCGCAGCCGGATCAACGGTGTTTTTCCTACTGCGTCAGCAAGATCTCGTGCAATGCGCATGGCGCCCTCATATCATTATGTCTCAACGAAGATTTACAGATGCACTGCCCCAACCACAAGCGGCGATAACTAAGCGCGCAGCCGGTCGCGATGACGCGCCAGCCAATAGGCCAGTGTCAACAGCGGCATGTCCTTAAAGCCGTTGCTGTCCACGGCAGCCATAAACGCGTCAAATGGCAGGATTTGAGTCCGAATATCCTCACCCTCGGACGCCAACCCGCCATTGTCGATAGTCCGGGTCAGATCAGCCCGCCCGACATAAAGATACACGTATTCAGTCGACGACCCGCTGGAGGAATAAGCCTCGCCCGCAAACTCAAGCGTGTCGAGCGCAACCTGCGCCTCTTCCTGTGTCTCTCGCAGTGCTGTTTGCTCTGGCGTTTCGCCGGGGTCGATCATCCCCGCCACGGGTTCCCACATCCAGGGCTCGGGGTCGTCGATCAAAAACACCGGCGTCCGGAACTGTTCAACCAACAGCACAGCATCGCGCACCGGATCATAGGGCAAAACGACAACCGCACTGCCCTGCATCAACCCGTTTCGGTTCAGAACAGCGCCCATCGAGCCATCGTGCCTACGATGTTGCAGCGCGACCTCTTCCATACCGAAATAGTCGACATAGGCGCGTTTATGATCGTGAATGATAACATCCTTGCGGGCATCGCGCGGATCGCCCGTCTTGCGTTTTCGGGCGGCCAGCTTGGCCCACGCGCGGGTCCGGATGGAGGGAAAGCTGCGGGCAATAACACTGGCGTCGACCTTGCCGTAATAGGCCATCACCTCTTGCGCAGCGATCAGAGTCAGTTCCCCCCAACCATCCACCCAATCCTGCAAAGACCAAAGAACGTCCGGCGTCCACAGGTTTGGTTCGGGATAAAACACCAGCGCTTCGGCAGTTGATCCATTTGCCAGATCGACCGTCCGCGAGCTGAGGTCATATTCAAAACCACCCTCATAAAAAGCCAGCTTTTTAAGGTCATTCGGGGAAAGGTTTTGCACCAGCAACCCCTTTGCGACACTACCGGATTCAGCAGCAATCAAGGGAAAGGCCTGCCCCTTCACCCCGTACACACTATGATCCTTCAGAGAGGCCTGAGAGATGGCCAGATCAGATAGCGAACGGCCAAGCACAAGCTCCAGCAGTGGCTGATACCTGAGCGTGCCGTAAAAGAACAAATCGGACACAGATATGAGTCTCGCGTTGATTTTTGGGTTTTAGTTCCAGCGGCGATTGGCTTCTTCGGCCGCCAACCCGGCGATAAGAGCTCCGATCACCAATGTCCACAGGATTTCTGGAACCAAAAGCAACTGACCGTACTCAACACCGATCCGGAAAATGGCAATCAACGCCTCAAACGGTCCATCATAGCGATTGCGCATTGCCAGCCGGAACATCTCATAACAGCCTTGAACAAACAGACCCCAGAACACCAGCGACGCGACGCCGGTCAAGCCATTGTTAACCGCCGCCGTCCAGCCTCTGCCGACCCGTTTGCCCATGATCTTCCAAGCGCAAACCACTGCGATCACCATATTCACATAAGTGAACCAGCCGTAATCCTTACCCTCATCACCATTTGCGATGATCATGCTTGAAACCAGAAACGCGATCACCAAAAGACACAGGGATGCTACGAGACGTGCGGCAGTGGGCATTCGAAATTTCCGTTTGTTAACCGGGTTTTGCTATAGTGATCTGTGTCACATCGCAGTTGCCGGTGTCAAAGGCTGCGCCGCAAGCAGTCAAATAATAATTCCACATGCGGCGGAAACGCTCATCAAATCCCAGAGCGGCAATTTCGTCCCATTTGGCGTTGAACGTCTCGTACCAGCGTCGCAAGGTCAGGTCGTAGCTTTTTCCAAACTCGCGCGACTTCACAACGTTCAGCCCCGCCTGCGCGACGTGTTCTTTCAAAACCGAAGGCGCCGGAAGCATACCACCCGGAAAGATATATTTCTGAATGAAATCAACACCATTCTGGTATACATCCCATCTGTGATCAGCAACGGTGATGATCTGCAGCGTCGCCTGTGCCCCAGGTTTCAAGCGCTCGCGCACGGACTCAAAATAGACTGGCCAGTATTTTTGCCCTACGGCTTCGAACATTTCGATTGACGCGATGCCGTCATATTGACCTTGTTCGTCGCGGTAGTCTTGCAACTTGAACTCAACCATGTCGGAAAGCCCCGCTTTTTCAATCCGTTGCCGGGCAAAGTTCAACTGTTCTTGACTGATGGTCAAACCTGTGACCCGAAGGCCACGCTCTTTTGCGGCGTATTCAGCAAACCCGCCCCAGCCAGAGCCGATTTCCAAAATGTGATCTCCGGGCTTCGCACCCATTTCATCAACAAGGCTAGCGTATTTTGCAGTTTGCGCGTTTTCCAGGCTTTCTTGTCCGGTTTCGAACAACGCGCTGGAATAAGTCATCGTATCATCCAGCCACAAGCCATAGAAATCATTACCTAAATCATAATGGTACGAGATGTTCTTTTTGGCCTGCCTGCGGTTGTTACGATGCAGCCAGAACCGCAAACGCTCATAGGCCTGAACCAAAAGTTTACCTGTAAAGTCGTCATAGACCGTCTCCGTGCCCAGGTGCACCAGATCCATGAACGAGCGCAAGTCAGGCGTACTCCAATCCCCTTCCAGATAGGCGTCCGAGAAGCCCAGCTCACCCTCTCGGATCAAACGAGCGAACACGTCTGGGTTATGGATATCAACGCGGGCCACTGGCCCCGCTTTGGCCCCTTCGGTCCGGAAGATACGACCATCCGGCAACACAATGTCCAGCCGACCGGACCCCATCCGGTTCAGCATCTTCAATACTTGCGCAAAGTACCTGGGCAGGTCTTTTTGCCCGTCTGTCGTCGTAAGGATCATCCCCTCTCCTTTGTACATTGGCGGGTTCAGGCTAGGACGAGTTTGTGTTTCTGGCAAGTTTTCAGTTCCTTACTGGATTTTTCGGCCTTCATATGCCGTCAGCGCGCGCACCCGTCCCTGGGCCAATTCAACAACCGGAGCAGGATAGGTTCTACTTGGATCAAGCGCCCAGGATCGCGGTACAGCCTCAAAGTAGGCCAGCGCTGTATCTGGCGGATCACGCTGACCTTCGGCAATCCACCGGTTTACATAGGCTGCATTTGGATCAAACTTCTCACGCTGGGTCTGCGGATTGAAGACGCGAAAGAACGGCGACGCATCGGGGCCCGAGCCCGCAACCCACTGCCACCCCATCGCGTTGGCAGCCGGATCCCAATCCACCAGGCAGTCGGCAAACCAATCCATTCCGATCTTCCAATGGGTCATCAAGTGTTTGGTCAGATAGCTGGCCACGATCATACGCGCGCGGTTGTGCATCCGGCCGGTCACATACATCTGGCGTAGGCCTGCATCGACCATGGGAATACCAGTGCGAGACTGCTTCCACGCTATCACATCGGGATGGGTTGCGTCAGTGTTCCAAGGAAAGCTGTCCCACTCGGGCTTCCAGTTCCTGCTCAGCAGTTGGGGCGAGTGGTACATCAGATGGTAGGCAAATTCACGCCAGACCAGCTGCCGCAGGTAGGGCTCGGTACCTGATACACCGTTCATCGCAGCACGTTGGACCGCATGCCAGGTACAGCGCGGGCTGATTTCGCCCAACGACAAGTACTCGGACAGGTCCGAAGTTCCATCCAGATCTGGCCGGTCGCGAAGGGTTGCATAGTTTGGAATGCGATCCAGAAAGCTATGCAGGGTGTCAAACGCTGCAGTTTCACCGGGTTGAACAAAAGGCGACACGATAGCTGCGCCGCGGTTCATGGCCGCCGCCAATTTCCACGTCTCAAGCTGCTCGGTGTCTGGCCACTCGGACGGTGCAGGTAAACGAGATGGTGAGGCCAGAGGCTCGGGGACGTCCCGCCCCTGCACCGACCGCCACATCGGTGTGAACACACGAAATGGCTGTCCCGTTTTGGTGGCAACAGTCCAGGGTTCGAACAATAGGTGGCCAGCAAAGGACTTGGCCTCTACCCCCTGCCCAGAAAGGCTGGCTTTCAAAGCGCTGTCCCGTGCAATTGCAGCCGGGTCATAGGCACGGGACCAATAGACAGCGCAAGCCCCGACCTCAGCGATCAAAGCCTGTATCACTGTCAGCGCATCCCCACGCCGAATGGTCAGCCGACTTCCGATCCGTGTCAAAGATTGCGCAAAAACCTCAAGCCCCTGTCCCAGCCGCCACTTCGGTGCAGCCCCCAGCACGTGCACGGCATCGTCCAGAACGAACAGCGGGATGATCGGACGGCCTGTTCGGGCTGCTGCGTTTAATGCCGGGTGGTCCGACAGACGCAAATCCCGTCGGAACCACACAATGACCGGTGACTGCTCGTTACCCATGACCGCCCTGTTGTTTTATTATCGATACGGGGCAGGCTTGGAACTGGATCACAAAACGGTCTCAAGTGCCCCTAACAACTGATCAATTTCCTGCTGCGAGGTATAATGCGTAAAGCTAACGCGCAGTACGCCTTGCTCGGGGTCGACCCCCATCGCCTGCAACGGGCGCACAGCATAAAAGTCGCCGCCACCTGCCATGATACCATGATCGTTCAGGTCTGCGGCCACGGCCTCGGCGTCCGTGTTCAGGGACAGGGCCACCGTAGGAGCGCGCTGGGTGGCGTCGGACGTGCCAATCAGCCGTACGTTGTTGCGGTCTTTAACCGCGTCCAAAACGGGCTGCAGAAGCGCAACCTCGTGCGCGCGCATCAGGTCGTGCACAAATGCCGCGCGCGCAGCCGCACCGGACCCGGGGCCGTTGTGATGATCGCACAGCAGATCAACATAATCCGCCATGCCTGCGCTGGCCGCGATCTGCGCGTGATCGGGACCCGCCGGGGTGAAACGTTTGTGCAGAACGTCACCATTGAAATAATGTGCCTGGTTCGGCAGCAACTCTCCGATTGCGCGGCGGATCACCATACAACCCTGATGCGGGCCGTAAGTTTTATAGGCTGAAAACAAATAGATATCGGGGCCAAGCTCCCCCACATTCGGGAATCCGTGCGGTGCATAAGACACTCCGTCCACACAGACAAACGCACCGGCGGCGTGGGCGATTGCGGTGATTTC
Organism: Ruegeria meonggei; assembly: GCF_900172215.1. GTDB lineage: Bacteria > Pseudomonadota > Alphaproteobacteria > Rhodobacterales > Rhodobacteraceae > Ruegeria > Ruegeria meonggei. Next base: position 8,914 of record NZ_FWFP01000003.1, read on the forward strand.
GGTGACCGGATTGATCTCTCCGATAACGTTGGAGCAGTGCGGAAAACAGACCAGACGCACCTTTTCATCCAGCATGTTTTCCAGATCCTGAGGGTTCAGAGATCCGGTCTGGGGATCGATCTGCCATTCGCGGACGTCTATCCCTTCCTCTGCCAGACGCCGCCAGGGACCGGAATTCGCCTCGTGATCCTGGTTGGTGACAATGATTGCATCACCGGGCTGCATCCACTGACGAAATGCCTGCGCCAGAACATAGGTGTTTTGGGTGGTCGACGGCCCAAAGCTCAGCTCGTCTGTGTCTACACCCAGAATGGCAGCCATGCGGGTGCGGGCCTCATCCATCTCTTCTCCGGCCAGGCGGCTGGCCTGATACGGCGCATAGGGTTGCACCTTGCGTTGAGTATAAAACCGTGTCAGCCGATCCAGCACCGGTTTGCATGTATACGAACCGCCAGCATTTTCAAAAAACGCCTGTCCTTGCAGGCTGGGTTCCTGAAACGCCGGAAACTGCGATCGAACGAAATTGATATCCAGAGTGCTCATGGCACGTGCCTCCTTGTTTATGCTCGTCATTCCAAAAGGTGTCCGAGCATGATTCCGGAACCCTCAGAAACCATGGCAGGTCTTCCAGCCCAGCCGACGCCGCACAGACGCCCGCAGCCCCTGCACGTGTAGCACGCAAGAACACCGACACGTTGCCCAGAGGTCCAGCTGTCGTCAAGCGCACAACAGGGTGTGGAACTGAAAAAGCCGGGCGAAACGGCCCGGCTTTGACTGATAGAACTGGAGGAGGTTCAGCCCTGAACTTTGGTATACGTGCCCTCACCCGCCAGAATGCCCCGGAACCCACCGGGTTCATCCAGCCCAAAGACAATCAGTGGTAGGTTGTTGTCACGTGCCAGCGCGATTGCCGAGGCGTCCATGACCCGCAGACGCTTGGCCAGCACGTCGTCATAGCTGACCGAGTCATACCGCACCGCGTCCGCATGAACCTTGGGGTCTTTGTCATAGACACCGTCGACGCCATTCTTACCCATAAAGATCGCCTCACACGCCATTTCATTGGCGCGCAGCGTTGCCGCAGTGTCGGTGGTGAAATACGGGTTGCCCGTTCCGGCGGCAAAGATGCAAACACGTTTCTTTTCCAGGTGCCGCACGGCGCGCCGGCGAATATACGGCTCGCACACTTCATCCATTCGAATGGCTGAGATGACGCGGGTGAACACGCCAACTTCTTCCAGGGCCGATTGCATCCCCAGCGCATTCATCACTGTCGCCAACATACCCATATAATCAGCTGTCGTCCGCTCCATTCCCTGGGCCGAGCCGCTGAGCCCGCGGAAGATGTTACCGCCCCCGATCACCATGCATATCTCGACGCCCAAATCGTGCACCGATTTGACCTCTTGCGCGATGCGCTGAACGGTTGGCGGGTGCAGGCCAAACCCCTGATCCCCCATCAACGCCTCGCCCGAGATTTTCAGCATCACGCGTTTATACGTCGCCTTGGGGGTGGCGGTGGTCTCATTTGTCGAGGAAAGGCTCATGTTGCGCTCCGGGCTGGCACGGGTTTATTTTCAGGCGCAAAATGAAGCAAAAGCTCCGCAGGTTCAATGCGGTTGGTTAGGAATGAGGCGACCGCGCATGAGCACTGTCAAAACTTCGCAATTCTGGGATCGTCTGCCACCCATTCCGGATGACAAACCTGTCCTGATCGCTGGCCCGACAGCATCGGGCAAATCGGCTCTGGCCTTGCGGATCGCGGAAGAATTCGGCGGCGTCATCGTCAACGCCGATGCCAGCCAGGTCTATGACTGCTGGCGGGTGATCTCGGCCCGTCCATCCGCCGAGGAAGAGGCCAGCGCACCGCATCGCCTGTATGGCCATGTCGCCTATGATCAGGATTATTCCACCGGGCACTGGCTGCGGGATGTGACGCCTCTGTTATCGGGTGAACAACGCCCGATCATCGTTGGTGGTACGGGGCTGTATTTCACGGCCCTGACCGAGGGCATGGCAGACATTCCCGCCACCCCGCCCCGGATACGGGCTGCGGCCGATCAGTTGGAACTGTCTAAGCTGATCAACGGTGTCGATCCCGGAACCCTGCAGCGGATCGACACCCACAACCGCGCCCGCGTTCAGCGCGCGTGGGAGGTACAGCAAGCGACCGGGCGCAGCCTGGGCGACTGGCAGGACAACACACCGCCGCCGATGCTTGCGCTTTGTGACACGGTTCCGATTGTGATTGACGTGGATAAACAATGGCTTCTGGATCGTATCACTCGCCGTTTCGATCAGATGCTGGAAACCGGCGCCCTGCCCGAGGTCGAAGCGATGCGCCACCTTTACAATCCGTCTTTGTCTGCATTCAAAGCCATCGGCGTGCCCGAGCTTCTGGCATACCTGGACGGGCACATGACTTTGGATCAAGCCAGAGAACGCGCCACAATTGCAACCCGCCAGTTCGCAAAACGTCAGCGCACATGGTTTAGGGCCAGAATGAAAAGCTGGAATCACATAGATTTCTCAAAATGATACCTCGGGCAGTTCAACCAGAGGTGCCCAGGTTTTTTGCACCGGCATTTTAAGCAAGCGAATCCACAGCATTACATCGGGTTTAACTAGCCCAAACACCATAACCTGTGGTCTCTGTTACCGATAACCGGGGCTCATTGATGTCGTTTTTGTACCATGAATGACGATTTCGAACGTTGACCTCAGCAAATTTCTGGGGCCGAATGACCCCATGGGGATGTTCAGGATCCAACAAAAGAAAACCTACGAACCTGCCGACCGGGTCATTCCCGTCTGAGCGGTTCAGAGCTTCTTCACTATTATAAAAGTGTCACAGGGAGAGACATTAATGCGAAATCAAACCTTGACCGGAGCACCGATTCATCGGGCGGCAGAAATGCATGCTCAGGAATATCGGGACGGCAAACTGAGCCGGCGCGAGTTTATGGCCCGCGCCACCGCTCTGGGTGTCACCGTACCGGCAGCTTACGGAATGATTGGCCTGGCTTCACCCGCCAAAGCGCAAGAAGCGCAGCGCGGTGGGACCATCCGCTATCAGATGGAAGTGCGCGCACTCAAAGACCCGCGCACCTATGACTGGACCCAGATCGCCACCTTTACCGCTGGCTGGCTGGAATATCTGGTCGAATACAACAACGACGGTTCGTTCAAGCCGATGCTGTTGGAAAGCTGGGAAACCAATGACGACGCGACCGAGCACACGCTGAACGTGCGCAAGGGTGTCACTTGGAACAACGGCGAACCGTTTACGGCAGCAGACGTCGCCCGCAACATCGAGATGTGGTGTGATGCGACGGTCGAGGGCAACTCGATGGCGTCGCGGATGACCTCTCTGGTCGACCCCGATACCCAAAAGGCCGCAGACGGCGCCATCACTGTGGTTGACGATCATACCGTCCAGCTGAAGTGTCTTTCGCCGGATATCACTGTTATCCCCGGCATGGCGGATTACCCCGGTTCCATCGTGCACAGCAGCCACGACCCCGCCAACATGCTGGCCAACCCAATCGGGACGGGCTTTATGCTGCCGGAAAGCCATGAAGTTGGCGTAAAGGGTGTGCTGGTCCGTAACGAAGACCACGAATGGTGGGGCTATGCCGCTGGCAAAGGCGGCTATATCGACCGGATCGAATTCATCGACTACGGCACCGACCCCGCTGCGTTCCTGGCCGCCTACGAGGCGGAAGAGATCGACATGAACTGGGAATCGGTCGGTGAATTTGTCGACATCTTTGACGGCATCGGCCTGACCCGATCGGAAATCCCGTCGGGCTTTACTATTGTCATCCGTCCCAACCAACTGGCCGAAGACGCAGATGGCAACAAGATCTATGCCGATAAGCGTGTTCGCCAGGCTCTGGCGATGGCCGTCGATAACGAGGTCTGTCTGGAATTGGGTATGTCAGGATACGGCATTCCGGCTGACAACTGCCATGTCGGCCCGATGCACCCAGAATTCGACTCGGCTGTTACCCGCCTGCCCTATGATCCTGCCGGCGCCAAAGCCCTTATGGACGAAGCAGGCATGGCCGATTTTGAACACGAAGTTCAGTCGATCGACGATGACTGGCGCCGCAACACTACAGCTGCAGTCGTTGCCCAGTTGAACGACGCAGGTATCAAGGCGCGTCACACGGTTCTGCCGGGTTCGACCTTCTGGAACGACTGGACCAAATACGCGTTCTCGTCGACCAACTGGAACCACCGTCCGCTGGGCACACAGGTTCTGGCACTGGCATACAAGTCCGGCGTGGCTTGGAACGAATCCGGTTTCGCCAATGATGAGTTTGACGCTCTGCTAGCCGAGGCGAATTCCATCGCGGATGTGGACCAGCGTCGCGAAGTGATGGCCAAGCTTCAGGCGATCATGATCGACGAAGGTGTGACCATTCAGCCGTATTGGCGCACGGCCATGCGTCACCACCGCGACAATATGGTGGGGGTCGAAAAACACATTGCGGACCTGCCGCAGATCTACAAGTTCGGCATTGTGTCCTGACCTGACAAAACCAAAGCCGCGCCCCACTGGCGCGGCTTTTTCGTCCTGAGTGCGGCGGCAATAAAAAACAGCGATGCGCGGTTCAACTTGAAACACGCGCTAGCCTACCAACAGGGGCTAACATGGGACTATTCATTCTAAAGCGTGTCGGCATCATGCTATTGACAGCATTATGTCTGACATTCTTGGTCTTTTTCCTCACCAACCTATATCCGAACCTCGAAAAGCTTGCCAAAACCCAAGGCAACTTCCGCATGTCGGACGAACAGGTCGCAAGCTACCTTGAAAAGAACGGGTATCTGCAACCTACGCCCGTGAAGTACGGCGAATGGCTGGGCGTTTTGCCTTCCTATCGGCATACAAACGAAGACGGATCTGTTCTGGGCAGATGCATCCTGCCGGGCACAACCGCGGAAGAGTCGCCTAATTTCTGCGGCATCCTGCAGGGATACTGGGGATACTCGTCCGTTTTCAAAGAAGAGGTCTCGACCGTTGTTGGCACCCGGCTGGCATTGACCGGCCGCTTAATGTTCTGGGTGATGCTGCTGATGGTGCCTTCTGCGTTGATCCTAGGGATTTTGGCCGGTATGCGCGAAGGCTCGGCTACCGACCGTACGCTGTCGACCATCGCAATCACCACAACCGCGACACCGGAATACGTCTCTGGGGTTATCTTTATTGCGATCTTCACCTCATCCGCCGTGGGTTTAAAGTGGTTCAAGGGAACCGCGACACAGGCGATGGAAAACCCGACCTTCGAAAATTTCTTCCTGCCGGTGCTGACCATCGCGCTTTATGGCATGGGGTACATCGCGCGGATGACCCGCGCTTCGATGACCGAAGTGATGACCGCGCAGTATATTCGGACCGCCCGCCTGAAAGGTGTCGCGTTCCCCAACATCGTTATGAAGCACGCTTTGCGCAACGCGCTGATCGCGCCCTTTACCGTCATCATGCTGCAGTTCCCATGGCTGCTGAATGGCGTGGTGATCGTTGAGACCCTGTTCAACTACAAGGGCTTTGGATGGGCACTGGTACAGGCGGCAGGCAACAACGACATCCAGCTATTGCTGGCGATTTCAGTCGTGTCGGTCTTTGTGGTGCTGGTGACGCAGCTGATCTCGGATATCGGCTATGTCTACCTCAACCCGCGCATCCGTATTTCGTAAGGAAGGATAGAACATGGAACCTCTTACCTGGACCGGCTCTATTGCCTTTCTGAACCCTTTGCTGATGATCTCGCTGGCTGCGATGTTGATTTCCATCGTGGTCTGGATCCTTGGCAGCATCGTGCTGCCCGAGGCACCGCTGAGCATCAATGTCGACGGAACCCTAAACGCCAATGCCGGGCTGCGGGGGCTTACCCAATCAGCCTTGCGATACAGTTTCATGGCCAGTGTGGCCGTTACGCTGGCCTATCTGGTGCTGGGCATCCTGATGGGGACCAGCGCCGGGATCATCGGCGCGATATCACGGCAGTTCCTGCCAGTCTGGTTGTCGCTGATCATTCTGTTTGCCATGTCCATTGCGTTCAAACGGCGCCTTGGTCTGTACGGCAAGCTGTTTGACAGCCCGATCGGGATGATCGGTTTCGGCCTTGTGATGTTTTGGGTATTCACCGGTATCTTTGGTGCCATGGACCTGATCATCACACACGATCCGCTGTCGCAGCTTTCGGGCATGAAGAATAAGGTCCCTGGAACACCGGTGCCGTCAACGGATGAAGGTCAATATGCCTGGTACCTGCTGGGCGGTGACAACCTAGCCCGGGATGTCTTTAGCCGTATGGTCAGAGGCGCGTGGGAAGTGGTCAAGATCGCGCCCTTTGCGACCATCTTTGCCTTTATGGTCGGCATTACGCTGGGCCTGCCTGCCGGGTATTACGGCGGACGTCTGGATACGTTCCTGTCCTTCCTGGCCAACCTGATCCTGGCCTTCCCGGTCATCTTGTTGTTCTACCTGCTGGTCACGCCAGAGATCGTCGCAACCGGCGTGCCGAACTATATGGCCGCAGTGCTGTTCGTCTTTCCCATCATTTTCCTTGCGGTGCTTCTGAACTCGCGCTTTTACACCCGCCCGAATTTTCGCACGCCGCTTTTGATTGGGGTTCTGGGGGTTGCGCTGTGGTTCTATCTGTCGATGATCTCGACCGGTGGCTACATTATCGAAACAGAGACCTATCGCATCTGGGGTCTGCCCACATATCTTGATCTGTTCAACATCCCCGGAGGTATTCTGGTGGTGTTTGTGTCGGTCGTCTTCGTGAACTCACCCACTGTGTTCCGTATCGTGCGGGGCCTGGCGCTGGACATCAAGACTCGGGACTATGTGGCGGCGGCGCAAACGCGCGGTGAAGGTCCATGGTACATCATGCTGTGGGAGATCCTGCCCAACGCACGCGGTCCGCTGATCGTCGATTTTTGCCTGCGCATCGGATACACCACCATCCTTTTAGGGACGTTGGGCTTCTTTGGCTTGGGCCTGCCTCCGGAAAGCCCCGACTGGGGGTCGACGATCAACGAAGGGCGCAAGCTGTTGTCGATCTATCTGCACCCGGCCCTGCCGCCTGCGCTGGCGCTGTTGTCTCTGGTTCTTGGTTTGAACCTGCTGGCCGACGGACTGCGCGAAGAAAGCCTGAAGGATTGATGTGACCAAGGCCGGGGGCCAGCCCCGTCGCCATCTGGGCTCGAACCAGTGGCGCCACAGATGGCAACCCCCCGGGATATTTTTAGCCAGATGACGGGGATTCCCTGACTCTCGCGAGGAGAAACAAGATGAGCAAACTGGCGGAATATGACGGCCCGATCCTTGAGATCGACAAGCTGTCGATTTCATTCTTTACCCGCCTTCGGGAAATTCCGGCTGTGATGGACTTTTCGGTTACTGTCCAACCCGGGGAAGCCGTTGGTCTGGTGGGTGAATCCGGTTGTGGCAAATCCACCGTGGCCTTGGGTGTCATGCAGGATCTGGGCAAGAATGGCCGCATCGTCGGTGGATCGATCAAGTTCAAGGGACGGGACCTGGCCGAAATAAGCTCGGACGAGCTACGGGACATTCGCGGCAATGAAATCGCGATGATCTATCAGGAACCAATGGCCTCACTTAACCCGGCGATGAAAATCGGTAGGCAGTTGATGGAAGTGCCGATGATCCACGAGGGCGTCGGCAAGGACGAGGCCTATGCCCGCGCCCTGGAGGTGGTAACCGATGTGCGCCTACCCGATCCCGAGCGGATGCTCAATTCTTTCCCGCACCAGCTATCGGGCGGGCAGCAGCAGCGCATTGTGATCGCCATGGCGCTGATGTCGAAACCTGCCCTGTTGATACTGGATGAGCCGACAACCGCGCTGGACGTGACCGTCGAGGCTGCGGTGGTCGAGCTGGTCAAGGATCTGGGCAAGAAATACGGCACCTCGATGCTGTTCATTTCGCACAATCTGGGGCTGGTGCTAGAAACCTGTGACCGGTTGTGCGTTATGTATTCCGGTGAGGCGGTCGAGCGCGGCTCGATCCATGATGTATTCGACGAGATGCAGCACCCCTATACGCAGGCGTTGTTCCGATCTATCCCGTTGCCGGGTGCGGACAAGAACGCGCGGCCACTAGTCGCCATTCCGGGGAATTTCCCCCTGCCCCATGAACGCCCACAGGGATGCAACTTTGGACCGCGTTGCGACTATTTCGAGGAAGGTCGTTGCGACTCCCAGAACATCCTTATGGAAGCCGTGCCGGGCAATGACCGCCATCACACGCGGTGTCTGAAGTTCAAAGAGATCGACTGGAACGCGCCGATCACTCTGGGTGAACAGAAGGAAAAAGGTGAGATTGGCCGGGTTGTATTAAAAATGGACAACCTCAAGAAGTACTACGAGGTTGCCGCCAACGCCCTGTTTGGAGGGGGTGAGAAGAAGGTTGTAAAGGCCAACGAGACGCTGAGTTTCGAGGCCCATGAATCTGAGACACTGGCTATTGTGGGTGAATCCGGTTGCGGCAAGTCTACCTTTGCCAAGGTGCTAATGGGATTAGAAACAGCGACTGACGGCCAGATTCTGCTGGACAATCGGAATATCGAAGACGTGCCCATCGAAGAGCGCGACGCCAAGACCGTTGGCGAAGTTCAGATGGTGTTCCAGAACCCGTTCGATACGCTGAACCCGTCAATGACCGTTGGTCGCCAAATCATCCGCGCGCTGGAAATCTTTGGCGTCGGCAATTCTGAGGCCGAGCGAAAGAAACGAATGCTGGAACTGCTGGATCTGGTGAAATTACCGCGCGCCTTTGCGGACCGGATGCCAAGACAGTTGTCCGGCGGCCAGAAACAGCGCGTTGGTATCGCACGAGCCTTTGCAGGCGATGCCCGGATTGTGGTCGCGGACGAGCCGGTCTCGGCGTTGGATGTATCGGTACAGGCGGCGGTGACCGATCTGTTGATGGAGATCCAGCGTGAACACAAGACCACCTTGCTGTTCATAAGCCATGATCTGTCGATCGTGCGTTATCTCAGCGACCGGGTCATGGTGATGTACCTGGGCCATGTGGTCGAGCTTGGGACAACGGATCAGGTTTTTGCGCCGCCCTACCATCCCTATACCGAGGCGCTGCTGAGCGCGGTGCCGATTGCGGATACATCCGTTGAAAAGCAGCATATCGTGTTGGATGGCGATATTCCGTCAGCGATGAACCCGCCTCCGGGGTGTCCGTTCCAAACGCGATGCCGGTGGAAATCCGAAGTTCCGAACGGGCTGTGCGAACGCGATATACCGCCCGTGAAAACTCTGGCTGACGGGCATCAGGTCAAATGTCATCTGGCCGAGGACATTCTGGCCCGGATGGAGCCGGTGATCAAAATTGCCGCTGAGTAAGAGCTGAAACGCAAAGAACCGGCCACAGCGCCGGTTCTTTTTTAGGGGGAGGCGTCAGTTTAGCTCAGCCGCCCCAGATGACTTTTACGTAGTTTTGGGTTTCTTTGTACGGCGGCACTCCGCCATGCTTTTCGACCGCTTTTGGACCCGCATTGTAAGCGGCCAGCGCCAAACGCCAGGATTTGAACTTGCGGTACTGCCAGGACAGATAACGCGCACCGCCTTCCAGGTTTTGTTGCGGGTCATGCGGATTTACCCCCAACAGCTGCGCTGTGCCGGGCATCAGCTGTGCCAGACCCAATGCACCCTTGTGCGATTTGGCGTGAGGGTTCCAACCGCTTTCCTGCTGTACCAAGCGCAGGAAAAGCTCTTCTGGAACACTGTGCTTGCGCGCCGCCTGACGCGCCAACGCCATATACTCACCCCGGTACTTGCCAGTATATCGTTTGCTGAATGTGGGTTGTGCTGCCTTGGGTTTCAGGCGATCGGAATCCCGGTATTGCGTCGCTGCGCGCGTATCCAATACTTTGGATTGTTTCAGAAAAATGTCCCGGCGACTTTTCGAAGACAACGAGTCAGCCGAAACTGGCACCGAAACCAGCGTCAAGCACAGAACAGAAAAACAACCAACCAAAAGACGCATTCAAGCCAATCCAGCTCGTTCAGGAATCTACGCGAGTATAGGTATTCCAGTTAAAGATGAAAGCATGGTGAACAAATCCTTGGCGATTTCTTGGCCAGTGTTGCCGTCATCATCTATGTTTTCACCCTGACGCAGGCCGTATAGGGTCGCTTACAGAAACGGCGCCAGATTCGGGCGCATACAAACCAGTTAAGAACGGGGAAATACATGGCGGGTTCTGTCAACAAAGTCATTCTGGTCGGAAATCTTGGCCGCGATCCCGAGGTCCGGTCGTTCCAGAACGGCGGTAAAGTTTGCAATCTGCGCATCGCTACTTCTGAGAATTGGAAAGACCGCAACACCGGTGAGCGTCGCGAACGGACGGAATGGCACTCGGTTGCGATCTTCTCAGAGCCATTGGCCCGCATTGCAGAGCAATACCTGCGAAAGGGCAGCAAAGTATACATCGAAGGCCAGTTGGAGACCCGCAAATGGCAGGATCAGTCCGGTCAGGATCGCTATTCGACCGAGGTTGTGCTGCGCCCCTATCGTGGTGAGCTGACGCTGCTGGACAGCCGCAGCGAAGGTGGCGGCGGCGGTGGTGGCCAGTCCGGAGGATATGGCGGCGGTCAGGCCGGTGGCGGATACGGCGATCCTTATGGTGCCCCCTCCTCCAGCGCTCCTGCTCCAGCATCCGGCGGCATCGACGATGATGAGATCCCGTTCTAAATCAGACGGAGATTAGACATGACATGGTCCTTCACACTGGGCCGACTGTTGGGGTCGGAACTGAGGGTCCATGTTACCTTTTTTCTGTTGCTGGCCTGGGTGGGCTTTGCCGCCTATTCCAACGGTGGATTGCCAGCCGCAATCGAAAATTTGGTTTTCGTGCTGGCGCTGTTTGCCTGCGTTGTGGCGCATGAGTTCGGCCACGCCCTGATGGCCCGGCGCTATGGGATCAAAACCCCCGATATCACTCTGCTGCCTATCGGCGGGCTGGCGCGGTTGGAACGGATGCCGGAAAAGCCGATGCAAGAGGTGGCAGTTGCACTGGCAGGACCTGCCGTGAATATCGCGATCTGGATCGTTCTGGTTGCTTTGGGCGCCGGAATGCCGTTCGAAACGATAGCGCAAATCGACTCGACCGGGCCTGCTTTGTTAAACCGTCTGGCCTATGTGAACCTGTTGCTGGCCGCATTTAACATGATCCCCGCCTTTCCGATGGATGGAGGTCGCGTGTTCCGCGCACTGCTCTGTCTGAAAATGGACCGGGTGAAGGCCACCAAGGTCGCCGCCATTGGCGGCCAGATGGTTGCCGTAGCGTTTGGCTTTTGGGGGTTGAGCACAGGGAACCCGCTGCTGGTTTTGATCGCCGTTTTTGTCTTTGTCGCTGCCAATTCGGAAAGCCAGGATGTTGCGATGCGCTCGGTCGCGCGGCGGGTTCTGGCGCGTGATGCGATGATCACCGAGTTCCACGCCCTGTCCCCCAGCGATACACTAGCCACCGCTGCGCAGGCCGTCATTCACACCACCCAGCACGAGTTTCCTGTGATGGGCGCAGATGGCCATCTGATGGGGTTTCTGACGCGTGAACGGCTTTTTGCCGCGTTGGCCGGAGACCATCCGCGGTCTGATCCTGCAACCTCGGTCATGGTGACGGATATCCCGCAGGTGCAACTGACCAGCGGGTTAGAGACTGTTTTGGACGGGCTACACAAAGGTGCCCCCGCCATCGCAGTCTGCTCGCAGGCCGGTAACATGGTTGGCTATATCACCCGGGAAAACATCGGTGAGCTGATGGTGATCCGCAGTCGGTGATCAGGCCGTCGCCAATGCGTCCTTTAGCACCGACAAAACCGCCTCACGCGGGACTTCCGAGGTGACAAACGCTTGCCCGATCCCTCGGGCCAGAATGAACCGCAACTGGCCGTCGATCACTTTTTTGTCCTGCGCCATCAGATCGACCAGAGCCCCAGCGCCGGGCAATTCACCTGGAATATCCCCCAGATCGGTCTTCATGCCCATATCGCGCAGATGCGCCCGCACACGGCTGGGGTCTTCCTGCGAACACAGGCCAAGCCGGGAGGACAGCTCGAACGCGAGCGCGCACCCGATGGCCACGCCTTCGCCATGCAACAGCCGGTCGGAATATCCGGTGGCGGCCTCAAGCGCGTGACAGAAGGTATGCCCAAGATTCAACAGCGCACGGTCGCCCTGTTCGGTTTCATCCCGCGCTACGATCTCGGCCTTCATCTGCACCGAACGTGTGACGGCCCGCACCCTTGCGGCCATGTCACCGCCCGCGACATCGGGACCGTTGACCTCTAGCCATTCGAAAAACGCAGCATCGCCCAGCAGGCCATATTTCACGACCTCGCCATACCCGGACAGGAAATCCCGCTGGGTCATGGTCGCCAATACCGATGTATCGGCCAGCACCAGCGACGGCTGATGAAAAGCACCGATCAGGTTTTTGCCCTGCGGCGCGTTGATCCCGGTTTTACCACCAACCGAGCTGTCGACTTGTGCCAGCAGCGAGGTCGGGATCTGCACGAACCGCACCCCGCGCCGCAACACGGCGGCCGCAAAACCGGCCAGATCACCGATGACACCGCCGCCAAGGGCAATGACAACGTCGCGGCGTTCAACCTTTTCGGCCAAAAGCCACTCGACGGCACGTTCGAAATGCGGCCAGCTTTTGGTTGCTTCACCGGCGGGCAAGGCCAGCGACGACATCTCGATTCCGGCCGTGGCCAATCCGTCGCGCAGCGCGCCCAAATGCAATGCAGCCACGTTCTCATCTGTCAGAACGGCGACCTTGGGGCGATGCAACAAAGGCGCGATCCTGGCTCCGGATTGGGCTAGCAATTCGGGGCCGATTTCCACGTCATATGAGCGTTCGCCCAACTCTACATGTACACTTTGGAGCATCTATTTTCGTTCCAAAACATCGGGGCGTGTCAGCAAAGCAGCCACCACCCGGTCCACCATAGTCTCGATCGCCGTTTCACCATCGGACTGAGCCGTCAGATCAGCCTGCGCATAGACCGGCACACGCGCCTCGTACAAGGCGCGCAACGTCGCATATGGGTCCGACGTGCGCAGCAAGGGGCGCGTGTCCTTATGCTTAACCCGGTTCCACAGAACGTTTAGGTCGGCCCGCAACCAGACAGAGACACCGCGTTCGGTGATCATCATCCGGTTGGCGTCGGCCAAAAAAGCGCCGCCGCCGGTCGAAAGGATGCCTTTTTCTTCGTCCAGTAGACGGCCGATGACCTGACTTTCCTTGGTCCGGAAAAACGGCTCTCCGTCGCGTTCGAATATCTCGGGGATGGTCATATTGGCTGCTGATTCGATCTCGGCGTCGCTGTCGAGGAACGGAACGCCCAGTCTTGCGGCCAAACCCCGGCCCACTGCCGTCTTTCCTGCCCCCATCATACCTACAAGAACCACCGTTTTGTGCAGTTCAAAGCCTGTATCCGCGTCCGAGCTGTAGGTGTTATGCTTAATTTCGCTCATTTCACCGTGAATGACGTGATCTTAGGAAAAATGCTAGCTATAACTATGACAAAAGAGAAAATTGGGGCAGCGTTGAGCAATGGGCCGTCTGATCAAATTCCTGATATATCTGATTTGCCTGTGTTTTATCGGGCTGGTGGCGTACGCCTATCTTGGGCCGTTCTTCGGGGCCGACTTTTCGGCACCGCAGGATGAGGTTCGAGAACCGGTAATACTGAATGTCGAATAAGGTCGCAGTGTTCATGCTGTTTCTGGCCGGGTCGGCTCAGGCACAACAGGAACCACTCTCAGTCATCGACTGGTTAAACGATCCACCCGAGAACCTGCCGGGCACTGTCCTGCTGGAACCGCCTGTAACACAGAGCGGCAATCAACCCGATATCGTCGTCACGCCGCTTGAGGCGCTGTCGCAGCCGCTGGGGCTGGTGTCGTCCTCGGTGACCGGGCTGCCCGTAGACATGTGGCAAGGCAGCGATCCTGACCGTTTGGCCAAGCTGATCGGACACGTCCCGGTTAAGTACAACCCGGCCATGCAGCGCCTTTTGTTTACCCTGCTGCTTTCCGAGGCACGTGCGCCAGCGGAACCAGGCGCGCAAGAGACGCTATTGTTGGCTCGCCTGGACCGATTGATGCAGTTGGGCGCAGCAGATCCGGTGCAGTCGCTGGTGCAACTGGCCGGCCCCACCGACAGCCGTGCGCGATTTCAGCGCTGGTTCGATGCGACATTGCTGACCGGGGACGAAGATCGCAGCTGCACCGCGTTGATCGCGCAACCTCACCTGTCGCAGGACTATGCGGCGCAAATCTTCTGCAAGGCCCGCCGGGGTGATTGGGCGTCAGCCGCCCTGACGCTTGAGGCCGCCCATGCGCTGCAGGTTCTACCGTCCGAAGATTTGGCGGTTCTGGATCGGTTCCTCAGCCCTGAATTATACGAAGATGCAGAATACCTGCCGCAACCTGATCACCCCGACCCGTTAAGCTTCCGTCTGTTTGAGGCTATTGGCGAGCGTCTGCCCTCGACCCCTTTGCCGCGGGCTTTTGCCAATGCCGATTTGCGGGACGTAGCGGGCTGGAAGGCGCAGATCGAAGCAGCTGAACGATTGACACGAATTGGTGCGCTTACACCCAATCAGTTGCTGGGGCTTTATTCTGAACGCGATCCCGCAGCATCCGGCGCAGTCTGGGATCGGGTCGCGGCGGTGCAACGGTTCGAAAGCGCACTGCAGACAGGCAAGCCCACTGCCATAGCCAAAACGCTGCCGATCGTGTGGGCGCAAATGCAAAAAGTCGGTTTGGAAGTTCCGTTTTCCGAATTGTTCGCGGGCCGATTATCGCAGGTAACGCTAACGAATCCAGGCGCTGAAAGCCTGCGCTGGCGCGTTCTGTTGCTGTCCGAACTTTATGAAACCGCAGCCCTGTCTGCACCAGACCAGTCCGAGAAATCGCAGTTTCTGGCCGCATTGGCGCAGGGCGATCCAGGGCGCGCGCGCTCACCTTCGCCACTGGCTGATGCGGTGGCTCAAGGCTTTGCCTGGGCGGCTCCGGTGCCGTCGGATATCGACACGATGCTGGCCAACGGTCAGCTGGGTGAGGCCATTCTGGAAACCATGGAACTGTTCGCTCATGGTGCGCGCGGCAATCTTGTCGATCTGACTGCTGCTATCGCAACATTACGCCGCGTGGGGCTTGAGGATACCGCCCGGCGCGCGGCGCTGAACCTGCTGATCCTGCAAGGCACCTGACCATGACCGCCCCAGCCACTCAGGAGCTTTGGATCTCGACTTTTCTACAGGCGCAAGCAGCCGAACTGGGGGCCGCAACAAACACGCTGCTGGCGTATGGCCGCGATCTGAAGGACTTCGCGGCCTGGCTCGACCATCGCAAGGTCGGATTTGCCGAGGCGGATCGGGATCAGATCGAAGCCTATCTGATCAATTGTGACGCACAGGGATTGGCAAAGTCCACCCGGGCACGGCGGCTTTCGGCCATCAAGCAGATTTTCCGTTTCGCCTTTGAAGAAGGATGGCGCGAGGCCAATCCTGCCATTCAGATCAAAGGTCCCGGTCGGCAGAAACGCCTGCCCAAAACGCTGGATGTGCCCGAAGTTGACCGGTTACTGCAAGCGGCCCGCGAAACCGGGCGCACGCCAACCGACCGTCTGCGCAACACGTGCCTGATGGAGGTTCTTTACGCCACCGGCATGCGGGTGACCGAACTGGTATCCCTGCCCGTATCTTCGGCGCGTGGCGATCCGCGAATGCTGCTGGTCCTGGGTAAAGGCGGCAAGGAACGAATGGTGCCGCTGTCCCCACCCGCACGGGATGCATTGGCGGTCTGGCTCCGCGTGCGGGATGAGGCCGAGGATCAACTGGTGGCCGATGGAGGGCAGCGATCCAAGTTCTTGTTTCCGTCCCGCGGCAAATCTGGCCACCTGACGCGGCACATGTTTTTTCTTCTGGTCAAGGAACTGGCCGTTCAAGGCGGCGTTGCGCCGGAAAAGGTCACGCCGCACACGCTGCGCCATGCTTTTGCGACACATCTGCTGGCCAATGGCGCCGATCTGCGGTCGATCCAGACCCTGCTGGGCCACGCCGACGTCGCAACGACCGAGATATACACCCATGTACTGGACGAACGCCTGTCAGAACTGGTGTTGGAGCATCACCCGCTGGCGAAAGACCCCAGCAACAAGGGCTAACCCCTTGATCCGCCGGGACCGCGCCCCCATAACCAATGCAACACCACAAACAATCAAGGACCGATGGAACCCTCTTCTTCTCTGATCGACGGCGCATTCTGGTTTACCACTGGCGCTATTCTGCTTTTGCTTATCCTGTCGGGCTTTTTCTCGGGTTCTGAAACAGCATTGACCGCATCGTCACGCGGAAAGCTGCGGGCGCAGGCCGACAAAGGCTCGCGCGGGGCGCAAAAGGCGCTGGACATCACCGATGACAATGAACGCCTGATCGGCTCGGTCCTGCTGGGCAATAACCTGGTAAACATCCTTGCGGCATCGCTGGCGACGGCGATGTTCACGCGGCTGTTTGGCGAAAGCGGCGTGGCGCTGGCGACGTTGGTCATGACACTGCTGGTGCTGATCTTTGCCGAGGTGCTGCCCAAGACCTATGCCATCACCAATGCGGAAAAAGCGGCCGCGCTGGTGGCCCCCATCATCAGTGTAGTTGTGACGGTTTTCTCGCCTGTCGTGGCGGCCGTGCGCCTGTTGGTGCGCGGTGTCTTGCGTCTGTTCGGCGTGAAAATTGACCCAGACAGCAACATCCTGGCCGTGCGTGAGGAAATCGCCGGAGCGCTACAGTTGGGCCATTCCGAAGGCGTAGTCGAAAAAGAAGACCGCGATCGTATCCTCGGCGCACTGGATCTAGGCGATCGAACCGTGGAAGAGATCATGTTGCACCGCTCTAACATCCAAATGATCGACGCGGATGACGCCCCGGAAGCCATCTTGCAGCAATGCCTTGAAAGCTCGCACACCCGCCTGCCTGTGTTTCGAGATGAACCCGAGAACATCGTCGGTGTGGTCCATGCCAAAGACCTGTTCCGCGCCATGTACGCCCATGCCGGGGCCAGCGAAAGCGAGACCAATCGGCTTAAGGAATTCGACGTCTCGAAGGTGGCGAACAATCCGTATTTCGTGCCGGAAACCACCACGCTGGACGATCAGATGCGGGAATTCCTGCGGATGCACAGCCACTTTGCGCTGGTGGTCGACGAATACGGATCATTGCGCGGCCTGATTACGCTTGAGGATATCCTGGAAGAAATCGTCGGCGAAATCGCAGATGAGTTCGACATCGACGAGGATGTTCCCGTGACCAGGACTGAGGATGGTCAGTTTCTGGTTGAGGGTGCCATGACGATCCGCGATGTGAACCGCGCGATGGATTGGTCCCTGCCCGATGACGAAGCCAACACCGTCGCAGGTCTGGTTATTCACGAGGCGCAGATGATCCCTATTTCCGGGCAGGTCTTCTCGTTCCACGGGTTCCGGTTTGAGGTCACGGCCCGCGAAGGCAACCGCATCACCGAGTTGAAAATCCGCCCCCTGTGACACCAGATCAGCGACAATCCATGTCGGAAACGGAACAGTAAACCCCAAACGGTACTTGCAGGCTTTGGCTAAATCCAAGGGAGGCAAGTCGTGAAGACCACAACTCAGGTAGCAGTGATTGGCGGCGGCGTCGTCGGGTGTTCGGTTCTATATCACCTGACAGAATTGGGCTGGTCGGACGTAATGCTGCTAGAGCGGTCCGAACTGACCAGCGGGTCAACGTGGCACGCGGCGGGCGGGTTTCACACGCTGAACGGCGACACCAATATGGCTGCGCTGCAGGGCTATACGATCCGCCTGTATAAAGAGCTGGAAGAGATTACCGGAATGTCCTGCGGCCTGCACCATGTGGGTGGCATTACTCTGGCTGACAATCAGGATCGGTTCGACATGTTGCTGGCCGAACGGGCCAAGCACCGGTTCATGGGGCTTGAGACTGAAATCGTAGGTCCCGATGAAATCCGCAAGATCGCCCCGATCACCAAAACAGATGGCATTATCGGCGCCCTTTACGATCCGTTGGACGGCCATCTGGATCCCTCTGGTACAACCCACGCCTACGCCAAGGCCGCGCGGATGGGCGGAGCCACGATCGAAACCCACTGTATGGTGCGCGAAACATTGCAGCGCGCGGATGGCACTTGGGATGTGGTCACTGACAAAGGCACCATCCACGCCGAACATGTGGTCAATGCCGGCGGCCTTTGGGCCCGGGAAGTTGGCGCCATGGCCGGTGTCTATTTCCCGTTACACCCGATGGAACACCAGTATCTGGTCACGGATGCAATCCCTCAGATTGAGGCGATCATCGACGCCGGGGGCGAGCACCCGCATGTGATGGACCCCGCTGGAGAAAGCTATCTGCGCCAGGAAGGCCGCGGCTTGTGCATCGGGTTCTACGAACAACCCTGCAAACCCTGGGCTGTGGACGGCACCCCGTGGGAATTCGGCCACGAACTTTTGCCCGATGACTATGACAAGATCACCGACAGTATCGAGTTCGCCTATGAACGTTTTCCGGTTTTGGCCGAGGCCGGAGTGAAATCAGTGATCCACGGGCCGTTCACTTTCGCACCGGACGGCAACCCTCTGGTCGGACCGGTGCCGGGGATGCGCAATTACTGGTCGGCCTGCGGTGTGATGGCAGGGTTCAGCCAAGGTGGCGGCGTCGGTCTGACACTGGCGCAGTGGATGATCGAGGGTGAGCCCGAGCGCGATGTCTTTGCCATGGATGTGGCCAGGTTTGGCGACTGGATCAACCCCGGCTACACCCGCCCCAAAGTGGTCGAAAACTATCAAAAACGGTTCAGCGTATCCTACCCGAACGAAGAATTGCCCGCCGCCCGGCCAAACCGAACCACCCCGATGTACGACATCTTCACCGATCTGGGCGCGGTTTGGGGACAGCAATATGGGCTGGAAGTTCCGAATTATTTCGCTAAGGACGGCGAGCCCGGATATGAGACGCCCTCGTTCCGGCGATCAGATGCGTTTGACGCAACCGGGCGCGAGGTACGTGCCGTTCGCACCGGCGTCGGCATCAACGAAGTTCACAATTTTGGCAAATACCGCATCACGGGACCGGGCGCGCGGGACTGGCTGGACCGGATCATGGCCGGGCGTATACCCAAGCCGGGGCGGCTATCGTTGACGCCGATGCTGTCCCAAAAGGGCAAGCTGATCGGGGATTTCACTGTCTCGTGCCTGGGCGAGGCCGAATTCCAACTGACCGCGTCTTATGGCAGTCAGGCCTTTCACATGCGGTGGTTCCTGCAACATCAGATCGACGGCGTTAGCATCGAAAACATCAGTGACCGTTTGAACGGGTTCCAGATTGCGGGGCCCAACGCCACACAGGTGCTGGCCGCCTGCACCCGCGACGACCTGTCAGATTTCTGCTTTCTCGATGTGCGGCGCATGACGGTCGGAATGGCCGACTGCATTGTCCAACGGGTCAGCTATACCGGAGATCTGGGGTATGAGATTTACTGCGATCCGATGGCCCAACGGCAGCTCTGGTGGACCTTGTGGCAGGCCGGTCAATCCCACGACATGGTGCCCTTTGGCATGCGCGCGATGATGAGCCTGCGTCTGGACAAGTTCTTTGGGTCCTGGATGTCGGAATTTTCACCAGATTACACAGCTGCCGAGACGGGGCTGGATCGGTTCATCTCTTACTCGAAAAACGCCGACTTCATTGGTCGCGCAGCTGCCGAGCTTGAACAGGCTGAGGGTCCCGCACGCAAGCTGGTGGCTTTTGAGGTCGACGCCGACGATGCGGATGTCAACGCTTATGAGCCGATCTGGCTGGAAGGCGAGGTCGTGGGTTTCTGCACCTCGGGCGGCTACTCTCACCACGCCCGGAAATCCGTCGCCTTGGGTTTCCTCCCTGCCGACCGCGCGGCCGACGGATCGCAGGTTCAGATCGAAATCCTGGGACAGATGCGCAATGCCCGTGTGATTTCTCGGCCGCTGTTTGATGCGGACGGTGCGCGTATGCGGGGATGACTCGCCCGCGCTCCGGCGGCATGGTGGCGGTATGACTCAGATACCAATCATTCTACTGGCCGCCGGACAGTCCAGCCGCATGGGCGGCAGGGACAAGCTGTTACAAATCGTCGATGACTTGCCCTTGCTGCGACGCGCAGCACAGATCGCATTACAAGCGGCGCCGGTTATCGTGGCCCTGCCCGCGTCTCCGCACCCCAGATACACAGCGCTCGAGGGATTGGATCTGCGAATGATCGAAATCCCCGATGCCAGTGAGGGCATGAACGCCAGCTTGCGTGGTGCCTTGGCTCATGTGCCGTCTGATGCTCCGGCCGCGATGGTTCTTCTGGCTGACCTGCCTGACATCACTGCTGACGATCTGACGGCCGTTCTGGGTGCCGTCAAAATCCACCCGGACAACCTGATCTGGCGGGGTGAGACAGCTTCAGGCAAAGCCGGTCACCCGGTGGTTTTTGACCGCAGCCTGTTTGACCAACTTACAACCTTGACCGGCGATGAGGGTGCGCAATCTGTTGTGCGGGCGCATTCAGATCAGGTGCATTTGCACGCTCTGCCGGCAAGCAACGCATTACTGGATTTGGACACGCCGGAAGACTGGGAGATATGGGCGGGAAATCGCCGGTCCTGAACGCACCGGCCCAAAATGAACACGGCCCGGTCGTTGTCGACCGGGCCGGTTGCCCAAAACAGGACTACCACTTTTCATCAATCCCAGAAGCGCGGCCAAAACTGCCTATTGGCAATCTGGCTATTGTGCCGCTGAACCTAAACAAGACCCCCTCGTTAACATGCCGCTCAGCGCTTCCAGTAACTGTGACAAGCCTTTGGCACCCCCTAGTGCCATCGGCTCCCCCTCGCTTGGGCCTTTTCATCGTCACCGATCCGAAGGATTCAAACAATCTAAAATTGGACGGGATGGTTAATTTTAAGGGTATCAGAATGGTTTTTCCGCAACATTCTTTCGAGGTCATTCTACCTAACGTTGAGCGTCGCCCCCACCCGAAGTGACGTCGATTTTGGTTATGTCTACGTCCAGTGAGCTATCTAGCAATTATGTCGAGAATTGTTCCCGTTTACGCCAGCGATCAACGCGCAGCGCCACAACCAAAAGAGGATCGCTCGAAAACAGTGAAAATCAATGGGTGTTTTGTTAACAAAACTGAGTCAATTCAACTCTTTTCGCGCTTTGCTGGTCAAATCGGCAACAATCCACCGATTCGCCAAGAATGATTCGCGCGAATCCTCCGATCGCCGCCTCAGATGCAGCGGCATGGAACCGTTCTTTTGTGGCAGAATTAAGATTTCTTAACAATCCAATCAGGAAACACTCAGACTGAAGGCGCATCTCCTGTTTCAACGCGCGGTCGCAATCGCGTGGTATATACAGGAGACAACAATGAGCATCCGCAAATCCTCCCTTCTTCCCGGGACAAACAATTGGGTCGGCGTTGGCGCATTAGGCGCTGCACTGCTGGCAACCACCGCCCTGCCCTCAATGGCCGATGAGGCGCTGGCCGATCTCGTCGAAAACGTTTCGCCCTCGGTGGTCACAATCATCGCAGAGCAAAACACGGCCCCAATGCCCGCGCAGGGCCAGGATCTTGAAGACCACCCGTTCGGGGAATTCTTTAAACGCTTTGGCACGCCCGAAGGATTCAATGCACCGCAACGTGGACCTGCACAGGGGCTGGGATCAGGGTTTGTGCTGGATGAAGCCGGATACATTGTTACCAATCACCACGTCGTCGACAACGCCGCGACCGTGACAGTGCGCCTGAGCGACGAGCGCAGCTTTGAGGCCGAAGTGATCGGTACCGACCCGCTGACCGATATCGCCATTCTGAAAATCGACGCGGGTGAAAGCCTGCAGGCCGTGGATCTGGGCAACAGCGATGTCATTCGCGTGGGCGAAGATGTGGTGGCCATTGGCAACCCGTTCGGCCTGCATTCCACCGTGACCACCGGGATCGTTTCGGCCAAGGGTCGCAACATCTCGCAAGGACCCTACGCCGAGTTCATCCAGACCGATGCCGCCATAAACAAGGGCAATTCGGGCGGCCCGCTGTTTAATATGGAAGGCGAAGTGGTTGGCGTAAACTCGGCCATCTATTCACCAACCGGAGGGTCCGTGGGTCTGGGCTTTGCCGTGACCTCGAACATTGTCGAACACATCGCCGCTGACCTGCGCGATGATGGTCAGGTCAGCCGCGGCTGGCTGGGCGTATCGATCCAGAATGTCAGCCCCGAAATCGCGGCTGCCATGGGTATCGACGCATCCGCTGGCGCACTGGTGTCGGACGTAGTCGACGGCAGCCCGGCTGAAGGCATTCTGAAACAGGGCGATGTCATCCTGACCTTCAACAACGAACCAGTCGATTCCAGCAGTGATCTGCCGCTTTTGGTCGGAACCACCAAGGTGGGCACCGACAGTGTTCTGACCGTTCTGCGTGATGGGGCCGAACAGCAGCTTGAGCTGACGATCGGACAGCACCAAAGCGCTTCGGCCGAGATCGACAAGTCGGTGGACGAAACCGTCTCGGGCACCGCTCTGGGCGTGACAGTTGCCCCACTGACCGACAGCAACCGCAGCCAGATGGGCGTGGCTGAAAATGTCGACGGCGTCGTTGTCACCGACATGGCCCCTGACAGCCCCGCTGCCAAGGCCGGACTTCAGCCCGGTGATGTAATCGTCAAGTTGGGCGGTCAGGACACCGCGACACCGGACGCTTTGAAAGCCGCGTTGGACAGCGAAAAGACCGACCCCGCGCTTGTCCTGATCAATCGCGGCGGCAACCAGATCTTTGTTGCGGTGGAAATCGCCTGATCAAACACCAGCGCGCGCCACAAGATGGGGATATCTGGCGGGCGCCTCCTCGGCGGGTTTGAATTGTCCGCAAACCGCTGGGGCTGCCGGGTGCGCAAGGACGCACCCGGCACGTAAACACTTCAAACCATGTGCTTTACCCGCAAATTATGTTTAAATCCGGATAGAAGGGAGGTCCGATCATGAGCCGCCGCCTGCTAATCGTAGAAGACGACGAAGATACCCGGGACTTCATCGCCAAAGGATTTGGTGAAGAAGGCTATGTGGTAGAAATGGCCACTGACGGCCGCGAGGGCCTGTATCACGCCACCGATGGCGGATTTGACGCCGTTGTTCTGGATCGGATGTTGCCCGGATTGGACGGCTTGTCTCTGATTAAATCAATGCGTGCGGCGGGGTTGAAAACACCGGTGCTGATGCTGACCGCGATGAGCGCCGTTGACGAGCGGGTCAAGGGACTGCGTGCGGGGGCCGATGACTATCTGGTCAAACCGTTTTCCTTTCAGGAGCTGCACGCCCGGATCGAGGCCCTGCTGCGCCGCCCGCAAGAGTCCGAGGAAAGCCCCACGCTGACTTGCAAAGACCTCGAGATGGACCTGCTGACCCGCAAGGTCACCCGCGACGAGCGAGAAATCAGCCTCACCCCTCGCGAATTTCAGATCCTTGAGTTCTTTTTGCGCCGCAAGAACCGCGTGGTGTCACGCACCATGCTGTTGGAGGGCGTGTGGGATTACCATTTCGACCCAAATACCAATGTGGTCGACGTCCATATCTCAAAGCTGCGACGTCAGTTGGACGAAGGCGGAGAGCCACCATTGATTGAAACCGTCCGAGGTGCAGGTTACATGATATCCGATGGATAACTTGCGACTTTCCTTCAACAATTCCCGTACCCGCCTAGTCCTGGCCAGCATGGTCCTGAGCACTTTGTTGACAGCCACGGTTCTGGCATTGGTTTACGTAACCGCGAATCGCAGCATCGAAAGCGAAACCCGGTCGGTCGTGTCGGCCGAACTGACTGGGTTGGCGGACGAATATGAACGTCGCGGGCTGATCGGTCTGATGGCAGCGATCGAACGGCGCATTCCCTCGGCGTCCGAACGGGATGCTTTGTACCTGCTGACGGATCGATTTGGCGCCAAGCTGGTTGGCAACCTTAAACAATGGCCCGAGGGTATCGCCGCAGGCGGCGGTTGGGTCGATCTTGAATTACGCCGCGCGGATAATGATCAACTGGTGCCCATTTCGGCTGCCTCCATCCGCCTGCCCGGCGGTGAACGTCTGTTGGTGGGGCGCGACGCGTTGGCGCGGCAGCAGTTTGACCGCGTCTTGTTGCGTTCAGTCGGAATTGCCCTGGGTATTGCTCTGGCGCTAAGCGTCCTGACTGGCTGGCTGTTCACCCGGCTTGTTTTCTCGCGCCTGTCCGATATCGCCAGCACTGCCGAAAACATCGTATCGGGCGATCTGTCCCGCCGAATGCCGCTGCGCGGCACTGGCGATGAGTTTGATCAGGTCGCTGGAACGTTGAACACCATGCTGGATCGGATCGAAGAGCTGGTCAGTAATCTGCGCACCACGTCGAACTCTATCGCGCATGATCTGCGCTCTCCCTTGTCTCGGTTGCGGCAACGGGTTGATGCGCTGTCTGATCCGGACAAGTCCGAACAAGATCGCGAAATTGACATCGCTCGGGCATCGGCAGAAATCGACCATGTTCTGCGCGTCCTGGGCCAGCTGACCGAAATCTCGCGCGCCGAGGCTGGCGTCGGGCGCGAACAATTTGAACCCGTCGACCTTCAGGACTTGGTGGCCAATGTAGCTGAATTGTATGAACCCGTGGCCGCCGATCAGGGCATTCAACTGGAAATCACCGGAACAGCCGCGGCGATCCCCGGTCACCGCCCGCTGCTGTCGCAGGCTTTGTCGAACCTGTTGGAAAACGCGATGCGTTACGCCCCGGACGACACGACAATCACGATCAGCCTTACCGAAGACGGCCCGTTCACCTTTCTGAGCGTTCGCGACCGCGGCCCCGGTGTCCCGCAAGAAGACCTGCCACGCTTGCAAATGCCCTTTGTGACGCTTGATCCGGCCCGTACCGAACGCAATTCCGGGCTGGGCCTGGCACTGGTGGCCGCGATTTCCCACATGCATGGCGGTGCATTTGAAGCGCACAATTGCGATCCAGGGCTTGATGCCACGATCAAACTGGCGCGATAGCCCTAAGCTGGCAAACCGTCGATGGCCATCGTCTTGTTTTTATATCGTTTATCCGCGGTTACATCTGTGCCGAACCACTTTGGCGGGGTGTAGGCCTGCGCCTCGGGCTCGGATAGAAACTCCACCTCGACCAGACGCAGCGGGGCCAGATCACCCACAAACACGTCCAGTTCGAACACACGTCCATCCGGCAATTCCCCAGTATAGCGCTCTTTTTCCACCCGACGTCCTTCGGTTTCGGGCCAGAAAGTCTCGAACTGCTCGGCCGAGATCTCGGCCTCGCGCTCGACCCGGACCATCGTACCACCGCCTTTCAGCGTCAGATAGTATCGGTCATTCTTCTGGCGCAGACGCAGTTCAGTAGAATCGTCAGGGGCGGTCAGATATCCCTGCCGCACCAAGGCTTTCTCAGTTGGCCCTAAATCCGGCAGGTCAGCAACCAGGAACTTGCGTTCTATTTCGGTGCTCATATGGTTGAAACCTCTCCGTTTTCCAGCTCGTCAAACAGCTCTTGATAGGCAATCGCCGCCGCACTACGCCCGGCATAAACCCCAAGCGGGGCGCGGTTTTGTCCCATCCGCTCGATATCGGCGGCAAATGGGATCTCGGCATTCAGGAACCGTTTGCGATACAGTTTTCGCATCCTCTCGATCGTGTCCAGGTGCAGCGTCTTGCGTCGTTGAACCATTGAAAAGAACGCCCGCAGTTTTTTCTTGGGTAGTCCCTGTTTTTCGAAAAACGTTACGAGTTGATCGAATGTTCGTTCAGACAAGGTCGTTGGAATGACCGGCACCACAATCTGGTCGGCTGCTCTGAAGATGTTTTCAGATAGGGTCGAGAAATTCGGCGGACAATCCAGAAGGACCACGTCATAGTCGCTACCTGCTGCCGCAAGTGCCTTTTTCAACCGGGATCTTTTGTTTCGCATCCGCGACAAAAACACGTCGAAATCGCGGAAGGTCAGATTGGCCGGCAGTACATCAAACCTGTCATAGTCACTGGCCCGAATCGAGCCGGTAAAGCGTTCAACATCCTCGAAAAACCGCGCGTCCTTGAGTTTCTTTGACGGTTTGACCCGCAGGTAAAATCCCGACGCCCCTTGCGGGTCGAGATCACACAGCAACACCGTGTACCCTGCCTGCGCATAACAATAGGCCAGATTCACCGAGGTTGCGGTTTTTCCTACACCGCCTTTATTGCTGTAACAGGCAATGATCTTCACGTTTTGACCTCCTTGTGGTGAAACAGGGTGCAGAACAGATGCTGAGTGTCCTGGCTGTCGAAATGCTTGAAACTGGCGATAACGCGGTGCCGTTCGGCCCTTTGCCGCTGATCAAGGATGCCGACCAACCCGCCAGCCGCCAAGGCCAGCTGCGCATTCACGCGGCCCTGCGCGTTGCTTTGACGAGACACAAAGCCAAGTAGCGCATCTTGCTGCACCGAGTAATCATTGAACAGGCCCAGGTTATCTTGAAGCTTTTTCAGGGGCTTAATTAGCACTTTGAATGCCTTCTTGTCGAACAAGGGCGCGAAGAACTCCATCAAGTAACGCAGCTTCTTGCAATCGATGCGCAGGGCGTGAACGGCCTCATCCGGCGTGTCTTCTGTAATCCTGCGCGCCAGTTTGCAGACTTTACGGTAGCGTTTCCAGATCAATGCACACGCATAGTCATAGGCCCCTCGAGCAGCATTGGGACCGGGCTGAATCGCCCCTGCCTCGGAAAACAGCGTTGTCAGTTTACTCATCTGTTGTTCATACGCCGTGCTTCGGAACTGTTTTGTCAACGCTTGAAACGCACGCGCACGTTCCGCTCTGAACTGGTCGAACATAGCCTCAAGTCCAAGGTGAAGGTTGGATGGCAAAAGACTGAAATACATATCTT
This sequence comes from Ruegeria meonggei, assembly GCF_900172215.1. Taxonomy (GTDB): domain Bacteria; phylum Pseudomonadota; class Alphaproteobacteria; order Rhodobacterales; family Rhodobacteraceae; genus Ruegeria; species Ruegeria meonggei. Next base: position 35,961 of record NZ_FWFP01000003.1, read on the forward strand.
TATCCAGAAGATAGACATCCATGTCCCGCACCGGTCCTGTCGGAGCCATGAGATCGGAAAATACTTGCTTAAACTCTGCAGTCTGGTCGGGGGAAAAAACCCCTTTGAACAGGCTGAGAACCGAACGGATACGGCGCAGGGACACTCTGTAGTCATGCAGGAATTCGGTATCTATGTCGGCGATCACCCCGGCCTCATTCTGCCGTGCCACGTGCAGGTAAGTACGGATGATATCGGTCGCCACCTGAACCGACGGCTCATCGGTGCCAAGCGCAATATCCGGCTTGGCCTTGTAGGGGGAGATCCCGGGAAGCAAAGCCTGGAAAACGGCTTCCATGCTCTGTTGGCCACTGGACAGGTCCGCAAACGCTGCGCGCACGGTCTGAAACGCGCGGTCATACCCGCGCATCGGCTGAACGCACACCAGAACCACCTGCCCGCCTTGCGTTGACAATGACTGTGCGAAACCCCGAACTTGCGTCTTCTGCAAATCGTCCAAAACCGCAAAGTCATGGCTCTCGAACCAGCCAGAGGTGATGCCCATCAACGCACGCAAGCTGGAAAACCCGGTCAGAGCGGTGCGAACGGGACCTTCGGGCAGGTCCTGCACGAAACGGCCTGTTCCGATGCCACTTTGCTCTACCACTGAGCCATCGGAGTTCAGCAACCTCAAGACGTCATCTGTTTGGATCAACAGACGCCCACCTGCCCGGACAGACTGATCATAACAATCCAGCAGATTAAACGCGCGGCGGGGGATGGAGTTCTCAATCTTCAACGAGAAGCCTTTGAGACCTTTTGAGACCTGTGTCAGATCAAACCTGCCAGAAAACACAAAGAACCCGTCGTCGTTCGCCATTACTGGCACCCCACCAGCGGCGGGGAAACAAACATATGCAGGGTCGAGGCGTCGCCGATCATTTCCTGTTCTCCAGATCTTCGGACATCGGTGACCTCGTGACTGCTCGGCGCCATGAGAACGTACATCCCGTCGGTAATCAAGGATCGCAAGACGTTTCGCCTGCACAAAAAACAGGCGGATGACAGCACCGGTGCGCGGGGTTAAAAGGTGGTCATGTCCGATCCTGTTTCATCAATCCGAAATCTTGGCCCAGCCTATGAGCAAGCCTGCGCCAAGGCAGGTATCCGCTCGGCGCAGCAATTGCGCGACATTGGCCCCGATGAGGCCTATACACGTTTGTTGCAGACAGGTTCACGCCCGCATTTCATCGGGTATTACGTTCTGGTCATGGGTCTACAGGGGCGGCCCTGGAACGACTGCAAAGGCGATGAGAAGAAAGCGTTGCGACAAAGATTTGACGCGATCAAAGCAGGTGTCAATGCGGCACCGGAAACGCAGATGATGTCGGATCTGGATGCCATCGGTGTGCGCGTGACGACTGACGATCTCAAACCAAAGTAAAAAAAGCCGCGCCCGTTTCCGGATGCGGCCTGAATTTTTCGTCTGGCGAGAGTTTAGCCGACCAGTTCGATACCCGAGAAGAAATACGCGATCTCAACCGCTGCAGTTTCCGGAGCATCCGAACCGTGGACCGAGTTTTCGCCAACTGATTCAGCAAATTCAGCACGGATGGTGCCGGCGGCCGCGTCTGCGGGGTTGGTTGCGCCCATGACTTCACGGTTCTTGGCAATGGCGCCTTCGCCTTCCAGTACCTGAACAATTACCGGCTCGGACGACATGAATTCGCACAGTTCATCATAGAACGGGCGCTCGGCATGTACGTCGTAGAACTTGCCAGCTTGCGCCTTGGTCATGTGGATACGTTTTTGTGCAACGATGCGCAGACCTGCATCTTCGAACTTGGCATTGATCTTGCCAGTCAGGTTGCGGCGGGTTGCATCGGGCTTGATGATCGAGAATGTGCGTTCCAGTGCCATATCGGCCTCTCCTTCGTGTAAGGCGCAGGACATGCGCCGAAATCCATCGCGCGCCGCCTAGCACGGTATGTGCCTTATGAAAAGCACTATGATAGCTGACCGCTCAAATCGCGTCAGGCAGCGGGTCCTGTCGGTCGACCCGACGAACATAAAGCACGGCCAGAAGACCGGCGAAGCTGCTGGTGCACATCATGCCAAGTACCAGAAACGGGCCGTTTTCCGCCGTGACCAATGCGCCTGTCAACGACGTAAGAACAGCGCCCAGGGCCACAATCATTGCGCCGGACAGGCCAGCCGCGCTGCCCGCCAGTTTCGGGCGAACGGACATCACTCCGGCCGACGCGTTGGCATTGGTCAAACCGTTGCCAAAGCCCACAAACACCGCCGCCCCGAAGAAAACCCAAACCGAGCCCTGCCCGCCCGAAAACAACAACAACCCACAGAACGGACCGGCTGAGGCGATGATCCGCCCCGCCAGGATCATGGTGGTCAGCTTCGTATGGGCTGCGATACGTCCGGTGATGAAATTGCCGACCATGAATCCGCCGGTGATGATCCCGATACCAAGGCCCAGCATTGCGGGGCTCAGATCGAACCAAGCAGCGGCAACCAGCGGCGCGCCAGTAATAAAACTGAAAAACCCGCCGATGGAAAACGCCGCGCATAGTGCGTAGCCCCAAAACCGGCGGGCACGAAACAGGTGTGGGTATTCACGCAACTGGGCCGAGAAGGTTGCGGACCGATGTGTATTCGTCTCACCCATATCCGCCCATAACAGGATCAGCATCCCGGCCCCAAACCCGGAATACAGAATAAACCCGGCCCGCCACCCAAGGACCATATCCAGAGCCCCGCCCAGCATCGGCCCCAACATCGGCGCCAGTGCCATCGCCATAGCGACATAGCCCAGTTTACTGGCTGCCTCGTTTGGGGAATGCATGTCGCGGATCGCCGCGCTGGACAGAACTGGCCCCGCGACCACCGCCGCCTGCAACAGCCGAAACCCAAGGAAGGTCCAGATCGAATCTGCCAGTACGCAACCGACCGACGCGACGGTAAAGATCGCCATGCAGATCAACAGGATCGGCCTGCGCCCATAACGATCCGACAAGGGCCCCATGATCAATTGCAGCACGGCGGAAATCGCCAGATATCCCGCCACGGACAGGTTCACCAACGCGTAGTCGACCTGAAAATCATCTGCCATCCGCGCCAGCGACGGCAGGAACATATTCAGCGTTAGCACCGAAAGGGCCGTCGCAAAAATCAACGTAGCCAAGGAAGGGGGCGTTTGGGCCGCGCGCATGGGGTAAGAACCGTCTGAAAACCAACTGGATCAGCGCTAACACAACGCTTGGGAATTGAACATGCCAACCCGCTGGCGGCGTCCCGGATGCTCTGCTATGAGCGCCCCATGCTACGGATCGACAACATCACATACGCCGTCGAAGGCCGCCCTCTGTTTGACGGGGCCAGCGCAACGATTCCCGATGGCCACAAGGTTGGCCTTGTGGGGCGAAATGGAACTGGCAAGACCACTTTGTTCCGGTTGATCCGGGGTGAGCTGGCGTTGGAATCGGGCAACATCGCCCTGCCCAAACGCGCTCGCATCGGTGGCGTCGCGCAAGAGGTGCCCTCCTCGGAGGTATCGCTGATCAACACGGTTCTGGCAGCCGACAAGGAACGCAGCGCGCTTATGGCCGAAGCCGACAGCGCCACTGACCCTTCGCGCATAGCCGAGATTCAGACCCGTCTGGTGGATATCGACGCCTGGTCAGCCGAGGCCCGTGCAGCCTCGATCCTCAAAGGTTTGGGGTTCGATGATCAGGACCAGCTGCGCCCCTGTTCGGATTTCTCGGGCGGATGGCGGATGCGGGTGGCACTGGCGGCGGTGCTGTTTTCGCAGCCCGATCTGCTGCTGTTGGACGAACCGACCAACTATCTGGACCTCGAAGGCGCGCTTTGGCTGGAAAGCTATCTGGCGAAATACCCGCACACGGTGATCATTATCAGCCATGATCGCGGGCTGTTGAACCGCGCGGTCGGCTCGATCCTGCATCTGGAAGACCGCAAGCTGACCTATTACGCGGTACCCTATGACAAGTTCGCCGAACGCCGGGCCGAACGGCTGGCGCAGGCTGAATCCGAAAATGCCCGCTCCAAGGCTCGCATTGCTCATCTGCAGAGTTTTGTAGACCGTTTCCGCTATAAGGCGTCCAAGGCCGTGCAGGCCCAGTCGCGCCTTAAGATGATTGAGCGCATTCAGCTGGTTTCAACCCCGCAAGAGGCCGCCCTGCGCGCGTTCACCTTCCCTGAACCCGAGGAGTTGTCGCCTCCGATCATCCAGATCGAAGGCGGCGTCACCGGTTATGGTCAAACCGAAGTTCTGCGCCGTCTGAACCTGCGCATTGATCAAGACGATCGCATCGCGCTGCTGGGCAAGAATGGTCAGGGCAAGTCGACCCTGTCCAAGCTGCTGTCCGACCGCCTGCCGCTGATGGCGGGCAAAATGACCCGCAGCAACAAGCTGCGCATCGGTTATTTCGCCCAGCATCAGGTGGATGAGCTGTATGTGGACGAGACCCCTCTGGACCACCTGCGCCGTCTGCGCCCGACCGAGGCGCCGGGCAAATGGCGGTCGCGTTTGGCCGGGTTCGGGTTGGGGGCGGATCAGGCGGAAACCAAGGTGGGCCGCCTCTCGGGCGGTCAAAAAGCACGCCTTTCACTGTTGATCGCCACAATCGATGCGCCGCATATGCTGATCCTCGATGAACCGACCAACCACCTGGACATCGAAAGCCGCGAGGCACTGGTCGAGGCGCTGACAGCGTATTCCGGGGCGGTTGTTCTGGTCAGCCACGACATGCATCTGCTGTCGCTGGTGGCAGATCGTCTGTGGCTGGTTTCGGATGCGACGGTCAAGCCGTTTGACGGTGATTTGGAAGCCTATCGCACCATGCTTCTGGCCCGCGACAAACCCGTGAAAGCCAAGCCGCAAACAGCCAAACCCAAACGCTCGTCACGCGACACTATGCAAGCCTTGCGCGCCGATCTCCGCAAATGCGAGGACCGGATCGAAAAGTTGACTGACATACATGAAAAGCTGTCAGTCAAGTTGGCAGATCCGGCCTTGTACGAGGATGATCGCGTCCGCGATCTGGAATCCTGGAACCGCAAATTTTCTGAGGTAGTCGAAGCCATGCAAAAAGCGGAATCTCTTTGGGTGGCAGCAGCAGAGCGGCTTGAACAGGCCGAGGGCGCAGCATGATGGACGCGGCCTTTCTGATCACTTCGTTCACAACGCTGTTTGTGGTCATCGACCCGCCGGCGCAGACACCGATTTTTGTGGCCTTAACCCAGGGCATGGACCGTCAGGCGCGCCACGCGATTGCCGTCCGCGCCTGCCTAACCGCGGCCGGTATTCTGGCCATGTTCGCCGCCTTTGGTGAGGCGGTGCTGGGCTTTGTCGGTATCTCGATGGAGGCGTTCCGCGTTGCGGGCGGTGTTCTGTTGTTTCTGACCGCGCTGGACATGCTGTTCGAACGCCGCACCAAGCGGCGTGAAAACAGCGCCGAGGAAGAAGAGCACCCTGACCCCTCGGTGTTTCCGCTGGGAATTCCGCTGATTGCTGGCCCGGGTGCGATTGCCACGATGATCCTGCTGGCTGGTCAACAGCCAGGCTATGATGGTTTGGCCGTGGTGATCGGTATGATGCTGATCGTGGTGGCTATGGTATTTGTGACTTACCTGTCTTCGGGTGCCGTCGCCCGGCTGTTGGGCAAAACCGGGCTGAACGTTCTGACCCGTCTGCTGGGCATGCTGTTGGCCGCCTTGTCTGTTCAGTTCATTCTGGATGGCCTCAAGGCCTTTGGTTTTGCGTCGTAAATCCCCATATGACCCCTAGGTTTTCTTGTTGAGGTAACGGTATGGACAGCGACAACATTGGGCGTTTGGTTTATCTCGTTGTTCTCGGCTCGGCCGTGGTGTTGTGGTTTTTCGCGCAAAACCGCCAGTCGATGAACAAAACGCTGCAACAGGCGATGGCCTGGGTGTTTATATTTGTAGGCGTGATTGCCATTGTCGGGTTGTGGGAAGACATCCGAACCGATTTGGGCTCCACCACGCAGATGACTGTGACCGGTGAGACGATACAGGTGCCCCGCGCGTATGACGGGCACTACTACCTGCCGGTTATAGTGAACGGAGAGCCGATCACTTTTCTCGTCGACACCGGCGCCAGCCAGATTGTGCTAAGCGCGCAGGATGCCAGGCGCGTGGGCATTGATCCCGACCAGTTGAATTACCTGGGGCGCGCCGCCACGGCAAACGGAGAGGTCCGAACTGCCCCCGTGCGTCTGGACAGTCTGGAACTGGGGCCGATCACCGACCATAATGTATCTGCCTGGATCAATGAGGGTGAGCTGGACAAGTCGCTGCTGGGTATGGATTACCTGCACCGGTTCTCAAACATCCAGTTCACGGATGGCCGCCTGATCCTTGCGCGCTAAGAGCGCTGGCGGTGGCATTTCTGAATTGAGAACAAAGTAAGAACATGTTATCCTATCAGCATGTCTGCACAGCTTCTTGGCCGTAAACCCGCGCGCGAGGCGCCGGGAATAAACCTTCACCCGCAGCTTACCCTGCAACTGTCCCGCGTGCACGAGGCCTGCGGCCCCGCCCGGCGCAGCTTTGCCATGTGGCTGGCCGGTCAGACACAAGGGCCGGTCTTGTGGATTTCCCCCGCGTGGGAGCCCGGCCAGCTAAACCCCGACGGGATGATGCCCTTTGCCGACCCCGCCCGGTTCCTGTTCGTGCGCCCCACCCGTGCCGAGGACCTGCTGTGGTGCATGGAAGAGGCCTTGCGCAACGGGGCCATCCCGCTGGTGATTGGCGACCTGCCCGGCGCGCCGGGGCTGACGCCGGTGCGGCGGATGCATCTGGCCGCCGAACAGGGCGGCGCGATGGGTCGCGCGCCGCTGGGGCTGTTGCTGACGCCCGGCGATGGCGGCGCGCAGGGGGTTGAGACCCGCTGGCATATGGCTGCCAACCATCACGCGGATACCCGACGCTGGACCCTGACCCGCCGTCGCGCCCGCGCCTTGCCCCCGGTCAGCTGGCAGGCCAGTCAGACCAAACCGCGCGCCGGGCTGACCCTGACGCGGATCGAAACCGAAGATGTTTTGGTGTGACACCTCACGCGGTTAACAAAACTTGTGACTGGCAAAAGCCCGCCCCCCGCCCTAGCGTTCCCGGTATGAGCCACCCAATACACGACAGTCGCTATTCCTGGCTCCGCCTTCTGATCACGCTTGGCATCGCGATGGTGGCGAATGTGGGAATGTGGGCGGTGATTGTGGTGATGCCTGAGGTCGAGGCGCAATTCGGAGCGAGCCGGGCCGAGGCTTCGTTGCCTTATGTCCTGTCGATGATCGGTTTTGCACTGGGGAATATGTGGCTGGGGCAGATGGTGGACCGGCTGGGCGTGACCAAAGCGTTGATCGGGGCCGCCGTGCTGAGCGCGGTCAGTTACCTGCTGGCGACCATGGCGCCGAATATAATGCTGCTTTCGGCGGCGCATCTTTTACTGGGGTTGGGCACTTCAATCGGCTTTGGGCCACTGATCGCCGATATCTCGCACTGGTTTATGCGGCGGCGCGGGATCGCTGTGGCGCTGGTGGCAAGCGGCAATTACCTATCCGGGGCGATCTGGCCCACCCTGCTGTCGGGCATTCTGGCGCGCGACGGGTGGCAACAGGTCTACCTGACCCTCGCGGTGATCACGTTGGTCGTAGTGATCCCGATGTCTTTGTTGCTGCGCCGTCAGGTCCCGGTCGAGGCCCACAGCACCGCCGCTGCCAATGCGCAGCTTAATGCGCGCAGTGTGAGGATTTCTCCACGGGCTTTGCAATACATTCTGGGTCTGGCCGGGATAGGCTGTTGCGTGGCGATGTCGATGCCGCAGGTGCATATCGTGTCCTACTGTGTCGGGCTGGGCTACGGCCCCGCCGTTGGGGCCGAGATGCTGTCGCTGATGCTGCTGGGCGGCGTGGTCAGCCGCGTGATCTCGGGGCTCGTGGCGGACAAGCTGGGTGGGGTCATGACATTGCTGATCGGCTCGGTCCTGCAATGCATCGCGCTGTTTTTGTTCCTGCCCTATGACGGGATGGCCTCGCTTTACGTCGTCAGCCTGCTGTTCGGTCTGGCGCAGGGTGGCATCGTGCCCAGCTATGCGCTGGTCGTGCGGGAATACATGCCCCCGCAAGAGGCAGGGGCGCGGGTCGGGTTCGTCATGATGATGACCATAATGGGGATGGCACTGGGCGGTTGGATGTCGGGTTGGATCTATGACGTCACCGGAAACTACCAACTGGCCTTTATCAACGGCATCCTGTGGAACGGGCTGAACATCGCCATTCTGCTGGTTTTGCTGCACCGCTCACGCCCCCGCCGGCAAGAGGTTCTGGCATGACCCAATTGACGCGGCGCACCCTAATGGCCGGGCTGGTGGCTCTGCCCCTGGCCCATCCGGCGCAAGCGGCCCTGCGGCCCTATGTGCTGGTACCGGAAGGAACATCCGTAGACTTTACTTTCAACCTGTCCGGCATCGCCCAGTCCGGGACCATGCCGATCAAGTCCGCAAACATTCAGATCAACCTCGCCGATCTGACCAACAGCCGGGTAGATGTTGTCCTGAACGTGGCCGAAGCCCGCACCAGATTGCCATTTGCCCGCAACCCTATGCTTAGCAAAGATGTGCTGGATGCCGCGAGTTACCCCACCATCCAGTTTGTCTCGACCCGAGTACAGCTGGGCGATGGTGGGCGGATATCACGTGGGGCCAAGATCATCGGTGATTTGACCCTGCGGGACGTGACCCGTCCGATTACATTGCAAGCCGACCTGTTTCGCCCGCCAGGCAGTGACACCAACAATCTGGACGAATTGTCCATTCGCCTGACCGGCGCGTTGAACCGCCATGACTTTGGCGCCTCAGGTTATGCTGATCTGGTGCAGGATACGGTTGGGTTGGATATACAGGCAGAAATCAAACGGGCCGAATAGACAAAAAACGACGTGACAGAGTCGAATAGTCGCGCGCATCGTACATCAGGTCAGTCAAGTTCAGAGCATCATGCGCACGATCATTTCATTTGCCGCCCTTTTTCTTTCGGTCATTCTGCTGCAGCTCTCGACGGGCGGTGTCGGCCCATTGGATGCCATCTCGGGCCTGACGCTGGATTTCACAACCGAACAAATCGGTCTGCTGGGTTCGGCCCACTTCGTCGGGTTCTTTATCGGCTGCTGGTGGGCTCCGCGCCTGATGGGCAGTGTTGGTCACTCTCGTGCATTTGCAGTTTGCACAGCTTTGGGTGCGATGGGATTGATCGGGCATACGTTGACAGACAATCCCTATGCTTGGGCGGGGTTGCGGATTGCTTCGGGCACCTGTGTTGCCGGAGCCTATACGGTGATTGAAGCCTGGTTGAACGCCAAGGTCACCAACGAATCCCGAGGACGCGCCATGGGCACCTATCGCATCGTCGATATGGGCGGGTCCCTCTGCGCGCAGCTGATCATCGCGGTTCTGCCGCCGGCCTCATACGTTTCGTACAACCTTTTGGCCATCCTGTGCTGCGCCGCGTTGCTACCTTTGACACTGACCAGGGCCAGCCAGCCCGAAACGCCCGACGCACCCCGCCTGAAGCCAAAACTGGCATGGAGCAGCTCACCGCTTGCCGTTGCAGGGGTGATCGTGGCGGCCCTCAGCTCGGCCTCATTCCGGATGGTCGGACCGGTCTATGGGCAAGAGGTCGGACTGGGCGTGGACCAGATCGCGTTCTTTCTAGCCGCGTTCGTGCTGGGTGGCGCGATGGCGCAGTACCCGATGGGTTGGCTTGCAGATAAATATGACCGGCGCTGGGTCCTGATTTGGCTGTCGGCAGCGGCAGTACTCAGTTGTGGGATAACCATGGTCGCCAGTGGAACAGGAACCGTCGGCGTCATGCTGGCCGCATGGGTGTTCGGGTTCACCACTTTTCCGATCTTTTCTGTCTCATCAGCGCACGCAAATGATTTCGCCACAACCGAGCAACGGGTCGAGCTGTCAGCGGCATTGATGTTCTGGTACGCCTTGGGGGCGATCGCCTCGCCCTACATTTCGTCGACATTGATCCAGCAGTTCGGACCCGGAGCTTTGTTTGCCTTTGTGGCCCTTGGTCATCTGGGCCTGATCGTATTTGGGCTGGCGCGGATGCGGTCGCGCCCGACACCCGAAGAACGCACGAACTATGTCTACGCACCGCGGACATCGTTTACCATCGGGCGGCTGCTGAAACGATCGCGCGAAGATTAAAGAAAAAAGGGCCGGTAAATCCCGGCCCTGTCTTTTATTGCTGTGTCGGAGGCGTTTCTTCCTCGACGATCTGAGGGGATTCGAAAGTCGATTCCAACGCGCCGTTGACGACACCACCGACCCCATTTTCCATCGACAAGCCCAGCTCTTCGCCCAGCTTCTTGAGCGCCGGCATCTGAACGGCCATACCCATGATGGAATCCAGCGCCTGATTGACCACCGGCTTGTCGCCGTTTGACGCGGTGCCACCTGCACCACCCCCGATGCCACCCACCTGATGGATCTTGATCGATTCGATCTTTTCGGCCGGCTTGACCATTTCCGAAATGATCGACGGCATGGTCTCAATCCGCGCCATATCGACCTTCATGCGGATTTGCGCCGCGGACAGAGCGTTGTCGGCCTCGACAATCGCGCGCTTACCTTCGGCTTCGGCCAGCATGTCGTTCTTCTTGGCCTCTGCGCGGATGTTCAGCGCGTCTGCCTCGGCCTGCGCCTCTTCTCGGCGGGCTTCGGCACGGTCAGCGGCGGCCTCCTTCTCGGCCTGCGCAGACAGCCGGATCGCGGTTGCCTGACGCTCGGCCTCACGGGTGGCTTCGATCAGAACGATCTGCTTCTGACGCTCAGCCTCGGACACTTCACGCGCAGTTACGACGGCCTCGGTGGCTTTGGTCGCCTCGGCCCGGGCCAGGTCGGCTGATGCACGCGCACGGCTTTCCTCCTCGGATTTCTGCGCGATGATGATCTGGCGCTCTTGTTCCGCCACTTCTAGCTCACGCTCTTTCGAAATCTCCGCGTCGCGGATCTTGCGCTCGCGCTCAATTTCGGCGGCGCGGATGGCTTCTTCACGCGCTATACGTGCACGCTCGGTTTCACGCACTGAGTCCTCGGTCCGCGCAGCGATCTCGGCCTCTTGCGCCACACGCAAGGTTTCCACTTTTTGCGTCTGTTCAATGCGTGCCTGAGCCTCGTCCTGCTCGATCAGCAGTTTCTGAAGTTGGGCCTCCATTGCAGCCCGACGCACTTCAACTTCTGCCTCGGCATCTATCTGCGCGCGTTCTTTTTTGGACACCGCGATCACTTCGGCCAGCTTGCGCATACCCACGGCGTTAAACGCATTGTTTTCGTCCAGAGCCTCAAACGGTGTCTGGTCCAGCGCGGTCAGCGACACCGATTCCAGCGACAGGCCGTTTTTCAGCAGGTCCTCGGACACGGCATTCTGCACCTCTTGCACAAAATCGGCGCGGTTTTCATGCAGACCATCCATGGTCATCTGGGCGGCCACGGCGCGCAGACCGTCGATCAGCTTGCCTTCGATCATTTCACGCAGTTGCTCGACATCAAAGGTGCGATCACCCAGCGTTTGCGCCGCACGTGCGATGCCCTCGTCCGTGGCCATGACCGAGACGTAGAATTCCACGCCAACGTCCACACGCATCCGGTCTTTGGTGATCAGGGCAGCCTCGTCACTGCGCTGCACTTCAAGGCGCAGGGTCTTCATGTTGACAGGGCTTACCTCGTGCAACAGGGGCACAATGATGACACCACCATCCATGATGATTTTCTTGCCGCCTGCGCCGGTCTTCACCAGGCTGACCTCTCGGGTCGCGCGGCGGTATAGACGGCCAAGCACAAGGCCGATGAACACAATTACCGCTAAAATGGTCACAACTGCAGTGATCAGGAATGTAAGTTCCATGCAAATTCCTCCGAATTGGGGTTAGTTTTGGTTAGTTTGACAGGCCGACCAGAACGAACCGGTCGCGTCGTCGGTCGCGCAGAACCAGCACATCTGTGCCCTGATTCAGCGCATCCTTGTCCTGCAGCGGTTCCGCGCGCAGGTAATGGGTATTGCCAAAGCGATCCATGACCCGAACCTCGGCCGGGCGACCGCGTGAGGCAGTGCCTTGGGTGATTACACCCCGGCGGCGGGCCAGCATCCGTTCGGAAATCGCCTCGGTTTCGGTCTTGGGCAACAGGCGGGTAAAGACACTGCCAAAGCCACGGGCAAACCACAGGCCAAAGGCACCGGCGGGGATTGCAGCCATCCAGGGCGTCAGGTCAAAGCCCAGCAAATCGCGCAGCGCCATTTGCAAGCCCATACCCGACAGGCCGAACCCCGCAAGCAGCACCACCAGCCAGATCATGAAAGGGATTTTGCCAATCCCCAGCCACGCCAATGGTCCCGCCGCTGCCGCGTCAGGCACGTCGCTTTCAACTTCGGCCAGCTCAAAATCGCCCAGATCGACATCTGCGTCTATGTCCAGACCCAAATCACCAATGTCCAGATCGGGGGCATCCATCACATCCAGATCAACCTCTCCCTCGCCAGCCAAAAGGCTGCCTCCCAGGACCAAAGCGATCAGTTCCAGCGCCAAGAGGCCGAACAGAAGCGCAAGCGCCAGGGTAAAAGGCGCAAATGCACCCTCGAGTAAGAAGTTGAACATCAAATAGCGGCCCTCATTTTAGTATACATTGGTATACATTCAATATGGGAAGTCGTCCCAAATATTCAAGTGGTTGTGATCCCAAAATACAACCCAAGGGTATTGCAGCGCAGAAGACGCCTGCAATCCACGACCCTGCGTCGCGACGCGTTTTGGGTCTTTGCGTGTCTAAAATGACATCCCGATAAAAGCCGGGCTTTTGCTGGCCCGTGACATAAGGTAGATGGGCGCGCAGACAGATACGTGGAAACGCAAAATGGCTCGGATTCTCATCACCTCGGCGATCCCCTATATCAATGGGATCAAGCACCTCGGCAATCTGATCGGCTCGCAATTGCCTGCTGATTTGTACGCACGTTATCAGCGTGGCCGGGGGAATGAGGTCATGTTCCTGTGTGCCACTGACGAACACGGCACCCCGGCCGAGCTTGCGGCGGCCAAGGCGGGCAAACCCGTCGCTGAATATTGCACCGAAATGCACGGCGTGCAGGCGGATATCGCAAAACGCTTTGGCCTGAGCTTTGATCATTTTGGCCGCTCGTCCAGCGACCAGAACAAAGCCTTGACGCAGCACTTTGCTGGCAGGCTGGACGAGGCGGACCTGATCCGAGAAGTCAGCGAGAAGCAGGTCTATTCCCACGCCGATGGCCGCTTTCTGCCGGACCGCTATATCGAAGGGACTTGCCCCAATTGCGGATATGACCGCGCTCGTGGCGATCAATGCGAAAACTGTACCAAACAGCTGGACCCAACCGACCTGATTGAGCCGCGCTCGGCTATTTCGGGCTCAACAGATTTGGAAGTACGCGAGACCAAGCACCTGTATCTGCGCCAGTCTTCGATGAAGGATCAGCTGGATGCCTGGATCGACAGCAAAACCGATTGGCCGATCCTAACCACATCAATTGCCAAGAAGTGGCTGCATGACGGTGACGGGCTGCAGGATCGCGGCATCACCCGTGATCTGGATTGGGGTGTGCCAGTCAAGAAAGGCGATCAGGACTGGCCGGGCATGGAGGGCAAGGTCTTTTACGTCTGGTTCGACGCTCCGATTGAATACATCGCCTGCGCCAAGGAATGGGCCGACGCCTCCGGCAAGCCCGATACCGAGTGGGAACGCTGGTGGCGCACCGACAAGGGTGCCGAAGACGTGCGCTATGTGCAGTTCATGGGCAAGGACAACGTGCCGTTCCATACACTCAGCTTCCCAGCGACCATTCTGGGCTCGGGCGAGCCGTGGAAGATGGTCGACCACCTGAAATCGTTTAACTACCTGAACTATGATGGCGGCCAGTTCTCGACCTCTCAGGGGCGCGGCGTGTTCATGGATCAGGCGCTGGACATCCTGCCCGCTGACTACTGGCGGTGGTGGCTTCTGAGCCACGCGCCCGAAAGCAGTGACAGCGAATTCACGTGGGAGAACTTCCAGCAATCGGTGAACAAGGACCTGGCTGATGTTCTGGGCAACTTTGTCAGCCGGATCACCAAGTTCTGTCGTTCGAAATTCTCTGAGGCCGTACCTCAAGGCGGCACCTATGGCGAACGCGAACAGGCACTGATCGACGAGTTGACCAAACGCGTCCGCGCCTATGAAGGCCACATGGAGGCGATGGAAGTCCGCAAATCCGCTCAGGAACTGCGGGCGATCTGGGTTGCGGGCAACGAATACCTGCAAGCCGCAGCACCGTGGTCGGTATTCAAGGAAGACCCCGAACAGGCAGCGGCTCAGGTACGTCTGGGCCTGAACCTGATCCGGCTTTATGCAGTGCTCAGTGCGCCGTTCATCCCGGAAACCTCGGCCCGGATGCTGAGCGCAATGAACACGCTGGACACCAGCTGGCCCGAGGACGTCGCCGCTGCGCTGGACGCCCTGCCCTCTGGTCATGAATTTTCAGTGCCAGAGGTTCTGTTCGCCAAGATCACCGATGACCAGCGTGAGGATTGGCAGACGCGGTTCGCAGGCACACGCGACTGACACACCGCTTTACAGTCGAAATTCGGGGGGCAGTTTGCCCCCCTTTTTTGTAGCACCATCCGGTTGAATCTCAATCGCCGTCTGGTTCCAATTCGCACACTCATCTTGCGCGGATACGTGGATAAACCTGCGCGATGTCAGAATAATTTCAGCCTTCGTATTCAGGCCTACAGTGTAAACAAGGTTGAGAAACACGTCTAAACCCGCCATCCTGATCCAAAGTTCCGGCGACTCGGGTCTCGATCGGTGGTCTGGGCCGGGTAAAATTTACTTCAACGAGGCAATTTCTATGTCCCTTGCATCGACGTTTTCCTGCTTCCGTCACAGCCCCTCGGTCACCCGGTTTCTTTGGCCTGCTGCCGCAGTATTCTGCATGGGACTGACACAAACCGCCTCAGCCCAGGACCAAAGCGACGCGCCGCCGCCAAAAGTTTCCATCGCAGCCGCCTATTCGCAGGAAATCACCGAAGAGGCCGTGTTCATCGGACGGGCCGAAGCGCTGGACAAGGTCGATATCGTGGCCCGCGTTAGCGGTTTCCTGGAAACCCAGAACGTTGAAGACGGTGCGTTGGTAAAAGAAGGCGACGTGCTGTTCACCATCGAACCTGACCTATATCAGGCGACGCTAGAGGCGAGAAACGCCGATTTGGATCGGGCCGAAGCCAATTTGGAACTGGCCAAGGTTGATCTGGCCCGAAAGGAAGAGCTCTATAAACGCGACGCCACGCCAGAATCTGAGCGTGATATCGCGCGCGCCAACGAACTGGTGGCTGAAGCTGAGGTCAAGGCCGCCAAAGCAGCGATCCAGCAGGCCGAATTGGACCTTAGCTATACTGAAATCCACGCCCCTTTCACGGGTCGTATCGGGCGGGTCGCAATTAGTGTCGGGGATATTGTCGGTCCAACCAACCCTCCGCTGGTCAATATCGTCAGCGAGGCACCGATCTACGTCAATTTTTCCCTGAACGAGAAACAGTTTACGACCGTTCTTGAAACCATTGGCGAAAGTGCTTCGTCGCTGTCCGAAAGCGACAAGAGCCCGGTTGTTCGCGTGACATTGCCCAACGGAACAGAACTGGACGAGTCCGGGACCATCGTCTTTGTCGACAACCGGATTGATCCCCTGACTGGTACCATCACAATGCGCGCCGAGTTCGATAACACAGACCGACTGATCATCGACGGGGCGTTTCTGAACGTGCGCATCGAAGCGCTGGAGCCGACGCTAGAGGTGCTTATCCCTCAAGCCGCGCTTCAGCGGGATCAGCGGGGCGAGTTCGTCTTAGTGGTTAACGACCAGCAAATGGTCGAACAGCGCTATATCACCACCGGAGATACCGTAGATACTGCCATCATCGTCAAAGATGGCCTGCGCGAAGGCGAAAGTGTCATCGTCGAGGGTCTGCAACGCGTGCGTCCGGGTGTTGCCGTAGATGCGGTCGTCGCATCTGAACAGCCGGGAGAATAACTGATGTTCTCCGCCCTGTTCATTAGCCGGCCCAAGCTGGCGCTTGTCATTTCGCTTGTCCTGACCATCATGGGCGGCATCGGCTATCTGGTTCTGCCAGTGGCCCAATTCCCGGATATCACGCCGCCGGTTGTAAGCGTCACGGCCACCTATACCGGTGCCAATGCCGAGACGGTGGAAAACACCGTCGCCGCGCCCATTGAGGCGCAGGTAAACGGTGTGGACGATATGATCTATATGACGTCAACGTCGTCAGATAACGGTTCATATTCGCTGAACATTACATTCGAGGTCGGCACTGATCCTGATATTGCCTCGGTCAACGTGCAAAACCGTGTGGCGCAGGCCATGTCGTCACTGCCCGCCGAAGTGACATCGTCCGGCGTGGTCACGCAAAAAGCGTCAACCAACATGCTGCTGCTGGTGACGCTGACCTCACCTGAAGGCACGTATGACAGCGTGTTTCTGTCCAACTACGCGTCAATCAACCTGAAAGACGCGCTGGCCCGGGTTCAGGGTGTTGGTAAAGCCGAAGTTCTGACCAATCTGGAATACGCCATGCGGATCTGGATGGACCCGGATCAGATGGCGGCTTTGTCCATCACGCCCGGTGACGTCATCAGCGCGATCCAAGAGCAGAACATCGAAGTTTCCGCCGGCTCTATCGGTTCGCCACCTGTGCCAGAGGGGCAGACGTTTCAATATACTATCAAGACCAAAGGCCGTCTGACCTCGGCCGCCGAATTTGGCGACATCGTCATACGGACCGGTGACGCGGGATCAATCGTGCGGGTCAAGGATATCGCGCGCGTTGAACTGGGCGCCGAGTTCTATTCCGCATCGGGCTATTTCCAAGCCGTTCCGGCAACGGTTCTGGGCATCTATCAGGCCCCTGGCGCGAACGCGCTGGCCGTGTCCGAACGGGTTCAGGCAGAGTTGGACCGCCTGTCCCGTTCCTTCCCGACGGATGTCGAATTCCAGGTACCATTCAACACCACCGACTTTGTCGAGCAATCCCTGAATGACGTGGTCACAACCCTGATGCTAACCTTCATTTTGGTGATCTCGGTTGTGTTTGTCTTTCTGGGCAGCTGGCGAGCCACGATCATTCCTGCCGTTGCGATTCCGGTATCCCTGATCGGAACGTTTGCCTTTTTGCTGGCGTTTGGGATGTCCCTGAACACGATCTCATTGTTCGCGCTTGTGCTGGCTATCGGGATCGTGGTGGACGACGCCATTGTGGTTGTTGAAAACGTTGAACGCATCATCGCGGACGAAGGCCTTCCCCCAGCCGAGGCGACTCGCAAAGCGATGGGACAAATCACCGGCCCTGTCATCGCAACCACACTGGTTCTGCTGGCGGTGTTCGTGCCGGTAACCTTCATGCCCGGTATTTCCGGGCGATTATATTCGCAGTTCGCTGTTACCATCTCAACCGCTGTGGTGATCTCGTCGATCAACGCGCTGACCTTGTCACCCGCCCTGTGTGGGCTGGTGCTGCGCGCGCGCTCTGGCCCTCCCAAAGGGGTGCTGGCCATGTTCGAAAACCTCATCGGAACAGTGCGCAGCGGGTATGTCGCGATCGTGCGCAAGATGCTGATCCTGCCGGTGGTTGCACTGGGGATCATCGTGGCCCTCGCCATGGGAACCGGCACGATCATGTCCAATACGTCCAGCGGGTTTATTCCGCTTGAGGATAACGGATACCTGTTCGTTGACATTCAACTGCCCGATGCCGCAACCCTTGAACGGACAGAAACGGTTTCCGCACGGGTTGATGATCAAATACGAGAGATTCCGGGCGTGGCCAGCACGGTTCTGGTCAATGGGTTTTCTATTCTCAACGGCACGACCACCAACGGCGCTACGGTTTTTGTGAACCTGGAAAACTGGGATGATCGCCAGGAAGAGAATCTGAGCGCGAATGCCATTCTGGCCAAGGTCCTTGCCATCGCCAATGGTGAATCCGCGGCCTCGATCGTGGCTTTCAACCCGCCGCCCATTCAGGGTCTCGGCCTGTCTGCCGGGGTTGAAATGGAGGTCCAGCAAACCGGAGGCGGTACGCCACAGGATCTGGCCTCGGCCGTGGGATCGTTTGTCTATGCAGCGAACCAGCGGCCCGAGATCGGTCAGGCCTATACCACCTTCCGCGCCAACGTCCCGCAGCTGTTTGTCGATCTGGATCGGGAAAAGGCCAAGACGTTGCAAGTGTCCGTGGCCGAGATTTTCCAAACCATGCAGGCGCAGCTGGGCTCGTATTACGTAAACGACTTCAACCTGTTCGGTCGGGTCTACCGCGTGATGATCCAGGCCGACGGCACTTATCGCGACAACGTCGAAGACATTTCGAACCTCTATGTGCGGTCTACGCAGGGCGATATGGTGCCGCTGGGAACGCTGATCGATGTCGAAAACGTGCTGGGTCCGGTTTTGCTGAAACGGCACAACCTGTTCCGGTCGGCGACCGTGACCGCTGTGCCTGCGCCGGGCCTGTCCAGCGGAGACGCGATCAATGTCATGACCGAAGAGTCCGCAAACGCCCTGCCCCCGGGCTATGCGTTTGAATGGACCGGCACAGCACAGCAGCAGCTGGCCTCGGGCAGCCTGGTGGTTGTGATCCTTGGGTTGGCAATTCTGTTCGGCTACTTGTTCCTTGTTGGGCAATACGAAAGCTGGTCACTGCCGGTTTCCATCCTGCTTTCGGTGGTTGTTGCCCTGTTCGGGGCGGTGGCCGCCGTGGCCATCGTGGGTAGTGATATCAATCTGTATACGCAGATCGGGATGATCATGCTCGTGGGGCTGGCCTCGAAAAACGGCATTCTGATCGTTGAATTTGCGATGGAGCAAAGGGCCAATGGACTGTCGATCAAAGATGCCGCTGCCGAAGCCGCGTTTCAGCGGTTCCGCGCTGTGATGATGACCGCCCTGTCCTTCTTGCTGGGTGTTGTGCCGCTGTTGGCCGCGAATGGTGCGGGCGCGGCCAGTCAGAAAGCCATTGGTGTGGCCGTCTTTGGCGGGATGCTGGCAGCCACACTGGTTGGCGTCATTCTGGTGCCAGTGCTCTATGCGCTGATGCAAAGTCTTAGAGAGTGGATCAAGGGAACAAAAAACGATCCTGGACCTACCGAAGAACCCGTCTGAATCAAAAAGCCCCGCCTCAATGGCGGGGCTTTGTTTTTACCCGGTCAAGCTGCTGCCTACGATCGACGCTGATCCATCCACGCGTCAATGTGGGCGATCTGCTCGGCGCTCAGCTTCAGTCCCAGTTTGTTACGGCGCCAGACGACATCCTCGGCCTTGCGCGCATACTCCTTGTCCATCAGCCATTCAAGCTCCCGCGCAGTCAGAGACGCGCCAAAGTTCTCACCCAACGCCTTGTCAGAATTCGCATCGCCCAGAATAACGCGCGCTTCGGTACCATAGGCGCGAACAAGCCTTTCGGCCCAGGCACGATCCAAGAAGGCATAGTCAGCCTCCAATCCCGCCACCAGATCCTGCACACCGTCGACCGGGAAATCACCGCCGGGTAAAGCAACGCCAGCCGTCCACGGGCCGTGAAGGTCAGGGAAGTGATTGGCAACTTTCTCCAGCGCGTGTTCTGCAAGCCGGCGGTATGTGGTGATCTTACCGCCAAAGACGTTCAGCACCGGTGCCCCGTCGGTAGAATCTACTTTCAACGTGTAATCCCGGGTCGCGGCTGTCGCGCTGCTGGCTCCGTCATCGTACAGAGGGCGCACACCGGAATAGGTCCAAACGATCTGGTCCCGCGTCACGGGCTTTTTGAAATACTTCGACGCAAAGGCGCACAGATAATCCTGCTCGGCCTCTGTACAGATCGGGGGTTCGGACGGGTCGGCGTGTTCCAGGTCCGTTGTGCCGATCAGGGTGTAATCGCGCTCGTACGGGATGGCAAAGATGATGCGCCCGTCTTCACCCTGAAAGAAATAGCATTTTTCATGATCGAACAGCCGGGGGGTCACGATATGACTGCCCCGCACCAACCGCACGCCCTCGCGTGAGTTCACATGAATTTTGGTCTGGATGATATCGCCCACCCAGGGACCGCCCGCATTGATCAGCATCTTTGACCACACAACCCGGGTTTCGTCGGACTCTCGGTCACGGATCGTGACCTCCCACAACCCTTCAATACGCTTGGCGGACAGCACTTCGGTCTGCACCAGAATATTGGCCCCGCGCGCCTCGGCGTCACGGGCATTGAGAACGACCAGACGGGAGTCTTCAACCCAACAGTCGGAGTATTCATAGGCCGTCTGAAACTTGTCCTGCAGAGGCGTACCTTCGGGCGAGGATGCAAGGTTCAACGACGACGTTCCCGGCAGGATTTTGCGGCCGCCCAGGTTGTCGTACAGAAACAACCCCAGACGGATAAGCCACGCAGGGCGACGACCGCGCATCCACGGCATGAAGAAGCTTAGCAAACGCGACGTCGGCGTTTCGGAATCGAACCGCATATCTTTGTGATAGGGCAGCACAAAGCGCATGGGCCAGCTGATATGGGGCATTGCGCGCAACAACGTCTCACGCTCGATCAGCGCTTCGCGGACAAGGCGGAATTCGAAATATTCAAGATAGCGAAGGCCGCCGTGAAACAGTTTGGTCGAGGAAGAGGACGTTGCCGAGGCAAGGTCATGCATTTCAGCCAGCGTGACAGTCAAACCACGCCCCGCTGCGTCACGTGCGATACCGCATCCGTTGATCCCGCCGCCTATGATGAACAGGTCTGTGACCTGCGTGTTCTTCTGGTCCATATCCCAGTGATTCCCCGTTGTGGAAAACGCGCGCTCATTAACCGCGCGACCCCTCGTTTCGTCAATGTCTGTTTTCGTTTATTTTCGCTTTTTGCATCCGAGGAACACATTTGTTATGACTGTTTTGCTGAATTCGGCATGGATCACTTGCAAAACCTGAAAAATAGAACAAAAACGAATACAACCCGGTTGGAGCCAACAGTGTCCCTATCCTTTCGCCAGTCTGACATCCTAAGCATCGCCAAGCAGGACGGTCGTGTGACGGTCGACGGTTTGGCGACGCGGTTCGACGTGACGGTCCAAACCATTCGCCGTGACCTGTCAGAACTGGCGGATATGGGTAAGCTTGATCGTGTGCATGGTGGTGCTGTTCTGCGGTCTGGCGTGTCCAACATCGGCTACGAAGACCGCCGCGCCCTGAACGCGGAAACCAAGGCGCTGATTGCTCAAAAATGCGCGCGGGATATTCCTGACGGGGCGTCAGTGTTCATGAATATCGGCACATCGACCGAAGCCGTCGCTCGGCAATTGTTGTCCCACAAGGACCTGATGGTGGTGACCAATAATATGAACGTCGCCAATATTCTGCTCGAAAACCCAAACTGCCAGATCGTTGTGGCTGGCGGTGTTCTGCGCCGCTCGGATGGGGGTTTGGTCGGCAACCTGACCATTTCGACGATAGAGCAGTTCAAGTTCGACCATGCGATCATTGGATGCTCTGCCCTGGATACCGAAGGTGATTTGTTGGATTTCGACTTTCAGGAAGTGCGGGTCAGCCAAACCATCATCGCGCAGGCCCGCAAAACTTGTCTAGTAGCGGATCAGTCCAAGTTTCAACGGACCGCACCCGCCCGGATCGCGTCAATGTCTGAGGTCGACGTGTTTTATACTGATTTCCCACTGCCGGATGAGTTGGCCAGTAAATGCGCCGACTGGGGCACCAGACTGGTACTGTGCGGCTGACCAAAGCGGGGGTTTTCTGTCAGCTTCGGTCAAGCGACAATCTGGGTAGCCACGCCTAGACCCTACGTTCAACCATAAAGTGATTGACGAACTGGACACCAACAACTGAGGATGAGACAACCTTCCAAAGGAGGCGCGAGCATGGGACTACTGGGGCAGCCGCTAGGCTATTATGACTATCTAACATTTGTGGCGCTGATTCTTCTGCTGGGCGCCGTCATGGGGCTTTTTCTGTTCATCATGGGGCTGCCCGGGCGTATTGCGATCAAACGCAACCACCCCCACGCCGAGGCCGTAAAAATCATGGGATGGATGGGATTTCTGGCCATCGTTCCCTGGGTGCACGCGTTTATCTGGGCCTTCCACGACGGAACCACAGTCGATATTCGCCGCTTGCCCGAAGATGAACGTGACGCAGTGCGCAAAGAGATCAAACGACTGGGGGGCGAATTGACCGAAGAATACCGCGATCCGCTGGATCTTGACGAGACGCAGAAAAGCTAAAGCCAAAGGAAGTCGCAGAATATGTTTGTCGCCCTCGGCATTACGCTGTTTTACATCATTTTCGTCTGGTTCATTTTCTTCAAAGCTAAATGGCTGAAATTCAACATCACTTGGGGGATCGTCTCGTTCTGGGTTGGCGCCCATCTGCTGCTGATCTTTCTGGTCGCGTTGCGGTTCTTTCAGCCCTTCTCGATCGACAGCCATGTTGTGCGCTCGACCATTCAGATTGTGCCCCGGCTGACTGAACCGACGATCCTGACCGAGGTGCTGGTGGAACCCAATACCGAGGTAAAGAAGGGCGATCCGCTTTATCGCTTTGACGACACTGTATTTGCGCTTGAGGTTGAAGAAGCCACAGCCCAGTTGGTCGCGGCTGAACAGAACGCCAAAATCCTGGAACAGGACGTGATTGCCGCCTCCGAGGCCATTGAACGAGCCAACGCGCAGTTGGCATATGCCCGGACACAGCAGGCGCGCTATGAGAACCTCGTGCCAGCTGGCGGTGCGCGTCAGGATGAGCTCGACCGATGGGACGAACAGGTCACCGAGGATCAGGCCCTGGTCAAAGAGGCCGAAGCCAATCTAGAAAAGGCTCAGCTTGCCCTGAATTCACAGATCGACGGGGTGAACACGGGTATCCTGCAAGCGCAGGCGCAGCTGGAAAAAGCCGAGTATTTTCTGGAGAACACGACAATTTATGCGCCCGAAGACGGGATGATCGTGTCACAACAGGCCCGCCCTGGACTTGTCGTAGGAGATATCCGACTGGGCGCGATCGCCAGCTTTGTGACCAAGGACAACCCCTATATTCTGGCAACCTACCGTCAACAGAATTTGAAGTTTGTCGAACCCGGCCAAGAGGTCGAGGTTGCCCTCGATCTCTATCCCGGAGAAATCCTGACCGGCAAGGTCGAGGCTATCTGGTGGGCAACGCGCCAGGGACAGTACCTGCCTTCTGGCCGCCTGCCCGGCTTTGAACTGCCCAAACTGCCGGGGCGCATTGCGGTGCAAATCTCGGTCGACATCCCCGACAAGCATACCTTCCCTGCGGGCGGGCATGCGGCGGTGGCAATCTATACCGGACAAGGCAAAAGCTTTGAGTTCCTGCGGCGTATCAATATCCGTTTGTATTCCTTCGCCAACTTCATCCGACCCCTGGATATCTGAGGACTGACATCATGGCACGGGCCAGACTTTACAGCAGACTGATGGGCACAGCCCTTTGTGCGGCACTGCTGGTGGGCTGCACGCCTGTTGGCCCGGATTTCGTGCGGCCGAACTCTCCGGTCGTCAAGCAATGGATCGAGGTCAACAGCCCCAGCACTGGTCAAAGCGGTCTGACCTCGCGCAGCGCGCCGGTGGTGAAATGGTGGCAGACATTCAACGACCCCACCCTGAACAAGCTGATCGCTCAGGCCTATGCCCAGAACCTCGATCTGCAGGTCGCGGGTGCTCGTGTTCTACAGGCCCGCGCACAATTGGGCATCGCTTTCGGAGAGCTCTACCCCCAATCCCAAGCCATCGGTGGTTCGATCCAACGGCGGCAAATCAGTGAGAACCTAAATCCGATTGCGGATATCAACCGGATTATCCCATTGGATACCGAATTTTCGACCTCGCAGGTTGGGTTCGACGCGCAGTGGGAATTGGACATATGGGGCCAGCAACGGCGCGGTGTTCAGGCCGCCCGGTCCAATCTGGCCCTGCAAGTGGCCAATTATGACGACGCACTGGTGACACTGACAGGCGATGTGGCGGCGCTGTATGTCAATATCCGTGCGTTGCAGGAGTCCCTTGCTGTGGCCCGCGAGAACATCCAACTGCAACAAGAATCCGCCGACCTGACCGAATTGCGCTTCAATAATGGCGTGACGACCGAGTTGGACGTTCAGGAGTCGCGGGCTTTGTTGAACAACACCAAGGCCTTGGTGCCCGAGATTGAAAGCGATCTGCAACAAGCCAAGAATGCGTTGGCCGTTCTGCTGGGAACAACCCCGTCGCGTATGACCAGCCTTCTGGGCAACTCGGGACGCATCCCCTCGGCCCGGTCCAACGTAGCCGTCGGCGTCCCGGCCGAGTTGTTGCGCCGCCGCCCGGATGTGCGCGCGGCTGAACTGGCGGCTGCCATCCAATCGGCGCAAGTTGGAATAGCGCTGGCAGACCTGTACCCGCAATTCATTCTGTCCGGCGCAATCGGGCTGCAGGCCTCTGGCGGGCGAGATCTGTTTTCGTCGGCCAGCACAACCGGGCTAGCCAATGCCGGCGTGGTCTGGAATGTGCTGAACTACGGTCGGATCAAGAACAACGTCCGGGCACAGGATGCGGCCTATCAGGCACTGATCGCCAACTACCAGAACACAGTCCTGACCGCCTATTCCGAGGTTGAAAGCGCGATGGTGGCCTATGCCCAATCCCGCAAGCAGGTGGGATTCTACGAAAACAGCGTCGCCGCCTCACGCAAAGCGTCAGAAATTGCGATTGATCAATACCGGGATGGTGCTGCCAGTTACTCTCGTATTTTGAACACCCAAACTGCATTATTGCGGTCTCAGGCCAACCTGATCCAGGCACGGCAGGAAGTGTCCAGCAATCTGGTCGCGGTCTACAAGGGGCTGGGTGGTGGCTGGCAGATCCGTCAGAATCAGGAATTCCTGCCTGAAACCGTGCTGGCCGAGATGGCCTATCGCACCGACTGGGGCGATCTGCTGCAACAAGACCCAACGCGCGCCAGCCTGAACTGACGCTTACTTGGTCAGGCCGCGCAAGCCGCCAGAGATCAGGATATTCACCTCATACAGAATGCGGGGTGCCGCCAGGCCACCGGGGCTGGCCAGGTAATTCGGGCTCCAGTCCGGTTCAAACTTTTGCTTGAACGACCGCAGCCCTTCAAAGTGATAAAACTGCTCTCCATGCTCGTAGACAAAGCCGCCCACGCGGTTCCAGAATGAGGCCAGCTGCCGGTTCTCAATCCCGGAAAACGGCGCAGCCCCCAGCGAGAACCACTGGAACCCCTGCTCTGATCCCCACGCCATCATCTCGGCAAACAGCGCGTCCATGACAAAGCTTGGGCTGTCAGGCTCATACCGCATCAGGTCCAGTGACAGCTCGGATTTGTTGCCGCCCTGAAACAAGTTGGCAAATGCCATGATCTGTCCGGTATCGCCATTGCGCAGCACGGCGTGGTCGAAATAGGACAGGTAATCGTCATCAAACCCACCCAGGGCAAAACCCTTTTCCTCGCCAGCCTTACGTTCGAGCCAAGCGTCAGAGATTTTGCGTAGTTCTGGCAGGACCGGGCTTAGGTCTTGCTTGAGAATGATTTCAAACACATAACCTTCACGCTCTGCCCGGTTCTTGGCCTGCCGAAATCGCTTGCGGGGTTTTCCATCCAGAGAGAAATCTTTCAGCGGCACGCGCGCGACCTCGCCGATTTTCAGGATCGACAGGCCAAGATCCAGAAAGGTCGGCAGGTATTTGGTCGAAACACTGTAAAACGCACACAGCTTGCCTTCGCGATCCGCCATTTCGCGTAACTGCCAAATTAGTTGCTGACCGGCTGTTTCGTCACCTACCGGCTCACCCTTGCTGATCAGCGCGTTGCCAGTATCGGCATAGGCAATAAACGCTGTGTCGTCCGGCGCGATCAGAAACTGCTTGTCACCGGTCAGTGAAATTTGAGATTCGGTATCCTCACTCTCCATCACAAGCCGCTCGACCACAGGCGGGATTTCAGTTCGCACCGGGGGTGGGATTTCGCGTCCGAACAGAGAGTTCACAGCCACAACCCCCAGAATGACCGCAACCACAAGGCTGGAGCGTAAAAAGCGCGAAGCATCGCCATTCCAGGCGAACTCCCACCACAGGGAATTCTGGTATTCGACATGGGAATAGGCAAATAGTCCGACCCAGAAGATGACCGCGAGCAAAGCCACCACACTAACCAGCCACGGGATGTTCAGGCGAAAAATCGATGCACCACTGACGCGGTAGAACGCCCCCCGGAACGTGGCCAGCAGCGCGATGGTGGCCAACATGCTGATCGCCTCATGCGTATCCAGCCCTTTGGTCAGAGAGGCGACGAAGCCAATCACCATCAACAGCATGGCCGCAATCCAGGCACGGTAAAGCTTGCGGAACAAGCCGCGTGAGACAAGGATCAGAAGAACGCCCACGGCACTGCCCGCCAGATGTGAGGCCTCTACAAAGGACAGAGGCAGGAAATCCCGCAACACACCCAGGCTTTGGCTGCTGGAAGGCAAAGCACCCGACACCAGCAGGATAACCCCGGCCACAGCCGCCACTCCGGCGGCAACCATCGGCACAATTGGGCGGATCGCGCGGTATACCCACGTGGCCGCGCCACTGATGTGATGGCGATGTGTCAGGGCCGAGGCCACCGCAATCGAGAGGGTTGCAATCGCAAAGGGTAAAAACGTGTAGACCAGTCGATAAAGCAATAGCGCGGCGATGACGTCCGACCGCCCCGACGCTCCCAGCCCGGCGATCAACGTGGCCTCAAACGCACCTATGCCGCCCGGCGCATGGCTGAGGATGCCAATTGCGATGGCCCCAATGTAGATCGTGAAGAAGTACGGATAGCCGACACCAAGGTCATCCGGCATTAGAACGTACAGCGCCATGGACGCGCCAAAGAGGTCTCCGATTGCGGCTATTGTCAGCAGGCCAGACAACTTGCCACCGGGCAAGTTGAACCCAACCCCGCCATAGGCCAGCCTGCGCCCGCCCTTGGCGAGCCATAAGAACAAGGTCGCCAGACCCGCCAGCAGGCACAGTCCAATTATGGTTTCTACCGTGTCGCTGATCGGAAGAACTTTGGAAATCCCATCTGGATGCAGCGTCAACAGGATGCCAAGCAACAAAACCAACCCAGACCAAAACGCAATCCATGAGGTCGCAATGACGCCGGCGACCCTGCTCAGATCCAGCCCAAGCGAGGCATAGATGCGGTATCTAATAGCTGTACCGGTAATGTACGAAAACCCAAGGCAGTTCGACACTGCGTACCCACTGGCTCCGGCCATGCCCGCGACGGGCAATGGCACCTCGCCGTCGGCCACGCTTTGAACCGCCAAAACATCATACATGGATAAGGACACAAAGCTGACCGCTGTCCAGCACAGAGCAAAGAACATCAGCTTCCACGATGTGTTAGCCACGTCGGTCTTAACGTCGGACCATTTCACGTGCGAGGACAGCTCATGCAGTACGGTCAGCGCAATTAGCGTCACTAGAATCGGGATCGCGATTTTGATCCACGGCTTTTCCAGGACCTTTGTGACCCGCTCGGCCCAGCGAACAGCCCAGAGTTCTTTGTCTGTCTGCTGATCAGTCATGGTTTTTTCCTGCTCTCAGGCACTAAAATGATCCTGCACGCGAATGTATGGCGCAGGTCGATCCTTGCACATTTTCTTTGAACCTCAAAGCGCTACAGGACGGATCAGACCCGACCTTTTCGGGTGGACAGCAACAGGTTGGTTTCCGATCGCGTGACCCCCTCCATCCGCCGTATCTGAAACAGAACTTCATCCAATTCCGCCAGCGTTTCGGTGCCGATCTCGGCGATCAAGTCCCAGCTGCCATTGGTGGAATGCACGGCGCGCACCTGACGCATGGCGGCGACTCTGGCCATCGTCCGCTCGGTCCCGCGCCCTTCGATTTCAAGCATCATCAACCCGCGCACCGGGCTTTCAGCCACGTCCTGCCGGGTGAGAACTGTGAAGCCCACGATCTCACCGGATTGTTTGAGGCGTTGTAACCGGCTGCGCACCGTTGTGCGGGTGACCCCCAGCGTTTCCGCAAGCTCGGATAACGAGGCCCGAGCATCCCGATGCAACGCGTTGAGCAATCGACTATCCAAATCGTCCATAATCACTTCTCATTTCGTATCACCGGGTTTCATTTTGAACATTTTGCCCTCTTCTCGCAAGGCATCCCGGCAGCTTAGATAATCATATGGACAAAAAACACGTGATTTTAGTTGGCGCCCCCATGGATGCGGGCAAACGCAGACAAGGGTGCCGGATGGGGCCCGATGCCTATCGGGTGGCCGGGCTGGAACAGGCGCTGGCGGATTTGGAGCATTCAGTCACCGATATCGGTGATGTCAGCGCGGACGCAACGAATGTACCGGATCACGACCATCTTTTCGCCCTGCCCGACTGCATCGGCTGGACCACCGCTTTAACCCGAGCGGCACATAACACTGCCCCGAAGGGTCTGCCAATTTTCATGGGTGGCGACCATGCCCTGTCGATGGGTACGGTTGCAGGCATGGCTATCCATGCCCAACAGATTGATCGCCCCTTGTTTGTGTTGTGGCTGGACGCCCACAGCGATTTCCACACGCCAGACAGCACCGGCAGTGGCAATCTGCATGGCACGCCCGTCGCCTATTTCACCGGCCAGCCCGGGTTTGACGCCTTTCCGCCGGTAACAGCCCCCGTTCCGACCGATCGCGTAGGCATGATCGGTCTGCGGTCCGTTGACCCGGCTGAACGCGCCCGGCTAGAGCAGGATCACGCCATGCTCGCGGATATGCGCAGCATTGATGAACACGGAATCAAAGTTCCCCTGTTGGCCTTTCTTGACCGGGTGCGGCAGGCAAACGGCATCCTACATGTCTCGCTGGATGTTGATTTCCTCGACCCTTCGGTCGCGCCTGCTGTGGGCACAACGGTCCCCGGTGGCGCAACCGAACGCGAGGCGCATCTGGCCATGGAACTGCTGCACGAAAGCGGCCTTGTCTGCTCGCTTGATCTGGTCGAGCTAAACCCGTTTCTCGACGAACGGGGCCGCACTGCCAAGTTGATGGTTGATCTTGCGGCCTCTTTGCTGGGGCGTCGCATCTTCGACCGCCCAACCCGGAGTTTCTGATGAATTCCCTGCAATCCCCGTCCGCCGTGGTCATGGTTCGCCCCCATGCCTTTGCTTCGAACCCCGAAACCCGCGATGACAACGCATTTCAGACGCTGGCGAACCGATCCGCCAAGGCAACCTCGACTGCCGCACGGGATGAGCATGACCGGGCCGTTGAACAACTGCGCGCGGCAGGTGTTACCGTTCATGTTTTTGACGATCACGGCACGCAGGACACACCGGACAGCGTCTTTCCCAACAACTGGTTTTCTACCCATCCCGGCGGGCATGTGGCGATCTACCCAATGTTTGTCCCGTCACGTCGGCGCGAAAGGCGCAGCGACGTTATTGAACTTCTAAAACAGGAATACCGCGTTCAGGACGTCATAGATTACTCCGGCCTGGAACAGGACAACCTGGCGCTTGAGGGCACCGGCGCCATGGTTCTCGATCACGTTGGGCGCATCGCCTATACGGTCAAATCCAACCGGGCCGATCCGGTCTTGCTGGAACGGTTCTGCACACATTTCAACTATGAACCAATTGCCTTCGAAGCCCGGGATGCCGAAGGCCGAGACGTCTATCACACCAATGTTCTGATGGGGATCGGTACGCATTATGCGCTGATCTGTCTGAACATGATCACCGATCTCGACCGACGTGCCACCGTTCGGGCGCGCCTGGAAGAATCTGGTCGCACTGTCATCGACCTGTCCCACGAACAGATTGCCGATTTCGCCGGTAACGCAATCGAACTCAGCGGGAACAACGGCCTCGTACTGGCCCTGTCCTCTCGCGCCCTGGACGCGCTGACACCCCAGCAAATTGAAGTCATCAAAGCCAGCGCTACTACGCTGCCGCTGACGATCCCAACGATAGAAACAGCCGGAGGGTCAGTGCGCTGCATGATCGCCGGCATTCATCTTTCCCGCCGATAGGAGACCCTGATGCAACCTTCCGAAAAAGCCCTGGTGCCGTTTGTTTCCGTCGACAACATGATGCGTCTTGTGCATCACGTCGGGCTTGAGAAAATGATCACACAAATCGCTGCCCGGATCGAAGCCGATTTCAAACGCTGGGAAAGCTTCGACAAAACTCCCCGTATTCCGGCCCATTCCCCGCACGGGGTGATCGAACTTATGCCCACCTCAGACGGCGAGGCGTACGGGTTCAAATACGTCAACGGCCACCCCAAGAATACGTCCGAGGGGTTGCAGACCGTGACTGCGTTTGGCCTGTTGGCCGATGTGTACACCGGCTACCCTACCCTGCTGACCGAGATGACCATGCTGACAGCTTTGCGCACAGCGGCAACCTCAGCGCTGGTAGGCAGCTATCTGGCACCAAAATCCTCGTCCGTCATGGCCATGATCGGTAATGGAGCACAGTCGGAATTCCAGTGCCTGGCCTTCAAGGCGATGTGCGGTATCAAAACAGTGCGTCTGTATGACACCGACCCCAATGCCACCAAAAAATGCGCTGCAAACCTACTGGGTTCAGGACTGACCATCGTACAGTGCAAAACACCCGAGGACGCCATTGAGGGCGCCGATATCATCACGACCTGCACAGCAGACAAGAAAAACGCAACGATCCTGACTGACAACATGGTCGGGCCTGGCGTGCATATCAACGCCATTGGTGGCGATTGCCCAGGCAAAACCGAACTACACCGCGACATTCTGCTGCGATCCGACATTTTCGTCGAATACCCCGAACAAACCCGCGTCGAAGGCGAGATTCAAGCGCTGGAAAACGACCACCCGGTCACTGAAATGTGGCAGGTCATGACCGGGCAAGCCAATGGGCGTCGTGACGACCGGCAGATCACTCTATTCGACAGCGTCGGTTTTGCGATCGAAGATTTCTCGGCCTTATGCTACATCAAATCCGCCATTGAAGGCACTGATTTCTATGTGGCTCTGGATATGCTAGCCGATCCAGATGATCCTCGCGATCTGTTCGGAATGCTGATGCGGGCCGGATAGCGGCCGGGAAACGGGGGCGCTGCCCCCGCCGCCCTACGGGCGACTCCCCCGGGATATTTTTTGCCAGATGAAGCAGGGGATCCGATCCTTCATCTGGCTAAAAGTATCCCGGAGCGCGAGGCAGAGCCTCGCATTTTATGACCTGTCAGCCAGCGAGCGACGGCAAGAACAACACAATGCCTGGAAAGGCCACCAAAAGAGCGATTGTGACCCCGTCCGCGATGAAAAACGGAGTGACGCCTTTGAAGACGTCCTGCACGCTCAGGTCCGGGCGCACGCCAGCCACGACAAAGCAATTCAGACCAATGGGAGGCGTGATCAAACAAAACTCGGCCATTTTAACCACCAGAATACCAAACCAGATCGCGCACATTGGGCCGGACATTCCAAAGGCACTGTCGGCCGCGCTGACGGCTTCGCCTCCGTTCAGGGCCATAACGGCCGGGTAAACAACCGGCAGGGTCAGCAACAGCATCCCAATGGCGTCCATGAACATGCCAAGCACAGCATAGGCCAGCAGGATGCAGATCAGGATCAGCATAGGTGACATTTCCAACGAAGTGATCCAGTCGGAAAACGCGCCCGGCAAGTCGGCAAATCCCAGGAATCGGACGTAAATCAACACACCCCAGATGATCGAGAAGATCATGGCGGTCAGCTTGGCTGTTTCCAGCAGGGCTGATTTCAACTCGGTCCAGCGCATGCCGTGAAACAGGGCAAAGCAAAAGACAATAAAGGCACCGATTGCCCCGCCCTCTGTTGGCGTGCCCCAGGCCTTTTCGCCAAACGGATTGTAGACAAAGCAGATTATGATCAGGATCACAGCCACGATTGGGAACGCACCAGGTAAGGACGCGAACCGTTGCTTCCACGTGAACCCTTTGACCGGTGGGCCAACCGATTTGAAAATCACCGCGATGCCCACAATCAAAACGCCATAGACGATTGCTGAAAAAGCGCCGGGGATGAAACCGGCCAGCAAGAGTTTACCGACATCCTGCTCGACAATAATCGCATAGATCACCAGGATCGCCGAAGGTGGGATCAGCGAGGCGAGCGTACCGCCTGCGGCAACGACCCCGGCTGCGAATTGCTTGTTATATCCGACCTTCAGCATCTCGGGGATCGCGATCCGGGCAAACACGGCTGAGGTCGCCACGGACGCGCCTGACACGGCGGCAAACCCGGCCGTTGCAAACACCGTTGAAACAGCAAGCCCCCCCGGCACCCAGGCGACCCAGCGTTTTGCGGCCTCAAACAACGCACGGGTCAAACCTGCGTAATACGCAAGGTAGCCGATTAGAATGAATGTCGGGATCAGGCTGAGCGTATGGGACGCCACTTTTGAATGAGGCACCTGACCCGCCGTTTTGACGGCGACGGTCAGCGCTTTGCCAAATCGGTCGGGATCATAGCCAAACTTGGCCCAGAAAATCCAGACCAGCCCAATCAGCCCCGCAAGACCGGCCGCAAAAGCCACGCGCATTCCGGTGACGACCAAAACAAGCAGAACACCCGTGACCCACAGGCCAATTTCAATCGTGTCCATGCGCTAGTCCTGCCCTTCGAATTGCTCAGCCTCGGCAG
This sequence comes from Ruegeria meonggei, assembly GCF_900172215.1. Lineage (GTDB taxonomy): Bacteria > Pseudomonadota > Alphaproteobacteria > Rhodobacterales > Rhodobacteraceae > Ruegeria > Ruegeria meonggei. The sequence goes on from NZ_FWFP01000003.1 coordinate 68,793, forward strand.
CGGCCTGCGCCGCGGTGTCCTGTATCAACGGTACAGCCACCGGGTTCTCCAACCCCAGTACAAACGCGCGGCCATATCCCCAGATCTGCAGTATCAGTCGCGCGCAAAGCACTGAAAACGCCACCGGCGCCAGCAGCTTGGCCGGCCACAGTGGGATGCCTATGTCGATCGAGCTGTCGCGGCTCCACATCGGAGCGCCAAAATCGAAGGATCGGTCGAAATGGGACCAACTGCCCCAGACCAGCGCCAACATCAGTACCAGGATCAAAACCACCGAAATCAGCTCGAACAGCCAAAGCGCGCGGCCTCGCAGGCGTGAAATCACAATATCCATCCGGATATGCCCGCCGTCGCGCTGCACAAAGGATACGCCCAGAAAGGCGATCAATGGCATCGCCTGTTCGATCCAGTCCACATAACCCGGCAGCGGCGCGTTTATCGCGTTGCGCCCGCTGACCGAGACGACGGCAAGCACCATCAGCCCGAAGACGGCAAGCCCGCTGATCAGTGCCAGAAACCGTTCTACCCCCAGCAGAAGATGGTCCAGCCGACTGAGGCGGCTGCCATCCTCCAACACCGTGGCCTGTCCTGCCATTCCGGTGGTCCCCTGTTATTATGATTGGTGTCCGGGTGCCCGGTCAGGCACCCGGATTATGCGATCAGTTGCCGCCACGCTTTTGCTTGAGCGTGACCTGAACCAGATCATAAAGATCCTGCGCAGGAATGCCCTGGGCAGACATGTCCGCAATCCACTTTTCGCGGATCGGGTCAGCCGCCGTCGTGCGGAATTCTTCCAGCACGGCTTCGTCGATCATAACCTTCTCGACGCCTTTTTCCGACAGAACGCCATCCCACTGTTCCAGCAGGCCGCCGTAGTTGGCAAGGTAGTGATCAATTGCCTCGTCAATCGAGCTGTTCAGCGCCTCGCGGTGTTCAGCGGGCAGCGCCTCGTAGGCGTCGATATTCACCACAACCGGGCAGTTCACGGTTCCTGGATTCAGGTTGGCGGTCCACCAGTCGGCCTCGTTGATCGTGCCAAACGACAAATGAGCATGCTGGGCAAAGGCTACCGTATCCACTACGCCGGATTCCATGGCGTTGAAGGCTTCGGTTGCGGGGACCGAGGTTGGAACACCGCCGACAGCTTCAAACGCCTGACCCAAGCCACCTGTCGCGCGCACGCGCATACCGTCAAAGTCTGCCAGTTCATCGCGCGGATCGCCTGTGCCGACCAGATTGTACTGCGGCATGGGTGAGGTCATGATGATGCGTGCATTCCACTGCGCCATTTCATCTTTGACAGCCGGATGATCGTAGACCGCGTGGCTGACGGCAACCTCCTCGTCCAGGTTATTCACACCCAGAAACGGCAGTTCCAGCACCGTGATCGCGCGGTTCTTGTCGCGGTGATATCCGGCACAGAACTGAGCCATCTCAAAGGCACCGATTTCAATACCATCAAGGTTCTCACGCGGCTTGGACAAGCCGCCATAACTGACATTGATCGTGAAATCGCCATTGGTTTTTTCGCTGACCAGCTCAGACAGTTTTTCAACATGTTCGGTAAAGGCACGGCGCTTGCCCCAGACCGAAGCATTCCATTCGGTTGCCGCAGCCTCTGAGACGAACGCAACACCCAAAGCGGCGACGGCAGCACCGCTCAACATCTTTTTCATCGTGATTTCTCCCTATTGAGCGCCCCTATGTCCGAGCGCTTGCCCCAAAGCTAGCGCCAACATTGAAAACTGCCAACCCCGCACGGGTTTCAGCGGGACGCTCTATGATCGCAGTCATACGCTAACAACTAAAAGGAGAGTCTGGTGCGCGTAGGATCTGGCATCTTTTTGCGTAAACCGTGCAAAATCTCCATTACATCTAAACAATTGTTTAAGTTCATTTATTTTTACATTTTTCGATAATGTTTACAAACTTACGTTGCGTAGAAAAATTTCTTTACAAACTAATCCATGAATTTCTGTAATTTATTTCATTGTTTTCAGTTCCCGGTATTATTCGTCTCGGGGAGAAACAAGATCGACGACACCCAACATTTAGGTAAACGTCGGTCCAGTGAAATTCAGTCAAGAGGGAGGAGCCTCAGTATGACAACCGCTGCCCAGCAAGGTGCAAATGTCTATCCACCAAATGCAGAGACTGTTGCGCGTGCTCATGTAGATGCCGACAAATACACCAAAATGTATGAGGCATCGATCAAAGACTCTGACGCCTTCTGGGGCGAACAGGGTAAGCGGATCGACTGGATCAAACCCTATTCGCAAGTCAAAGACGTCAGCTATAATTTTGGGTCGGTCGGGATAAACTGGTACGCCGACGGCACGCTGAATGTTTCGGCCAACTGCCTGGATCGTCACCTGAAAGCGCGCGGCGACCAGACCGCCATTATCTGGGAACCGGACGATCCAAACGATGCGGCCCAGCATATCACCTATGCGGAATTGCACCGTCGTACGTGCCGGATGGCCAACATTTTGGAATCTATGGGCGTACGAAAGGGCGACCGTGTGGTCATCTACCTGCCCATGATCCCCGAGGCCGCTTACGCTATGCTGGCCTGCGCACGCATTGGTGCCATCCACTCAATCGTGTTTGCGGGCTTTTCCCCGGACGCTCTGGCAGCGCGGGTGAATGGGTGTGATGCCAAGGTGGTTATTACTGCCGACGAAGCTCCACGGGGCGGTCGTAAGACCGCGTTAAAGTCAAACGCGGACGCTGCGCTGCTGCACACCAAGGACTCGGTGAAATGTCTGGTGGTCAAACGCACCGGCGGGCAAACAACCTGGGTCTCGGGTCGCGACTATGACTATAACGAAATGGCTTTGGAGGCGGGTGACTACTGCGCGCCGGCCGAGATGAATGCCGAAGACCCTTTGTTCATTCTGTATACGTCGGGTTCGACCGGTCAGCCAAAAGGTGTGGTACATACCACCGGCGGTTATCTGGTGTATGCCGCGATGACCCACGAGATCACATTCGATTACCACGACGGCGATGTGTATTGGTGTACTGCTGATGTCGGCTGGGTCACCGGGCACAGCTATATCGTCTATGGCCCGCTGGCCAATGGCGCGACCACGCTGATGTTCGAAGGGGTTCCAACTTATCCGGATGCATCCCGCTTTTGGCAGGTTTGCGAAAAGCACAAGGTCAACCAGTTCTATACTGCCCCCACCGCCTTGCGCGCCTTGATGGGCCAAGGCAATGAGTGGGTCGAGAAATGCGATCTGAGTGACCTGCGAACACTGGGCACCGTGGGTGAGCCGATCAACCCCGAAGCGTGGAACTGGTACAATGACGTTGTTGGTGGCGGACGCTGCCCGATCGTCGACACCTGGTGGCAGACCGAAACCGGTGGTCATCTGATGACCCCCCTGCCCGGCGCCCACGCGATGAAGCCCGGCTCGGCCATGAAGCCGTTCTTTGGTATCGAACCGGTCGTTCTGGACCCGCAATCCGGCGTCGAGATCAACGGCAACGGCGTCGAAGGCGTGTTGTGCATCAAGGACAGCTGGCCCGGTCAGATGCGCACAGTCTGGGGCGATCATGAGCGGTTCGAGAAAACCTATTTCTCGGATTACAAAGGCTATTACTTCACCGGCGACGGGTGCCGCCGGGACGAGGACGGCGATTACTGGATCACCGGTCGTGTCGACGACGTGATCAACGTCTCAGGTCACCGCATGGGCACCGCCGAGGTGGAAAGTGCGTTGGTCGCACACGCCGCGGTAGCCGAGGCTGCGGTTGTCGGTTACCCCCATGAAATCAAAGGGCAAGGCATCTACTGCTATGTCACTTTGATGAATGACCGCGAACCCAGCGACGATCTGCTCAAGGAACTGCGCGTTTGGGTGCGGACCGAAATTGGTCCGATTGCCTCGCCCGACGTGATCCAGTGGGCCCCCGGCCTGCCCAAGACCCGCTCGGGCAAGATCATGCGCCGTATCCTGCGCAAGATTGCCGAGAATGACTTTGGCAGCCTGGGTGACACGTCGACGCTGGCGGATCCGTCAGTCGTCGAAGACCTGATCGAAAACCGCGCGGGAAAGTGAGGACGTGATGGACGCTTCCATAACCACCACACCTGCTGTTCTGATCCTTCTCGGCCCTCCGGGCGCTGGGAAGGGCACACAGGCGCGCATGCTGGAAGACAAGTTCGGTCTGGTGCAACTGAGCACTGGTGATCTGCTGCGGGCCGCGGTTGCTGCCGGCACCGACGCGGGCAAGGCCGCCAAAGCCGTGATGGCGGCTGGGGAACTGGTCAGCGATGAAATTGTCATCGCCATACTGCGCGATCGCATGGCCGAGCGTGACTGCTCCAAGGGCGTCATCCTGGATGGCTTCCCGCGCACCACTGTGCAGGCGCAAGCGCTCGACGCGTTGCTGGCTGAGAACGGGCAAAGGATCAGCGCTGCGGTCAGCCTCGAAGTTGAAGATGCAGAAATGGTGATCCGCATCTCGGGCCGATACACTTGCGCTGGATGTGGCGAAGGGTTTCACGACCAGTTCAAGAAACCCGCGATCGAAGGCACATGTGACAATTGCGGCAGCACCGAATTCAATCGCCGTGCCGATGACAATGCAGAAACCGTGGCGTCCCGGCTGATCGCGTATCACGCGCAAACCGCACCGCTGATTACCTATTACGATGCGCAGAATGTGCTGAAACGCACCGACGCCATGGGCAAGATCGAAGACATCGCCATCGATCTGGAGGGGATCGTCGGCGGCGCACTGAATTAAGGGGAGGAGAAAAGCCACAGGGCTTTGATCCTTAATAGGAATACTTCGTTGGACCCGCCTTGGCGGACCAGAGGAGTCTTGCCTGATGCCGACAATGGCGTCTGGCTAAATCGGGAAGCGGTCCGCGACACTGGAGGAGTCGGGCGCGGGCCGCCCAAGAGGGAAGCAAGGAGGAACCCGCAATGGCGGATCAATCTACCAACTCTGCGCAGACTGCCGAGTCCGACAAGGGCTATTGGCAGGCCAACCTGCGCTTAATCTACATCAGCCTCGTTATCTGGGCGCTGGTGTCGTTTGGATTCGGCATTCTGCTGCGTCCGTTACTGTCGGGGATCGCCGTCGGTGGCACCGATCTGGGCTTTTGGTTTGCACAACAGGGATCAATCCTGGTCTTTCTGGTGCTGATCTTCAACTACGCCTGGCGCATGAACAAGCTCGACGCCGAATACGGCGTGGAAGAAGAATAAGGGAGCGCTGGGACAATGGATCAGTTTACCATCAACCTGCTGTTTGTCGGCGCGTCTTTTGCGCTATACATCGGCATCGCGATTTGGGCCCGTGCGGGTTCCACATCTGAATTCTACGCCGCGGGTCGCGGCATTCACCCGGTCACCAACGGTATGGCGACAGCGGCTGACTGGATGTCAGCGGCCTCGTTCATCTCGATGGCGGGCCTGATCGCCTTTACCGGCTATGACAACTCGACCTTCCTGATGGGGTGGACTGGTGGCTACGTGCTGCTGGCGCTGCTGCTTGCGCCCTACCTGCGCAAGTTCGGCAAATACACCGTGTCGGAATTCATCGGCGACCGCTTTTACAGCCAAACCGCACGCATCGTTGCAGTGATCTGTCTGATTGTGGCCTCGGTAACTTACGTGATCGGTCAGATGACCGGTGTGGGCGTGGCCTTTGGCCGCTTCCTTGAGGTTAGCAACACATCTGGCCTGTTGATTGGCGCCGGCGTCGTGTTTGCCTACGCGGTGTTTGGTGGGATGAAAGGCGTGACCTATACGCAGGTCGCTCAGTACTGTGTGCTGATCACCGCCTATACTATCCCAGCGATCTTCATCTCGTTGCAGCTGACCGGTACGCCGGTTCCGGCGCTGGGTCTGTTTGGCGACACCGCAAGTGGTGAACCGCTGCTGACCAAGCTGGATGCGATCGTGACCGAGCTGGGCTTTAACGAATACACCGCCCACCACTCGGACACGCTGAACATGGTGCTGTTCACGCTGTCGCTGATGATCGGTACGGCCGGTCTGCCGCACGTCATCATGCGTTTCTTCACCGTGCCGAAAGTGGCTGATGCCCGCTGGTCTGCCGGTTGGGCGCTGGTGTTCATCGCACTGCTGTACCTGACCGCCCCTGCGGTTGGCGCAATGGCTCGTCTGAACATCAGTGATATGATGTGGCCCAATGGCGGCATCGAAGGTGGCGCGGTTTCGGTCGAAGATATCGACAACGATCCGCGTTATGATTGGATGGCCACGTGGCAGAAAACAGGTCTGCTGGATTGGGAAGACAAGAACGGCGACGGCAAAATCCAGTACTATAACGACAAGTCCGATGCCATGAACGTTATCGCCGAGGAAAAAGGCTGGGTTGGTAACGAGTTGACCAAGTTCAACCGTGACATCCTGGTTCTGGCCAACCCCGAGATTGCCAACCTGCCGGGTTGGGTGATCGGTCTGGTCGCTGCCGGTGGTCTTGCGGCCGCTCTGTCGACCGCTGCGGGCCTTCTGTTGGCGATTTCGTCAGCTGTGTCCCACGACCTTGTCAAAGGTGCGATCAATCCGTCGATCTCTGAAAAGGGTGAATTGCTGGCGGCGCGGATCGCAATGGCCGTGGCCATCGTTGTGGCAACCTACCTGGGTCTGAACCCACCGGGCTTTGCGGCGCAAACCGTGGCTCTGGCGTTTGGTCTGGCGGCTGCCTCGATCTTCCCGGCGCTGATGATGGGGATCTTCTCGACCCGCATCAACAACACCGGCGCGGTTGCTGGCATGCTGGCAGGTCTGACCGTCACTTTGGTCTACATCTTCCTGCATAAGGGCTGGCTGTTCATTCCGGGCACCAACTCGTTCACCGATGCTGATCCGCTTTTGGGTCCGATCAAGTCGACTTCGTTCGGCGCCATCGGTGCGATGATCAACTTTGGTACCGCCTACATCGTTGCAGGCATGACCAAAGAGACTCCGCCGGAGATCGTTGAATTGGTCGAAAGCGTGCGTATTCCCCGTGGCGCGGGCGCAGCTCAGAACAAATGAGCCTGATGCGGACCCTGGACACAGTCCAAGGACCGCGTCTTTCGACTGACTACTCCCGCCCGGCACTCCACCGGGCGGGATTCTTAACCAGAAACCCAGGACTGTCACATGCCCCTGTCCCATGATGAGATCACCCGGTTTCTAAAATCCGTACACCCCTATGACGCCCTGCCCCAGGATGTGCTGGATAGCACAGCCCGCCAGATCCAAGTGTTGGAGGTCGAACAAGACGCCTCGCTATACGAATTGGGCAATGCTCTGCCCGGCGTCTTCATCATTTACGAAGGACAGGTTGAAATCACTGACGAGAACGGCGCAGTCGTGTCTCATCTCGGGCTGCGCAATTCCTTTGGCGAGCGCGGCCTTTTCAAAGATGGCCGCGCGGTCACCAACGCCTCGGCGCAGGAGCATTCGGTTCTGATGCTGCTTGCACCCGACCTGGTGCGTGACCTGGCCAGCGAGCACGAAGTTGTCTCGAGCTTTTTTGATCGCACACGCGGTGTCCGGACCGACCCCCAAAGCTTGGCGACCAGTTCCATTGACATCCTCATGGCCAAGGATCCCGCCACATGCACGCCTGGCACACCAGTCCAACAGGCAGCGCAAATGATGCGGGATCGCCATATCTCATCGCTATGCGTGACCTCAGATGACGCACTTGTGGGCATCGTGACCCTGCGGGACATTTCCGGGAAATACGTAGCGGATTGTATGCCCGAGACCACGCTGATCGCCGAGATCATGACCCCTGACCCCATCACCCTGTCGCCGACCGACATTGGATCTGACGTACTGCATGTGATGATGGAGCGTGGCATCGGTCATGTCCCCATCTGTGAGGGCAGCAAGCTGGTTGGCGTCGTGACACAGACCGACCTGACCCATTATCAGGCCATCAATTCCGCCGAACTTGTCCGCCGCATTGCCCGCGCCCAATCAGCCCAGGAGATGGCGCACGTGACGGCGGAAATTCCGCAGCTTCTGGTACAGCTTGTGGCCAGTGGGAACCGACATGAGATCGTCACCCGGCTGATCACCGATATCGCCGATACCGCCACACGGCGTCTGCTTGCACTGGCCGAAGAGAAACTTGGCCCCCCGCCCGTGCCGTATCTATGGTTGGCCTGTGGATCGCAGGGCCGGCAAGAACAAACCGGTGTATCGGATCAAGACAATTGCCTGATGCTGGACGACAGCGTGTCCAAGGACGACATGCCCTACTTTGGCGCGTTGGCGAAATTCGTCTGCGATGGGCTGGATACCTGCGGATACTTTTACTGCCCCGGTGACATGATGGCGACTAACCCGCGTTGGTGCCAGCCAGTACGCATCTGGCACACCTATTTCAAAGGTTGGATCGCCAAACCCAATCCAGAGGCGCAGATGCTGGCCTCGGTCATGTTTGATCTGCGCCCGATTGGCGGCACATTCGAGCTGTTCACGAACCTTCAGACCGACACGCTGGCCGCCGCCAATGCGAACTCGATCTTTGTGGCGCACATGATTTCGAACTCGCTGAAACACACACCCCCGCTGGGCTTGTTGCGTGGCTTTGCGACGATCCGGTCGGGCGAGCACAGAAACACACTGGACCTCAAGCATAACGGCGTCGTGCCTGTCGTTGATCTGGCCCGCGTCTACAGCCTGCAGGGCCAATTGCCCGAGGCCAACTCGCGCGCGCGCCTGAAGGCCGCCGAGGCTGCAGGTGTACTCAGTCCCTCAGGGGCGCGAGATTTGCTTGATGCGTATGACCTGATCGCCGAAAATCGGCTGGAACATCAGGTCAGGCTGGTCAAGTCCGGTAAGAAACCCGACAACTATCTGCCGCCATCGTGCTTGTCAGACTTTGAGCGAAGTCATCTTCGCAACGCCTTTGTTGTCGTAAAGACGATGCAATCGGCTGTTGGTCATGGCAAGGGTATGCTCGGCTAATACTGAAAACACACGGAACGGGACCAAGCGCCCGAAATTCGGAGAGACACAATGTTTCTGGAACTCATCGGTACCGTCTTTGCAGGCATCGCTTTTGCAGGCGTAGTCATGGTTGTAAACAAGCTGACAGGCGGACGCCTGCCGCGTTGGGCCGCCCCGGTCGCGGCAGGTTTGGGTATGATCGCCATGACCATCAATAGCGAGTACTCCTGGTACGATCGAACCCGCGGCACCCTGCCCGACGGCCTGACAGTCATACAAGAGGTTGAAAGCCGTGCCTTCTATCGCCCATGGACCTACGCCGTGCCGTATGTAGATCGTTTCGCCGCCATCGACACCGTCTCAGTGCGCACCAATACACAGGTTCCCGAACAGCGTCTGGTGGATCTGTATTTCTTCGGCCGCTGGGCCCCGGTGTCTAAAATGCCGGTGGCCGTGAACTGTGTCGATAACAGCCGCGCCAATTTGGCGGACGGGGCCGAGTTTGGCGATGACGGCCATCTGTTAAACGCCGACTGGATCAAAGCCAACGCCGATGATCCGGTTATCGAGGCGACCTGCGGGGTGTGACATGCTGAGCCGTTTAAGCCTGCGCCTGCGGATTTTTCTGTTTTTCTGCCTGCTGGCTGCAGGCGCTCTGGCCGTCAGTTCAATCGCGCTTTGGATCAGTTATCAGCGTGCCGCCGATCCTGATTTGGCCAGCGCGTTCGTCTTTGCCGAAATCCTTATGGGATTTGGGTTTGTCGCCCTGATCGCCGCTGTTTGGCTTCTGTTTGATGATAATGTCGCCAAACCGATTGAACGCCTCTCTGCGCAGTTGCGGGCCCGCGCGCATGCAGGTGTCAGCACAGATGTCGATATGCAAGCCGCACGTTATCTGGGCGACCTTGCGCCCGCAGCGGCGGGGCTGGCAGATCAACTGTCCGGCAAAACCATGGATGTGGCCGAAGCCGTTGCCGTCGAAACCGCCCATCTGGCGGCCGAAAAACAGAGGCTGACCGCCCTTCTGACCGAAATTCCCGTGGCAATGGTTCTGGCCAGTCCAACCCATAAAATCGTTCTGTATGACGGACAGGCCGCCGGAGTACTGGCACAGATCGCCCATCCCCGCCTCAACGCCTCGCTGTTTGAATACCTCCAGCCAGCGCCGTTGGAACAGGCTTTTAAGAAACTGACCAAAACCGGTCTCGAAGTGACCTGCACATTGATCAGCATCGACGGGGCCCAGACCTATAGCGCCCGCATGAAACCGCTGGGTGACGCGCCGGGGTATCTGCTTCTGTTCGATGAAAGCTCGGCCAATATCGCGCCCGACGCGGCGCGTCCTCTGGTCTATGATTTCGACCTGTTGCACAGCGATGCTGAGGACAGGTTTGACACCCTTGCCCTGTCCGATCTGTGTTTTGTTGTGTTTGATACGGAAACCACAGGGCTGTTGCCGCATAAGGACGAGATCGTGCAGATCGGTGCGGTGCGGGTAGTGAACGGTCGTATCGTCGAAGGTGAACAGCTGGACATGTTGGTTGATCCCGGAATGCCGATTCCGGCAGCCTCGACCAAGGTACACAAGGTCAACGACCGGATGGTCGAAGGGGCGCCGGACATTGGCGAGGCCGGGCGCGTCTTTCACCAATTCGCGCGCAACGCGGTGATCGTGGCGCATAATGCCCCCTTCGACATGGCCTTTTTGCGGCGCCATGCGAAGCGTATGAATGTGGACTGGGATCACCCTATTCTTGACACTGTTCTTTTGTCCGCCGTTCTGTTTGGAGCAAGCGACCAGCACACGTTGGATGCTTTGTGCGACAGGTTGCAGATTACCATCCCAGAGAACCTGCGCCACACCGCCCTTGGCGATGCAGTGGCCACAGCCCAGGCGTTGGTTAAAATGCTGCCGATGCTTCAGGCACGTGGGATGACCACATTTGGCGAGGTCATCGAAGCCACCCGCAAGCATGGCCGTCTATTGGAAGATCTGAACTGAGCCTCGATTTGTTCGGGCCGGATTCAGCTTTTCATGGACAATTCCAACAGGCCGTGGCACCTGATGCGCGACCACTAAATGAGCGCGCGATGACCGAAAAGACCTTTACCCCCACCCCCAATCAAAGCATCGCCTTCCGCGAAGCGCTGGGGTGTTTCGGAACCGGTGTTACGGTTATCACCACCAACACCGCGCAGGGGCCGCGGGCCATCACTGTCAACTCGTTTTCGTCTGTTTCGCTGGATCCACCGCTGGTACTGTGGTGTCTGGCCAACGACTCCAACAGGTTCGACGCTTTTCACGCCTGCACACACTACGCAATCCATGTAATGGCGCAGGAACAACAGGACCAAGCGCTGCGGTTTGCGCGCGACGGGTTGGATTTTTCGCATGCGGAATGGCTGAGTGATCCCGATGGTCGCCCGCACCTTGCCGATTGCCTAGCCCGGTTTGACTGCCATTTGCATTCCAGACACGAAGCCGGAGATCACTTGATTCTGGTCGGTGAGGTGAAAAAGGTGATGTACCGAACCGGCAAGGGTCTGATTTTCAAACGCGGTCAGTTCGGTGGGTTCGCGGACTTTCTGTAACGTTTATTCGTCAAGCGTCCCGTGAACGGCCAGAGCATCTAGCTGCGTTTCCTGCGGTGTGATGATCCGGTACGCCTCGTGCACGCCGGTTTCGGATAACTCTCGGGCAACCGTCAAAAGAGTGTTTGGGGCATGTTCATCGCACAGCTCGCTCATATGCTCGATTTCGGCGCGCGCTACACCCAACGCCGCCTGAACTGAGGGCGCGCCGTAGAGTTGCACAAAGTGCTGGGCCAGGCTTTGCGCGATTGACTCAACCTCAGCCTCTTCGATCTGGGTAACAGCCACAAAGGTCACCCGGCCAAAGGTTTCCACCCCCAGCCAGCCATTGGCAAATGCCTGACGCGCTCTGCCTTCCAGATCGCCCTGCCCCCAGTTCGAGAACTCGAACCCCCCTGAAATGCACCATTCACCGGTACGCGCAGGGGAATGAAACACGTTCATATCGCTTTCGTCGAAGTGAATTGCGCGGGCCAGTTTCATCATCAGTTCTCCAACACGTCGGTTAACGGGCGCAGTCGTGTGTCAGCGCCGTCACGGATCAGCATCCCGAACCGCTCATCCGTTCCGACAAACACACCCGTGTCTTCAATGGGTTCGCCAACACCTTGTAGCAGCCCCATCCATTCCGCGTGCAGCGGCGCATTGCCATCCTCTTGCCAACGGTTCAGCCATGTCAGCATATGACGCGACCAGCTTTCTATCAGCTGCACCGGCGACACTTCGGCACAGCCTTCGTCATACAGCGCAGTGACATCAGGGGTTTCCCCTGGTGCGTCACCGGTTTGCAGTAGTGCAAGTTCCCAGCCAATCACCAACCAATCCGGTTCCTGTTCAGGGTCTCCGGTCGAAGCCGCCGCATGAAACAAACCGCATTTAGCACCGTTCACACAGATCAGCCCGTCCCAGCCCAGATGCACCGCAACCTCGGGTGGCGCCAGCGCGCCCAAGGCATTCTGGAACCCCACCGAACATAGCGGCAGCATGGCCATTGCGTCCTGCAGGGATAACTCGGGCGCAAAAACGATGGCAACACGCAGGCGGTCGGCCTGAATGTTGTAAACCACCGTACCGGCATCGCAGCCCAGCGCCGCCATTGCCTGCGCACGTTCAAACGGGTCCTCTGTGCCCTGAACCGGATGGCCTGTCAGCAAGGGCGGAAAAACCGGTAGGCTCATGCGTTGCCTTTGGCGATCATGTCCCGTGCGATCTTGCGGAAAGCCTCGGCCTGTGGGCTTTCGGGTTTACTGACCACGATCGGAGCACCACCATCCGCCGCCACACGGATGTCCAGATGCAGAGGGATTTCACCCATCAACGGCACGCCCAGTTCCTTGGCTTCCGTGGCGACACCACCGTGACCGAACACATGTTCTTCGTGACCGCAATTCGAACAGATATGCGTCGACATATTCTCGATCATGCCCAGGATCGGCGTCTTGAGCTGGTTGAACATGTCGATCCCTTTGCGGGCATCAATCAGGGCAACGTCCTGCGGGGTCGACACAACGATAGCTCCGTCCACCTGGAACTTTTGGCTCAGCGTCAGTTGCACGTCGCCTGTGCCCGGCGGAAGGTCAACAATCAGCACGTCCAATGCGCCCCACTGCACCTGGCCCATCATCTGTTGCAACGCGCCCATCAACATGGGACCCCGCCAAACAACCGCCTGCCCTTCGTTGGTCATCAGACCCATAGACATCATGGTCACGCCATGATTGCGCAACGGCAGGATCGTCTTGCCATCCGGGCTGGCCGGACGGCCCGAGACACCCAGCATCCGCGGCTGAGACGGACCATAAACATCCGCATCCAGCAGACCCACGCGGCGCCCTTCGGCCGCCAACGCACAAGCCAGGTTGGCCGAGACCGTAGATTTCCCCACGCCGCCCTTGCCCGACGCAACGGCAATGATCCGGTCCACACCCGCTACCGCCTGCGGTCCAGTTTGCGAGGGCTTGGGTTTGGGTTTCAGGTCCGGCGGGGCCTTTTCGGAATGCGCCGTCATCATAGCCGACACGCTGGCAACGCCGTCCACCATTTGGGCGGCCTGTTCGGCGGCAGCGCGCACCGGCTCCATCCGTTCTGCCTGTTTTGGGTCGATCTCAAGCACAAAGCGCACGGTGTCACCTTCGACATTAAGCGCGCGGATCACGCCGGCGCTTACAATGTCCTGACCGGACACAGGGTCGGTGATCTTTTTCAGGTTCGCCAGAACCGCATCACGAACACTCATGCGGTTTTCCCTTTGATGGGCCCGTTTTTCAGAACCGCGCGTATCAACAGGCTTTGGTCGCCGCTCATTGCATGTGTCTCCGTCTTATTCTGTTTATTTGACGCATTTGGGGCCAGGCCGTTAGGTTAAGCCATGCGCGTTGTCCTTTTGTGCCTGAGCCTGACGCTCTCCGCCACCCCCTCTTGGTCGCAAGAGGCACTGGGCCTTGTCGCCCCGGCCGAAGTTTCAGACTCTGGTCTGTTGCAACATATCCTTCCGCGCTTCTCTCTCAAGACCGGGATACGCGTTATTGCCGATGATAGCGGCGTTTTGGTGCTGGAAACCGCGCCGCCAGGGGATCCGGTCTTTGCCCGCGATGGTGTCGTTTACCATCTGCGGATCGAAGCGGACGCCAGACACGAACGGTTCCGAGACTGGTTGCTGTCGGATATCGGCAAGCGCACAGTCGAAAGCTTTATCCCCGATCAAGGCGTACCGTTCTCTGCCCGTTTCGAGGTTGCCGCAAGACAAGAGGAAACAAAGGTCGATGGCAATGCAGTGTTGGGTGAGGAACTTTCGATGACCCATTGCGGCAGGTGCCACGTGATCGGACCCAAGAACCGAATGAACGGGTTGGGATCGACGCCTTCTTTTGCAGTGCTGCGCGGGATGCCGGACTGGTCCGAAAGGTTCGAGGCGTTCTTTGCGCTGAACCCGCATCCTGCGTTCACACAGATCGAAGGTCTAACGCCTCCATTTGACCCGCAGCGCCCCTCGCCCATTCACCCGGTCGAGATAACGTTGGATGAGTTGGAAGCAATTCTAGCCTTCGTTTCGGTCCTCACCGCCGCTGATCTGGGCCAGCCGCTGCAGCTTCAATGATCCTTTCTTTTTGAAAAATAGTCCTCGGTCGTAACAACCTTAGGTTTCGGATTCGACTGAAACGGATTGTCCTCTTGCTGAAACTGCGCGTTCACACGGCAATTGTCGCACATCTGGATCATTCGGGCCTTGTCAGAAGTCGCGAACATCGGGTGCGTGCCCGCTAGTTTCTCCATGATCCGTTCGACCGTTGATTTCACACCGAACAGCGCACCGCATTCCACGCAGGCAAACGGCTCTTCCTCGTTCAGTACCTGTTGGGACAGGGCCGTGTCGCTCAGATCGAACTGCGGCACCAGAGTGATGGCATCCTCGGGGCAAATGCCCTTGCACAATCCGCACTGCAAACAGGCGTCTTGCTGGAAGTTCAGCTGCGGCTTGTCCGGGTTATCAACCAAAGCCCCCGACGGGCAAAGCGACACACAGCTCAGGCACAAGGTGCATGCGTCGGTATCAACGGCAACAGCCCCGTAGGGTGCGTTTTCCGGCAGGGTCAAAGGTGCCTCGACTTTTGGGTTCAAGGCCTGCGCTGACAGTCGTGCGATCTGTCTGCGGTTGCCCAAGGGCAGAACCGGATCGGCCAAGGGGGCGGGCACGTGTTGGGCGTAAAGCATCCCCGTCATCGCATCGGGATCGCCCACATCAATCAGCCCGACATTGTCCAACCCTGAAATCGACAAGGCCAAAGTGAGTTCCCGGTTCAGCGCATCGCGCTCGGTTGTGGGGGCCAGCAAGACATCCACGCGGGCAAACCCGTGCGCCAAAGCGGCCAGCATTTCAGCGTGACCAAAGCCTGAGATCACGTTCAACTCAAGTGGCACAACGTCAGCGGGCAGGCCTCGCCCAAACCGGGCGGCCAGCCGGATCATCTCGGCCCCATGGGTATCATGGACCAGCAAACGAGGGGCCGTGCCCCCTGCGCGCCGAAACGTGCGGGCCAGGATATGCATCCGCGACAACACAGCCGCAACCGGCGGATCCTCATAGGTGATGGCGGTCGAAGGGCACAGGGCGGCACATGCGCCGCACCCTGCACAGATCATCGGATCGATGGCCACGTGTTCACCCGCCGGAGTGATTGCACCGGTCGGGCAGATATCCAGACAATTGGTACAGGCGACCTGCTCGGCCCGGGAGTGGGCACACAGGGTTGCCTCTAGCCGAACATATAGCGGTTTTTCGAACGTGCCGACCAGCTGGCCCGCCTCGAACGCCAGCCGCGCGACGGCAACGGCATCTTTAGGATCGGCCCGCAGGTAACCTTCGCGCTTGGCCGGGGCCTGAACAAACGGCGTCCCTCCGGTCAGGTCGAGGATAATATCGCAAGACGATTGCGCCCCATCCCGCGGGACGGACCACCCAAAGGCGCCCCGGCCACCCGGTTCAAGTTGCTGCAATGCATCCAGGTGCAGGGAAAACCCACCCAGCGCACCGTTGAGCGACCGCACCCTTCCACGCACTACATCAAAGGCACGCGAAACCGTCTCAGCCATGTCTGTAACCAGAACCGTCACAGCCAAAACAGGGGCCAACTGCGCTGCCAGGTCAAAACACACATCGCCAGAGCCGATGATAAAACAGGTACCCTCACTGATAATGTCGACGCTGGGCGTGACGGGCTGAGGCAACACCGCTTCGGCTGCAAGCGCGGCGATCTTAGGCGTCGCGTCGTTGCCCTGCTCCGACCACCCGGCCCGATCGCGCAGATCAACAAATCCCGGCGCTTCGATATTCAACTCATCAGCCAGTGCCCGAAATACGTCTTGTTCCTGACCACAGGCGATCACGGTGTCACCATCCTGCATCAGAGATGCGGCTTTCTCTAGCTCTGTGGTGCAAAGCGCCGTGTGAACCTTGGAACATCCGACCCCGCAGGCGGATGCGATTTGGTCTGCGTCCAGGTTTTGTGTCCCAGCGCAGTCGCATAATATGATTTTTGTGCCCATGGCCTCCCCTCAGGCGTCTCCCCCGTCAAGTCATCAGATTAGGGTGTCTGCAGAAAGTGGCAATCCCTGCGCTGTCCCGCCCTCGTAAAACCGGCCTACAAAAGGCCTTTGGCGAGGGGTCAGCAAATAAAGAAACGGTGAACACTGGCTATGCGATCAAAGGAGGGGCTTGGCACAGGGCCGGATTGTGTACCATAGTGGACCCCGTGGAAGGCAGGGGAGAGCCTTCCGGGGAGGAATATGTGGCCAAGGCCGCCAGCCAGATTGAAATGCCAATCGGCGTCGTCGTGCGCAAAACACCCGGTGTAACCCGCTGGGCGAAATGGAACTGGCGCGCCGTTGCTGTGCTGCCGGGTGCCGGGCCCGCTGCCTGGTTGGAGATGCGCCGTGAAGGCGAGGCTGTCGAGTATCACGCGGCCACCCTGCCCCTGACCCTTTGGGCGGATGAATCCGAAGCCTACATGGTCAACCTGTCTGACGGGCAACCCTCAATCTACCTTGTTCTGCGGGACGCGCTGGATGGCAGCCAACCAATGGATGCAGTGCTGGTCACAGCCTCGCCGTTCGAAGGGCAGGATTACGCGGATACCGGCGAAGAGATCGTCGAGAAAATACCCATGACCGAAGGGTTGATTGCCTGGGTACGCGATTTTGCATTGGAGCATCATCGCGACGAGGTGTTCGTCAAGCGTCGCCGCGACAAGAAACGGACAGACCTGGTCGAGGATGGCAAGGGCGACGCCCGCATCCGTCAGGACTCGGACGTTTACCGCGCCCCGCGGAGGATCGTGCAATGAGCGAAGCCCGCGATTTCTGGTCCCGTCGCAAGGCCGCCGTTGAGGCCGAGACCGAAGCTGAGGACCTTGCAACCGAGGAACAGGCCATTGCAGCGCAACATGCTGCATTGAACGAAAAAAGCGACGCTGAGATATTGGCGGAATTCGATCTGCCCGACCCCGATCACCTGCAATCCGGTGATGACGTATCCGGCTTTATGGCGAAGGCCGTACCCGACCGTCTGCGGCGCCGAGCGCTGCGGCGCTTGTGGCGGTTGAACCCGGTGCTGGCCAATGTGGACGGGCTGGTTGATTACGGCGAAGACTACACCGACGCCTCCTGTGTGATCGAAAACATCCAGACGGCCTATCAGGTCGGCAAGGGCATGTTGGCCCACGTTGAAGCTCTGGCCGCTGCTGCCGAGGCCGAGGATGCTGCGCCCGAAGTAGAAACTGAAACGCCAGAACCCGAGGCTGACGCACCGCCCGAGATCGCCGAAGAACCGGCACCGGAACCGGTCGTGACAGCGCAGGCTGAGGATGCAGAAGAGGATTATTTGCCTCCTGCCCCGCGCCGCATGAAGTTTGAATTCGAAGGATGACCCTATGACCGCAAGCAACGCGCAAAACATGGATGTCCCGGCCGAGGATCGCCTGCGCGCGGATTTCTATAACTTTATCGGGCTGCTACTGTCGGCCCCGCCGGATCAGATGTTGTTGAATCAGGTGGCAGGTCTGTCCGGGGATGAAACCGATCTGGGTCAGGCCATTCGGGCGATGGCACGGGTGGCCAAGGTCACCAAACCGGCCGCCGCGGAACGCGAATTCAACGCGCTGTTCATCGGTCTGGGCCGGGGTGAGTTGCTGCCCTACGCCAGCTTTTACCTGACAGGTTTCCTGAACGAAAAACCCTTGGCGCAGCTGCGCAACGACATGGCAGTGCGCGGCATCACCCGTGCACAAAACGTGTTTGAACCCGAAGATAACATCGCCTCATTGATGGAGATGATGGCAGGCATGATCGTGGGCCGGTTTGGTGCGCCCGCGCCGCTGGAAGACCAGAAGGCCTTTTGGAACAAACATATCGGCCCCTGGGCCGCGCATTTCTATTCTGATTTGGAAGCCGCTGAAAACTCGGTTCTCTACGCGTCGATCGGCACCGCCGGTCGGGTGTTCATGGAGATCGAGCGCGAAGCGTTCCGAATGACGGCGGTATAGCCCGCCACTCGCCAGCGCCCCAAACGGCGCTAGATCGCAATTGGGAAAGGAGAATCCCATGAGTAAGACAAAGGAAGATGGTGCCACGCGCCGTGATTTCCTGAAACTGGCCGGAACCGCAGCACCTGCTGCTGTCGCCGCCGCCAGCCTGAGCGGTCAAGCCGAAGCAGCCGAGCTGCCTACGGACGACACCCGCATTCAGGATACCGCGCACACGCGCGCATATTTGGAAAGCACCCGGTTCTAGGACCGGACGTTTTCACACCCGACTGACGGTTGCGATTGGCCCCGACGTCGGCACCACAAGTACCAAGCCAGCCATGGCTCACATGGCCAGCAAGGGAGGAAAACAATGCTTAGGAAAAAGACCAACGGGGTTGCGAGACGCCCCCAGCGGACAAGTATCCTGTCCCAGGTCGGCGAGAAAACCGTCGATCGCCGCGCATTCCTGCGTGGATCGGGCCTGACGATCGGCGGATTGGCCGCGATCAGCGCTACGGGTGGAACCGTGACGCAAGCCAGTGCCCAGACAGCGGCCAACCAGGCTGTTGAGAACGTCAAATCCGTATGCACCCACTGTTCGGTCGGCTGTACGGTCGTTGCCGAAGTGCAGAACGGCGTCTGGGTCGGGCAGGAGCCCGGCTGGGACAGCCCGTTCAACCTAGGTGCCCATTGCGCCAAGGGGGCCTCGGTTCGCGAGCACGCCCATGGCGAGCGTCGCCTTAAGTATCCGATGAAAAAGGAAGGCGGCGAGTGGAAGCGCATCAGCTGGGAAGAGGCGATCAACGAAATCGGCGACGGCATGATGAACATCCGCGAAGAATCCGGACCGGACAGTGTGTACTGGTTGGGTTCCGCGAAACATAACAACGAACAGGCTTATCTGTTCCGCAAGTTCGCCGCCTACTGGGGCACGAATAACGTGGACCATCAGGCCCGTATCTGCCACTCGACCACCGTTGCGGGTGTTGCGAACACATGGGGCTACGGCGCCATGACAAATTCGTACAATGACATCCACAATTCCCGGGCCATCTTCATCATCGGCGGCAACCCGGCCGAGGCGCATCCCGTGTCACTGCTGCACGTTCTGCGCGCGAAAGAGCAGAACAACGCCCCGCTGATCGTGTGTGACCCGCGCTTTACGCGCACCGCAGCCCATGCGGATGAATATGTCCGCTTCCGCCCCGGCACCGACGTTGCTTTGATCTGGGGCATTCTGTGGCACATCTTCGACAACGGCTGGGAGGACAAAGAGTTCATCCGCACCCGTGTCTGGGGTATGGACCAGATCCGCGAAGAGGTTGCCAAATGGAACCCGGATGAGGTCGAACGCGTCACTGGAACACCCGGATCGCAACTGCGTCGGGTCGCGCGTACCATGGCCAACAACCGTCCTGGCACGGTGATCTGGTGCATGGGTGGCACACAGCACACCAACGGCAACAACAACACCCGCGCCTATTGCGTGCTACAGTTGGCGCTTGGCAACATGGGCACCTCGGGGGGTGGCACCAATATCTTCCGTGGCCATGACAATGTTCAGGGCGCAACGGACCTTGGTGTTCTGTCCCACACCCTGCCCGGCTACTACGGCCTGTCGAAAGGGGCTTGGGGCCACTGGGCGCGCGTTTGGGGAGAAGAACCCGAATGGCTGGCCGGTCAGTTCGCCTCGATCAAGGACAAGGAAGGCAAGGACAAACCGCTGCAGAACGAGCGCGGCATCCCGGTGTCCCGTTGGATCGACGGTGTATTGGAAGATCCGGCGAACATGGACCAGGACAACAACGTCCGCGCCATGGTTCTATGGGGCCACGCGCCAAACTCGCAAACGCGTATGACGGAAATGAAAACGGCAATGGAAAAGCTGGACATGCTGGTCGTGATCGACCCGTATCCCACTGTTTCAGCCGTTCTGCATGACCGCACCGATGGCGTTTATCTGTTGCCGGCCTGTACTCAGTTCGAAACCCGCGGCTCGGTCACGGCCTCGAACCGGTCGCTGCAGTGGCGTGACAAGGTGGTTGATCCGCTGTTCGAAAGCCTGCCGGACGAGGTCATCATGGCCAAGTTCGCCAACAAGTTCGGCTGGGCGGATCGGTTCTTCCGCAATATCGAAATGGAAGACGCCGAAACCCCGAATGTCGAAAGCATCACGCGTGAGTTCAATTCCGGTCTGTGGACTATCGGCTATACAGGTCAATCGCCGGAACGTCTGAAAAGCCATATGGCCAACCAGCACACGTTCGACAGAACCACGCTGCAAGCCATTGGTGGACCAAACGACGGCGAATACTACGGCCTGCCCTGGCCCTGCTGGGGAACGGCTGAGATGGGTCATACGGGGACACCAAACCTCTATGACATGTCCAAACCGGTGGCCGAAGGCGGCCTGACCTTCCGCGCCCGTTTCGGCGTGGAACGCGATGGCGACAACCTGCTGGCCGAAGGGGTCTATAGTGTTGGATCAGAGATTCAGGATGGGTATCCTGAGTTTACGATGCAAATGCTGATGGACCTCGGCTGGGACGGCGATCTGACGGCTGAAGAACGTGCCGCGATTGACGCCGTTGCGGGGCCCAAGACCAACTGGAAAACCGACCTTTCGGGCGGCATCCAGAGGGTCGCGATAGCGCATGGCTGTGCGCCCTTCGGGAACGCCAAGGCCCGCACGGTTGTCTGGACCTTCCCGGATCCGGTGCCGCTGCATCGTGAGCCGTTGTATACGCCACGCCGCGATCTGGTGGAGGACTATCCGACCTATGAGGACCGCCAGGCCTATCGTCTGCCGACCTTGTACGCCTCGATCCAGAAGAACGACTTTTCAAAGGATTATCCAATAATCCTGACGTCTGGTCGTCTGGTCGAATATGAAGGCGGCGGTGATGAGACACGGTCCAACCCGTGGCTGGCCGAGCTGCAGCAGGACATGTTCGTCGAGATCAATCCGCGCGATGCCAACAACCTTGGTATTCGTGACGGATCACAGGTCTGGGTCGAAGGTCCTGAGGGCGGTAAGGTCAAGGTGATGGCGATGCTGACCAACAGGGTTGGTGCCGGCGTGGCCTTTATGCCGTTCCACTTTGGCGGCCATTTCCAGGGTGAAGACCAGCGGCACAAATACCCCGCCGGAGCGGATCCCTATGTGCTGGGTGAAAGTTCCAACACCGCCCAGACCTATGGCTATGATTCAGTGACCCAGATGCAGGAGACAAAATGTACTCTCTGCAAGATCTCGGCAGCGTAAGGAGGACGATAAATGGCTAGAGCAAAGTTTCTCTGCGACGCTGAACGCTGCATCGAGTGCAACGCCTGCGTAACCGCGTGTAAGAACGAGCACGAGGTGCCTTGGGGCATCAACCGCCGCAGGGTGGTGACGATCAATGACGGCGACCCGGGCGAACGCTCGATATCGGTTGCCTGTATGCATTGCTCGGATGCGCCCTGTATGGCGGTGTGCCCGGTTGACTGCTTCTATCAGAACGAAGAAGGGGTCGTCCTGCATTCCAAGGACCTGTGCATTGGCTGTGGCTATTGCTTTTACGCGTGCCCGTTTGGCGCGCCGCAATACCCGCAGGCGGGCAACTTCGGGTCACGTGGTAAGATGGACAAGTGTACCTTCTGCGCCGGCGGCCCCGAGGAAACCCACTCGACCGCAGAGTTCGCCAAATATGGTCGCAACCGGATCGCCGAGGGCAAGCTGCCCATCTGCGCCGAGATGTGTTCCACCAAGGCCCTGCTCGCTGGCGACGGCGACGTGGTCTCGGCCATCTACCGTGAACGCGTTGTGGCGCGCGGATTTGGTTCGGGTGCCTGGGGTTGGGGCACGGCCTACGACCAGAAGGACGGCTGAACAGGCCTTCAAGATCAACAGTCCCGCATTTCGCGTGCGGGGCTGTCATGATGCATGTAAAGCACCACCACATAATCTGACCGCAACGGAGCGAACATGACAAACGATGTCCATTGGGTTCTGAAGCTTGACCTGAACCTGGATAATAAACCCGAGTTCGAGGCGCTTATGCATGAAATGGTTGCAGCCACACAGCAGGAGTCCGGTGCCAAAAACTATGAATGGCACCTAAGCGATGCACGTGTTCAAATCTATGAACGATTTGCCAGTTCCGAAGATGCGATGATCCACATGCAGAACTTTGGTGAGAACTTTGCAGATCGTTTCCTGGCGCTGCTGACACCCGTTCAGCTTGATGTCTACGGACCTGCTAAAGACGACCTGCGCGCCGCCCTGACCCCTGTTGGTGCGGTTTTTCATCCGCAAATCGGCGGTTTTTCCCGCTAATCCAAGTTTGCACAGGAGAGTACCCCGATGCGCCTGATCCAGTATCTGCTGATCTCGATGTTCCTGACCGGGTTTGCATGGGCACAGGACAGTTCTGACGCCCAGGGCACGCCAGACCGGGCAACAACGGGTGGGGCCACAACATTGGAAGATATCCTGGCCCGCCAACGCGGAGAAAAGGTCGACAACAGTTATCGTTCAGAGAACACCGGGCAAGGCAATGTCGAGGGCCTGATGGGGCAATTTGGCACGCGCGGTGTCACCTCGGACAGTGATGTCTATCGTGCGTTAAGGTATGGGTCTGCGGATGTCACAGTGTCGTCCAAAGGACCGGCCGCCAGCGTTTTGATACAAGACGGCGGCATGTGGTGGCTGAACTTTCGAACCGGGCCACTGCGTGAATATGGAACCTACATCATTGCCGGGATGCTGGCCGTCATTGTTCTGTTCTTCCTGCTCCGAGGGAAAATCCGTATCGATGGTGAAAGAACAGGTCGGACCGTGACCCGGTTCAACAGTTTCGAACGCTTCGGCCATTGGCTTTTTGCGGGATCTTTTCTTGTTCTTGGCCTGACGGGCCTACTGACCCTGTATGGGCGTGACTTTATGATACCGCTCTTTGGAAAAGAAGGCTTTGCCGTCATCGCCCAGGGGTGCAAATGGTTGCACAACAATCTGGCCTGGTCGTTCATGCTGGGACTGGTCATCGTTACCGTGAACTGGATCGCCCATAACATCCCCAACCGCACTGACCTGAAATGGCTCGCGGCCGGAGGCGGGTTGTTTACCAAAGGCAGCCACCCACCCGCCAAGAAATTCAATGCAGGGCAAAAGGTTATCTTCTGGGCCTGTATTCTTCTGGGCGTATCCATCAGCTTGTCTGGCTTGTCACTGCTGTTCCCATTTGAAATGCCCTTGTTTGCCAAAACCTTCTCGATCGTGAATTCAACCGGCATTCCGCAGATGTTCGGCCTGAACCTGCCGGTGCAAATGTCACCGCAGGAAGAGATGCAATATGCGCAAGTGTGGCACGTCATGGTCGCCTATGTGTTCATTGCCATCATCATCGCTCATATCTATCTGGGCTCTGTCGGAATGGAAGGTGCGTTCGACGCGATGGGCACTGGCGAGGTTGAAGAACAATGGGCGCGCGAGCACCATTCGCTGTGGCTGGCTGAAGTTCAGGACAAAGAGGCCGGAAAGACGACGGCCTCACCTGCCGAATAAATGCGCGGGCTGGTCGTTGCACTGGCGCTGATCCCCCTCCCCGCCCTGGCTGAGTTCTTTACGCTCAAGGGCCACGGAGGGCCGATCATGGGGATCGCCACTGCACCTGACGGTCGGATCGCCACGGCCAGTTTCGACAATTCGGTTGGCCTGTGGTCAGACCAGACTCCTCAATGGCTGGAAGGCCACGAAGCTGCTGTCAACAGTGTCGCATTTAATGGCACCGCGATCTATTCCGCAGGTGACGACTTTACCCTGCGCCGCTGGCCCGGTGGGGCCATTGTGGGCAAGCACAAAGGTAAAATCGTTGGGCTTGCCGCCTCGAAGACACATGTTGCCACAGCCAGTTGGGACGGCACTATCGGCCTGTGGCCGGTGGATGACTCTACGCCTCAAATGCTGGGCCCCATCAGCAGTGGCGTTAACACGGTTGCGTTTTCCTCGGATGGAACACTGCTTTACTCCGCCGGCATGGACGGCGCTTTGCGGCTGTGGGACGTGTCCACCGGTCAGGAAATGCAGCGTGTGGTGGAACATGGGTTTGGCATCAACGAGCTGGTGTTGAACACTCAGGACAACTGGATTGCCTATGGCGCAGTGGACGGGGTCACGCGTGTCCGTGACTTGACCACTGGCGAAGAGCGTGACTTCACTCTTGACCGCCGTCCAATTCTGGCGCTGGCGCTCAGCCCGGATCGGGGCCTTTTGGCGGTTGGGGATGGCGAAGGGTTCATCATGGTCGTCGACACGGAAGAGTGGCGTATCGTGCAGGATTTCCGCGCAACGCTGCGCGGCCCGGTCTGGGCGTTGGCTTTTTCCGCAGACGGCCAGAACATCCATGCGGGCGGTATAGACGAGGCCATGTACAGTTGGCCAGTTGCCGCCCTCGGCGATCACGAACAGATGGCTACGGCCGAGCCTAGTTTCCTGAAAAACCCCGATGAGATGAGCAACGGAGAACGCCAGTTTGCCCGAAAATGCTCAATCTGCCATAGCCTGACACCTGATGGTCAGCGACGCGCAGGCCCAACCTTGCACGGCGTGTTCGGACGTCAGGCCGGTACACTGCCGGGATATTTCTACTCGGACACGCTGCAAGACTCTGATATCATTTGGAATGACGAAACGATAAATGCCCTTTTCGACGAGGGGCCCGACCATTACATTCCAGGGTCTAAGATGCCAATGCAGCGGATCACGCAAGCCCAGGACCGCGACGATCTGGTCGCCTTTCTGCGCCGCTCTACGAGCCCATAGACCTGAGCCGGAGGAACATATGAAAGCCTTTCTTGCCGCTGCTGCCGCAATGGTCGTTATTGCGGCCGCCGCACCATTTGCGCTGCAACAGATCGGGTTCAGCGCTGCGGATGCGGGCTCCGGTTCGGCTGTGCGCCTCGACTGAATGACCGAATACCTGACAACTAAGGAACTGGCCGACCTGCTGCGCATTGGTGAGCGCAAGGCCTATGATCTGGCCTCATCCGGCGAGGTTCCCTGCGTCCGCGCCATGGGCAAGCTGCTGTTCCCAAGGGCCGAAGTCATCGCCTGGCTTAACGCCTCGCGGTCCGGCCCGCAGGTCTCGGAACCGCCCTTGCCGCCGATCGTGGCGGGCAGTCATGATCCGTTGCTGGATTGGGCTCTGCGCGAAAGCGGATCAGGGCTGGCGACCTATTACGACGGCTCGTTTGACGGGCTGAACCGTCTGACGGATCGCCGCGCGCAGGCTGCAGCACTGCACATCCACGAAGACGGCGGCTTCAACACTCAGACCCTACGCACCACCCTGGGTGAGGCACCGGTGGTTCTGTTTGAAATTGCGCTACGCAAACGTGGGCTACTTTTGGCCCCCGGCGTGACTGGGTTAAAAGGGTTTGCCGACCTCAAGGGGCGCAAGGTCATCCTACGCCAGAACAGCGCCGCCAGTCAGCGGCTGTTCGATGCCCAGCTTGAGGCCCATGGCCTGACACGCGACGATCTGGACACCCTGCCCACCTGCGCCCGCACCGAAGAGGAACTGGCCATCGCCTTGCACGACAGCAAGGCGGAAGCCGGATTCGGATTAGGTGCCCTTGCCGGGCTGTATAACCTAGGCTTTGCCCCAACCCATTCCGAGCGCCTGGATCTGGCCATCTGGCGCCGCGCCTATTTCGACGATCCGATGCTCAAACTGCTCAGCTTTCTGCAATCCGAGCGTTTCACCACCCGCGCGGCCGAGTTTGGCGGATACGACCTGTCGGGATTAGGGACGATTCATCACAACGGCTCCAGCGGCTGACTATTTGGCATTCGGAAAGAACAGCTGCTGACCGTCCAGCTTATAGGACTCGATTGCCGTCTGGCCATCTGGTCCTGTCAGCCAGTCGATGAACCGCTGACCCGCCGCTGAACGCACGCCCGGATGTTTCTCGGGGCTTACCAGGATCACGCCATATTGATTGAACAGGCGTGGATCGCGTTCAACCAGAACTTCTAGATTGCCCCGATTTCCAAAGGACAGCCACGTCGCCCGGTCCGTCATCACATAGGCGTCCATGCCGCTGGCTACATTTAGCGTGGCTCCCATACCCGATCCGGTCTCGCGATACCACTCACCAGACGCGTTGGTCGGATCGATGCCTGTCGCCTGCCAATGCTGCATCTCAGCCTTATGTGTCCCACTATCATCCCCGCGTGATGCGAAAGGAGTTTGGGTATCCCATACCGCAGTCAGGGCGGCAACGATATCCGTGCTTCCTTTCACTTTGGCGGGGTCCGACTTTGGTCCAACGAGGACAAAGTCGTTATACATCACATCGAACCGTTCAACGCCCCAGCCATCCGCCACGAACTGATCCTCGGCTTGTTTGGAATGCACCAGCAGGACATCGCCATCGCCGTTCACCGCATTCCGGATTGCCTGCCCTGTTCCGACGGCAACCACACGCACGTCGATTCCCGTCTCGGCCTCGAACCCCGGCAGAATGTAGTCCAGCAGGCCTGAATTCTGTGTCGATGTCGTGGACTGCACCACAATAAAAGATTCTTCTGCCGTTGCTGGGCCTACCAAAAGGCCAAGTGCAACCAGATTTACCCGAACGAAATTCCGGATCATTCCACTCTCCACAATCAATTAAGTAACGAGACCGCCCGCCAAATACCGGCGCGAGGCGAGACTTTTCGGGGTGTCCAAAACCTGCTGGGCCACCCCGTGTTCCACCACATGACCGCCCTGCATCATCACGACATCCGTCGCCAACCGCCGAGCCTGGCCGATATCGTGTGTGACCATGACAATGCGGACACCACGGGCTGAGGCGCGTTGAACCATCCGCTCGATCATTTGCGTGGCACTGGGGTCAAGCGCGCTGGTCGGCTCGTCCAGAAACAGGGTCTCGGGGTTCAGCGCCAGAGCGCGCAGAATAGCCAGCCTCTGTGCTTCACCGCCTGACAAAGAGCGGGCTGATTGCCGGGCCTTTCCCTCTAGACCGCCTTCAGCCAGCAGTTCCTCGATCCGGGACTTGCGCCCCGTGCGCGTCAGACCCTGCCGTTTCAGAACAAAGTCCAGGTTAGCCGCGACAGAGCGCCGAAGCAGCACGGGCTGTTGAAACACCATCCCCTGACGGGCTTTGTGGTCAGCATTCAAGAGGGCACCATCCTGCCTGACCTGCCCCCGCTCTGGCACGATCAACCCGTGCAGGCATCGCAGAAGCAGGCTTTTGCCAGCCCCATTGGGCCCCAGGATCAGGGTCGGCCCGGGCCCGTCCAATGAAAGGTGTGGCACATTCAGCAAGGCCTGGCCCTTGCGGGTAATCTGAAGCTCATCAACGGACAAACAGCCTGCCATCTCAGAAATCAGGTCACGCATGGCGCAACCCTTCCTCTTCAGCCCGCAGGCTGAGTGCGCTGACCATGGCATTCACAGCCACGGCGATGCCGATCAGGATCGCGCCCAAGGCCAAAGCCAGTGCAAGGTTACCCTTGGACGTTTCCAGCGCAATGGTTGTCGTCATTACGCGCGTAACGTGGTTGATATTGCCACCGACGATGATGACCGCACCCACTTCGGCAATCGCACGGCCAAACCCAGCTAGCAATGCAGTGACCAGCGCAATCCGCGCATCCCATAGCAACACCGGTACGGAGGCCAGTCGCGAAACACCCAACGAGCGCAATTGTTCCGAATACTCCTCGGCCAGCATCTCAACCACCTGCCGGGTCAGCGCAGCAACAATAGGTGTTACCAGAACCACCTGAGCGATGATCATCGCAGTCGGCGTATAGAGTAGCTCGAGCACACCCAATGGTCCGGATCGCGACAGCGTCAAATACACCAGCAGACCCACGACAACCGGCGGAAACCCCATCAACGCGTTCATCAGCACGATCAACACACGCCGTCCGGGAAAGCGCGCAACTGCCAAAGCGGCCCCAACGGGCATCCCGATCAGGGCGGAAATCAGAACGGCAAAGATGGACACTTGCAGAGACAGCAACACAATCGCCCACAACTCTGAGTCGCCGAGAAAGATCAGCGTAATTGCCTGATTGAATTCTGATGCAAAACTCTGCATTATTTCCTGACCTGCGGGCATTTCGAATGAAATGCGTTAATTTACAGCGTAATTCTAAGGCATTTATGCCCCAAGTACAGACACAAATCCGACACCCCAAACAAGAAACGCGGCCCCGTTTGGGACCGCGCATATGGACACCGATGGAAGTGGGTTTAGTTCAGTGCCGCATCCGTGATCTGATGGGTCCAAGCACCATCAGGCTGCTTGGTGATCACCGGGTCAGAGCCTCCGGCCAGTAGCGTGCCCACAGTCCGGTCGAAATCTGCCGGGTCCAGCGCGCCGTTTGATCCCGCAGTCAGCTTGGCGATCTCACCCATCATGCGTTTCTGGTGCTCTTCGGTCTGGGCACCAGTTGCGTCATTTTCAAGCACGATATCAGCCGCCTCATCCGGGTTTTCTTCGGCGAATTTCCAGCCTTTCATCGAAGCACGCACAAAACGCTCCATCTTGTCGACGAACGCCGCATCGCTCAGGTTTTCCTCCAGAACGTACAGGCCATCTTCCAATGTGGCGACGCCCTGATCTTCGTATTTGAATGTCACCAGCTCATCCGGGCTGACACCTGCGTCGATGACCTGCCAGTATTCATTGTAGGTCATCGTGCTGATGCAATCAGCCTGACGCTGTAACAGCGGATCGACGTTGAAGCCCTGTTTCAGAACTTCGACCCCGCTTTCGCCTTTGCCGGCGGTGTCGATTCCCAGCTGACTCATCCAGCTCATGAAGGGAAATTCGTTGCCAAAGAACCAGACACCCAGCGTGCGGTTCTTGAGGTCATCGGGCGAGGATATCCCGGCATCCTTCCAGCAGGTCAGCATCATACCCGAACTTTTGAACGGCTGCGCAATATTGACCAACGGCAAGCCCTTTTCGCGCGCAGCCAGAGCCGCCGGCATCCATTCAACGGTTACATCGGCACCGCCCCCTGCAATCACCTGCGTGGGCGCAATATCGGGACCACCGGGCAGGATCGTCACATCCAGCCCCTCTTCTTCGTAAAACCCTTTGTCCTTGGCCACGTAATAGCCTGCGAACTGCGCCTGCGTGACCCATTTCAACTGCAGTGTCACCTCATCTGCTGCAAGCGCCGCACTGGCTGCAAGGCTAAAGGCGGCGACCGCACCGCTGAGTAGCTTATTCATCTTCATATCTCCTAGTTGCTGTTAAAGCCCCGTTTTCGGGGTCTGTTGAAAAGTTTTTATCCACGTTGCGACGGATGCCAGAAGGTCACCGCTTTTTCGATCATCGCCACCAGACCATAAAACGCCGTGCCGGCCAAAGCAGCCACAACAATCTCGGCCCAGACCATATCCAGCGACAATTGCCCGACGCTGGTTGATATCCGAAAGCCCATGCCCAGGGTTGGCGAGCCAAAGAACTCGGCCACGATAGCGCCGATCAGCGCCAGGGTGGTGGAAATCTTCAACCCGTTGAACACAAATGGCATCGCGGCGGGCAAGCGCAGCTTTAGAAAGCTCTGCCAATAGGTCGCTGCATAAGTTTCCATCAGGTCACGCTGCATGACGGTTGCTTCTCTTAGCCCTGCAACTGTGTTCACCAGCATTGGGAAGAAGACCATCACCACCACCACAGCGGCTTTCGAATGCCAGTCAAACCCGAACCACATCACCAAAATGGGGGCCGTGCCCACAATCGGTAAAGCCGCGACAAAGTTCCCAACCGGCAACAGCCCCAGACGCAGAAAGTCCCAGCGATCTACGGCAATCGCCATCAGGAATGCAGAAAAGCAGCCAATGATGTACCCGCTCAGCGCGCCTTTGATAATCGTCTGGACAAAATCCACCCAAAGGATAGGCAGGCTGCCCGCGAAACGCACTGCGATAACCGACGGTGCAGGCAGGATGACCAGTGGCACATTTAGCCCACGCACAAACAGTTCCCATATTCCGATGATGGTCAGGCCAAAGATCAGCGGTGCCAGAAACCGCACCAATCGGCTGTTGGCTTGTGGCCCGCTCGCCAGTCGGCTGTTCAACCACCAGCCAAACAGCCAAAGAAGGACAGCACCCAGAACTAAGATCATTGCGCCATCCCCATCCGTTTCAGGACCGAACGTTCAACCATCCCCAGCAAGCCCACAAGACAGGCTGCCAGAATAGCCGCTGCAAACAGAGCGGACCAGATCTGAACCGTCTGACCATAATAGCTGCCCGCCAGCAATCGCGCGCCCAGCCCTGCCACTGCGCCGGTTGGTAACTCACCTACAATCGCCCCGACCAGTGAGGCCGCGATACCAATTTTCAGAGAGGTGAACAGATAGGGCATCGACGCGGGCAAGCGAAGTTTCCAGAACCCTTGTGAGCTGCTCGCACTATAGGTGCGCAATAAGTCCAGTTGCATCGCATCCGGGCTACGGAGACCTTTCACCATGCCAACCACGACCGGGAAGAAACTCAGATAGGCCGAGATCACCGCCTTGGGAATGATCCCTTGAATACCAATCGAATACAGCACCACGATGATCATCGGTGCCAGCGCAATAATCGGAATGGTCTGACTGACGATGGCCCAAGGCATGACCGACAGATCCATCACACGGCTGTGCACTATCCCGACGGCTAGCAGAATGCCCAGCCCCGTTCCGATGGCAAAGCCCAGCATAGTGGCGCTGAGTGTCACCCAGGAATGATAGATCAATGACCTTTTCGAGGTGATTTTCTTTTCGACTGTTGTTTCCCACAACTCTTCTGCCACCTGATGCGGAGCGGGCAAACGTGGTCGGTCTTGCTCCCAAGTCTCATCGATGGCGTAGGGGTTGTCGATAACCAGCTCAAACTCGCTCATGTCGCGCCGATCAACCGCCTTGGGTGGATCAACCTGCTGCCCTGCCCGTTCAAATTCGGTCAGAACGCCCTTGATGTTCATCGGCACGCTCGCGGCGTACCAGAACAGAAGAATGACGCCAACAACGGTAAGGACAGCCCAAATAGCTCTGATCCCTTCACTCCTCATCAGAATGCCCCGCCCGCAGGCCCTCGCGCACGCGATGGGCCACTTCGATAAACTCTGGTGTATCTCGGATATCCAGTGGACGCTCCTTTGGCAAAGGGCTGTCGATCACATCCGTGATCCGCCCCGGTCGCGGGCTCATCACCACGATCTTTGTGCTGAGATAGACGGCCTCGGGAATCGAATGGGTTACGAACCCGATAGTTTTTTCGGTCCGCGCCCACAGCGCCAGCAGCTGCTCGTTCAGATGATCGCGTACAATCTCGTCCAGCGCACCGAACGGTTCATCCATCAGAAGGATATCCGCATCAAAGGCCAGAGCCCGCGCGATGCTGGCGCGCTGCTGCATCCCACCGGACAACTGCCAGGGGAACTTGCCGCCAAACCCTTCCAGATCAACAAGTTCAAGCACGTTCCTGACCCGGTCCTCCTGCTCTTTCGCGGAGTACCCCATAATCTCAAGCGGCAGCTTGATGTTCTTGGCAATGGTGCGCCACGGGTACAGTCCCGCCGCCTGAAACACATACCCATAGGCCCGATTCTGCCGTGCCTCATCCGGGGTCATGCCGTTGACGGTGAGCGTCCCTCCGGTCGGGGCTTCAAGCGCTGCGATACAGCGTAGAAAGGTGGTTTTACCACAGCCCGAGGGGCCGATGAAACTTACGAACTCGCCCTTATTGATCGAAAGGCGCACATCCCTGAGCGCGTGGATCGGGCCGTCGTTTGTTTGGAAGGTGAGGTTTAGCCCATTGGCTTCTATCACCGCCTTGCCATTCGTCATTCTTTAGTCGTCCCCAAATTTTCAACCCAGAACCATATCAGCCCCGCAATCGCCCCCACAGCCGTGCAGACCACCAATTCCTGCATTACATCCACCAGAGGTCGGGTAGTCATGTCTTCTGAAAAGAGCCATAGGTACACAGCCACGCTGGTGATTGCTCCTCCGATCCCAGCAATAGCAGGATTAAATTGGTGCATAATCACTGCACAGAGCCGCACTCCAAAAGCCGGAATCACAGTGGCCGCAATCGCAAGCGGCAACGTCGAGGCCGCAATTGATACCCAGACAAATTGGTCACCCCCTGTCTCAGTGAAAACACCCATTTGCCATCCCCAAAATACAAGAGACGCAACAAATACAGCTGCCAAGTAGCCCAGAACACTCCAAATGATCGGCACTCAAACCCCCGTCGCCGGAATACCCGTCCGTTCAATCGGCCGCGGCGCGGTCAGCTCTTTCCAGGTGCTCAGTGCTTTGTTGACGTGACCATAGGGTTCACGGGCAACAAATTCACCATGCCCTTCCTGCGTGCGGATTTCTCCGTCATGCACAGCAACCTGACCGCGTGTCAGAGTAAAGCGCGGCAGGCCTTTGACCTCTTTGCCTTCAAACACGTTGTAGTCAATCGAGGATTGCTGCGTTTCTGCGCGGATCGTCTTGGACTTTTCGGGATCCCAGACGACGATGTCCGCATCAGCACCGACAAGGATCGCACCTTTTTTCGGATAGCAGTTCAATATCTTGGCGATGTTTGTTGACGTCACAGCCACGAACTCATTCGGAGTAAGCCGCCCGGTGTTCACACCGTGGGTCCACAGCATTGGCATCCGGTCCTCCAACCCGCCGGTCCCGTTGGGAATCTTGGTGAAATCCCCGACCCCAAAACGTTTCTGATCAGTCGTAAAGGCGCAATGATCGGTGGCCACAACGCTCAGCGTGCCGGAATGCAATCCGTTCCACAGACTGTCCTGATGTTGCTTGTTCCGAAACGGAGGGCTCATCACACGACGCGCGGCGTGGTCCCAATCCTGGTGGAAATATTCGCTCTCGTCCAAGGTCAGATGCTGGATCAAAGGCTCACCCCAAACGCGCTTGCCCTGCATCCGCGCCCTCCGGATCGCTTCGTGGCTTTCTTCGCAAGAGGTATGCACCACATAAAGCGGTACGCCTGCCATATCGGCGATCATAATCGCGCGGTTGGTGGCCTCGCCCTCGACCTGTGGCGGGCGGGAATAGGCATGCGCCTCAGGCCCGGTATTGCCCTCGGCCAGCAGCTTGGCAGACAGTTCGGCGACCACGTCACCGTTTTCGGCATGTACCATGGCGATGCCACCCAGTTCGGCCAACCGCTGAAAGCTGGAATACAGCTCGTCATCATTGACCATCAACGCGCCCTTATAGGCCATGAAGTGCTTGAACGTGTTGATCCCGCGCGTCTCGATCACCGTCTTGATGTCATCGAACACCTGCTCACCCCACCAGGTCACGGCCATGTGGAACGAGTAGTCACAATTCGCGCGTGTCGACTTGTTGTCCCAGCGCTTCAGCGCGTCCAGCAGGCTTTCCCCTGGATTGGGCAAGGCAAAATCCACCACCATCGTGGTGCCCCCGGCCAAGGCTGCCCGTGTTCCGCTCTCAAAGTCATCGCTGGAATAGGTGCCCATGAAAGGCATCTCCAGATGCGTATGCGGATCGATTCCGCCCGGCATCACATAACACCCGGTCGCGTCCAGCTCTTTGTCGCCTTTCAGGTCCAGCCCGATTTCGGTGATAACGCCACCTTCAACCATGACATCTGCCTTATAAGACAAATCTGCAGTAACGACGGTTCCGTTCTTGATAACAGTGCTCATGTTAAACTCCCTCATGCGGTCTGCGCCGCTGGCTTCATCTGGCTAAAAATATCCCGGGGGAGTCGCCCATCAGGCGACGGGGGCGGCGCCCCCTATTCTACGATCTCAGCCGTCTCAACGACCGCATGAAACAGTACGTCAGCCCCGGCCGCAGCCCATTCCTTGCTAATGTCTTCGGCCTCATTGTGGCTCAACCCATCCACACAGGGGCACATCACCATTGCGGTCGGCGCCACGCGGTTGATCCAACAGGCATCATGACCCGCGCCCGAGATTATGTCCGTATGGGAATACCCCAAGCGCTCGGCCGCGTCGCGTACAGCTGCCACACAGCCAGTGTCGAATTCCACCGGATCAAAACCACCAACTTTCTCGAATTCGATCTGCAGGCCCATTTCGTCCACGATATCCTCGGCAGCCACACGCAAACGGTTCTCCATATCCGTAATCACCGCCAAATTGGGCGAGCGGAGATCGACCGTAAACACCACCTTGCCCGGGATCACGTTGCGCGAATTCGGGAACACATCAATATGCCCTGCAGCCCCCACAGCATGGGGCGCGTGGGACCACGCGATCTCATCCACTTTCTCAAGAATACGCGCCATTGCCAGACCGGCATTCTTACGCATCGGCATCGGAGTCGATCCGGTATGTGCGTCCTTGCCGGTCACAGTGATCTGCGTCCAGCTCAGGCCCTGACCGTGGGTAACAACGCCAATATCCTTGCCTTCGGCTTCAAGGATCGGGCCCTGTTCGATGTGCAGCTCAAAGAACGCGTGCATCTTACGGGTGCCAACTTCTTCCTTGCCGCGCCAGCCAATGCGCTCCAGTTCAGCACCAAACTTCTTGCCCTCCGCGTCTTCGCGGTCATAAGCCCAGTCTTGCGTATGCATCCCAGCAAACACGCCCGAAGACAGCATCGCCGGGGCGTATCGCGTGCCCTCTTCATTGGTCCAGTTGGTCGCGACAATCGGATGCCTGGTCTTAATACCCAGATCGTTCAGCGTGCGGATGATTTCCAAACCGCCCAGCACGCCAAGAACACCGTCATACTTACCGCCAGTTGGCTGCGTATCCAGATGCGAACCTACATAGACCGGCAGCGCCTCAGGGTCGGTGCCTTCGCGGCGGGCGAACATGTTGCCCATCTGGTCCAGCCCCATGGAACAACCGGCCTCTTCGCACCAGTTTTGAAACAGCGCGCGCCCCGCGGCATCCTCATCCGTCAGGGTCTGGCGGTTGTTGCCACCCGCAACGCCGGGGCCGATCTTGGCCATCTCCATCAGGCTGTCCCACAACCTGTCGCCGTTGATCCTGAGGTTCTGCGCCGGAGCTGCCATCTTATTCTTCCCTGTTGCTTGCGATTTGGCTCGCTATTGGTGTCTTGATTTGACCATCTGGTCAAACTCACGCTATCACGGGTTCGAGATCAGTCAAGAATTTGCAGGACGCCGACGGATTTTTTGACCTAAACAGCGCCTGCTTGCCGGAAAAAGAGACATTGACAAAACATGCCCAAAGATCGCGCGCCAACCAGAATTCAGAAAAAGAATCGTGCCGCTATTCTCGAGGCCGCCCTGAACGTGTTCTCTGCCCATGGATTTCGCGGCGCAACGGTGGACCAGATCGCTGCCGAGGCCGGGCTGAGCAAACCCAATCTGTTGTACTACTTCCCCTCGAAAGAGGCGATCCATACCGCGCTGCTGTCCGGTCTTCTTGAAACATGGCTGGCCCCATTGCATGACCTTGACGCAGGCGGGGACCCGATGGAAGAAATCCTGAGCTATATTCGGCGCAAACTTCAGATGAGCCGGGAATTGCCGCGTGAAAGCCGCCTGTTTGCCAACGAACTGGTTCAGGGCGCACCGCGCATCCACGACGCGTTGTCCAAAGACCTAAAGGCGCTGGTGGATGAAAAAACTACCATTCTGACAGGTTGGATGGATCAGGGCAAAATCGCCCGGCTGCACCCTTATCACCTGATCTTCTCGATCTGGGCCCTGACGCAGCACTACGCAGATTTTGATGTCCAGGTTCGTGCCATTCTGGGCGATGAAGACCCGTTTAAAGGCGCTGAACCGTTTGTCGATACGCTCTATCGCAAGCTGCTTGCGCCATAAAAAAGAGGGCCGCTGACCGGCCCCCTCGTGCATTTTGTCAATCGATCTACTCGGCTGCTTTTGCCATCGGATTGTTCGGATGTGTCGTCCAGTTGGCATAACCAGGCTGAACCTCCAACCCAGTACGCGGATCGACCTCTCCGGCTGACATCGGTTCCATCGAGATACACCCGTCGACCGGGCAGACATCCACGCACAGGTTACAGGCGACGCATTCATCATCCATGACCTCAAACACTCGGTCCTCGGACATGGAAATCGCCTGGTGGCTGGTGTCTTCACACGCGGCATAGCAGCGGCCGCATTTGATACACTGGTCCTGATCAATCTTGGCCTTGGCCACGTAGTTCAGGTTCAGATACTGCCAGTCGGTCACATTCGGAACAGCTAGGCCCACAACCTCGGACACGTCCTTGAACCCTTTTTCGTCCATCCATTTAGACAGACCCGCAGTCAGCTCGTCGATGATTTTGAACCCATAGGTCATTGCCGCCGTGCAAACCTGAACGTTACCACATCCCAACGCCATGAACTCGGCCGCATCGCGCCATGTGGTCACGCCGCCAATCCCAGAGATCGGCATACCATGCGTGGCCTCGGCACGGGCAATTTCAGACACCATGGACAATGCGATCGGCTTCACCGCCGGACCGCAATATCCACCATGGCTGCCCTTGCCGTCGATCGATGGTTCAGGGCTGAACGTGTCCAGATTGACGTTGGTGATCGAGTTGATTGTGTTGATCAGCGACACAGCATCCGCACCGCCATTGCGCGCCGCAGCCGCCGGTTTGCGGACATCTGTGATGTTCGGCGTCAGTTTCACAATGACCGGTCGATCATAGTATTTCTTGCACCAACGGGTGACCATCTCGATGTATTCCGGCACCTGCCCAACAGCGGATCCCATTCCCCGTTCGCTCATCCCGTGGGGGCAGCCGAAGTTCAGCTCAATTCCGTCCGCGCCCGTCTCTTCAACGCGGGGCAAAATGGCTTTCCAGGCCTCTTCCTCGCAAGGCACCATGATCGATGCGATCAAGGCGCGATCCGGATAGTCGGCCTTGACCCGCGCCATTTCTTCGAGGTTCACCTCAAGCGGGCGATCGGTAATCAATTCGATATTGTTCAGCCCCAGCAAACGGCGGTCAGCCCCATAAATCGCGCCATAGCGAGGGCCGTTCACATTGACGACCGGTGGGCCTTCGGATCCCAGCGTTTTCCAGACCACACCGCCCCATCCGGCCTCGAAGGCACGGCGGACGTTGTATTCCTTGTCGGTCGGCGGCGCAGAGGCCAGCCAATACGGGTTCGGGCTTTCGATTCCCAGAAAGTTTGTCTTTAAATCAGCCATCTATCCGGCCTCCCTGATGCAATTCAGCATCTTGTTCCTGTGTTTCACGCGGTCAAAGACGCGTGGATATCCATCGCCGCATCCCGACCTTCGGCCACGGCGGTCACGGTCAGGTCTTCGCCGCCGGATGCACAATCGCCCCCCGCCCAGACGCCTGACAAAGATGTGCGCCCGGCCTCGTCCACAGCGATCTTATTGCCGTCCAGCGCCAGCCCTTCGGGTGCACCTTCCAGCGTCTGACCGATGGCCTTGAGAACCTGATCAGCGGGTACGCGGATTTTCTCTCCGGTTCCGGACAGCTGGCCATCATGGCTGGCAGTATACTCCAATTCAATCTCTGCCGCCGCCCCGTTTCCATGAACCGTCACGGGCTGAACATTGGTCATGATCTTGACACCGTGCGAAGCGGCCAGATCCTGTTCATATCGGCTGGCCCCCATCGCATCGCGGTCACGACGATAGGCGATAGTGACATGTTCTGCACCCAGCAGTTTCGACTTCACCGCCGCGTCTACAGCCGTCATGCCACCACCGATGACAACAACGTTGCGGCCAACTGGCAAATGCCCCAAATCCGAGGCCTGACGCACGTCCGAGATGAATTCAACAGCATGGCGCACACCGTCCAGATCTGCCCCCTGCGTTCGCAACGCGTTTACCCCGGCCAGACCGATGGACAGGAAAACCGCATCGTAGTTCTCAACCAGACCGTCCAGTGAGACCCCCTCGCCCAGAACTGAGCCGGTTTCGATCGAAATGCCGCCAATTTTCATCAGCCAGTCAACCTCGGCCTGTGCGAAGTCATTGGTCGATTTGTAAGCGGCGATCCCATATTCATTCAGACCACCTGGCTTGGGCTTGCCTTCATGGATCACCACGTCATGGCCCAGCATCGCCAGACGATGCGCACAGGCCAGACCTGCGGGCCCTGCCCCAACGACGGCAATAGATTTGCCTGTCGGCGCGGCGCGGTCAAACGGGTGATCCCCTGCGACCATGACGCTGTCTGTCGCGTACCGCTGCAAGCGACCGATCTCAACCGGCGCGCCTTCGGCTGTCTCACGTACGCAGGCCTCTTCACACAGCGTTTCCGTGGGGCACACACGGGCGCACATGCCGCCCAGAATGTTTTGCGCCAGGATCGTCTCGCCCGCCGCTTCGGGTTGACCGGCCTGAATTTGCCGCATGAACAACGGAATATCGATGTCCGTAGGACAGGCCGTCACACATGGCGCGTCATAGCAAAAATAGCACCGATCTGCTGCCACGGCGGCCTCGTGCGGGGCCAGTGGCGGATGCAGATCCGTGAAATTCGAGGTCAGCTCATCGCTGGAAAGTCGCCCGGAGACAATGCCGGGGACCATCTGGCCCTGTGCCATCGCTCTACTCCCTGTAGATATGTTTGTTATGACCTCAGCTTGCCACATTCTGATTTTTTATCAATTGGTAAAATTTCTCAAATGGTCAAAAAAAGCAAAAACCCTGGAAACCTAGCCAAATTGTCGCCAAAATCGCCTGTTTTTCGTTCAATCGATGATATCTGGACCTCTGATCGCAGGAATCAAAGTTGGTCAGACACGCATGGGACCGCTTGGAAAATTCGCCGGACAGGTGTTGGTTGCGTCTGGTTTTAGCTGGTTCTGCTGCGTAATGTGGGTCCGACAAAGACCCAGCAGTGCCGGCTAACGGCCGAAAATCCGAAAGACTCGCGATGCAGGCCAGCCCCACGAAGTTCAACATCGTCATCATCGGGCAAAACAACCGGCTGCAGTATGAGGCGCTGCTGTTCGCGGCCTCATTGCGCCACAGCTGCCCCGATTTCGCAGGTCGGCTGTTTGTGGCGATGCCACAGCCCGGACCGCTTTGGCAGCAGGACCCGAGTATCCGCGACGAGGACGTATTAAAGGCACTTGGTCAGCTGGACGCCGA
This sequence comes from Ruegeria meonggei, assembly GCF_900172215.1. Taxonomy (GTDB): domain Bacteria; phylum Pseudomonadota; class Alphaproteobacteria; order Rhodobacterales; family Rhodobacteraceae; genus Ruegeria; species Ruegeria meonggei. Next base: position 108,448 of record NZ_FWFP01000003.1, read on the forward strand.
GACTTTGCCTTTTGACAATCAAGTCTTTGGCGGCAGTTACCCCTATGGCAACAAGATCGAATCTTTGATGGCCCTGCCAGAAGGCGAGCCCTTTGTATTCTTCGACAGCGACACGCTGATCACCGGTGATCTGAACAGCGTTCCGTTTGATTTCGACCGGCCTGGTGCGTCGCTGAAAGTCGAAGGATCCTGGCCGAAACCCACGCTCTATGGTCCTGGACTGGACGGTATCTGGAGCGCCCTTTACCGCCACTTTGATCTTGATTTTGACAACGCGTTGGATACCAGCCAGCCAGTGGATTACTGGCGACGCTATCTGTATTTCAACGCGGGGTATTTCTATTATTCTTGCCCGCGGAAATTTGGTGAAAGGTTCCTGCACTATGCCCGTACGATACGGGATGGCGATATCCCTGAACTGGTCGGACAGAACCTGAACCCCTGGCTGGACCAAGCCGCGCTACCGCTGGTCATTCATTCCTTTGGCGGCGGGCGGGACTCCCTGCCAGTGGGCCTGCTGGATGGTTCGGTCAGTTGCCACTATCGCCTGTTCCCACTGCTTTACGCACGCGAAAGCGACCATGTGATCGACGTGCTCGAAACAGTTGTCGCACCGAACCGGGTCAAGAAAGTGCTCAAGGGCTATGACCCAATCAAGAAGCTGGTTCTACAGCGCAAAGGGCACAAAATCCGGGACCTGTTCGACCGCGATAGCCTGCCTCAGCGCGAGCAGGTCATTCGCAAGACGATCAAAAGCAAGGGGCTTTGGATGCGCTGACAGCAATGTTGTGCGCACGCCACCAATCGCCTAGAGATTCAACAACACTAATTCCAACGGGAGATCATAAAGATGTCAGACGGTCCAACTCATGGTTTTGACACGCTGCAAATTCACGCGGGTGCGCGGCCCGATCCGGCAACCGGCGCGCGTCAGACGCCCATCTACCAGACGACCGCTTATGTATTCCGCGACGCAGACCACGCTGCCGCCCTGTTCAACCTGCAAGAGGTGGGCTTTATCTATTCGCGCCTGACCAACCCGACAGTGGCCGTGCTGCAGGAACGTATCGCCACGCTGGAGGGCGGCGTCGGCGCGGTCTGCTGCTCCTCGGGTCACGCGGCGCAAATCATGGCGCTGTTCCCATTGATGGGGCCTGGTTGCAACATCGTGGCCTCAACCCGTCTTTACGGCGGCACGGTCACGCAGTTCAGCCAGACGATCAAACGTTTTGGCTGGTCGGCCACATTTGTCGATACCGATGATCTGGACGCCGTGAAAGGTGCCATCGACGAAAACACCCGCGCGATATTCTGCGAGTCCATCGCCAATCCAGGTGGCTATGTCACAGATATTCGCGCGCTGGCGGATGTGGCGGATGCGGCGGGCATTCCGCTGATCGTCGACAACACCTCGGCCACGCCTTACCTGTGCCGGCCGATCGAACACGGCGCGTCGCTGGTTGTGCATTCGACCACCAAATACCTGACGGGCAACGGCACTGTCACAGGTGGCTGTGTCGTGGATTCGGGCAAGTTCGACTGGTCGGCAAGCGACAAGTTCCCTTCGCTCAGCCAACCAGAAACGGCTTATCATGGGTTGAAATTCCACGAGACGTTTGGCCCGCTGGCCTTTACCTTCCACAGCATTGCGATCGGTCTGCGCGATCTAGGCATGACGATGAACCCACAGGCGGCGCATTACACGCTGATGGGGATAGAAACTCTGTCTCTGCGGATGGAGCGCCACGTTGAAAATGCCCAAAAGATCGCTGCCTGGTTAGAGGCAGACGACCGTGTCGACTACGTCACCTATGCTGGTTTGCCTTCGTCACCGTATTCCGAACGTGTTAAAGCACATTACCCCAAAGGCGCCGGTGCGTTGTTCACCTTTGCTGTCAAAGGCGGCTATGAGGCCTGTGTCAAACTGGTGAACGCGTTGGAGATCTTCAGCCACGTGGCCAACCTTGGAGACGCGCGGTCGCTAATCATCCACTCGGCCTCGACCACGCACCGTCAGTTGAGCCCCGAACAGCAAGAGGCCGCAGGCGCAGGACCCAATGTTGTGCGCTTGTCCATCGGTATCGAAGACGCCAATGATCTGATCGCCGATCTGGATCAGGCTTTGGCCCAGGCCAGCGCCTAGGCAATGGCAGGGCATAACACAAACGATCTGGGTCAGCCAATTGGCAAACCGGTGTCGGGCGCGTTTCCGCGCCCGACACCGCCCTATACGCCAATGGAAGGCCAGTATTGCTCTGTTGTGCCACTGGACGTGAACAGGCACTCACCCGGGTTGTTTCGGGCCTTTGCCAATGACGCAGATGGCCGGAACTGGACATACCTGCCCTACGGGCCGTTCGCTTCTGAGCATGACTTTAACGAATGGACCCGTGCCTCTTGCAGCGATGCTGACCCGATGTTTCACACGGTACTCGACCGCTCTGATATGCCGGTCGGCATGGCCTCATTCCTGCGGATCGCACCGGCGGCAGGAGCCATTGAGGTTGGACACATCCATTTCTCGCCCCTGTTGCAACGCAAACCACAATCGACCGAAACGATGTATCTGATGATGCGCCGTGTTTTCGACGAGCTTGGCTATCGCCGATACGAATGGAAATGTGATGCCCTTAATGCGCCGTCCCGCAGTGCGGCCGAACGGCTGGGGTTCACCTTTGAGGGCGTGTTCAGACAGGCGACCCACTATAAGGGGCGCAACCGGGATACGGCGTGGTATTCGATCCTGGATAGCGAATGGCCTCGCATTCGCGACGCGTTCGAAAGCTGGCTGTCACCAGACAATTTCGACGAGGCGGGCCAGCAACGAAAACCGCTGATGGCCCGGGCCCAAGGGTAAAGGTCAGTCCGAAATCCCAAACTCCATCGTCACATTGACCGAGACTGAAATCTCGCCGCCTGCGACCGGCACGCTGCCTGCTTCGGACATGTTTACCGCCCGCATCTGAGCCACCGGGAACGATCCGCCGACCTGTTCGCTGATCTGCTGAACCGGGCCGAGTGTCACGTTGGCGGCCTGTGCCAGTTGTTCAGCCTTCGCCGTTGCCTCTCCTACTGCCTTGGCGCGCGCCTCAGCCTGTAACGGCGCCGGGTCTTGCACACCGAAGTTCAACCCGCCAAAATCATTGGCCCCGTCCTGGATGACCGCGTCCATGATGGTGCCAAGCTGGGTCAGATCGCGGACACGCACCAGCACGCTGTTCGAGGCGACAAACCCTGAAATCTCGGGCCGGTCGCCACTGCTGTTGCGGCCAGTCCAAACAGGAGACAAAGACAGATCGCGGGTCTGAACATCGCGGGCTTCGACCCCCATGTCATCCAGCCGCGTCAGAATCTGCGTCACGGCCTCGGACGTTGCTTGCATCGCGGCTGAGGCCTGCGGGTCTTCGTTTGTCACACCCAATGTGATCGTTGCCATGTCGGGTGCGGCCTGCACGGTTCCGGCTGCATCCACGGTGATGCGACGTTCTTCCGCATGGGCCATTCCTGCAGCCGTGATCGCCAAAACAGCCGTTAGAAAAGCGAGTTTCTTCAAAGTCTTCCCTCCAAATTCTTCAATCACAACATGGGATGGACAGGGCGTGTGGAACAAGGGGAACCCACGGCTTTTTCTTTCCCTCGGCGGGATCCTGCTTTAATGTCGGGCTGCGGACGAGATGTCGTTTGCATTGATGCTGATAATTATGGTTCTTCCGGATTATGAAACCTGCCTTTGCGCTGTCTTTTTCTGCCACCGGAATTTCTCTGCACCACCAATCGGATGACGACTGGTTCTGCGTGGGCGAGATCGCATTGGACGCGCCCGACCTAAAGGATCAGGTGCGCGCCTTGCGTGACCAGGGATTTGCCATTGCAAACGACCTGAGCTGCAAATTGGTGATTCCCGAAGATCAGGTTCGGTACATTTCAGCGCCTACGGACGGGCTTTCGGACGAAGAAAACGAACAAGCATTGAAAGCCGCTCTGGCGGGTGAGACGCCGTATTCAGTCGATGATCTGGCGTTTTCCTCGACGACGGTCGACGCAACCACCTATGTGGCCGCCGTTACCAAACAGACATTGGTTGAGGCACAGGAATTCGCCACAGAACACGGGTTTAATCCGGTTCAGTTCAGCACTGATGCGGACGCACAGGATTTTCCGACAGAGCCCACGTTTTCGATATCAGAGCCCGACATGTCCGTCGCAACCCCAGCCGAGGTCCGGGTACCATCACCAGAGCCACAAGCAAAGGATGCGCCAACCGTTCATGCCATCGCCGCCACAACGGCCCCGGATGTGTTCAGGTCGGCCCCGGTTGAGGCCTCGGGCGAAGCACCAAGGCCTGCCACAGGCCTTCGTGCCTCGCGCTATGCCATTCCCGCTGCGGTGGCCGCCGCAGTTTTGCTTGGCGTGGGATTAGGTGCATGGACAATGACCGGGTCGGATACAGATCAGTACCCAGTTTCCGAAACGGTGCAGGTGCAGGTGCAGGAAGATGTGCCCTCTGCCGAACCGCTTGTGACTAACACACAGGTTGATCCGCCAGAAGTCACCGCTGACGAAACAACTACTGAAACAGCGGCTTTAGAAAGTCCTCAGCCTGATCCGGTTACGCCGGAGCCGTCGGACCTAACCGCTACAGATGCGGCAATCCTTGAGGCGTTGAACGTCGCCCCAACAACCGTAGAGGATGTAGCGCGCGATCCCGAACCGCAGGAAGATCCGACACAGCCGAGCTTGCAGACCACAGCCCCCGGCGCGCCAGAAATCCCGGCTGATCCCAAAACTGAAGAACTTTATCTAGCCTCTGTCGACAATTCTAATCTGTCCCGCGATGCGGTGGCGCTACCGCCGGTTGACAGCTTTGCCACCGACGCGCCTTTTGATCAGATTTCCGTTCCAAGTGTAGTCAGTACAAACGTGGCGCTGGATGACCGCGGTCTTGTCACGCCCACCGCCAAAGGCACCTTGAACCCTGACGGCATCGTTGTCTATCTGGGGCGCCCGTCGAAAGTGCCGCCAGAGGTCCCCGTTCGGTTTGAACAGGAACCAATTGAACAAGAACCCCAGAATCCTCTCGCCGAACTGCGCCCCAAACCCCGTCCCAGCGATCTGATTGATCGGTTCGAACGTCAGCAACTTGGCGGACGCACCCGCCAGGAACTGGCGGTTCTGCGCCCTAAACTGCGGCCCAAATCCGTGCAGGAACAACCTCAGGTGGATGAAACCCCAACCGCTTTGGCGGTTGTGCGGGTGCCGCGACCCAAACCACGCCCTGCGGGACTGGCACCATCATCCGGCACGCAAACTGCAAATCTCGGCGCGACAGCAGCGATCACGCAATCCGACGCTGAGGCAGGATCGTTCCAGCCCCGTGCCGTTGCACCCAAGATTCCGTCGTCTGCGTCCGTGGCACGGCAGGCGACGATCGACAACGCCCTGAACCTGCGCCGGTTGAACCTGATTGGTGTGTACGGCACGCCTGCCAACCGGCGGGCCTTGGTACGCTTGCCCAGCGGTCGGTACAAAAAGCTGAAGGTCGGAGACAGGTTGGATGGCGGTAAAGTTATCGCCATCGGCGACAGCGAGTTACGCTATCAAAAACGTGGTAAGAACACGACATTGAAAATGCCGCGTGGATAAGGGATGGGGCAAGCCATTGAGGTCACCCCACCTTAGGTTAACTCACTAAGCAGCTGAAATATCACCGCTTTCGATCTGCTCACGTTCGATAGATTCGAACAAAGCCTTAAAGTTCCCCTCACCAAACCCATCGTCACCCTTGCGTTGGATGAACTCAAAAAAGATCGGTCCGATTACGGTTTTTGAGAAGATCTGCAGCAGAATTCTGGTCTCCCCCCCATCCAGAACACCTTCTCCGTCGATCAGGATGCCGTGCTTCATCATCCGGTCCAGCGGCTCCTCGTGGTCGACAACGCGCTCTTTGGACATGCCATAATAGGCCTCGTTCGGCCCCGGCATGAACTTCAGGCCTTTTTCAGCAATCGCATCGGTCGAGGCATAGATATCTTCACTGCCCACCGCGATATGCTGAATTCCCTCGCCTTTGTACTTGTTAAGGTATGACACGATCTGCCCGGTCTCGCCGCGATCTTCGTTGATCGGAATACGTATACGTCCGCAGGGCGAGGTCAGAGCCCGGCTGAACAGACCGGTAAACTTTCCCTGAATGTCGAAAAACCGGATTTCACGGAAGTTGAACAATTTCTCGTAGAACTTGAACCACTTGTCCATATTTCCTTTGTAGACGTTATGCGTCAGGTGATCGAGGTAATAGAACCCGTCGCCGTGTGGTTTGGATTGCTGGGTCCAGGTGAATTCGTGGTTATAGGGCGAGGTGTCGTGATACTGGTCAATAAAATAGATCAGCGACCCCCCGATGCCTTTGATTGCCGGAACGTCCAATGTCTTGTCCGCCGCATCATACGGCTCGGCCCCTTGGGCGACCGCGTGGTCATAGGCCTTTTGCGCATCCACCACACGCCAGCCCATCGCGGGCGCGCATGGGCCGTGCTCGGCTGCAAAGCGCGCAGCAAAGCTGTCGGGATCGGCGTTGAGGATGTATGTCACATCACCCTGCTGCCATAGCTCAATCGCTGGTTTATCCGTGTGGTGACCGACGAGATCGTACCCCATTTTGGCAAACAGATCGCGCAGCTCCTGTGGTTCCGGATGGGCGAATTCGACAAACTCAAACCCGTCGGTGCCGGCGGGGTTTTCGGGACTGATGACAGATTTCGGGGCGGTATGCGGGAAAGGACCCATGGCGCGTCTCCTCAAAAACAGGAATTTCTTTGCTGATTCCAAAATACGCCTTAACCGCCGCTGTTTCTGCGCATTGTTTTCGTGTAAGCTGCGTTCAAACGCGCAAAACCCGCATCGTTTAGACGAAATCTGGAGAACTTCCGCATATGCTGGATTCCACCGACACGCGCCTGCTGTCCGCATTGCAAAAGGATGCCCATCTGACCGCGCACCAATTAGGCGAATTGCTCAACCTGTCGCCCAGTCAGGCTGGTCGGCGCCGACAGAGGCTAGAGGCCGAGGGGTACATCACCGGCTATGCCGCTCGGCTGGACCCGCTAAAGCTGGGGCTGCACGTGCAAGGGTTCATTCAGGTGCATCTGGGCACCCATGGGCCAGAGCAATCCGAGAGCTTTGCCCGTCTGGTCGATACCCGCGCTGAGATCACCAGCGCATGGACGATGACCGGCGAAGCAGATTACCTGCTACATGTCTATTGCGACGATCTATCCGGGCTCAATCGCTTGCTTCATCAGGTGATCCTGCCGCATCCTGCCGTGGCACGGATTCAAAGCCAGATCGTGATGGATCAACTTAAACGCGACGCGCCATTGCCGACGTAACCCGACCGAAAGGACGAAAATGGACGACTTCCTCTACCAGGCTTCGATCTATCTGGCAGCTGCCGTGATCGCCGTGCCCTTATCGGCACGTCTGGGGTTGGGATCTGTGTTGGGGTATTTGGCCGCTGGCATCGTCATCGGCCCGGTTTTTGGCCTTGTGGGCGCTGAAACTGAAAGCCTGCAGCACGTGGCCGAGTTCGGCGTGGTGATGATGCTGTTCCTGATCGGGCTAGAGCTTGAGCCACGCGCTTTATGGGATATGCGTGACCGGCTATTGGGACTCGGCGGATTGCAGGTTGGTTTGTCGACCGCCGCGATTGCCGGTGTAGCCATGTATGCGAACCATCCCTGGTCAGTGGCGCTGGCTGTTGGTTTAACGTTGTCACTGTCCTCCACTGCGATTGTTCTGCAAACACTGTCGGAAAAGGGCCTGATGCGTACCAATGGCGGTCGCGCGACCTTTTCGGTGCTGTTGACACAGGATATCGCGGTCATTCCCATTCTGGCTTTTCTGCCGCTGCTGGCCTTGCCCGCCATTCCCCATATCGAAAACGACGGATCGATCGACCGCGCTGCAAAGGACCTGCACGGCGCCGGACACCACAGCCTGTCTTTGGTCGAAGGCCTGCCCGGCTGGGCGGTCACGCTGGTTACCCTTGGCGCCATTGCCTTTGTCATTCTGGCGGGCGTCTACCTGACCCGCCCCCTATTCCGGTTTATCCACGCAACCCGCCTGCGCGAGATGTACACCGCTCTGGCCTTGATGATCGTTGTCGGGATTTCCTTCCTGATGACCCTTGTGGGCCTGTCCCCCGCTTTGGGCGCGTTTCTGGCTGGCGTTGTTCTGGCCAGTTCGGAATTCCGGCATGAGATGGAAAGCGACCTTGAACCCTTCAAGGGCCTGTTTCTGGGCCTGTTCTTTATCACCGTCGGGGCCGGAATCGACGTCGCCTATTTCTTCAACGACCCGTTAGAGCTGATCGGGTTGGCGCTTTTGGTGATCCTGACCAAGGGGATTATTCTATACGTAGTCGGGCGCGCTTTTAACCTGCGTGGGCGTGACCAATGGCTGTTTGCGCTTGGGTTGGCGCAGGCCGGCGAGTTCGGATTTGTTCTGCTGGCCTTTTCAACACAACAGAATGTCATTCCCCCCGACCTGTCGCAAAAACTGCTGATGATCATCGCACTGACCATGCTGATCACACCGCTTTTGTTCATCATCTACGATGTGTTGTCCCGCCGTATCGGCGATGGCACACCTACCCCTGAACCCGACGAGATTGATGAGAAAGGGCCGGTGATCATCGCGGGTATTGGGCGCTTTGGTCAGATCGTGAACCGCCTTGTTCGCGCCAGCGGGTTAAAAACCGTAGTTCTGGATCACGACATCGAGACAGTTCAGCTGATGCGCCGCTTTGGCGTCAAAGGGTTTCTGGGCGATCCCACCCGCCCGGAATTGCTGAGGGCGGCAGGGCTTGAAAAAGCTACCGTGCTGGTTGCTGCGATGGATGATCCGAAACAAGTTACCCGTTTGGTAAGCTACGCCCGGCGTCAGCGCCCGGACCTGCATATCGTTGCGCGTGCGCGCGACCGGACACATGTCTACGAGCTGTACCAGGCCGGGGCTAACGATATCGTGCGCGAGATGTTTGACAGCTCGCTCCGGGCTGGTCGCTATGTTCTGGAAAATACGGGTCTAAGCGAATACGAGGCCGCGCAGGCCGAACAGACCTTTTACCATCACGACCGGACCTCGGTTCGCGAACTGGCTGAATTGTGGATTCCCGGAATGCCCACAGGGGAAAACAAGAAATACATCGAACGGGCGCAACAGCTTGAAAAGGATCTGGAAACAGAGCTTTTAGAGCTGGCTGAAAAACACGCCAAAAAGTCTGCCTGATCTGGTCAAACCCGGATCAGGAGGCATTGTTTACCCGTCCGAGACACCTGCCTCGGCAAAGGTCGCCATCCCCGAATGGCACGCCACGGCGCTTTTGAGGATGTTGATCGCCAACGCCCCGCCCGAGCCTTCGCCCAACCGCAGGCCCAGATCAAGCAAGGGTTTCTTGCCAAGCTGCGCCAGAACAGCGCCGTGCGCACCCTCGGCACTTTGATGGCCTGCCACCGCGTGATCCAGAGCATCCGAGCGCACATTCGCCAGACAGGCCGCAGCCGCCGAGCAGATGAAGCCGTCCAGAACAACCGGAATGCGTAGGATACGCGCTGCTGCTATCGCACCGGCCATAGCCGCAATCTCTCGTCCGCCCAGGCAGCGTAGAATATCCAGCCCGTCACCAGAATCTGCGTGCAAAGTAACGCCCTCGGCCACCACACGGGTTTTGTTGGCCAGCCCGGCATCGTCTACACCGGTTCCACGCCCGGTCCAGTCAGCGGCATCACCACCATACAGGGCACAGGCAATGGCAGCTGCCGGGGTGGTGTTGCCGATGCCCATCTCTCCGACTACCAAAAGATCGGCATTGGGGTCCACGGCCGTCCATCCGACGCGCAGGGCCTGCACAAGTTCGGTCTCGGTCATTGCGGGACCTGTGGTGAAATCTGCAGTCGGGCGGTCCAGTTCCAGCGCGTGCACGTCCATTGTCGCGCCCGCCGCTTTGGCCAGTTGATTGATCGCCGCGCCGCCATGTTCAAAGTTCATGACCATCTGCACGGTCACTTCTGGCGGAAAGGCTGAAACACCCTGCGCTGTCACGCCGTGATTTCCAGCGAACACAATGACCTGCGGTGCAGATATTAGCGGTCGGGCATCCCCACGCCAGCCTGCATACCAGATCGCTAGGTCCTCAAGCCGACCAAGCGCCCCGGGCGGTTTGGTCAGCTGCCCGTTGCGGTCAGCCGCTCCTTGCAGCGCGGCCTCATCCGGCCCCGAATCCCCATTAAGAGCCTCACGAAAGGTTTTCATGTCACTAAGTTCGGGCAGCATTCAAAGCCTCGTTGCATCAGAGTGGTCCTGTGTGTTTAACCGAACCGTCCAGACCAACAAGACCCCGAAAGGCGCGGGAGTGCATAAAAACGACACCAAACCCTTTTCCGTGTGGGATATTCCGCTGGCGCTGGTCCTGCTGACCCGCTTGCCCGTGCCGCGCCTGCCCGAGAATGTGTTTGCCCGGCAGGCCGACGCCGCTTGGGCCTTTCCGGTAGTCGGAATGGTTGTCGGGCTGTTGGCCTGTGGTGTGGGCTGGGCTGCAATGGCGCTTACCCTGCCCCCGACGGCTGGTGCGGTTCTGCTGATTGCAACTTTGGTGATCAGCACCGGTGCCATGCACGAGGACGGGCTGGCCGATACGGTTGATGGGTTTTGGGGTGGTTTCACGCCCGAACGTCGGCTGGAAATCATGAAGGACAGCCATATCGGGACCTATGGCGTTCTGGCGCTGATCTTTTCACAAGTGCTGCGGGTAATCCTGATGGGGGCCTTGCTGACGGCCGGTCTCTATGGGGCGATCCTTGCCGCCTGCATCATCTCGCGCGCCTTTATGCCGGTGCTGATGGCGGCCTTGCCCAATGCCCGCAATACTGGGCTGAGCCACACGGTCGGCGGACCAAGTGTCAGAACCGTCCTTGTTGGGATGGTTTTGGCGGTTGTTTGCGCCTTAGTTCTGATGGGATCCGGAGCTTTGATCGCTATACTGATCGCCTCGGTGACTATTGCTGGTTTGGCCGGTTTGGCAAAAACCAAGATCAGCGGCCAGACCGGCGACGTTCTGGGTGCAACACAACAACTGGCAGAGCTTTCGTTCCTCGCCGTTGCTGTCGCAGCGCTTTAGACCGTTCCGCCGGTTTCGATCTTCAGGACTTCGCCGCAGTGCTTGCAATGTACCGCATCGGGATCATGGCGGTACAACCCGCAGCTGGGGCATTTATGGCGCACCTTCTGCGGCATAAAGATCGCTTGGGCCAATCGCACAAACAGCGCCACCCCTACCACCATAATAAACACCGAAAACAGCTTTCCCCCCGGTGTGTCCAAAGTAATGTCGCCAAACCCGGTTGTGGTCAGCGTGGCCATGGTAAAGTAAAGCGCATCGATATAGGCGGTTTGGCTGCTGTCCGGAATGAAGAAGACCAAAACTGCCGTAGAGGTCGCAAAGACAAACACCATCAGATTGATCGCGGCAATTACCGCATCTTCATGGGTGCGAAAGAACTGACTGTCGCGCCGCAGATCCCGCAGCAAATGATAGGAATGGATCAGGCGCAAGGCGCGCAGGATCCGGACAAAAGCCAGGTTTCCTGGCAAAAACGGATCCAGCAGCAGCGAGACAATCACCACAATGTCCGCCAGCGTGTAAACCTTGCGCAGCAGTTTCCAACGATCCTTGGCGATCCACAGCCGGGCCAAAAAATCCACAAGGATCACCAATCCGATGCATAAGCTGGCAAATGTAATTCCCGGCCCATGTGTCACGTTGGCAGTGGCGATGAAGAACACGATAGAAACCGCGTCAAACACGATCAGGCCGTACCGGAACCAAACCGAGACAGGGTCGTGCGCGACGTACAGAAACTTAACGGTTTGCTTCAATCTGACCATCTACCCGCCTCTAGCTACTGGGAAATTAGCTGCAAATGCGGATTTCACCAAGCGACCAGACATGAAAAAAGGCCGCCCCCGGGAAGGAGCGGCCTCAAATCCACAATTCTCTGCAATCAGGCGGCGGCGGGTGCACGTGAGACCAGAACCTCATCCACCTGCTTGGCGGCCGAAACCTCTCCTGCGCCAGAAACGGCCGCGACTTCGCGGGTCAGACGTTCCAGCGCCGCCTCATAGAGCTGGCGCTCAGAATAGCTCTGCTCGCGCTGATCGTCCGTACGGTGCAGGTCACGAACCACTTCCGCGATCGAGATCAGGTCGCCTGAGTTGATCTTTTGCTCATACTCCTGCGCCCGGCGCGACCACATGGCGCGTTTCACCTTAGCCTTACCCTTCAGCGTTTTCATCGCCTGACTGATGACATCCGGCGAGCTGAGCGACCGCAGACCGGATTCAGTCACCTTGTTGGTCGGTACCCGCAGGGTCATTTTGTCTTTTTCAAAAGAGATGACGAACAGCTCGAGTGAGTATCCCGCGACTTCTTGCTCTTCGATCGAAATGATCTGACCCACGCCATGCGCGGGGTAAACAACATAGTCATTCGGGCGGAACTCAAGCTTTTTCGACTTAGACATACAGGTTCATCCTTGTTTACAGAGCGAGGCGTGGACAACAAAACACACAAGCCGGTGCCATCCCCGGCCCCGTCAGGTGTTTGGTTTTCCAAAAAATCAGAACTCCAAAGTAATCATACTTACGGAGTACATCCCCATCTCATTCATCATTCAGCTTTTGAGTATATCACAAAATTGCGACACTTAAAAGCGCAGGCCATTCCGAGATCCTGAAACATCAGGAATTTCAAGGCAATAAGGCATGTTTTTACATCTGAACCAGCAAGTTCAGAGCGCGAATCGCTTAGCCGCCTTCGCCGGGCGCTTCTGAGAAATACTTTTCCATCTTGCCCTCTTCGCCGTCGCGCTCTTCGGCGTCGGGCAACGGGTCTTTCTTAGTCACGATCACCGGCCATTGTTCCGAGAATTTACGGTTGAATTCGACCCACTGGTCCATTCCTGGTTCGGTGTCTGGGCGGATCGCATCGGCGGGGCATTCCGGTTCGCACACACCGCAGTCGATGCACTCGTCAGGATGAATAACCAGCGTGTTCTCACCTTCGTAAAAACAGTCCACCGGACACACTTCGACACAGTCGGTGTATTTGCAGGCGATGCAGTTTTCGGTGACGACGTAGGTCATAATTGGTTTCCCGTTTGCGCTTTGTCGTTTAGCTAGTCCAGTATTGCGCTATCTTCAAGGTAGGATCAGTCCCCTGACGTGCGAGAAAGATCAAGCGCGCGCCGATCCTTCTTGGTAGGGCGACCTTTTCCTTCGAAACCCGGATTTCGCGGCGGTGTGTCCTGTTTTTCAGACATATCGAAATACAGTGTTTGCGCCTCGGGCGCCGGACCGCGCCGTTCACCAAGCTTTTCAATGCGAACGACGCGAACAACACGCCCCTGAGGGAAAGTCAGAACATCACCGGATCCAACCACTTGCGCCGGTTTCAAGACCCGGTGTCCGTTCAGCCTGACGTGACCACTGCTGACCTGTTTGGCGGCCAGGCTGCGGGTCTTGAAGAACCGCGCCTGCCACAACCATTTGTCGATCCGCAGCTTGGCCGCATCAGCCATCTGCGATCAGCTACCGTCCTTCAAACCCATCAGCGCGGCAGCAAACGGGTTATCCGGATCGATGGCCTTTTCCTTTTTCGGAGGCCGAGAGGAGAAGGACTTGGCACCTTGCGGTTTGCCACCCTTCTTGCCTTGTGGCTTTCCGCGCCCGTCCTGAGGTTTACCACGTGGCTTGCCTTTGGCCTGCCCTTGCCGCGGCTCGCGACGCGGACCCCTATTGGCCTGACGCTGACGGCCCCAGGTAAAGGAATAGAACACTTCAACTTCGGGCTCGTCCGATCCGGAAGCCTCGGCTGCCGCCTCGGTGCTTGCGGTGGCCTCGGCTGGCGCCTCGGCGGGTGCGGCGACCTCTTCGGGTTCGGCCTCGGGCACGGTGGTTTCTTCGGCGGCTGGCTGCGCTGAGGCCTCTGTCGCTGGCTTTTCGGCCTCGACCAGAGCTACCTTGACCTTTTCGCGCTCGCCACGCTCGGCCTTGTAGCCCAGCCCTTGCATCAGGTCCGCGAACTGCTCCAGCGTCATACCGGTAATGGACAGCATGTCGGGCTTGGCTTCAAAACCGCCCCTGCTGTCTTCGGCACGCAGCATATCAGCCAAACGTTCCAGCATGTCGATGCGGATCGAACGCTCACCGGCGTCGCGATATCCGCACATAGTGTCGTAGCCTTGCGGCGCATCCTTGGCGACTGGCACCGTCACCAGACCCGGAGGCGGTGCGTCAGGGAATTCCTGCAGTCCATTGGTGAGAGCCCACAGCACCAAGCGCAGACGCGTCGGGGCGGGCTTGAGCAGCAACGGCATGAAGATTGTGAACTGACCGAACCGAATACCGTGCTTGCGCAGTGCGCCACGGGCATCCTGATCCAGATCTTTGACATCTTGCGCAACGCCAGCGCGGGGCAGAATGCCCAGCCCTTCGACCATGCGGAACGCAAATCCCTTCGCCAGGCCCGAAAGCTCTTCGTCCCGCGACAAGGTAAGCAGCGGCTCGAACAGCGCGGCTACTTTGCGGTCGATGAAATGCTGCAAACGGCGCTGAACCTTCTGTTCAACATCCGGCCCAGCGGCCTCATCCACAAACACTTCGACCATCGGCTTGAGAGGTTCGGCCGCGGCAACCAGTTTGCCGACGGCATATTCGCCCCACATCAGGCCACCCTGATCGGTAAAATCAATTTCGGTATCGGGCGCATTATAGAAGCGGTCGGCACGCAGATGGAATTGCGGCGCGAGTGCTTGCAGCGATGCCGATTTCAAAGCTTTCGCCTCGGTTCCCTGCGCGCTTTTGTCCGGGGTAAACCGGAACCCTTCCAAACGACCGACGAATTCGCCTTCGACGGTCACTTCACCCTTGTCATTTACTTCGGCCAAAAGGGCCTCCTTCTGTTTGAGCCGGCGCAGCAACACAGACGTGCGCCGGTCCACAAATCGCTGAGTCAAACGGTCGTGTAACGCGTCTGACACTCTGTCTTCTACAGCGCGGGTTTCAGCGCGCCAATGGGATTCGTCACGCACCCAGCCGTTTCGTTGCGCAACATATGTCCAGGTGCGAATATATGCCAACCTTTTGGACAATGCATCAATATCGCCATCGGTGCGGTCGATCCGGCGAATTTGTCGCGCCATGAAGTCATCGGGGATCGTACCGCTCTCGTGCAGGTGGCCGTAGATCACCTCGAGCAGACTGGCGTGTTCAGCGTGGCTGATACCGCGAAAATCGGGGATACGGCACACATTCCACAGCATCCGGACGGATGGGCCGTCGCTGGCGCGCGCCATGATCTCGGTCACTTGCGACAGGGATTTCAGCACGTTCAGGTCGTCCGCGGGGCGCGCTTTGATCAGATGCTCGCCCTGCGGGCTGACCTCGAGCGAGTCGATCAGGGCGTCAATTGAGCCAAAGCGCAAAGCGGCATTCCGCCAGTTCAGCTTTTTCATCGGCGTAAAGCGGCTGTCCATGATCGCCTGCGCAACACCATCATCCAACGGCGGAGCTTCACCTGTCACGCCGAAGGTGCCATCCGACATGCCACGCCCGGCCCGCCCGGCAATCTGAGCCAATTCATTCGGAGCCAAAGGACGCATCCGGCGGCCATCAAACTTGCTGAGCGCCGAAAACGCTACGTGATCCACATCCAGGTTCAGCCCCATGCCAATGGCGTCTGTGGCGACCAGATAGTCAACCTCGCCGTTCTGATACAGATCGACCTGCGCGTTCCGTGTCCGGGGGCTGAGTGCGCCCATAACTACAGCCGCCCCGCCTTTCTGGCGACGTAGAAGCTCGGCAATGGCATAGACGTTATCGACCGAGAACCCGACAATGGCACTGCGCGCGGGCATGCGGCTTATCTTTTTCGAACCAGAATAGACCAGCTGCGACATCCGTTCGCGACGCACAAACTGCGCCTCAGGAAC
This sequence comes from Ruegeria meonggei, assembly GCF_900172215.1. Classification (GTDB taxonomy): domain Bacteria; phylum Pseudomonadota; class Alphaproteobacteria; order Rhodobacterales; family Rhodobacteraceae; genus Ruegeria; species Ruegeria meonggei. Next base: position 124,494 of record NZ_FWFP01000003.1, read on the forward strand.
CAGCGCTGCAATCGGGCCTCGCATAGTGTCAGAGCCTAGAAACAGCGTTTCATTGGTGCCGCGCGACCGCAGCAGGCGGTCGGTGAACACATGGCCACGCTCAGGATCAGCGCACAGCTGGATTTCGTCGATGGCCAGGAAATCGGCCCCCATGCCCTCGGGCATCGCCTCGACCGTGCAGACCCAGTATTGGGCACGCGGCGGCACGATCCGTTCTTCGCCGGTGACAAGGGCCACCACAGACGGGCCGCGAATGGCGACGATCTTGTCATAGACCTCGCGCGCCAAAAGGCGCAGCGGCAGACCGATCACACCCGTCCGGTGCCCCAGCATGCGCTCGATCGCGTAATGGGTTTTACCTGTGTTGGTTGGGCCAAGAACGGCCACGATTCGGGATGACCCGCTCACCTTTGCCCCCTGCCCCGGTTCTTCAGAGGGCCGAGCCCTCGACCTGAGGCTTCAGTCGATTCACAGCATTGGTTACTTCTTCGTGATGGGGATGTATAGACAGCGCGCGCTCATAGGCCTGGAACGCTTTATCAGGCTGCCCGACTATTTCGAAAATCAAACCCAATCCGTAGATTGCCTCGTAATTATTCGGGTTCAGCGTCAACGCGTGCTCCAAGTCGGCTGCGGCCATACCAAAGCGCTCGACACCAAAAAAGGCTGATGCGCGCAGGTGCCAGCCTTCGGCAAAATCGGGGGCGTGATCGGTCAGCGCGGTCAGGTGTTCGATCGCGGCCGTGGCGTCCCCATCATCAAGCGCCTCGCGCCCGCGTTCCAATAGAAGATCCGCTGAGGCCGAACCAGAAAGCGACCACAGCGCCTTGAGTTGCCGATCAATGCTGATCGCCTGATCCGGAGTTGATTGCACCAGTTGCTGCAATAGCTCTATCTCATCCCGAGAATCTGCCTGTTGCGCAAGACAAGGAATGGAAAACGTGACTAGCAGCGCCGTTGCCGCGACGATACATTTGAGATTGTTGCTTGCAATGCCCATAACAACGTTCAGTGTAGCGTAGCGCCAAGGGATGTCCATTCCCTGCGCACAAATCAAAGTGAGGATAACCATGAGCGAAACCCTGGAAAAAGCCGCAGCAGCGCTGAACGAAAAACTGTCGGGCGGTGATTTTGGCGCATCGGCCAAATTCGCAATCGCCGGTATGGGATCAATCATTGTGGACGCAAACGGCGCACGCGTCAGCGAAGACGACGCTGATGTAACCATGAGCGCAGATGCCGACACGTTCGAGCAAATCCTCAGCGGTGAACTGAACCCGACCGGTGCTTTCATGTCCGGCAAACTGACTGTGGACGGTGACATGGGTGTCGCCATGCAACTGGCATCGGCACTGGCCTGATGGGTTTTTCGCCGGCCCCTTTGTTTGAAGACGTGGCCGGCGCTCCTGCCGGTGGTCAGGCCCATTGGCTGAACACCTCGGACAATACACGAATTCGCGTGGCCCATTGGCTGCCCGAAGAGGAGGCTTGTGGAACGATAATGATGTTCCCGGGCCGCACCGAATACATCGAAAAGTACGGCGGCACAGCGTCCGAGTTCGTAGGCAGAGGGTTTGCCTGCCTTTCCGTTGATTGGCGGGGACAGGGGCTGGCGGATCGCCTGCTGGATGACCCGCGCGTCGGTCACGTGGACAGCTTTGCGGACTATCAGAAAGACGTTCAGGCTACGCTGGATTTGGCAACCGAACTGGACCTTCCACAGCCCTGGTATGTGATTGGTCATTCGATGGGTGGGGCCATCGGTCTGCGGGCCGTGCTGGAACACGATTGCTTTGCGGCCTGCGCCTTTACCGGCCCGATGTGGGGCATATTCTTTACGCCGATCATGAAACCGCTCAGCCGCCTGACGGCCTATTGGGGCCCAAGGATCGGCCTGGGCGAAAAGACCCCCCCGACCACGACGCTGGAAAGCTATGTGTTGGCGCAACCGTTTAAAGGCAACATGCTGACCCGTGATCCGGCAATGTATAAAATGATGCAGGACCAGTTGGCGGCGCATCCCGAACTGGCGCTAGGCGCCCCGTCAACGATCTGGCTGCGCGAAGCATTGGACGAATGCGCGTGGCTGATGGATCAGACCGCGCCTGCAACGCCCTGCCTGACTTTTCTGGGAAGTCACGAACAAATCGTCGACCGCAAGGCGATCCGGGCACGGATGGCGAATTGGCCGAATGGTACCTTGGTCGAAATCCCCGATGGTGAACACGAGGTCATGATGGAAGCGCCAGATGTACGCGGACCTGTGTTCGACCAGTTGGCAGCCCATTTTCTGGCGACCCAGAAAAATCCAAGCCCACAGCCTGCGCTGACAAGCTGACAGGCTGACAGGATACCCGAACAAAGGCGGCTTGTGATCCACGCCGCCCACGCCTAGATGTTTGCCAAAGCAGATTTTCCGAGGTGATCCATGCGCGACCTTCCCTTTCCAGCCCGTGACGCAAATGCAATTGGCGGGGCCGATAATCTCGGCAACCTTCCAGAGTGGGACCTGACCGATCTGTATGCATCGGAAGACGCACCCGAACTGGATCGCGATCTAAACTGGCTTGCAGGCGAATGCGCCGCATTTGCCGCCGACTACGAAGGTAAATTGGCCGATCTGGATGCTGGTGAACTGCTGACCTGCGTTGAGCGTAACGAAAAGATCAACACCATCGCGGGCCGCATCATGTCCTTCGCGGGCCTGCGTTATTACCAGATGACGACAGATGCCGAGCGCGCCAAATTCCTGTCGGACATGCAGGAAAAGATCACGATCTTCACCACACCCTTGGTGTTCTTTACGCTTGAGATCAACCGCATCGACGATGACGTTCTGAAAGCCCATTTCAACAGCGACGCCGCGCTGGCGCGCTACGAGCCTGTATTCCGCCGCGTCCGTGCGATGAAGCCCTATCAACTGTCCGACGAGCTAGAGAAATTCCTGCATGACATGGGCGTTGTCGGCGACGCATGGGAACGCCTGTTCGATGAAACCATCGCTGGCCTGACCTTTACCGTTGATGGCGAAGAGCTGAATTTTGAAGCCACTGCCAATTTGCTAACCGAACAGGACCGCTCGGTCCGTGAGGCCGCGGCGCGCGAGATGGCGGCGGTCTTTTCCGACAACATCAAGATCTTTGCCCGCGTTCACAACACGCAGGCCAAGGAAAAGGAAATCGAAGACCGCTGGCGCAACGTGCCAACACCGCAAACCGGTCGCCACCTGTCCAACGATGTCGAGCCCGAAGTTGTTGAAGCCCTGCGCGACGCCGTTGTCGCCGCCTACCCCAAGCTGAGCCACCGATATTATGAGCTAAAGCGTAAATGGCTTGGGTTGGACGTCATGCAGGTCTGGGACCGCAACGCGCCATTGCCGATGGAAGACACTCGTGTCGTCGGTTGGGATGAGGCCGAAAAGATGGTGATGGATGCCTATAACGCATTCGACCCCCGTATGGGCGACATCGCGTCGCCGTTCTTTACCAAAGGCTGGATCGACGCGGCGGTAAAACCGGGCAAGGCCCCCGGCGCATTTGCACACCCCACTGTGACCGAAGTGCACCCCTATGTGATGCTGAACTACCTTGGCAAACCGCGCGACGTAATGACCCTGGCGCATGAGCTGGGCCATGGCGTGCACCAGGTGCTGGCCGCCGATCAGGGCGAGATGTTGTCATCGACGCCTCTGACGCTGGCCGAAACTGCATCCGTGTTCGGCGAAATGTTGACCTTCCGCAAAATGCTGGATCAGGCTGAAACGCCCGAACAGCGTAAAGTTCTGCTGGCAGGCAAGGTCGAGGACATGATCAACACGGTCGTGCGCCAGATCGCCTTCTATGACTTTGAATGCAAGCTTCACGCCGCCCGCCGCGAGGGCGAGCTGACCCCTGATGACATCAACGCCCTGTGGATGAGCGTCCAGGCCGAAAGCCTTGGGCCCGCGTTTGAATACATGGACGGGTATGAGACATTCTGGTCCTACATCCCACATTTCGTCCACTCGCCCTTCTATGTTTATGCCTATGCCTTTGGCGACGGATTGGTGAACGCGCTTTACTCGGTTTACGAAAGCGGTTCGGACGGGTTCGAGGATAAGTATTTCGAGATGCTGCGCGCGGGCGGATCAAAGCACCACAAAGAGCTGTTGGCTCCATTCGGGCTGGATGCAAGCGATCCGAAATTCTGGGACAAGGGCCTGTCGATGATCTCGGGCTTCATCGACGAGTTGGAAGCGATGGAAGACTGATCACATCTGGCTTTTGGTCGTCAGGAAGATGGCGGCCACGATCAGTACGGCCCCAAGGGCCGCAACCGGTGTGATTGCGGCCCCCAGAAACAGGGCTGAGTTGATAAAGGTGAACACCACGGACGCGGCGAACATCAAGGTCGCCGTCAGCGTCGAGACCCGCGCGGCGGCCTCGTACCACAGGTAATAGGCCAAGGCGGTCGGTAGCACCCCTAGCAGGATCAGGAACACCACATCGTTGACTGTCGGAACCTGCAGCGTAAAAGCGGCCAGTGGAACCAAAAGCAAGCCCGAGCACAAGAATATCCCGAATAGGAAACTCAATCGCTCGGCGGTTGATTCCGAGCTGTGCATCGCCCGGCTGCTGGAAATCAGGAACACCGCCCAACTCAGGCCGGCACCGATTTCAAGCAGATCTCCGAACAAAGGCTCTCCGCCCCCCTGAAAGTCGCGGAAGACAGTCAGAAAGACACCCAGGATTGCCAAAGTGGTGGCCAGAACGTCGGTGCGCGTAACTGGCGTATCAGCAAAGAAATACAGGAAGACCAGAACAAAGAACGGAGCTGTATTCTCAAGCACCATCGCATTCGCGGCACCTGTGTGTTCAAGCCCGATATGGAACAGGATGTAATTGACGACCGTGGACAAAACGGCCAGTCGAAAGTTCCAGTCGCTCAATCGGATCGACACCGAAACCCGCATCACCCGCAACATGCAGTAAATGGCCAGTGCCGCGATAAACAAGCGGGTCACTGCGATCTGAAGCCCACCCAAATCGCTGGTCAGATAGCGGACAATGACACTGTGCGTGCCCCAGAGAAACGCAGCAACGAACCCAAGAACCAGCCCGTTTTGTAATAGCGGCCGTTTCGACTGAGTTGCCGCCATCTTCCTGACCTGGTTACTTCAGCTGACTGTCTTTGGACCCGCGCCGGTTAAAGCCCGCACGGGATTTAAAAGCTCCGTCGCGTTCCTGCTGGCATTCAAGGCACAATTTGACGCCAGGCAGCGCCATGCGTCGCTTTTCCGGAATTGGTTCCTCGCATTCAGCGCAATGGGTCAGGCTTTCGCCCATCGGGCGTTTTTTTGACTGCATCCGGGCGAGCTCATCCGAAATGGATGCCTCAATCTGTTCACTTACCGCGCCATCTCGCGCCCAGCCGCCTGCCATCGGTCTCCTCCTGATCAGATGCCCGTCAGGTTAGCCGAGCCGGGCGCGGCGTGGCAAGTCAGAGCGCAACGGCTTTGTCAAAAACCAGATCGATCATCTCTTGCGTCCCGCGCGCAAACTCCAGCGGGCACAGATATTCGTCCCCTTCGCGGACCGACCGGCAAAACGCCTCGACCTGCAGCTTATAATGGTCGTCACCGGGAAATCGCGTGACCTGAACCTCAAGACCCGGACGGTGCAGTTCAACCCGCGCTTCGCCAAAGACCCGCGCGTTGAACGGCGTGGTCAGACGGATGACACCCCCTTCCCCGTGAAACACCATCTCTTGGTACGGATGCATGCGGATCGAGACATAGCTGGAATACGTAAAATCCGGAAACCGAGCCCGAATTTCGCTGAACGCATCAATTCCGTCCTCCCACCGAATGGCGGATTCGACAGAAACCGGCTCTTGCCCGGTTGCAAAGCGCACACCGCCAATCACATAGACGCCGATATCCCGCAGACCGCCGCCGCCAGTTTCTGCCTTGTTACGAATGTTTGTAACATCCGTCCGGTTGTCGAAACTGAACGCCCCTGTGACATGCACCAGTTTCCCGATGATCCCGTCAGCGATCAGCTTGCGGACAAACTGCCACTGCGGATGGTGCACGATCATATACGCCTCAGCCGCCAGCAACCCGGTCGCATCGCGCTTTTGGATCAAAGATTCGAACTCAGTCGCGGCCATGGTCATCGGCTTTTCGCACAACACGTGCTTGCCGGCGTCCAACGCCTTTAGACTCCATTCCACATGCAGGTGATTGGGTAGCGGGATATAGACGGCCTCAATCGCGGGATCCGCCAGCAGCGCTTCGTAACTGTCATAGATGGTCAAATCCGGACAAAATGCCTGAAACGGTTCAGCCTTGCCCACATTTGAAGTGGCCAACCCGGCCAGGCGTGCTCCATTTGCGGCGTGGATTGCCGGAGCCATGAATTGGCGCGCAAACTTCGCAGCCCCAAGAACACCCCATTCTACTGGTTTATGCATCATCTCCTCCGCCATTGGTTCCCGTATGCCGAAACCCGCAAGTTACCGCTAACAGTTCTGCGTCATGACATCTGTATCAATCAACCGCTGCGAAGTCAGGCTTTTCTCTGACCTTGGCCAACGAAAAACCGGCATCAGAACCGAGGAGTCGTCCGATTTTGTTACAAAAAAGCCCGCCAGATTTGGCGGGCCTATTCGTTTCGACTGAATATCCTCAGACCGTGCTGAGCATACCCTTTTCACGCGCAAGCTCGCGCATCTTTTTTTGCAGTTTCTCAAAAGCGCGCACTTCGATCTGACGAATGCGCTCGCGGCTAACATTGTACTGGGTACTCAGCTCTTCCAGAGTGACAGCCTGATCCATCAAGCGGCGCTGGGTCAGGATATCCTTTTCCCGGTCGTTCAGAACGTCCAGCGCCGCCGCCAGCAATTCACGCCGCGCATCAAGTTCGTCGCGCGCCTCATAATCGCCAGCCTGGTCGGCATCTTCATCCTCAAGCCAATCCTGCCACTGCATGGTCCCTTCGCCTTCGGATCCGACCGTCGCATTCAGCGAGGCATCGCCACCGGACATCCGGCGGTTCATGCTGATCACCTCAGTTTCAGTCACTCCAAGGTCATTTGCGATCCGTGCCACGTTTTCAGGGCGCAAATCCCCCTCTTCCAACGCGCCGATACGGGCTTTGGCCTTGCGCAAGTTGAAAAACAGCTTTTTCTGCGCCGATGTGGTACCCAATTTGACCATCGACCACGATCTCAGAACGTATTCCTGGATCGATGCGCGAATCCACCACATCGCGTAGGTCGCCAGCCGAAAGCCCTTTTCGGGGTCGAACTTCTTGACCGCCTGCATAAGGCCGACATTGGCCTCGGAAATCACTTCGGCCTGTGGCAGGCCATAACCGCGGTAACCCATAGCGATCTTGGCCGCCAACCGCAGATGCGATGTGACCATTTTATGAGCAGACTTAGTATCTTGCTCTTCCACCCAACGTTTGGCGAGCATGTACTCTTCTTCTGGCTCCAGCAGGGGAAACTTGCGAATTTCCTGCATATAGCGGTTCAGCCCGCCTTCCGGCGTCGGCGCGGGGAGATTTGCGTAATTTGCCATGTTTCATGTCCCTCCGACAAATGTTTAAGTCGTTAACATAGGATATGGGAAACCTTCCCGATCCATTCAAGAGGTACCGTTAACAGTTTGGGATTAACGATCGATAAAGGAAAGCTAAGAAATTGTTATTCACGCGTCTTTGCACATTATGACAGCGGTGCACGAAGCTGTTCAATCAGGTTTTCCATGTCCTTTGGCAGATCCGCCTCAAACCTCAGGTTTTCACCTGTCACAGGGTGTTGAAAGCCAAGAACCGCAGCGTGAAGCGCCTGTCTGGGAAACGACCGGACCGCGTCAGAAGCGTCCGTGTTGAAGGCTTTTGCGGCTAGTTTGCGCTTTCCTCCATAGACCGGATCGCCCACCAGCCCGTGGCCTGCATGGGCCATGTGAACGCGAATCTGATGGGTGCGCCCGGTCTCCAGCCAGCATTCGATCAGTGTCACACCAGCCGGAGTGCCAAATGTCTCAACCACCCGAGAGCGGGTCACAGCGTGCCGCCCGCCATGAAACAACACAGCCTGTCTCTGTCGGTCGGTCTTGTGGCGGGCTAACTGTGTAGTCAATCGCATGATATTGCCGGGCTCAAAGCTGACGCCCTTAACCCCGCGCAGACGTGGGTCATTAGCATCGGGCACACCATAACAAATCGCCCGATAATAGCGTTCGACACTGTGGGCCTCGAACTGAGCGGCCAATCCGTGATGCGCCGCGTCAGATTTCGCAACAACCAATAATCCGCTTGTTTCCTTGTCAATACGGTGCACGATCCCCGGGCGTTTGACGCCGCCAACCCCGGACAGGTCATCGCCGCAATGGTGCAGCAGTGCGTTCACAAGCGTCCCGTTCGGCGATCCGGGCGCCGGATGCACGACCATTCCAGCCGGTTTGTTAATGACGATCAGGTCCGCGTCTTCGTAGACAACCTGCAGCGGAATATCCTCGGGGCCGATATGGCTGTCTTCGGCTTCGGCCACGGTTACTGTCACCGTTGCACCTTCGACCACTTTGGCCCTGGGATCGCGCAGTTCTGTGCCGTTGATCCGAACGGCTCCTTCTTCGATCAACCGGGCCAAACGTGTACGAGACAGGCTCTCCTCGGCTGGCACATCCCGCGAAAGCGCCTTATCAAGGCGTGGCGGCGGATCGGCCGCAATCTGAAACTCAATCTGACGGGTGCTCATGACTGTCCCTTCCGAACCCCAGGAACCGCAGGAAACGCCACAGCTACGCTTGCTGCGGAGAATGGTCATGCTGCTGACCGCGGTGATGATTGGCGGGGTTCTAGTGACATTCGCACTGATTGTCATCCGACTATCGGACAGAACCCCCACCCTCCCCGATCAGGTCGAACTGCCGAACGGCGCAAAAGCCCAGGCTGTCACAATCGGAAGCAATTGGTACGCAGTGGTAACGGACGACAATCGCATTCTAATCTTCGACAAGACGACCGGGCGCCAGCGCCAGGAAATCACGGTCGAGCCCTGATCTTTAGGTTTCCAAAGCCATGCGAAACACGATCTCGGACGCCCTGCGCAGGGCATCATACTCTTCGGCGGTGTCCCTTCGGAATGCTTGTTCCTCTTCGCTTAGCTCAACCGGAGAGAACAACTGAGGTCGATCCGGGAAGAACTCCTGCTGAAATGGCGCATCTTCCGCAGTCAAAAACGCATCCAACCAGGCCCGCTCATCCGGTTCGAGAACGTCATGCCGCCGAACCATGACCAGATCATCGACCACACGCCGCCGCAGGCGTCGGCTTTCTCGCCGACCTATTGCGCGCGAAACGACGCCAAAAGCCTCGCTGGCCGCGCGTGATTGCGACGGGTTCGAAGGGCGATCTATTGCCCCCCCTTCAGGCAACGGCACACCGACCTGCGCCATGAAATCGTCCACCACATGTCCCCGCACCATCTCAGCGCGCTCGTATAAGGTCGGGATAACCTGCACGCCGGGAAAGGACTGACGGATTTGCGCCAGCTTTGCCGAAAAACTGTAGCTTTGAGGGTTGGCTTTAATTCTGTCCAACCGATTCCGCACGAAATCCGATGGGCTGCTGTTCAACCGGCCATTCTTGGCGCGTTGCTTGTAATCCGCTTCAAAAAAGTCTGAATAGCGGCGGCAATAGAAGGTAATCCGCAATTCTCGCGACGGTATTTCCGTAAAAACCTGAGCCAACTTGGTCAGATCGCAGGAATAGAACATTTCCGATGACACAAGGCAGGTCTGATCGTGATGCGCCTCGTATTCGCGGGTCATCATTTCGCGAAACGGGTCCATTGGATGCTGATTCTGGTTGATGTGAAACGCGATGATGTTGTGGCTGATCGCAAGGCGCGTGCTGCCTTCCAGCCTGCGCCGCCCCGCTTCCATGTAGCGCAATCCGACATCTGCAAGTTGATCTGCATTATTGCGCACGTACCCCTGCAGCGCAGTGGTGCCCGTCTTGGGCATCCCCATATGCAGCCAAAGCATCAGATACCTCCTGAGTCAGAGCTGGACCCGCTCATTCCTGGTGCTGAGCGACAAAGCCGGATGTCATCTGCTGCATGAGATCCTGCATTTCGGGCTGTTCACGCAGCGCCGCGATATGCTCGCGGTGCAGGTCACAAGACACATGGTGCAGACGCGCCGTTTCCGGGTCTGACATCAATTCGTAGAAATGTTCGCGCTTGCGGTCCAGAATAACATCAATTGAGCTGTCCCGTTCAGCGTTCTGGTTCATCATGTTCCAGTATTCCATCCCGAGGCTTTCCCCAAGATGATGGGCCCGCCCACGCATTTTCTTGACCAGATAACTCTCGCACGATTTCAGCGCGTAATGATTGACCTGCACCAGATCATATCCGATGGAATCCCGCGCCGACCGCCAACTGCTGGTGTAGTAGCGTTCCGGCATCTTTTGCGCCGACCCGTTGTACCAATGGCATTCCTCCATCGTCTCGACAGTGGGCCGTTTGGGTCGGTGAACGCCCAGCGCATCCCACAGCTGACGTTGGAACATCGTCTTGAAACCCCAAGCCTGCGGAGGGCGGGGTTTCTGTTCCTGCGCCGCACGCTGAAACTGATCCGACAGGAACCGGTCCTCATACCGGATGACACCTGCATTTCCGAACAGCCTCCACGTCATCGAGATCGTTTTTGCGTCCGGAATAGCCTCGGTCAGAGCCTGCAGGGTGTGGTCGCCGGTTTTCACATTGATATGCTCGTCGGCGTCAATCACGATGACCCAGTCCTGTGGCCGCGCAACCTCCATCCGGAGGAACTTTTTGTAGGCGCGCTTTTGCGGGCTGGTCTGGCGGCGCGAGTTGTTGTCGACATGGGTCACGATCCCCCTGTCGTGCAGCCTCTGCAGCAAGACATCCGTGCCGTCGGTACAATCGTTAGTCATCACGACAATATCGTCGACGCCGATCGCTAGGTTATGCGCCACCCACTCCAGAACAAAGGGGCCTTCGTTCTTCATCGGGGTAACACTGATGTATCGGGGATCCTGTTCGGTCATGACTGACTGCCCTGTCGGTTTATTGTTGGCCCGAGGTTACCAAAAACGGCATCCGGGCTTTGAAAGCAAACTAAGTGTTTTTGATTGCGTGACCAAGGGAAAATCAAACACACTTACCCACCAGCTCGTTTTAGTTGATTGGAAAACTTCTTGAGGGTCGGGCAAAGAACATGAGCCTGTCTGAGGTACTTACGCGCCTCTTTCTTGTCACCACGCTGAAGAAGTATTCGCCCGGCTTCACCTTGTATAAGTGCCGTGTTTTCGTCTAACTCCGCCGCTTGAATGATCTGGTTTTGACCTTGCTCAACAGCGCCATTCCTTTCCAGGTACTGCCCCATAGCGAAGATCAGAAAGGGGTTTCCCGGATCACAGGCCAGAGCATCCGCCATGACCAAACGACCATTCGCAAAATCTCCATCCATTTCATAGTAGTCTGCAAGCCGTTTAAAATAGAACGCGCTATCGGGAAAAACCCGCACCGTTCTTCGTGCATCATCAATTGCAGCAGACAAAGGTTTTTCACCTAAACGAACTTCAAGAAGTGTACGCAGACTCTGGTAGCCAGGTTCTTCTGCCGACAACCGGGCTTCCGGAGGAAGCTGTGTCGAGTTTTTTAAACCCTCAAAAATCAAGCTCAGACGCGTGCTGTTCGACACGAGGCGACGCGCACGTTGGTCAATGGCGAGTTGAGACCAATCCAACAAAATCAGATCCAAATTGCATGGCAAACGGCCCAACACTTTCCGTTGCGCGACATGAGCATTGTAGTTGAACCATGGACGCCTGATTGCCCTTAAAACGACCCAATCCATCGGAGGCATCGCCCGATGGGCAATCTGATCGCGATACACCAACCTCGACCCGAATATTGTAACGTCCGGCCGCATGGGCTTAGCCCAAAATGCGCGACTAAAAGACAGGGCAGCTTTCCACCGCTTTTTTTGACCTCCGAAAATCGCAGCCTGCAAAGCGGTGGCAACGGCATGATCCTCTGGCCAAAGGCCAGAATGCGCCAGCGCTTGTTCCGTCAGTTCCAGTGCTTCGGGCCACTTTTTCAAGTAGAACAAGTTCAGTGCCTGCAAAAGCGGCAGGAACGCATTGTCTGCCTTTGCTTCCAGAAGTGGCTCGACCAGTTTCCTGGCTTCTTCAGCGCGATCACCACCGTCAAGGCCATGCAATACAAAGGATGCCTTCGCGTAAACATGCGCAGCTTCGGAAGGATTCAAGAAACCACTTGGTCCGCCACGGAGTCGGTCAATCATTTGTTCGTTCGATTGTTTGATTTCATCCTCGGACAGAACATCCCGAAATACTTTGCGCTGCTGCCCCGAAATCCGGGCAGCCGCCATTGAAAACGCAGAGATAAACGGCGCGATCACGAGATCCGCTCGTGACATCGTATACAATTCGAGAAAGTCTCGCTGAGCCCGGGTCATGCCGGAAACGTCGGCAATGTCGCCCATTCCCAACAAGTTGGGGAACCGCGACTGAAAGCGCGCGATCAGTTCGGGTTGATCCGAAAACATAATGGCCGTTTGCCCGGCGGTTTTTTCAAGATGTGCCTCATACAGCTCTTCCGGCTCGATCTTGGCAGGCCAAGTCGTGTGCTTCCAGGGCAACCCGTTCAGGATATCGCCCCGCCGTATGTGATAGGCCGACACCCCCTGCCCCGACAGTTTGGCATCCGCTCGGTCCATGATGGCGCGGATTTCCTCTGTAAAGCCAATTCGGTAGATAAACTCGCGATACCTTGGACGGATCGTTTCGATATCCTCCCATGGAAAGGCAAACACCTCGAATCCCTCTTCGACCAGAACGGACCGGCCAGAGTTCAGATGTGCGATCAGACGGTCCGGAGACTTGTCGTTCTGAAACTTCCAGATCGGCAGGGCCTGCTTTGACAGCGCATCGAAATCCTTGGTGCTGAGGAAATAGGCGTCCATCCAGTCTTTCGTGAACAGATCCTGCGGTTGGTCCAGTTCCGGCGCGTCGGCTCCTTGCGGGAACCAGTTCACCCGGTAATCGGTATCAAAATCCTCGGCCAGGCGGATGCAGGTCAGCATCATCAGCAATCGTGCGCCCATGCGATCCTTGCGCTGGCCGATGAACACACCTTTGGGTGGGGTCATGAGGACCCCTCGACCTCGGCCATTGCAGCGCGTCGCAGAACCCGGAACCGTCGGCGCGCCTGCTGTACCAGTTTTGGATGGCGGTCTTCCGCAAAACCTTCGATCCCGCGCATGACCATGGGCAATTGACGGCGGGCCCGCATCATTTGGTAATACTCGATGGGCGCTAGCGTCCCATCCATCGCCTTCAGCATGACCGGCTTTAGAATATCCAGCTTACGCAGCATCGGCGCTGCAAAGTGGTTCGCAAACCATGTCTTGAGCAGCAGCACATTCTCTCCGCTCAGCCGCTGAACCTGTTGGCGATCAAGGTCAAAGAATGGATCATAGAAGACGTAGACTTTGCCCGCTGTCCGTACCGTCTGGGCCGCATCCCCCAAAGGTAGATCCCAATCCTGAACCTGACCAAAGCGATATCGGGTCTCCCACGGCACCAGACGCGCATCCAGCGTGGTTTGCGGATTGAAGGCAATCACATGCGAACCGGGAACCAGGCCAGAAAAAGTCAGCGCCCCAAAGCCGCCCATTGAGGCACCGGCGAACACCACACGGTCATATTTGTCAAAGAATCCTTCGGCAGCGCGATCCTGAAAATACGAAATGATCTCGGGGTCGCGATACCACGCCTTGGTCCTCGCAAAGACCCCCATATGCGACCAGCCTGCATCCCGGAAAAACTTCCACCCCCAGGGTTCGCGCGCAAAGGACAGGTCATTGGCGTTGGCGATATTGTCGAAGCTGACAACCAGTTGCGACGCCGAGCGCTGATGGAACAGCACCGAATGACGTTCAAGCTTTTGCAGGTATCCGGCACCGTCGCCGCCGGGGTAAAGCTCGACAAACCACGGCGGTGCGGGGTCGGTCAAAATCCGTTCATACCCGGTCTTGCGATCGGGGTGTTCGGGTTTCAACTGCTCTTTTGAAAGGTCGTCTGCCATGGTTCTCAAACAAGATTGTCCACCAGCCACACCCGAAAGTCCACCCAGTCCGGGCGCATCTTGATCTCGGCGATCTTGGCACGGTGCCAGTCGCAAGCCTGGGTGTGGAGCGGCCCTAGAACCTCATCCGCTTTCAACTCATCCAACAGCGGGGCCGCGCGCCGGGCGGTGGGCAGGATAGTTTGATCAGTTTCTTTGTTGGCATTCATGTCCTGCCAGTATGACTGCCCCTGATCCACCTTGATGTGATTTGTCCGCCCCCGGTCGCGTTTGATCAGAAAGCCATCCAGCGACCGCACCGAGTAGTGATGCAAACGACCAAGCGAATGATCAAACCCGCGCCAGGCCCGCCAGCCGACCTTTTCGCTTGGAAACAGCTTGCCGCCGGCATCCGACCAGGCAATCTCGGCCTCTTTCCCCTCTTCCACGCCTTTGGGGCGATGGGGGCCAAATCGGGTGAACTTGCCATTGTTGCGAAACAGTGTCTTCAGACCCGAGGCCCGGCTGGAATGATAGGGAAATTCCTGATCCCCCATCGAAAACGTTTCGGTCACTGGCCTGTCTTCAAAGCTGAGGTTGCCCGAACTGCCAAACAGTTTCCACGCAAACGAGATTGCGTCAACCGGCTGTCCGGCGCGATGTTCGACCTCGGTAATCAACGCGTCAAAGCTGTTATCCCCGTGACGGATGTTCCAAAACTCGTCCACATCCAGACAAAGCAGCCAATCGGCCGCTTTGACCTTTGCTTGCCGCCGCGCGCGTCGCAGCATCTGATGCTGTGGATTGCCGCCCTCTTTCACCTCGTTTGGCACATGGGTGGCGATCCCCAGTTCTTGCAGCCTGCGCGCGATATCATCCGTGCCGTCTTCACAGTCGTTGGTGAAAATCACAAAGTGATCAATCCCCAGCGCCTTATGGAACGCGACCCATTCCAGCATATAGGGGCCTTCGTTCTTCATCGTCGTGAATACGGTAATGGCCTGAGACATTAAGACCTTCCTCAGTTGCGTTGACCATCGTCATACACAACCCCGCGGGCACGGGCGAGACTGGAAATCCACATATCAATAATCCCCGGTAAACTGGTGCAACCCTACACTTCGAGAGAACAGCCGTTTTGCAATAGTGGGAATAGTTTGGTGCGGTCGAGAAGCATCTAGAACAATCGAACTAGCGCCGACAACCCCTTATTTTTATGGGCAAAGCGCCCTAGGGCAGACTTCAGGTTTCCCCAAATGTGTGCTGCCCCAAGGCGTATTGTGTGCTGTCGTGCCTGTCAAGTCACCCATAGGGAACGGTAGTAGGTCACAACCGCATTGCAGCCCCGAAACACTCAACCTAATGTAAAGCGATAGCATCTAACTACTACCAAAAGCATTTCAATGTCTTACCAGTATATTCTCTACGTCGATGAAGCAGGCGACGATAAAGCACATGACCTGAAACCACATAACCCAGACGGCAACTCAGAGTGGCTCTGCTTGGGTGGGTACGTTGTGCGCAAAAGCGTGGAGGCTGAGCTAGAGGAAAGAAGGAACGCGCTTCTCAGAGAGATCGGAGGGCAAGACGGGGGCGTCCTCCACTACCGGAACTACAAGCCACGCAACCGCATAAAAGTCTGCAAGAAATTGGCGACGTATCGTGCAAGAGCTTTTGTCGTATGTTCTTTCAAGGAGACCATGATTGGACACTCCAATCCCCGCGCAGCTACAGCGGGGGGTGATGAGCGCCAAATCCTTTATAACTTTGTGACCCGATTACTTCTCGAAAGAGTGACCGAGTTTGTTCACAACGACGCGTTGAAGCAGGGTCACAAAGACCCTGTGTTGAAGATCATAATGGCTAGCCGAAAGGGGCATCATTTTGGTCACTTCAAAGAGTATGTTCAGACGCTGCTGGAACAAGCCAAGGAAGGCACGACTTACTTGGATACCCGCGAGATCAAGCATGAAGTACTACGGTACGACCAAATTGAGCGCGCCCCGGCTTCCACGCTTCCCGGCCTCCAACTTGCCGACACCGTAGTTAGCGCGACTTTTCAATCAATCGAACGGTCGTCCCCACATTATTCAGACCACCCTGCCCTCCACTTGGAAAACATCGTCGCAAAAAAGAAGCACAGCCCGTGGTTCCCAAGCAAGGCGTCCAATGTGGGAATGACGTTGTATAAGGCCGCTCAGTTGGTAGATACGCTTTCAGAAGAGCAGTGGAGTTTTTTTGAGACATTCGGCTACGACCGCGCTTTTTTGAAGAAGCTCAGTGAGAAGAAGAAGGCAAAGTAAAGCTGATCGGCCATATCCAACTCAGATAAGAAATCTCAGCGCGCTGTGAGTTCCAACCACCACCGGTACCGTCGGCTCGGCACTATGATCTGCAAACGTGGTTGCTGATTGATGCCGCAATTATTTCGGCAAAAAAATCTGAGTGCCCGAGATTATACATAGTGCCGCGCAGACCCCCCGGTGGGGCCACATCAGGACCAACTCTCTCCACCTGCAAGAAATTCCCTTTAATACAATAAAAACAATGAGTTGACGATTGTCTCGGCATGAATCATCTAGGCGTTGCATCGCACTGATGCAGTACCACCAAGAATAGGAATAGTAGAATGATCGTCTTTGACTTTTGCCTCGGCCCCTTTGACTTGCTCGTCGAGCGTGAGACCCGTTCAGTCCCCTTCAAGGTGACCCGTGAGGGACCGGGCGAGACTTTCGTTAACGTTGGCCGCCACCGCCTGACGTTCACGAACCACAGAAGGTGCCCCAAGGCGTCCTGAACGCATGGGTCTCATTTGACCGGAGTGTAACAAGACAGGTGCCAACCCCTCAGATACTGTCTCATTTAAGTGGGGTTGACATTTAAAGCGCACTTTCTTACTTAACCTAAAGAGGTTAATGATACACACTCGGAGACAGGCACATGCTAATTGGATACGCGCGGACGTCGACAGCAGACCAGATCGCAGGGTTTGAGGCGCAGCAGCGTGAGTTGAAAGACCATGGTTGTGAGAAGGTGTTTGCTGAGCAGGTCAGTAGTGTGAAGCAGAGAGACCATCTTGAGGCCGCCATAGACTTTTCCCGTGAAGGTGACACTCTGGTGGTCACTAAGCTGGACCGTCTGGCGCGCTCGGTCCCTGACCTCATCGATATTCGCAAGCGGCTTTCAGCCAAAGGCGTTCGACTACACATCATGAACATGCCAATGATGAACGATAGCGCCACTGCACAGATGCTTGAGACAATCCTCGGGGCCGTTGCTCAGTTTGAACGTGAGGTGATGCTTGAAAGGCAGCGTGAAGGGATTGCGAAGGCCAAGGCCGAGGGGAAATTCAAAGGGCGCCCAGCTATGGACGAGACTAAGGCCGCAGCCATTCGTGAGGCGTTCCAAAATGGTGAGAAGCCAACCCAGATCGCAAGGGACTATGGGGTCAGTAGAGCGACGGTTTACAGGCTTGCCAAAGAGGCGGCGTAAGACGCGGATTTTGTAACCCGCAGGCCCCTTGTTTTACTGCCTAAATGGATAGCTGGCGGTGACTTGAGTGACCCCAGAGGCAAGTTGACCCCCATACGAGCCCCCACAGAACGATCAGCTAGCGGCAGTCATCCCCCATAATAGCCCTACCTGACGGCCGGACAGGGTCAATTCACCCACACTATAGCCGTACACAGAATTTCCGAATTGCCTCGTTTCGTGGAAGTGCGAGGCGATGTCAGCATGGCGTTATCACCGACCGACAAGGAAGGCTGATAGCAGACCATCTGTGGTGGGGCGTCCTGTGTGCTGGATGTCTCACCCAAGCATTCCCCGTGAGTTGCCCCGTGGGTTTCCCTGAAGCGGAACCTATCGGGCACTTCATGTGTATTTCCGATCTTTGTTGTCTTGAGATGGCGGGGCTTAGGTCCCGTCAGATCATTCCAGCGCGTCTCTGCATCAGGGCGTCATCCGTTAAAAATCCACCTTGCACACAGTGTAGCACGGGGTGGTGTCGGTAAAAGGTCCCTCCGCATATGTAATAGTAACCCTACAGGCTATCCTTAAGGTGCGTCGACCTTCGTCTCCTTCATCAAAATCAACCCAATAAAGTCTTCCCCTGAAGGTAATGCAGTTTCACTGCCAACACGTTCAGGTGCCCCCCATGGCTCGCTCCGCTCGTGGAGAGACCAAGTGATGATGATCGTCATTCATCACACCACAATCCCATCGTAAGGAACCCTCGAAAATGAACATCGTCACATCCCTTCAGGGGAACCTTAAGGCGTGCACTAGGTGCAGCCATACGTTTGAACCTAGAAGGTCCGACCAAAAGTACTGCTCAGTCAAATGCAAGAAGGCGGGGAGTAAGAACAGCACAAGAGGTGCCCGTGCCGTGGAGAACAAGGTGCGGTCTAGGACGCATTATATTCGCGCTATGGACTTGGAACGCATGGTCTACTCCGTCGCTCCGTCAGAACGCCTCGGCGTCATGCAGCAAATACTGACTTACATCTGCGTGGATGCTGGTCTCAGGAACATTCTGTGTGACCTGAGGCTATTGCGAGAGCCGCCCAGAATGTCGGGGCGTAAGAACATCGCTCAAGCCGCCAGCAGCTACACCCGTAAGTTCTATGGTCTATCCATCCAAACGTATGTCCGCAGGGTGCAAGCCGGGAATGAGATTGAAGGCATTGCGATAACGTAGCGGGGGCATAATCACCCCAACCAGCGATCAGGACGTCCATAACGGGCGTCTTTATTCATTTTTGGAGAAACACAATGGAACTGAATGAACAGAACCGCGTGGCTGACAAACGGTTACGCCGTATCGGCTATGACAAGCGACGAGCATTCACGAAACGCCTGAGGTCAACCGCACGTGCCCGTCTGGGCCACGATAAGATTGATGACCAGCTTGCCCCTTGGGCCGACCGACCAAGCCATTGGGCCAGCATGAGAGTGCGCCCTGAAGTGGTGGTTGCAGTCAACACCGTGCGTGAGCGCATGGTCAAACAGTTGGAGCGTGAGGTCTCACAGAGCGAAGCGCTTTCATTCTTGGTTGAGCTTGGCGTGGTCGCCATGACCGACCGCAAACAAACCACAGCCCCCAAACGAACGAAGAAGAAGCCCAAATGACAAACACTGAAATCACTATTCACACTGATGGCTCATGCCTTGGAAACCCCGGTCGCGGCGGCTGGGCTGCAACTCTCCGACGATACGAAGGCGGCAAAGAGGTCAAGAAGCGGTCCATCAATGGCGGCGTCAAACACACCACCAACAACAGGATGGAAATGACAGCCGCCATTCAGGGCCTAAAAAAGATCAAGAAAGGCGAAAAAGCTCAGATCACCGTTTACTCTGACAGCCGGTTGCTCATCCAAGGAATGACTGATTGGCACCACAAATGGCAGACTAACGGCTGGCGTAAAGCGGGCGGTAAGCCCGTCGAAAACCGCGACCTTTGGGAGGAACTACTCACAGTGACTGACGAGCTTAACGTGCAATGGGAATGGGTTCGGGGCCACGCAGGAGACCGAAGAAATGAAGAAGTAGACGCAATGGCTGCTGACGCTGCCTACAAAGCGGCCTGAGTTCGGGGCATATTGTCCCGAGAACACCACGTTTACCCCGGCGGTATTCTTCCGGGGCAGATGGGTTTGGCATAGAGGCTCCAAAGGCTCGTTTGCAGTGGCACGACGAGTCAAACCGTATCGCTCAGGCGCTTCTTCAAAACCTCCGCTAAGCCTTCTTTGTCGTTCGCTGAGTGCAACGCACGGTGGCAGTTTGGACAGACAGCAGCGCAGTTTTCTACGGTGTCGGGACCACCCTCTGCTAGAGGCAATATGTGGTGTGTTTCGAGATAACCTGTGCCATCTGGTCTGCGGAAAGGTGCTTTTTGTTGACACAGTTCGCACACGCCATTTGCCCTTTGCTGTGTGTACGCAACGACGCGTGGGTCGCGGACGTAGACCGTCCCGAGTGCTAGCTCTTTCTTTGGTGACGGATTACCAGCAGGCGGTTCTGAGAGCATTTCAGGCCGCGAAAGTATAGCCTTGGTCTTTTTCTCCAACTCATCCCGGTTGTCAGTCGGCATTGCCAAGTCGAAATCCGCGAGCCGTTTCTTCGCGGTTTCAACGACTTCATTTGGGAATTGCTCGAAGTGATCGACTACAATTTGTTCGTAAGACTTACCGGATGCCGATACTTCATCGAACCCACTGGCACGAGAGCGCACGCGCTTTTCAATGACATGCACAGCACCGTGTTTCCGAATTTGGCTCGGTTCTCGACCAAGCCCCGGGAACCGTCCGAAGTCACGTTTGGTATCCTGCCAATCAATCAGAACTTCCGCTAGCTGGTTCTCCAATGGCTTATCGCTTGCCAGTAGCTCCCGTAGCACTTCTGATTTTGGCAGCGGCCTTTCGACTTTCGGAACCTGCCCCCCGCTTTCACGAAAAGCCTGAATGCGGTTTCTTATGTCATACGCAGCCAACAATAATTCGCGCTCTGGCAACGTAAAGACTTCAAGTTCAACGTCACGAACACGCTCGTGCCCAAGCCCAATACCTTTGTAATTTTCATCATACTTCCGCAACTCCATAAGCTTCATGTAAACACCGTTTGGGTTACGGAAGGTGTCGTTGCCGCTAAGCCCCTGCATAACTGCTGTCGCACGTATTTCGTCCGCGAGTGCAGTCAACGGTTTAGATGTTTTGCTGGGAATACTCGGCGCGTGTCGAAGATAGAACTCAGTTGCGAGGATAAGTTCGTCGCGCGACCAGTCCGGATTTCGTGTTGGCGGCGGATTCTCAACCACTTCAAATCTTAGGTTCTCTAAGACCTGCACGGCGCGCCCTTGCCCACCAGATGAGTTCTTAGCATTAAGCGGAACAAATCCCGGCCCAACATATCCATGCGCGGCCCCCACGATAGCCTTAGAATCGTAGTATTTCCCGTTGTGGAGAAGGTGGTACTTCTTCGAACTACCGAAGCCATACTTTTTGAGAAACCTGGTTTTGCCAAGCTCGTCGTATTCGTCACATGCGGCTATGATTGATGCTGTAGTAATGTCAGATAAACTCATGACGACATCTTGCTGCTAGCGTGACGCAAAGCAAGACCAGATCGCGGAAATCCGTTCATTTACGTATCGTTAACCAACGTCCTGCCAATTTCTACGGAAGGAGTTCAACAGCGGGCGCGGGTATGAAAAGCCAGATCATAGACCACCTCAAAGGGGTGATAGCGGGAGACAGAAAGAAGTTCGGCAAGCTAGTCAAATACGACGGGCAATACGGCTTCTCAGAGGATGCGATGAAGGGGCTTAAAGACCTCGACGCGCGAATTCCCCCACCGGACGCAATCAGCGAACCAGCCCATTCACCCAGTTATGTTTATCGTGACCGTCTATCGCCAAAGAACGCAGCCGGGGGTGGCCTCGTTACGGGTGATGACGGAGCCAAACGACCTCACTATTGGGGGCACCGCCAGCGCCTAAGAGATCGCTTCTTAAAAGGCGGTCACCGACCAATGCCCGAGTACGAACTACTGGAACTCCTTCTGTTCAACGCCATCCAAAGAATTGACGTTAAACCTCTTGCGAAACGTCTACTGGCAGAATTTGGCGACCTAAACGGGGTCATTGCAGCATCAAGGCATCGAATACTCCAAGTCGATGGCGCAAACGACTGGGTATACTATCACCTCAGAGTGGTCGAAGCGTTTGGGCACAGAATGGCACAGGCTCAGGTATTGAAGCGGGATGTGGTTTCATCTTGGGAAGCCTTGGTCACCTACTGCAGGACCGCAATGGCGCACCGAGAGGTGGAACAGTTCCGTGTCCTGTATCTGGACCGCAAGAATGTTCTGATAGCTGACGAGGAACAGGCAAAAGGTACTGTTGACCATGTGCCGGTGTATCCCCGCGAGATCGTCAAACGCGCTCTAGAACTGAACGCGAGTTCCCTCATCCTCGTCCACAACCATCCTTCAGGTGACCCTTCGCCGAGTACTTCGGACGTCCTTATGACAGAGCGCATTCAGGATGCTTGCGACACAATGGGCATCACCGTCCACGACCACGTTATTGTCGGAAAGAAGGAAGAGTACTCGTTCAGCACTAACGGGTTGCTAACAAGAGGTTAACGGCATACCTGACAGTTAGACCTTTGCCCTATCGAACAGTTTTCCAATCATGAAACGCATACTTACAGCCGCCTCTTTCATCCTCGCAACAACTGCTCTGGCGGGTGGCACATACGTCCGAGATGCCGACACCATCGTTGTCGATGGCACTCCTGTGCGCTTAAACGGCGTCGATGCGCCTGAGTTGGGCACTCGATCTGGTCGGAATGCTAAACGGTGGATGGTCAACTATCTTCGCGGGAAGACTGTAACGTGCGACTTGAACGGAGAACGTACCTATGACCGCTGGGTCGGTGTTTGCTATGCGGATGGTCAGGACGTGGGTGCCGCTGTGATTGCCGCTGGCCACGCACTAGATTGCCCTCGGTACTCAGGTGGCAGATACAGGAAGTTGGAAACAGCCGCAGCCAAATCACGGCTGAAACGTGCGGGATATTGCAGATAGAAGGACCCTCAAATTGAGAAAATCAAGACTGCTAGGAGCCGCCGCTGGGGGGCTGCTCGGGTTTTTAGTGGGCAGCGGTACAGGCATTGTCGGCGGGCCATTTGTCGCCATAGCCGGAGTTTCGGTTTTCACCTCTATTGGGGCTGGTTGGGGGTTCAGTGCAGGGCCTGACTTAGCCAACTGGTGGGCCAAGCGAAATTCGTAATTCAGGCAAACGAGAAGGAACCACAGGTGGCAGTCCCTAACGAAGCCCAGCATCAAAGGAACTTTGAAGAGTTCCAGATGATAAACGAAAAAGCTATTGATACCTCAAATATTGTACTGAAAAGTGCGCTGCTTATCAACGGTGGTGCGGCTGTTGCCGTGCTTGGTTTTGTTGCCTCGATAGTTAAAGACAACGGCGACTTAACGGCACTATTGGAAGGTGTTGCGTTTGCACTGATGTACTTCGCGTGGGGCGTTGCTGCTTCGGTTATTGCGTTAGCTTTGGCCTATTTGACCCACTACTCAATGCTGGCGATCTTGAATAAGAGAACTGAGGGGAAAAGTGATCGCCTGAGTCGTATTGCCAATGTTTCATCTCACGTTTTGGCATTTCTAGCCACAGTTTCGGCGATAGGGCTTTTTGTGCTCGGAGCCTATCAGGTCAAAGCGACGATCTCATCCGATGCTTTGGCATCCTCGCTGATGGAATAGAGGTAGCCCACCACCAGGCAAAAACGCCTTGGTCAGAAAGTATTTGGGTTACTTTGTATTTTCACCCCTCGGCTCTTCTCTAGCGAGGAAGCGGTATTTCAAAGCCCAGCCTTAACGCCCCACCTAGCGAACTCTCTGAGCCGAGCGTCACGTCCACCATAAGTATTTTCAGCAACTGACTGAGCGGAATGCCCTAGATACCCGTGACGTACTTCTACAGGTGCCCCTGCATCCCTCAGCTTATCGCTTGCCCTGTGGCGCAGCCCGTGGACTTTCATGCGCTTGTCGTCAGTGTTCTTTCTGACCGCTTTCATCAGAGCCGCAGAGGCAGCCGTAGGTCCTCCGTCACGGCCATAAGAATGGAACAGAGGCTCCTCACCCTTGCGCCCCTCTACACGCGCCCTGAGGGATTCCCTGAGGCTGTCTGAGGCTATTGGAACGTACCTGTCACTATTGCTGTTCTTGATGCCGTTGATTTCGTTCGGAGTGATCAGGATAGACGGGGTTTCCCCTTTAAGGTCAACATCGCTGATGCGCAGACCACACGCTTCTCCTAGGCGCATTCCAGTACCTTTCAGTACCCGCCACATATCAGGAAGGTCTTTGCTTCGACCGCCCTCTAAGGTCATCTGCACAGCGTCGACAACACTGTCTGGGAGCGGGACGTTCTTGTCCAGTGAGCTTACTTGTTCCTTCGGCCACGACAGTCGCTCGAAGGGGTCGCGACCCGCCGGTATCTCCAGTTCCCTGACTGCATGCCGATATGCGGCGGCTACAATAATCATCTCACGCTGACACGACTTGAGTGCCAGCGGTTTCCCGTTAGCTTTCTTAAGCCCTAATAGGTGGTCCTTGAAGGCGCGCGCCGTCAGTCGGTCGATACTCTCAATAGTCACATCGTCCAGAGATTTCCTTAAGGCGTCACTTAGTCGGCCAAAGGTGCGGTCAATTCTGACCATCTCTTTCCGGTCATCAGCAAGCCCGTTGTCTTTCGCATAAATGTCCCGCATGTCAGCCAGCGTTGGCTTCGGAGGCTCCTGATCAGGGTTCAGGACTGCAGCTACAACTTCGGGGGCCTCTCCACGGGCAGCCAGACCGTGCCCCACTATCCCACGGGTCCAACTATCGTCAGGGTCCAATCCTTGAACGCCTGCCATGTAATTCTCTGCAAGGCGCTGGGCGTCTATGAACTTCTGAGTGGCCGACCGAGTGTCAACCTCAGGGTGTTGCCTAAGGGTGTCCTCAACGATGGCGTCAAAATTTCTCAGGTGAAACTGGTACTCGCGCTGAAAAGCTGCCCCATCACGAGCCTTAATATGCTTCTGGTAAGCGTCCTCACCACGAATTTCACGCACTCGCTTTGGCCACCTTCTGCGAAAGCGCCATTGAGTTTCGCTGATTGCGTCGACGTAACTGATCTTCATTCTAAGGGCCATTGTGTGCTGTCCGTGTGTGTTGTTTGCGTTATGCGACACACTCGGAAAATGCTGAATGCCCTTGTTTATAAGGCCGAAAACTAACTGATCAAGCTAGTTCTGGTGCGGTCGAGAAGACTCGAACTTCCACGGGTGTTACCCCACAGCGACCTCAACGCTGCGCGTCTACCAATTCCGCCACGACCGCACTGCCAGTGACTTGGTAGAGGGGCGTATAGACGCTGAAGATCGAGATGTGAAGAGGCAAAAACAACGACGGTTTGAATTCCCGTCGGGCGCTCATATCTATACCACCACTGTATGTCCCACACCCCAGTCAGGAGCCTGAACATGGCCTCATCCGATCCCCGCCCCATCGTCCAGATCGACATAGTTTCGGATGTGGTCTGCCCGTGGTGCATCGTTGGGTTCCGTCAGCTTGATCTGGCCCTTCAGCAACAGAATGTGCTGGCTAAACTGCGGTGGCACCCGTTCGAGCTAAACCCCACTATGCCGCCGGAAGGTCAGAACCTGCGCGAACATATTGCTGAGAAATACGGCTCGACTCCTGCTCAAAGCCAACAGGCACGAGATCACCTGACGCAGCTGGGGGACGAGCTGGGCTTTAGATTCAATTTTGACGACGACAGCCGGATTGTGAACACTTTTGCGGCGCATCAACTGTTGGGCTGGGCTGAAGCTCAAGGCCGCCAGCATCCGTTGAAGCTGGCTCTGTTCGAGGCCTATTTTACCAATCAACGGGATGTCTCGAAGACCGATGTTCTTCTGGACGCAGTCCAGGCAGCCGGGTTGGATCGCGATGCTGCGCGGGCCGCGCTTGAGTCAGGTACGCATGTCGCGCCGACCCGTGACAAGCAGCAGTTCTGGACCAGCCGCGGCATCTCGGGCGTGCCGTCCATGGTCTTTGGTGGTAAGTATTTGCTAACCGGCGCGCAAGGAACGGACACTTATGAGCAGGCCCTGCAACGGTGTTTGACCGAGGCCGCGTAACCCCTTCCCCTGCCCGCGCACCCGCGATATGGAATCGCCATGGAATGGAAGATCACTGACGGGCTTACCGAATACAACGACGCCATCGCCTTTATGGAGGCGCGCGTGGCCGCTATTGCCAATGGCGAAGCTGAGGAATGCGTCTGGCTGTTGGAACATCCGCCGCTTTACACGGCCGGCACTTCTGCCCGGATCGAAGATCTGACAGACCCGGACCGGTTTCCTGTCTTCGAAGCAAAGCGCGGCGGGGAATACACGTATCACGGCCCCGGTCAGCGGGTGGCTTATGTCATGCTGGATCTCAACAAGCGTGGCAGGGATGTTCGGGGCTTTGTTAAGAAGCTTGAAGAATGGGTAATTGCCGCACTGGCGGAATTCAACGTTGATGGTGAGATTAGGGATGGCCGGGTTGGCGTCTGGGTCCGTCGGGATGACAAACCGCTGACGGTGACCGGCAAACCCGCCGAGGACAAGATCGCCGCCATTGGCCTGCGACTGCGCAAATGGGTCAGCTTTCACGGTATCTCGATCAATGTCGAACCCGAGCTGGACCATTTTTCCGGCATCGTACCCTGTGGCATCACCGAATACGGAGTCACTTCATTGGTCGATCTGGGCCTGCCCGTGACGATGGCTGATATCGACGCCGCGCTTCATAAGACATTTGCTGAAGTTTTCGTACCAGCCAGGGTCTGAGCGCGAACAATTTCGCGTCTACCGAATCGCCACCTGACCACTGTGATCGTAACAATAGCAAACCAGCCAAGACTTTGTTTCCAAGCCTGACGGCAATTGCCTACTTTGCATGCAGTTTTGGTGCCTTAATCAAGGCATACTCACTCAAATACATACAAGTCGCCTGTTAACGCGTAATCTACTCTTACCGTTCTAGAGTGAGTGGTGTGTTAACCGGTGATCCCGGGCTGCCCTGGGTATCGGACAAGTGTTTGGTTACGAGTCTGCCGTTCCGACCCCAAATCGGAACGGCAATTCGTATTCTGACTATAGGCAACTCCCTTTCACGCGTCCTGCACATGATCATGCCCAAATCGGGGAGAGGCTTTGCTGATCGGATTCACAAGCTCAAGCTCCAGCGTTGTGTGCCCGATGTCGAACCTGGATTTCAGAACTTCTTTCACAGCGACACGAATGGAATCGGCCTCGGACCAGGCCTGAGCGGCAATTTCCAGATGCGCAGTCAGGGCCGGCTCGCGTTCCTGCATGCTCCACAGATGGATGTGGTGTGCGCTGGCAATCCCGTCGACCTGTTCGATCGCAGTTGCCACCTCTTCCGGATTCAGTTCAGGCGGCGCACCCAACATCAAAACGCGGATCGTTTCGCCGATCTCGGATTTGACATGCCACAGGATGTAGATCGAGATCAGGATCGTGACCGCAGGGTCAACCCAGGTCCAACCGAACAGGATCACTGCAGCTCCGGCAACGATAACGGCGACTGATCCCAATGCGTCAGCCACATTGTGGATGAAGGCCGCGCGAATATTCATGCTGTCTTTTGACATCGAATAGGTCAGCGCCGCAGTGATCAGATCAACGATCAGGGCAAGCGCTGCGATCCAGACCACCATCCAGCCGTTTACGGGCTCGGGTTCGAAAAACCGCATCACGCCTTCATACAGCAGATACACCGACAGAACGATCAGCGTGGTATAGTTGACGAGCGCCGCGACCACCTCTGCCCGACCATAGCCAAAGCTCATACGCGGATCAGCAGGCCTTCGGGCGATCTTGCGCGCAAAAAACGCGATGATCAACGCAATCGCATCCGAGAAATTGTGCAGCGCATCCGCAATCAGCGCCAACGAGCCCGAGAAGATGCCACCGATGACCTGCGCCACGGTCAACAGCAGGTTGACACCAATCGCCCCTGCGACGCGCATATCGCCTGCATCCGGGTCAATATGAGTGTGGCTATGCCCTTTGTGATCGTGGTGCTGTCCCATTGTGGCCTGATTCCTTGTTTTGGTCGCACACCTTATGTAATTCCTCTAGTCACTAGAGGTTCAAGAGGTGAGTTTCAGAAAATGCACTCAATCGGAGAGTTATCTCGTCGAACCGGGGTCAAAGTCCCCACGATTCGGTTTTACGAGGACAAGGGCCTGTTGCCCAAACCGCACCGAACAGCGGGTAATCAGCGCCGGTATGATGACGGTGCCCTGAACCGGTTGCAGTTCATTCGTCATGGCCGGGATCTGGGCCTGCCTCTGACCGATATCGAGGCATTGCTGTCGCTTGAGGGCGCGCAAGGCCCCGATCTGGACCGCGCGCATGAGATCGCGGAACGACAATTGATTGACCTGCGGCAGCGGATTGTTCAGCTGCGCAGGCTTGAGGTCGAACTGACCCGCATCTCCGCGGACTGTGACGGCACGCATGATCACGTCTGCGCGGTGTTGCATGCCTTTGGCAACCACAATGCCTGTCTGGGATCGCATGCGGCCAAGTCGTAATCAGGCCAGCGCGGCTTTGATCTGTTCTGCGTGCTGGGCGATCACATCAAAGTCGCCCATCTGACCCGGCGCGCGCAGGGAGACATCTGCATGCCGTGGAAGCACGTGGAAATGCAAATGAAACACCTCCTGCCCACCTGCGGCCTCGTTGAACTGCTGGATCGTGACCCCATCCGCGCCAAAGGCGTTGACCACAGCATGCGACAGTTTCTGCGTCGTCGCCATCACTGCCGCCAATTGCGCGGGTGATGCATCCAATAGATTCCGGCACGGTGTCTTTGGGATCACCAACAAATGCCCATCTGCGCGCGGCATGATGTCCATGAACGCCAACGTGTCATCATCCTCGTACACACGGGTCGAGGGGATTTCTCCGCGCAGGATCTTGGCGAAGATGTTGTCGGGGTCATAAGCAGTCATGTCAGCGCTCCGGTTTCGGTGTTGCCTTTAGTTCTGCGGTGCGGCCCGGTGCGGGTCAAGCGGTGAAAGCGCCTGCGTGGCGTCCTCTTGAATTCCCGTCGTCAATACCCAAATCGCTGGTGTTCGGGGTCCGAAAATCGCTGGGTATCCGCCTGCCCGCGACAATTAATCTTGATCCAGATCAAACTCGACCATTGAAGGCGCTTCTTTCGCACTCTAAAACCGGCAGGAATCCCGCGCACCAGAGAGGTCTGGCTGCGCGGTGTAGTTGCAACAGGAGGCACCCATAATGGCGGACGCAGCCATTCATGGTCACGATCATGAAGACGAACGCGGTTTCTTTACCCGCTGGTTCATGTCGACCAACCACAAGGATATCGGTATTCTGTACCTGATCTTTTCGGCACTTGCCGGACTGATCTCGGTTCTGATGACCGTCTACATGCGGCTCGAACTGATGCACCCCGGTGTTCAGTACATGTGCCTCGAAGGCTTCATGGCCGACCCATGCACCCCGAACGGACATCTTTGGAACGTGATGATCACCTACCATGGTGTTCTTATGATGTTCTTTGTGGTCATCCCGGCCTTGTTCGGCGGATTTGGCAACTATTTCATGCCGTTGCAGATCGGTGCGCCGGATATGGCGTTCCCGCGGATGAACAACCTGTCCTTCTGGCTGTATGTCGCTGGTACGTCGCTGGGTGTGGCCTCGTTACTGTCACCGGGCGGGAATGACCAGCTTGGCTCTGGCGTGGGTTGGGTTCTGTACCCACCACTGTCGACATCCGAAGGCGGCATGTCGATGGACCTTGCAATCTTTGCAGTGCACGTATCTGGCGCCTCTTCGATCCTTGGCGCAATCAACATGATCACCACCTTCCTGAACATGCGTGCCCCGGGCATGACATTGTTCAAGGTGCCGCTGTTCAGCTGGTCGATCTTCGTCACCTCGTGGCTGATTCTATTGTCCTTGCCGGTTCTGGCGGGCGCAATCACCATGTTGCTGATGGATCGGAACTTTGGATTCACCTTCTTTGACCCTGCCGGCGGCGGTGACCCGATCCTGTATCAGCACATCCTGTGGTTCTTTGGCCACCCGGAAGTGTACATCGTGATCCTGCCCGGGTTCGGCATCATCAGCCACGTGATCGCCACCTTCTCGCGCAAACCTGTCTTTGGGTACTTGCCGATGGTCTGGGCGATCATCGCAATCGGTGTGCTGGGCTTTGTCGTGTGGGCGCACCACATGTACACCGTTGGCCTGTCGCTTCGTCAGCAGGCCTACTTCATGCTGGCCACTATGGTCATTGCGGTGCCAACAGGGGTCAAGGTCTTCTCTTGGATCGCGACGATGTGGGGCGGCTCGATTGAGTTCAAGACGCCGATGCTGTTCGCCTTTGGTTTCCTGTTCCTGTTCACCGTTGGTGGTGTGACAGGCGTGGTGCTGTCGCAGGCCGGTATCGACCGCGCCTATCACGACACGTACTATGTGGTGGCTCACTTCCACTATGTGATGAGCTTGGGTGCTGTGTTCGCGATCTTCGCAGGTGTCTACTTCTACTTCAGCAAGATGACGGGTCGTCAATACTCCGAGTTCTGGGGCAAGGTTCACTTCTGGCTGTTCTTCATTGGCGCCAACCTGACCTTCTTCCCACAGCACTTCCTGGGCCGCCAGGGTATGCCGCGCCGTTACATCGACTACCCCGAGGCATTCGCCCAGTGGAACTTTGTATCGTCGATAGGTGCTTTTGTGTCTTTCGCCTCGTTCCTGCTGTTCTTCGGCATCGTGATCTACGCTCTGCTGCGGGGCGCGAAAGAGACGCGCAACAACCCATGGAATGAATACGCGGACACGCTGGAATGGACCCTTCCTTCGCCGCCGCCCGAACATACGTTCGAGCAGCTGCCTAAGCAGGAAGACTGGGACAAGGGCCACGCGCACTGATCCTGTTAAACCCAAAAAAACCCCGCCTATTACGGCGGGGTTTTTTCTTTGCAAAAGCGCATCCCCGGACCACGGTCTGGGTAGAAAGTCGCCAGAGCCACAAAAATCAGCTATTCTGGCACGGCACCACATCCGGCATCCCGGAGGTTTCAAATGCCCGATTTTGATTTTTGGTATTCTATTGGCAGCACCTACAGTTTTCTGACGGCCATGCGCCTGGACGAATGGTGCGAGGAACACGACGCCTCGGTTGCATGGCGACCATTCAATGTGCGCAGTGTGATGTCCGAACAACGCAACATTCCATTTGCAGGAAAACCGGTCAAATCTGCCTATATGTGGCGAGATATCGAACGCCGGGCTGCAAAGTACCACATTCACGCAAAGCTGCCTGCTCCCTACCCTATCTCGGATCTGGTGCTGGCCAATCAGGTGGCCTTATTGGGCATGGGCGACGGCTGGGGCAAAGCCTTTACCCAAGCCTTGTATCGCATCTGGTTTGAAGAAAAAGTCGAAGCTGGCAGTGAAAGCGCGATCTCAGAAGCCTTACACAGGTGCCAGCAGGACCCGCGCATGATCCTGGCGCGGGCGCGCAGCCCCGACACGGTTGCCGCGCTTGAGGCTGAAACCGAGCAGGCCATAAAACTCGGCGTTTTTGGCGCTCCCAGCTTTGTTGTTCAGGGTGAGGTTTTTTGGGGTGATGACCGGTTGGATGACGCGCTGTCCTGGGCACGTGTGGGTCACGTCGTTTGATCATTCCCCCTTCGCCAATTTGCGGTCCTGCGCTACTATTTGGCTATGCCTTACAAATGGACTCAAACGTCTGAATCGGAGCAGGAACTGCGCCTTTGGCCGCATAACTCGCTGCCTCCACGCTGGGCCATGCGCGTCGTGTTCTCGGTGTTCCTGTTTGGCCTGATCCCGCTGATGGCAGTGTTGGGATCGGCGTTACTGTGGGGGTTGTTGCCGTTTTTGTTAATCACAGTGGTGGGGTTATGGCTGGCAATTCAGGCCAACTACCGTGCTCGCAGCATGTTTGAGGTTCTGACACTTAACGCGACGCAGGCCACTCTGGTGCATCACGACCCGCGCAAAGGGCGCCAGGAATGGGTCTGTAACCGCTATTGGGCACGGCCCGAGATGCACAAACACGGCGGTCCGGTTCCAAACTATGTGACGCTGACCGGCGACGGGCGCAAGGTGGAAATCGGCGCGTTTCTGTCCGAGGACGAACGCATCGCCCTATACGACGATCTGAAACAAATACTGCGCGAACCGGTCGCGCAGTAATTTGGTCATTTATGTAGAGATTGTCAGCAGCCGTTCGTGGCCGAGCAGAGATGATCCTTGACCATAGGACCGACTTTCCCGAAATCCATCTGGCCGGTATAGCGTGTCTTGAGCTCGCCCATGACCTTGCCCATATCTCGGATCGAACCCGCGCCGGTTGAGCTGATTGCGGTCTGAATGGCCTTTGCAACCTCGTCTTCGTCAAGTTGCTTGGGCAGAAATTCCTCGATGACGTCAACCTCACGCAGCTCGCGCTCAGCCAGATCCAAGCGGCTACCTTCTTCATAGGCGCGCGCGCTTTCCTTGCGCTGCTTGGTCATTTTTCCAAGGATTTCAAGAACCTCAGCATCACCGCAGCCTTTGGCCTCTTCGTTGTCAGAGGCGCGTGAGGCAATATCGCGGTCCTTGATCGCGGCATTGATCAACCGCAGCGTCGACAAACGCTCGGCATCTTTGTCTTTCATTGCTTGCTTCAGGGCAGAGTTCACCCTTGATCGCATATCCATATGATCTGTCCATCCCCATGGCAAAGGAACCCCGACCATATCGAAACAAAAAGCGCGACACAACCGGGGGTGGATACAGCTAAGGCATTGATTTTGCTTAATAGCCTAAAAATTGAACAGGCTTGACCCAGCGCCACAACCCCCTTAGGTATGCGCCGGTTTACCCTGCAGGAGAGTCGCGCCATGGCCCAGAACGTCCCGTCCAAGCCCACCGCATGTCTGGCATTGGCCGACGGAACACTGTTCTACGGGATGGGCTTCGGCGCAACCGGCCAGACAGTGGCCGAACTGTGCTTTAACACTGCCATGACTGGGTATCAGGAGATCATGACCGATCCCTCTTATGCCGGACAGATCGTAACCTTCACCTTTCCCCATATCGGCAATGTCGGCGTGAACCCTGAGGATGACGAAACCGGTGATCCGGTTGCGGCTGGAATGGTGGTCAAGTGGGACCCGACCGAGCCCTCGAACTGGCGCTCGGTCGAAGAGTTGAAGACCTGGCTGGCCCGTCGTGGTCGCATCGCAATCGGTGGTGTCGATACCCGGCGCCTGACCCGCGCAATCCGCCAACAGGGCGCGCCGCACGTGGCATTGGCCCATGACCCTGACGGCAATTTCGATATCGAAGCTCTGGTCGCCGCTGCGCGGGGGTTCGCCGGTCTGGAAGGTATGGACCTGGCCAAGGACGTCACCTGCGCCCAAAGCTATCGCTGGGATGAGATGCGGTGGGCCTGGCCGGATGGCTATACCCGGCAAAAGGCCCCGGTGCATAAGGTTGTTGCCGTGGATTTCGGCGCCAAGCGTAACATCCTGCGCTGCCTGGCTTCGGCCGGTTGCGACGTCACCGTCCTGCCCGCCACCGCCACAGCCGCCGAAGTGCTGGCCCACGAGCCCGATGGTGTGTTTCTCTCGAACGGTCCCGGCGATCCTGCGGCCACTGGGGAATACGCCGTGCCAATGATCAAAGAGGTTCTGGACAGCACCGATCTGCCGGTGTTCGGCATCTGCCTTGGGCACCAGATGCTGGCGTTGGCTTTGGGCGGTCATACGGTCAAGATGAACCACGGACACCACGGCGCGAACCACCCGGTCAAAGACATGGAGACCGGCAAGGTCGAGATCACCTCGATGAACCACGGCTTTGCCGTCGACGCGCAGTCCTTGCCGGAAGGTGTTGTTGAAACCCACCGTTCTCTGTTTGACGGGTCAAACTGCGGTATTCGCATGACGAACCGCCCGGTCTACTCGGTGCAACACCACCCCGAAGCGTCGCCCGGACCGCAGGACAGTTTCTATCTGTTCGAGCGTTTTGCCGAGGCCATGGTGGGAAGAAAAGCGCAGGCATAACCACCTGTTGAACAGAGTTAACTCGCTGTTAACCCTGATTGAGCAACCCTGACGCCTGGTAAGCGTGTCAGGGTTCTTTCATTATGGTCCAGCTTAATCTGCAGCAATTCGCGCATGCCGCGCCGGCATCTGCGCAGGACCGCAAGCCGTTAGGAGCGTGCCTGATTGACCGCGGCCTGATTTCGCGGGCCCAACTGGACGAAGCGTTGTTTCTGCAATCTTGGCAAAAGGCTCCGCTGGGCGAGATTCTGGTGGCAGAGGGTTGGGTTGGGCGTTCGGATGTCTTGACCGCGCTTTCCGACCAAAGCGGATTGCAGATCGCCGATCTGGACAGCAGCACTCCACCACAGGATCTGTATAACCTCAAACCAGTTGAGTTCTGGCTGGCTCATAACGTCATTCCGTGGATGCGTCTGGGGCCAATTGTCCTGGTGGCAACAGCCCGGCCCGATCTCTTTCCTGCAGTCCGCGCCGAAATGGAAGGCAACGGGTATGCGGTGGCGCCTGTGCTCGCGTCCTCGGATCAAATTGACAGCACCATTGCCCGCGTGTTCTCAAGGCCTCTGGCAGAGGCCGCAGAAACGCGTGTCACCCCGGATCACAGCTGTCGGTCTTGGACGAAGCGGTCCCACGCTGGCCCAAAGATTGCGCTGATCGCTCTGGTCGGCGTATTTGCAGCCGTCCCCATGACCGGATTTACAGTGCTGATCGCTGCAGCTGTGACCACGTTGGTTCTGTTCATGACATTGCGTTTGGCCGGGCTGCTTGGACATGTCTGGAAGCCGCCTGCCCCTGCCCCGGATTCAGCGGCGGTTCACGCCCCGCACGTCTTGCCCGGCGTTTCAATATTGGTGCCGCTCTATAAAGAACGGGAAATCGCGGACGCATTGATAGATCGGCTGCGGCGATTGACCTATCCCAAGGCGTTGCTGGATGTCATTCTGGTACTGGAAGAATCCGACGACGTGACCCGATCCACTCTGGCATCCGTTGACCTGCCAAGCTGGATCAGAATGGTTGAGGTTCCCGAACTGAACGGCCTAACCACAAAGCCCCGCGCCATGAACTATGCCTTGGATTTCTGCCGCGGTGAGATTTTGGGCGTTTGGGATGCCGAAGACGCACCGCAACCCGATCAGATCGAACGCGTTGCGAGGCACTTTGCGCAGGCGGATGAAGATGTCGTGTGCCTGCAGGGCGTTCTGGACTATTACAACCCGCGTACCAACTGGCGGTCGCGCTGCTTTACTATCGAATACAACAGCTGGTTCCGCGTCATCCTTCAGGGCATCGCACGCCTCGGGCTTGTCGTGCCTTTGGGTGGAACCACGTTTTTCTTCCGCCGGGACAAGCTGCTGGAATTGGGCGGTTGGGACGCGCATAACGTGACCGAAGATGCTGATCTTGGGGTTTGTCTCAGCCGGGCGGGTTATCGCACGGAAATGGTTGATACAACAACCTTTGAAGAGGCGAACTTTCGCGCTTGGCCCTGGGTCCGGCAGCGCTCGCGCTGGCTCAAAGGGTTCATGGTTACCTATCTGGTTCACATGCGCGCGCCGTTGCGTCTGCTGAAAGATCTGGGCCTGCTGAGGTTTCTGGGGTTCCAGGCCTTTTTTCTGGGCACTGTCGGACAGTTCCTACTGGCCCCGGTGCTTTGGTTGTTTTGGATGAAGGCATTCGGCCTGCCCAGCGTTTTGGATGTGATCATCCCCTACAACATGCTGACCGGGCTGATCCTTCTGTTCCTTGCAGCAGAAGTTACAAACGTCGCAGCGGCCTTAGTTGTCGTTTCCGCGCCCGAGCGGCGGTTTCTGTTGCCGTGGGTCCTGACGATGCCCCTGTACTTTCCTCTGGGGGTTTTGGCCGCATACAAAGCCCTTTGGGAGCTGGCGACCAATCCGTTCTTCTGGGATAAAACACAACACGGACAGGCCAGTGACGAAGGGCTGGTGCCCTAACGCTTATTTCTCACGCAAAACCGCATCCTGTTTCAGGCGGGTCATGAAGGCGACCGAGATATGTTCCTTCAGGGCGCGTTCGGCGGCCTCTTCATTTCGGGCTGCAATCGCTTCGACAATGCCCTTATGCTCGCTTTGGGCAATCTCGCCGCGCCCCTGAACGGCCAGCGAAGTGGTAGCCATCAACGCCATTGTGCGATGAACCAGGTTGAGCTGCTGCACCAGATAGCGATTGTGCGAGGCTAAGTGTATCTGCTCATGAAACCGCCTGTTGGCACGCGACAGGGCGGAGGGATCGTCCACCAGCGCATCATCAGCCGCGACCATGTCCTGAAGTACCTTGATCTCTTCTTCAGTTGCATGTTTGGCAGCCAGTTTTGCCGCCAAACCTTCCAACTCGCGCCGAACCACATAAAGCTCGGCCATCTGGTTGTGGTCCAGCGACGCCA
This sequence comes from Ruegeria meonggei, assembly GCF_900172215.1. Classification (GTDB taxonomy): domain Bacteria; phylum Pseudomonadota; class Alphaproteobacteria; order Rhodobacterales; family Rhodobacteraceae; genus Ruegeria; species Ruegeria meonggei. Next base: position 160,707 of record NZ_FWFP01000003.1, read on the forward strand.
CGATCAACGACCGCCCATCCCGTTCCAGCAGGGACTGGGTTTCCAGCCGCTGCAGCGCCTCACGGATTGGCGTGCGAGACACCCCAAACCGTTCTGCCAATTCGCTTTCGACCAGACGGTCGCCGGGCTTGTAAACGCCAACATCAATCGCTTCGAGAATAAGGCTGTAGGCGTCTTTGTTGGGCTGTCTGGATTGGGGCATTGGGTGGTTTGTCTCCTCGTTCGGACATGTCTATCCGGGTCGGGCCATTGCAATCAAGTGTAGCATTGAAAACCGTGCTGTTGCGGCCTAAACCCATACCATGGTCAAACCTGCCTTTGCTCACGTCACCCAATGGGTGTTCGACCTCGACAACACGCTGTACCCGCCGCATATGCGCCTGTTCGACCAGATCGAGGTGCTGATGACTGATTACGTGGTACAGGCAATTGGCGTCGACCGTGCCGAGGCGGATCGCCTGCGATCCCTTTATTGGCGGCAATACGGCACCACGCTGGCGGGGTTGATGGCCGAGCATGATCTAGACCCTGACCCCTATCTGTACGCGGTTCACCAGGTCGACATGAGCCACATGGACCCCGATGCCGAGCTAGCTGATCACATCCGGACCCTGCCCGGACGTCGCATTGTCTATACCAACGGCAGTGCGCCGTATGCCGAACGTGTGCTTGCAGCGCGAGGCCTCAGTGGATTGTTCGATGCGATTTATGGGGTGGAACACGCAGGCTATCTGCCCAAACCGGAAAAAGCCGCGTTTCAGGCGATCTTTGCCCAGGATGGGATTGACCCGGCCAAAGCTGCGATGTTCGAAGACGATCCCCGCAACCTGGCCGCTCCGCACGCGATGGGCATGCGCACTGTCCACGTCGCGCCCGAGCCACACCAAGCTGAACACATTCATCACCACACCGACGATCTGGCCGCGTTTCTTGCGCGGCTGAAATGACCTAACGCCTGCGGCAACTTGCCTTTGCTGCATTGCAGCATTTTGGTGTATGCAGCGCAACACAAACGGATAGGAGACCCCCATGTGCGCGAACGTGATTCCCCGACGCCGAACTCAGTTGCAACGACTGTTGTTTGCAATACCCATGCTCGGAATAATGTTTTGCGATGCAGAAGATGTCACGACGAGGGACTGGGCATACTCGGCTGTTGGTCTGTTCCTTCTGTGGGGGGTATTGATCCTTTTGTTCGGCCTGCCAGGTCTGTACATGCCAGCCGTGGCCATGGTGCCAGTGATGTTCCTGATCCTGCTGCGGATATCGCGCGGCTGAGACACGGGACAGGATGTCACTTGGCACTTGAGACAGAAGCACTCTAGGGTTTGCCCAAAACCGAAAGAGGCGCCATGGCAGACCAGTGTGACATCCTGATTTCCGGCGGCGGAATCGCCGGACTGACCGCTGCAGCGGCTTTTGGCACCGCCGGGTTCGACGTGATCTGCGTCGACCCGACCCCACCGATCACCGAACGCGATGTCGACGGGTCCGACCTGCGGACCACTGCCTTTCTGCAACCCGCGCATGGGCTTTTAGAGCAATGCGGGCTGTGGCAACGGCTGGACGCACACGCGGCCCCCTTGCAGATCATGCGCATTGTGGATGCCGGCGGAGATGTGCCGGAACCGCGCGTGGTGCGTGATTTCAACGCGGCTGATATCTCGGACCAGCCCTTTGGCTGGAATCTGCCCAATTGGCTTTTGCGGCGCGAGATGGTCGCCCGTCTGGCCGAATTGCCGAATGTCGATTTCCGTCCTGGCACCGGCACCGCCAGCCTGTTCACCCGCACCGCCGAAGCCCGCGTGGGCCTGAGCGATGGCAGCCGCATTCACTGCAAGCTGGTGATCGCCGCAGATGGCCGCAATTCGCCCATGCGCGAGGCCGCGGGGATCAATGTCCACACCACGCGCTATGGCCAAAAGGCGCTGGCTTTTGCCGTCACACATCCCATCCCGCATGACAATGTTTCGACCGAAATTCACCGCTCGGGCGGGCCCTTCACCCTGGTCCCCCTGCCAGACTGGCAGGGGCAGCCGTCTTCGGCGATTGTGTGGATGGAGCGCGGACCCCGCGCGGTTGAGTTGCTCAACACCGAGCCCGAAGTGTTTGAGGCGCTGATGACCGAACGGTCCTGTGGGTTGTTCGGACCGTTAAAACTGGCCTCGCGCCGGACCATCTGGCCGATCATCAGCCAGTCAGCAGAACGTCTGGCTGGCGAGCGAGTCGCGCTAATGGCCGAGGCCGCCCATGTGGTGCCGCCAATTGGAGCCCAGGGATTGAACATGTCGCTGGGCGATCTGAGCAGTCTGCTGGAACTGGCGCAGGCCCGTCCTGAAGGTCTGGGCGATGCGCAGATGCTCGATGCCTATCACAAAGCCCGCCATACCGAGATCGAGATGCGGGTCAAAGGCATCGATCTGTTGAACCGCGCCTCGATGATCGAGGCGCGGCCGTTAAGGGACGTCCGGGCAATGGGGCTAAATGCGCTCTATTCTCTACCGGCTGTTCGCAAGACCTTGATGCAAATGGGCCTCGGCGTACGCTAAGGCCCGAACGGTTTCACAGAACCTGATCCAGCACGCGCTTGAGCCGCCCGATAGTGCCGTCAACGTCATACAATTTGTCCAAACCGAACAGACCAAGGCGGAAGGTGCTGAACCCTTCAGGCTCATCACATTGCAACGGCACACCTGCTGCGATCTGCATGCCCAAAGCGGCAAACTTCTTGCCATTCTGAACATCCGGGTCCGCCGTATAGCTGACCACGACACCCGGCGCGCCAAATCCGCCTGCCGCAACCGAAACGATGCCTTTGTCCCGCAGCATCGCCCGCACACCATCGCCCAACGCCCATTGGGCGTCACGCAGCTTTTCAAACCCATAATCGCGGGTCTCGACCATCGTATCGCGGAATGCCTTCAACGCATCTGTGGGCATGGTCGCGTGATACGCATGCCCGCCATTTTCATAGGCCTGCATGATCTGCCGCCACTTCTTCAAATCAACGGCAAAGCTGTCCGAAGTAGTCTCCTCCAACCGCGCCTCGGCACGCTCAGAAAGCATGACAAGGCCCGCGCAGGGCGATGCACTCCACCCTTTCTGGGGCGCCGAGATCAGAACGTCCACACCGGTGGCCTTCATATCGACCCAGGCACAACCCGATGCGATGCAGTCCAGCACCATTAACGCCCCAACCTCATGCGCGGCGGTGGCCATCGCGGTCACATAGGCGTCCGGCAGTATCAGACCAGCCGAGGTTTCCACATGCGGGGCAAAGACAACATCCGGGCGCTGTTCCCGGATCGTCGCCACGACCTCTTCGATCGGGGCCGGGGCAAATGGTGACGGGCTGGAGTTTCCGGTCTGCCGCGCCTTCAGAACCGTTGCCGACGCCGTCAACCCTCCGGATTCGATGATCTGGCTCCAACGGTAGGAAAACCACCCGTTCCGAACCACCAGCACATTGGCATTGCGCGCAAACTGCCGGGCGACAGCTTCCATGCCGTAAGTGCCGCCGCCAGGAATGACCGCAACACCGTCCGCCTGATACACATCGCGCAACATACCCGAGACATCCCGCATAACCTGCTGAAACTGGGCGGACATGTGGTTCAGTGACCGATCCGTGAAAACAACCGAAAATTCTTCGAGCCCGTTGGGATCAATAGTCTCCAAAAGCGCCGGCATGATGTGTCCTTTCAAACTATCTCAGAGATTTCTGACCCCAATCGGGGAAATGGTCAAACGCTCTTTCCGCAGCGCAGTTGACGCGAGGGAATACAGGTTCCTAACAGAATATTAACTCCTGAAAGCGTCAATATTCAGGTAGTTGACGCCAAACAGTGTCACCGCCCCTTTACACCCTGACGTGTTTCTGAACAGATGCATTCACTTTGTAGAAGAAAGGTTTTTCCTCCCGTGACTGCGCATAAGCGGATCAGTTTCCAAGTTGTACGTGACGAGGTCAAAAGACGTATTGAAACCCGTATCTGGCCGCAAGGATCTCTGCTGCCAACGGAAACCCAACTTGCCGAAGAATTCAATTGCGCACGTGCCACCGTGAATCGCGCCCTCAGGGAACTTGCGGATCAGGGTTTTGTGGAACGAAAGCGCAAAAGCGGGACGCGGGTCAAAAAAGAGCCCAGCAAACACGCCAAGCTTGAGTTTACGCTGACGCGGCAAACCGTAGAAAACCAGAACTCTATCTATCGATATGCGCTGGTGGAACGCAACGTGGTCGCAAGCCCCGGTTGGCTGGCCTCACAACTCAGCGTGTCACCGGACGCGCGGGTACTGCACCTCGTGTGCATGCATTACGCCGACAACCTTCCCTTTCAGCTGGAAGAGCGCTGGATCAACATTGCAGCCGTGCCCGAGGTGGAACATGCCGACCTCAACAGCCACGGCCCCCACGAGTGGCTTTTAAATGCCGCCCCCTTTACCGAGGCCGAAGTGGCTTTTTGTGCGATCTCTGCCGATGGCCGATTGGCTGAATTCATGGGTACGACCGCCGGTACTTCGATGATGCAGCTTGAACGGATCACCTGGAAAGACGGTGAACCGATGACGTTTTCCCGGATGACACATCATCCCGGGTTCCGCATTCGCACAAAATACTGACCTGCCCTAACCAATCGGACCGGGCAAACGCTCTTCGCTTAGCAACACGTTGGCTTCAACATCGCCTGCTCCCGGCAGGGTCATGATCCGTCGGCGCAAGACGCGCTCGAAGTCTGACAGGTCGCGCGCCACAACACGCAGGCGATAGTCATACAAGCCTAAAACATGCTCGACCGTCTGGACTTCGGGAATGGCACTAACGGCGCGTTCAAAGTCTTCCAGACTGATCTGCCCCTTGCGCGCCAGCTTCACACCAAGGAAAACCGTCACCCCGAACCCAAGCGCCTCGGCGTTCAGGCGCAGGCGGCGACCTTTGATGATACCTGCGGTTTCCAGCCGCCTGATGCGCCGCCAGGTCGCGGGCTGCGACAAGTTCAGCTTTCGCCCCAACGCCCCAGCGCTTTGCGTGGCATCCGTGGCGAGGTTGTGGAGAATTTGCCTGTCGATCTCATCAAGCTCTATCATACGGGCAAAACCTCGTCGCTTTTGACGCGCGCGATATGCATCAGCGCTTCGATATCAGCGATATGAGGCAAGGTCAGAATGCGGTCTCGATATAGCTGTTGGTAATGCTTCATATCCCTGGCCAACACCGACAGGCGGACGTCAACACGTCCCAGAAAGGTCTGCAATTCGATGACTTCGGCCACTTGCCGGGCGGCGGCGGTAAACTCGTCAAATGCACGCGGTTGAGTCTTGTCCAGCGTCACGCGCAACGAAACTTCGACCGCATATCCCAGCGCGGTCCAGTCGATCACGGCCTCTTGCCCTTGAATGACACCCGCCTCCTGCATTTTTTCAATCCGCCGCCAGCAGACGCTGGCACTGATCCGAGAGCGTTCGGCCAATTCGGAAGTCGACAGAGTGGGGTCGGCCTGAAAATGGCGCAGGATTCGCCGGTCGATATCATCAAGCATGAATTTTTCACTTCTACGGTAATTCGCGAATAAATACTCACACTCTTGCCGATATTTCAAGGATAGTGCCATCGCATTCCTTGGAAAGTCGCAGTAGAACCTTGCTCAATCGAAACAGAAAGGACCAGCGACATGCGCGTCTATTACGATCGCGATTGCGACATCAACCTGATCAAAGACAAAAAAGTGGCAATCCTGGGCTATGGCAGCCAGGGCCACGCCCATGCGCTGAACCTGCGCGACTCGGGCGCAAAGAACTTGGTCGTTGCGCTGCGCGAAGGCTCGGGCTCGACCAAGAAAGCCGAGGCCGAAGGTCTGCAGGTCATGGGTATCGCAGAAGCGGCGGCCTGGTGTGACGTCATCATGTTCACCATGCCCGACGAATTGCAGGCAGAAACCTACAAGAAATACGTACATGACAACATCAAGCCCGGCGCAGCCATCGCATTCGCGCACGGCCTGAACGTTCACTTTGGCCTGATCGAGCCGAAAGAAGGCGTCGACGTCATCATGATGGCCCCCAAAGGCCCCGGCCACACCGTGCGTGGCGAATATGCCAAAGGCGGCGGCGTGCCCTGTCTGGTCGCCGTCAACAGCGACGCGACTGGTAAGGCGCTGGAAATCGGCCTGTCCTACTGCTCGGCCATCGGTGGCGGCCGCTCCGGCATCATCGAGACCAACTTCCGCGAAGAATGCGAAACCGATCTGTTCGGCGAACAGGCCGTTCTGTGTGGCGGTCTGGTTGAGTTGATCCGCTGCGGCTTTGAGACCCTGGTCGAAGCGGGCTACGCGCCTGAAATGGCCTATTTCGAATGCCTGCACGAAGTAAAGCTGATCGTTGACCTGATCTATGAAGGCGGCATCGCCAACATGGATTACTCGATCTCGAACACAGCAGAATACGGCCAGTACGTGACCGGCCCGCGCATCCTGAAATACGACGAAACCAAAGCCCGCATGAAAGAAGTGCTGAACGACATTCAGCAGGGCAAGTTCGTCCGTGACTTCATGCTGGAAAACGCTGTGGGTCAGCCGACCATCAAAGCGTCACGTCGCGCCAATGATGAGCATATGATCGAAGAAACCGGCGCCAAGTTGCGCGGCATGATGCCATGGATTTCGGCCGGTAAAATGGTCGACAAAGAAAAGAACTAAGTCTGACAGGAGTCAGCGTAGGGGCGGCCCAAAAGGCCGCCCTTTTTCGTCCTGCTATCTGAGGCGCACATGGTCCATCAACCCACCTCCCGCGATTGGAGCGGCGTTATCACGCTGGGCCTGATCTGGGGCGGCACCTTTATGGTCGTTGCCATGGCTTTAGAAGGCTACGGACCGGTGACCGTCGCCACTGCGCGCACTACGCTGGGTGCGGTGACGCTGTTGGGCCTGATGGCAGTCACCCACCGTAGAATGCCCAGCCCCTCTGCCGGGCTTTGGGGGTTCATTGTTATCATTGGTATTCTGTCCACGGCGCTGCCCTTTGTACTGCTAAGCTGGGGGCAGCAATATGTTCCGTCAGCCTTTGCAGGTCTGTCGATGGCGGCGATTCCGTTGATGGTCCTGCCGCTTGCGCATTTTTTCTCGGACGAACCCATGAACCTGCGCAGGCTGTTGGGCGTGTCACTTGGGTTTTCTGGTGCCTTGGTGCTGATCGGACCGGGCCTGGCGCAGCTGGGAACAGGCGCAGAGCCATTGGCGCAACTGGCCTGTATCGGGGCGGCGTTCTGCTATTCCTGTGCGTCGATTTTCACCCGACGGTGCCCACCCATCGACCCGGTGACCTTGGCGGCCCTGACCCTGGTGGTTGGTGCCGTTATCCTTGTGCCGATCATGCTGGTGACCGAGGGTATCCCCGGTTGGGAGGGGACACGCCCCGGTCTGGCCATTCTGGTCTTGGGCCTTGTGCCTACGGCCTTTGCCACATTGCTGCGCGTGTCCATCATTCGCAGCGCCGGGTCTGTATTCCTGACGTTGGTCAACTACCAGGTGCCAATCTGGTCGATGGTGTTCGGCGCGTGGATTCTGTCCGAGGCTCTGCCCATACGGTTTTACATCGCACTGGCGATGATCCTGACCGGGTTGGCGATCAGCCAGTGGTTCAGTCTGCGTAAAATGTTGACAGGGCGTTAACCGGCAACCGCTTCGACCTCGGCCACGATGCCATCCACGACCTGCGTCAAAAGGGCGTCGTCTTCGCATTCTGCCATCACGCGGATCAAAGGTTCGGTCCCTGATTTGCGGATCAGCAGACGCCCCTGCCCGGTCAAACGCGCCTCGGCATCGGCAATGGCAGCCTGAACCTTGGCGGCTTCAAGCGGGGTCTGCCCTTCGCCGTAGCGCACGTTTTTCAACAGTTGAGGTACGGTTTCGAACTGCACCGACAGTTCAGAGGCTTTGCGGCCCGTATGCACCATCTCGGCCAGGAAATGCAGTCCGGCCATCAGGCCATCGCCGGTTGTCGCATAATCGCTCATGACGATGTGGCCCGATTGCTCTCCGCCCAGATTGAACCCGCCGTCACGCATCCGCTCAACGACATAGCGATCACCTACTGCCGTCCGTTCAAGGCGCAACCCGACTCGGGCCAGATGCCGCTCGAGCCCGAGGTTGGACATCACCGTGGCAACCAACGCACCGCCGGTCAGACGGTCCGCCTTGGCCCAGCTGGTCGCCAGCAACGCCATCAGCTGATCGCCGTCAGCCACCTGCCCATGCTCGTCCACCATGACCACGCGATCGGCGTCTCCGTCCAGACAAATGCCAACGTCAGCCCCGTGGGCCACAACCGTTTCTGCGGCCAGCTGAGGCTTGGTCGAGCCGCAATTAAGGTTAATGTTCTTACCGTTTGGCGCGACGCCAACCGGGATAACCTCAGCCCCCAATTCCCAAAGAACCTCGGGCGCAGTGCGGTGGGCAGCCCCGTTGGCGCAATCGACCACCACTTTCAGCCCATCCAGTCGCAGATCGCGCGACAGCGAGGATTTGACCCGCTCACCATAGCGGAAACGGGCATCGTCCACCCGGCGGGCGCGTCCGATATTCTGCGCCTGTGCAGGTTTGACGCCCTCTTCGATCAGCCGTTCAATCTCGATCTCTGCCTGATCCGACAGCTTGTAACCGTCAGGACCAAAGAACTTGATGCCGTTATCCTCGGCCGGGTTATGACTGGCCGAGATCATCACACCCAAGTCCGCCCGCATGGAGCGGGTCATCAGACCCACTGCCGGGGTCGGTACCGGACCCAGTAGCAGCACGTTCATACCGGTCGAGGTCAAACCTGCTGTCAGAGCGTTCTCTAACATGTACCCGGACAGGCGCGTATCTTTGCCAATCACCACACGGTGCACGCTGGATGCATCCCGGCGGAAGTAACGGCCAACAGCGGCCCCGATGCGCAAGGCCATCTCGGCCGTTATCGGATGCGTGTTGGCAGTGCCCCGCACCCCGTCGGTTCCGAACAGCTTGCGCATAGGTAATACTCCACGAATTCTTGCCTGCGACCGGATTACCGGACTGCGGCCCATAGGCGCAAGGCCTGAGCGGTCTCAGCGACGTCATGAACCCTGACGATCTGCACCCCTTGTGCCAATCCCGCCAGTGCCACGGCAATAGATCCAGGTGCGCGGGCATCCTTGCGCGGCTCTTTGCCAATCTGACCGATCAGCCCTTTCCGGGACACCCCCAGAAGGACCGGGCAGCCCAACCCATGAAACAGGCTGAGATTTTGCAGTAAGGTCAGGTTATGTGCTTCGGTTTTACCAAACCCGATACCAGGATCGACCACGATTTGGTTCTGCGGCAACCCAAGCTGTTCCAGCCGTGCCACCTGCCCTTCCAGAAAATCATACACGTCCAGCAATACATCGTCGTATTGCGGATCGTCCTGCATGGTGGTCGGATCGCCCTGCATATGCATCACACAAACCGGCGCGCCCGTTTCGGCGCAAAAAGGCGCAAGCTGCGGATCGAACGTGAAGCCCGACACGTCATTGATCATCCCTGCGCCTGCCATCCACGCCGCCTGTGCGACGCTGGCCTTGCGCGTGTCGATGGAAATCAGGGCGTTTGTCTCGGCGCGTATCGCTTCTATCAGGGGCTTGGTCCGGGCAATCTCTTCGTCCACGGGCACAAAGGACGCACCGGGACGGGTCGACTCGCCACCGATATCCAGAATGCAGGCCCCGTGCGAGACCATCTCTTGTGCCGACATCAGGGCGGCCTCGACCGAATTATGTACTCCACCATCCGAGAAGCTGTCAGGTGTTGCGTTGAGAATGCCCATGATCTGTGGGCGATCCATCTTGATCCCTGCAATATCCGCACGCGGTTGGGTCAGACGGTTCAGAACCTCTTCTGGGATTTGCTGTACTGAAACGATGCTGGACTTTACACCCCGACCCAATCGCTCCGCATGGGTGAACCACAAAGGTAACCCGGCCAGAAACACCGCCCCATTGGGGCACGCCGGGCCATGTTGCACCAGAGGTCGGAAATACGCCGTCAAAGCTGTGCCTGATCCACGGATACAGCACGCAGCGGGGTCTTGGGCGCGTCCGGCAATGCTCCGCCGATCACCATCATTTCGCTGGCCTCAAACGTGGCAGCAAACCACGCCGCCAAGGCCACTGCGTCCGAAGGCGCCGCTGAAGGACCATCGACTGCATCCAGCACGATCTTAGACGGCGCCCAGACGCAGATCTGGCCGTTTTTCATGGCCCAGTCCAACTCGGTCCGCGTCGACACAACAACGCAGCGACGATCCCGCGCGGCCAGAACCCAGGCGTTCTGTTCAATCGCCAAGAGGTCAATCCGACGCTGTGTCATCGCATGACCGGTCTGCGGTACCGCCATTTCTGCTGCTCCGACACACAGGATCAAGGGCCGCTGGCGGTGTTCCAACTGATCGATCCATCCGGTCAGGTTTGACGATGTGATGGCCTCGTTCGACAAAAAGGCCAGCCGTGGATGGGGGCGCTCTTCCTCAACCATATCGTGGTGTACGTTGTCTTTGCCGCGCACGATTTCGACGCCTAGCGCACCGGGTCCGCGATCCAGTTTTTCTATGCGAACAAAGGCTCTTACGGCCTGATGTTCAAGCAATATTCGCTCGGCCACCCGATCAGCCAGCGTTTCCAGCAGGTTCAGCCGTTCGGCCGCCAGCTCAAAGCCGATGGCCTCGGTCACTCGGTCATAGGACAGGATCCGATCGACGTCGTCATCAATCGGGTCGGTCAGAGGGCGAACCTCGACCACAATGTTAAAGCAGATCCGCTGTGTGGTTCCGCGTTCGGCCTGAAAAGCACCGATCTCAACCTCGACGATATGGTCGCGCAATGAGATGCGATCCAGAGGGCCGCGCGCCGCGGTTGCTTCGGACCGTTCGGACGGGTGCGCAAAGGCAAGACGGATTTCAGAACTCATGCGACAGACCTTCTCGGGCTCTTTGGACTGATTTGCCCAAAATAGACGATGCGCGCGCATATATCACTGCAACAAACGCCTTTCCAGTCATCGAATGCGGCGTCAGGTGACGCGGATCATCGCAGACGCCTTGTGGCCCAACATGTGGCAGTCAACAGCGAGCTGTTCGGATTGTCCGCCTCCAGCGCTATTTACCGGGCCTCCCCTCGCTCGCGACCAGAAAGCTGAGTCACCCAACGGCGTCGCTTCAAGCCACTACAGGGCCAGACAGGCGTGGTGGGAAGGCCCTGTGGGGCGATTTGGCGGGTGGCTTACCGGGCAAGCGGGTCAGCACCAAACCCCGATCCTATATAAGGCAGCGCCCACATTGTGGCCATCAATTGCAGGATGAGCCTGCGTGAAAACGTCGTTGCGGGCCAATCAGCCCGCAACAATGATCATTCAACGCCCCCGCACCATCAGCCTTCCGGCGCAGGTGCGTCTATCAATTGCTCGCTGTCTGGTAGTTGTGGCGATAGAAAACATGCACGCCGATGCGCGCCGTTTCCTTGTAAACACGCGACCACGACGGGTTGACCGATGTGGTATGGTAATGCGTCGCACCTTCGGTCAGTTCTTTCGAAGCCCCGTCGATCGCAGCACGCGCGACTTTGGACACGCGCTCATAAGCTCTTTTCTCGCGGATGACTTCCTTATGACCATCGCAGGTGTAGGTGAACTGGCACTGGTATTTCTTGCCTGTTCCCTGCTTGATCACGCCGCACAGCGAATCCGGAAAACGACCGCTTTTGACACGATTGAGAATTACCTCGGCCACCGCAAACTGACCGCGCACGCTTTCGCCACGCGCCTCAAAATACAAGGCTTCGGCCAGGCATTTGAAATGCTCGTCCCCTTTGGCCGCAGGCTGTTGATCCAGCCAGTCCTTCGAGTACGAAACTTTTTTCGGTTCAAGCGGCTTTCCGGGCTTGAACAAGCTCAGATAATCGCGGAAATTCTGAACAGGCAGTTCACCACGTGAAACCAGCTCAGTCTTGGCAGCATTGGTCGCTTTCCTTTCGGCGAACGATGCACTCGGCAGCACAGTTGCTGCCATGACGGCAACAGCCAGTATATATCTTAGCATCAGATAACCTCGCACAGGCACATTACGCGCCAAACCCTCCCCCGGCGGGCGCGAGAAGGCTCATACCGAAATGAAACGGAAACGTCCAGTTCTGATGGAAACGCAAGTGGAAAATCGCCGTAACGTCAAAAAAAATTGACGACAGCGCCTCTCAACAACTACTATTCCTAGGGTAAAAGGGGACTGTCAACCCCCAAGTCTGGACGAAATTGCCAGTTGAGCGGCAGCCAGCCGAGCGACAGGCACCCGGAAGGGCGAGCAAGAAACATAGTCAAACCCCAAATCGCGACAGATGGCGATTGATTCGGGGTTGCCGCCGTGCTCGCCACAAACGGAAAGCGTAACGTCCGGTTGCGCCTGCCGTCCGCGTTCAGACCCGAGTTTCAGCAATTCGCCCACCCCATCAGCGTCAAGGACGTGAAACGGATCTTCGACAAAGACACCCTGGCGGACATAGGCCGACATGAACCGGCCAGCATCATCGCGCGACAGCCCATATGTCATCTGTGTCAGGTCGTTAGTGCCAAAACTCAGGAATGAAGTTTGCGGAGCGATCTCATCCGCGCGCAGGCAGGCGCGTGGCGTTTCAACCATGACCCCCAGGCGGTATTCAAACTCCACCCCTTGCTCCGAGGCCACCGAGGCCGCAACCGAATCGATCCGCGCTTTGACCAGTTCGACCTCGCGCTTGGCGGAAACCAGCGGTATCATCACCTCTGGCACAATAGGCGCACCGTTTTTGCTGGTTTCAAGTGTGGCCTCAAAAATAGCCCGCGCCTGCATGTCATAGATTTCGGGAACAGTGACACCAAGACGGACACCGCGCAGACCCAACATCGGGTTATATTCCGTCATGGCCGCGACACGGCGCTCAACATCCGAGACCGGCAAGTCCAACGCCTCGGCCAATTCACGTTGACCGCTGCGTGTGGTCGGCAGGAATTCGTGCAGGGGCGGGTCAAACAGGCGGATACACACGGGCTGGCCTTCCATGATCCGGAACAGCTGCACGAAATCCTCACGCTGCATCGGCAACAACCGTTCCAACACCGCGGCGCGACCCGAGGAGGTTTGCGCAAAGATCATCTCACGCATCACAATCAGGCGGCCGGGGTCAAAAAACATATGCTCGGTCCGGCACAGACCTATCCCTTCTGCTTTAAAATTGCGGGCCGTCTGCGCATCGGCCGGCGTGTCAGCGTTGGCGCGTATGGCGATGTCACGTTCGCTATCGGCCCAGCCCATAAGTGTTTGAAAACAATCGTCTAATGCGGCCTCCAACATGGCGGGTTGTCCGGCCAGAACCTGCCCCGACGTGCCGTCAATCGTAAGGATATCGCCGGTTTTGAACACACGCCCATCAGAGGCGGTCAGCAGCTTTTTCCGAGTCTGGAAACGCATGTCCAAGGCCCCGACGATACAGGGTAGACCCAGGCCCCGCCCAATCACCGCCGCGTGGCTGGTCATACCGCCCTTTTCGGTCAGCACCGCAACAGCCGCATGCATTCCGCGCACATCCTCGGGCGCGGTCTCGCGCCGGACCAGAATGCAGGGCTCTCCTCGGGCTGCGCTGGCCTGCGCCTCGGCAGCCGTGAACACAAGTTTGCCGGTTGCCGCGCCAGGGCTGGCAGCGATACCTGTGGTCAGAACATCTCGGCGCGCTTCGGGGTGGACCTGTCGATGCAGTAACTCGTTCAAAGAATGCGGATCGACCCGCATCACCGCCTCTTGCGGGGTAATTATGCCATCTTCCGCCAAACGCACCGCGATCCGCATCGCCGCCCGCGCACTGCGTTGCACGCGCACGCCGTCCAGAATATGCACATGGCCGTTTTCGATCACGAACTCGACCTGCATTTCTTCCTTCAGCTTGACCCGCATCAACGCCGCATGGGTCTTGAGATCAGCAAACGCCGTCGGTGCCACCTCTTCCAAAGACTTACCGCGCGGGTCCTTTTCCAGATACAGCGCGGCCACGCCCGCACCCAGTGCATCCCGACCCTGGCTTTGGCTCAGATAGCGACCCGTTAGCTGTGGCATTCCCGTTGTAGGATCAATCAGTTGCAGTACACCTGATCCGCATTCGCCCTGCCCGACACCGGGGATCATTTCCTGAATGACAAGGCCCAGCCCCGCATCCACAGGAGCCCCCTTGGCCTGTCGCAGCAACCGGGCCGATGTGCCATCCCAGGCCCGCGCCATCGACCGCAGAACGGCAATCAACTGCTCGCCCCGGTCCTGAGGAAAGGCTTCGTCGGTCTCATCCTCATAGGCCCGCAGCGATTGCTGCAATCCTTCGCGCCCATCTGCATCTATGTCGTCAAACACATCCGCATCCAGCCGCGCGACGTGAACCGCGTAGCTTTGGACAAAGCGCAGGTACAGCGCGGCGGCGGCCTCACCACCCATCGAATCCGACAGGTCCACATAGCGCGCGTCATTCATCCCGATGTTCAGGATCGCCCCGGGGCCTCCCCAGTCGGGGTCCTCCGAACTTGGTCGGACGCACAGCAAAGCGGTCTGATCGAACTGATCCAGGATAACCGCTATATCAGGCACCTGCCCTTTAGCGATCCGTTGCACCGCGTCAAACGATAAAGCAACCGTACGGGGCACTGGCATTTCCAGCCGGACCAGCCGTTGCAAGCATTTCGCCCGCCCACCATGAGAGTTGGCGGCAACGGGCGCATCGGATGTTATCAGAGTGGTATGCGGGTTATTCTGCACTGCGGCACCTTTTGGTTTGCCCGCAGCATAAGCCCCTGCACCAGTGGCGCAAGGGCGATCTGGGTCAACCCTCGATCTGGCTCAGGTCCGCGACGCTGGAACAGACCTGGCGGATTTGGCTGAGCAGGTTCAGGCGGTTGCGGCGCAGGATGTCATTGTCAGTATTGACCTGAACATCCTCGAAAAACGCATCGACCGGGCCGCGCAATTCGGCCATTGCAGACATGGCGGCCGGGAAATCTTCGGCTTTCAGCGCCGGGTCGATCCTGGCCTGCGCTGCATCGAGCGCCCCGAACAGGGCCTTTTCGCTGTCGGTCTCGGCAAATTTCACATCCGCACCGTAAGAGTATTCGACGCCGTCCTTTTCCTCGGCCTGAGTCAGGATGTTGTTGGCACGCTTGAACCCCTGCACGAGGTTCTCGCCATCCTCGGTGGCCAGAATTGTATTGAGAGCCCGTGCGCGTTTGACCAGCAGATTGAGGTCATCATTGCCCTCCATCGCGATACAGGCGTCGATGATATCATGGCGGATACCCTCGTCGCGGAGGAAGGTTTTGAGGCGGTCGTGGAAGAATTTCAGTAGGTTTAGATCGATATCTAAGCCGGTGTAGTCGTCTGCATCATCTTGTACCGGTCGTTTGTAACCCGGTTCCATCAAGTGCGTTCCAATGGAACCCAACAAGGACAATCGGATACCGTTCTCCAACACCAACCGAATTACCCCAAGCGCCGCGCGGCGCAGGGCAAACGGGTCTTTCGACCCGGTCGGTTTCTCGTCAATCGCCCAGAACCCGGTCAGCGTGTCCAGCTTGTCAGCCAGTGCCACGGCCACCGAAAGCGGTGCGGTGGGCACGTCATCCGACGGACCAAGCGGCGAGTAATGCTCCTGCGCCACGGCAGCCACGGCGGCACCCTCGCCTGCAGCCTCGATATAGTACCGCCCCATAAGCCCCTGAAGCTCTGGGAATTCATAGACCATTTCCGAGCTCAGATCCGCCTTAGCCAAACGCGCGGCTTTCTCGGCCTGATCAGCGTCTGCGCCGGTGAACGGGGCCAGTTCGCGGGCCAACGCGGCGATACGGTCAATCCGCTCAGCCTGTGTGCCCAACTTGTTGTGGAAGGTCACATTCTCCAGCGCGCGTGTCCATTGCGCGATGTCTGCTTTGGCGACGCGCAGGTCGTTTTCCCAGAAGAATTTCGCATCCCCCAGACGGGCCGACAGCACCTTTTGGTTGCCTGCCAGAATGGTCGCGCCATTGTCGGCGGTTTCGCGGTTGGCAACGGTGATGAACCGCTCAATCCGGCCCGACTTAGGATTGCGGACCGAGAAGAATTTCTGATGCTCTTTCATCGAGGTTTGCAGCACTTCGGGCGGCAGTTGCAGGAATTCTTCGTCGATCTTGCCCATCAGCACCACCGGCCATTCGACCAGCCCGGCCACCTCGGCCAGCAGCCCCCTATCGTCAACCACTTCCAGACCTGCGGCAAAAGCCATGTTCTGCGCGTCGTTCCAGATGTGTTCAGCCCGGTCTGCGGGGTTCAGCACAACATAGGCGCGCTTCAGCTTTGCCGCGTAGTCGTCGAAAGATGTCACCGCGAAACGCTTCGGTGCCAAAAACCGATGTCCGGCAGTCGTATCACCAGAGGTGATGCCATCGACGGAAAGCGGAACAACCAGCGCGCCCGCTTCGTCGCTGAGAATGCACAGGATCGAGTGCAAAGGACGAACCCAGCGCAATGTGCCGCTGCTCCAACGCATCGACTTGGGCCAGGGAAAGTTGCGAATGGTCGCCTCAAGCACCTCGGCCACAATCTCGGCTGCCGGACGACCGGCTTTCTCGATCGTTGCGAAGTAGACCGCGCCTTTGGGCGTGTCGCGCTCTTCAAGCTGGTCGCGGCTCAGGCCTGCGCCGCGCAGGAACCCTTCGATGGCTTTGTCGGGCGCGCCAACCTTGGGGCCTTTGCGTTCCTCGCGGATGGTCGGGCTTTCGGCCAGAAGACCCTCAACCGCCAACGTCAGGCGGCGCGGCGTGGTTTGGGCAGCGGCCCCGGCATAGGTCAAACCGGCCTCAACCAGACCGTCCGTCATCCGCTTTTTCAGATTCTCACCCGCACGGGCCTGCATACGGGCGGGGATTTCTTCGGAAAACAGTTCGATCAGCAGGTCGGGCATAGTCGGTCCTTAGAAATTGACGATCGTCTGGATGACGATGGCATTGGCAATGTCCACAAAGAATGCGGATACAAGGGGCAGCACGATAAAGGCAATAGGTGACGGGCCATATCGCTTGGTGACAGCGGTCATATTGGCGATGGCCGTGGGGGTCGCACCCAGAGCAAACCCACCGAACCCGGCGGCCAGAACGGCGGCGCGGTAGCCCGACCCCATCACCGGGAACAGCACGTAAATCACAAAAACTACGGTAAAGGCAGTTTGCGCGACCAGAACCACCAGGATGGTCACGCCCAGCTCAGCTATGGTCCAAAGCTGCAGGCTCATCAATGACATGGCCAGAAAGGCACCCAAAGCGAACTCTGAGGCCAGGCCAAGCGCCGGCGTACGGCTGACGGGTACTGCGTCAGGAAACATCCAACTGCGCAGGTTGGCGATAAGAATGGCAATGATCAAACAGGGCACGAATAGCGGTAGCTTCAACCCTGCCTCGGAGATCAGAATATTTGCGCCATAGCCCAGGATAATTGCCAGATGCAGATACAGCATGACCCGCATCAAACCGATGGGCGTGATCTCAGGATCGCGCCGTTCCTCGGTAGGAACCCCGACTGTCAGTTCTTCGGTCGGACGGTCAGGTGTCAGGTTATTGCGCTCGACCAGGTGCTTTGCAACCGGTCCGCCCACCAGCGCCGCCAGCACCAACCCCAGAGTAGCCACCGCTACGCCCAGCTCAGTTGCCCCATCCAGCCCGGTGACTGCGCCAACCTCCGGAGCCCAGGCAATTGCGGTCCCGTGCCCGCCGATCAGTGCGGCAGAACCGAACAACACGCCGGACTGGGCCGGAAAGCCAAAGGCCACGGCGCCCAACATGCCGATCCCGTTTTGCGCAAAGATGGTGATCAGCGTTAGAACCAAAAGCAGAGCTAAAGGCTTACCGCCTGTAATCAAATCTGAGAACCGGGCGTTCAGGCCAATAGCGGCAAAGAACAGAACCAGCAGGTAGTCGCGGGTTTCCATCTCAAACTCAAACGAAATACCCGTCGTCAGGTACAGGATCAGCATCGCCAGTGCCGCGACCAGTCCGCCACTGACTGGCTCGGGGATGTTGAAGCGCCGTAGAAACCCGACCTGAGTGTTCAGCTCGGCCCCCAACAAGTAGACTGCCAGCCCCAAAGTGGCCGAGATCATATCAGGTACAAGGTAAGTCACTGCGCGGCCGCCGGGCGCAGAGGGCACTCCTCACCCACAACGGTGCCGTCATAAGCTTTTTCGCCGCAATTATTCAGCGCATGCCAGACATAGCCTTTGCCATCCTTAGTCACGGCAACGATCCGGTCGACGCCAAAGTGAATGTTCTTTGTGCCCATGAAAGCCTGTGCCTGACCGGATTTCAAAGCCTCGGCAATGGCGACCGCGTCATAGCACTCAAACCAACCCGGTGCGGTCAAAGGCTCTGCATTTTCGACAGGCTGATAGGCGGAAAGGTCCGCAGCCGTCAGGTCAGTTTCAAAACAGGCCCGGTACCGGATGGGTGAGCTGTCTGCGTCAATTGCTTGAAACGCTGTGTAGGTGATCGGTTCAGGGGCGTCTGCCCCTGTTCCCAGCAACACCACATCCTCGCCTGGTTGCGCGACGACGTCGTAGTAAAACCCATGCACCTGCATGTAGTACATGCCCCCACCCGCCAGAACGGCGGAGGTGAGAAGGAGGAGAGCAAGTAGTTTTCCGGTCATGTTTTCAACATCCTGATCACGCGACCTCTTTCAAACGGGTGGAAAATGGGACAGGTTCCAACCTGAAACAGGCTGAAACGAGGCTTTTGGAATGGACACGACCCTTGCCGTTGGGTTTTTCGGCGCGCTGTTTGCGATCATGAACCCGATCACCAACCTGCCCGTTTTTCTGAGCGTGACCGACGGCCTGACGCCAGCCGACCAGCGCAAAGTTGCGGCAAAGACCGCCACTTATTGCCTTGTTCTGGGCGGTGCTTTCGCGGCCGTTGGCAGTCAGACGCTGGGCCTGTTCGGGATCAGTGTCGACGATCTGCGCGTCGCGGGCGGTCTGGTCGTACTGATGATCGGCCTCAATATGCTGAGCGGCAAGGAAACCACCGCGCATCACGGAACCGAAGGTGAAAAGCAATCCTACCCTAAGCCCGAAACCGTCGCCTTTTACCCTCTGGCTTTCCCCATCCTGGTCGGCCCCGGCACAATTACGACTCTGATCCTCTATGCGCATCACATTACAAAACCCGTAGATGCCATTGTTTATGCAGGTGTTTTTTTGGGCGTTCTGTTTTTTCTGTTCGTCACGTTCTGGAACGCCGCGGCTCTGGCCAAGCGGCTGTCCGACAACGCGCGCGTTATCATGAGCCGCTTTATGGGCATGATCCTTTCGGCCATCGCAATCAGCATGATCGCAGACGGCCTGAAGGTACTGCTGCCCGGATTGGCCTGAGCGCCCCATTAGGCCTCGAACCCGGCGGCCCAGGTTTGAACGAAAGCGTCCGCGCATTGTTTGGCCAGCGCCCGTACCCGCCCGATATAGGCCTGCCGCTCGGTCACCGAGATTACGCCGCGCGCATCCAAAAGGTTAAAGATGTGGCTGGCCTTGATACATTGGTCATACGCCGGATGCGCCATTACGATACGCTTGCCGGTTTTTGGATCGTCATGCTCCTGCGTCAGAATGGCCGCGCATTCGGCCTCGGCCTCTTCGAAGTGGCGCAGCAACACATCAGTGTTGGCGACGTCAAAGTTCCAGCGGGCGTATTCTTCTTCGGTCTGCTTGAAAATGTCGCCATAGCTCAGCGGGCTGGGCGATTCCGGATCGTTGAACGGCATGTCCATCACATGATCAACGCCCAGCACATACATCGCCAAACGTTCGAGACCATAAGTCAGCTCGCCCGAAACGGGCGTGCAATCATGGCCACCGACCTGCTGGAAATAGGTGAACTGGCTGACCTCCATGCCGTCACACCAAACCTCCCAACCCAAACCCCATGCGCCCAATGTCGGGCTTTCCCAGTCATCTTCGACAAACCGGATGTCGTGCAGCTCCATGTCGATGCCGATGGCCTGCAATGAGCCCAGATACAGCTCTTGCAGATCGGGCGGGCTGGGTTTGATCAGCACCTGGTACTGATAATAATGCTGCAGCCGGTTCGGGTTCTCGCCATAGCGGCCGTCCGTCGGGCGACGGGACGGCTGCACATAGGCGGCCGCCCAGGGCTTGGACCCCAGCGCGCGCAACGTCGTCGCAGGGTGGAACGTGCCCGCACCGACCTCCATGTCATAGGGCTGCAGGATGGCGCAGCCTTTCGACGCCCAATAGGCCTGAAGCCGCAGGATGATCTCTTGAAATGAACGTGGTGTGCTGGACGGTTCGGTCATGACATTCCTTTTGGGTGCAACTTCGCCCGGTTTCGGTCTGTTTTTCCCTTCCTATGCAAGGGGCCAAGGGGCGTCAACGGGCCAATGGCCCCGGGCTGTCACTGCACCGCCACACTGGAAATTCCCCGTATTCCAAGCATGGCTTTCCTATCCGCAAATCGCGTAGTGTGCCCCAAAACCAAAACACTGCGGACATGGGCAGACAATGACACGCATATTCACTGCAATTTTGTTTCTATTTCTCTTCGGCGTGCGGACCGTTTTCGCACAACAGGACAGCGCCGTTTGGGTGCAGGTCGAGGCGCAACCGTCGCTGCGCGAGGCACAGGATCGGGCGCAGGCTTATGCCAACACCCTACCTGACGTGAACGGGTTTCGGTTGAACTCTGGCTGGTACGCGATTGTGATTGGACCCTATCTGCGCAATGACGCCGAACAGGTTCTGCGTGTCTACCGCGCCGAGGGACAAATCCCGTCCGACAGCTTCATTGCGTTTTCAAGCGCGCTGGGTCAGCAATTCTGGCCGGTGGGCGCGAATATTCTGGATCGCGGCGTCGTGGCCCCGCCGGTGGAAAGCACGCCCGAACCCGAAGAGCCTGTGGCTGGTTTGACGCCTCAGGCTTCGGATGAAACCCGGTCTCAGGCGTTGCAGTCCGAACGCCTTTTGTCGGCCCAGGACCGCGAGAACTTGCAAACCGCCCTTCAGGCCGCCGGGTTCTACAATTCGACAATCGACGGCGCATTTGGTCAAGGCACCCGCCGTTCGATGGGGGATTGGCAGCGGTTCAATGGCTATGAGCCAACCGGCGTTCTGACCACGGTACAGCGCCAGGCGCTGATGGATGACTTTAACGCGCCGTTGATTAGCGCTGGCATGGATCGGTACGCCGATCCGCAGGCTGGGATTGAGCTGGACTTGCCGCTGGGCATGGTCGCCTTCGACCGGTATGAGGCCCCGTTTGCCCATTTCACTGGTTCAGACGACCCCAATACCCAGGCCCTGCTGATCAGTCAGAAAGGCGACAAGGCAACTCTGCGTGCGCTATATGAAGTCATGCAATCGCTTGAGATTGTGCCGCTGGATGGCCCGCGAAACCTGCGCAATAACGCTTTTACCCTTGAAGGGCGCGGCAAAGGGATCGTGTCTTATACCGAAGCTGCGCTGAAAGATGGACAGATCAAAGGCTTTACGCTGGTCTGGCCCGAAGGGGATGAGGCCCGCCGCGCACGGGTGCTGGCCGCGATCAACGCCAGTTTTACCACCAATGATGCCGTTCTGGACGCTGGCGCCGGTGCGGATGCCGAACAACGCATCGACCTTGTAGCCGGGCTGCAGGTACGAAAGCCTCGCTTGTCCCGGTCAGGGTTCTTTACCGATGCGGATGGCACGGTTCTGACCGTTTCCGAGGCCACCGACAGCTGCACCCGCGTGACACTGGACAATGATCAGGAAGTACAGGTGGCCTGGAGCGATGCAAACCTGGGCGTGGCCGTGTTGCGCCCTGTGCGCAGCCTTGTGCCGATCAATGTGGCAGAATTCAGCGCCGACAAACCTCGTATTCAGTCCGAGATCGCGGTCTCCGGGTTCTCGTATCAGGGCGCGCTTGGGGCTCCGACACTGACATTCGGCCAGATCACCGATGTGCGCGGTTTGGATGGCGAGAACGGCGTAAAACGCCTGGCACTGGCCGCCCAACCGGGCGATGCAGGCGGCCCCGTCTTTGACGACAGCGGTCAGGTTGTTGGCATGTTGCTGCCGACACCGTCCGAAGGGCGCACCCTGCCTGCCTCTGTCAGCCTTGCCGCCACCGTGGATCGGCTGAACGAAGTTCTGACACAGGCCGGAGTCTCGGGTCAGTCCGGTCAGTCGGCAGCCGAAATCTCACCAAATGAGCTGAGCCGCAGGGCAAACGGGATGACAGTGCTGGTTCACTGCTGGGACTAAGTCAAACAAAGAAAGAAAAACGCCGTCTCACTGGGCGGCGTTTTTTTTTGTGTCTACAGAATATCCGGGGTCACCCGGATCAGGGTTGGAACAGGCGCATCAAACGCAGCACGCACCGCTGCTTGCATCTGTTCCAAATTGGCTGGGGCCACGGACAAAGCCCCAAAAGCGTCGGCCAACTTGCAGAAATCCGGGTTGCGCGCCACGACCGCGTTGGGGGCGATCTGACTGCCGATCATGCTGTCTTCGATCTCTTTCAGCTTACCGTTGTCCCATAGGATGATGGGCAGAGACAGGTCCAGCTCAACCGCTGTGCCCAGTTCCATCATCGTATAGTGAAACCCGTAATCCCCTGCAATCACAGCAGTGGGCTTACCCCGGCGCACCACTGCGCCGCCAATCCCGGCGGGTAACGCGTAACCGAGCGTGCCGAATCCGGTCGGGTGATGCCAATGGTAGGGAAAGGCCATGTCCCAGACTTCCTTGGCCACATAGGCGAATTGGGTCATGTCCGAGTAAATCATCGTATCCGCCGGCATGGCGTCACGCAGCGCGTCGATTACTGGGACGATACCCGGACGTTCGGCATCCACTTCGGCGCGCCAGCGACTGCGCGCCAGCGCAACCTCTTCGGGTGTCCATCCCGTTGCGGGTTTGACATGGTCGATCGAGGCCCAAAGGGCATGGGCAAAGCTTTCCCCATCCGCCTGCAGCTTGACTGCGGCGCGGTGGCGGTCAGCAAGAACCTGCGGATCAAGATCAACCCGCACCAGATGGGCGGAATGGCCCAGCGTGTCACGCCACAAATCAACTTCACCCAGTTCTGCACCTACTGCGACCACCAGATCGGCTGAGCCGATAATTTCGGCACTTCCCGGACGAGGCAGCGCGGCACCGAAATCCAGCGCATAACCCAGCCCGGCCATCCCTCGCCCGGCATAGGTCGTAAAACAGGCCGCCCCTAATTGGGTCAGAATTTGCCGCCACAGGTTGGACCGGGAACCGCCACCCAGAATGAACAGGGGTCGACGTGCGATGTTCAGCAACGACAACACCGAGGCTACATCGGGCGGCAGAGCCTTTGTGCGCAGGCCCGGCTGGCTTGGAAACGGTGCGGGCTCAGCCTCGGCCTCAAGCTGTGCGATCGGCACCTGAATATGCTTGGGGAGCGGGCGCGAAAGTTCGAACTCTTCAAAGGCACGCTCGACCAAGCCATAGGCGGCCTGCGCCGTGTTCGCCTGAAACGACCAATCGGTCACAGTTTCGGCCGCACCGCGCTGATCCTTCATCTGGTGCAACTGCCCCTGCGTCGCTTGCGGATCGTCCAGGCAAGACGACATCACCAGCATCGGCACCGAGTCAGTATAGCCCTGCCCCATCGGTGTCATGATGTTGCACAGCCCCGGGCCGGTGATCACATAAGCCACGCCCGGTTTCCCGGTCGCCCTTGCATAGCCATCCGCCATAAACCCCGCGCCTTGTTCGTGCCGGGCCAGCACATGGGTAATGCCCGCCTCTTCGATCCCGCGGTACATTTCCTGATTATGCACGCCGGGGATGCCAAAGATCACGTCAACGCCACGATCTTTCAGCATGTGCGATATCTGGGCACCCAGAGGTCTTCTCATCAACTTCTCCAGAAATGAGTGGTAAACAGCGCGTAGACGGCCAACAACTCAAGCCGTCCAACCAGCATACCGATGGTCAGCAGCCATTTTGCAGTGTCGTTCAGGTTCGCGAAATTGCCCGCCGGACCAATTTGGTCCCCCAACCCTGGTCCGACATTCGCCAGTGCAGTCGCCGCCCCCGAAACTGAGGTGATAAAGTCCAGACCAGTCAACGCCAAGGCCCAGGACAACACGCCCAGCGTGACCACGAAGAACATAAAGAAGCTCATGACAGAGGTCAGAACGTCCGGTCCGATCGTACGCCCGTCGTATTGCGGCGCAAACACTCCGTGCGGAGACCGGATGCGACGGATCTGCGTCTTGATTGAAGCAAACAGCAGCTGATACCGGAAGATCTTGATTGAACAGGCGGTTGATCCAGCGCACCCGCCAATCAGTCCGATCAGAAAGAACAACATGATCGGAAAGCTGCCCCAGCCCATGTAATCAACACTGGCATATCCGGTGCCGGAAATGATCGAAGTGATATTGAACAGGGACTCGCGGAATGCTTGTTCCCAGTGATGCGGAAATACTGAGGTCAGAAAGACCGACATGATCACAACCAGAACCAGGATCGTGGCCAGAAACACTCGGATTTGGCTGTCTCGCCAAAGCGAGCTTGTCGTGCCGTTGGCGAACTGGACGTAGCGAACAAACGGCAAAGCCGCGAGAATCATGAAGACTGACGCCGCATATTCGGAAGGCCCTGAAAACGTCCCGAAAGACGCGTCATAGTTGGAAAACCCGCCGGTCGAAATCGTTGTCAGCGCATGAACCAGAGCGTCGAAAAAGCTCATCCCTAACCCGGCATAGACCAAAACGCAGACAATGGTCAGAAAGACGTAGATCAAGGAAATCTGACCTGCAATCTCTTGCGCGCGGGGCAGGATTTTCCCCATTGTTTCAAACCCTTCCGAACGGAAGATTTGCATACCGCCAACTCGAAGCTCGGGCAGGAAAACCATGGCGACCACAATGATGCCGATCCCGCCCAGCCATTGCAGCACGCCGCGCCACAACAAAAGCCCACGCGGCAGACTATCCAAGCCTGAAATAACGGTAGAACCGGTGGTCGTCAGCCCCGACATCGCCTCAAAATACGCATCGACAAACCGCAGTTCGGTCTCACCGAACAAAAACGGGATCGCACCGAAAAACGGCAGCGCGACCCATACGCCGGTAGTCAGCAAAAAGGTCTGACGGATCGTCAGACCTTCGCCCACCCCATTGGAGCAACTGAGTGAGAGGATAACGCCGGTCAGAATTGTGATGACGCCGCTTTCGAGAAACACATGCCATTCGCCCCGACCTTCGATGAGATCCGCAAGCATGGGCAGCATCATGGTCGCCCCAAGAATGGCGACCAACAGGCCTATCACATATCCAACCGGGCGCATGTCCGTCATGAGGCGCAGCGTTGGCGCGCCTGCACGACAGTGTCAAGCGGATGCCCGGTTTTACTTGTCCGTTTTGGCAACCGACGAAGGCATCGCAGGCGGGTTCGACGGCGCGCGCGTGTTGCGCGCAGCTGCGGTGGGCTTGGCTGCCTGAGGTTCAGCGACTGCAACCTTTGCTGCAACGGGTTTTGCTGCCTCGGCCTTGGCGGCTTCGGGTTTTGCGGCCTCAACCTTGGACGCCATGGGTTTCGCTGCAACTGCCTTGGGAGCTGTCGACTTAGCTGCCGCTGCTTTGGGTGTGGCAGCTATAGGCGCTGTTGTTTTGGGCGCCTCAACTTTGGGTGCAACAGCTTTCACAGCTGCGGCTTTCGGCGCTGCGGGCTTGGCTGCAGCCTTTGGAGCGACAGTTTTGGCGGCTGCCTTGGGCGCGGCCGGTTTGGCCGGAGCAGCAGCAGCGGGTTTGGCAACCGCTTTCGGTGCAGGTGTCGCGGCAACTGGCTTTGCAGCGGCAGGTTTGGGCGCAGCAGCTGCAACAGATTTCGTCGCCGGAGCTTTTGAGGCCGGAGCGGTTTTGGCAATCGCAGCCTTAGCAACCGCGGGCTTTTTTGCAGTCGCAGTGGGTGCGGTCTTGGCTTTTGCCGCCGGTTTCACAGCCGCAGGCTTGGATGATTCGATCTTAGCATCGACAGTTGCTTTTGCCTGAACCGCCGGCGTTGCCTTGGCGGCTGGCTTTGGCTTGGCCTTGACTGCCGGCGCTACCGTCTTGGCCTGCGATTTGAATTCCGGTGCCTTGGCAACCGGCGCGGGGATTTTGGATGACGCGTACAGGGCCTGCACCGGTAAAAAGGGCAGTTCCAACGCAGAGCATGTCAAAATCTGCATGATTTTCAGCTGGTTGCTGACCGCTTGTCCAGCCATACGAATTGCCGCTGCCTGAAACTCCAGCGGTTGGGTAATCGGGTTCATGAGTGTTTTCTCCTGTGAAAGCGATGCAACCTGCGAAAGAGTAAAGAACCCTGACCGCCCAGCATATTCGGACGGATTGCGTTGCCTTGCAGTCCAGGGCGTCGCACGTGTCGGCTTCCTTTTCAGAGTCACGTAGCCACCAGATACACGGCTACGACATAGGTGCATTCGATGCCACTATAGTGTGAATTGGATGCAGTCGCAGCAAAAAATGCTGCATTGCGGCAATTACCCGCCGTCAGAAGTGTTTTTATGCTTACTTAAAGCCCCGTCCGGGTCACCCTACATGGAACAGCGTTGTAAACAGACGCGGGTCCAAACTGGCGGAAACAAAGGTTGGGCCCTTGGTCAAAACCGAAACGGCATCATGGCTGTGCAGGCTTTCCTGATGGCTGGCTACCACACGGAAATCGCCGACATGGTGATCGGCCAACAGTTCGGCACAGAACAGGCGGGCTGCATCTTCGACAAAGATCGGGTTTGCTGCGTTGAGCTCAGCAAAGGCCTGCTCATCCTCGCGTTTGACCATAACTTGCGTTTCAGTCGGAACTGCCCGGCGACACAGGCCAATCAAATCCTCGAACCAAAGGCAATCCGCATCACAATCGACAACCACCGAAATCCGCGCGACCGAACGCTGCGAATGCGGCGTCGCCAATTGCCCACGTGTTGCACGGGCATGTTCGCTAAGCTCCAGAGAGCATGGGCAGGTCGATGAGTAGACATAGTCGAGATGCATGATTTTCTGGCGCACGCCATTCTGTTCAACCAGTTCCAACGCGATGTCGTAATACTGGTACCCTTCCAGCCCGGACCGCAGGCTTTTCACCCGGTCGGGATAGGAAAACCGCATCTGAATGCGTGCGTCAAAACTGTCCAGGTCGGACATGTAGTCGTCCAGCGCGGCCTCCATAACCTCAAAGCTGAACGTCCGCTCGGCATGCTTGTAGAACGAACGCATGATCCGGGACATGTTGATGCCCTTCTTTTCAGCCTCTAGGCTGACCGTGCCGGTGATCGACGTTTCCAATGTCAGGTCTTCGTCGTCTTTACGATGAAAGCGGATCGGCAGGCGAAAATTCGAAATGCCCACGTGCTGGATCTGCTGCTTTGCTCCGCGGATCAGGCTGGATGGCCCGTTCTGAAGATCGGGCAGCGAGGCGCGGTAGGCCTCGTTAACCGTGAACCCTTCGGGGTACTCACGAGAAAATGCTGGGTAATTTGTTGAGGCCAACCCTGGCACCAGACGTGCGATTGCCGGGTCGAGTTGGCTGATCTCGGCCTCGGTTGCGGTTTCGGCCCATTTCCGCAGGGTCTTCAGCGCGGCTGCGGCTTCATCATGGTCAGGTGCGTCATCAATGTCACGGGGTTGCACGTTCATCGATCAGGGTTCCTTGGGTTGGTCGCCGGAATATAAACCGGTTCAGCGCGTTTTCCAGTGTAACCAAATACGTGCCAAATCACAGCCCGGATCGGATTTCCGTGAAGGGCGCGCTGTTTGCGCCCCTCAACTTCGGTTTCGATCCGGCTGTATCAGGCGGATTAAGCGTCTTATCGCTGAGAAACGTCCAATGCCTTCCTGATATCGGCAAGCAGGTCGCCTGCATCCTCAAGCCCAACCGAAAACCGGATTAGGCCAGGCGCGATCCCCAACTCGTCTTTCTGCGCATCGCTCAGACGTTGATGGGTCGTTGTCGCGGGGTGCGTTGCGATCGACTTGGCATCACCAAGATTGTTTGAGATCACCGGTATCGTCAGTGCATTCAGGAACGCAAACGCGGCGTCCTTGCCACCCTTGATATCCAGCGACAAAACAGTGCCACCCTTGCCGCCCAACTGAGATTGCACCAGCACGTTCTGCGCATGGGTTTTCAGCCCCGGATACAACGTTCGCTCCAGCGCAGCGTGACCTTCCAGCGCTTCAGCGATGATCAGCGCCGTGTCCGCCTGAGCGTTGACCCGCAAGGCCATCGTTTCCAGACCCTTCAGCATGACCCACGCATTGAACGGGCTAAGAGCGCCGCCAGTATGCTTGAGATAGGGCTCAACTGTGCCGCGGATGAACTCTTTGGTGCCTATGATGACACCGCCCAATGCGCGCCCCTGCCCGTCGATGTGCTTGGTCGCAGAGTAAACGACCACATCGGCTCCCTGCTCAATTGCGCGCGAGAACACCGGCGTTGAAAAGACGTTATCCACAATTACCACCGCCCCAACCGTGTGGGCCAGATCAGCAACGGCGGCAATGTCGATCACCTCAAGCGTCGGGTTCGACATGGATTCGAAAAACACCGCCTTGGTGTCAGATCGGATCGCCGTTTTCCAAGCCTCAAGATCGGTGCCGTCGACAAAAGTGACCTCAACCCCATAACGGGTGAGAATGTTTTCCAGAATGTACAGGCACGACCCAAAAAGCGCCTTGGCCGAGACGACATGATCCCCCGCCTTCAGCATGGAGGTCAGCGCCGCGTTCACCGCCGCCATGCCCGAGGCAGTGGCAAAGGCGTCCTCGCCCCCTTCCAGCGCCGCAATGCGCTGTTCGAACATCGACACGGTCGGGTTGCCGTAACGGGCATAGATAAACTCGTCCGGACCGCTTTCGATAAAGCGCGCCTCGGCCTGTTCAGCGGTATCATAGACAAAACCCTGGGTCAGAAAGATCGCCTCGCTGACCTCATTGTATTGGCTGCGACGGATGCCGCCATGGACGGCTTGGGTGCGTTTGTTCCAGCTCTCACTCATGTCATTCCTCTCGGCCTTTGTCTGGCAAAGGCATCAAAAAAACCCCAGACGCGGTCAAGCGAAAGGGGCCTTTCATCCTGACCTTTTAGCGGTGTTGTTTAGCGTGGCCCGCAATCCGGTAACAAATCGCCACGTAGCACCGTTGCCATTACGCCGCACATGCAAACGCGTCAACCCCGACACGTGCAACGTCACGCATCTGTAACCTTCCTTTCATCGAAGCGTCATAGCGTTTTGCGAAAGCAGCACCACAACATCTTGTGTGAGGCAAAGCTATGCCAATGATCAGGATAAATGCCGTTGGCGATACATTCGCCTTGCACCGCAGCCCCCGGCCCCCGCGCAGCGTTTTACGTCAGACCCGGAGCTCACCCGGCCCCGTCATCATCATGACGCATGGCTACAAATACCGCCCCGATTGCTCAAAATCCTGCCCGCATCAAAGCATCCTGGCTTTACAGCCATCGCCCTTGCGCGGGCATTGCCCCAGTTGGCCGCAGCATCTGGGTTTTGGATCCGGGTTCGAAGATGAGGGGCTGGGCATCGCCTTTGGTTGGAATGCGCAAGGACCGGTGTGGGAGGCCCGAAAGCGCGCAATCGAAGCCGGGCACGCGCTTGCCGATCTGATCGGCAGCCTACGGCAGATGAATCCGGATCGCCCGATCCATTTCATAGGCGATTCGATGGGCGCGGAACTTGCGCTTGAGGCCCTGCATCATATTCAGCCCGGCGCGCTAAACCGCGTTATCTCAATGACGGGTGCCGCGTATCACAGCCGCGCTCGTATGGCGCTGGACACGCCTGCTGGCCGTCGGGCCGAGTTCATCAACGTGATCAGCCGCGAAAACGACCTGTTTGATTGTTTGTACGAGTTGCTGATTCAGCCGCCGAAACGAGGAGACCGATGCATTGGTACAGGGCTCAACGCGCCAAATGCGGTGACCCTGCAAATCGACTGCCTTCAGACGCTGGATCATTTGTCACGGGCGAACTTTCCGGTTGGCGGCCCACAGCGCCGCATCTGCCACTGGTCCAGCTATACCCGCCCGGGCATGCTGCGAATCTACAATGCATTACTGCGCGATCAGAACCGGCTGATCCTGCCCGCCCTGCAACGCGGCATTCCCGATCAACCAACACGCCGCTGGTCACGGCTTTTTGCCCTGCCCCGTCTGCGACAACTCTTGCCGTTTGTTCAGAAAGCCTCATGATCTTCTCAACCTGAGGAGATGCCATGATCGATCTGTATTTCTGGCCCACGCCAAACGGCTGGAAGGCCTCTATCGCGCTAGAAGAAATGAGGCTACCCTACACGACCCATCTGATCAATATCGGAAAGGGCGATCAGTTTGATCCTGAATTCCTGAAAGTCTCTCCAAACAACCGCATGCCTGCCATCATTGACCCGGACGGCCCGGACGGCGCGCCGATCTCGGTCTTTGAAAGCGGCGCGATCCTGATGTATCTGGGCCGTAAGACGGGTCGCTTTTATGGCGATACGGAACGCGACCGCATATCGGTCGAGGAGTGGCTGATGTGGCAGATGGGCGGTGTTGGCCCAATGGCCGGACAGGCGCATCATTTCCTGAAATACGCCCCACAGCTCGATCCGCCCCAGGACCTGCCCTACGCCAAAGACCGCTATCGCGCCGAGGTCGGTCGGCTATACGGCGTGCTCGACCGGCGCTTGGCCGAGAATGAATATGTTGCGGGGGATTTCTACTCTATCGCGGACATGTCCATCTGGGGTTGGGCCAGCCTGTGGGAAGGCCAGCAACAGGTATTGGAGGATAAGCCGCACTTTACCCGGTGGCTGGAAACAGTCGGTGCCCGCACGGGGGTACAGGCCGGCCGTGCGCTGCATGCGGAATTGCGTGGTGATCACAGCGACAAGAAATCGCAAAACGTTCTGTTCAAGCGCTAGGACACGCTCCTACTGGGTTTGCTGTCCCGTTAAGGCGCGCTGCAAGAATGACTGTAGGGACAGGGCAAAGCTGAGGGTGGTGTAGACATACAGGACAGCGCCGGACGCATCGTTTTTAACCGCAATCCATGCCCGCCTTGTGATAACGTCGTAGTCAGTCGGTAACCAGTTGCGCCAGGCTTGGGATGGAGCAAGTCAAACTATGCGAGTTTTAGTCACTGTATTTGTTTTGTGCGCGGGCATGGCGAGTGCGGCACCGGATTGCGCCGAAAGCCTGCAAACCCCACGATCTGATCTCGTGGCCTTTGACCCGTCTGTTCCCCTCACCTTGCCTGATGTCGAAGGGGTTGCCGGGCCTGTAAAACCCAACCCAGAGGTGGTGAGTTCACCAAGACCACAGCTGCGACCGTGCAGGTTTCGCAAACTCGAACTCGGACGCGAGCTCATGCGCAAGCGTGGGGCGGTGTGTGGTGACTGGACAATAATAGGCGACACCCGCAAGCCTTTTTCAGGAAAGCTCAGAGGGTGTGGAATTGCAGCCCCGGTACGCATCCGCGTGGTGTCCGACGTTTTTCTAAGCCAACTGGCACTGATGGATTGCCAGACTGCGATTACCTTCAAAACATGGATCGAAAACACGGCCAAACCTGCGTTTGCGGATCGCGGTGGTGGTCTAAAAGGCATACGCCTTGTCGGCCACTATGCCTGTCGCACACAGAACAACCAGCCCCGCGCCCGCCTTTCCGAGCATGCACGCGGGCGCGCAATTGATATCTCTTCTTTCATACTGATGGATGGCACCGTGATTACGGTGGGCAACGGATGGAAAGCGGACGACACGAGTGACGTTATGCGTGATCTGCATACTGGGGCCTGTGGCCTGTTCGGTACCGTGCTTGGCCCCAATTCTGACCGGTTCCATCAAGGGCATTTCCATTTCGATACAGCCCGTCGTCGCAGCGGAACAATCTGCCGCTAACAATTTCATCAAATGCGCCAGCGTAAGGTTAGGTTAAAACCTGTTTACGTTACTGTTGCGGACCTTAGATCAAGCCGCCGCTTGCATCTGGGGGTGAGCAGCCTGTGGGAAGGCCAGCAACAGTTGTTAGAGGTCAAGCCGCATTTCACACGCTGTTCGAGGCCGCAGGTGCCCGCCCAGGGATGCGGGCCAGCCCGGCGCTTCTTGCAGAGCTGCACAGTGATCACTGGGACAGGAAATCACAAAACGCCCTATTCAAGCGAAAAGCAAACCAGAGGCGCATAAAGCTATGTTTCTACGCCTGAATCCTCACAGGTCTCTTTGTTCGGTTGTTGGCGACCAAAACCGAAACCTCGTGCTTTTTCAGCACTGCGGCTGCGGTTGGGCCGTAGTCGGTCAATCGACCATCAAAAACACCAGGAAAAATCTCAAAGAGTTCGTCCTGCGTCGCTTTGGTTACGCCACGCAGGGCCATGTCCCCCGGATACAAGCTTTCGGTCTTTGCCCCGTTAGAGAATACGATCTCATGCTGATCGAATATGAAATGGTAGTAGGTTACCTGGCTGGCATCATTCACCACCTCAACGCCAGGCAATTCCAACAGGAATTTTGCAGGAATCAGGACTTCGGGTTCGTCAAAAAGTACTTCCAACTCCGCCTCGGAAATCAGCACTTTGTGATTGGGTGAAACCAAAAGATCAGCTGTCGGAGAGCCCAAGCCCAATGCGTCTTTTGAAATTCTGATCGGCTTTAAATGGCTTTGGCCTGATTGAGATACGTCGATAGTTCGAGATCCGATCCACCGTATCTTTTTTGCGTTTCCTTCGGCAGTTGTTACCAGATCACCGCATTTCAGGTTTTCGACAGTGACGTCACCGTCAGGTGTTTGGATCATTGTTCCCAACACGAAACACGGTACGTCAACGATGGCATCCGGATCCGTCGTGTCCGGAGCATTGTCAGGGGTGACATTTGAAACAGTAAATGCATAAGCCACACCAGGATCCAATGGTTCCGATGTAATGTAGCCTGCAAGCGTCCCGTTCACCTCAACCCGGTATACGTCGATTGTTCCGCCATTTGGGTTTGTAAGAGTGTAGGACTCTTCCAAATAGATGTCCCCATTTGCGGTCAATCCCCCGATTGGAGTTCCGTCAAGGTCTGTTACAAGTCCCTGCTGTGTAAGGTCATCGCCATTCTCGTTGTTAAACCGGTCACCGTTGAAATCAGTACCATTGTCCGGATCGCCATTGACCAGATTTGGTGGCCCAGGGTCGTCCTGGACGTTGAATACACGCCTGTCGGTGTTTGGGTCGTAGGTTGTGGCAAGTGTGACGGTGCCGTTAAAGAAAGATACCGATATAACATTAGGGGCGTACCCGATGTATGAGTAAGCGGCCATATCTACCCCCAATTCCTATTTTCTCGCGGGATAATTCATTAGCATGAATGTGGCTTTTATATGCCATTTTTCTTTTAACCGTAAGACCTTATGCTGTTTTTCATCACTCTGCGCTTCTTCCTTGCGCTTCGCCCCGACTCTGACCGGTTCCATCAAGGGCATTTCCATTTTGATACAGCCCGTCGTCGCAGCGGATCAATCTGCCGCTAGCAGATTCGCCAGATGCGCCTGGGCAAGATTTGTCATTGCCTGTGTTCGTCACTGCTCCGGCCTTTAAGTCGACCCGTCGCTTGGATTTGGGGGATTGTCGTTGAAACGCTCAAAAAACCGGGCCAGTCCCACCAAAGGGTTGACATAGGGCAATGTGTTAAGCGCTGCAGCACCTTGGCCATCCGTTCTGGCCAATCTGCCGTACAAATGATCGCCGCCGTAGTCCTGTAACCAAAACCCAAGGTCTTCATAGAAACTACGCCGACTTCTTTCCGTACGGGTTTCACAAATTGCTGCAGATCCATTGGCCTGAACACTCAGACGTTCCACATCGACGTTCGCTTCGTCCTCGACCAAAAAGAACACCGAGATGATTTGGCTGTATTCGCCCTCCTGTTCAATTCTGCATTTATAGTGGAGTTCTTCGATCTCGGGTTCGTATGTTTGCGGGTTCACGGTGTTTGTCGTCATCGATACTGAAAACACCCCGTCTACCCCCGCCGGACCTACCTTGTAGTACCCATCATCGCTGTCGGAGGTGGTTTTTAGGATCTGAAACGCCTTGTCGGCGGGCATGTCGTAGCAAATGCGCGATGTCCATTGGGCAAGACCGTACGGTATCTCGCGAACCGTGTCAGGAAGCCAGTTCAAGCCAAGCCAAAGAAATATACTTCCGAATACAGTTCCGAAAAGTATCCAGGCCACAACCATGCTCTGGTTCTGTGCAGGGGCAAAGTCCGGCAGCGTTTCAATGAGTGGCAGGAACATCAGAATAAGCCCCAATATCAGCGCTGTTGACAGGGTCTCCCACCAGACGCGCGGATAGATCATCACCAATGCAAGGATGGATAATGTACCGACCAAAGCGACACTGGCACTGGCAAACGAATGTGCCAGCACGTCAGACGGTCCGAAAAGGTAAACGCCAACGGCCCATTGCGCGAAAAAGCTGATCAGACTGACAAGTATTAGCCTACGCAACCGGTAAATTCGGTATAAATATCTGTTTTGCAACGAATACGCTTCACTATTTGCTTTCAATATGCACCCAATTTGGGCGAAATGTTGTCGGCACGCATGCTGCCCGTTCTTTGGATATTGCGTCGGCCCGTTAATACGTCTGCAAATTACCCCTCACCCTGCACCAGCACATCCAACATGGCTGAGATATCCTCGATTTCTTCCGCGATCACATGGGTCACCGAATGCGCCCGCTGCATCCGGCCTGTGACCCGCAACAGCCGCCCCGAGATTACCGCGCGGCGGAAGCGTTCGTAGATCTTGCGCCAGACCACCACGTTCACGATCCCGGTCTCATCCTCAAGCGTGACAAAGATCACCCCTTTCGCCGTGCCCGGCCTTTGCCGCAGGATTACCAGCCCGGCCACAGCCACCCGCGCGCCCTCGGGCGGGTCATCCAGACGATTGGCGGGCAGACAGGCTGGTGGGCGCGGCCAGTTCCGGTTCGACGTTTTCGCGTGGGCAGAAGCAACAAGCATGAGAACAAAAATAGAACATAATGCAGGAAAGTCCAGCCACGGCGTACGGAGTCGCAAATGAGACTGGAAAGACCCAATTGCCTTGACTAAGGAAGGTTTTGAACATCGCAAAAGGAAGACGCACGCAATGGCAAAGATCACCTATGTCGAGCATGGCGGTACCGAGCATACAGTCGAGGTTGCCAACGGACTGACCGTCATGGAAGGCGCCCGTGACAACAACATCCCCGGCATCGAGGCCGATTGCGGCGGCGCCTGCGCGTGCTCGACCTGCCATGTCTATCTCCATCCCGATTGGGTCGAGAAGGTTCCGGCCAAGGATGACATGGAAGAGGACATGCTGGACTTTGCCTATGAACCCGACCCCGCCCGCTCGCGCTTGACCTGCCAGATCAAGGTCACGGATGCGCTGGACGGTCTGGTCGTGCAGATGCCTGAAAAACAAATCTGATGCACTCAAAAGCGCCGCGCCAACCCGCGTGCCACTGGCGCCCTCGGGCTCGCGGCGCGTGGCTGGCCTTGTGCTTCTGGCTCACAGGCACCTTTTCTGCGGTCGCTGCGGACGCAATCGTATCTGCCCGTTTCACCCATGCCACCACACGCTACGCCCATGGCGTCTTGGGGGATAAGGTCGAGTACGGTGCGTTAGAGCTGACCCTCCGCAATCGGGTCCTGGTGCTGCAACTGCCCTCCGACCGGGTCTTCGAGGATCTCGCCCCCAGATTGGTGGATGTTGATCTGGACGGAAAACTCGAGGCCATAGTGGTCGAAACCCACATAGCTGCCGGTGCCCAGCTAGCGATTTACGACGCAAGCGGCACCAAGATTGCGGCAACCCCGCATATCGGCACCCGGTTCCGCTGGCTTGCCCCCGTTGGTGCCGCAGACCTGGACGGTGACGGGTATGTTGAAATCGCCTATGTCGACCGCCCGCATCTGGCAAAAACCCTGAGAATCTGGCGGTTTACCCGCGGTAAATTCACTGAAATCGCCGACCTGCCCGGCCTGACCAACCACAAAATCGGTGAGGATTTCATCAGCGGAGGTTTACGGGATTGCGGCAACGGGCCGGAACTTATCGTCGCCAACGCTGATTGGAGCGAGATTGTCAGCGTGTCTTACGATCAGGAATGGCAACGGCACCGGCTGGGCCCGTTTTCGCAGGCGAATCTGGATCGGGCGATGGCCTGTCAGACGCTTTGAAGCAGCCCGCGCCAGCGGGCTGCCCGGCCCAAGGCCTGTGGCGTTGCATCTTTGATGCAGTGTCAGGGCGCGGGAGCCCCTGGCTCAGAGCGCGCGCCAACCGATATCGCTACGGAAAAACCCGTCCGGCCAGTCAATACCACCCACCATCGCATAGGCCTGGTCTCGCGCGTCCTGCAGGCTGTCACCCCGCGCCGTGACGTTCAGAACTCGCCCGCCTGCGGACACAACCTGACCATCGGATTGCTTTGTACCCGCATGGAAGACCATATTCTTGCTGTCCTCAGGTAAGTTATCCAGCCCTTTGATCACGCTGCCTTTTTCATAAGAACCGGGGTAGCCTTCCGCCGCAATCACAATGGTCAGCGCGTGATCATCCGCCCAGTTCACGCGCGCCTTGTCCAAACGCCCTTCGGCAGCTGCGTGCATCAGATCCATCACCTGCGCACCAAGGCGCATCATCAGCACCTGACACTCCGGGTCGCCAAAACGCACGTTGTACTCCACCAGACGGGGTTGGCCGTCTTTGATCATCAGCCCTGCATACAGAACGCCCTGAAACGGCGCGCCACGCCGCTTCATCTCGGCCACGGTAGGGCGGATGATCTCATCCATCGCGCGCGCTTCGATCTCAGCGCTCAACACCGGTGCCGGTGAATAAGCGCCCATGCCGCCTGTGTTCGGGCCGGTATCGCCTTCACCCACGCGTTTGTGGTCTTGGGCTGTGCCAATAGACAGGATGTTTTCACCATCACATAGCACAAACAAGGATGCCTCTTCGCCTTCCATAAATTCTTCGATCACAACCTCGGCCCCTGCCCCGCCAAAGGCACCGCCGAACATATCGTCAATGGCGTCCAGAGCGTCTTGCTCCTCCATCGCCACGATTACACCTTTACCTGCCGCCAACCCGTCGGCCTTGACGACAATCGGTGCGCCCTGTTCGCGGATGTAGGCCTTGGCTGGCGCGGCTTCGGTGAACCGCGCATACCCCGCAGTGGGCGCGCCCGAAGCATCACAGATTTCCTTGGTAAAGCTCTTTGAAGCTTCCAACTGCGCCGCAGCCGCCGATGGTCCAAACACCAGCACGCCTGCTTCGCGCAAACGATCCGCTACACCTGCTGCCAATGGTGCCTCGGGGCCAACAATCACAAAGTCAATTGCGTTCTCTTCGGCAAAGCTGACAACCGCGCCGCCATTCTCGATATCCAGCGCAGCGCAATCGGCGATTTGCGCGATCCCGGCATTGCCCGGCGCAACAATCAGACGGTCGCATTTGGGGTTTTGCATCACCGCCCAGGCCAGGCTGTGTTCGCGCCCACCACTGCCGAGAATGAGGATATTCATGAATGCTCTCCGATCTGCTTGGCCTCGCCTTGCGCGCGTTCTAAGCTGGGCAGGCATTTGACACAAGGCGCTGAAATGTCCGACCTGCTAGACGACCCCATTCCCGGCCAAAACACCCCTGAATACTCCGTTTCGGACATCTCGGGCGAGGTAAAGCGCACGTTGGAGGGCACGTTCGGGCGAATCCGGGTGCGAGGTGAGGTTGGGCGCGTGTTCAAGGCGCGGTCAGGCCATCTGTATTACGACATCAAGGACGATCGGAACGTGCTGGCCTGCACCACGTGGAAAGGTCAGGTCTCGGGCCTGTCCGTGGTGCCCGAAGAGGGGCTGGAGGTTGTCGTTACCGGCCGCCTGACCGCATTTGGCGCGCAGTCCAAATACAACCTGAATGTTGATGAGGTCGCCGTCGCCGGACAGGGCGCGCTGATGGCGTTGCTGGAAAAACGCAAAAAGCAGCTTGAGTCCGAAGGTCTGTTCGCGGCTGAGCGAAAACAGTCCTTACCCTACCTGCCCCAGATTGTCGGTGTCGTCACCTCGCCCTCGGGCGCTGTCATCCGCGATATTCTGCACCGCCTGCGCGACCGGTTTCCCCGCAAGGTGCTGATCTGGCCAGTGGCGGTTCAAGGCTCAAACTGCGCGCCTGAGGTCGCCAATGCGATCAACGGTTTCAATCAGTTGACACCCGGCGGTTCTTTACCCCGCCCCGATCTGATCATTGTTGCCCGTGGCGGTGGGTCAATCGAGGATCTTTGGGGCTTCAACGAAGAGGTTGTCGCGCGCGCGACGGCCGCGTCTACGATTCCCCTGATTTCGGCCGTGGGGCACGAAACAGACACAACTTTGATTGATTTTGTCTCGGACCGCCGCGCGCCAACACCAACTGCCGCCGCCGAACTGGCCGTACCTGTGCGGATGGAACTGCTGGCCTGGACAAGAGAACAAGGCGCGCGCCTGTCCCGCGCGGCCTCTGATGCCGTTCAGCGCCGCAGCCAGCGCCTGCGTGATTTGTCTCGTGCTTTGCCACGCCCGGACAGCTTGTTGAACACTCCGCGGCAACGGCTTGATTTGATTGCAGATCGTCTGACACCAGCGCTAGAGCGTGGGGTTCAGAACCGTCACCTGCAGGTCGTGAAGCTTTCTGCCCATTTACGCCCTTCGACCCTGCGCAATCTTGTGACTACGCGGCGTGAAGCGGTGCGCAACCTGTCCTCGCGCCTGTCCTTACGGCCCATTCGGCGCGAAGTCGACGTACAGCGCCAGGCCCTTACCCAACTGGGCGACCGCATGAACACGGCGCAGTCAACGCGACTGGATCGGATGCGGCAGCAACTGGAGGCCACAGACCGACTGCGTGAAACGCTCAGCTACAAGGCAACGTTGGAACGCGGATACGCTGTGGTCCGCGCAAAGGATCAAGTGGTCACGACAAAGGAACAGGCCGCGAAACACGATACTCTTCAGATTGAGTTCGCGGACGGAGTTTTGACCACCGGTCAAACGCCAACTGCCCGAACCGGCACAAAGGCAGCACCCAAAAAAGACGCGCCGGATCAGGGGTCACTATTCTGACCCCGCAAGGCTCAGACCCCGACGTCAGGCCCGTAACACACCATCTCTTCGTCGATATCTTCGGCCTCATACAACTCGGTCTGCGCCGGGTCGCCTTCGAACTGCGCGGCCAGACCGTTGCCTGAGCGGGTGAAGACCCAACATTGCGGGTCCAGGCGATCTTCGTAGAGAAAACAGATCTGATTATTTCTCTCGTACCAGATCCCTTCCTTGCAATCGCCATCCAGAAACGACCAGATGACCCGCCGGTTGGGCATATAGCGCTCGACTCCGTAAACCTGCCCCTCAAACCCGTAAAACAGGGTTTTGCCCTGAGTGTAGTCATCAAACTCCGCCCCAGAGAGCGCGGATTGGGACACGGCCATATGCGCAGGCACGGTCAAGAGAATCGCTAGGTATCTAATCATGGTTCCATTTTGTCAGATGCAATTGCGCAGGGCCAATCACCAATTCCACAGATCATCCTGCCTTAACGTCACCGGTTGAGTTTCCCTGGCCCCCGGTACGATGCTGCGCAAAACGCATCGTGCAAGGGACACTATTTTGACAACCGCACTCTTTTGGATCGCGGCCGCATGCGCGCTGGCTTATTTCCCCATGGCACCCCGCCCGGCCAGTGCCATGCGCTCTGTGCTCAAGACCACATCCGTAGCGGTACTTGCGGCGATTGCTTTACTGACGAACGGCCCGATGCTGTTGGTTCTGGCTCTTGCCCTATGCGCTGTCGGCGATGCGCTGCTATCGCGGGACAGTGACAGCACTTTCATGGCCGGGATTGGCGCATTTGCCGCTGGGCATCTGGCCTATATCGCCCTGTTCCTGACCCATCCCAACAGTGACCTCTCAGTGGTCCTGAACAAGCCCGGCTATTTCTGGTCCCTCCTCCTCCTCGGCATCGTTGCGACGACTCTGCTAGCCCCCCGTGCCGGAGACCTCAAAGGGCCGGTTCTGGGTTATATTCCGATCATTCTGGGCATGGGCGTTACTGTTCTGGCGCTGCCCGAAACCGGGACATTGCGCTGGGCCTTGCCTGCCGCACTGGCCTTCATCGCGTCTGATCTGATCCTGGCGACCGAAAAATTCTTATTGCCCCCCGATCATCCAGCGCACCGGATCACCCCCTTCATGGTTTGGGGCCTCTACTGGGCTGCCCAGGCCGGGTTGCTTATTGCGCTCTCCTGACCCTTTGCAACTGCCGCAAATCCGCATTAGGTGAAGTGAACACCTGCGGAGACCAAAAATGGCGTTATTCTCAAAGCTCAAGGACAAGCTGTTCAAATCCTCGTCCCGCCTCGAACAGGGGCTTGAGGCCATCGTCGAAGACGGGGGCGAGGAAACACCGACGCCAGATCCGATCATCCCCGAACCGGACCCACAGCCGGAACCGGTGCCAGAACTGCCCCAACCAGAACCTGTTCCCCAGCCGGTTGAAACGCCCGAGCACATGCCTGTCGATCCTACCCCAGCCCCGCCACCGCCCGAGGCTGCGCCCGCCAAAGGTGTTCTGGGTCGCCTGTTTGGCCGCACAGAGGCCGCGCCAGTTGTGCGCCGCACGCTGGATGATGACATGCTGGAACAGCTCGAAGAGCTGCTGATTGCATCCGACATGGGCGTCGACACCGCCCTGCGCGTTACCTCAAACATGGCCGAGGGGCGATTTGGCCGCAAACTGTCCATCCAAGAGATCAAGCAGTTGCTGGCCCAGGAAGTGGCCCGCGTAATGGACCCTGTCGCCAAACCCATGCCCATCTATCCCAAACGCCCCCAGGTCGTGCTGGTCGTGGGCGTCAATGGATCAGGCAAAACCACCACCATCGGCAAACTGGCCAGCCAGTTCAAAGCCGCAGGGAAGAAGGTCGTGATCGCGGCTGGCGATACATTCCGCGCGGCAGCCGTCGAACAATTGCAGGTCTGGGGGGACCGCGCAGGTGTACCCGTCCTGACTGCTCCCGAAGGATCAGATCCGGCTTCACTGGCCTATGACGCCTTGACCCGAGCACAGGAAGACGGCGCCGACCTGCTGATGATCGACACTGCGGGCCGTCTGCAAAACCGCACCGACCTGATGGAGGAACTGGCCAAAATCGTCCGCGTCATCCGCAAAAAAGACGAAACCGCCCCCCACAACACCCTGCTGGTCCTGGATGCCACCACCGGCCAGAACGCGCTGAACCAAGTGGACACGTTTCAGAAGCTGGCCGACGTCTCTGGCCTGGTTATGACCAAGCTGGACGGCACAGCCAAGGGCGGCGTACTGGTCGCACTTGCGGACAAGTTCGGCCTTCCCATCCACGCCATCGGTGTCGGAGAACAGATCGACGACCTCGCCCCGTTCGACCCCGAGGAATTCGCCGCCGCTCTGACCGGGTTGGAAACGTGATCCGCCGCTTCATCTGGTTATAATATCCTCGGGGGGTGCCGGGGGGCAGACAGCCCCCCACTTTCTCCATCAGCGAAAGACCCAAGTATTGAGCGACTGGCTGATCTCCCTCGAAGGTACCGAAGCAGGTCACCAGCTCGCCCTTGGTCTCGCCCTGATGGCCGCTTTCCTGCACGCTGTCTTCGGAGCGCTGCAAAAAGGCCGCCACGATCCATGGCTGTCGCGTGGTGCCATCGACGCCAGTTATTGCCTGATGGCTGCACCGTTCGCGTTTTTCGTGGTGCCCTGGCCGGAGCCCTATATGTGGCCCATCTTCGCCACCGTCTGGTTAATCCATGTCGCCTACAAAGTGCTGCAAGCGATGGCTTACACCAAGGGGTCCTATACCGTAGTCTACCCCGTCGTTCGCGGTACCGGTCCGCTGTTCACTGTCATTGGCGCGTACCTATTGTTCTCTGAAACGTTCACTGGTGCCCAGTGGTTTGGCGTGGCTGTCTTGCTGGCCGGTATCTTCGGTCTGGCCATCTATAACTTGCGCTTTCTCGAGACCAATCGCGAGACGCTGGGCATCGCGCTGGCGTTGGCGGTGGCAACAGGCCTTTTTGTGGCGCTTTACACCACCTATGACGCCTACGGCATCCGCGCGACCGCCGATCCGTTTACATTCCTGGCCTGGTTTTTCATGATCGACGGGGCAACGATGCCGATCTACGCCTTCCTTAGATGGCGCGCCATGGTCAACCGCCCAACGGTCGGGCCGCTAATGCTGCGTGGATTGGCTGGCGGTATCATCGCGCCTCTGTCCTTTGGGTCAATCATGCTGGCAACCCGGCTAGACAAGGTCGGCGAAGCTGCTGTCTTGCGTGAGACCTCGACCGTCTTTGCCGCCCTGATCGGGTGGTTGGTTCTGAAGGAAACTGTCGGTCCGCGGCGGATTGCGTTGATGGCATTGATTGCATTGGGCGCCGTAATAGTTGAAATGGGCGGGTAAGCAGCAGGAAACCGTTATGACAGGCAAAAAAGACATCAATCCATTTCTGAAGCAGGTGTTGGAACTTGGCCCTCCGCTGGCCTTCTTTTTCATCTACCTGCGTCTGCGCGACGACAGTTTTCTGATTGGCGGCATCGAATACTCTGGCTTTATCATTGCCACCATCATCTTTGTGCCGCTGATGCTGGCCGCGATGGGTGTGCTGTGGTTTCTGACTGGCAAGCTCAGCCGCATGCAAATCTTCACCGCTTTCATGGTCATTTTCTTTGGCGGCCTGACCGCCTGGTTCAATGATGAGCGGTTCTTCAAAATGAAGACCACACTGGTCTATGGTTTCTTCTCGGTCATTCTTGGCATCGGTCTGCTGCAGGGGAAATCCTATCTGGCCTATGTCCTGGACGAGATGCTGCCCATGCGGCACGAAGGTTGGATGATCCTGACCCGGCGTCTTTGTGGC
The DNA here is from genome assembly GCF_900172215.1 of Ruegeria meonggei. GTDB lineage: Bacteria > Pseudomonadota > Alphaproteobacteria > Rhodobacterales > Rhodobacteraceae > Ruegeria > Ruegeria meonggei. The sequence continues at coordinate 203,770 of NZ_FWFP01000003.1, forward strand.
TGTTTCGTCGTTCTGGCCGTCGCCAACGAAATTGTCTGGCGAACGATGTCGACAGATTTGTGGGTGAAAATCGAAACTTTCGCTTTCCCGATCGCGCTGATGGCTTTTTTGATGCTGCAATTCAACTTGTTGCAAAACCACATGGATGATCCTGACCACCAGTAGATGAACAGCAGGCAAAGATGCTCATCCCTTGGGTTTAAAGGGCCGAGGACATTTGGACGACCCTCAATAGAGGAAAACCCGATAAAATCCTTGGCTTAGCGCCAAAGCTGTGGAAAGTTGAGTCACCACTCAACATTTGCAGCCGGAGCACCCACCACTGATGACGGCTTTCCCAGACAGCGGCTTTCTTTCCGAGGCTTCCGACCGACTAAAGGCGATGCTTTCCGCTCAGGCCAAAGAGATAACCCTGAAAAGGGGCGAGACCCTTTTCGAACAGGGGGATGAAGGCGACGCGCTTTATGCCATTCTCGAAGGCACGCTCGAAGTGTCCTTTTTGGCAATGAGCGGCCGCAAGCTATCCTTGACCCTGATGAGGCCTGGCGAGGTGTTTGGCGAGATTGCCCTGTTTGACAGCGGACCACGCACCGCGACCATCGCTGCTGCTGAACCGTCCCGCGTGTTACGCGTGCGTCAGGGTGATGTGATGAATCAAATCCGTCAGCACCCCGATCTGGCCGTTGATATGATCCGGTTGGCAGGTCTGCGGATGCGATGGATGGGTTCGCAGTTAAACGAGCAGGTCTTTTTGCCAATGCCGATCCGGCTGGCGCGTAAGCTGTTGCACCTGTCAGAGCTTCAGGACGACCCAACCAAGCGGATCACCTTGTCCCAAAGCGAACTTGCCGAGTTCGTCGGTGCCACGCGTGAAGCCGTTTCTAAAACGATCTCGACCTGGAAGCGAGACAATGTTGTCGAAGCATCGCGCGGCGGATTGATGATTCAGGATTTCGACGCTCTTCGGGAACTGGCCGATTCCGACCTGATCTAGACCCTTGTGACCTGCTTCACATACGTAGGGTCAAGTTAAGGATACCTTCATAACTGTTACCGTAGGAGGTCAGAGAATCATCCCCGATATCTGTCCACTGACCTCTCCCTGTATCAGAGCCATGCGCCTCCCCGGCGTGTGGCTCAATTCTTTGGTGCAGGGTTGAATCAAAAAGGCCGGGGCGATTGCCCCGGCCTGTTCATTCATTGATTTGGCTGGCTTATTCGGTAAGGCTCAACGCCACAAAGCGCGGCTCTCCACTGCGCCGCACCAGAAGAAGCAGCGACTTGCGGCCTGCATCGCGCGCTTCTTCCATGCGTGCCTCAAGATCGTCGATTGAGGTCACCTTTTGCTGGCCCGCCTCGGTGATCAGATCACCCGCGCGCAGACCCTTGGCAAAAGCCTCTGAGGCTTCGTCTACCTCGGTTACAACCAGTCCATCGGCCTCGGCATCCAGGCCCAGATCCGTGCGCAAAGTGTCCGTCAGGGGTGAGATCATCAGCCCCAGGATATCCGCGTTTTCCTCGGTTGGCGCATCAGGCGCATCCTCTTCGCCTTCTTCGCTCCGCTCAGCGTCTTCGCGACGGCCCAGCGTTACCAATACTGTCTGCGTGCCCTCATCCCGATGCACGACCACCCGGACCGATTTTCCGACTGTAGTCTCACCGACCAGCCGTACCAAACCGCGCGTATCTTCAACCTCAACACCGTCAAAGCTCAGGATCACATCGCCAGCCAAAAGACCTGCCTCTTTGGCTGGTCCTTCCGGCACATCGCTAATCAGCGCGCCTCCTGGCTTTTCCAGGCCCATGGCCTCGGCCATATCTTCTGTGACATCCTGAATGCGCACGCCCAACCAGCCGCGACGGGTTTCACCAAACTCGCGCAGCTGATCGACCACTTTGACTACTACGTTAGAGGCCATCGAGAACCCAATCCCGATCGATCCGCCATTGGGGGAAAGGATCGCCGTGTTCACGCCAACCACTTCGCCATCCATATTGAACAGCGGCCCGCCCGAGTTGCCCCGGTTGATCGCTGCATCGGTTTGGATGTAGTCATCATATGATCCGCTCAGCTCCCGATTCCGGGCCGAGACGATCCCCGCCGAGACCGAAAATCCCTGCCCCAGCGGGTTGCCCATTGCGATGACCCAGTCGCCAACGCGTGCGATATCGCTGTCACCGAACTTAACGTATTTCAGCGGACCCGACGCCTCGACCTTGAGCAAGGCGATATCGGTTTTCTCATCTGTGCCGATCACCTTGGCTGGCAGCTCTTTTTTGGGCTGACCGTCGCCAGGGAAGAACTCGACCAAGATTTCATCGGCTTCTGCAATCACGTGATTGTTGGTGACGATGTAGCCATCCTCAGAGATCACAAAGCCCGATCCAAGCGCGTTACTGCGGCGTGGGCGGTTTTCATCATCGCCTTCACGATCTTGAAACTCGCGAAAGAAATCCTCGAACGGAGAGCCCTCGGGAACAATCCCCTGCGGGCCGGTCTGGCCTTCGATCAGTGTCGAGGTTGTAATATTAACCACCGCCGGGCTGATCTTTTCAGCCAGCGGCGCCAGACTTTCACTTCGCGCCTGAGCAGCCACAGCTTGCGCCAGAACCAAAAGCATCCCGGCAAAGGCCAACCACATCAGCCGCATGAAACCAACACCATCGTCCCGCTGGACGGAAATACTGCGTGCGTGTGCCTGCACTTGGGAACTCCTTGTCAACAATTCTTACCAAACCGCCCGCAGGCGGCCCTTCTTAGCAACCAATGTAGCCGGTTTGATCTAGCCCGCAACTCGTGATCGCGGGGAATTCACCAGCAATTGAAAACACAGCGTTAAAACCCGACCTGATATGCTCCCCAAAGCAGCACCAGACCGCTGACCACACACAGCAGCCCGGCCAGCCGTCGCGCCTGCTCGGGCAAAGACCGCAACGCCTCGAGCATGCGTTCAATAAGCGAAGGGGCCAGCGCATAGGCCAGCCCCTCAACAATCAGCACCAGCCCGAAGGCCAGAAGGACAAGGCCCATTACTGGGATGCAGGGGCCGTTGGCGCGGCCCGTCCCGTCGGTGATCCAAGGTAATTAAAGAACTCGGAATCCGGGCTTAGAACCAATGAGCTGTTGCCGCCACGCAGCGCATTCTCATAAGCCGTCAGCGACCGATAGAATTCAAAGAACTCGGGGTCTGCGCCATAAGCTTCGGCGAAGATCGCGTTCCGTTCAGCATCCGCTTCACCGCGCGTGATCTCAGCCTCGCGACGGGCATCTGATACCAGTTCAACCACGGTCCGGTCTGCCTGTGCACGCACACGCTGGGCCGCTTCGTTGCCCCGGGCGCGTTCGTCTGTCGCCTCACGTTCCCGCTCGGCTTTCATCCGGTCGAACGTTGCCTCAAGGTTCGCCTGAGGCAGATCGGTCGCCTTCAGTCGCACATCGATGACGGTTACGCCCAGCGCCTGCGCTTCGGCAATCGCACTGTTGCGAATGCGCAGCATCAGCGCTGCCCGGTCAGAACTTAGAATGTCGCGCGATGACACCGAACCCAGCACTTCGCGTGTCTCGGCGCGCAGGATGCGGTCAAGTCGATCTTCGGCAACCGGGATGCCGCCAACGCCAACGGCCTGACGGAACCGGTTCAGATCGGAAATCCGGTAGCGCGCGAAGGCATCAACCACCAGACGGCGGTCATCCAGCGGGGTAACTTCCAGCGGCTGGACATCAATCGACAGGATGCGGTCATCATAGCGGACCACTTCCTGAACGACAGGAAGTTTGAAGGCCAATCCCGGCTCTTCCTTGACCGCGACGACCCGGCCAAATTGCAGAACCAACGCGCGTTCGCGTTCGTCCACAATAAAGATCGACGACAAACCTGCCACGGCAAGGATTACGACGATAATCAGAATAATAGGTGATTTACGCATCAGTTACCCTCCGCTGCCGGGTTGCGGCGCAGCTCGTTCAGCGGCAGGTAAGGCACAACGCCCTGCCCCTGCCCGCCTGAGTTCTGGTCCAGAATAATCTTGTCGACGTCACCCAGAATCTGCTCCATCCGCTCAAGATACAGACGTTTACGGGTCACATCAGGCGCTTTGGTGTATTCCTCCAGAACCGCACTAAAGCGGCTGGCCTCACCTTGGGCGCTGTTGATCTGCTGCGCGCGGTACGCTTCGGCCTCTTCCAGAACCTGGGCGGCTTCACCACGTGCTTCAGCCAGTGCCTTGTTCGCATAAGCGTCGGCCACGTTCTGTAGGCGGTCACGTTCTTGTGCAGCGGCCTGAACGTCGCGGAATGCGGCGATCACGTCCTGCGGCGGGTCCGCTTTGTCAAAGTTGACACGCACAATGTTCACACCAGAGCTGTAGCTGTCCATCGTGGATTGGATCAGTTCCTGCAGCCGGTCCGCGATAACACCACGATCCCGGTTCAGGATCGGAGCAAGCTCTGACTGGGCAATGATCTCACGCATTGCCGATTCCGAAACCGCCTGAATCGTCTGTTTGGGATCTCGTAGGTTGAACAGGTATTTGGCTGGGTCGTTGATATTCCAGACAACCTGATAGTCGATATCGACCACGTTCTCATCGCCGGTCAGCATTAGGCCATCGTCGCTACCGCGTGCGCCGCCCATATCTTCGTTCCGCTCGCTGGTCACGGCGATAACCTCGGCGGTCACAAACGGCCATGGCGCGAAATTCAGACCCGGGTTTCCTACGGCTGAAAACTCGCCCAGAAACAACTCAACCGATTGTTCTTCTGGTTTCACGGTATAGAAACTTGCGAACCCCCACAAAGCCGCCGCTACGATCAAACCAATCGCAACGGTTCCTTTGGTAAGGGCTGGACCGCCACCGCCAGACCCTTGACCATTGCCGCCACGGCCACCGCCGCCACGACCGCCCATAAGAACGCGCAGCTGTTCCTGCCCTTTTTTCATCAGCTCATCGATCTCGGGGATCTGCGGGCCATCGCCTTCGGGGGGCTTGCGCCCGTCCCCATTGTTACCCCGATTTCCTCCACCTCCCGAAGAGCCTCCGCCCCCCCAGGGGCCACCGCTGTTGCCCGCCATATGTATCTTTTCCTTTGTTCTGGACCGTGTGATCACGGTGCCCCTTGTAACTTGGTTGCGCGCGCTTGCAAATCAAGCAGTGCGCACAGGTTGCCGCATTGTCACCAGTTCTTCGGCCATCACAGGGTGAACTGCAACGGTGCGATCAAAATCTTCTTTTGTCGCGCCCATTTTCACTGCGATTCCAGCCAGCTGAATCATCTCACCAGCGCCCGGCGCCACGATATGACAGCCCAGCACCTTGCGGTTGGCCTGGCTGACGATCAGCTTCATCAGTACTCGCTGTGTTCCACCAGCAAATGCCTTTTGCATCGGCTTGAACGAAGTTGCGTAAACTTCGACCGGCTCTTGTGCCGCGGCCTCTTCTTCGCTGAGGCCAACGGTGCCGAATTCGGGCTGGGTAAAGATCGCGGTGGGGATCAGGTCGTGATCCACCGGTGTCGGGTTGCCTTTGAACACTGTCTCGACGAAAGCCACGCCTTCGCGGATCGCGACGGGCGTCAGGTTCACCCGGTCGGTCACATCCCCGATGGCATAGATCGAGGGCACGCCGGTCTGGCTGTATTCATCCACGATGATCTCGCCCTTGCGACCGCGTTCAACACCAATCGCCTCAAGACCCAGATTGTCAGCGTTTGGTGCGCGACCGGTGGCATACATGACCACGTCGAACAACTGTTCCGAACCATTGGTGGCCTTGACGCGAATTTTGTCACCGTCCATGGCCATTTCCAGCACGTTTGTGCCCAGATGCAGATCAATGCCGTTCTGGCACATCTCCTCACTGATCAGCCCGCGCGCTTCTTCGTCAAAGCCCCGCAGAATTTGCGCGCCGCGATAGAACTGAGTGGTCTTGACCCCCATGCCATTCATGATCCCGGCAAACTCACTGGCGATATAGCCGCCGCCGACGATCAAGATCGAGTCGGGTAGCTTCTCCAGATGGAAAATCTCGTTCGAGGTGATGGCCAGATCAGATCCCGGAAACTCAGGCACGACCGGGCGGCCTCCGGTGGCCACAAGGATGTGCTTGGCGGTTTTGCGGGTTCCATCAGCCAGTTCAACGGTATGCGCGTCCACCACGTGGGCGCGCTGGTCAAAGCTCTCAACACCGTTGTTTTTCAAAATATTGCGGTAAATGCCTTCCAGCCGGTCCAGTTCCGCATGAAGTTTGCCGCGGAAAATCTGCCAGTCGAACGCGCCGGGTTTGACATCCCAACCATAGGCCTGCGCATCGCCGACCATGTCCGAGAATTCGCTGGCGAACACCATCAGTTTCTTTGGCACACAGCCCCGGATGACACAGGTGCCGCCGTAGCGGTCCTCTTCTGCCAGCGCCACCTTGGCGCCATTTTCGCCAGCTGCAACTCGCGCCGCGCGGACCCCGCCCGAGCCGCCGCCGATGACAAACAGATCATAGTCAAAGCTCATCCTGAGTTCCTTTTTTCAGACAGGGCAAATTCGTTGGTTATCTGGGGGTAAGTGACGCGCATCCAACCCTTGGTGGTTAAGAAAGTGTACGCAAGCCATTCAAGCGCGGCATTCCATGATGATCACTACCGCACCTTTTGGATCTATCGCTTAATCCACAATATCCAAGAACAGGTTCTCTCCACTCTCGGCCGGTTGGTCTGTCTCAATCGTGCCTTCGTTGATATCTCGCACCTCGACCCGGCCGTCGCCGTAGCCAATGACGACCTTGTCACAGATATCGATGAACAGGCCGTTTTCGACCACGCCCGGCACCTGATTGAGCACCAGCGCCAATTGTCGCGCGTTGCCGATGCGCTGCAGATGCAGGTCCAGGATGTGGTTGCCCTCATCGGTGACAAAAGGCGCCTCACCGTTCATGCGCAAAGCGGTCGAGGTGCCAAGAACGTCCATCGTGTCCAGCGCCTCTTCGATCAGGGTGCGGGTGGTCTGCCAGCCAAAGGGGACAACCTCGACCGGCAGAGGGAACGCGCCCAGCGTTTCGACCTCTTTGCCCGCATCGGCGATCACCACCATCCGGTCGCTGGCTGTTGCAACGATCTTTTCCTGAAGATGTGCCCCCCCGCCGCCCTTGATCAGGTTCAGCTCACCGTCGAACTCATCCGCGCCGTCAATCGCCATGTCCAGCCATCCGGCCTGATCCAGAGAGACAACCTCGATCCCCACCTCGCGGGCAAGCTGCGCGGTGCGGCTTGAGGTCGGAACGCCCTTGATCTGCAACCCTTCGTCCTTCACCCGCTCCCCAAGGCGGCGCACCATCCATACGGCCGTCGATCCTGTGCCCAGCCCAACGCGCATTCCATCCTGAACCATATCAGCGGCGCGGCGCGCGGCGACATACTTGGCCTTGTCGACGGGTGACATTTCTCCGGTCATGGCAGCATTCCCCTGTTTTGCTGCCGAACTTATACGGAATGCGATCAGCAACTGCGAGAGCGAATACACCAATTTTCTGAGCCATCATGTCGCGAAAATACGCGTTTCCTATTGGAAACGTCGCAATCGATGCTTTCAAGATGACGGCACCCGTATACATAGCCATTATGAGCGCGCCCTATCTTTTGCATTATGCCCCCGACAACGCCTCGCTGGTGATCAGGCTGGTGTTGGAAGAGATGGGCCTGAATTACGAAACAGCGTTGGTGGATCGTCGCCGAAACGCACAGGACAGCGCAGCCTACCGGGCGCTGAACCCAAACGGCTTGATCCCCGTTCTGGAGACGCCGCAAGGTCCGATTTTTGAGACAGCCGCCATCCTGCTGTGGCTCGCAGATACGCATGAACAACTGGCCCCCGCCCCTGACAACGCAGATCGGGCAGCGTTCCTGAAATGGCTGTTCTTTGCATCAAACACTTTGCACGCGGATATGCGTATTTTGTTTTATGCCGAGAAATACATCGACGCAGCTGCGGCTGAGACCCTGCGCGCCAGTATCCGCCCTCGGCTGCGACAGCATCTTCAGGCACTGGACGCCGAGGCACGACACACGCCGGAATGGCTGCATCCAGAACGGCCTTCGGTCCTGACCTACTATGTCGCTTGCATGATGCGGTGGCTGGCGTTGTATCCGGCGCAGACCGATCGCAGCTGGTATCAGCTGGCAGACACCCCGTACCTGCAAGCTATCCTGATGCAGCTTGAAACACGCCCTGCAACCCGCGCCGCCATTGCGGCCGAAGGGTTAGGGGTTACGCCCTTTACATCTCCGACCTATGCTACTCCTCAAGAAGGCTCAGCTACCTGATATGTTTCTATCCGTCTTCGATATGTTCAAAGTGGGCATTGGCCCTTCGTCGTCTCATACCATGGGGCCAATGGTTGCGGCTGCGCGGTTTCTGGACATGATGCGCGCCTCACCGTTCGAGTTTTCCGGCCTGCGCGGATCTTTGCACGGATCCCTTGCCTTTACCGGTGTTGGTCACGCAACCGACCGCGCCACGATACTGGGTCTGGCCGGATTTGTTCCCGACACCTATGACAACGACAAGGCCGAATCCGCGTTGGCGGAAATCGCTGAAACGCAAGTGGTTTCCCCCGAAGGACTGCCAGAATTGAAGTTCGACCCCAAGACCGATCTGACCTTTGATTTCGAACACCAACTGACCGGTCACGCCAACGGTATGATCCTGATGGCCACCGACGCGCAGGGCGATGTGATCCTGCGGCAGGTCTTTTATTCAATTGGTGGCGGCTTTGTCCTGACCGAGGAAGAACTGGCCGAGGGTAAAGCGACAGACGAAGGCGACCCCGTGCCCTTCCCCTTCAAATCCGCTGTCGAGATGCTCGACATGGCCAGGACCAGTGGCAAAAGCATTGCCGAGATGAAGCGCGCCAATGAAATCGCGCGCGGATGCGCGGATAGTTTTGCCAAAGGGACGGCTCGGCTTTGGCAGGTGATGAACGACTGTATCGAACGGGGTCTGACCACGGACGGGATTCTGCCCGGCGGTCTGAGCGTGCGCCGCCGTGCCAAAGGTATCCACGATGCGCTGCAGGCCGAGCGAGGCATGAACCTGAATGCACCGCACACGATCAATGACTGGATGAGCGTTTACGCCATGGCCGTGAACGAGGAGAACGCAGCCGGCGGTCAAGTCGTGACAGCACCTACCAACGGTGCGGCTGGCGTACTGCCTGCCGTGTTGCGCTATTATCTCGATCACGTGCCCGGTGCATCCGAGACGCATATCGAAGACTTCCTGCTGACCGCTGCTGCCATTGGCGGGCTGGTCAAGTTCAACGCGTCAATCTCAGGTGCCGAGGCCGGGTGCCAGGCCGAGGTCGGCAGCGCCGCCGCTATGGCCGCAGCTGGGCTGTGCGCCGTCATGGGTGGCACGCCCGAGCAGGTGGAAAACGCAGCCGAGATCGCGCTGGAACACCATCTGGGCATGACTTGCGACCCGGTTGCAGGATTGGTTCAGGTGCCCTGCATCGAGCGGAACGGCCTGGGTGCTATCAAGGCCGTATCGGCGGCGTCTCTTGCCCTGCGCGGTGACGGACAGCATTTTGTTCCGCTGGATGCGGTGATCGAAACCATGCGCCAGACAGGGCATGACATGCATGAGAGATACAAAGAAACGTCACTAGGTGGTCTGGCGGTCAACGTGCCAAACTGCTGAGAGATATGTGAGGGACCCCATGCAAGGACATTGTCTGTGCGGAAAGATCCGTTATGAGGTCACCCCTCCGGCCCTGTCTTGCGTGACTTGCCATTGCGACAGTTGCAGGCGTCAATGCGCGGCCCCGATGACGACCTATTTCGGGGTTCGCGACGGGCAATGGCGCTGGCTTGGTGATGCGCCAAAGACCTTCAATTCATCCCCTGGAGTCGAACGCAGTTTTTGCCCTGAATGCGGCACGCCGATCTCTTTCCGCTCGCAAGCCATGTCAGGCGTCCTGCATCTCTATGTGGCCACGCTGGACGATCCGGAACTGCTGCAGCCGACCCTGCACGTCGCACATGAGGAAAAGCTGCGCTGGCTCAAGATAGACGATGGCCTGCCCCACTGTATCGGGCCGGATTACACCAAGGCGCAGTCGCTGCCGTAAACGCTTTCCACTCTAGGTCAAACCCCGTAGCGTCGCGCCCATGACACAGGATCGACCAGTATTCGGCATCGTCTTGATGCTCGGGTTTTGCCTACTCGCACCGCTGGGCGATGCCATGGCCAAACTGCTGGGCGAGACGACGCCCATAGGGATGCTGGTCTGGGTCCGATTTGCAGTGCAGGCGATTGTTTTGATTCCTTTGGTTGCCCTAAGCGACCGGAGCTTTCGGATGCGAGGCCGCATTCTGCGCCTGACCTTCATACGGACAATTTTGCACATTGTCGGAATCGCCGCGATGTTCAGCGCACTCAAGTTCCTGCCATTGGCAGATGCAGTCGCAATTGCCTTTGTGATGCCCTTTATCATGCTGATCCTGGGCAAGTACGTGCTGGATGAAGTGGTCGGAATGCGCCGCCTGATTGCCTGTACCGTGGGGTTTGTGGGGACGTTGATGGTTATTCAGCCCAGTTTTGCACAGGTTGGTGCGGCTGCCCTGTTGCCTCTGGTTGTGGCTTTGGTCTTTGCCCTGTTCATGCTGGTGACGCGAAAGATCGCAAAGGACACCGATCCGGTCGCCCTTCAGGCGGTCTCTGGCATAATGGCGACTGTCCTGTTGCTGCCGGTCCTAGTGCTTGGAACTGTGGGTGGCGTTTGGGAACTGTCCCTGATCCCCCCGATGGGCGAAGGTCATTATCTTTTGATCGCAATTGGTCTGTTGGGAACAGTCGCGCATCTGTTTATGACATGGTCGCTGCGCTATGCGCCATCAGCCACATTGGCCCCGATGCAGTACCTTGAGATACCCGTTGCCACCTTGTTTGGGTGGCTGATCTTTCACGATCTACCCGATGGCATCGCGGCGCTGGGTATCGCGATCACAATTGCAGCCGGCCTCTATGTCATTCTTCGCGAGCGGGCCAGCGCCCGGTCTGCTCCGACAGAAACGCCTGCATGACCTGATCCAGGGCGTATCGCGGCACCATCACCAACAGACCCGGTCCGTCTATAAACAACTCAACATCCGCCAATGCCCGGTTGGATGTACCAACGCCCCCGTTTGGCTCCATCACCAGACCGTCGATTGGCCACTCCAACCCAAGGCTGCGCCCCTTTACACGTTGAAACGGAAACAATGACACCACATCTCCCGGCGTGACCTTGAGCGTAATCCGAGGCGGCGCAAGGAACACAACCTCATGCGCACCCAGCAGGATACAAGGTCGATCAGGCCACCTTGCAAGCACGTTCAGCACTGCCAGCTGATGATCCAGACGCCCCCCAAGAAATCCCGCTCCCAGCACCAAAGGTGCGTCGACATTGCGCAAAGCCTTGTCAAAATCGGTGCTATTTTGTTCCGGAATTGGAAACAACCGGTCCGCGGGGATCTGGTCGCGATGCTCGGCGCTCAGCGAATCGAAATCACCGATCACGGCGTCCGGGACGCGGCCCGTTTCCATCAATGACGCCGCGCCACCATCAGCGGCCACAACTGTTTTTACTCGAATCAGCAGCTGATTCAGGTCGTCAGGGCCTATTTGGCCGCCTCCAACCAGTCCAATTGGCTCTGATGACCGCACAATCGGCGTATTTTTTTTAAGATTGATCATTTTTTCCGGATTTGGACACATTGAGACCACAAAATGATAGGTTCATGGAAAGAGTTCTGAGCCAATAGGTGCGCCCGTACTTGGGCTGTTGGCTCTCGTAGTTTGTAGAGGACGTGCGTCTGATGGTACAGAATAACAAGGTATTAACCGTTTCCTATGGAACCTTCTCGTGCACTTTAGAAGGGTTCGACGATTCATTTGAAACAATGAAAGCGATTGCAGAGTACTTTCGTGATCTTTCTGCGGATGATCGTTACTTTGGATCGGAGCCTCCTCAACCGGATACCGAAATGTTGGCCCGTATCGCAAAACGCGATGCATCCAGAGAAGTGGAAGCCAGCCAGAATGAATCAGGTCTGCTTCTGCGTGCCACCGATCAGGTCTCAACCCCGTCACAGCCTGCACCCGCTGCATCGGAATTGAACGTTGTTAACACGCCCGCAGCGGCACCATCCCCCTCGCACCCCCCTCAGACGGCGTTCGCTGATGCGGAACCCGTTGAAGACGCACCTGCTCCAGCAGCCGACAGTATCGCGGCCAAACTCCAGCGTATCCGCGCAGTTGTTTCTCATTCCGAGGAAAACGCGGTGATCTACACCGAAGACGAAGAGACGGCCCTGATGAAAAACGCGACCGGTCCGTCAGATGCCGTCGCCGCCGCCTTTGCAGCCGGATCGCTTGACCCCTCGGACTTGGGCGAAACCAACGAAACCGAGATTGAACAGCCGGTGGACAGCGGCAGTGACGCACAGGAAGACATCCGGGTTGAAGCGGAGGACATTGCCGAAGCTGAGCCCGAGATCGAAGACGTGGTCGAAAAAAGCCCAATGGTTCTGACGTCAGATGACGCGGTGCCAGAAACGGAAGTTGAGGAAACTGTTACCATTGATGCGATGTTTTCCAACTTGGATGACTCCGCCGAGACCGAACCGGAAGGCGAGGAAGTGGACAACATCCTTAAGGATACAAGCGCTGAGGACGAGGCCGAACATCCCCGGATGGATGATGCAGAATCCGGCACTTTGACTGAAGAAGACGAGTTTGATCTGCTGAGCGAGATATCAGAGGTCGAAAACCATCTGGCCGGCCGCACGGACAAGACACCGGCTAACCCAATGAGCCTGGACGAAGATGTATCGCGCCTGATGGACAAGGTTGGTGAGCAATTGAGCGATCCGACCACCAACACCAAGCGTGAAACCTACTCTCACATGCGCGCAGCGGTAGCGGTGACCGAGGCCGAGCGAGGTGCTTCCGATGGTATCAAACAAGAAAGTGAGGGCGACGATTATCGCAGCGATCTGACGTCAGTCGTCAGCCCCCGCCGCCCGGATGTTCAAGTGACCAGCGCGCGCCCTATCATTGACGCTGCAGCGCCTCTCAAGTTGGTTGCCGAGCAACGTGTAGACAACCAGTCCGAAGAAGCAGGACCGGTGACCCCCCGCCGTGTGAAGTCGGATACCGAAGATGAAACGCCCGACGAAGGTGGGTTTGTTCTGTTCGCACAGGAACAAGGGGCCCAATCCCTGCCAGACTTGCTGGAAGCCGCCGCTGCGTACCTTTCCTTTATCGAAGGTCAGGAGCAGTTCTCGCGCCCACAGCTGATGAACAAAATTCGCTCGCTCAAGCAGGACGACTTCAATCGCGAAGAAAGCCTGCGCTCTTTCGGTCAGTTGCTGCGGGACGGCAAGATCGAAAAAGCCGGAGGCGGACGCTTTGCGGCCTCGACCCAGATCGGGTTCCGCCCGGATGACGAGCGCGCCGCAGGCTGACTTTTTGCCAAAGAAATCAAATGGGCCGAGGGTTTCCTTCGGCCTTTTTTTTTACGGTGAGGTTTTGGTGTTCCATTTTCGCCGAAATGTAGTCCAGCACCTTTGCTGCAGTGCAGAAAAATGCTACTGTCTGCTGGGGAGGAGGTCTCTAAGTCAGGTCTCTTTTTAGCAAAGGCTGCGCCATGTACGAAGTCCCGATCCGGCGTCTCAGAAAGTACGACGAGCAGAAAGTTATAAGTCATTTCAAAAACTTGAGTGACGATGCATTGACCTCCAGGTTTGGCATTCCGGTCAAATCAGAAACGGTTCAGACGTACCTGTCCGGGCTGTTCGAAAATGCCACTTTGGTGTTCGGGGCCTTCCCGGATTCCCGTCTGCGCGGCGTGGGGGAATTGCGCATCCTGCCAGACAGTCACAATCAAGTGGCCGAGGTCGCCTTTACGGTTGAATCAGCCTGGCAAGATCGCGGTATCGGCGACGCCCTGCTGTCCCGGATCATCACCGCCGCCCGAAACCGCGGAATTCGCGAAGTCCACATGCTGTGCCTGGCAACCAATCAAAAGATGCGCCGCCTGGCTGCCAAACACAAAGCTGATCTTGATATTGCGACAGGCCAGATTGAAGCCACGCTCACTACGCCCTGGCCCACTCCGTTCAGCGTGGCCGAAGAACTTTCGGGCGAATACCACGCAATCGCGCGTGCAATCCTAAGCTGGCCCACGCCGGACCGCCGCGCGGGTTGAGTTTAGAAAGTGAAGACCAAGGCCACGTGGGAGCCTGTCAGGATGAGGTCAGTCACACCACAGCCTTTGTTAACAACGCGAATGCAACGCACGGTATCGACTTCGAAAACTGTGTACCCGCCTATTCAGCGACGCCATGACACTATCCAATTCCCAGTCTGCGGCCTAACTGACAAGACCGATGAAATCCGTTTTGGATAGGTCCAACAGGCCTGCTGCTGGCAATCATGGCAGGGATCTCATCCGCAGGTAGCGGCAACAACTATTCCGTGGGTTGATCCGGATCTTCCTTGCCCACGCCCTTGAATACAAACTTGAAGGGTAAAACCCACAAGATACCCAAGCCGACATAGACCAGAAACTCCAGCCAGATCGGCGGGCGATCCAGCCAGTTTACAACGGTCACTACGGCCACGATGTAGACGGGCAACCCTACCAGCAGCAGTACCAGCGACCAGCGACGGCGCGCCTTATAGCTCAGACCGGTTTTCTCGTCCTGCCCCATCAATCGGCAAACGGGTCGGTCACCAGAATGGTGTCTTCCCGCTCCGGGCTGGTTGAAAGAAGCGCAACCGGGCAGTCGATCAGCTCTTCAACACGACGCACATATTTGATCGCGTTGGCAGGCAGGTCTGCCCAGCTGCGCGCGCCTTCGGTAGATTCGCTCCAGCCTGGCATCTCTTCGTAGATGGGCGTGCAACGCGCTTGTTGATCCGCGGCGGTAGGCAGATAGTCCAGATGCACTCCGTCCAGATTATAGCCGGTACAGATCTTCAGAGTTTCAAACCCGTCCAGAACGTCAAGTTTGGTCAGCGAAATACCGTTCACCCCACTGGTCGCACAGGTCTGGCGCACAAGGCACGCGTCGAACCAACCGCAGCGGCGCTTGCGTCCGGTGGTGGTGCCAAACTCATGTCCACGTTCACCCAGACGCTGCCCATCGTCGTCGTCCAGCTCGGTTGGAAATGGACCTTCACCCACTCGGGTCGTGTAGGCTTTGACAATGCCAAGAACGAAATCGATCGAGCCCGGGCCAATGCCAACCCCGGTGGCAGCCTGGCCCGCGATGACATTGGATGACGTCACGAACGGGTAGGTGCCAAAATCAATGTCCAGCAGAGCGCCCTGCGCCCCCTCGAACAAAATACGTTTTCCTGCTTTGCGCTTTTCATTCAGCACTTTCCAGACAGGGGCCGCAAAAGGCAGAATTTTCGACGCTATCTCTTTCAGTTGAGCGATAAGCGCGTCCCGGTCAACTGGTTCGATTCCCAAACCTTTGCGCAGAGGGTCGTGGTGCTGAAGGGCGCGGTCAACACGGGCTTCAAGCGTTGCCTCATCCGCCAGATCGGCAACGCGTACGGACCGGCGCCCAACCTTATCCTCATAGGCCGGGCCGATGCCCCTGCCAGTTGTGCCAATTTTCGTGCCCTTGGAGGCCGCTTCTTCCCTCGCGCGGTCCAACTCTCCGTGAATCGGCAGAATCAACGGCGTATTTTCTGCGATCATCAGTGTCGCGGGCGAAATATCGACACCCTGCGCACGGATCGTTCCAATTTCCTTGAGAAGATGCCACGGGTCCAGCACAACGCCGTTGCCAATGACGCTTAGCTTGCTGCCGCGCACGACACCCGAAGGCAGCGCATGCAATTTATAGACCTCACCATCGATAACCAGCGTATGACCGGCGTTATGTCCGCCTTGAAAACGCGCGATCACGTCTGCCCGTTCACTGAGCCAGTCGACAATCTTGCCTTTTCCCTCGTCACCCCACTGGGCGCCGACAACAACCACATTGGCCATATCTGGTCCTTTTGCGCTGAGTTTTCAAACTCGGCTCGTATAACGGGGACAAAGCGGCAGGGAAACCGGTAATTCGCCGCAGATAACAACCGCACTGCGCGCGATGCCTCCGGCAGGGATATTTATTAGCCAGATGAAGATCGGATCACTTGTTTATCTGGCCCGAAATATCCCGGGGGGAGTCACCCGGAACGGGCGGCGGGGGCAGAGCCCCCTTCTTAACGTGCAGCCAGACGAACGGGCTGACCATGCGGCGTTGTCAAATAGGCTTCTTTCCACGCATTTCTGAGATTAGCGACGTCTTGTGTTGCCGCTGCGCCCTGCTCGATCAGGAATTCCTCCAGGGTTACCAGCCAAGCGAGGAAGTAGTCGTCGCCCCCGTCCAACTCTCGGTCCAGCCCGTGACGTTTCAGGGTCTGCGAAAACCGTGCAGCCCAGTCGGGCCAGTCGACCCGACCCGCTTCGTTCAATGCAACGGTGACGGCGAATACCTGTGCGTGCCAGGGTTCGGCAAAAACCGGTTCCGGCGCGGAATGAGTGTTGCATAGCGTCATGCGGGTTCCAGATAGCTTTGCCACAGGTCTAAAACAACTTCATCCCGCGGGTGCTCCGGATCAGCCCAGAGCTCTGAGGCCGGAAAGGCCACGGCATAGAGAGGTTCGGGCGCTTCGCCCAGACCATGGGCATTGGAATCGGGCAGGACATGCGTTCCGTGCAGCCGTAGGATTCGGCCCTTTGCACCGGCTGCGTAAATCGGCAATCTGGTGTGTCCGCCATCGACAAGGCGGTTGGCGGCAGGATGCAGAGTTTGAACCGCCTGCCCGATTTCGAACTGAGCAGGCACATCAGATGGGCGATCAGCCGGGCCTCCTTTTGCGAGGGCCCCGGGTACTGCCTGAGCCTGCAAAACGCGCGAAGACAAGGGATGCGAGCTGTCATATTCGTCACCGATCAAGTCTTCAGGGCACAGCACACCGTTATCCACCAACAGATCAGCCAGGCCCGATATCCACTTCTCATAATATGAGAACCTGGCGTAATCCTTCGGTGACAGCCTTTCACGGGTGTGGCGGGATTTGTCGATATTCCACTGCCCCAAAAACCCAGCCGCCAGCGTTACAGCCAAAGCACGCCCGTGCCAGTCTTCGGCAAAAACCGGGCTGTCCTCGGCCTCAGGCACCACGGGGCCGTCCCCGAACCGTCCGCCCATATCGTGAACCCGGGTCATGCGGGCACCCGTGCCAGGCCGGTGCCGATCATGCTGTCACGGGTGACAAGGGTGGCAAGACCATCCTCGCTCATTCCCTCGGTGCCATCCGGGCGCATTGGCAGCACCAGATAGCGTATTTCGGCCGTCGAATCCCACACGCGCACGGAGGTTTTCGTCGGCAGTTCGACTCCAAACTCGGCCAACACCTTGCGCGGCTCACGTACAGCGCGGGCGCGGTAAGCGTCGGACTTGTACCACCCTGGCGGAATACCTAACAGCGGCCACGGGTAGCAGCTGCACAAGGTGCAAACGACCATGTTGTGCTGGTCGGTTGTGTTTTCAACTACCACCATATGTTCGCCCTGCCGTCCGTAAAAACCCAGATCGGCTACGACCTGTGTGGCGTCTTCCAACAGAGCCTTTTTGAACTCAGGGTCGCTCCACGCCTTGGCCACGACGCGCGCGCCGTTCTTGGGGCCTATCTTGTTCTGATAGGTGTCGATTATCTCATCCAGTGCTGCCGGGTCGATCAGCCCTTTGCGAGTCAGAATCGTCTCGAGCGCCTTGACGCGGAGCGCAGGTTCAGGCGGCAACAGGGCGTGCGGGTGGTCGTGATCATCATGTGGCATGAGCGGCAGGTTGCGTCAGCATATGCACGGCTGTCCAGTCTCTTTGCTGTGATAAATTGCATCACGTGCGGTGATGGCAACTCCTCCCTTGCCCCCGCTGGCAAACTTGCATAAGTACCACGCGATACACGCCACGCTGTACAGGAACACCATGGAAAACGTCGTTCTCATCATCCACCTTCTCTTGGCTTTGGGCCTGATTGCCGTTGTTCTGATGCAGCGGTCCGAAGGCGGTGGCCTGGGTATGGGCGGCGGTGGCGGTGGCGCCATGACCGGACGTGCGGCTGCGACCGCGTTGGGCAAGGTTACCTGGATATTGGCGGCCTGCTTTATTGTCACGTCGATCACGCTGACCATTCTGGCGGCTCAGAAATCATCGGGCAGCTCCGTTATCGACCGTCTGGGTGTTCCGGCACCAGCTGCGGTTGAGGAAAGCACACCGGCGGTTCCGTCGGCAGATGATCTGTTGCCTCCGACACAGGGCGACAATGCGCCACTGATTCCGCAGGCCAACTGATCCACAAAACCTAGAATACTGAAAGAGAGCTGCAACAGCATCTTGCGGTTCTCTTGCGCTATGGGCGCGAATCCTTTATGTGTGAAGTCCCGTGGTGCTGCGGTTTTTTCAAGCCGCCGGGCAGCTGATTTTGACGTCTCACGGGAGCAGCCGAAAAACATGGCGCGTTTTATTTTCATTACAGGTGGTGTGGTCTCGTCCTTGGGTAAAGGACTGGCCTCGGCGGCCTTGGGATCGCTGTTGCAAGCGCGAGGGTATTCGGTGCGCTTGCGCAAGCTGGACCCCTATCTGAACGTCGATCCCGGCACTATGTCGCCGTTTGAACATGGTGAGGTTTTCGTAACCGATGATGGTGCCGAAACCGATCTGGACCTTGGCCATTACGAACGGTTCACGGGTGTGGCCGCACGCAAGACCGACTCTGTCAGTTCGGGCCGGATCTATTCCAACGTTCTCGAGAAAGAGCGCCGTGGAGACTACCTCGGCAAGACCATTCAGGTGATCCCGCACGTCACCAATGAGATTAAGGACTTCATCGCTATCGGAGAGGATGAGGTCGACTTTATGCTGTGCGAGATCGGCGGCACCGTCGGCGATATCGAAGGACTGCCCTTCTTTGAAGCCATCCGTCAGTTCAGCCAGGACAAGCCCCGTGGCCAATGTCTGTTCATGCACCTGACCCTGCTGCCCTTTATCAAGGCCTCGGGCGAGTTGAAGACCAAGCCAACGCAGCACTCGGTCAAGGAATTGCGTTCTATTGGCCTGGCTCCCGATATTTTGGTCTGCCGGTCCGAGGGGCCGATCCCGACCAAGGAGCGTGAAAAACTGGCGCTGTTCTGTAACGTGCGTCCCGACTCGGTTATTGCTGCGCAGGATCTCAGCACCATCTACGATGCGCCACTGGCCTATCACCGTGAGGGATTGGATCAGGCAGTTCTGGACGCGTTCCAGATCAGCCCCGCGCCAAAGCCCGATCTGACAAAATGGGAAGACGTCAGCGACCGAATCCATAACGCCGAGGGCGAAGTGAAGGTCGCAATCGTCGGCAAATACACACAGCTTGAGGACGCCTATAAATCGATTGCCGAGGCCCTGACCCATGGCGGCATGGCCAACAGGGTTCGGGTCAAGGTCGAATGGGTCGATGCCGAGGTGTTCGACACCGAAGACGCCGCACCGCATCTCGAAGGTTTCCACGCCATTCTTGTTCCCGGTGGCTTTGGCGAACGCGGCACTGAAGGTAAGATTAAAGCAGCTCAGTACGCGCGCGAACACAAAGTACCCTACTTGGGCATTTGTTTGGGCATGCAGATGGCGGTCATCGAAGCCGCCCGGAATGTCGCGGGAATAACCGAGGCAGGCTCGGAAGAGTTTGACCACGAGGCCGGTAAAAAGCGTTTTGAACCGGTTGTTTACCACCTTAAAGAATGGGTGCAGGGCAACCACAAGGTCGAGCGCAAAGTGGGCGACGACAAAGGCGGCACAATGCGACTGGGCGCTTATGATGCGGTTCTGGCAGAAGGCTCAACAGTGGCCGGGGTTTACGGCGGAACCAATATCGAAGAACGCCACCGCCACCGGTACGAGGTGGACATCAAATACCGTGAAAAGCTGGAAAAGGCGGGGCTGAACTTCTCGGGCATGTCACCGGACGGCCGGTTGCCGGAAATCGTCGAATGGTCGGACCACCCCTGGTTCATTGGGGTCCAGTACCATCCGGAGCTCAAGTCCAAGCCGTTTGCACCACATCCTCTGTTTCGTGACTTTGTGCGCGCAGCGAAAGACAGCTCGCGCCTGGTCTGACACAAGGCGTTTTGCGACATTGTATCGGTCGGCGTGAAAATTCTGTACGCGCCGGTCGTTTGCGCGGTTAACTGTCGGGAACAACCGACAGGAGACCGGCAATGAGCAATCAAATCACCCAGGCAGAGAATTTTGCCGCCCTGCACAAAAAGGGCGACCCTGTAATCCTGTACAATATCTGGGATGCCGGCAGCGCCGGGGCCGTTCGTGACGCCGGTGCCAAGGCAATTGCCACCGGCAGCGCACCGGTTGCGATGGCGCAGGGATTCGGCGACGGCCAGAACCTTCCACTCGAGGCAGCACTGGACAATGTCGGCCGTATCGTGACGGCCGTTGATTTGCCGGTCTCTCTGGATTTTGAAGGGGCGTATTCCAAGGATGTTTTGGGCATTGCCAGCAATGTTCAGCGCGCACTTGAAACCGGTGTCGTCGGCTTCAATTTCGAAGACCAAATCGTTGGAACCAATGATCTCTATGACATCGAAACCCAGGCTGCACGCGTTGCTGCCATGCGCGAAGGATCCGATGCGGCGGGCGTTCCTGCTTTTATCAACGCACGGACCGATATCTTCCTCAAGGCCAAACCGGAAACCCATAATGACGTGATGCTGGATGATGCCATTGCGCGGGCGCAAGCCTATACAGACGCCGGGGCCAGCGGCTTTTTTGCCCCCGGCCTGAAGGACGAAGCCATGATCGCCAGGTTGTGCGAATCGACGGAATTACCGGTCAACATTATTGCACTGCCCGGCACGCCGGACACGGCCACGCTGGCATCGCTGGGCGTGGCGCGGATCAGCTATGGACCGGTGCCATACCGCCTTATGCTGGGCTGGTTGCAGGAACAGGCAAAACAGGCACTGCAGGGGGCTGACCCCTCGCATCACGACAGCAACTTCAAGTAGAATCCCGTAAACCGGCAAACTTATGATTATCGGGCTATGACGGGTAGTCCGTGCTTGGCGGTCCACAAAATATGGAATAATGTCCCCCTATGTTGAAAAAGCTCTTTCAGGCCTTTCGCCCGCCGCAACACGACAACCTGCCCGACCCGGATGCTGAACTGGCGCTTGGGGCGCTTATGGTGCGTGTGGCGCAGGCGGATCGGGATTACAAACTCGAAGAAATCAGCCTGATCGATCGCATCCTTGCCCGGCTTTACCAGCACAACGCGATCGAGGCCGCCAAGGTCCGGGCCACCTGCGAAAAGCTGCACGCGGCTGCCCCGGACACCGACACGTTCGGCAAACTGATCCGCGAGACCACCGACTTGCAGGAACGTCTGGCCGCGTTGGATGCCCTATGGGAGGTCGTTCTGGCTGATGGCAATTCGGACGAGGGCGAGATGAAGATTGTGGAAGAATCCCGTATCGCCATGGGTCTGAGCTATAAAGACAGTCAGACCGCGCGCGAACGGATGCAAAGGCGCTTGGAAGAGCGTTAGACGCCATCTATATCTAGCACATGTTTAGTGATTTCCTGTCCCGGCTTACGCAGCCCCAGCCCGCCCCGCTTGCCCATGATGACGCCCGCTTGGCCCTGACAGCCCTGTTGGTGCGTATTGCGCGTTCTGACAACGACTATGCCGACAGCGAAATGTCCAGAATCGACCGGATTTCGGCCGAGCGTTATGGTCTGTCTCCGTTCGAGGCCGCCGGTCTGCGCGCCCGCGCCGAAGATCTTGAGGCCGAGGCCCCCGACACCGTCCGCTTTACCCGCGCAATCAAAGAAGCCGTGGATTATGATAACCGCCTCGCCGTCGTACAGGCGATGTGGTCGGTTGCCTTGGCTGATGGGCAGCGCACCGGCGAAGAGGATTCGCTGCTGCGGCTTGTCGTAAGCCTGCTGGGTGTCAGCGACGTGGATTCCGCTCTGGCCCGTCAAAAGGCTGCTAAAGCGTGATTGCGATGCTGGGCATGTATGACATGCCCGCCCTACAACCAGCGAACGACCGGCTCTGGACTCTGATTCGCTCTCATCTGGGGTATGGCCCTGACCACCTGACCCGCGATGCCGATGTGTGGGAGATCTGGCTGAACTCCGATATGGTCTTTGCGCAGACCTGTGGGATGCCGTACCGCACCCGCCTGCACGGCAAAGTGCAATTGATTGGCACACCTGATTACGAATTGGTCGGGTGTCCGCCCGGCCACTACCGCTCGATCCTGGTTGCACGGCAGGACGATCAGCGAGGCCTGGATCAGCTGATCGGTGGCATATTCGCGTATAACGAAGCCCTGTCTCAGTCCGGCTGGGCCGCGCCTTTGGTTCACCTTGCACAACGCGACCTGATACCCGCGACCATCCATCAAACCGGTGGGCATGTGCATTCGGCGCGTGCCGTCGCAGACGGGCATGCCGACTATGCCGCGTTGGATGCTTTGACATGGGAGCTGTTGAAGGAACACACCGATATGGGCACCACCCTGCGCGAGATCGGCGCAACCGAGCCTACTCCTGCCCTGCCCTATATCACCGCCAACGGACAGAATGCGTCCGAAATTGCACGCGCCGTTCGCGCCGCCATTCACGCCCTGCCGGCCGAAGATCGCCGCCTGCTGCATTTGCACGACCTGATCGACATTTCCGCAGACGAATATCTTTGCGTCTCAAATCCTGATCAGGACATGGTCAATCAGCTTAGTCCCTGACCGATTTGGCCAAAACGTCTGGTCAATTTGGCAGTTTCCGAACCCAAACGCGTCAATTGCGCATTGCATTGCCCCGATTTTTAAGCCCTAGTACCGCACCAACACCAATAACACCTGGACCACCCGTGACAGATTCCACTCCCGTAATCGAGATCAAGAACCTCCACAAAAGCTTCGGCAATCTGGAAGTGCTGAAAGGGGTCGATATTACGGCAAGGCGCGGGGATGTCGTATCCCTGATTGGATCATCCGGGTCGGGCAAATCCACGCTTCTGCGCTGCTGCAACCTGCTGGAAGACAGCCAACAGGGCGAGATCCTGTTCAAGGGCGAGCCGGTACGCTGGATCGGCGATGGCCACGGACGCCGTCCCGCAGACCCCAAGCAGGTGCTGCGCATTCGCACCAACCTGTCGATGGTATTCCAACAGTTCAACCTGTGGGCCCATATGACGATCCTGCAAAACGTGATGGAGGCTCCGGTTACCGTGCTGGGGCGTGACCGGGCCGAAGCCGAGGACAGCGCGCGCAAATATCTGGAAAAGGTCGGGATCGGCGACAAGTGCGACGTCTACCCTGCGCAGCTGTCTGGCGGTCAGCAGCAACGCGCGGCCATTGCCCGCGGCCTGTGCATGGAACCCGAAGCGCTGCTGTTTGATGAACCTACTTCAGCGCTGGACCCGGAACTGGAACAGGAAGTTATCAAGGTAATCAAGGATCTGGCCGCCGAAGGCCGAACCATGATCATCGTGACCCACGACATGAAGATGGCTGCCGATATCTCAAGCCATGTCGTTTTTCTTCACCAGGGCCTGATCGAAGAAGAGGGCCTGCCGGAAGATATCTTTACTACCCCTGAATCAGAACGACTTCAGGGCTTTCTCTCCGCCACTCAGGCGGCGTAAAATCAGAACAGAACTAAACTGGGGAGTAACCAATGAAAAACCTGATTCTGACCACAGCAGCGCTTGCGCTGACAGCTGGTATTGCCATGGCCGACACGGTTCGGATGGGCACGGAAGGCGCTTACGCACCTTGGAACTTTATCAATGATGCCGGCGAGATCGACGGTTTTGAGCGTGAACTGGGCGATGAGCTGTGCAAGCGCGCCAACCTGGAATGCGAATGGGTCAAGAATGACTGGGACTCAATCATTCCAAACCTGGTCTCGGGTAACTACGACGTCATCATCGCGGGTATGTCGATCACTGACGAACGCGATGAAGTGATCGACTTTACCCAGAACTACACACCGCCGGACCCATCGGCCTATGTTGCGATGTCCGACGACGTAGACGTCACAAGTGGCGTTGTCGCAGCGCAGACCGGTACCATTCAGGCTGGGTACATCGCCGAATCCGGTGCAACTCTGGTAGAATTCTCGAGCCCGGATGAAACCCTCGCCGCTGTTCGCAACGGCGAAGCTGACGCGGTTCTGGCAGACAAATCCTTCCTTGCCCCCATCGTTGAAGAAGACGGTGATCTGCGTTTTGTCGCCGACGAAGTCCCTCTGGGTGGTGGCGTCGGCATGGGCGTTCGTGAATCGGATGCCGAGCTGAAGGAAAAGTTCAACGCAGCCATTCAATCCATGAAGGATGATGGCAGCCTGAACACGCTGATCAGCAAATGGGAAGTGTCCTCGACCTTCTGATTTTTCTGCACAAGTAGCGCGCCCTTACGATTTGGGGCGCGCTGCCGCTGAGCCCTCGCTAGTGTATGAGGCCTGCCATTTTCTCGTTCTGCTCTGATCCCGATGTTCTGGACACGTTTCGTTGGTTTTCCTGCTACTTGACCAACGGAGTGCATTGGTCGTTCTATTTGTCCTTCCTCAAGGTTTTGGCCTTGTTGGCAGTGACTGCGCCCGTTGCGCTGGGGTTCGGCTTTGCCGGAGCAATGGCCGCCCGGTCGCATTTCCCACCGCTTAGCTGGCTGGGCAAAGGCTACATCGCCGTGGTTCGCGGCGTACCGGATATCGCCTTTTTCATGTTCTTTGTGATCGCGCTGGACCAGGCGTTTGAATGGACCCGTCATAAAATCCTTTGCCCCGACTGGACCGATCCGATCCGTCAGGGTAACGACTTTCTGGTGTGCCAAGCCGCCAAGTTGCCGCTGGGTTCTTCGCCGGAATGGATGCACGAGACCTACGGGTTCTTTCTGGCAGTCATCACCTTCTCGATCGTCTTTGGGGCCTTTGCTGCCAACGTGCTGTTTGGTGGCATGCGAGCCGTTCCGCATGCCCAGCTAGAGACGGCCGAAGCCTATGGCATGTCACGCCGTCAGACTTTCTGGCGTGTCCTTGTGCCGCAGATGTGGGTTTATGCCCTGCCCGGCCTGTCGAATCTATGGATGGTTCTGATCAAGGCCACACCGCTTTTGTTCCTGCTAGGGGTCGAGGATATCGTCTATTGGGCACGCGAACTGGGTGGAACCAAGACATCCAAATTTACCGCCTACCCGCATGGCGATTGGCGCATGTGGTACTTTCTGTTCCTGCTGGTCTTCTACCTTGGCATGACCCGTGTCTCTGAGATTGGACTCGAGAAACTGATGCGACGCCTGGCCCATGGGCAGGCCACATCGGGCGGCGAACTGCTGCGCAAGGAGACCACGGCATGAGCTGCTTGCAGACCATCCAGGATTACGGCTTGCGGTCCATCGGTCTGGGTGAGCGTCTGCTGCCCAAGTCTGATTTCACCTTGTGCGAACAGTTCACCCTGATCGGGTCTGGCATGATCTGGAACGTCTATTTCGGCATCATGGCGCTGGCGACCGGATTCTTCCTGGCGACGGCGCTGGCCGTCGGCAAGGCGTCGAGCAACATATGGCTGCGCAAACCGTCCGAGTGGTTCATCTTTATCTTCCGCGGCTCACCGCTGTTCATCCAGTTCTTCTTTGCGTATTTCCTCTTTCTCTCGCTGAAAAAACCCTACCCGATGTTCGACGGGTTCACGTCAGCCTGGCTTGGTGCTCTGATCGTTCTGTTCTTCAACACGGCTGCCTATTCGGGTGAGATCTTTTATGGCGCGCTGCGCTCAATCCCAAAAGGGGATATCGAGGCAGCAGACGCCTATGGCATGTCCGGCTGGTCGCGGTTCCGCCGGGTCGTTTGGCCGACCACGCTGCGGCTGGCATGGCCCGCCTACACGAACGAGGCGATCTTTCTGTTCCACGCCACCACACTTGTCTTCTTCTCGGCATTTCCCGCGTGGCAACAACGCGGCGATGCGCTGTACTACGCCAGCTATTTTGCCGATAAGACCTTTAACCCGTTTGTCCCCTATCCCATTCTGGCCTTCTATTTTATCCTGCTGACGCTGGTTGTGATCGGGGGATTTGGGCTGGTGAACAAGCGGCTCAATCGGCACCTGCCAGCTGCCAAAAAAGCCAAAATGCAGTTCCGCCTGAATCTGGCGCGCTGACCACGGGCATTCGCGTCGCAGAACAAGATTTATTAGGGAATTCGGCCTTGATTAGCCTTGTCACTATCGTTTTTTCTGGTGATCTGGATCTCGTGCGATATCAGGCTCGCTCGCTGGCGTTATTGGTGCGCCCGGAAATTATCAACGATATCAACTTGGTCATCAACGATGTGAATGAGGGCGATATCCGCCGCACATTGGAAGAAATGCGCCCGGAGTACGGCCCTCATGCCGCCAAAGTCCGGATCGTCGGCGGCGATGAGGTGCTGCTGAACGTGCCGCGTAAAACCCGCCGCAGTTTGTTTGAGTGGCTTTATGTGGACAACCGGCATCGCCTGCCTTTTGCCTCTGCGCAAGGCTGGCGCGGCGGCAATGGCTATCGGATGCAGCAGGCCCTGAAGCTGGCCTCAGCGCGGATCGCTGACTGCGACAGGATGCTCATACTGGACGGAAAGAACATTTTTCTGCGCGATTTCGATCCGGCAGAGTTCTTTGACGAACAAAATCGCGGACTATCCACTTTCCATCCTCCGAACGCCGAATTCCATCAGGGCTGGCTGAATGAAAGCCTGAAAGTGATAGACCTGAACATGACGGCCAACGATATCGAAGCCACCACCGCCTACGAGACTCCGTATCCGGTCAATCGCCAACTGGTGCTGCGCGTGCTGGATGAAGTCGCCGAGTCCCATGGTTCAGTTCAGGCCTTGTTTGCATCCAAACAACGGCCAACGGAATTCATGTTATTGTTTGCCTCTTGCATCAGGAACGAAGGCAATGTCGACCGGTACTTCGGAGAATTTAACGGCCAACACCTGGGGGTGTGGAAAGAGTACTCACCGCAACTGATCGACAAGGTTATCTCTGACGCAGAAACTGCCCCGTCAGCCACTTTTGGGGTGCATCGCAAGGCAATTGAGCTTCTTAGCGACGAACAGCGCCAGCGTCTGATTGCCCTGTTTGCAGTGCGTGGGCTCGATCTGAAGCCGTTGCTGAACTCTGCCTGATGCAGATTTGACCTATGGGCGCCTTCACAGCGGCAGCAGGCTATTCACAACATTTTCGCAGCGCCAAACTCCAGTCAATCGGGCTGAAGGAGTTGAGATTTGTTTGAAAATGGTACCGCCTGCTGGATTCGAACCGGCGACCTCTGGATCCACAATCCAGCGCTCTAACCAACTGAGCTAAGGCGGCACTCGTGAGGGGCGATGTACCGAACGCGCCCACGGAATGCAAGAGGATTAAAGCTGAATTTTCCAGCTTTGTTCGACAAGATTGACCCCGAAGGAATGCACATGTTTGCTGTTCAGCAAGTGCCACCCCGAAGCCCGGTAAAGCCTGCAGGCGGCCTCGTGGCTTTCGTGGGTCCACAGTCTCATTTCCGTGAATCCGGCACTGCGCGCGAACGCCATACAGGTACCCAACATCCGCTTGCCTAACCCCAACCCGCGGGCCTGAGGCATCAGCAGGAACAGACGCAACTTTGCTGTTTTATCGTCAAGCGCAACACAAAAGATGCTGCCCAGCCTCTCGCCTGCCCGCTCGGCAATCCAACCCCTTTCCCGGGTCGGATCATGCCAGGCGACAAAGTCGGTCAGGATACTGTGAACAAGGGGGGCGAAGGTCTCATCAAACCCCTCATCGCGCGCGTAAAGCAGGCCGTGCTGCATAACCAGCCACGGGGCGTCGGAGGCGCGAAAGGGTCTGATCAGAACATCCTGCATTCCTTATTGGACAGCAAAGGCGGCTTGATTCTCAACCCTTTGCGCGCTAGCACAAACTCTGATCCCCGGAGGCGCATATGAGCATCAACACCGAACGTGACATTCAGGCAAACCTGCAGATCGGCCCCACTGATCACGGCATGGTGCGACTTTTCATTGAGGCCGATGGTGTTGAGATCCCGATGGATTTCGAACCCGAGGAAGCCGAAGAAATCGCAGACGAAATCCGTGCGGCCGCTGAGGCTGCGCGCGCAGTGCAAGCCTGACCTCTCAGATCCGAGGGTCGCGCATTGCGTGTAGACGGCGGGCGGCATCCGTCGCAAATTTCTGGATCAGTTTCTTGCGCCGCGCCGGCGCAACCTTGTCCTCCGGGGCCATGCGCACAATCTCGGCGTCATAAGCATCGGCGATGATCAGGCCTGTCTCGGGCGGCAGCAGATCGGTAGGAAAATCGGTATCGACTGCCCAGAAGAATCGATCACACCACTCCATATAACCCTGCCATTTGGCATCCGACTGATAATCGGCGCGGCTGGATTTGCATTCGATCACCCACAGCTCACCCTTTGAACCCAGCCCCATGACATCCACGCGCAATCCGCGTGTTGGCACGAATTCCTCAACAGAAACAAACCCATGGGTCAACAGGTGCCGTGAAACACCACGCGCGAGCTTTTGTCCGGGCTGTAGATCCAATGTCATGTTTGAAATGTGAACAATTCGTGAACAAAAATCAAGAACATCGTCGCACTTGACATGATACCAATTAGTATCTTATCAATGAGATACCAAATGGTATCACGAACGGTGTATCGAATGCAGACACAAACTCAAAACGCGTTTCGTGCGCTTGCCGACCCAACCCGCAGGGACATCGTACAGATGCTTGCTGCGCAGGACATGACGATCGCGCAATTGACCGATCAATTTGAAATGACCCGTGCAGCTGTCAAAAAGCACCTGACCGTATTGTCCGATGGCGGTCTCATCACAGTTGAGGCGCGCGGACGGGAACGTATCAACCGACTGGAACCCAAGGGGATGGCCCCTGTTCTGGACTGGCTCAGCTATTTTGACCAGTTCTGGGATGATCGCTTGAACAATCTTAAAGAAGCCATTGAAAGGAATAAAAAGTGACTAAATCCGTTTTGCAAAAATCGATCTTCCTGCAGGCTGAACCTGAAATAGTCTGGGCTTATCTGACCGAGCCCGATCGCCTGGCAGAATGGTTCCACAAGCCCGTGCGCCCTCTGGCGGCAGATCAAAAGCTTGAGATGTTCGGAACCACCAGTGGCGATCTGCTGATCTGGGGCGAGGTGCGCGTTGCCCGCCCGCCTGAATACCTGGAGTACACCTTTACGGTGAAACCCATGGGTGATGCGATCAGCGTTGTCAAATGGACCTTGGAACCCGTCGCAGGCGGTACCCGCTTGGGGCTGCACCATGAGGGCCTGCCCCAAACCGCCGAAGCGTTCGGACTTATCCTGGCGCTGGACAAAGGCTGGGATGAGCATTTGGGCAAGATGCGGACTGCGTTGCACGAAACAGTTGACGCCTGACCCCTTGTGCAAACCCGCCGCACATCCTACTTAGGCCCGTGGCGGGTTCTGCCCTTCTTGTGACAGGTAGCATTCTGGTGGCCTTAAGCAATTCCGAGGGGGCTGGCTCTGTTCAGGTCCTGGCCTGATTACCTGGCGCCCACCTGTACATACAGGTCCTCGGGAATCAAACCGCACGGTTGACTGGTGGTCCCGCCACACTTTTCGAAAATATTGCTACTTCGCTGAAGGCGCGTCCTGCCGCACTGGGGCAGGTTCAAAGCTGTGCACAACAGGTGAGCCGCGGCGCGGTCCGCCCGGTTTGTCGGCCATGCTCATGATCGCATAGGCAAACTGGACGCCAGCAAACACGATGCCATTCATGAACCAGATCATGACCAACGCGATCAGACCCATGTCAGAACCGGTGATCAGGCCGCGCAAGTTGGCCACGTTCAGGGCCAGCAGCACGCCGACAAAAATGGCCGAGATGACAAATCCCCAAGCAACCTGCGTGATGTAGAGACGGATAAGTTTGGGCATGGCGAACCTCCTTGCGCTCTGACATTCAGATTAGCGCCTGCAGGTTCGGGGTAAAGGCGTCAGAACGCCTCGGGCTTGGCCTCATGAGCCATATGGTCCAGCACAGCATTGACGAATTTGGGTTCTTTGCCTTCAGAAAAAAAGGCACGGGCCACGTCAACGAACTCGGTAATGATCACCTTGGGCGGGGTATCGCCCTGCGTCAGTTCAGCCCCGGCGGCGCGGAAGGTTGCGCGCAAGGTGGGGTCGATCCGTGCGATGGGCCATTTGGCAACCAGAGCGCGGTCGGTCATCTGATCAATCGGTGCCTGATAATTCACGGCATCTTCAACCAGCTTGCGGAACACGCGGATATCGCCGTCCAGCATCTCTTCACCCTCATAGACAGCGCCAAACCGGTGTTCCAGAAACTCATTCACAACCTGTTCGGTCGTCTGGCCCGACTGTTCCATCTGGAACAGCGCCTGCACGGCGTAGAGCCGGGCGGCGGATTTCATCAAGCGTTTCTGGTTGGCCGGTTTCGGCGCGTCTGTCTGGGTCATGCTGTCGTGGATCCGTTGCTGTCGCCCGCCACCAGGATGGACTCGGACGGTGGCTTGAAGCCGACGCCCTTTTTCGAAGCGCCCCACTTACGGCTGAGTGCGATCAGATGCAAGGCCGCAGCGGCCGCTCCGCCACCTTTATTCATCTTTTCTGGGTTAGCACGCACCTCGGCCTGATCGTCATTTTCAACAGTCAGGATGCCGTTGCCGATGCACAGACCCTGCAGGCCCATCAACTGGATGGCCCGGCTGGAGTCGTTGCAGACGGTTTCATAGTGGGTAGTCTCTCCGCGAATGACGCAGCCCAGCGCAACATAACCGTCGAAGTTGCACTGGCGGTCGGCCATGGCGATGGCGGTGGGGATCTCCAGCGCGCCGGGCACCTCGACCACATCACAGGTGCCGCCTGCCCCTTCGATCTCGGCCTTGGCACCGGCCACCAGATTGTCGGCGATGGCGCGATAGAACGGAGCAACCACGATCAGCAGTTTGACAGGTTTGTCGAATGTTGGTGTCGGCAGAACGCCGTGTTTGTCTTGTTCAGCCACGATCAGTCATCCTTGGAAATCGAGCGGGTTCCGACGATGGACAGGCCAAACGCGTCGAGCCCCAGATACACGGTTTCAGGTGAATCCGTCAGCAGCACCAGCTCCTGAATACCCATCTTGGACAGGATCTGCGCGCCCAGACCAGTTTGCTTGATAGTGCGTGGACCTTCGTCATCACCTGCGTAAAGCGAATTGCGGGGCTGGCGGAACAGGCAGACCACGCCGCGCCCCTCGGCGGCGATCTTTTCCATCGCGCGCGGCAATTCATGGGGCGATTTTGGCCCCAGCCCCAGAATGTCGGGGGCCTCGTGCAAGGCATGCGTACGGGTCAGAACGGGTTCGGGTGTGGTGATGTCGCCCTTGACCATCACGACATGTTCGATGCCGTGAGTCTGGTCGGTGAAGATACGCATCTCCCAATCGCCGCCATATTCGGAATTGACGGTTTCCCGCGACGTTTCGACCACAAGATTGTCGTTGCGTGACCGGTATGAGATCAGGTCGCTGATCGTGCCGATCTTCATGTCATGTTCTTTGGCAAACGCAACCAGATCGGGCAAACGCGCCATGGTGCCATCAGATTTCATGATTTCACAGATCACGCCCGAAGGGTTCAGCCCCGCCAGGCGCGAGATATCGACAGCCGCCTCGGTATGACCGGCGCGCACCAGCACTCCACCCCGTTTGGCCCGCAGGGGAAAGACATGGCCCGGCGTTGCGATATGCGCCATCGTATTCTGTTCGTTGATCGCGGTTGCCACGGTCAGCGCCCGATCGCCAGCTGAGATGCCCGTTGATACACCTTCGCGCGCCTCGATGGACACTGTGAACGCGGTTTCATGACGTGATGAGTTGTTCACGGCCATCATCGGCAAGCCCAGCGCGTCTACCCGCTCAGCCGTCATCGGCAGGCAGATCAACCCGCGGCCATGTGTGGCCATGAAGTTAATCGCCTCGGCGTCAGCAAACTCGGCAGCTATGACCAGATCGCCTTCATTCTCGCGGTCTTCGTGGTCGACCAGAATGTACATCCGGCCCTTGCGCGCCTCATCGATAATCTCTTCGATCGGGCTGATCGCGTCGCGCAGCTGGGCTTCGACAGGTCCGGGGGTTTCAAAACTCATGAAGCAGCCTTTCGCAAAGCAAGTTTGACCGGGTGGATAGACTACCAGACGTTCAAAGACCAGACCGCATGCGGCACGAACCGGTCAGGACGCGGCGTTGATTAATGTGGCTCAGGACATCTCGGCCAATCGGGCGACATAGCGCGCCAGGGTGTCGATCTCGAGGTTCACCTGATCCCCAACTGAGACATCGCCCCAGGTTGTCACCTCTTTGGTATGCGGAATAAAGTTGATCCCAAATTCGCACATGTCGACATCATTGACGGTCAGCGAGGTCCCGTTCAATGCAACCGACCCTTTCGGAGCAATGAACCGAGCCAGATCCTTTGGCGCGCGCAGGGTGACGCGGGTGCTGTCGCCTTCGTCCTCGACAGCGACCACTTGCGCGACACCGTCCACATGACCGGACACAATATGCCCGCCCAATTCGTCGCCGACCTTCAGGGCCCGTTCCAGATTGACCCGCTTGCCTACTACCCAGCTGTCCAGATTGGTTTTGGATACGGTCTCGGCGCTGATCTGAACGTCATACCAGTCGTCCCCTAGTGCAATAACAGTCAGACAGACGCCATCGCTTGCAATAGAGGCACCAATATCAATTCCCGCCGTATCATAGGCCATGTTGATCCGGGCCCGCAGATCGCCTTGCTGATCCAGCTCAGTGATGGTGCCGATATCGGTGACAATCCCTGTAAACATTTCGCTAACCCTTAATTCATACTTTAGCCCAGTGTTCCTAGCCGACCTAAGCCCAAGCTGCGTGCCGGACAAGCCCCACCTTGCCGGGAAGGGCGTAAACGGGCATAATTTCATCAACAAACGACAAGAGCAGCAGTGATGTCACCCTCCGCCATTGGCCCGCAACGCCGCGTGTTTCTATTTTTGCAGGGACCTCATGGCCCGTTTTTTAACGGGCTGGGTCGGATGCTGCGCGCCACAGGGGCCGAGGTCTGGCGTGTCGGGTTCAACGCGGGCGATCAGGCCTTCTGGTCGGACCCATCAAGCTACATCCCGTTCCGCGACGATCCTGCACTTTGGCCTGACACGCTTGCCACGCTGATCGCCGAACGGCGGGTTACGGATATCGTCCTTTACGGTGACACACGCCCGATCCATGCCTGTGCCGTAGACGTTGCGCGCGCCAAAGGCGTCACGGTGCACGTGTTCGAAGAGGGCTATCTGCGCCCGTGGTGGGTCACTTATGAAAGGTCCGGGTCCAACGGGAATTCCCGCCTGATGTCTCTCGAAGTTACGCAGATGCAGCAGGCGCTGGACCAGTCCTTTGCACAGACGCCGCCGCCTCCGTCACATTGGGGGGATATGCGACAGCACATCTTCTACGGGGCGCTCTATCATTGGTTTGTGCTGTTTATGAACAGGCGCTACCGCAGTTTTCGCCCCCATCGAGACCTGCCTGTTTCAAAAGAGTTTAGCCTGTATTTCAAGCGCCTGGCGCTGATGCCTTTTCATCGCATTCAGCGCCGCTGGGCCACAGCGCGCGCGCGCATCAGCGGGTTTCCGTACCATCTGGTTCTGCTGCAACTGGGGCATGACAGTTCGGTGCAGTCCCATTCGGACTATAGCTGCATGTCCGATTTTGTGGCGGATGTGATCCAAGGCTTCGAAAAAGGTGCGCCCGCACATCATCGCCTGGTCATCAAGGAACACCCGCTTGAAAACCACCGCGAACCCCTGCGCAAACGCGTGCGTCAGATGGCGCGAACGCAAGGTATTTCAGACCGCGTACATTATGTTCCTGGTGGCAAGCTTGCAAAGCTGTTGGACGATGCCAATTCGGCCGTCACAATCAACTCGACCGCCGGGCAGCAGGTTTTGTGGCGTGGCATCCCACTGCGCATCTTTGGCAGATCGGTTTACGACAAGCCTGAGTTCGTATCGCACCAGTCTTTAACCGACTTTTTCGCCGCGCCAATGCCCCCAGATCAGAGTGCCTATCAAATCTACCGACGGTTCCTGCTCAAAACCAGCCAGGTGCCGGGTGGGTTTTACTCGCGTCGGGGGCGGCGACAATTGCTGCGCAGCGTCGCTGACATGATGCTCAGCGCAAAAGATCCCTATCAATCGGTCCTGACCAACAAAGAGGCGCTGACGCCACAGTTGCGAGTTGTTGAGTAACCCAGACCCACGCGGCGCTAGATGTTATCGCACAATCCGGATAACTTACGGCCAACAAAAGACTATAACAAAGACGACTGAGGATAGCCGGCAGTGAAGCGTTTTCCAATCCGATGGGTACGGGGGATTTCCCTTGTCGCCGCTATTGGCCTTTTGGCCGCGTGCCAGCTTCCCAAGGCGGGGCCCAATAAAAGCGAAATTCTGGCAGGCTCTGTTGAAAACGGTGGCAACGCATTTGTTGTCGAAGTCGACGACCGGGTGTCCGAGGCCACCTCAGCCGTTCCGCAATTTGGGTTTTCCTCCGCATTTCGCAGCGCGACCAGTCTGGCTGCAGATACCGTCCGTCCCGGTGACACCTTGGGCATGACGATCTGGGAAAACGTCGATGATGGCCTTCTATCCGGAGAGCTGAGCTCATCCACCATTCTAGAGCAAGTACAAGTCGACAGCGACGGATTCATCTTTGTGCCCTATGCCGGGCGCATTCGCGCCGCGGGCAACACGCCCGAGCAATTGCGACAGCTGATCACAAGTAAACTTGCCGAACAAACGCCCGATCCGCAGGTTCAGGTGCGCCGCACGGCCGGGGACGGCTCGACCGTCACGTTGACCGGTGAAATCGGCGCCCCCGGTGTCTACCCGATCGAACGCCCAAGCCGCACCTTGTCCGGAATGCTGTCGCGTGCCGGTGGGGTGGCCCTTGGTTCCGACATTGCGGTTGTAACGTTGATCCGCGGCAACAACCGGGGAACGGTCTGGTACGAAGACCTGTTCCGCGACCCCAGCCTGGACGTCGCTCTTCGCGGTGGAGATCGTATTCTGGTAGAGGCCGACACTCGGTCTTACATCGCCCTGGGTGCAACAGGCGGGCAATCCCGTGTGGCCTTTGATACCCAGGACCTGTCCGCGCTTGAAGCCCTGGCGCAGGTCGGTGGCTTACAATCCCTGTCCTCTGACCCGACCGGTATCTTTATTTTACGGGACGAACGTCAGGATATCGCCCGCTCGGTCATGGGCCGTTCTGATCTGCAAGGGGAACAGCGCATGGTTTACCTGCTGAACCTCACTGCCCCCAACGGGCTGTTCATTGCCCGTGATTTTGTCATTCGCGACGATGACACGATCTATGTGACCGAAGCTCCATACGCACAATGGAGCAAGTCCATCTCGCTGATCGCCGGTGGCCTGACCCCGGTCGCAAATGTAGCGACGCTGACGGGCGGTTGATGCAATCCGAAACAACAGCCGGGTCAAAGCGGTCTCGGCTGTTTGTCTATAATGCCGGCTTTCTGACACAGCGCCGTATTAGGCGCATTCTTTCCCTCAAGGGGTATGATATTCGCATTGGCTTTCCCAAGGATAGCGATGTCGTAGGCGTTTGGGGCAATAGCCCCACAGCCCACCGAGGGTTGTCCGTTGCCACGAAACACAATGTGCCGATCCTGCGGGTTGAGGACGCATTTCTTCGGTCACTTCATCCTGGTCGCGATGGCGAGGCCCCGCTTGGCCTGTTGTTGGACCAATCCGGCCTGCATTTCGATCCGGCACATCCTTCGGATATTGAGACGTTGCTGGCCACGCGCCCTCTAGACGACACGGCTTTGTTGAATCGGGCCCGTTATGGAATTGCGCGGGTGCGCGAATTGCACCTGAGCAAGTACTCTGCCTTCGACTCCGACCGACCGCCCCCCGATCCGGGTTATGTTTTGGTGGTCGATCAGACCCAGGGTGACGCGTCCGTCACCGCCAGCGGGGGCGACGCCGCCCGGTTTCGCGAAATGCTGGTCATGGCACAAGAGGAAAATCCAGGCGCCAAAGTTCTGATCAAAACCCACCCCGAAACCAACGCTGGTCACAGGGCTGGCTATTTCTCGGACCGGGATGTCACCGACCGGGTCTCGCTCATGACAGCGCCTATCAGCCCGTGGAGCTTGCTGGAAGGGGCTGTTGGCGTCTACACCCTGTCCTCTCAGCTGGGGTTCGAGGCGATCATGGCCGGACACAAACCCCGTGTATTCGGCCAGCCCTTTTATGCCGGGTGGGGCCTGACACAGGACGAGGCCCACTTTCCCCGCCGCCAGCGCAGCCTGACCCGGGCGCAACTGTTTGCGGCGTCGATGATCCTCTACCCGACTTGGTACGATCCTTACCGGGACCAGGTGTGTGAACTGGAAACAATCCTGGACACGCTTGAGGCGCAAACCCGCGCCTGGCGGCAGGATCACAAGGGCTGGACCGCCTCGGGTATGCGGGTGTGGAAACGCAAGCACCTGCAACAAATGTTCGGGCGCGAAAAGAAAATCCGGTTCACATCGGCCCAACCGGACAATTCCGACCGGCCGCACATGGTCTGGGCCAGGCATGCCCGCGACGCCACAGATGCGGTGCGTGTCGAAGACGGATTTCTGCGGTCACGCGGTTTGGGGGCTAACCTGGTGCCGCCTATCTCATTGGCGACTGACGATCTCGGCATTTACTACGATCCCACCCATCCCAGCCAGTTGGAGGAGTTAATCGCGGCGCGCGAAACCCTGCGACCGGATCAGGACATCCGCGCCGAACGTCTGGTTGCGCAGATCATCACGGGCCGCCTCAGCAAATACAACATCGGCGATGCGGTTCCCGATTTGCCCGCCGGTCACCGCATTCTGGTGCCAGGACAGGTCGAAGACGACGCCTCGATCCTTATGGGTACAACGTCGGTACGCACAAACACCGATCTGTTGCGCGCAACCCGCGCCGCGAACCCAGACGCTATCGTGATCTACAAACCCCATCCGGATGTTGAGGCTGGCCTGCGCGAAGGCGCGCTGGACGACGCCCATCTGGCGGATGTCATTGTCCGAAACACCGACCCGGCCGCACTGCTGTCTGAGGTGCAGGAAGTCTGGACCATGACCTCATTGCTGGGGTTCGAAGCGCTGTTGCGCGGCGTCGCCGTTACTACGTTGGGTGCGCCGTTTTATGCGGGCTGGGGGCTGACCCAGGATTTGGGCACCGTTCCGGCGCGCCGCGGCGCGCGACCGTCATTGTTGGGATTGGTGCATGCTGCATTGATCGACTACCCGCGCTATCTGGATCCGATCACTGGCCAGCCCTGCCCGGTTGAGGTCGCACTGGAACGCTTGGCCGACAGGTCCGGCACCAAAGCCGGTCCATCGCTCCGGGTTTTGTCCAAGCTGCAAGGGACATTTGCCACGCACGCGCATCTGTGGCGCCGCCGCTAACGCAGCGCGCGCGACCAGCGATGCAATACATCAGGCCCTACGGCCCGCGTTTCGATCAGTTCAAACCGGGGGGCGCTGTCCAGTTTCTCAAGCCCGAGCGCGCCAATGGCTGGCAACCCTTCGGCACCGATCGTCAGACCCGCGCTAAAGCCCACCAACTCGTCCACCAGGTCGTCAGCCAGCAAGGACGCAGCCAATGCGGACCCGCCCTCGCAAAACACCCTTGTCAGCCCTGCATGCCCCAGTTGCTGCAGCAGATCCGCAGAATCGATATGGTGGTCCTGCAAGGCGCAGGGGATCAAACGAGCACCCATCCCTTCCCACGCGCGGGCACGTTCTGCATCCGGGGACGGGCCGTGGCACAGCCAAACAGGAACCTCGGATGCAGTCCGCGCCAACTGCCCCAACAGCGGGATATCCAAACGACGAGAGACAACAACCCGCACCGGCTGCGCCGCAATCCCCAGATCACGCACCGTAAGAGAGGGGTCATCGACACGCGCGGTCCCGGCCCCAACCATCACCGCATCATGGCGTGCGCGCATGGCATGCACGGCCCGGCGCGCCTTAGGTCCGGTGATCCACTGGCTGTGCCCGTTGGACGTGGCGATCCGCCCGTCAAAACTGCTGGCCAGTTTAAGTGTTACAAAGGGTCGGCCTTGTTCGGTTTTCAGAAAGAAACCTGCGTGATCCTGCGCGGCCTGATCCGCCAGAACGCCAGTCGTCACCTCGATACCGGCCTCACGTAACATGGCAAAGCCCTGCCCCGCCACACGTGCATCGCTGTCCTCTATGGCCGACACCACCCGGGATACTCCGGCTGAGATCAAGGCCTCGGCACAGGGCGGTGTTTGACCATGATGCGAACATGGTTCCAGTGACACATACGCTGTCGCGCCGCGTGCAGCCTCACCAGCCTGTGCCAGTGCTTCAGTTTCTGCATGGGGGCGGCCACCCGGCTGGGTCCAGCCACGACCAATAATCCGTCCGTCGCGCACGATGACGCAGCCGACAGACGGGTTGGGCCAACACGTCCCTTGCCCGCGCTGACCCAAAGACAAGGCCAGCGCCATAAATCGCTTATCTGTTTCGCTCACTCGTCCGTCGAAGGCTGCGGCGGGCGCAGTTCGTGGACAAACTCCTCGAAATCATCGGCCGCCTGGAAATTCTTGTACACACTCGCAAAGCGAACATAGGCCACGGTGTCGATCCGCGCCAGAGCTTCCATGACGATCTCGCCGATCTTGCTGGACGGGATATCGGTCTCACCCATGCTTTCCAGACGCCGCACAATACCCGAGATCATCTGATCGATACGTTCGGGATCGATGGGCCGTTTCTGCATCGAAATGCGGATCGAGCGTTCGAGCTTATCGCGGTCGAAATCTTCGCGTTTACCATTGGTTTTGATCACCACCAGATCGCGCAACTGCACGCGTTCATAGGTTGTGAAGCGTCCGCCACAGGCCGGGCAAAATCTGCGCCGGCGGATCGCAGCATGATCCTCTGCCGGGCGTGAATCTTTGACTTGTGTGTCGATGTTTCCGCAAAACGGGCAGCGCATCCGCCGTCTCCTCGTCCCTGGTTCGGCCTCTTTTGTAAGCACTCTGGCTTACTTATCCACAACTATAGGGCAGCCGCTAGGATTTGGGTAGTCGGAAATTTTCACCGCAAGATAAAGGGGTCACGCGAAATGGGCAGCGACCCTTCTCTGATGCGCCGCTGTGCGGTGCTCAAACAGATAAATGCCTTGCCATGTTCCCAGCACCGGCTTGCCGGATGCCACCGGAATAGACAAGGACACCGGTAAAAGCGCGGCCTTGATATGGGCGGGCATGTCATCTGGCCCTTCATAGGTGTGTCTCAAATACGCCATCGAGGGATGATCCGAGGGCGGCACCAGCCGGTCAAAGAAAGCACTCAGATCAGTTCGCACCTCGGGATCGGCGTTTTCCTGAATAGCCAGCGAACACGACGTATGCCGTACAAACAGGGTCA
Organism: Ruegeria meonggei; assembly: GCF_900172215.1. Lineage (GTDB taxonomy): Bacteria > Pseudomonadota > Alphaproteobacteria > Rhodobacterales > Rhodobacteraceae > Ruegeria > Ruegeria meonggei. Next base: position 243,411 of record NZ_FWFP01000003.1, read on the forward strand.
GCAATCCGTCACGTTCGACCGAGTTTAGCCAGTTTCGCACATCCTTGGTGAATTCGTACAACCCCGGACCATGCGTCGAAATAATGAACTCGGTCTGCAAAACGCAACGATACTCCGTTCAGTTGTCGAAAAGCGGACGGCGATTGCACAGGCCATTGGCGCTTTGAACCGACCGGCTTTGGCCCGGGATGAACCCAACAGAGTTCGACATGACGTTCAGATCAACGCCTTCTGGCGGCGTGATCGAAAACTGCACGGCCGTTCTGCGGCCTGTCGCTTCGCTGGGGCCATAGCCGCGCACAACATAAATTGGCTGCTGCCAACCCGCACCCAGTGATCTGCGTGCAAAGTCGGCGGCGGCACACCAATAACCATCCGCGTCCGTGCGTCCACGCGGGATCACTTCAAATATTGAACTGTTCACCGCAACCGTCTGATATCCGAGACGGCCGTTAAACGCCGACGCCGGAGTGCCCAGCACAAGGGCAGCAAATACTGCGTAAGATAATATCTTTTCCATAAGCATACTCTTTCCTGTTTCGAGGTAAGTATTGACTTAGTTTACAATGAAAGCCGGCAAAGCCGGTTCACGATGATTTCAGTCACAGTGCCCTTCGGCGTGAACAGGCGTCAACCAGCCGCGATACCGGATCAACCGGCCCAGCATTGGCACCTCGGCCGATACGTCAAACCAGAAATGACCGTCTTCGCCCTGCCATTCAGCGGTTGAAGATCGCGGCAACAGGAACGCAGGGCATGGCAGGCCCAGCACGCTCAGGCGACGGATGTGGATTAATATGCGCCCATCTGACACCTCTGGCTTTAGCCACAACGTCACCCAACCCAGTTTTTCACGAATAGACCCGGTTTCGTGATCATGGATCAGTCGCGAGCACGTGGTGTGTCCGTTGAAATCCCGCTGCCAGGTCCATTCGTGCCCGTTCCGCTCGATCCTGACCTGCACTGGGATATCTTCGGCGTTTAGGGGAAAGCGTCCAAGTCGCAACATCAGGTCGATCAGCAGGCCCCGTCCCCTGCGGACATCGCAGCGCCCCGAATATAGACCTGTATTGCCGTGTAGTCGGCGAACAGCCATTGGCAGCTCACTATCCTCTGGCAAGGCCTGCAGAAAGGGATCAGGTTGCACTTAAAACCCCTCGGGCAAGAACCGGGACCGCAAACTGGTTTCCGGGATCAAACAAGCCTCGGTACGGCCGAATATCTTATACCTGTTCCGGGCGATGGCGTAGTATAGGGGATCTTTGACCGGGCCAGGCAGGAACCTGCAAAGCGACAGAACAGGCCAGACCCCCGGCAAAGCACGCATGGCTGCAGCAAAGGCATCAAGCCGCTGGTGAGTTACGCCATCCACAACCACCAGATTTTTTTCGAAATTATCCGTCGGCAAACCAAGTTCTGCGTACAACCTCTGTCCCAATGGCGATTGCGCCGTGGCAAACCTGAATCGCTGCGCCGTGTCCTGCGCCACCATAAACCTGAAGAAGCCGGAACACAGAACGCATTCTCCATCAAATACGATCAGGTCGCCACTATCCGGCATTGCGGCACTTGTTTGGTTCGGCATCAAAACTGCGCCCAGTTGTTCCCTTGCCGCGCACCCTTTCATCGCGCCCCAATTCAGGCAATGCGACAAGTGGCCATTTGGTCAGATGCACAAAATAGATAACATGCCGGGGAGCCACCGGTGTCTTTGTGGCAAAACTCCGTGGCTCTGGCCCCATCCCCATAAGGCACTAACCCGACAACGCGCTGAAACTATTCGATCCCGCGCATCTGGTCTTGTGCGCATCAGCCAAAAGTGTTCGATTTCTTGTCAAACGTCGCCGCCGAGTTTTATAACCAAACGTAATCCGGAACCAACCGATTGATCGCAAGCACCCGCAATCACGTGCAAATCCATTGAGAATGCAGTAGAAAAAGCCATGGAAGTTCATATCTCCCGCATCCAATTGCTAACCAGATCTCTGGACCAACAGGCGGAAACTCCGGATACGGCAGACCGCATCCTTGATAAATGCGGACTGGACCGGGCAGCAATTGCGGCTTCGGACACGACGTACACGGCCACTCAGGAGGCGCTGTTCGTGCGATATGCCTGCGATGCGCTGGGGGATATCACCTTTGCTGCGCAGGCCGGGATGCAGTTCACTTCATCCTCCAGCCTGACCGCTTACATCAGCAAATACTCGCGCGATCTGAGGCAGGTCATTGAGAACACGTCGCGGTTTCATGGGATGATTGATCCCGCGATTTTCTTCAGCCTGCGCCATGCCGGAAATTTCGCCACGATTGAGGCCGACTGGAAGGATGCCAGCTATGCCCGGTATCATCGGCGCACCGAGTTTCTGATGTTCGCGGGGCTGGCCCGCATGCGCAGCCTGACCCAATCGAATTTCTATCCGATTGAAATACGCTTTCAGCACGAGGTCGGTGAAAACAGCAAACAGTTTCAGAAACTGGCTGGTTTTCCGGTTGTTTTCGGCGCTGAGCGGTTGGAGTTTGTGCTGGCCCTATCCTCACTGGATATACCGGTTCCCACCTACGATTCGAACCTGCGCGAGCATCTTCTGGAATACGGTGAACGCGTGATGGCTGAGCGGCGCTCACCCAAGCAACGGTTGCGCGCCCAGGTCGAAGGGCTCATTACCCGTTCATTGCCCGGCGCGATCATTCAGGCCGAAGACGTCGCGGCCAATCTGGGCATGAGCCCCCGCACCTTTGCACGTCGTCTCAAGGATGAAGGGGCAAGCTATCGCGATATTGTCGATGACCTTAGATGCGATCTGGCCCAGACTTTTATCACCAACGGCATGCCACTTTCCGAGATCGCGTTTTCCTTGGGTTATGCTGATCAACCTGCGTTTTCGACGGCGTTCAAACGTTGGACTGGTCTGGCACCCAGTTCGTTCCGAAGCCGTTTGGATTTTCCGGTCAAAACCTGAATCCAGTGGCCGGGGGTCATCAGCGGCGACGCCTCGCCCCGGCCTGTCCCATGAGTGGACACTGGAGATATAGAAAGGCGCACAGGCCGCGACTTGTGAGTTCTCGCCAATTTGATCGTACCGGCAGACAACGTGAACCGCGCGTAGCCAAAAAAAAGGCGCCTCGGTTGAGGCGCCTTCGGGGGTTACTGATCCAGGAAGGATCGTAACTTACGCGACCGGCTGGGATGTTTCAGCTTGCGCAGCGCTTTCGCTTCGATCTGGCGGATCCGTTCGCGGGTCACGCTGAACTGTTGTCCAACCTCTTCCAGCGTGTGGTCAGTGTTCATGCCGATGCCAAAGCGCATCCGCAGAACGCGTTCTTCCCGCGGGGTAAGCGAGGCCAGAACCCGAGTGGTGGTTTCCTTGAGGTTTTCCTGAATGGCGCTGTCCAATGGCAGCACCGCATTCTTGTCCTCAATGAAATCGCCAAGCTGGCTGTCTTCCTCGTCGCCGATGGGCGTCTCCAATGAGATCGGCTCTTTGGCGATTTTCATCACCTTGCGCACCTTCTCGAGCGGCATCTGCAGCTTTTCGGCCAGTTCTTCCGGCGTCGGCTCGCGGCCGATCTCGTGCAGCATCTGACGTCCGGTACGAACCAGCTTGTTGATCGTCTCGATCATGTGGACCGGAATACGGATCGTGCGGGCCTGATCTGCGATGGACCGCGTGATCGCCTGACGAATCCACCAGGTTGCATAGGTCGAGAACTTATAGCCACGGCGGTATTCGAACTTGTCCACCGCCTTCATCAAGCCGATGTTACCTTCCTGAATAAGATCAAGGAATTGCAGGCCGCGGTTCGTGTATTTTTTGGCGATCGAGATCACCAGGCGCAGGTTCGCTTCGACCATTTCCTTCTTGGCCTGACGCGCTTCTTTCTCACCCTTCTGGACCTGCTGGACGATGCGGCGGAATTCGGAAATATCCAGACCGACATATTGACCGACCTGCGCCATGTCGTTGCGCAGTTCTTCAACCTTGTCGGTCGACCGTTCGATGAACATCTGCCACCCACGACCAGGCTTTTCGGCCATCTCAGCCATCCAGTTCGGGTCCAGTTCGCGGCCCCGATAGGCGTCGATGAATTCGCGGCGGTTGATGCGGGCCTGATCGGCCAGCTTTACCATTGAACTGTCCAGGGACATGATCCGCCGGTTGATGCCATAGAGCTGGTCAATCAACGCTTCGATCCGGTTGTTATGCAGGTGAAGCCCGTTCACCAGCTCAACAATCTCTGCCCGCAGTTTTTGGTAGGTCGCCTCGTCCGTTTCACTGAACGAACCGTCTTCGTTCAGAGTCGCCGAAATCCGACTGTCCTGCATCTCGGACAACATCGAGAAATCAGTTGAGATCCGCTCCAACGTCGTCAGAACCTGATCCTTCAGCGCTGCTTCCATAGCAGCCAGAGACATGTTGGCCTGTTCGTCTTCGTCATCATCATCGTCGCTGGCAATCGGGTTGCCGTCCGCGTCCAATTCTGGACCCGTTTCCTCTTTGGCCGGCTTGGCTGCTTGCACAGCTGACGTGTCGACGACCGGCTCTTCGACATCGCCGTCTTCGTCAAGCTGGTTGCCAAAAGTGGTCTCCAGATCAATAACGTCGCGCAGCAGAATGTCTTCTGAAAGCAATTCGTCATGCCAGATCGTGATCGCCTGGAATGTCAGCGGGCTTTCGCACAAGCCCAAGATCATCGTGTTCCGACCCGCCTCGATCCGCTTTGCAATGGCAATCTCGCCTTCGCGGCTCAACAGCTCAACGCTGCCCATCTCGCGCAGATACATGCGGACGGGGTCATCCGTGCGGTCCAGCTTTTCGGTTGCCGCACCTGACAGCGCCACCTCACGGTTGCTGTCAGTCGTCACCAGTTCGGTCGAGCCTTTGTTCTCTTCCTCTTCGGCCTCTTCATCTTCGATGATGTTGATGCCCATTTCGGACAGCATCGACATAACATCTTCGATTTGTTCCGAACTGACCTGATCAGGTGGCAAAACCTGATTAAGCTGGTCGTAGGTGATGTAACCTTTCTCGCGGGCCTCGGCGATCATCTTCTTGACGTTGGCCTGACTCATGTCCAGCGAGATTTCCTGTTCCTGCTCGTCGGATTTGCGGTCTTCGTTCGTATCCTTGGCGGCCATTCAATGCTCCTGCAGGGATGGGTGATTCGTATGAACCGAATCATTAGCGCGTGAAAGTGATTCGGCCACCCGTTTACCCGTTTTTCTTTTCCAGTGCCTTACGAAAACACCACTTTAGCGCTGTTTTCGTTCGAAATTGATACCTGACGTGATTGCCTTGAACGCATCTTTCTCGTCGCGGTTGATTCGCGCGCCGTTGTCGGCAATGTCGAAAACAGCCCTGTCCTCGTTCTGGCTGCGGCTTGTGCGGTTACGCTCTTCGGCGGCCTGGGCCAGCCGGTATGTCAGCGCCTCATCGGCCAGATCGGACAGTTCCTCTGCGGCTTCGGCAATCTCAGCATCCAATCCCCGGAGCGCTTTGATCTTTGCGAGTTCTTCGGCCAGCGTCATCTCGGCCTTTTCAACGTCGCCTGGTTTGGACACACTAGGGATTACTGCGACATGGCGAAGGGCCAGCAGGTTTTCAAGGGCCTGCGGCCCCAAATTTTCGGCGATATGATCCTTCAGGCTGTCGGGGTCGTCTATGGCGTGGCGAAGAATGGCGTGGCGCAGCGATGCGTGATCGGGATCGCGGCACTCCATCTCCTCCAACTGGTGTTCGAACTGAACGACGACCTGCGGGTTCAGGGCGGCGATGGCCAAAATGGCAGCTTCACGCAGCTGAATCTCGGCATTCTCGGAAGAGGCCAGAAACGAGGCCCGAGCCCCGGGCGACGCCGGCTGCGGCTGAGGTTTCCACTTTCCGCGCGGTTGCCAGGACCGGTTTTGCTGTTGCCGCTGTGGGCGGAACAACTGCCAGCGCAGGTCTTTGATCTCTTGCCCGTAATGCGACCGGATCGACGGATCCCGGATCAGCTTGATCTTGTCGCGCAGAGTTTTGTCCAGCGCCGCCTTACGCTCGGGGCTGTCAAATACTTTGCCCTCGGTTTCGCGCTGCCACAGCAGTTTGACCATCGGAATAGCGCCATCCAGAACCGATTGCACAGCGCCTGCCCCTTCTGCCCTTAGCAGATCATCGGGGTCTTTCCCCTCGGGCATCAGGGCAAACCGTAGGGATTTCCCGGCCTCAAGCAACGGCAGCGCCAGATCGACCGCACGCATCGCCGCGCGCAGGCCCGCCGTGTCGCCGTCCAGTGCAATGATCGGCTCATCCGAGATGCGCCACAGCAGTTGCAGCTGATGTTCGGTGATCGCAGTCCCCAATGGGGCGACAGACGCACCAAACCCGGCTTCGCCCAGCGCGATCACGTCCATATAGCCTTCGGCCACGATCAGCGGTTGCCCCTTACCCGCTGCCTGACGAGCAGGGCCGTGGTTATAAAGGCTGCGGCCCTTATCGAACAAATCGGTCTCGGGCGAATTCAGGTATTTCGCGTTGTCATTTGGGTCCATCGCCCGGCCACCAAAGGCGATACACCGGCCACGCGGGTCACGGATCGGGAACATGATCCGGTTGCGGAACGTGTCGTACGGCTTTTTGCCCTTGTTCGATGGTTTAGCCAGCCCTGCGCCCAGGATCAGATCCTCTGCCACGTTCTTGCCGCGCAGATGATCCCACAGACCTTGCCAGCCTTCCGGCACAAAACCGATCTCCCACCGATCGAGCGCCTGGTCGTCCAACCCGCGGCGTTTCAAGTAATCGCGGGCCTCGGTCCCTGCCCCGGTCTTGAGTTGCAGGCGAAAGAACTGCACCGCCTGCTCCATCACCTCGGCCAGCTGCGACCGGTGATCCTGTTTTTCCTGCGCTTTGGGGTCCCGAGCGGGCATCGGCAGCCCGGCCTCGCGCGCCAGAATCTCAACCGCTTCGATGAAAGAGACATTTTCGGTCTCTTTCACAAAGCTGATCGCATCACCTTTGGCCTGACATCCAAAGCAGTAATAGAACCCTTTTTGGTCATCCACATGGAACGAGGCCGTCTTTTCATGATGAAATGGGCACGGCGCCCACATGTCGCCCTTGCCCTGGTTGGATTTGCGCGCATCCCACATGACTTTGCGCCCAACAACCTGAGACAGGCTGAGCCGGGTGCGCAATTCATCCAGAAATCCAGGGGGCAGTGACATGCATCAAACCTGACAGAAACGGAAACGCGCGCCAAGGGGATGACGCGCGTTTGTCCACAGAGAAATGAGGTCGCTGTGGATTATTGCTGCAGGCAAAGCTCCAACCACGCGGCGCCCAGGTCTTTTTTGCGTACGTCGCGCATTTTTTGCTCATAGACCCAAGGGGTGATCAGCGGCACAGCTGCATTATAGTTCTCTGGCCATGTGGGGGACGTGTCAGCAACGGCCTGCGGCACGTTGCGTTCCTTGACACGATCCAGTCGTGCTTTTTGAATCGCCGCAACGACATCCGCCTGATGCTGGCAGCTTTGTTTTTTGGTTTCTTCGGCAGCCAGAGGTGTGGCCAAAACAATGGCCGCGATGGCGATACGCAACATGGGGGTCTCCCGGATTCGTTTCTGTCGCGGCAGCTTACCCAGATGACAACTGGCCTGCCATCTTACTTTTCATCGCATGGGATCAATTGGTACCGCGGGCAAGCAGGCCGTAACCTGCCTGCCCGCAAGGCCATGGGTTAAAGCCCCTTGGCGCGATAGCTTTTCGAGACCCGGTCGACGGCCACTATATAAGCTGCGGTTCGCAGGTCTTCGACATCATCCCGGCTGTGCCAAACCTCGCGCATTGCCTGATATGCAATACGCATGGTGTCATCGAGGCCAGAGCGCACCAGCTCAAGCTCGTCCGCACCCCTAAGGTATTTAGCCTTGAAGTCCGGCGACATTGACCATGCATCCCCCAGGTAACGGTCCAGCCGCTCCAACTCGCTGACGATCAACTCGTGGCGCGCCTCTTCCTGACGGCGTTGCATACGGCCAAAGCGGATGTGGCTCAGGTTCTTGACCCACTCGAAGTAAGACACTGTCACGCCGCCCGCATTTGCATACATGTCGGGAATGATTACAGTGCCCTTCTTGCGCAGGACCTCATCCGCACCTGCCGTGACAGGTCCGTTTGCCGCCTCGATGATCAAAGGTGCCTTGATCCGGTCCGCGTTGGTCAGATTGATGACACCCTCAAGCGCCGCCGGAACAAGAATTTCACATTCCTGCTCCATCACCGTAGCGCCTTCGGCCGTGTGAGTGGCGTCAGGATAGTCTTTGACGCCGCCATGTTTCACGATCCACTGGCGCACCGATTCAACGTCGATCCCGTCGGGATTGTACAATGCGCCATCCCATTCGATGATTCCCACAATCCGCGATCCGTCTTCCTCGCTCAGGAATTTGGCCGCGTGGTATCCCACATTGCCCAGCCCCTGTACGATCACGCGCTTGCCATCCAGTTTTCCTGACAGACCCGCCTTTTTGACATCCTCGGGGTGCCGGAAAAACTCGCGCAGAGCGTATTGGATGCCCCGGCCAGTCGCTTCGACCCGTCCGGCGATGCCACCCGCATTCAGCGGCTTGCCGGTAACGCAGGCCCGCGCGTTGATATCCGTCGTGTTCATTCGCGCGTATTGGTCGGCCATCCAGGCCATCTCACGTTCGCCCGTGCCCATATCCGGGGCAGGTACGTTCTGAGACGGGTTGATCAGGTCACGCTTGGCCAGCTCATAAGCGAAACGACGGGTGATCTGTTCCAGCTCATGCTCTTCATATTTGCGAGGATCAATACACAGCCCCCCTTTTGAGCCGCCAAAAGGTGTTTCGACCAGCGCGCATTTGTAAGTCATCAGCGCTGCCAGCGCCTCAACCTCGTCCTGGTTCACTGCAAGGGCATATCGAATACCCCCTTTGACCGGCTCCATATGCTCGGAATGAACGGATCGATATCCTGTGAATGTGTGGATCTCTCCACGTAGGCGAACGCCGAACCGCACCGTGTAGGTGGCGTTGCAGACCCGGATTTTTTCTTCCAGCCCCGGGGGCAGATCCATCAGAGACGCCGCTCTGTTGAACATGAGATCTACACTCTCGCGAAAGCTGGGTTCTTTTATGGCCGTCATTTAATCCTCCGTGCCAGCGAACGACTTGCGTCCTGACGTTTTGTCGCACCCAATGAGTAAACGATCAATAATTATGCAGAAATAAAAGCGCAAAAGTCGCAGAAAACTTTCCGGCGGCAGCTGAGTCGCCATATTTCGGGCTTACCTTCGCTATTGTAGCGGAAACAGGGACAGACGGGTCAAAGACCGTAAAATTATCCTTCAAATACCAGCAAAGACACCGGAACCAGGGCTATATCGCCCAATTCCCGCCACGATTCGGCGTTAATTTCCTAGTGTTAACTTTTCCTTAGCAGTGTTGGATGTCTGCTCAGCGAGGTCACCAGGATGGTAAGGCGCGTATTAAAGAACGGTACGAAGAAAATTAAAGACAGTGTATCCATGTCCCGACGGTTCACAAAGAGCGAAGACGGGAATTTTACGATATTCGTCTTAATGGGGTTCCTGGTAATCTTTGCCACGACCGGTATCGGCGTCGACATCATGAATTTCGAACGCGACAGGGCGAACCTCCAGTCCACACTGGACCGTGCTGTTCTTGCGGCAGCTGACCTTGATCAGAAACTGCCACCTCGCGACGTAGTGGAAGCCTATCTCGACAAGGCCGGGCTCAGCGACAAGCTGGACACGATTACCGTTCAGGAAAGACTGGGATCCAGGATTGTTTCGGCAACGGCCGTAGTTGTTGTCGATACTCACTTCATGAGCTTTGCCGGAGTTCCCGAGTTGACGGCCAATGCGGCAAGCACCGCGGAAGAGTCTATAGGCTTCATCGAAATTTCGATGGTTCTGGATATGTCCGGCTCAATGAGCCGCGCTTCGGCAACGCCTGGGGTTTCCAAGATTGCGACTTTGCGTGAAGCGGCGAAAGAATTTGTAACGGACATGCTGGATAAGACGGAAGAAGACACAATTTCGATTTCCATTATTCCATACGCAACTCAGGTCAACGCTGGTGCAAACATTCTGGACAAGTTTGACAACGTTTCTTCCGAACACAATTATTCCCATTGCGTGAACTTCACTTCCAGCCAGTTCAACAGCGCTGCGCTGAGCCCGTCGACCGTTCTGCAAAGAACCGGCCATTTTGACGTTTTCACAAATTCGGAAAACCCAATCTCGGCCCCTGTTTGTCCGGTACGTTCAGGTAGTGAGATCACGGCATTGACCGACGATATTGATGATCTGCATGATCAAATCGACGCGTTGACGCCGAACGGAAACACGTCGATCGATATTGGTATGAAATGGGGTTCGGCAATGTTAGATCCTCAATTCCGCACCATTACCAGCGAATTGGCTACAGAAGGCATTGTTCCCAACAAATTCAACGACCGCCCTCTCTCGTATGAAGAGGACGTGCTGAAGGTGGTCATCGTGATGACCGATGGGCAGAATACTTCGCAGTACCGTCTTGAATCCGAGTATCGTGATGGCATGTCGAATGTTTGGTTCAACCCGGACTTTGTCCGCAACAATGGTAAGCAAGGCGAATATAGCGTACGCGTGTCCACCAATCCTGATCGCTTTTTCTGGACCCAGCAGAACCAGTATGCCAACCACGCTTACGGCGACAACGAGCCTGGTGAGGCAACCCGCCTTACTTATCCTCAACTGTACAACCGGGCATCCGTGTACTGGAATGCCGTCAACAACTACTATTTCGAAAGCAACTACGTTCAGAATTGGTATCGTGACGTGTACAGAAGCACAGGTTCCGGAACCAAGAACTCGCGCACCTCGAATATTTGCGGTGCAGCCAAAGACAAAGGCATGATCGTCTATGGTATCGCCTTTGAAGCCCCACAAAGCGGTCTGAACACAATCGTTGATTGCGCAAGCTCGATCAGCCATGTCTACGACGTCGACGGTGACGAACTTGAAGACGCTTTCGAATCCATCGCGTCCTCGATCAAAAAGCTGAGGTTGACGCAATGATCCGCAAACTCCTGGGTAAAGTGGTGCGTTTTAAGCGCAAGGAAAACGGCGCGGTGACCGTGGAGTTCGTGATCATTTTCCCGGTGTTCATGTTCTTTATCCTCAGCGCAATGGAATACTCACTGGTGACCATGCAGCAGGCGATGCTGGAGCATTCAGTGGACCGGACGGTGCGTGATATTCGCCTGGGTACGGGCGCTAACCCCACTCATGATGAGATCAAAGCTTCGATCTGTGAAAAGGCGGCAGTGATCAGGGACTGCTCATCTAATCTACAACTGGAAATGATCATCCAAGACGCGTTTGTAGGTGTGAACCTGCCTGCCGAGGCTGACTGCACAGACAATTCCGAAGAAGTAAAACCGGTTCGTGAATTCAGCAATGGTGCATCAAACGAACTGATGATCTTGCGCGCCTGTGCAAGAGTCGACCCCGTTTTTCCAACTTCGGCAATGGGGCGCGCTTTGGTTGATGAGACCGGTCAGATCGCACTAACTTCGACAACTGCCTTCGTTCAGGAGCCATAAAACATGCGATTGTTTTCAAGAATCCGCCGGCGCTTGGGCTCGTTTTCGCGTAATGAACGCGGGATGATGACCGTGGACGCTGTCATAATCTTTCCGATGTTGGTTTGGACCATAACCGGCGCCTTCACCTTTTTCGACGGATTTCGTCAAAGCGCCTCTAATCTAAAGGCCGCCTACACTGTTGGTGACTTGATTTCGCGTGAAACACAACAGATTACAGATACTTACATCGAGTCATTGCATGAACTCATGCAGCGGATGGTGAGCAATAACAGCGAACTGAAATTGCGTGTAACGCTGGTTGTGTTTGATGAGGATGATGATCGCCACTACGTTCGGTGGTCGACACAGTGCGGATACGGTGCAATCTGGACCAACGCCAACATTGGAAACATGCGCGACAATCTTCCGCCCATGCCCAATCAGGATACTTTGATTATTGTCGAGACATCAAACGATTACGAACCGGTGTTTGAAACGATCCTGAGTGATGGATGGGTTGCAAGAGACAAAGTCTTTACCAACTTCGTATTCACGCGGCCGCGTTTCACTAACGAAATTGCAGCAGACGTGTCCGTTACGTCCTGCTAGCAATCATTGCAGAGAGAATTTCTGACATAAACTTGTTTTCGGCGGCTGCCGTCATGCCGCCGATTCCAATTCGTCGCCCCAGTCGCCACCACAGGCCAGGCGCCCAGTGATACCTTGCGCTGCTGCGAGTCTTTACGAGAAATCCGTTCGACGGTTTGAACGCAAAGACGCCGCGATCCACGGTCTCAATATCTTCAACATTGGCGATAAGATGCCCTGCCCCGGTTCTGAGCTCGGTTTCGGTCAACTCAATCCACTCGTTGGTCGCGCTCCACATACGATACGCAAGCCAGAACGCAGCAGCCCCAACCACAAGCAGGAACAGCACCCATTGCGGTTCTGGCGGGTTGGCCAGTGCGACAAAGATCGACAGACCACCGACGACACTCAGCATGCCAACACCCAGCCAGCGTCTGGGGCCTGAGGCTTTGATAGTTGCCAGAACTTCCTGTTGCATGCGTATCCCCTGCTTTTTTCAACCGGGTTTAGCGGCTTTGCACCGGGAAAGACAGAGGCGAAAGTGACTGCGGGTTTTCGCACATTCCTCGTTCATTCCTGCGAATTGACGCATCCTGTGCACAGGTTACATCTGACCCATTGCTGCAGGAGGCCACAATGTCCCTAAGACCCACCCTGGAAACCCGGAAATCCGTTCCCACACGTGAAGGCGCAGGCGTTAAACTGCATCGTGCCTTTGGGTTTCAGGACCCGTCCGAGTTGGACCCGTTTTTGCTGTTCGATGATTTCCGGAACGATCAACCGCAGGACTATCAGGCGGGATTTCCATGGCACCCTCATCGCGGCATTGAAACGATCACGTATGTGCTGGCCGGAACGGTTGAGCATTCGGATTCGCTGGGCAATAGCGGGACGTTGGGTGCGGGGGATGTTCAGTGGATGACAGCCGGGTCCGGCATTCTGCATCAGGAGATGCCGAAGGGAAACCTGTCGGGTCAAATGCATGGGTTTCAATTGTGGGGCAATCTTCCGTCAGATCAGAAAATGACAGCGCCCCGATATCAGGATGTCCAAAGCAAAGAGATACCTGAGATCACCGACGACGACGGCACCACAGTGCGCGTGATCGTGGGGCAGTTTTGGGGCAAGACTGGCCCCGTAGACGGTATTGCAGCTGACCCGCAATACCTGGACATCGAGGTTCCGGCTGGGGTTAAAAAGACCTTTCGGATCGACACCTACCGACGCGCCTTTGCCTATGTTTTCCAGGGACAAGCCGCCTTTGCAGATGCATCACAACCCGCTGGCGTTCTTCTTGAGAAGGAAGTGGCCGGGCAAGAGGTCAATATCCGCGACATGTCCGGCGACAGAACCCTTGTGCGCTTTGGCACAGGGGATGAGATCACCGTTCAAGCCGGCCCCGACGGGGTACGGTTCTTGCTGATCTCCGGCGCGCCAATTGATGAGCCGGTGGCGTGGCATGGCCCCATTGTCATGAATACAAGGGCCGAGCTTGAACAAGCCTTCAGCGAGCTGCGAAACGGTACGTTCATTCGCCCCGCACACTAGGCACGTGCCGTACCACTGAATCAGGCCGTCACAGACCGGTGCACCATGTCCCAATACGCCTGTTCGACTTCGTCCAGCGACAACCGTCCGCCTGCCCGATACCAGGTCATCACGCCGTTCAGCATGGCAATCACGGCGAGCGTGGCGATCTTGGTGTCTGCGATGTCAAACGCGCCCGCCGCCTGCCCTTTGCGCAAAATAGCCTCCAGCGCGTTTTCATAGGTCCGGCGCAGCGCCTCAATTTGGGCGAAGTTATCGGACGACAGATTACGCAACTCCATATAGGCGATGAACACTTCGTCCGGGCGCTGCAGGTGAAAGCGTATGTGAAATCCAACAAACTGGCGCAACGCCTCGGCCGCGTCTTCGGTTTGGTCCTGATCTGCGTAGGCTGCAATCAGATCCTGCATATGTTCGTACATCAGACGGAACAGAAGGCTCTGTTTATCCGGCGTGTAATTATAAAGCGCCCCGGCCTGCACACCGACCTCGGCTGCTATCTGGCGCATGGACACCGCCGCATACCCATGGCGTGCGAACAATGCCAACGCCGCTTCGCGGATGCGCGGGCCGGTGATGTCGGAATGAGAACCCTGAGTACGTGCCATGGCCACACCGTATCTGAACGTCTGTTCAGATAGAACCCCGCTTGAACCAAATGGGCAAAAGGTGCATCACGGTTGCAATTGTCCTTGAAAGGTTGCGCATGAAGCCCCTGCCTTTGCTGATCCTGTTTCTTGCCTGTGCGGGATGCACGAATTTCCCCGAACTTGAAGGCCGGGAGCAGCCCGATGTCAAATCCGCGCGCTATCCCAAGCTTATTCCATTGCAGGAAAACCTCGGCCCCCCAATCGACCCTGTGAACGAGGCGGCAGAGGTCGAAGAAGACCTTCTTGCGCGGCGCGAGGCGCTGCAGAAGAAGTCAGAAGAATTGCAAAATGTGGAAATCGACTGACAGCCGGCAAATTCACAGCCCCGTCCTGGACCGCGACGCATTGCACCCCTGGCCCGAACCCGGTAAGGCAGCGCTAAACGGGCGCACAGCCTGAACAACGGGAATTCGAGCGGAAAGGAACCCACGGGATGACACAGGCGCTGCGGCTGGGAATTGCGGGCTTGGGAACCGTAGGTGTGGGTGTCGTGAAAATCGTCCGCCGCCATGCCGATCTGCTGCAGGCGCGCACCGGCCGACCGATAGTGATCACTGCTGTATCAGCACGGGACGCAGCCAAAGATCGCGGCGTGAACCTGTCCGATTACGTCTGGGAAACCGACCCGGTGGCGCTGGCTAAACGCGACGACATCGATGTGTTCGTCGAACTGATGGGCGGTGAAAACGGCCCCGCCAAAGCCTCGGTCGAGGCGGCGCTGGCCAGCGGCAAGGACGTGGTCACAGCGAACAAAGCCTTGCTGGCCATTCACGGTCAGGATCTGGCCGAACAGGCCGAAGCCACCGGTCGTGTCATCCGGTTCGAAGCTGCCGTTGCGGGTGGAATCCCGGTGATCAAATCCCTGACCGAAGGGCTGGCCGGTAACGAGATCACGCGCGTCATGGGCGTGATGAATGGCACCTGTAATTACATCCTGACCCGGATGCAGTCACAGGAGCTAGGTTACAACGCGCTGTTCGAGGAATGTGCGCAGCTGGGATATCTGGAAGCTGACCCCAACCTGGACGTGGGCGGGATCGACGCAGCGCATAAGCTGGCACTACTGTCCTCGATTGCTTTTGGCACCAAACCGAATTTCGACGGAATACAGATCGAGGGCATTCAGCACATCAGCCTGGATGACATTCATCAGGCCGCCGACATGGGTTATCGGATCAAACTGCTGGGCGTGGCGCAAAGATCCGCGCGCGGTCTTGAACAACGCATGCAACCCTGTCTGGTGCCCAGTGCATCCGCCCTGGGTCAGTTGGAAGGCGGCACCAACATGGTCGTGATCGAAGGCGACGCGGTTGATCAGGTTGTCTTGCGCGGTCCCGGCGCGGGCGAAGGCCCAACTGCCAGTGCGGTGATGGGCGATGTATGCGATCTGGCCCGAGGGCTGCAAATCTCGACCTTTGGCCGCCCTGCGACTTCTCTGCAAGAGGCGACCCCGGCTATAACCGGCCTGCCAGCCCCCTATTACCTGCGTCTTGCCCTGTTCGACAAACCCGGAGCGCTGGCCAAAGTGGCTGCAATTCTGGGCGACGCTGGTGTGTCGATCGACAGGATGCGCCAATACGGCCACTCGGAAAGCACCGCGCCTGTTTTGATCGTTACACACAAGACGACACGCGCCACATTGGACGTTGCCCTGGAAGGGTTCCGCGCGACCGATGTGGTTTCCGGCGAACCTGTTGCATTGCGGATTGAAGAGGTTTGACTCTTGCAGCCTGCCCAAGGCGCAGGCTATGCCGAACACAACGCCTTTACTGACCTGAGGATACCCAAGATGAGTGCTGCCAAAACCGATTTCAACGACCGCCTGCTGTCTCTGGGGCTTGCCCGGGTTGCCGAACAGGCCGCTCTTGCGTCTGCCTCGCTGGTTGGGCGTGGTGATGAAAAAGCCGCCGATCAGGCCGCGGTGAATGCCATGCGCGAACAGCTGAACCTGCTGGACATCGCGGGTGTCGTGGTCATCGGTGAGGGCGAGCGTGACGAAGCGCCGATGCTGTTCATTGGCGAAGAGGTTGGCACCGGCAACGGCCCCGGCGTGGATATCGCACTGGATCCGCTGGAAGGCACCACGCTGACCGCCAAGGACATGCCCAACGCGTTGACCGTGATCGCCATGGGCCCCCGCGGTTCAATGCTGCACGCGCCCGACGTCTATATGGACAAGCTGGCTGTTGGGCCGGGTTATCCCGAGGGTGTCGTCAATCTGGACATGACCCCGCGCGAGCGTGTCGAAGCGCTGGCCAAGGCCAAGAACTGCACCCCTGCTGACATCACTGTCTGCATTCTGGAACGTCCTCGTCACGAAGCGATGATTGCCGAAGTGCGCGAAACCGGTGCCTCGATCCGTCTGATCACCGATGGCGACGTAGCTGGTGTCATGCACTGCGCCGAAAGCGAAGTGACCGGCATCGACATGTATATGGGCCAGGGTGGCGCCCCCGAGGGCGTTCTGGCCGCAGCGGCTTTGAAATGCATGGGCGGTCAGATCTATGGTCGGCTGCTGTTCCGCAACGATGACGAACGCGGCCGCGCCGCCAAAGCCGGCATTGCCGATCTGGACCGCGTCTATGACCGCGATGAGATGGTGACGGCGGACGTGATCTTTGCTGCGACCGGCGTCACCGGCGGCTCTCTGCTGCCGCGCATCAAGCGCGAGCCAGGCTGGGTTGAGACAACAACGCTGCTGATGCGTTCGAAAACCGGTTCGGTACGCCGCATGTCCTATCGTACACCGACATGGCCGCACGACGACGCATGACAGCTTGCGCCGATGCCTTCGGCGAGAGTATTTGTCAAAGATGAAGAGGCCGGGTCCGAGAGGGTCCGGCCTTGGCACATAAGAGGCAAGGTATGAGCTTTCTAGGGGTTGAACAGTCATTGTCCGGGCGGCGCTGGGTCGGCCCTACAGCCGACGTGGAACGCGCCACCGAAATGCTGGTGCAACAGGCTGGCCTGCCCCGCGCGGTCTGTCAGGTGCTGGCCCGGCGTGGCGTCCCGGCGATGGAAGCACCGGGGTTTCTGGATCCCAAACTGAAAGAACTGCTGCCAGACCCGCGCTCTATGCGGGATATGGAAACGGCCGCCAAACGATTCCTGGCGGCGGTCAAAGCCCGGCAGAGGATCGCCGTTTTTGCAGATTATGACGTTGATGGCGGCAGCTCGGCCGCCTTGCTGCTGGTCTGGTTGCGGCAGATGGGCTTGAAGGCCACGCTCTATGTCCCTGACAGGATCGACGAAGGATATGGACCTAATGTACCAGCCATGCAGGCTTTGGCTGCAAATCATGACCTGATCATCTGCGTCGATTGCGGCACACTCAGCCACGAACCTATTGCCGCTGCTAAAGACGCCGATGTCATCGTCCTGGATCACCATCTGGGTGGTGAGACATTGCCTGATTGTGTCGCTGTGGTGAACCCGAACCGGCAGGATGAAAGCGGCGACCTGGGTTATCTCTGCGCCGCCGGTGTTGTGTTCCTGATGCTGGTCGAAGCCGGGCGGCAGTTGCGTGAGGCCGGCGCCGAAAGCCCCGACCTGATTTCCCTGCTCGATCTGGTGGCCCTGGCAACCGTCGCCGACGTCGCCCCCCTGATCGGCGCAAACCGGGCACTGGTGAGACAGGGGTTGAAGGTCATGGCCCAAAGGCAAAGGCCGGGTCTGGTGGCACTGTCCGACGTGGCGCGGATGGATGCAGCGCCAAACAGTTATCACCTGGGGTTCCTGCTTGGGCCACGGGTGAATGCAGGTGGCAGGATTGGCCAGGCCGATTTGGGCGCACGCCTGCTCAGCACCGACTCGATAACCGAGGCCGAGGCTCTATCGCAACGGCTGGACGAGCTGAACACCGAGCGTCGCGATATCGAAAACGCGGTCCGCGCAGCCGCGCTGGATCAGGCCGAAGACCGCGGTCTGGACGCGCCCCTGGTTTGGGCAGCGGGTGAAGGCTGGCACCCCGGCGTCGTCGGTATTGTCGCGTCGCGACTGAAGGAAAACGCCAACCGTCCCGCAATTGTCATCGGCTTTGACGGGGATGAGGGCAAAGGATCAGGCCGGTCGATATCCGGCGTCGATTTGGGGGCCTCAATCCAGAAGCTGGCAGCCGAAGGACTGTTGGTCAAAGGCGGCGGCCACAAGATGGCGGCGGGCCTGACCGTGATGCGCGACCAGTTGGAACCAGCGATGGCGCGGCTAAGTGAATTGCTGGCCAAACAGGGCGCGGGTGACGGCGGCCCAGCCGACCTGAAACTGGACGGCACGCTGATGCCGGGTGCGGCCACGGTGGATCTGATCGAAGAGATCGAAAAGGCAGGTCCGTTTGGGGCCAGTGCCCCTGCCCCGCGCTATGCCCTGCCCGATCTGCAGGTTCGGTTTGCAAAACGTGTCGGTGAAACCCATCTGAAACTGTCCCTGTCCGACGGCATGGGCGGTGGATTGGACGCCATCGCCTTTGGGGCCTTTGATGGCCCGATGGGTGACAAGCTGTCCAATCACGGCGGTGCGCGGTTCCATTTTGCCGGGCGGCTTGAGGTCAACACCTGGGGTGGCCGACAGAGCGTGCAGCTGAGGCTTGAGGACGCCGCCGAGGCAAATTGATCGCGGTTTCAGAGCCTCCAAAAAACTTTCACATCCCTGCGTTTTTCGGCTTGCGGGGGTGCTAGGTAAACCGTAAAAGGCCCTCCACAAGCCAGCTGTGGCCCGTTCGTCTATCGGTTAGGACGCCAGGTTTTCAACCTGGAAAGAGGGGTTCGATTCCCCTACGGGCTACCAGCTTGAATTTTCGCCTATTTTCCAATAGGTTAGCTGTGGCTAACCTTGGGATTTCGTAGGTTAGCCAGTGTGGCCCGTTCGTCTATCGGTTAGGACGCCAGGTTTTCAACCTGGAAAGAGGGGTTCGATTCCCCTACGGGCTACCATTTTTTACTTTAAAAACAATAACTTACACTCCAATCACTCCAATTCTGGACCAGCAATGCCATCCGGGAATTGCATTTCAAAAATATCAGTTGTCCGTTTTATGTATTGTCTAATGAATCCAAATGTCTCAGCCGAAATATCTCGTTTTTCCCAAATCTCTTTGCTTCGTTTGGACACGTCATCGACAAGCTGGACGAGCTTGCTTCGATCACTGTCATTAAGTGACAGTTTGGCAAGCAAACTATTCGCCTTAGTACGTATATTTTTGCAGTCGTCACTTTGGTTGAATACTTCTGAGATCATAGAGATTTGGTAACTTGCTAATGCTTGCTCCAGCTCCAGTATCTTGGCAGAGTTTTCTTCGCCAGTTGACGCCTGCTTTAGTGCGGTTATGGCCTTATTGTAGTCCACCATGTACGCGCCTAAAACTTCTGTTAGAGCATTCGTAAAAACAGCCAATAGATCGCGCGATGCCATGCTCAGATATGGCGCTGCAATCTCATTGATAACCTTTTCATCAAAACTCTGAGACTCGAGTTCTTGGATTATTCTCTTGTACATGCCGTGCTCTTCATCCTTGGGCATCCCTCCCCACCTTCCAGAGTAGGCAAGCGAGAATACAGTGTGTCTAGACTGAGCTTCGGTAATCCTCTTTAGTCGCTTCATTAAGTCGTCTGCTTCCGCCAAACGCTTTTGAAGTTTGGCCTGCATCCCAAGTACTTGGATACTCTCCAAATCTGGCAGTATTCGGAAAAGCAACAGGCCGAATGCTATCGCGGCTGCTGTGCCCGCTGAGGCAGTTCTATCAGACCACAAATGCCAAAACATGATTGCAAACGCGGCCATGGACAGAAACGGCAACAGGAACTGTACCCATTTAGGTAAGGGACTTTCCATGGGAGTACTTTCTCTCTTTCATAAGTAAAATGGAAATTATTCCCTACCTATGGCAGGTTAGCCATTTGCATGAAATCTTTTAGGCGCCGATGGGCGCAAATAGGATTTGGTTAGCCATCGTAAGTATATGATTTAAATGGCAATCCATCTTTCCCCTACGGGCTACCTTTTTCTGCATCACAATCCGAACTTTTCGTGGCACAGGCCCTGCACCTGTTCCCAGATGGATTTGAATTCCGGCGTGTTTTCTGCTGCGTAGTGGAAGTTCTTTATCAACCCGGTGAGCTGGGTGAACACGTGCCGCACCTCGGCCTTGTCCGCAAATTCAGCCGTTGACTGCGTGACATCGTAGACCAGTTTAAAGGTCATCTTCTGACGTTCTAACGGTACGGTTGCGTCCACTTTGTCAAAGGCATCCTGCTGCAGATAGACCATATCCACGAACAGGCCTTTTTGTTGGGTGACGAAATCTTCGATCGTGACACCTTCTTCACCGGTCACCTGCATCATCTGGTCGACTTGTTCGCCCTTTTCGATCAACGCCAACAGATCGCGCACCTTATCCGTCCATCCAACCTCGGCGTTCTTGTCATACCAATCGGACAGCTGATCCAGATAGCGTGACCAGCTGAGCATCGGATCAACAGCCGGATAGAACCGTTTGTAGGCGCGTTCCGACGACAGGCCGAGGAAACACTTGACCGTCGACAATGTCGACTGAGTGACCGGTTCGTCAAAGTTGCCGCCCGCCGGTGACACGGTGCCGATCAGGGTCAGGCTGCCCAGATCACCGTCATTGGTTTTCAACGCCCCGGCACGCTCGTACAGGCCCTTGATCGAGCTTTCCAGATAAGCCGGGAACCCTTCTTCGCCCGGAATCTCCTCGAGCTTGCCCGAGGTTTCGCGCATCGCCTGCGCCCAACGGCTGGTGCTGTCAGCGATTAGCAACACGTCATAACCCATCTGGCGGTAATACTCGCCCAGCGTGATGCCGGTGAAGATCGACGCCTCACGCGCGGCAACGGGCATCGAGGAAGTGTTGCAGATGATGATCGTCCGATCCATCAGGCTGCCGCCGGTGGTCGGGTCGGTCATCTTAGGGAATTCAGCAATGGTCTCGACCACCTCGCCCGCGCGTTCACCGCAGGCCACTACGATCACGATATCGACCTTGGCGTTCCGTGCGATCAGGTTCTGCAAAACCGTCTTACCCGCCCCAAAAGGCCCCGGAATACAGGCCGTCCCCCCGCGCGCAATTGGGAAAAACGTATCAATCAGGCGCTGAGAGGTCAGGATCGGCTCGGTCGGGTACAGCCGCTCGGACAGGGCGCGTTTCAGGATGCTTTCCGGCAAAGGGCGTCTCACCGGCCATTTCTGCGACAAGGTCAGTGTATGCTCGCCCCCCTGCGCATCCTCAAGACGCGCGACAATGTCGTGGATCGTGGCGGCGCCCTTTTGGACCCAGACAACCTTGTAGTCGCCAACCCAGTTAAAGGGCAGCATGATCTTGTGGCTAAAATGCCCTTCGGGCACGGTTCCGATACTGTCGCCTGCTGTGACCGTGTCGCCAACCTTGACCGAAGGCGTGAACGACCATTTGGCCTGCGTATCCAATGGTGCCACATCCGCCCCGCGAGGCAGGAACGTCCCGAATTCAGCGGCCACCTTGGGCAGTGGCGATTGCAAACCGTCAAACACCTGCCCCAACAGGCCCGGGCCCAGTTCGACCGACAACAGCTGCCCCGATTGTTCGACCGGATCGCCCACTGCCACGCCATCAGTGCTTTCATAAACCTGTACATCCGCCGTGTCGCCGCGCACGCGCAGAACTTCGGCCTTCAACCGTTCCTGACGCCCGTCCCGACCGGAACGTGTGGGTAGGATAAACACCACCTCATTCTTGACCAACTGACCGGGATGGCCCGCAGCATCCGGGTTGGCCTGAATCTGCACCAGCCCTTCCTGCACCGCGATAACGCGGGCGGTGGCGGTTTGTTTGGCTGAGGTTGGGGCCGTCATGTTCTTGCTCCCTCAAAATCGATTTCCACGGCGCCGGCCATCGCCTGATGCGCCATCTTTTCAAATCGTTTGGCCGCATCCTGCGCATTGCTTTGCGCCCAGCGGTCGAAAATGTTCCAGATCAGCACATAGATCGCCACGGCCTCAAAATCGAACAAATGGCGGGCGGCATGGCGCTTTAGCTGCTTGTGGCTGACCGACAAAAGCAGCCGCTCCAAACCCAGCGGGTCATCTGCGTCCAGCAGTTGTTTGGCTTCTTTGAGCCAGGGCATCACTGTTTCCAACCCAAACCCAGGGTCTGCCCAGTTGGCAGGGATGTGGCGGCTCCATCGGCCCAGGCCGAAGGTCTCAGTTGAGGGCCTGCCGCCCTGTTTGCGCAAACGCAAGGCCGCAACGGCCGTGCGCAGATCCATCCGCGCGGTGAACAACGCGCGCAAGGTTGGTTGAGGGATTTCGCGAACCGCGTCTTTGCAACGCGCGATGGCCTGCGCGTCGGTGACGCCCATGTCATAATCGCTCCAGTTCAGCGCATGTTCCAACACCTTCAGCACGCGCGCGTCTTTTGGTGTCAATGCACTGAGGCGACGATCCAACCTGAGCCGTGACAGGGGCGGCTGTTTTGCGACAAACAAACGTTCTGAACCCGGCAGGCTGCTGATCAAGGCGATATAGGCGTCGGGGTTCGACATGTTAACGGATCACCCCTTCTAACACCGCACGAAAGCGCGGCTGCAGATGCTCCATCAGCAACGAGGCTACCGCTTTGTCCGTCAAATCCAGCACCACGCCCTGATCCTCGGCCCGCACCTGAATTCCGTCCTGCGCACTGTCCGCGGCGTGCAGCTCGACCTGCTCCCGCAGCATTTTGGCGGTCAGCCCTAAGACGTATTTCGTCAGCTTGCCGGATTGAATGTCATCGGCGTTCTGCTTGATATCTTCTTGCGTGGCGACTTTGGCGGGAAGGATCACTTGCACCTTGCCGTCCAGATTGGCCCTTTCGGCAGCGCGGCCGACGACTTCGAGGATCATCTGTTTCAGCAGTTCCGGGTCGGACATTTCCTTGGTGACCAGACGCTCGACATCTTCGCGAAACCGATCCGTCAGCCCGGCTTTCATGGTTAGTACCGCATCGCGCATGGCGGTATTCAGCGCCTCTTCCCCTGCGGCGCGGTAATTTTCGGATTCGACCCGGGCCTTTTTCTGAAAGGCCTCTGCCTCGCGCCTTGCTTCGGCCAGGATTTTCGCCGCCTCTGCCTTGGCTTCGCCACGCAGCTTTTCCGCGTCGGCCTGCCCGGCCGCGACACCTTCATTGCGCAGTTTGTCGATCAGGGCGTCGACCCCGTGCGAGATCTTATCATCCTGTGCCATCAACTGATCCCCGCGCTGATGACCAGAGCGAAGACAAAGGCAAAGACGCCGAACCCTTCGATGATCGCAGCCGGGGCCAACGCCAGTCCGAAGATTTCGGGTTTCTCTTTGGTCGCGTTGATGGCCGCTGCGCAGGCCCTACCCTGCCATATGCCGCAATACATCAGCGCGATGCCCGACAGAATGCCGATCCCAAACAAACCGCCCGCATTTTCGGGGGTCACATCGCGGTTCAAGGTGAACATGATGACGATGCCGTAAATCACCATTGTTGAGGGAAAGGCCGAAACCCCAACGAAACGGCCATATCCGCCATCCGTTTCAGTCATAGCTCCGATACTGGCCATTCCGGCGATAGAGCACCCAATAGCGCTTGCCGCTGCGCCCAATGCCATGGGGGCATAGATACCCAGCCAACCCAATGTAAGAACAAGCTCATTCATTCCTGAACCTCCTTGCGGGCGAACGGACGAAATACAATGCCTTCATCCGGCAGACCCCATTTAAAGAATTCGATGTAGTTGAGGCGTAATCCGTGGACGACGCCGCTCATCATCGCCAACGCGAAATTAAGGACATGGCCGATGATCAGGATCAGCAAGCCAAACAGGATGCCCGGTCCCTTGAGCGCTTGCATCACTGACATTGCCAGATCATTGAAGGTGATCGCCAGCGAGGCCGAGGCCAGCCCCAGCGCAAACAGGCGCATGTAACTCAGGACATCTCCGAACGCGCCCATCGCCCCGGCCAAGCTCTGCAGACCTTCCAGGAATCGCCACAGCCAGTCGGTCGGTGTTTTGATGACCCGCTCGCTGGAAAACAGCACGATTGCCAGAACGCCCGTCCCCGCCAGTGCGCCGCCCGAGACCAGCGAGGCCCCTTTCATATAGGCAAGCCACATGACGAACCCACCGACCAGAACTGCGATCCAGCCCAGATTGGCAAGCGCCTTGCGTTGCCCCCATGCGGCCCGCGCGGCCAGTGCATTGGCCAGAACCAGATGCAAGACGCCGACAACAATCGAAATCATCATCATTGCGCCGAAGTTGTTGAGGTCGAGAAGTTTGAGTTTGGCCCAAACCGACCCCTGGGGCGGTATCACACCGAAATAACTGCCAACCAGAACGCCATACAGGATCGTTGCGCCCGAGACGATCAACCCGAAACGCCGCCAAGATCGTTCTTTGGCCGTTCCTGCCAACCGTTTCCAGAACAACAAAAGCCCCACAAAGATGACCGCCCCATACCCTGCATCAGCGACGATCATCGCAAAGAAAATCGCGAATGAGGCGGCGACGATGATGCTGGGATCCCAGTCCTTGTAGCCAGGCACCTGATAGAACAGCGCCAGATCTACCGCAGCGGCGCGCTTGTCTGGTTGTTCCAGCAATGTGGGTGGGATGTCTTCGGGGCCGGGTCTTTCGATCAAAACGGCGCCGTTCTTGGATTTGGCCATGTCCAGCACCGCATCAATACGATCCTCGGGCACCCAGCCCTGCAACGCGAACATGGCGTTTTCATCGCGCACTTTCTGGGTCGCATGGGCCAGTTCCGCAGCACTTTCCGCCGCCGACAGGTTGCGCCGCATCAGGGTCAGATAGCGCGTCTGTGCCACCCGCTCGGCCTCAAGGGTTTCAATCGCGATCTCGGCCTCTTCCAACTGCGCCTCTAGCTCGTGAATGGGCAGCGACCCAGTGTGTGTACGCGGAACCGGCAGGATGTCGTCGCCTGGGTCATCGGGGCCAATCAACACCGCATAGATAAAGCGGTGGTCCTGCTCCAATATCGCCCACGGCAGTGTCAGGTCGCCCAACGCATCCCGATGCTTGAGTGGCAGTTGGTAGAACCACAACCGATTGTCCGCCAGAACCTCGGCGGGCGGGAAATCCAGATCCCCCCAAGGACGCACCTGCGCAATCCGATGGGCCAGAAAATCCCGCCGATCCAGCATCTCGCGGCTGCGTTGCATCAGATCCAGCACATCCCGGACAAACTGATCCATATCGAAGTCGGGATCACGCTGAATCTGACGGCGCGGATCCGCCACATCGGTCAGAAACCGCAATGCCTTATAGGCGTCCCGCGCCCCGCGTTGGTTGATCTTTTCCGGCTCATCAGGCGGAGAGGCAAGCGGCAAAACGTGCATGCAGCCAAGATCCTGCAGGGCCTCAAGTGTATCGGTCTTACGTG
Source organism: Ruegeria meonggei (assembly GCF_900172215.1). Taxonomy (GTDB): domain Bacteria; phylum Pseudomonadota; class Alphaproteobacteria; order Rhodobacterales; family Rhodobacteraceae; genus Ruegeria; species Ruegeria meonggei. The sequence continues at coordinate 269,196 of NZ_FWFP01000003.1, forward strand.
CGGCGGGTCCAACCAGCGACAGTTTACTGAGCCTTGCAACACTCACGACACAGCCTCCTGCGCGTGCTTACGTTTCGAAATTTTCGAACGCACGACCGCCTGCATCTGCTCATCACTCAGATAGATGCGGATTTTCTTGATGTTGGCCTTGGCCCGTGGGATCAGAACCTTTTCGAAAAGGTTGACGCGCTGGGTGATCGTGGCCACAGCTTTGTCGAAAATCTTCACCCGTGCTTTGGCCACTGTGACGCGCAGGCGGGCCTCGATCATGTCATGCAACAACTGCGCTGTCGCATCGACCCAATGCGGTTTTGCCAACAAGGAATACGGTCGCACCGCGACCTCGATCCGGTCAAGCGCAGGCATTTTGACACCCACCACGTTGACTTCGGTGACCTTGTAATCCTTCAGCTCCACCAACCCGTTCAGATCGACACCCTGCTGCGCCAGCATCGGCAGCTTTTCCCCGACCTGCTGCGCCAGATCTCGAACCTCTTGCTGCAGGCGCATGACGTCCGTCCGCGCCTTGGCGCGTTCCGCCATCAATTGCTGGCGTTTGAGATCCAGTGACGGCAAGAACCGCTCATAGCTTTTCAACTGCATCTGCTGACGGGCCAACGACGATTTATTCAGCTGCAACCGTGCCATCGGCATCCTTTGGGAAATACTTGTCGATCAAAGCCTGCTTCATCAACAACTGTCCGGGCGCGAAACATTCCGCCAGAGTTTTCCAGCCCAGATCCAACGCCTCCTCCAGCGGGATCGAGACGTTGATATCCATGAAACGCGCGCGGAACAGGGCTCCGAATTTCAGCAATTGGTGATCATAATCCGACAGATCAAAGGCCATGGCCTGTTTCTGCGCGGCATCGCGGCTTTCAGAATAGAACCGGATCATCGTGTTCATGATCTGGCCGTGATCTTCGCGAGTGGTTTTGCCGATCACGTTCTGCTTGAGGCGCGACAGGCTGCCAAACGGGTCGATCACGCCCGAGTGTAAATAGATCTGCCCTTCGGTGATATAACCCGTGTTGTCCGGCACAGGATGGGTCACGTCATTGCCCGGCATCGTCGTGACGGTCAGCACAGTGACCGACCCGCCTTTGGCGTAATCACAAGCCTTCTCGTATCGCCGCGCCAGCTGAGAATAGAGGTCTCCCATGTAACCCCGCTGCGATGGCACACGTTCTTGGCTGATGCCGACCTCTTTCATCGCATCGGCATAGGCCGTCATGTCTGTCAGCAAAACCAGAACGCGCTTGCCCTCTTCCACCGCGAACTTCTCGGCCACGGCCAGTGCCATGTCAGGCACCAGCAGGCGTTCCACCAAAGGGTCCATCGCCTGATTAACAAACATCACCGTCCGCGAGAACACGCCAGCGTCCTCGAAAGACGTACGGAACGTATAATAGTCATCGAAAATCAGTCCCAATCCGCCGAACACCACAACATCGGCGTCCGCCTGAATGCCAATGCGGCTGAGGAAGGTATTGAAGGGTTCGCCCGAGACCGAAAAGATCGGGATCTTCTGGCTTTCCACCAGCGTGTTAAACACGTCGATCATCGGCACATCGGTGCGGATCATCTTGTTCGGCACTGCACGCTCTACAGGGTTTACCGTCGGCCCACCGATATCGATCCGGGGCTCTGCCGACAGATCCGGCCCACCGTCGATCGCCTCACCCGCCCCGTCAAACACACGCCCCAGAATGTTGGCTGAATACGGGGTCTGCATAGGATGGCCAAGGAAGGTTGCCGTCGCCTCGGTCGAGATTCCCTTGGTGCCCGAAAACACCTGCAGCGTCACCACATCCCGATCGATGAAGATCGCCTGCGCCAGTGTCTTGTGCCCGTCCACCGTTTCGATCACGGCCAGATCGTTGAACCGAACGACTGCCTGAGCAGAGCCGTCCAACGGCACCCTGACCTTGATCGTATCGCCCACAATTTCCAGAACACGCGTGTACTTCAAAAGACTTTGGGACATCACCTATCCTCAGCCGCGCAATAGAAATATCTGAAACCACTTCACGGAAAATCACGAACGAAACGCGTGATTTCTCAAACAGCTTACAAAGAATCAATAGCTTGGCAAGGACAGAAGCCGGGTATCCGCTGCAACATTACGGCGTCATCAAGCCGGGGTCGAATTTCGAGACATAACCCCATAAAAACAATGCACTATCGCGATTACCCCTCAATTACTAAAAAATTAGTTTGACACATGTGCGAAAAATCGCTGATGCTGATCGCCATCCGGTTCAAGCCGGATAACCATAAATTCTGGGAGGAAACAGATGCGGAGACATCTACTTTCCGCAGTGGCGGCGGCTGCCGTCATTGCGGGGCACGGTCCCGTTTGGGCCGACGAAGCCGCAGCACAGCGCTGGATCGACGACGAGTTCCAGCCATCGACCCTGTCGAAAGACGAGCAGATGGCGGAAATGCAATGGTTCATCGAAGCTGCACAGCCTTACAATGGCATGGAAATCAATGTTCTGTCCGAAGGCATTCCGACCCACTCCTACGAATCCGAGGTCCTGACCAAGGCATTCGAAGAGATCACGGGCATCAAGGTCAACCACCAGATTCTTGGTGAGGGCGAAGTAGTCCAGGCCGTACAGACCCAGCTGCAAACCGGTCGGAACCTGTATGACGGCTATGTCAATGACAGCGACCTGATCGGTACGCATTCGCGTCTGCAACTGGCCTATCCGCTGACCGACATGATGGGCGGCGACTGGGCGGGCACGACCTCGCCAACGCTGGATCTGGATGACTTCATGGGCATTCAGTTCACCACCGGTCCGGACGGCAAGCTGTATCAGCTGCCCGACCAGCAGTTCGCCAACCTCTACTGGTTCCGCAAGGACTGGTTCGATGATGAGGCCAACAAAGCCGCATTCAAAGAGAAGTACGGCTATGATCTGGGTGTTCCGGTCAACTGGTCAGCTTACGAAGACATCGCCGATTTCTTCACCAACGACGTGAAAGAAGTCGACGGCACCACGATCTATGGACACATGGATTACGGCAAACGTGCGCCTGACCTTGGCTGGCGTATGACCGATGCCTGGCTGTCGATGGCTGGAGCCGGAGATGTGGGTGAGCCAAACGGTATCCCGGTCGACGAATGGGGCATCCGCATGGAAGCGGGCACCTGTAATCCTGTCGGCGCGTCCGTATCGCGCGGTGGTGCGGCCAACGGTCCGGCCGCGGTCTATGCGATCCGCAAGTGGGATGAGTGGCTGCGGAACTATGCACCTCCGGGTGCGGCGTCTTATGACTTCTACCAGTCGCTGCCGGCGCTTAGCCAGGGCAACGTGGCCCAGCAGATCTTCTGGTACACCGCCTTTACCGCCGACATGGTCAAGCCGAAGTCCGAAGGCAATAACACTGTGGATGACGAAGGCACGCCTCTGTGGCGCATGGCGCCCAGTCCGCATGGCCCCTATTGGGAAGATGGCCAGAAAGTTGGCTATCAGGACGTGGGATCCTGGACCTTCCTGAAGTCGACCCCTGCGGATCGTGCTCAGGCGGCGTGGCTCTACGCTCAGTTCGTGACGTCCAAGACTGTCGATGTGAAGAAATCCCATGTGGGGCTGACCTTCATCCGCGACAGCTCGGTCAACCACGAGTCGTTCACGGAACGCGCTCCCAAGCTGGGTGGTCTGGTCGAGTTCTACCGCTCACCCGACCGTGTGGCATGGTCGCCAACCGGTATCAACGTGCCGGACTATCCGAAGCTGGCCCAGATCTGGTGGCAGCAGATCGGTGACGTGAACTCGGGCGCCTTCACCCCGCAAGAGGCGATGGACCGTCTGGCCGAAGAGATGGACATCACCATGGCCCGTATGCAGGCCGCGGATGAAAGCGCCGGTGTCTACGGTGGCTGCGGCCCGCGCCTGAACGAACCGCAGGATCCCGCCTTCTGGCTGGAAAAGGCGGGCTCGCCCAAGGCCAAGCTGGACAACGAAAAGCCGCAGGGCCAGACCGTCAACTATGACGAACTGGTTCAGCGCTGGCAGTCTCAGTAAGCCTTTGAAACCCCGGGGGTGCCGCTTCAGGCATCCCCACCCCAAGACCAGTGCGTTGCACTGAAAGACCGGAATCCACCGACATGATCGAATTACAGGACGCGACCAAAAGGGTCGGCAACGTCATCCATATCAAACCCACTAATCTGACGCTGCAGACCGGCCATTTCAATGTGCTGCTGGGCGCCACAGGATCAGGCAAGACCTCTCTTATCAAGATGATGGCCGGGCTGGATCCGATTGCCTTGGGCAAGGTGCTGATGGACGGGCAGGACGTCACGCGGCTGAACACGCAAAAGCGCAAAATCAGCCTGGTGCACCAGTTCTTTGTGAACTACCCGCATATGACCGTCTTCGACAACATCGCCTCGCCGCTGCGCGTGGCGGGCATGGCGCAATCCGAAGTCGAAGGCCGCGTCGAAGAGGCCGCCGACCTGCTGCAACTGCGCCCGATGCTGCACCGCCGCCCACATGAGCTGTCGGGCGGACAACAGCAACGTACGGCGCTGGCCCGAGCAATTGCCAAGGAAAGCCGCGCGGTGTTTCTGGACGAACCGCTGGCCAACCTGGATTACAAACTGCGCGAAGAACTGCGTGAACAACTGCCCGATCTGTTCGCAGGTCGCGGTGCAGTGGTGGTCTATGCGACGTCGGAGCCCGAGGAGGCACTGCTGCTGGGCGGTCAAACCGCCCTGATGGAAGATGGTCGCGTGACCCAGTTCGGCCCAACCGCAGACATCTATCGCAACCCGGAAAACATCGCCGCCGCACGGGTGTTTTCAGACCCGCCCATCAATGTCGGCCACATAACCGTGTCAGGCACACAGGCGCATCTGGCAGGCGGCGGAAAATGGACGGTTACCGATATCGCAGATGGTGAATACACTGTAGCGGTCCGCCCTCATCGTGTGACGCCGCTCCGGACCACGGACGCGGATGTAGAATTGACCGGTCGGGTCATAGTGACTGAGCTTTCGGGCTCGGATTCCAGCGCACATTTCCAGCATGGCGAGGATGCCTGGGTCTCACTGGCGACCGGCGTACATCCCTATCGGGTAGGAGAAGATCACGTATTTTACATGAACCCGGCCCATTGCCGGTATTTCGGCCAAGACGGCCAAAGGGTGGCCTGACATGGCGCAGATCAAGCTTTCAAACCTTCGCCACAGCTATATGCCATCGCCCAAAGGGCCCGAGGATTATGCGCTGAAAGAAATCGACGTCACCTGGCGCGATGGCGGGGCCTATGCGCTGCTGGGGCCGTCGGGTTGCGGGAAATCCACGCTGCTGAATATCATCTCGGGCCTGCTGACCCCGTCCGAGGGGCAGATTTTGTTCGATGATCGCGACGTGACCTCCCTGCCCCCGGATCAGCGCAACATTGCGCAGGTGTTTCAGTTTCCGGTGATCTACGACACCATGACCGTGGGTGAAAATCTGGCCTTTCCGCTAAAGAACCGGGGCGTCGATGCGGCAACGATAAAACGCCGCGTGGATGAGATTGCCGAGATGCTGGACGTCTCTGACATGCTGAGCACCCGCGCGTCGGGTCTGAGCCCGGATAACAAACAGAAAATCTCGATGGGTCGTGGTTTGGTCCGTGACGATGTCAACGCGGTGATGTTTGACGAACCGCTGACTGTGATCGACCCGCATCTGAAATGGAAGCTGCGATCAAAGCTGAAAGAGCTGCACCAGCGCGTCAAAGCGACGATGATCTACGTGACCCACGACCAGACCGAGGCGCTGACCTTTGCGGATGAGGTTGTGGTGATGCAGGACGGCGAAGTGGTTCAGATCGGCACGCCGGTTGAGCTGTTCGAGCGCCCTCAGCACACATTTGTCGGCCATTTCATCGGCTCGCCCGGCATGAATGTCCTGCCCTGCGAGGTAAAGGGCGACCGCGCCATCTTTGAAGGCCACGAAGTGGCACTTGAAGGACCAACCCATGGCGACGGCGGTCGCACCGATCTGGGCATTCGTCCGGAATATGTGAGCTTTGGAGAATCCGGTATCCCTGCGCAAGTGACCAAGGTCGCCGATATTGGTCGCCACTATGTGGTCAGCGCTATGGTCGGCAATACCGCCCTCAAGGCTGTCGCCGAACACAACGCACCCAACCCGGGATCACATGTTTTCCTGCAATTCAAACCTGAACAATCGCGCGTGTACCGCGACGGCTGGATCGCAACCAAGGAGCGCGGTAGATGAGAACGGAAAATCAAAGAGCCTGGTTCTTTGTCCTGCCGGTTCTGGCGCTGGTTGCGTTCAACGCGCTGGTGCCGATGATGACGGTGGTCAATTACTCGGTGCAGGAAACCTTTGGCAACAATCAGTTCTTCTGGGAGGGGCTGGGCTGGTTCGAGCAAATCCTGAGATCCGATCGCTTTCAGGCCGCTTTGGGGCGACAGTTCCTGTTTACCTTCATGATCCTGATCATCGAGGTGCCCTTGGGCATCATCGTCGCCCTGTCCATGCCGCGCAAAGGCTTTTGGGTGCCAGTCTGTCTGGTTCTGATGGCCCTACCGATGCTGATCCCGTGGAACGTGGTGGGCTCGATGTGGAACATCTTTACCCTGCCTAAAATCGGCCTGCTGGGATATTTCCTGAACGACGTCCTGGGCATCAACTATGACATGACCCAACAGCCTCTGTCGGCATGGATTACAGTCATTGTGATGGATGTCTGGCACTGGACCTCACTGGTGGTGCTGCTGTGCTATGCGGGCCTGGTTTCGATCCCCGACGCCTATTACCAGGCCGCCAAGATTGACGGCGCCAGCCCGTGGTCGGTGTTCCGGTATATCCAATTGCCCAAGATGAAGACGGTTCTGACCATCGCCATCCTGCTGCGGTTCATGGACAGTTTCAACATCTACACTGAGCCGTTTGTTCTGACCGGCGGTGGCCCCGGCAACTCGACCACCTTGCTATCGATTGACCTTGTGAAGATCGCGTTGGGACAGTTCGACCTTGGCCCTGCGGCAGCGATGAGCCTGATCTATTTCGCCATCACGCTGCTTGTGTCGTGGCTCTTCTACACTCTGATGACAAAGGATGACGCAGAATGAAAAAGCGTTCCATCATCCCGATACTTTACATCGCGTTCCTGATGCTGCCGATCTATTGGCTGGTGGCGATGTCCTTCAAGACCACGAATGAAATCCTGTCGGGCTTTTCCCTTTTTCCCCAAACCTTTACGCTGGAGAATTACACCACGATCTTCACCGACCCAACGTGGTATTGGGGCTACATCAACTCGATCACCTACGTGACGCTGAACACGGTGCTTTCGGTCTGTGTTGCCTTGCCTGCGGCCTATGCGTTCTCTCGGTATCGGTTCCTGGGTGACAAGCAGCTGTTCTTCTGGCTGCTGACCAACCGGATGGCCCCGGCTGCCGTATTCGCGCTGCCGTTCTTTCAGCTCTACTCCTCCATCGGTCTGTTCGACACCTATCTGGCCGTAGCCTTAGCACACACGCTGTTCAACGTGCCGCTGGCGGTGTGGATATTGGAAGGTTTCATGCGCGGCATCCCGAAAGAGCTGGATGAAACGGCTTACGTAGACGGCTATTCCTTCCCCCGGTTTTTCGTGACGATCTTCCTGCCCAACATCAAAGCGGGTGTGGGCGTGGCGGCGTTCTTCTGTTTCATGTTCTCATGGGTGGAGATGCTGCTGGCCAAAACGCTAACAGCGGTCGAGGCCAAACCCATCGCGGCCGTGATGACACGCACGGCCTCCAGCGCGGGGTACGAGCTTGGCCTGCTGGCTGCTGCCGGCACTTTGACCATCATCCCCGGCGCCATCGTCATCTGGTTTGTCCGTAACTACATCGCGCGTGGTTTCGCGATGGGCCGTGTGTGAGGTTCGATATGCGTAAACTTCTACTCACCCTCCCCCTGCTTTTCCCGACAACAACGCTGGCGCAGACTGCCGGTTGGGGCAGCGTCGGCCAGCAAGAGGAAAAAGGGTTTTCCTGGACCGCGCCTTTGTGGCCGGATTTCTGGATGGCCTGGACCCCGGCAACACTGGCGGTGTTTGTGGGCATCTTCTCGGCGATTGCCCTGATTGGCATACTCGAAGGCACAAAGTTCCGCGACGGGATCGAACGGCGCGGCGTGCTGGGCCTGACGACCACATTGGGCGATCGGCTGTTCATCACCCTTCTGGGCTCGGTCTATATCTTTCTGGCGTGGCTTGGATTGGTGGGCCAGCCTGTTTGGACGCCGCTCTTCCTGTCTGTCGGCTGGGGCGTCTTCGTGTTCTGGAAAGTTTGAGCTTTGCGAAATGGCGAAAGGATGCTTGTCTGTCAGGCATAATAAAAAATGCGACATGAAAGACCGATGCGAAAGAAAAAAACAACAAACCTGCTGACCGAAGTGGAGCTTGAGTTCATGAACGAACTCTGGGCACTGGGTCAGGGCTCGGTCCGTGACGTGCTTGATCGCCTGCCCCCGGAACGCAATCTGGCTTATACATCCGGCGCGACCATCCTGCGAATTCTCGACGAAAAAGGCTTTGTCGAAAGCCGCAAGGACGGCAAGACGCTGATCTATACACCGCTTCTGGAGAAAGACAGGTATCAGGCGCGATCGCTGCAGAACCTCTCCCGCACGTTGTTCGACGACACGCCCGCCTCGTTGGTGGCGCGTCTAGTCGACGACGCAGGGCTGAGCGAAGCCGATTTGGAGGATATTCGAGCACTGGTAGAGAGGAGACTGCAAAATGACAGCGGTTAAACCGGTTCTCGACGCGTATCTGGAATTGAACCTGGTCCTGGTCCTTGCGGCCATTGTGTGGCTGGTTGCCCGAGGCGTCCTGTCCAAAACAACACTGAGCCACGGTTTTGTGGCACAGCTGCGCGCGCTCAAGGCACTTTGTTTGTGTGTTGTTCTCAGCCCTCTTCTGGCGCTTGGCGTGTCCGCTCTGGCTGCACACGCCCCGGCCGGGGGGCCGGTGGCCATCGGCGATATCGCCGTGGCGGCTTATCTGCGCGGTGACATCGCGATGCCTGCGACCCAGTTCGAAGCGCTGCTGAACACGCGCCAGAGATGGGGCGAGGTGATCTTCAGCGGCGAGTATCAAATCGTGTCTGCGATCCTGGCGCTTATGGCACTGGCCTCCTTGGCCTATGCTTTGCGCATTGTCCGCGACGGGCTGGCGATCCGGGACACAGTCAACAACAGTTTTCTGTGGCGCCACTCGGCCAAGGTGGACATCCGCCTGTCTGACCGCATCGCCGTTCCGTTCGCGGTGCGGGGCCTGCGCAGACGTCATGTTGTCCTGCCCAGCCATCTGCTGGACACCCCACGCGAGCTGCGCTTTGCCCTTGCGCATGAACTTCAGCATGTGCGTGCCGGGGATGTCGAATGGGAGCTGGGCTTTGAACTATTGCGCCCGCTGCTGTTCTGGAACCCGGCTTACGTGGCGCTGAAATACCAGTTCGATCGGCTGCGAGAGCTGGCCTGCGATCAATCCGTCGTTGCCCGTTCTGGAATTGACGCGCGGGATTATACTTCGTGTCTGCTGGACTATTGCGCCCGTACCGTGGTGCGCGGCAGCCCGCGGGTCTTGAATGTCGCGCTGGTTACAGGCGGCAAGGCGAAACGTGTGCTGCGCCAGCGGGTCATTGCGCTGGCAGATGCGCCGGCGGTTCAGTCCTCTATGCCAGTCATGTTCCTTGGTCTGACACTGGTGTTTGCAACGGTTTTGGGTCTGGGCGCTGCATCGGTTCAACAGACCGAGGATTGGACCCATGATCGCCTGATGTTGTCCACTGTGGTCAATCTGGAACGGTTGGAAGCGCGCAATCAGGGCAACTAGCCCGGGCCTCTACCAGCCTCGCCGCCCAAACAGAGCCTGCAACCGGGTCTGCCCTGCAAAGGGATCAGCCGGTTGTGGCACCGCCAGAGTGGACACGACCCGGCGGACCAGTACCCAGCAGATCACCGCAAAGATAACGCCGCCCAACGCCTGCCCGATCAGCACACCGGGCGCGCCTGCGATATAGGCACCGGCCACGGCAAAAGGCCATGTGCCCAAAGTATGCCGCCCCCAATTGACCCAGGTCGAATACACCGGATGCCCGAGATTGTTGAAACTGGCATTGGCCACAAAGATCACCCCGTTGAAAAACGACGCAAGCGCCAGTGGACCACAAAACAGATAGATCAGCGCCCGGGTCTCGCCCTGCGCCTGAAACAGGTCGGCGATGGGCGCGCGCAGCAGGAAAAGCGTGGCGGCCATCAGGCAGACGTAAACGGCGGTGAATTTGACACCGGCCAGAAAGGCATCCTTCACACGGTCATACTGCCCTGCCCCGAAATTTTGCCCGACGATGGGACCAATGGCTCCCGAGAGGGCAAACACGACCGAGAACGCAACGGGGGTCAACCGCCCTATGACGGCCATCCCGGCCACCGCATCGGTTCCGAACTGAGCAACCTCGCGGATAACGATGGCGTTGCCGATGGGGGTGGCCACGTTGGTCAATACAGCAGGGATAGCAATTGCGCGCACTGGCCCCAAATCCGAAACCACCTGTATTAGCGATGGCCGGGCAAAGCCACGATGCACGCGCAGCGCGGGCCGGACTGCGGCGACTAATATGAAAATGCGAGCAATGACCGAAGCTATGGCCGCCCCATCCAAGCCCAACCCCACGGCAAAGATCAGGATCGGGTCCAGCACAGCGTTTACCACGCCGCCATAGATCGTGGCCTGCATTGATCGGCGCGCATCGCCATGCGCGCGCAACACAGCCATTCCCGTCATGGCCAAAGCCATCACCCACATGGTCGGCAGGATGATTGTTATATAACGCGCCGCAAGGCGGAGTACCTCACCTTCGGCCCCCAGTAGGGACAGGAAAAAGGGCAGGTTAAACAGAGCAATGACAGACACGGTGAAACCGACCAGAATGCCCAGAATTGCTACGCTGGTCGCATATTGGCGAGCCTGTTCCGACCGCCCGGCGCCCAGTTCCTTGGCCACCAGCGCCCCGGCCGCGATCGATAGGCCAACATTGATGGAATTGGTAAAGAACAACAGCGTTCCCGCATAGCCGACCGCAGCCGCCAAAGCGTCATTGCCCAGCATGGAGATGAAAATCATATCGACGAAATCGACCGCAAAAATCGCCATCAGGCCAATGCTGGTGGTCAACGACATACGCGTCACGTGACGCATCAGGCTGCCGGTCAGAAAAACCGCCCTAGGTTCGGATTGTGTTGCCATACCGGATTGCTGTCCTCGTGTCCCAAACCAAACTGCCCGTGTTTTATCCCCTGTCGCAACAACTAATCCAACAAGCGCAGGCGATCAGGGCGTGTCTTTGTGTTCAGCGTTCAGCATGTCCCAATCAAAAACCACCCCTGTTCCCGGAGTATCGGGGGCCACGGCCTGGCAATCCTCAACGACCAGCGGACGCTGTGTGTATTGGTCTATCGGAAACGAATGAACTTCCAGCCAGCCCGGATTTGGTTGCGCGGACACCAGGCTGACATGCAGCTCCTGCATGCCATGGCTGCACACCGGAATACTGTGTTGGGCGCTGCGTGCGGCCACCTGCAACCACCCCGTGATGCCACCACAGTTGGACGCGTCAGGTTGAATGAAACTCAGACTGGCATCTGCAAACGCATACTCGAACTCATGGATCGTGTGCAGGTTTTCCCCCATCGCCAAAGGCACACCAGTTTCCGCCGCAATACGACCATACCCCTTGTAGTCATCGGGAATGATGGGTTCTTCGAACCACAAGATGTCGAACTCTGAGAACCCACGCGCCACCGAAACCGCCTGATCGACGGACATTGAATAATTGGCGTCGACCATAAAAAACCTATCCTGGCCAAGCAGGTCGCGCACCGCCGCTGCGCGCCTCAGGTCCTCGGACAACTCGGGCTGACCCACCTTGATTTTAACACCGTTGAATCCGCGCTGCATATAGCCTTCGGTTTGCGCCAGTAGTTTTTCCAGAGGGAAGTTCAGGTCAATTCCCCCGGCATAGGCCTTACAACGATCTGACACACCCCCGGCCATTTTCCACAAAGGCTGACCGCTTTGTTTCCCGCGAATGTCCCACAGTGCGATGTCCACAGCCGAGATCGCAAAAGACGCGATGCCACCCCGAGCAACGTAGTGCACATGCCACAGCATGGCGTCGTACAAAACCTCAATCTGACTACTGTCCTTGCCGATCAAAAAGGGTATCAGATCGTGCTGCATCATCGCCAGCACCGCATGACCGCCCTTACCGCCGGTATAAGTGTACCCCACGCCTTCCACGCCTTCTTCTGTGCGCACCGTGACCGTGATCAGTTGGAAAAAGGTGTGGTCACCATGTTTGGCGTCGACCAGCACTTCGGCCAGAGGCACGTTGAACAGTTGGGCCTGAACCGAGTGTATCTTGCTCATGTTGTGCCGCGCACGGGACGATCATTGTCGATGTTAAAGATCATCCCGTCCAAAAGTTCATCCAGATCGGGACGGGCCGCCGGACCGTTTGAAATATCAGCCAGCATCAAGCTTCCGTCCGGGCGCATCGCAAACATGCCCGGTTCTGCAAAAGGCTGATCAGTCTCGGCTTTGGACAAAGGGTCAGACACGTAAAGGCCAAGGTCCCGCATCTGAGGCACCGTCAACCCGTAACACAGATCAAAACGCCACTCGAACTCTTCTCGATCAGCCACGGCTTTGTCTTTGGTGTCTGCGGACAGGACGATCACATCCATTTTCGCAGTCCAGTCTGACAGCTGATCGTTCAGCTTGTTCAGATACCGTTTACACCGCGGGCAGTGTCGACCACGATAGACAAACAATACGGACCAGCGCTGTTTTGGCTGGCCGATTTCGCAGATACCGCCATCCACATGTAAGAAACGTGTTGGCTCAACGCGTTCGCCAACATTGGGTTTTGAGTGTTTCATGCGGTCTCCTATTCTTAGATTTCTCGGCCTCCGGGCCCATGTCAATCCACGGTATCCGACTGCGTCTAGCCTTTATTTCTGGCACGTAGTGACCAACCCTCATACGGTTAAAACACCAACTGAACTTTCATCGCACAAGACCGATCCGAGGCCATTTCAAACGCCTTTACAGCTTCCGACACATCAAAGCTGTGGGACACAAGCTGATCCACATCCAACAACCTGGCCTGCATCATTTGCACTGCTGTCCTGAACTCGGCGTGAAATCGGAATGAGCCGCGCAGAGTGATCTCTTTTGCCGTGATTTTCTGCATCGGGACCTGCATATCTCCGCCCAGACCAAGCTGGATCAAGAGGCCACCGGGGCGCAAACCATCAACACCAGAAGCCAGCGCCTGTGGGGCCCCCGAGCACTCCAAATGCACGTCAATCTTGCCTTTTCCGTCTTGAAACCGCGCCAGAGCATCAGGATCAGTTTGGATATTGATGACGTCATCCGCGCCGCAGGTCTGGGCCAGCCCAAGCGTAAAATCCGACAAATCCGTCGCAATGATGCGGGCTGCGCCTGCACGGCGGGCGGCAAGGATCACAAGGCATCCGATCGGACCGCAGCCGGTGACAAGAACGGTCTTTCCAACGAGGCTACCGGCTTGTCGAATGGCGTGAAGGCATACGGCCAAAGGTTCGGCCATCGCAGCCTGCGCAGCCGTCAGCCCATCAGCCGGAATACACTGGTTTGCCTTTGCAATCAGCTTTTGCTGAAACGCACCCTGAATATGGGGAAAAGGCATCGCGCTGCCGTAGAACTGCATGTTGAGGCAATGGTTTTGCTGCCCGTTCAAGCAGTATTCGCAGGATTGACAGGGCCGGGATGGGGACACAGCCACCAATTGTCCAACCTGTAATTCTGTGACCCCTTCCCCCAGCCCGGCAACCGTTCCTGCCACCTCGTGCCCCAGAACCATGGGTTCGCGCAGGCGGATCGCTCCGAATCCTCCGTAGGTATAATAGTGCAAATCCGATCCGCAGATGCCCCCCGCTTTCATCTCGATCAGCACGTCGCCGGATCCGGGGGCTGGCGTTTCACGCGTTTCCAACCGCAAGTCCCGCGCAGCGTGGACAACAACACAGGCATTGGCGGCTGTCATGTCTTTATCCTCTATACAGTGCGGCAAAAGATACGGATAGTCGGGGCCATCCACCAAGGGGTTTTTCAAGATGGCTCTTCAAATGTTTGACCTGAAAGGGCAGCGGGTTCTGATCACGGGCTCCAGCCAAGGTATTGGTTTCGCGTTGGCCAAAGGTATGGCCGGTGCAGGCGCTGAGATCGTTGTGAACGGCCGAGACCTCGCCAAAATCAGCGCCGCCGCAACTGAGCTGCGGGCCGACAAAGCAACGGTTCACGAGCTGGCTTTTGACGTCACGGATCATGACGGTGTTCGGACGGCAGTGGACAGCTTTGAAGGTGCGACCGGTGCGATTGATATCCTGATCAACAATGCCGGAATGCAGCACAGGACCGAGCTGCAGGATTTTCCCGCCGACGCTTTTGAGCGCCTTTTGCAGACCAATATCGCCTCGGTCTTTCATGTAGGTCAGGCCGTTGCACGCCATATGATCGATCGGGGAGCGGGCAAAATCATCAATATCGCGTCGGTACAGACGGCTTTGGCCCGGCCCGGGATCGCGCCCTATACCGCCACCAAGGGCGCGGTGGCGAACCTGACCAAAGGTATGGCGACGGATTGGGCCAAATACGGGCTGAACTGCAACGCAATCGCGCCCGGTTACTTCGACACCCCACTGAATGCGGCGCTGGTTGCCGACCCCGAATTCAGCGCCTGGCTGGCAAAACGCACCCCGGCGGGCCGCTGGGGCAACGTAGATGAGCTGGTGGGCGCGGCGATCTTTCTGTCGTCTGCAGCATCCAGCTTTGTGAACGGCCATACGCTGTATGTGGACGGTGGCATTACCGCATCGCTGTGATGTCGGGTCAGTGCCGATCATAGGCTCGACACCACGGCCACGCCAACCACGATCATCAGGGATGCTGCCATTCCGACATTGATGTTTCGCTGTGTTGCTCGGCTAAGATTCAGACTGCCCAACCGAGCGCCCGCGCTGAGCCATATCAGGTGAACTGGCAACCAGATAATGTTGAAAACCAACAACTTTATCACGACTTCCCAAAACGGGGCCTCGGGCAGAAAGGCAAAACCGGAAAACAACGCGGTACCAACCACATAGGCCTTGGGGTTGATGAACTGCAACGTCAGCCCGTTGAAAAACCCAAGCGGCTTTTCAGCGGCGGAAAACCCGATCTTCGATCCCGTACTGGCGATACGCCACGCGAGGTAAGTCAGGTAGCCAACCGAGACGAGGAACAACACGGATCGAAGCGCCGGAACCGCCAGCACAAGCGCGGCGATCCCACTCACAACCAACATCATGTTGATGAAGCCGCCCAACATCAGTCCACCGACAAAGCCGAATCCGGAACGATAGCCGAAGGCCGCGCCGATCCCTGCGGTCGTCAAAACCCCTGGCCCAGGCGTGATCAAAAGGAAGAAGACTGCAATAACGAACTCAATCATTGCAGCCCTGCGCCATCACAGGTCTTTGCACTCGGGGACGGGCGTCAGAACAGTGCCATCGTTGAGGTGCTGCAACAGGTTATCGACGGTCAGGTTACCCATCGCCGCCCGTGTTTCTACCGTGGCGCTGCCCGCATGCGGTAACAGCACCACATTGGGCAAGTCACGCAAGGCCTGAGGCACGCGTGGCTCGTCACGGAAAACGTCCAGCCCTGCCCATCCAAGCTTGCCGCCCTGCAGGGCAGCGATAAGCGCAGGCTCATCCACAACCGATCCGCGGCTGACATTGATCAATGTTCCGCGAGGACCCAGAGCTTCAATCACCTCTTCATTGACCAGCTTGTCGGTTGATGAACCTCCCGGTGTGATACAGATCAGGACATCCACATGGTGCGCCATCGCGATCAAATTGTCGAAATACTTGTAGGGCACGTCTTTTTTGCTGCGGGTGTGATAGGAAATCTCGGGGTTCCACGGGCCCAGCTTGCGGGCAATAGCCTGCCCGATACGCCCCAGCCCCAGAATACCAACTTTCTGTTCGTCTGCCGACCGGGTCAAAGGTGCGTTGCCATTGCTTTCCCAGTATCCCGCCCGAACAAAGGCGTCATCGCGCACCAACTCGCGGTAACAGGACAACATCAGCAGAACAGCCGTAGTCGCCACTTCTTGGTTCAAGACGTCCGGCGTATGGGTCACTATCACACCCCGGCTGGCCGCTGCATTTGCATCAACGGCATCGTACCCCACGCCATACACGCTGATCACCTTTAGATTTGGCAAGGAGGCCATCAGGTCAGCAGGCGCCCCGTCATGGCCGTTGGTGACGATATGGGTGATGGCGTCCGCATCAAACGCATCACGCCGGTGAATATTGAACGCATCCGACAAACGAGTACGCATCGCCTCTGTGATACCGCCGATTTGCAGAAGATCAGCCATTGTGACCGCCTGCCTGGGGGCACCATCCGCACCTTTTGTGAACCAAAACCATCCCCAAATCCTTCAGTGATTGTCGCGAGGCACGTGTTTGCGCGCGATATCACGATACGCATCCGCCCCTTTCAAGGTCATGCCGCGATCCAGCCGGTCGACCTTTTCACGGAAAATCTCTTGCCAGGGGGATTGATTGGCCGGAATGCCATACCCCCCTGCAGCCTCAAGCGCACGGGCTCGTTCATTCAGTTCGTCCAGCGGCACCAACATGTTCGCAGAGCCTTTTCCTAGATCAATGCGCAGGCGATCTCCGGTTTGCACCAGCGCCAATCCTCCGCCATCCGCCGCCTCGGGTGACGCGTTCAGGATCGACGGGCTGCCGGACGTGCCCGATTGCCGACCATCGCCGATACAGGGCAACGCCTCGACGCCGTTTTTGATCAGATATGAAGGCGGGCGCATATTCACCACTTCAGCCGCCCCCGGATATCCTTTGGGGCCCGCGCCCCGCATGATCAGGATGCAGTTTTCGTCGATCTCTTCGGACGGATCGTCAATCCTGTGGTGAAAATCCTCGGGGCCGTCGAAAACAACCGCCCTGCCTTCAAACGCATTTGGATCATTCGGGTTCGACAGGTAGGCGGCACGGAAAGCGGGCGAAATCACGGATGTCTTCATGATCGCGCTTTCGAACAGGTTCCCTGACAAGTTTAGGAACCCAGCCTGCTGCTTGACCGGATCGCTCACCGGTGTGATCACATCCGCATTCAGGGATCGTCGGTTCACGCAGTTTTGGCCGATGGACTGCCCGTTTACCGTTATGGCGTTTGGGTTCGGCAGCAGGCCTGCCTCCATCAACTCTCCTACCACGGCGGGCACGCCGCCGGATTGCTGGTAATCCTCACCCAGGTATTTTCCTGCGGGTTGCATGTTGACCAGCAAGGGAACATCGTGCCCCAGCGCCTGCCAATCATCATTGTCCACCGCAACGCCCAGATGCCGGGCAATGGCGTTCAGGTGGATCGGCGCGTTGGTCGACCCACCAATCGCCGAGTTGATCACAATCGCATTCTCAAACGCGGCGCGCGTCATCACGTCGCTTGGGCGCAGATCTTCCCAAACCATTTCAACAATGCGTTTCCCGGTTTCATAGCTAATCTGTCCCCGCTCACGATACGGGGCGGGAATGGCGGCACAGCCGGGCAGTTGCATACCCAACGCTTCAGCAAGGGAATTCATCGTGGTGGCCGTGCCCATCGTGTTGCAATAGCCCACTGACGGAGCCGCAGCGGCTGCGATCTCCATGAATTCATCCGTATCAATCTTATCGGCGGCCAAGTCTTCGCGCGCTTGCCAGATCACGGTGCCCGATCCGGCCCTCTCACCCTTCCACCAGCCGTTCAGCATGGGTCCCACGGACAACGCAATCGCCGGGATGTTCACCGTTGCAGCCGCCATTAAAAGCGCGGGCGTGGTCTTGTCGCACCCGATGTTCAGAACCACCCCATCCAGCGGATACCCGAACAAGCTTTCGACCAGCGACAGGTAAGCCAGGTTGCGATCCAGCGAAGCCGTGGGGCGCTTACCGGTTTCCTGAATCGGATGTACAGGTATTTCGATGCATGTCCCCCCGGCCGCGATGATGCCATCGCGAACACGTTTGGACAGCTCGATATGGTGCCGATTGCAAGGGCTCAGATCACTGCCGGTCTGCGCGATTCCGATGATCGGCTTGCCGGATTGCAGCTCTTCCCGGGTGAGGCCATAGTTCAGATACCTTTCAAGGTACAATGCCGTCATTTCCAGATTGTCGGAGTTCATAAACCAATTGCGCGACCGCAATTGGTCCTTCGTAATTTTCTGAGCCATGGCCTGACCAGCCCCCATCGATGATTTGCTGTGGCGCTGCCAACCTCGCTTTCTGCGGCCGGGGCGTCAATCTCGAAAATTTAATTATTTTCGTGATTTTGCTCGCCAATCGTATAATGCCACATTAATTGAAACAAACCTGAGTTTGCGGAACGCTCGGCTTCGAACGCACTAATCCATCGCAACATCTCTTTGAAAGGACTTGCCGGCATGCCCCAAAACAGCCGCGTGACGTTGATAGGAACCGGCCTGATGGGTGCGCCCATGGCCCAAAACCTCTTAACCGGCGGGATCGATCTGACCGTCTGGAACCGCAGTGCGGATAAGGCAAAGCCGCTGGTTGACGACGGCGCCAAAACCGCCCCTACAGCTGCCAAGGCCGTTGCAGGCGCGAGTGTCCTGATCACGATGCTGTCGGACGGGTATGCAACCGAGGCCCTGTTGTCCGATCCTGAATTTTGCCAGGCACTGTCGCCCGGAATGGTCTGGATCGATATGTCCAGCGCTAAGCCGGAACATGCCCGCGAACAATCTGCCCTGTTGCACACATTGGGTGTCGCACATCTGGACGCGCCGGTCTCAGGCGGCACCAAGGGCGCAGAGGCGGGGTCGCTGGCGATCATGGTCGGCGGTGAAAAAACCACCTTCGATCAGGTGACACCTCTGCTTTCGACCATGGGGCGTCCGGTTCATGTCGGCCCCTCAGGCGCGGGACAGCTGTGCAAACTGGCCAATCAGACCATCGTGGCCGTCACGATCTCGGCCGTGGCCGAAGCAACCTTGCTGGCCGAGAAAGGCGGTGCGGACCCGGATGCCCTGCGTGCAGCCCTGAAAGGTGGGTTTGCCGACAGTGTGATCTTGCAGCAGCACGGCGCAAGGATGTCCGAAGGTGATTTTGAGCCCGGCGGTTTGTCAAAGTTCCAACTCAAGGATCTGGACAACACGCTGGCCGAGGCAGCTGCGTTTGACCTGAGGCTACCCTCAACCCAGGCCGTTCGGGATCGGTTCGCGTATCTGGTCAACGAAATGGATGGCGCTGACCTGGATCATTCCGCCTTGTATCAGGAACTAAAGAAACGGAACGGCCTGTCATGACGCAGGTTCTAATCATTGGCGCAGCCGGAATGCTGGGCCAAAAACTGACCCGACGCATTCTGACAGAAAACACCTTTGGCCCTGCGGACCGTCTGACGCTGTTTGACAGGGCGTTTTCCGACACTGCACCGGGTGTGACACCCTTAACGGGTGATCTGACCCAACCCGGTATGATCCAATCGCTTGCTGCCAGGCGCCCGGACGTGATCTTTCACCTTGCCGCCATCGTCTCGGGTCAGGCCGAGGCTGAATTCGATCTGGGCTGGAACGTCAATCTGATGGCCATGTGGGACTTGCTGTCCGCACTCAGGCACGAGCATGAGGCATCAGGTGGGCAGTACCGGCCACGGTTGGTCTTCGCCTCATCTATTGCGGTTTTTGGTGCACCATTTCCGGATCGGATCGAAGACGATTTCCTGTGCGCTCCGTTGACCAGTTACGGGGTTCAGAAAGCGGCGTCAGAGTTGATGATATCGGATTTCAGCCGCAAAGGGTTTATCGACGGGCTTTCGCTGCGCCTGCCCACTTTGTGTGTGCGCCCCGGAAAAGCAAACCTGGCGGCGTCGTCCTTTTTCTCGGGCATTATCCGCGAGCCGCTGAACGGGGATTGCGCCGTTCTGCCGGTTCCAGATACGGTGCGCCACTGGCACGCAAGCCCCCGCGCCGCTGCCCGATTTCTGACCCACGCGGCCGCGTTGGACACAGATCAGTTGCAGGGCCGCAATGCGCTGAACATGCCGGGTGTCAGTTGCACCGTTGCCGAGCAGATCGAGGCCCTGCGCAATGTGGGCGGACAAGCCGCAGTTGACCTGATCAAACCCGAACCGGACGCAACGATCGGGAACATCGTCGCAGGCTGGCCGCGCGATTTTATTCCCGAACGGGCCCGCGCCCTTGGATTTGAGGCCGAAGGCAGTTTCGAAGAGATCATCAAGACCTATCTGGAAGACGATTTTACCGGTTAATCGCCCATCGTCTTTCCGGTCAGGTGACGCGCCAGATGGTCGTGTATTTTTTGACGCGTCAGGTCTTCGTCCCCGGACAAAGCCGCATCCAGAATACTTGCGTGATGCTGGATATTTGCCGAAATGAACTCGAACCGTCGGTCTGCGACCATCAATTGCTGCCGGAACTGCGCGTAAATGCGCCCGTGCATCTGTTTGAGCGTCTCTGACCCGCAAGCCGAAATCAGCGTCTGGTGAAACTCGTTTTCCGAGGCAAACCATATGCTGACTAGATCGCTGGGGTCATCCTTGGCATGGATGCGCTTTTCGATGTGGCTCAGCTTGTGATGCGCGGCGGTCAGGCGGGCCTCCCAATCCACGCCGCCATTGCGGATGGACAAAACCGTCCCCTCGCCTTCCAGCAATATCCGCAGATGGGTCAGTTCGATCAGTTTCTGAGACGAACGGATAGGAACCCGAAAACCGCGCTGTTCCTGAAAATCAGCCAGACCAACCGTAGACAGGCGGAACAGCACTTCACGCACGGTACTGGCCGAGCACCCAAATTCCTTGCGCAAATCCTCGGCCCTCAGTTTTGCGCCGTGTTCGAACCTGTTTGATACAAGCCTGGCTTTAAGCTCTTGGTAGATATCAACTTCGCTGCTCATTCGTATACGTGTCCCGGGTTCTGGTCTGCTCTGGTCGTAACTCGATTTTCGATTTTATGCAATAATCTCGAAATTTTTTCAAATTTCACATTTTACTTGTTGCAATCGATTCGCCGTCCTAACGTCGAACGGCGTTCGTTATCAAGGAGGCAAAAAGACCTTCAGCATGCCACGCTCAACGTCTGGGAGGACAATATGAAGTTATTGACGACAGCGGCCGCTGTGGCCGTAGCGACCACCATGGCGGCGACCTTTGCTACCGCCGAAACAACCAAACTGCGCATTCAGACCCATTTCTCGCCTGAACAGCTGTCGGGTAAGATGGCGGCCAAATTTGTCGAAGACATCACCGAGATGTCGAACGGCGAGATCGAAGTTGAGATGTTCTATTCCTCATCCGTCGTGAAGTCGGTCGAAACATTTGACGCCGCCGCAACCGGTATTCTGGATTGTGACATGACCGGTGGGGGTTATCAGACCGGTAAGAACCCGGCCTTCCAATTCGCTGGCGATCTTCTGGGCGGATACCAGAACCCTTATCAGCAAATGGCGTGGCTACTGCATGGTGGCGGTCGGGATGCCCTGAACGAGCTGTACAATGGCTATGACATGGAATTCGTTGGCTGGTGGATTCCGGGCCCTGAATCTCTGGCCTCGACCAAGCCGATCAGGACGGCTGCCGATTTCAAAGACTGGAAGTTCCGCTCACCTCCGGGTCTGGCGACCAAGGTGTTTGCCGAATTGGGTGCTTCTCCTATCGTGATGGATTTCAACGAAATATTCACCGCGCTTGAAACCGGCATCATTGATGGTGCTGACGCGGCGAACCTGACCAACAATGTAGGTCTGGGTTTGTATGAAATCGCCGGGCACACCAACTATCCGGGATTCCATTCGATGCCAGCAGACCACCTTGCCTGCCGCAAGGATGTCTGGGATTCCATGCCCGCACATCATCGCAAGATCATCGAAGTCGCCATGGACAGCCTGGCGCTGCACAATGCGACCATCAACGAAGTGCAAAACGCCCAAACCGCCAAGGATCTGCGCGCGCAGGGCATCGAGTTGTATGAGTGGTCGCCCGAGGATCTGGCTGCGTACCGCGCCGCCGTGCAGGTTGGTTGGACAGACTTTGCAACCACACCTGAATCCAAGGCGCTTTTGGACAGCCACATCGCGTTTCTGAGAAACCTGGGCGCGATGGACTAATCGGCGCTTCGCTGAGAACACCTGTTGGAAAGGCTGCCTCGGTGGCCTTTCCGCGCTCCTCTCGGGTTCGTGGATTTCATGAAAATCACCAAAGTCATCAGTCACGTTCTGCGCTGCGACCTGTCCGAGGTGCCGGGATATTCGCAGCAGTATTACCGCCAACGTACGGCCCACCTGGTTGAAGTGCCGAACGACGAGGGCATAACCGGATGGGGAGAGCGCTTTGGCCCCGGTAACTTGGCGTGTGCAAATCAAGCCGACGTTCAGGCCTTGATCCAGCCTAAGGCGCTGGGGATGGAGCCAAATTCAGACGTCAAATTGTGCACAGCCGTGCGAAGCGGTATCGGCGACACCTATCCGTTTCAGATTAAGGACAACACTGGCCGGTTCAAGGACCCCAAGGCCCCCGGTATCAGTGTGACGCCGGATCGGGATTTCATTGATCACTTTCGGATAGCTGCTTAGCGGCGAAGGGATAAGCGATGCAACGATCAACAGGCGGGTTGGTGGAATGGCTGGTGCCTTTGGCATTTGTCGCAACGGCCAGTTGGCTGGTCTGGCATTTGCCCGCGTTTTTGCTGGACTGGCTGCCCTATACGTCTGAGTCTCTGAAAGGTCAGGTCGAAGAGATTTACCTGCGCAGCGATGTGACCCCGAACATGCCCGGAGTATTCGGCGCGCATATCGACATGATCGATATCATCGCGCTTGTTCTGTTGCCGATACTTGCCGTTGTCGGCACGCGCACGGTGCGTCTGGCGGCCATGGAATACGGCGGCTCCAGCGGCATTGATCGCTTTGCCCTGTTCATCGGGCGCGTCACCATGATGATGATTGCGATCATGACCATTGTGATGCTGTACGAAGTGTTCATGCGCTACATTCTGGAAAAGCCGACCGAATGGGCCAACGAGATGACCCTTTGGTTTGCCAGCTTCGTCTTCCTGATGTCTGGCTATTACGCCATGCAACAGCGCAGCCACATCCGGATCTTCCTGCTCTACGATTCAGTGCCACGCTGGCTGCAACGTGTCTTTGACACAATTTCAACTGTCCTGATCGTCATGTTCGCCTTCTTTCTGGTCTATGGAAGCTACAAGCAGGTCTTCGTGAATAAGCTATACAAATGGGAGCTTTACGGCTCGGCCTTCAACCCTCCCATTCCGGCGACGCTGCAGCCAATGGTGCTGATCGTGATCACACTGGTGGCCATGCAGGCTATCGTGAACCTGTTCGCCGATTGGAACAAAGAACCCGAGATTCACACCGACGAACCGGATGACGAAGAGATAGAAATGCTCAAGAAAGCGGTGGGACAAGACTGATGGACATTGGAACAATTTCACTGATCCTGATGGTCGCCCTGATCGTGCTTTTGGCGATTGGGATGCCATTGGGTCTGGCGTCTGCGTCGCTTGCGGTTCTGGTCCTGGTTCTGAAGTTCGAACCGACCCTTCTGTTGAATCCGTTTTCCTTCGGCGACGGAATGCTGACCGGACGCCCAGGAACTGGGCCGCTGTATATTCTGGCACAGAAAATATATGGGCTTTTAACGGATTACGTCCTCATATCCGTGCCGTTGTTCATTTTCATGGCATCCCTGCTGGAACGGTCCGGTATCGCCAAGGACATGTATTCCTCTCTGAATATCTGGCTGTCGCGCACACGGGGTGGGATCGCAATTGTCACCTCAATCATGGCGGTGATCATGGCGGCCATGTCCGGGATCATCGGGGGTGAGGTGGTTCTGCTGGGGCTGATCGCCCTGCCCCAGATGCTGCGGCTTGGGTACAATCAGAACCTGGCGATTGGGGTGATCTGCGCTTCGGGCTCATTGGGTACGATGATCCCGCCGTCGATTGTTCTTATTATCTATGGCCTGATCACCGAAACCTCGATCAAGTCGCTGTTCACCGCGTCCTTCATCCCTGGCTTCATGCTGGCGTCGATGATCATCCTCTACATCGTGGTCCGTACCCGGCTGAACCCCGACGACGCCCCTTTGCCCGAACCGGACCCAAGCGATCCCGAGCCCGTCGAAAAGCGCAAGCTGTTTGGTGCGTTCCTAAGCATCGTCGTCGCCGGGTTTTCGACAACGCTGTTTATCCGCGCGGCCTTTTTTGAGCTGTCGGGATCAAACGCTGCAAGTCAGGGTGAACCCGCCCGGCTTGGGACAATTGATCACCTGCCCTGGTTTGCGGGGATTACCATCGTCGCGCTGCTTCTGATCTTTTTTGTCTTTGGCAAAGAGCGCGCAAAGATCGGGTGGGACATGGGCAAAGGACTTGTTGCCCCGCTGGTCGTGATTGGCGTTGTTCTGGGATCGATCTATGGTGGGATTACCGGGATCACCGAGGCCGCCGGCATGGGGGCCTTTGCCGTTCTGGTCATTGCCTTCCTGCGTGGCGAAGGCTCGTTCGAGCTGGTGTGGGACAGTCTCATGCGCACGCTCAAATCCACGGGCACGATCATTTGGGTCACCATCGGGGCTGCGGCGTTGGCCGGTGCGTATACCATCGCCGGGGGGCCGCAATACGTGGCCGATCTGATCGTCGGGCAAGAGCTGCCGACAATGCTGGTTATTCTGGTGATGATGCTGATCCTTCTGTTCATGGGGGCCTTCATGGACTGGGTCGGTATCGTACTGCTGATCATCCCGGTCTTCCTGCCCATCGTCCTGCGCCTGCCCATCGAAGAGATCGGCCTCATCGGGCAGCTGGAATCCAGCCAGGTGGCCATCTGGTTCGGGGTAGTTTTCTGCATGAACATGCAGGTCAGTTTCCTATCACCCCCGTTTGGCCCGGCCGCATTTTATCTCAAATCCGTGGCCCCGCCGCATATCAGTCTGACAGACATTTTTCGCGGCTTCCTGCCCTTCATTGGTATTCAGTTGGTGGCCCTGTCGATCCTGCTGATCTGGCCAAGCATAATTGCATTGCTGCTGTAGGAGCCATCCAATGCTGACACAGGACCAAATCTTACAGTTCCAAACCAACGGATATCTTGTGGTGCCTGATGTGATCCCCTCAGACATCCTTAAGGCGGTCAAAGACGAATATTCCGCTCTGCTCGACGGACTATATGACGGGTGGTATTCGCAAGGTCTGGTTGAAACACCCCCCGACTTGCTGGATTTCTGGGGCAAGCTGCTGACCGCTTATCAGGCTGGCTGCGATTACTTTCAGCCGATGGACATTTCGCTGCCCGGTGACCGGATCATGGCAGACACCCCGTTTCACATCGGCCCCGCCGTGTTTGACATGCTGACTGCAGACCCTCTTTTGGACGTTGTCGAATGTATTATCGGCCCCGAATTGACCAGCAACCCGATACAGCATGTGCGCCTGAAACCGCCGGCCACGCAGTTATCCCAGGACGAGGTCCGTGCGCATATCACTGCAACCGACTGGCATCAGGACCGAGCCGTTGCGCTGGAAGAAGCGGATCGAACCGAGATGGTCACCGTCTGGATCGCGGTTAACGATGCCACCATAGACAACGGATGTCTGCAAGTGCTGCCGAAAACAGCAGATCAGGATATCCTGCCCCACTGCGCCCGTACCCAGACCGGAATCGCAGACGGATTCATCGACGAACACAGCGCGGTACCGCTGCCGATAACGGCCGGGGGCGTCGTGTTGTTTCATCCACTTACGCCGCATGCTTCGCTGACCAACACCACTGATGCTTTTCGTTGGTCATTTGACATCCGTTACAGCGCAACCGGTCAACCCACGGGCCGAGGCCATTTCCCAGAGTTCGTGGCCCGATCCCGCACCAACCCAGAAACCGTATTGCGGGATTGGACCACCTGCAAAGCCCAATGGGAAGCCGCCCGTACCCGCCTTGCGGGACTGGCGCATATAGACATTCACCGGTGGCGCTCGGATTCACCCTATTGCGCCTGAAGGCCCACATTTCGGAGGAATGATGTGAAACGTCTTCTTGTCGTCGGTGGCGGGCTGATCGGCATCCGCCATGTCCACGCCGCGCAGGCGCATCCGGATTGCGTTCTGGTCGGGCTTGCTGATCCGGACAGATCCATAAACACCGATGCCCCGCGTTTTGACGCGATGGAAGATGTCGATTGCCCCGTCGACGGTGTGATCATCGCCACACCAACACATCTGCACACAGCCCATGGCATACAAGCGGCCGAACGCGGGTGGCATATGCTGATCGAGAAACCTGTGGCAGGAACAATCGAAGACGCAAACCTGCTGGGCCAAGCGGTGGCCAGTGCGCAGGTGTCGTCGCTGGTGGGTCACCATCGCCGGTATCACAATTTGGTTCAGCATCTGAAATCCGTTCTGGCCGATGAGAGGATCGGACAGGTCATCACCGTTTCGCTGATCTGGGCGATGCGCAAACCAGATGCCTATTTCGACCAAAACTGGCGCACATCTGGCGGTAGTCCGGTCATGATCAACCTGGTGCATGATATTGATCTGCTGCGATTTGTGATCGGTGAGATTTCAGATGTTGCGGCATTGCGCGGATCATCTGTCCGAGGCAGCACACGGGTGGAAAGCGGTGCCGTTGCTTTGGCGTTTGAATGCGGTGCCACGGGGACGATCAGTTTTGCCGATACAGCGCCCAGCCCCTGGGGGTTCGAGGCGGGAATAGGCGAAAACCCCAACATCGGCACCACCGGGCAGGACATGATGTGGATCACGGGCACCAAGGGCGCGATCAGCTTTCCGTCGATGACCCTGTGGCACGGCGAAGACTGGGGCATACCCGCCCAGCAGATACCGCTGGAGCTGACCAGCAATCCGGGCCGACCGCTCGATGCTCAACTGGACCATTTTCTTGCGGTGATGGACGGTGCAGACCCTTTGACGGACGTCGCGGACGCGGCGCAAACCCTGGCCGTTGCCATGAAGATCGAACAGGAACTGGCCGCTCAGAAAAATCGCCGAATGTAACACTATGGGGCCTGATAAAGACCTCACACCGATCAACGAGACTTGGAAGGACACCCGATGAGCAAACCGTCTATTGGATTTATCGGCTTGGGAATGATGGGGGGGGCGATGGTCAACCGCCTGCAGGACCGCGGCTATGATGTCACCGTGTTGGGCAATCGGGATCGCACCTATTTGGATGCCGCCATTGCGCGCGGCGCGACCGAGGCTGCAACTGCCCGCGAACTGGCCGCTGCCAGCGACATCGTCATGCTATGTATGGGTACCTCGGAACAGGTCGAGGGGCGCATGCGCGGACCGGACGGCGTGCTTGCCGGATTGCGAAAAGGCGCGGTAGTTATCGATTTCGGCACCTCTCTGCCCGGCAGCACAAAACAGCTTGCGGCTGAGGTATCCGAAACCGAGGGGCAATACTTGGATGCTCCGCTGGGGCGCACCCCGTCGCATGCGCTGGATGGTCAGCTCAACATCATGACCGCCGGTGACAAGGTGGCATTCGATGCGATAGAGCCGGTGCTGAAGGACCTTGGAGAAAACGTGTTCTACCTGGGTGCGTCAGGTTCTGGACACACGATCAAGTTGATCAACAATTTCTTTGGAATGACCGTGGCCAATGCCATGGCCGAAGCGTTTGCCATGGCGGATGTGGCCGGGGTCGAACGCGACCAGCTGTACGATGTCATGGCAGCGGGCCCACTGCATTCGGGGATGATGGATTTTGTCAAAGCCTATGGCGTCGACAATGACCCCAACCAGCTTGCGTTTGCCATCAAGAACGCCGCCAAGGATCTGGGCTATTACGCGCGCATGGCCGAAGAAAGTGGCGTCAACAGCGTCATGTCCACAGGCACCTTGGCTGCGCTAAGCGACGCACGCGATAGTGGGCAGGCAGACGAAATGGTAAGCCAGATGGTCGACTATTACGCCAAACGGTTCCAAGGCTGACCTATGGCTGTCGCTGCCAAATCCACGGCAGACCTGCCACGGCTGGGCATCTTATTGATGCTGCTGGCCTGGCTGGCGTTTTCCGTTGTGGACTTGGGTGCTAAGTGGCTGGCTGTAGCCGGCCTGCCAGCGGCACAGCTGGCGTTCATGCGATACGCTGGCCACTTCGTGATCTCGGTTGGTGTGATCGCAAAAGGTGGCCTGGAGGCGGACCGATTCAAGACAGATCACCCCTGGCAATTGATCAGTCGGGCGATGCTGCTGATCTCGGCCACTGTTCTGAATTTCTACGCCTTACGGTTCCTACCGCTGACCGTGGTGTCGGCCATCATGTTTTCCAGCCCGGTGATCGTCTGTTTTCTGTCCTTTTTTGTGTTGAATGAAAGGGTTGGACCTTGGCGTTGGGCCGCAATTCTGCTGGGTTTTGTCGGCGTTCTGGTGGTGGTGCGTCCCTTTGGAACTGCTTTTCACCCAACCATGTTGCTGATCATCTACAACGCAACCGCGTTGGCTTTGTATTCGATCATGACGCGAAAGCTGTCCGGTATAGTTGCGGTTGATACCATGCAGTTCTACTTGGGCCTGACGGGCACATTTATTCTGCTGCCCTTTGCGGTGTGGTCGTGGATTCAGCCTGCCACAAACTGGGGCATGGTCGTGCTGATCGGGCTGGGCGTTCTGGGCTGGGGCGGGCACCAATTGCTGACAAATGCGCACAGGTTCGGTACCGCCAATCAGTTGATGCCGTTCACCTACTCGTTCCTGATCTATGTCGCCCTCTGGGGTTACCTGTTCTTTGGCACGGTACCCGACGGTGGTACCATTTCAGGAGCTTTGCTGATTATGTGCGCCGGGCTGATCATTTGGAAACGAGAACAGAGATGACGCGTATTGCCTGCATCGGCGAGGCCATGATCGAATTGTCGATCACGCAGGCTGACGCGCAAGTTGGCGTCGCGGGTGACACGCTGAACACTGCCATTTATGCCAAACGTCTGGCTCCGGATCTGGAGGTTGACTACATCACGTGCCTCGGGGACGATCCGATGTCCCAGCGGATTTTCGACTTTATTTCTGATCACGGCATCGGCACCTCGGCCCTTGGCACGATCCCCGGCGCCTCGCCTGGCCTTTATGCCATTACAACGTCAGAGGCTGGTGAGCGCAGTTTCACCTATTGGCGCAGTGAATCCGCAGCCCGGAAACTGTTCGCGGATTGCGATTTTGGCGTTCTGGCCAAATATGACGCGCTGTACTTGTCGGGGATATCGGTGGCGATCCTGCCGCATCCGGTCAGGCTGGCACTTCTGGATTGGTTGGCAGCAAACCCTGTCAAACTGATCTACGACAGCAACTACAGACCCAAACTTTGGGACAGCGTTGAACATGCCCGGCTGGTCACGTCACTTTTGTGGCAAAGGGCAGATATCGCTTTGCCCTCAATCGATGACGAGATGACCTTGTTCGGTGAGACCGCTGATCAGGTGATCGACCGCTTTGCCAATCCTACCGTTGTCGGCGCTTTAAAACGCGGCGAAAAAGGCCCCCTTTCGATCGGCCAGATTGTCCGGCAATCCTATGCCCCTGTCGCCCATGTCGTCGATACAACCGCCGCCGGAGACAGCTTCAACGGTGGGTACTTGGCCGCTCTGCTGTCTGGGCGATCCCAGGAACAGGCACTTATGGCGGGGCACCAGATGGCCTCGGTCGTGGTGCAATACCGGGGCGCAATTATTCCCGAATAAGCGGTGCCAGGTCCTCGGCCCCAACAAGGGCCAAAAGCCCGGATGTTGGGTCTGCGCACTGCGCGGCTTGGGCGATCTGGGTTGATTTGGGATCGTTCAAAGACCGTCCCTGCGCCGTTTCCGAAACGCAATAGTCGATCCAGGTCCGCACGCCCTGAATGACGGGTTCTGATCCGGTTTCCCGCAGTGTTTCGATGAACCGGTATGGCACTTTTTGGCTGCCATCCATGGCTATCTGGTCCAGTCGATGCTGCAAATCCGGGTTCTCGAACCGCGCCATCAGAGCTGAGGCATAGCCCGGCACCTGGTCCTGAACCTGCTTTGGCAGCGTCGAACCCGCGTCGGCCATCAGCTGCCCAACAAGATTGCGCAGAGCCTGATCCCGGATGGCCTCGTGGACAAAGGTATGGCCGCGGGCCAATCCTGCATAGGCCAGCAAAGAATGCGCGCCGTTTAGCATGCGCAGTTTGCGCAGCTCGTGCGGGGCAACATCGTGAACAATCTGGACCCCAGGCCAATCCGGCCGGGTCCCGGCGAAACTATCCTCGATCACCCATTCTGAAAACGCCTCGGTCGGCACAGCCATAGGATCACCACAGATTGCCCGCACGGCGTCCGTTGTCGCAGGGGTAATCCGGTCGACCATCGCGTTCGGGACCCGCACGATGTCCCATTCGATGCTCAGCCCGGCGATCTGGGCAAAACGAAACACGGCCGCTTGCAGCGCCCTACCATTTTCAACACGATTATCGCAGCTCAGCACCGTTACAGGCCTCGTGCGTTCCGCAAGCCCATGTGCCAAAAAGCCGATCAAGGTCGAAGGTTTCTGCCCGCTCAGATCCGCGATGATCGCGGGATCGTGTTCATCAAGTTGCCCTGACGGCTCCAGGTGATAACCTTTCTCGGTGACAGTGGCCGAGATTACATCAGCGTCCTTCATAGCCCGAAGAACCGCCATCGGGTTTTCCGGCGCAACCAGCACGTCCTGCAAAACAGTGACTCGACGCACGCCTTCACCATGCACGCACAGGTCATAATCAAATCCCTGTTTCGCCAGGCCGTCCCGGACCGCAGGTGAGCGCAGGCTGACACCCACCACATCCCAACCGCCTGCCTGATCGGTGTAATCCAGCAAATGAGCACGCGCGAAATTACCCAAGCCAAAGTGGAGGATACGACCCATCTATGCCTCCAACCCGTAAACCCGACGCGCCAGATCCGTTGTCAGTAACCGTGACAGATGTTCCGCGCTGTCGCGCCCGAAATAGCCTTTTTCAACTTGTCGCGCCAAATGGAGCGCAACGCCGCGGCGCCACAAATCGTGACGCGCCGGGATCGACAAAAAGGCCCGTGTGTCGTCATTAAATCCCGCCAGGTTAAAATACCCTGCTGTTTCAACCACCTGATCAAAGTAACGCGCTATCCCCGCGGGGCTGTCGTGGAACCACCAGGGTGGACCAATCCTGAGGCACGGCCAGTGCCCCGCCATCGGGGCCAGTTCGCGCGCATATGTTCCTTCGTCCAGCGTGAACAGAATGATGCGCAAGTCTGGTTCGTTACCAACCCGGTTCAGCAAAGCCTCAAGGCCCCGTACCCAATCCATCGCGATGGGGATATCCGCGCCTTTGTCGCGCCCGAAATCCTGCATCACCGCTGTATTTGTATTGCGCTTGCTACCAGCGTGGATTTGCATGGTCAGGCCGTCCTCGACCGACATCTGCGCCATCTCGATCAGCATATGACCATAGAATTGCTGTGCGTCTTCAGGCGTTCCTTGCTGTTGCCGCAGACGTTGAAACAGTTTGTCTGGGTCGTCCAACCACTCTGTATGGACCAGTTCGATGCCGTGATCCGTCGCAGTTGCCCCCATCTGAATGAAAAACTGGCGGCGCAGGCGTAAAGCCTCAAGATATCCTTGGTAGTTGCCCGTATCGCACCCGGTCAGAGCCCCAAGCTGTTTGAGGTTCGCTGCAAAACTCGGATCGGCCCCGTCCAACACACCATCGGGGCGAAAGGTCGGAACAACGCGCCCGTTCCAGCCGCTTTCCCTGATCTCAGCGTGATGCGACAGCGTATCCAGCGCGGAATCCGTTGTGGCCAGTACCTCGATGTTGAACTGGTCGAACAAAGCCCGCGGGCGGAAGGCGTCCTGTGTCAGACAATCGGCGATCTGGTCATAGATATCATTCGCAGTTTCAGGCGATAAATCCTGTGTTATCCCCAACGTTTCTCGCAACACGTAGCTGATCCAGATACGCGAGGGCGTTCCCAGAAACAGATCCCAATGCCGGGCGAATAACCTGAGAACCTGGCGCGGATCGGCGGTGTGCCCCTTAGGTCCGACGCCAAGCTCGTGCAAGGGAACACCCTGCGAATACAGCATCCGAAACACGTAGTGATCCGGCACCACCAACAGCTCGGCCGGGTTTGAAAAGGGCACGTCCCTGGCAAACCATTCGGGGTCGCAATGCCCATGCGGAGAAACAATCGGCAGTTCCTTGATGCCCTGGTAAAGCCCGTCAGTCAAATCCGATAATTGTCCCGCCATTGCCCCTCTTTCATATGTCTCTGCACATGTTAACATTCTTTTTGCCGCCCGCATCTTTTCGATGCAAAATCAGGCGATAAAATGCGTGACCGGGGGGAACGATGAATATTGCTTTGATTGGCCTGGGTATGGTGGCAGGCACACATGTCGCGGCCATTCAATCCTCGGGGCGCGGTCTGAACCTGGCCGGCGTGTTGGGCCGTGACCCGGACCGGACGGTCGCTTTCGCGACCCAGCATAAAACGCGCGCTTACAACAGTGTAGAAGAGATCGCGCAGGATCCTGTCATCGACTTCGCCATTGTGGCAACGCCACCGGATCAACGCTTGCCACTGGTCCGCGCGCTTGCCACCGCGGGCAAACCCATCCTGATGGAAAAACCGATTGAACGGACGCTATCCGCCGCAAGGGAAATCGTCACCTTGTGCGAGGACGCATCGGTTCCTTTGGCCATCGTTTTTCAGCACCGGGCCCGCGCCGCCTCTGCCGCGTTGAGAACCGCGCTGATGGCGGGCGAACTTGGTGACATTGCCACGGTGGATATCCGTGTCCCCTGGTGGCGGGACCAAAGTTATTATGATGCACCAGGGCGCGGAACCTATGGGCGTGACGGTGGCGGAGTAATGATCTCGCAGGCGATCCATACGCTGGATCTTGCCATGTGGTTGCTTGGCCCGATCTCGTCGGTGCAGGCCTTGATGACCCAAACGCCGCTGCATCAGCTAGAGGCCGAAGATTGGGCCGGAGCCCTGTTCGAAATGGAATGCGGAGCCGTCGGTACGATGATGGCCACAACAGCTGATTTTCCGGGCAGTACTGAAACCATCACCATTCAGGGCACCAAGGCAAAGGCCCAGCTGGGATCCGGGGTTTTGTTGATCACCTATCTGGATGGGAAAACCACCAGCTTTGGCGAAACGGCGTCCACGGGCGGCGGCGCTGATCCGATGGCATTTACCCATGAATGGCACCAATCGGTGATCGAAGATTTTGCCCGCGCGATCACCTCGGGCACCACACCTTTGGCCGCTGCCCGCAGTGCGCTGCTGTCCCATGCCGTGATCGACGCCATGCAAACCGCCAGCCGGACTGGCCAGAGAACGAAAGTTGCCTCATGAGCCTGACCTGCGTCGCCCTTGGGCTGGACCACCGCCATATCTACGGCATGACGGAAAACATGGCGAAAGCTGGTGTCAGGTGCGTTGGCTATTGGACCCTAGGCGAACCCGCCATCCTGCCCGGCTTTGTCAAACGGTTTCCTGAGATACCGCGCCTGAACCAACTTGAGGACGCGTTGAATTGCGGGGCCGACCTTGCTCTGATTTCGGCCATTCCTGCTGACCGCGCTGATCTGACCGTTCAGGCGATGCAGCACGGTATGGATGTCATGAGCGACAAGCCCGGTTGCACCAGCTTTGAGCAATTGGACCACATCCGTCAGGCAGTATCCGACACGGGCCGAATATGGTCGGTCAATTTCTCGGAACGGTTCGAAACGCCGGTCAGCACATTAGCGTCCGAGTTGGTCGACTCTGGGGCGATCGGCAAGGTTGTCCAAACCATCGGCCTTGGCCCGCACAGGCTGAACCGGCTGACCCGGCCCGAATGGTTCTTTCAACGGGATCGCTATGGCGGCATTCTGACTGATATCGCCTCACACCAGATCGATCAGTTCTTGCACTACACTGGGTCAACCTCAGCTGAAATCACCAACGCTTTCGTCGCGAATTATGCCAACCCGGCAGATCCGGGTCTGCAGGATTTCGGCGAGTTGAACTTGCGCAGCGCGCAGGGCACCGGGTACATCCGGGTCGACTGGTTCACCCCGGACGCTTTGCCAAACTGGGGTGACGGACGGCTGACACTGCTTGGGACCGAAGGGTATATCGAGCTGCGCAAATACGTTGATGTTGGGGGTGCTGCAGGAACGGATCATCTGATCCTGGTCAACGGTGAGACCTGCAAGAAACAGGACGCGTCAGATGCAGGGCTGCCATACTTTTCGCGCCTCGCGCATGACATCAAGCACCGGTCTGAAACCGCGATGACGCAGGCGCATTGCTTTACTGTCATGGATTTGGCGTTGCGCGCGCAGGAAATGGCTGAGTCCCCATGATAAATATTGCAATCCTCGGGGCTGGTATCGGCAGCCAGCATCTGGACGCTCTGCGGCAGCTTGGTGGCGATTTTAGGGTTGCCGCCATTGTCGACAAGGACGTGGACCGGATCGAAAAGATCCGGGCGTCAAGCGACTTTGCGGCGATGACCGATATTGCCGACGCCCTTGCCGATCCACAAATCGACGTGATCGACATCTGCCTGCCGCCGCACCTGCATGTTCCGGTCACGTTGGATGCGCTGGCCGTTGGAAAGCATGTGGTATGCGAGAAACCACTGGCGACGTCGATGGCGGATGCAGACCGGATGAAGGCCGCAGCGAAACACGCCGGCAGGCAAATCTTTCCGGTGTTTCAGTACCGCTGGGGTCCCGCCTTTGCCCAATTGCGCCATCTGCAGACCACCGGTCTGACCGGGCAGATTCACACCGCTGCACTGGAAACGCATTGGTCGCGGGGGGCGGATTATTACGCCATCCCTTGGCGCGGCACATGGGAGGGGGAACGCGGCGGTGCCGTGTTGGGCCATGCCATCCACAACCACGACCTTCTGACCCATCTCGCGGGACCAGTCGCTTCGGTCTCGGCCATGGCCACGACGCGCGTTAACCCAATTGAAACCGAAGACTGCGCCGCCATCGCATTTAGCCTGACGTCTGGTGCATTATGCACCAGCAATATCACTCTGGGTGCTGCGACGGATGAAACACGCCTGCGCCTTGTGTTCGAACACCTGACCGCCACGTCCGGTGTTGAACCCTATGCCCCCGGTTCCGCGCCGTGGACATTTACCGCCCGCGATCCGTCCGATCAGGCGGTGATTGATGCGGCGCTGAACGCAGCACCCTGTGAACCTGCCGGGTTCCAAGGTTTTTTCACTGAAATTGCCAAGGCGCTGAACGGCGCCCCAAACGCGGCGGTCACGTTAGAGGATGGCATCGCGTCGGTTGCCCTTGTAACCGCGATCTATCACGCTGCGCGAACAGGTGATCGGGTGACCCTGCCAATCCCCCCTGACCACCCGCTATATCAAGGATGGTTGCCATGAAACAATGCTGGCGCTGGTTTGGACCGGATGATCCGATTGCCCTGCACGACCTTCATCAAGTCGGGGTCCAGGGGATCGTCACCGCCCTGCACCACATTCCACCTGGAACGGCCTGGGATAAGCAAAGCATCGCAGTTCGGCAGAACCTTCTGGCCACCGCCGGATATCAATGGGACGTGGTCGAAAGCCTGCCTGTGTCCGAGGCCATCAAGACACAATCGGCTGACATGTCCGTCCATCTCGCCGCATACAAATCCAGCCTGCAAGCCCTTGCCGATCGCGGCATTCAGGTTGTCTGCTATAACTTCATGCCGATCCTCGACTGGACGCGAACCTCACTACGCGCACCGCAATCCCATGGCGGGACAGCTATGTTATTCGATCTCACCGATTTCGCGGTGTTCGACCTGCATATCCTGAACCGGGACAATGCGGCGCAAGACTATTCCGAACATACGCGAGACGCAGCCTTATCCCGTTTTCAGGACATGACCGATCAAGCCAAGGTCACGTTGCAACACAACGTCACTGCCGGGCTGCCCGGATCAAACGATCAGTGGAGCGTTGAAGATGTCCGGGCGCTGCTTGGAACCTATAAGGATATCACCCCAGACCATTTGCGCGCCAACCTGATCGATTTTCTGGCCGAAGTCGCCCCGTTCGCGCAGGATCTGGGCCTGCGATTATGTTGCCATCCCGACGACCCGCCCTTTTCCCTGCTGGGACTGCCGCGTGTGATGTCCAGCACGGATGATTACGGAAAGGTCCTGAAGGCCGTCGATCTTCCGTCCAACGGGGCGACACTGTGCACCGGATCGCTGGGCGTGGCCGCTGATTTCGACGGCGCCGGATTTGTCCAGCGGCATGGCGCGCGCATTCACTTTGTTCATCTGCGCAACACCAAGCGGATTGCGGGATCAGACCTGGAAAAGCCCGACTTTTATGAGGCTGCACATCTTGAGGGTGATACCGATATGGTTGGTACTATCCGCGCGCTGGTGCAAGAACAGAGGCGGCGAATATCCGAGGGGCGCGTGGATTGGCAAATCCCGATGCGCCCGGATCACGGTCAGGAATTGCTAAGCGATCTGGGAGGACACAGCACGCCTGGCTACCCTTTGATCGGGCGTTTGCGCGGGCTGGCTGAGTTGCGTGGGATCCTGGCCGCCTGTGCCTGAAATCTATTTTCTTGCGTCACAGCGGCGTTCACCGTTTAGTAGAAGCACCTAAACGGGCAGCGGGGTGTCTTCCGGACCCGCCCGACGTCTTAACCGGCGTGTGAAATCCCCGTGAAATCCGATGCGTGCAGGCATCATTTTTCGAAACGTCGGCCTGCGCCGTTCGCAGCCGCAAAAAACGGGAGGTTTCCATGAAAACCGCAGGTGTAATTGGTCTTGGCGATATGGGCAGCGGCCTTGCCAAGAACCTTATCAAGAATGGTTTTGAAACATCCGGATTTGATCTGAGCGATACCCGAATATCCGCCTTTACAGAGATGGGCGGTATGGCCAAACCGTCCGTTGCTGAGGTCGGGACCCACGCCGCCTGTGTGTTCGTAATGGTCATGAACGGCGATCAGGCACGTGAGGTTATTCTGGGCGACAACGGGCTGGTTGCCAATATGGCCCCCGGCGGCACGGTTATCCTGTCTGCCACGATCAAACCACACGAAGCTGTGGCCATTGGCAGCGAGATGGCTGGCTCGGGCATCAATCTGATCGACACGCCTGTTTCGGGCGGGTTTCCCGGCGCGCAGGGCGGCACGTTGACGATGATGGCGGCTGGGCAGCCGGACGTGCTGGACCAGAACGCCGATGCGATGCAGGCCGTCTCGGCCACAATCCACCGGGTTGGAACAAATCCCGGTGACGGTCAGACTGTGAAAGCCTGCTTGCAATCGCTGATTGGCTCGATTTTTTCAGCCACCTTCGAGGCTGCCGCGCTGGCCGCCAAAGCCGGCGTCAGCGGTGAGGTTCTGCTGAACGTGTTCGCCTCGTCCAGTGCCGGTTGCGGAGTGGTTAACAACGCACTTGAAAAAATCATCGACCGGCAGTTTGTCGGCACCGGCAGTCATATCGCAACTATGCACAAAGACCTGACAATCTCACTTGAGCTGGCCACCCAGCTTGGGGTCCCGATGCAAACCGCTTCTTCTGCGATGCAGGTATTTCATGCGGGCAAGACCAAATACCCCGAAGGTGACAACTGGATCTGCACCCGTGTCATCGAAGAGATCATTGGCGCCGAGCTGCATCGCTGAACCGAAGCCCACGCAGGTATTGTCGGACGAACTCGGATAGCTCAAACCTAAGAGCTTCCGGATCCAGAGCGACAAACCGGCCTTCAAGCGACAGTTTGACGATCCCATGAACGGCGGAAAATACAGTCCGTGCGCGCAAGGCCAACGCCTGATCGTCCAATTCCGGAGTGATCCGGGACAGCGGCTTGACAACTTCAGCGATCAGCAGCGCGTGTTCGTCCAGGTGCCAATCTGGAACAGACACATCGGGCGGCATGTGATGATCGAACAAAGCCGCCCACAGGTTTGGGTTCGCGGTGCCAAACTCCAGGTAAGCCAGCGCCAGAGCCAGCACCCTTTCTTCCGGCACTTCGGTTGAGGCTGACGCCTGCTGCAAAGACGTATGCAACCGCGCAAGTGTTCGGGAATTCACCGCCAGAACCAAAAGGTCCAGATCCTCGTAGGCATTATACAAGCTACCCAAAGCACATCCCGCGTCTTTGGTAACGTCACGGGCGCGCAAGGCGGCCAATCCTTGGGTTCTGATCCTCTCTTCGGCCGCATTCAGAAGATTCTCCTTCAGAATTTCTCTTTTTGTTTTAGCCACTTACACCTCCGGTTTCGATTTTTTTGAACGGCGTTCAATTTTATTCTTGAACAACGTTCAGGAATATTGCACATTCACCTCATGAACATTGTTCATAAACGAGGAGCCAAAGATGTTCAAACAATTTGCCACATTGTTAAGAGGCCGGGCTTTTGAGGCAGCGACCGTGGTAACAGATCGCCACGCCTTGCCCATTCTGCGCCAGCAAATCAGGGATTGCGCCCATGCGGTCCAAATGTCCCGCAACGCCGTCGCCGTTACGATGGCGCAGAACGAGCAAGAAAAGAAACAGCATGACCGGTTGACCCTGCAGATCGCGGACCTCGAAACACGTACGCTGGATGCATTGCAGAAAAACCGCGAAGATCTGGCGCGTGACGCGGCCGAAACCATCGCCCACCTAGAGGCTGAACGCGACGTGTCCACTCAGGCTCAGGCCCGGTTCGACACGGAAATTGCCCGGCTGCGCACTGTCCTGCGCGAAGCCGAAACCCGGTTGCGGCAGTTGCAGCGCGGCCAACGTCTGGCCGCTGCCACCGACAAAACACAGCGCCTGCAACAGGTGGCCCCTGACAGCGGTTTATCCACCCTGCGCGAGGCCGAAGAAACGCTGCAACGATTGCAAAAGCGTCAAGGCGAGATGGATGCAACAGCCCGCGCCATGACCGAGTTGGAAACAACCGGTTCGGCGGAAAACGTCCAGGATCGTCTGGCCGAGGCCGGCTGTGGTCAACCCCTGCGGTCTAGCACTGACGACGTGCTTGAGCGCCTGAAGAAGAAGGCGCAGAAATCCGGGAAATCCAAATCAAGCTGACGTGAATAACCCAACGTAACATACTGAAAAAAGGAATATTAAAATGAACAGCGAAGAAAACCTGAACCTGCCCCAGTCCAACGCGTGGAACATGTTCACCATCATCTCATTTGTGGTTGCCGCAGGAATGATGGCCGGTGGCATATACTTTCTCGAAGCAAGCTTTGCGGCAAAAGGCTTTTATTCAATGTCCGCGCTGATGCTGGTGCACACCACCGTATCGATCACCAAAACCCTGCGCGACCGTGAAGAATCTCAGCGTCTGCACAACAGGATCGAGGACGCAAAGACCGAGAAGCTGCTGAAAGAGGTTGGCGACAATATCGCTGCCTAAACGATGACATCGCGCAAGAACAAGCGCGTGCGGCTGGGGGTGGTTCCGTTTGCGACCCCCAGCCGCAAAGTATTGAACAACACCCGGTCTTTCGGGATAGCGAACCGGTCCGACACTGCTTTGCGCGTCGCCGCATCATCTGCCAGCGCCGCAGCAGGCCACCCCACGAGGCCGCGCGCGCTGGCCAGAAGCCATGATCGATAGAACGCACGCCCCGCATCAACATTCGACTCGTTGGCTGGCCAGTGAAACAACGCCATCGCCGCTGCTCCGCGGCTACGCGCGGCCTCACCGGACAAGCTTGGACCCAGGCCCAACAGGGACAGCAATTCAAAAAGGCCTGTTCCCAGGATCGCAGGTACGATTTTGGCAGTCATGCCACCCATGGCCAAAACCTCTCGGTTCAACCCGTCCCTGTCATACCCCACAGAATCTTTGCGCAACCGCATCCAGCTCAGCAACTCGGTCCGGAATGGTTTTGACTGCATCACCCGGGCCGAGGCGATGTCGATTTGTGCCGCAAGCCAGTCGATTTGCTCCTGTGCCGTCACCAATGTCATGTGATCAGCCTGCCAGTTCTGAAAGGCTGTCGGGCCCGTCGGCGCAAACCCCGCCCGATGCGTCAGGCGCTGTCCCATCTGCGCGGCCAGTGCGGCATCTTCAGGATTGACCTCACCGCCTGGCATAACCCGAGCAATCGGGCGCAGGCCGTTTTCATCGGGTGCGGTCAAGAGGGTGGCGTTTCCCCCAACGCCATGCGCCGCCAACGCCAAAACCGTGGCTTCGACCGCAGCCCCACAGGAGACCTCAAGATCACGATCGGTTGGATCACCGATGGGCAAACGTCGAGAGAGATTGGCCAGGATCTCGATCCCTCCGTCGCGCAGCGACCACCGCGCCGGTTGCGTGTTATGGGCTGAAGGCGCAAGCATTGCTTTGGCCACGACCGAATGGAACTCTGTCTGATCCATCACGACAGCTCCTTGGAAAACAGATGCAGGCGATGCAAAGGCTTGGCACCGGCTTTTTCGGATTGCCGCAGGCTGGCGCGGTTTTCATCGGCAATCCAGGTGCCACCAACGGTTTTATAGCCCGCAGCAATCATTTCGCGCGCCATCTCACCCAGCATCAAAGGGTTGACGGACTGACTCTGAAACTCGGGCATGACACCCTGAAAGATCACCACGGCACGATCCCGGTGCGCCTTGTAATGCAGATAGTGCCAGGGCAAAGACAGGCGCAATCGGGATCCCAACCGCCGCAGCAGCGGGTTTAGATCGGGGATAGCAATCACAGCGCCCGCAGGCTTGCCCTGGTAATGCACGACTTTAGAAATCCGCGGGTCCATGATCCATTTCAGGTCTTTCGCCTGAAAGTTGAACTCTTCGGCCGAGACAGGCACGAACATCGGGTTGTCCCTGAAACTTTGGTTCAGAATGGTGCGGGCGTCCTCTAGCCGCTCAGCAATGGTGGAACGATTGACTGGCGCGAAGGCAAACCCCTGCCTTAACAAATGCGCACGTTGCGAATCTGACAACACCTTCGGGGCCGGGTGACTGTCGAGCCGCAATTCGAACGTGGTCATCGGAAAATGGCGGATGTACCCATTTGCCTCAAGCAATTTGGGCAGGTGCCGCGGGGCCCATATCTGGTCGGTATAAGGCGCATGGTTGAAACCGTCTGTCATCACCCCGGCCTGCTGCATCGCGGTCAGGTTAAAGTTTCCGGTCAGCCGCGTCATCCCCATGTTGCGGGCCCAGTTCTCGGCCGCCACAAGCAGGGCTTCCGCCGTCTCACCATCATCCGCGCAATCGAAAAAGCCAAAACATCCCCGCGCTTCATGATGCAGGTCGTTTGAGGCCTGATGCAGATGGGCCGTGATCCGGCCAACGGGCTGCCCACCCCGCAGAGCGGTGAAATAGGTATAGCGTGTGGCGTCCGGGAACATAGGGTTCTTAGTTGACAGAAACCGCTGCAAATCGGCCTTCATGGGCGACACGTAAGGCGTATCTGTACCATAAGCGTGGAATGGGGCCGCAAAAAAGCTGGGAAAGTCGCGTTCTTTTATCTCGATCATCTGTGCCCCGCGGTCATAAGGATGCGCGCCATCCGCTGAACAGCGCGCAAACCTGCGCCCGAGCTATCCAATACAGCGATGTCGGGACTGTTGAGCATCGCCACACGGAAAGGATCGGCGGACAGCAGAACGGCATGTGTGGCATCGAAACGGGAAAACAGCCAGTTGACCTGCTCATCACCCGTCGTCCCCAACTGTAGAACCGGCGTTTCATCAAACCGCGCGCGCAGGTCGGTCAGGTTCATATCCGACAGATCGGGCTCTGCCACCAGAACCGCATCCGGAGCGCCCGCTGCACGGCGCAGCAACGCCATGCTTGCCTCGGGTCCTTGACCGTCGGCCTCGGCAATCTCGCGCAATGCGACAAGCTGCCGATCTTCGGTCCGTAGGGCAGTTGCTGCCTGCCAGATCGCAAGCAGAACAAGGGCTGACACTATGACCGCCATCACCTGCAGACCCGCCCGCAAATCCATCGGCACAAGCCCGGCCAGGATTAGCGTCAGCAAACTGGTCACAGCAAAAACAATCACAAAACCACGCAGAATGTCCCGTGCGGTGACCGCAGGTCGGTTCAGACTGATCGACAACCAGCACAGGACCAGCACCGCCACACCGCCCAGCCGAACAGGGACATCCACCGTCGGAAACCGCATGTAGTCAGTGGCAAGAAAGGGCAGGATCAGCAGAAAAGACAGGCTCATCTGGTTGATGGCGCTGTTTTCGGTGGTCGACAGGCTGCCGTGATCCCTGCGTTGAACGAGCAAGGCCACGCCTACCAGTCCCACCAATTGGAACAGCAGCATGCCGAACAGTCGCCAGACCTCAAGACTGCTGAACTGCAGCAGCCCCAACAGGGCAAAGGCAACCGCGCCCCAGGCGCAGGTCTGTTTCAGGATCGCTGGAGCATGACGACGCAGCAAACCTTCGGCCAACAACAGCGCGGCCAAAGGGACCAAAGCCGCGCAACAGTTTGCGACAACTGAAAAGAGCCATCCCCAACCACCCCAATGGCCGATCCGGGCCAGCATCAGGATGGCAAGCACCCACAGGCAGAACCGGAACCGACTGGCGATCTCTGGGCGTTGCACAATTTCCCCCAGGCGCAGAAGAACCACCACCGCGCCCAACGCAGCACACAAAGACACCCAGGCGTCCGCCAAAAAGCTCGCCCCGCCTGTCATGACGCCAGGAGCCTGTTCATCTGCCGTCGGACGAGTGGACGCATCACGGCGGCCACCAGGCCAGGCAGTGGTCTTTCGATTCTGCCGCTATGAG
This sequence comes from Ruegeria meonggei, assembly GCF_900172215.1. Taxonomy (GTDB): domain Bacteria; phylum Pseudomonadota; class Alphaproteobacteria; order Rhodobacterales; family Rhodobacteraceae; genus Ruegeria; species Ruegeria meonggei. The sequence goes on from NZ_FWFP01000003.1 coordinate 312,153, forward strand.
GGTTCAGAAACCAGCCGCGAAAATCTGCGCCGTGGGGGCGGCCCAGAACGGCGTTCAGGGCCTCGCCGCCCATCAGGGTCCCCGCCATGATCACCATCGGCGCAAAGGACATGCGGCTGCGAGTGCCGGCAATCACCTCACCGGCCAGCGCCAAATCGACGTGATGCCGGGACGAGGAATGCGTCAGCACATACTCGGCCTCAGCCGCTGAAGCTGCCGCGTTCATGTCTTGAGTCAGCGCGTTCCAGCCCGTGCCTTGGGTTGGGTATGCCAGCCGCTCTTCCGGCATCGGATCGCCCGGCGTGGTGACATAGACGGACGGCAGCGGTGAGGCATAAGCGTCAATCACAGTGCGCGCTTTAGCTCGCGCCGTGCGATACAACAGCAGGCTGGCCGCAAGATCATCGGTGCCGTTGATCACCACATCCGCTTCCTCGACCAGACGATCCACATGGTCGGACCAATCGGCGCCCAGCACCTCGATCTTGGCCTCGGAGTTAATCTGCAGGCATTGATCCCGCGTGGCCATGGCCTTGTCCTGATCAACCGTTTTCAGCGTCGCGAACAGTTGGCGGTTCAAGTTAGACACCTCAAAACTGTCCAGGTCCGCAAGGATCAACCGCCCCACCCCGGCTCGGATCAGGTTCATGATGGCACTGCCGCCCATCCCCCCTGTACCACAAACGAAAACGCAGGAATCGCGCAGGGCGACCTGCTCGACCTCAGTGACAAAGCCAAAATTGCGCGTTGTGAATTCCTGGTATGAAAAATCCGTCATTCGTTTTTTTCCCTTGGCCGCAGGATGCCGAATTCCCGCTGCGTATCCGCCCATTGCCACAGAGGCATCGCCAGTCGTTGCAAGACTGCAGCGCCCACGGCCAGCGTCAGCGCGGCAAAAGACCCGCGCGGGACGTCGCGCCCGACATAGGACAGCGCGGTTGGCGTATCCATCTGACCCAGCTGCAAAATGTCATCGCCGCGATCGTAATCCAGTTGATCGCGGCAGAAATCGTTGACCGCCTGATCCCGGTGTTTCGGGGCCTCGGCGAGGGTTTTTTTCAGGTGATCCGACCCGCCGGTATAAGCGTTGGTGATCACAAAGCGATCCTCGTCGAAACCGGCCTCATCCCCGACGCCAAACACATTGCGGTGCTGGCGCATGATGCCACGCCCCAACAGCAGATGCAGAAGGCTGCGCCGGTTTTGCACGCCACCTTCAGGTGTCGGGAACACCCGGGCAAATCCGGTTCCGACCAACCCCACAACCGCAGGCACCTGCGTCACGTTTGATATCCAAAGCGGCCGCATACCATTGCGAAACAGCATAAGAACGCAAGTCAGGCCATACAGCACCCAACTTAACCCCTGACTGCGCAGGCTCGGGTCCACCATCACCAGCCCCAGATGCAGCACCTGTTCAGAGCGATGCCCCAGATCGACATCCATCAACGCCAGTGCATTAAAGGCCACAGGCGTCTGATCGGCGCGGCGTGTGACCAGAGTAATCACGGACTGCCCAAGCCGGTCTCGATCCCCAGCAAAGACCCCATAGCTGAGCTCTCCTGCTGGGAGCGTCTTGGATGCCACCTGACGCAAGTCGGCAACCAGTTTGTCCAACTCTGACGGTTGCATCCACAGGCCTGGCCGTTCAACAATCCGAACCGCGTAGCCTCCGGAGGCCTTCAACCGGATATCCATATACCGCTGCCCAGCGGCGCTTATTATGGCGCTTAGCAATGCCTGTTCCTGTAATTGACTGCCTGCGGGCAGTTTTAGTTTTGTTTAGACAGCGCCTTTCAGCAGCGCCATCCCTGCTGGCCCATGAAGGATCGTATGCCCGACCAATGCAAGTGCAGAATTCCACCGGAAACGCCTGATTTGCCGAAAACTTACCACTTCGCTAGGTTTGTCAAAAGACGAGAGGCATGAGTATGAAGATCGTCTCAGGCGGACAAACGGGGGTGGATATCGCGGCATTGGAATTTGCCCGCGAGAACGGGCTGCCCTATGGCGGCTGGGTGCCCAAAGGCCGAACGAATGAAGCGGGCCGCATCCCAGATCGGTTCAGTGGTCTGGTCGAAACGCCCACAGAATCAGTATCTGAAAGAACAAAGCGTAACGTCGTCTTTGCTGACGCCACGCTGATTTTTATCGATGGCTCAACCAGCCCCGGCACTTTGCAAACCGTTGATTTCGCGATCGACGCGGGGAAACCGCATCTGATCGTCGATCTTAGGGGTGGCACAGATACTTGCGCTCAACAGGTACGGGTCTGGTTAGCTTCGACCCCAATAGAGGTTTTGAACATCGCAGGCCCGAGGGCATCCGAGGCACCGGGGGTCGGAGCACGTGCGCGTGCGGTACTTGATCAGATCTCCGACAGGCTGAGCGGTTGATTCCCAGCCGAGATCCGATGCACGTATGGGGTCCAGCTGGCCCTTTGTGAACTGCGTGGCCGGTCGGGATCGTCAGCGCCTTTACACCCCCAGCCTGTTGCCGCTTGTCGGATCAAACAGGTGCATATGTGCTGCAAGCACCGAGAACCGCATAAGGGGGTGTTTCTCTTCGATCGGATGAACGCCCGGCAGGCTGATCGTGATGGCATCGCCGGTTGCTGTCAGGTGCCCGTGCAACAGAGTGTTTGCCCCCAAGGGTTCGGCAATTTGAATCGACGCTTCCAATGGGCCGTTATCGTCCTGCACCAGATGCTCGGGGCGGATACCCAGCTTTACCGCACCGTGTTCACCCTGAGACGGGCCCACAACTACCCCACTGACGCTGATTGATCCGGCATCGCGCGTGGCGTCAAAGATATTCATGGCAGGGCTGCCGATGAACTGCGCGGCAAACAAGGTCTGCGGTGTTTCATAGACCTCAAGCGGGGTTCCGATCTGCTCGGCAATTCCACCGTTCATCACGATCATCCGGTCAGCCATTGTCATGGCTTCGACCTGATCGTGGGTCACATATAGCGAGGTGACCCCCAACTTCTCTTGCAGCTCGCGGATTTCCAGACGCATCTGAACCCGCAGCTTGGCATCGAGGTTTGACAAAGGTTCGTCAAACAGGAAAACCGCAGGCTCACGCACAATCGCGCGCCCCATGGCCACCCTCTGGCGCTGCCCGCCCGACAGCTGCCGGGGCTTGCGGTCCAGCAGCGGCTCAAGCTGTAACAGCTTGGCGGCGTCGGTCACCTTCTGATCAATCTGATCCTTCGGCAGACCTGCAATCTTCAGCCCGTATCCCATATTCTGACGCACAGACATATGCGGATAGAGCGCGTAGTTCTGAAACACCATCGCGATATCGCGGTCCATCGGCTCTTTTTCATTGGCGCGCTCGGTCCCGATCCTGATCTCACCGGCGGTCACGGTTTCAAGCCCCGCAACCATGCGCAGCAATGTCGACTTGCCGCAGCCCGATGGGCCGACGATTACGATGAACTCACCATCTTGGATATCGACATCGATACCGTGGATCACATCCGTCGGTCCAAAGCTCTTCTTGATGTCTTGAAGGGTTACTGTAGCCATTTCTTATTTCTCGCTATCGACAAGGCCGCGTACAAACAGCTTTTGCATGGACACCACAACAATGACCGGCGGTATCATCGCCAGGATGGATGTGGCCATGATCACCGGCCAGTTGGCGACATCATCACCGGATGGGAACATTTGCTTGATGCCCATCACGATGGTGTTCATTTCGGGGTCAGTGGTAATCAGCAGCGGCCAGAGGTATTGGTTCCAGCCATAGATAAACAGGATCACAAACAGCGCCGCAATATTTGTGCGGCTCATCGGGACAACGATATCGATAAAGAACCGCATAGGTCGCGCGCCATCCACGCGGGCCGCCTCGGCCAGTTCATCCGGGATTGTCAAAAAGAACTGGCGGAACAAAAAGGTGGCCGTGGCCGACGCGATCAAGGGGAAGATCAAGCCGCCATAGCTGTTCAGCATTCCGAAACCGGCCACCACTTCAAACGTCGGAACGATGCGCACTTCAACGGGCAGCATGAGCGTCAGGAAGATCAGCCAGAAAAACGTCGTGCGTCCGGGAAACTTGAAATAGACAATCGCAAAGGCCGACAGAAGCGAGATCGCGATTTTGCCGACCGCAATCCCGATTGCCATCACCAGGCTGTTGAACAGCATCGTTGCAACGGGAACGTTCACCCCGGAAAACAGCGCCGCCTTGTAGTTTTCCCAAAACTGATCCCCTGGCCAGATTGGCATCGGCGGTCTGACGATTTCGGGTTGCGAAACCGTCGAGGCAACAAAGGCCAGCCAGATCGGAAAGAAGATAACCAGCACCCCAAGGATCATCAACGCATGCGTCAGCCAGATGCCGGCACCCCGTTTTTCGACCATACCGTGTTGTTGGGCAGCCATCAGTAATGCACCCTTTTCTCAACGTACTTAAACTGGATCACGGTCAACAGGCCCACCACGATCAACAAAATAACCGACTGCGCCGAGGATGAGCCCAAATCCTGCCCGACAAAGCCGTCGGAAAACACTTTGTAGACCAGAATGGTCGTCGCTTGTTGCGGTCCGCCCCCGGTGATCGTGTGGATCACCCCGAAGGTTTCGAAGAACGAATAAACCACGTTCACGACCAGCAGGAAAAACGCAGTTGGCGACAAAAGCGGCAGCACAATCGTAAAGAACCTGCGCCAGAAATGCGCGCCATCAATCGCGGCTGCCTCAATCACAGAGCGCGGAACCGATTGCAACGCCGCAAAGAAGAACAGGAAGTTATAGCTGATCCGGCCCCAGGCCGAGGCAACAACAACCAGACCCATCGCTTCGGTCCCGTTCAGCACGTGGTTCCATTCATAACCAAGCTGACTGAGGTACCACGAAATGACACCCACCCGTGTGTTGAACATGAACAGCCACAACACACCGGCAACAGCCGGCGCAACGGCGTAGGGCCAGATCAAAAGCGTGCGGTAGGCGCCTGATCCTTTGATCAGCCGGTCCGCGATCACCGCAAGAAACAGGGCTGGGATCATCGAGCACAATGTGACGAGGGTAGAGAAGATCGCTGTCGTCAGGAACGAGGCACGGTAGAATTTGTCGCTAAGAAGAAATTCAAAATTACCCAGTCCAACGAACTGGGAAGACAGGCCAAACGGGTCCGGAATAAAAAGAGACTGCCAGATCGCCTGCGCCGCCGGGTAAAAGAAGAAAACGGCAGAGATGATGACCTGTGGTGCAATCAGCACAAGCGGCAGCAGCCAGCCGCGAAAGGTTACGCGTTTTTCCATCTTGGGGGCCTAGGTGCAAAGATGGCGGGCTCCGAAGAGCCCGCATCTGTTTTGGTTTTACTGGTTGGCGGATTCGAAACGGCGCAACAGGCTGTCTCCGCGCTCTTTGGCGCTGTCCATTGCTTCTTGTGCGGTTTTGTCGCCTGACCAGACGGCCTCCAGCTCTTCATCGATGATGCCGCGAATCTGGTCAAAGGACCCAAGGCGCAGACCTTTTGAGTTTGCTGTTGGCTCTTTGGCCGTCATCTGGATCACAGCGATGTCGGTGCCAGGGTTGCTGTCGTAGAAACCGGAGTCCCGGGTGACAACACCGGCTTCGGCGGTGATGGGCAGATACCCGGTATTCTGGTGCCAGTCCGCCTGCACATTGGCCGAAGACAGGAAGCTCAGAAACTCGCCGACCCCTTTGTACTCGTCGGCCTCATGCCCTTCCATAACCCACAGGGATGCACCCCCGATGATGGTATTCTGCGGCTCGGCTGTCAGGGCTTCCCAATATGGCAGTGGGCGCACGTCAAATTCAAACTCGGCTTCGGAACTGATACCCGCGTACCCGGCCGAGCTTTCGGTGAACAGCGCACATTCACCTGCGCGGAAGTTCGCACCGCCTTCGTTACGACGACCAGTATAAATGAACTTGCCATCTTTGGCCCAATCGCCCATCGCGGTCAGGTGCGCAACCTGCGCCGGGCTATTCAGCATTAATTCGGTGTCCAGGCCCGCAAATCCATTGTCCTGAGACGCAAACGGCACATCATGATAGGCCGAGAAGTTCTCCAGGTGGATCCAGCTTTGCCACGCAGTGACCAGCGGGCATTCCTCGCCACCAGCTTTCAGCTGATCCAGAACATCGCCCACCTTTTCCCAGGTCGACAGATCGGTGTCCGGGTCCACGCCAGCCGCCTGCATGGCGTCGCGGTTCACCCACAATACAGGGGTAGAAGAGTTGAAAGGCAGCGACAGCATATCGCCGTCGGTCGTGGTGTAATACCCTTTGACCGATCCGATATACGCATCGGGATCAAAAGACGCGCCGCTTTCAGCCATCACCTGGTGCACTGGTTTGATTGCACCCTCTGCTGACATCATGGTTGCGGTTCCCACTTCAAAAACCATCAGAATGTGGGGCTGCTCACCGGCCCGGAAGGCCGCGATACCCGCATTCAGGGTTTCCGAGTAATTGCCCTTGTGGCTTTCCACGATGACATACTCGCTTTGGCTGGCATTGAATTCCTCGACCTGGGCTTTCACAAGTTCACCCAAACGGCCAGTGAAGGCATGCCAGAACTGAACTTCGGTCTGCGCCATCGCCATGACCGGCGACAAGGCGGTTGAAACGGCAAGCGCGCCGAGAATGTGCTTATTCATGATCTCTCCCACGCATCACAAGGGATGCTTTTTTGTTAACACCATCTGCTTCGCGTAAACGGTGTACTTAATACTTTTACGACGTTATCGCCGAAAAACCATAATTCAAGTTCAGTTTTTTTGTTACAAACATAATATAGTGTTATGAAATTCGCTTTGAGGTATCAGTTCGGGATCGAAAATGGGCCAGGTTTTAAGAATTCGGCAGTTAGAGGCGTTGGTGGCGGTGATCGCAAATGGCTCGATGACGGCGGCGGCGGCAGATCTTGGTGTCAGCCAGCCCGCGGTCAGCCGGTTGCTGTCAGATCTGGAACAAGCGCTGGGTTTCCAGCTGTTTGACCGCCGCGACGGGCGTTTGGTACCTTCTCAAGAGGTGCGGTATCTGCAACCGAATGTTGAACGCGTTTTGGAACTGATGAAACAGATTTCAGACGTCAGCGAGGATATCACGCAGCGCAAAGCCGGGCATATCCGCGTGGCCTGCCTGCCCGGTTTCGCAACCAGTCATCTGCCTGGCGTTGTGGCGGATTTTCTGAAGAACAGGCCCGGTGTCACCCTGACCATCGAACCGGACCGGCCCGAGCGAATCTTTGAATGGATGATTGGTGAGCAATATGACTTTGGCATCACCGACGGGTTCAACGGGCATCCTGCGATCGAAAGCCGGAACATCGATGTTCGTTCCGTTTGCGTATTCCCTGAAGGCCATACGCTGGAATCCGTGCACGAAGTAACACCATCCTTGCTGGCCGACGAACAGATCATCCATACGCGGCGCGACAGCGACTTTTTCGGGCGCTTGTCCCGAGTGTTTCAGGACGCCGATGTCACGCTGAATTCTCATATCGAGGTTCGGCAGTTCACAGCCGCATGTGAACTGGTCGTCAACGGTGTAGGCGTCGCCATCGTGAGCGAGTTGGATGCGGTCAAATATGCCGGTCGGGGGCTGAGTTTCCGACCCTTCAGGCCGATCCTGCCTCATACCCTGTCTCTGGTCCGCCCGGTGCTCAAGCAACCGTCTCTAGTGGCGTTGGAGTTCATAGAACTTTTCAGCGACAGTCTGATCCCCTTTATGACGGAAGCGACGACGGGATAAAGGTATCCTTCCGTCCCGCCCCTGCCGCTTGCGTCTTAGACTTCTGTGTTTCGCTCTCGTTCTGGCAGGTCCTCGATCAGGCGCGTTTCCAGCAGCTGACCATTGGCATACAGAATCGGTGTTGAGATGGCCGCGATATGACTGTTGAACTCGCGGAACGCGCGAAGAGTCTCTAGATGGATATCGCTGGTCTCAAGGCTATCAACCTGCCCGCTCTGCAAACGCCGGAAGTGACGTTTACGGCTGTCTCGTTCGGCGCGCTTAATCTCGGTTTTTTCCAGGTTCAGAAGCCGCGCGCTTTCAATATCTTCCGAAATGAGAACATTGGTTGCCAGTTTAAGATTGGCCAGAATTTTCTCGTGCAGCTCCTGCAACTCTAACCATCCCTCGTGCGAAAACTGCTTGCCCGTCTCTTGCAACTCGGTGGCCAGAACAGTCAGGCGCTTGGCCACGACATCCCCCGCAGTTTCCAACCGAACGGCATATTCCAGAACGTCGCGCGCCTCGTCTGCGTGTTTTTTATCCATCTTCTCGATTGGCAAGGATGCCACAAAGGTCCGGATATCCGACAGGCTTTGGTTTACCTCGTGATCGAGTGTCTGAACTGCCTTGATCTGCTCGATCTCACCAGACCGATACAGGGTCAGCAAGGGGCTGAACATCAGCTCGACCTGATCAGCCATCCGTAATAACTCTCGCTTGAGCGCCGAGATGGCCAGTGTCGGGGTCTCGGCCAACTGCGGGTCCAGCGCACTGGCCGGTTTTGCACGGGCTTCGGGTTCGGACCGGCGCGGTGCATCCGGCAACAGCCGCTCGAACGGACCCTTCAATAATTGGCAAAACGGCAGCGACAGGATCAGCAGAGACGCGTTGAATGCCAGATGTGCATTGACCAGCATCTGCCCCTGATACCCTACCCCCAACACACCAGCCTGAACGGCGAGGTTGGCTGCAAACAGGCACAGGATCGCCCAAACACCCCGCAGCGCCAGATTGGCAAAGGGGATGCGCCGTGCCTGTATGTCCATGCCTCGTGTCAGCCATACGGGGATCAGCGCGCTGCCCAGATTTGCCCCCAACACCAGTGACAACCCGGCGGAAAACGGCAGGGCACCGATCTGCACCAGTGTCACGCACATCAGGATCGCAGCCACGGAGCTGTGCATGACAAAGGCCAGTGCCCCGCCGACAAGAAACGCGGTCACGTAATCACGCACCAGATAGTCGGCAATGGCAGGCAAAAAAGCGCTGTGTTGGATCGGATCCATCGCCTCGCGCAGGAATCGCAGGGATATCAGTATAAAGGCGACCCCCATAAGGATACGCCCAATCTGACGGGGTTTCTTACGCTCGGTCTTGACGAACAGCCATCCACCAACGGCCAGTAGCAATGGCACAAGCCAATCCAGGCGGAAGGACAGAATCTGGATGATCAATGCCGATCCCAGATCACCACCCAGCACGATCGCAAGACCGGCTGGAAACGACAAAAACCCACCCGCAGCAAACCCAGACGCCAGCAACGCAACCGCAGCCGAGCTTTGCAGCACAAGCGCCATTACCATGCCGGTCATACTTGAACCGATGGCACTGTTGTTGCGGGTCAGAACACGTTTGAAAGACGCGCCATAGCTGCGCTCAATCCCGGTGCGCACCATGCGTACGGCAAACAACAACAGCATTGTTGCTCCCGCCAATTGCGTCAGGAAGACTAGTATTGCCATTCTGAGCACATCCTTCGTTCTGCTCGGTGAGACCGGATCATTCCGCCACCTCTACATCAATCTGCCAGCGCTCAAGTTTGGCCGCCAGTTTCTTTCCCGGTGCAACATCCGTTACAAGCCGCCCGATCTGGCTGGGATCGAAACCCTGATGCCGTCCCGCGGTCTCAAACTTCTGATGAACCATGGCCACAAGCGCCAGGCTGGTGCGTTCCAACACGACCGAGGCCAATTCGGCCTCAACCGGGTTTTCGTACAAAAACCCGTACTTCGAATTTAACGCGTCCGCGCTGAGCAGAGCGACGTCGTAGGAATAGCGGCGGGCCTGCGCCTCGGCCACAAAGCCAAACGCACCCAATTCATCCTTGCGCATTTCACCACCCAGCAAAAACACGCGGTTGCCGTTATGCTCAACCAACTCATGCGCAACTTTGGTCGAGTTGGTCACAACGGTCAGGTTATGCCGGACCCTCAGCTCTTCGGCACCAATAGCGGTTGTACTTCCAACGTCCAGAAACACGGTGGCCCCGTCGGGCACAGCCTTTGCAACCGCCTTGGCTATCTTGCTCTTTTCCTTCGTAAACTCGCTGAAACGCTGGAAGAACCCCGTTTGCTGGCGTGTTTCGAGAAGACGAACACCACCGTGTCCACGGGCAACAACACCCATTTTTGACAGGGATTTGACCGCTCGCCGAACTGTCTCATCCGAGACATCCAGGAATTCTGCAATTTCTGCATTCCGCGCATGGCCGCCAAATTGGCGAAGCACTTCAAGGAGTTGCATTTCCCTTGGGGAAAGGGTTTTTTGTGGTGTCATATGTTGTTGTCTGCTCACTAGAACTTTGTGTCATACGCGCTGGACAAGAAAAGTCCACACTAACGTTGGTATTTTCCACAATATCCCACATTTTTGTTATGTTTCGCAACCACACCGCGCGCGGACCGTTTCACAGGCGCGAAATCAAGTGGGCTTCTTTCCAGCGCAACGTCTGAATCAGAGAGCAGGATGCTGGCAAGGCCGCCTTTTTTCATTTGATCAGTGGGCTTTATATGAACAAACTCAGTCCACGTTTCAGATTGTGGACCGCGAACAACCCCGGAGGGCATTGATGCAGAAAGCTCGATCATTGCGACGTAGCATGGTTTCGGTGCTCATTGCATTTGCATGTGCTGCCCCACACTGGGCCGAAGCACAAAGTGATCCAAGCGTTGCATCTGCAACCAATGCCGATTGGGCCGAGGTCAAAGAAATCATGGATCGGCGCTGTGTCGTTTGTCACAGCTGTTATGACGCGCCGTGTCAGCTAAAACTGACCTCCCCCGCCGGGCTGTTACGTGGGGCCAGCAAACAAGCCGTTTATCACAGTCAGCGCCTTGAGGATGCGCCGCTGACCCGACTGGGCGTTGATGCGCAGTCCCTACCCCAATGGCGGGCACTTGGATTTCACTCGGTGACGCAGAATGTGGAAACTGACCCCAGCTTGTTGGAAAGATACCTGAATCTGGGTCGCCTAAACCCTATGCCCGAAAACGCGCCTGTTCCTGCCGCGCTTGACCTGACTACAGATCGCCCTCTGGCCTGCCCCACCCCTGATGAGTTCGATGCCTACCGCGATAGCAATCCGTTGGCCGGCATGCCCTACGCAACTGCGCCGCTTGAGGATCACGCGCACCAAACACTTGTGGCATGGGCACGCAGCGGCGCGCCATTACCTTCCGACCCCCCCAATGTTCCCGACGACATTCAGGCTCAGATCACTGAGTGGGAGGCGTTTCTGAACGGCAAAAACATGCGCCCCCAACTTATGAGCCGGTACATTTACGAACACTTGTTTCTGGCCCGGTTACACTTTCAGGGTGATGACCCAAGACGCTTTTTCCAACTGGTGCGCTCAACCACGCCGCCCGGTGAAAAGATCGGCATCATAGCAACCCGTCGCCCCTTTGATGCTCCGGGCGTGAACCCGTTTTACTATCGCCTTCAACAAATTGACGAAACGATCGTGCACAAGGAACACCTTGTCTACGAGATTGGGCCTGATCGGATGGCACGTTTCCAGACACTGTTTCTAGACCCCGGCTGGACGCTTGCCACTGCGCCGCCCTATGGCGATGCCGAGGGCGGTAATCCCTTTAGCACTTTTGCCTCTATGCCCGCCCGCAGCCGCTATCAGTTTTTGCTTGATGATGCCTTGTTCTTTGTCCGCAGCTTCATCCGCGGCCCCGTTTGCCATGGGCAAACCGCCGTGGATGTGATCGAGGACCGGTTCTGGGTCAGCTTCCTGGACCCGGACGCGGATCTGTCGATCACCGATCCGGCCTTTCTGCAAGACGGAGCGGTACATCTGGAGCTGCCCGTCTCTGGGGTTGACGGCGGCGCGTTGGGCGATTTGCAAGGATTTTCGCATGCGAATCAGGTCAGGTATCTTGAGTTCCGCGATGCCCGTTATCGCGACAGCGCGGCGCACACAGAAGGGTTCGACTACGATGCAATCTGGGATGGTGATGGCACCAACCCGAATGCGCTGATCACGGTTTTCCGCCATTTCGACAACGCCGCTGCAATGACCGGATTTCATGGTGACATCCCGGAAACGGCGTGGGTCATCGATTATCCGATTTTCGAACGCATCTACTATGATTTGGTGGCGGGGTTCGATGTGTTTGGTCGGGTCGAACATCAGCTTTCGACACGTCTGTACATGGATGAGCTGCGGATGGAGAGCGAAGACACTTTTCTGTCCTTCATGCCCAAAGCGGCCCGTCAGCAGATACACAAGAAATGGTATCAAGGCACATTGGCTGAAATTCATACCTATTGGCACCACCGCCACGTCGATGCCAGTTTTCCCACCGGCATCGGCTTTGAAACTTCGACGCCCAAGCAGGAGTTCCTGTTGACACTGCTCGCACGCGGCAATGGCCTGTGGTCGGTGTCAGACCCAATCAACAGATGCGCTGACGCAGATTGCTCGCAAAGCCAGACCCAACTCGCCCTGCGCGCGTTGGCCAATCAACGTGGCGATTGGGTGCGGTATTTGCCGGACCTGTCTGTTCTGGTCGTCGAAGACAGTGGCGGTGCGGCAGACGTCTTCTCACTTGCCCATGATAAGGCCCACACGAACGTGGCGTTTCTGTTCGACGAGGCAGCCCGCCGAGACCCTGAGACGGATGTTCTGACAATTCTGCCCGGGCTGGCTGGCAGCTATCCGAATTTCTTCTTCAAGGTTCGGCAGGACGAGTTGACCGCCTTTGTCCAGGACCTGAAAGCTGTAGGGTCGCAAAGTGATTTCATGGAAGTTGTGGCCAACCATGGCGTACGCAGAACAAGCCCGGAATTCTGGCCGTTGAGTGACCGAATTCATGAAATCTTCATACAGCGAAACCCGGTTCATGCGGGTATTTTGGACCTCAACCGGTACAAAGACCCTAAATCAGCTGATGATCCGACCTGATCCCGTGTCGGACCCGCTATCGATCAATTGACAAGTTAACTTGCCGCACCTCGATCCGGCCCCTAAGTTTTAAGTATGCGGTCTTATGCAAATATCCGCCCGGCCTATAGCCGGGCCGAACGTATAAGTGACGGAGTCGTGCACGTGCTGGGCGTGACGTCCGCCCTTGTTGCGGTACCAGCCCTTATCGTGATGTTGGTCTTTTATCGGTCCGAACCTGCTGCGGTACTGGGTGCTTCGATCTATGGCGCCACGCTGGTTCTGATGCTCACGTTTTCGGCGGCGTACAATATGAACGAAAGTAAAAGGTGGTCCGATCTTTTGCGGCGTCTCGATCACTCAGGCATCTATGTCAAAATAGCCGGGACCTATACGCCGTTTCTGCTGGTCTCAGGCGTGCAGGCACCTGGGCTGCTGTTGGGGTTATGGTCTTCGGCGACGCTTGGATCGTTGTTGAAACTCATCGATCCCAATCGCTTTCGCTGGTTTGGACTGGCCCTATACCTGATGATGGGATGGGCCATTGTGTGGGCCGGTCAATCCACCTTGGCCGAGCTTTCGCCAACGGTTTACTTTCTGATGATCGCGGGCGGAGTTGTCTACACGGTCGGCGTCACGTTCTATCTTCTCGATTGGCTGCCCTACCACAACACGATCTGGCACGTGTTTGTTCTGACCGGCAGCATATTGTTCTTCTTTGCCGTAGCGCTCCGTGTTTTGCCCGCGCCGCTTGAGGTAACTTGACCCTGCCCACACCTTTTGGCGCCGCCCGGATTGTTACCCCACGTTGTAATTAGTAACCCCACGGAATCTGGCCTGCTGCGGCCCTTCCAATTCTCGTACGCCCTGACTATTTAGCGCCGACTTCCTTACAGCTCTGCCCGTCATTAACTGAACGTAGGGCGACCGATTTGCAGGCGCATTCATGGCAAAACCTTCATTCATCGGCCTTGCGCCGAACGCTACCTCTTACTCTGAAACCAACGCGACCCTCTCGGTATCCTCCGGGCCCGGTGCGAATTCCCAGGTCGACGTGCCCTGTTTCGCGAAAGGAACCCTGATCCTGACCCCGCGCGGCGAGGTCAAAATCGAAGACCTGAAATCTGGTGACTTGGTCACTATGGCCGATGACACAGAAAGACCAATCGAATGGGTCGGTTCAAAAACCGTCCAAACCGATCCTGAAAGTTGCGAGCGGCTGAACCCGATTCAGATTTCAATTGGGGCCCTGGCACCAAACGTGCCTTCTGTCCCTTTACGGGTATCGCCCAATCACCGCGTTCTTGCTTCCCGACCCGAAAATAAAATTCACTTCGGAGAACCGTCGGTTCTCGTCCCCGCCAAACACCTGACATCGATGGACGGAGTCACCCAAGACGACACCCCTCAACAGGTGACCTACTACCATCTTCTGTTCAAACGGCATGAGACCGTCATCTCAAACGGCGCAGAAACCGAGAGTTTTCACCCAAGCGATGCTGCGTTCAACAGTCTTGCAGAACAATCTCGCGAAGAGATACTTGCGTTGTTCCCTGAACTTCGAGACCGGAGTAAGAACGCTTACGGCGACACCGCAGCCCGCGCCGTGCAAGACCACGAGGTCGACCTGCTTAACTTCAGCTGATCCGCTTGGCACAAATCGACGACTTCAGTGGCCCCAACCCCTTGCATTGCCGAATTCTGCCCGGCAGTGGCGAGGGGCCTACCAAACCCGCGCGAAGTAACAGGCACGTAAGCAGACCGGACTTCGGAGCGGGTCAAACGAACCTGTTCACATAGTTTTCCAGAATCTCCTGACGTCCAGATTTCGGTTCGGGGTTGATGTGATCCGCCAAAACTCGGTCGGATATGTCTTGCAGGCTGGATTCCAACATGGATTGCGCCGCAGGAGTGTCCCAACCGGAATACCGTTCTGCCAGGGCCGCATCCATACCACCATCCTGGATCATCGCAGCCGCGGCCTTGAACCCTCGGGCGCAGATGTCCATGCCACCGATATGAGCGGCCACGAGGTCCTGCGCATCAATCGATTGACGGCGGATCTTGGCATCAAAGTTGGTCCCGCCGGTCGAAAACCCGCCATCTTTCAGAATGTGGTAATATGCCAGCGCGACCTCTGGCGTGTTGTTCGGAAACTGGTCTGTATCCCAACCCGACTGGTAATCGTTGCGGTTCATATCGATCGATCCCAACATGCCCTCGGCCGTTGCCACCGCGATCTCATGTTCGAAACTGTGGCCGGCCAGGATTGCATGACCCTGTTCGAGGTTCAGCTTCACCTCATCCTCCAGCCCGTATTTCCTGAGAAATCCGATGCAGGTCGCCGCGTCATAATCATATTGATGTTTCGAGGGCTCTTGCGGCTTCGGCTCGACCAGAATGGCGCCTTTGAAACCGATCTTATGCTTGTACTCCACCACCATGTTGAGGAACCGGCCCATATGGTCAAGCTCGGTGCCGATATTGGTGTTAAGCAGGGTCTCATACCCTTCGCGCCCGCCCCACAGCACATAGTTTTCGCCGCCCAACTTATGTGTGGCGTCGATGCACGACTTCACCGTTGCCGCCGCAAAAGCAAAGACATCGGGATCAGGGTTCGTGCTGGCACCCGACATCCAGCGGCGATGGCTGAACATATTGGCTGTTCCCCAAAGCAGCTTGGTGCCAGCGCCTTCCATCTTTTGGCCGATATAATCGGTGATCTCTTCTAGCGTGCGCAGGTTATCCGCGTAATTGCCCTGATCCGGACGAATATCTGCATCATGCCAGCAAAAATAGGGCTGTCCCAAAATCTCGAACATCTCAAATGCGATATCCGCTTTCATCCGGGCGCGGCCCATATCGTCTTGCGGATACCATGGGCGTTCAAAGGTTGGTCCGCCAAACGGATCACCGCCCTCCCACGCGAAAGAGTGCCACCACGCGACGGCAAAACGCAGGTGATCTTCCATACGTTTGCCCATTACGATTTCGTCCGGGTTGTAGTGACGGAAGGCAAGTGGACTGCCGCTGTCTGCCCCCTCGTACGAGATGGTTTCGATGCCTTCGAAAAATCCGCTTTTCATCTCTGCCCCCTTATTCTGCTTTTTGCCCCGGCTGCTTGCCAAGAATAATCATCGACAACAGGTCGTCATCTGTGACGTCCTCAATATCAACCGTTCCGACAAGCTTGCCGTTTTTCATAACCGAGGCCCGATCGCACAAGTCCATGACCGCGTGGACATCGTGATCGATCAGAAAGATACCGATACCTTGCGCCTTGAGCTGATGGATCAGGTCCGCCACCATCTGAGTTTCATGCGGACCAAGGGCCGCCGTCGGTTCATCCATGATCAGAATACGCGCGTTGAAATAGACCGCACGCGCGATGGCCACGGATTGCCGTTGCCCGCCCGACAGTGCCGAGACGGGATCGTTGAACTTTTGAAAATTGGGATTGAGCTGCGCCATGATCTTGCGGCACTCAGCCTCCATCGCAGCGTCATTGACCAGTCCCATAGGGGTGGTCATTTCGCGGCCAAGAAACAGGTTGGACGTGGCATCCAGATTGTCGGCCAGCGCAAGCGTCTGATAAATCGTCTCGATATTGTTCGTCCGCGCATCCCGTGGGTTGGTGATCTCAACCGGCTTGCCATCAATCAGGATTTCCCCGTGATCCATCTGATAGGCACCAGACAACACCTTGATCAAAGTCGACTTTCCAGCCCCGTTATGCCCCAAAAGGCCCACGACTTCACCAGGATAAAGATCGACCGAGACGTGATCCACGGCTTTGATCCCACCAAAGGAAATCGAAATCTCGCGCATTTCGACCAGTGGCGGCGCGCCTGAACCGCGGCCCGTATTTGAAGGCGTCTTTTGCGTGTCCTGAGCTTGCATCACTTTGCCCCCAATCGCTTGCGGTAGACGATGTCGATATAAACGGCCAGCACAAGAACGCTGCCGACAACGATGTTCTGGAACGGCGCATCGACGCCGACCATTGCCATACCAGACTGCAGCGCCTGCATGATCAATGCACCAAGGATCGCGCCATAGATGGTCCCGATCCCGCCCGATAATGCGGTGCCGCCGATGACGGCTGCGGCAATGACCCTCAGCTCATCCAGCGTGCCGATATCGTTCGAGTGGTTGGCCAAACGCGCCGAAGCGACCACGGCCGAGACAGCACACAAGAACCCCATCAACGCAAATATCTTTACGGTCAGCAGCCGTGTGTTGATCCCAGAAAGTTCAGCCGCGTCCGGGTTTCCCCCGGTGGCAAAGATATAGCGCCCGAACCGGGTTTTCCGCGCCACAACAGTCAGGCTGACCGCAACGATGATGAGGATAAGCACTGAGATCGGAATGCCATACCCGACAACCAGCCCTTCCGGCATTACCTCTCCGCGCGCTTCAAACATGCGCTGCAGCCTGCGGGTCGGAATGGCGTAGCTGTTGACGATATACACATAGCCCAGGATTGCGACTGCGATGATTGTTGCCATTGTCGCCTCGGCCCAGACCGGTTTGACCGGAAAGCCATGCGCGGCCTTGGCGCGTCGGCCGCTCCACAACGCCCAGATCGCAATCGCGGTGGCGAACAGCCCAAGCAGCCAGCTTGCCGATGTGCCGAGGGTGCCGTTGGTTCCCCCGAACATTAGAAACGTGCTGTCCAGGGGGCCGATCGTTTGTCCGCTGGTCATGTACCACGCGACGTTGCGCCAGACTAGGAAGCCACCAAGCGTAACGATAAAGGCGGGAATGGTCAGATAGCCCACCATCCAGCCGTGAAAGGCACCGATCAGCGCGCCAATCAGCAACCCCACAACAATGGTAATTGCCCATGTCACCGGGTTGCCCAGTCCCAGCCCCAGGATATGCGGCAGCAACTCGGTTTGCGTTACAGCCATCACTGCGGACGTGGTCGCCAACAACGCACCAACGGACAGATCAATGTGGCGGGTGACGATGATAAAGACCATTCCGCAGGCCATGATCGCCACAGACACAGTCTGAATGGACAGGTTGAACAAGTTTCGCGGTGTCAGAAACCGCCCATCCGTAAAGATGTTGAAACCAATGCATAGGATGACAAACGCGCCGATCATTCCCAATAGCCGCATATCCAGTTCCAATTGCTGGAACAGGCCTGGCTTTGCTTTTTCAGGAACCGGCTGAGACGAAGTTTCGGTCATATCCGATCTTTCATATTCAGCGAGGGTCCCCGGCCTTAGCGTGAAGGCCGGGGATTTTAGGGTTTAATTACAGGGGGCTGGACCGTTTTCGACACCCTGACAAAGGTCTGCCAGCGGGATCCATCCGGCGTCCACGACAACCGTCAAATTGTCCTTGGTGATCGGCACCGGTGCCAGAAAGACCGAGTTCATCTCGGTCCCGCCGGGCGATGTCCAACTGACCGCTCCATCGACGTCAGACGGGCTGGTGCCGCTGCTCAGCGCGACTGCGATCTCGCCTGCCGCCTTGCCAAGTTCACGGGCGTCTTTCCAGACCGAAACCGTCTGCGTGCCCAGCGCAACCCTATTCAGCGCTGCATGGTCCCCGTCCTGTCCGGACACAGGAATACCTTCCATACCTTGCGCTGTCAGGGCCGCAACCACACCGCCAGCTGTTCCATCGTTTGAGGCAACAACTGCGTCGACGTTGTTTTCATTCGCAGTCAGGATCTGTTCCATGTTCCGCTGGGCGTTGGCCGGAAGCCAGCCATCTGTGTAGGCCTCACCCACGATTACGATGTCACCGCCATCAACCGCTGCGCCAATAATCTCTTGCTGGCCACCCCGCAGAAAATCAGCGTTTGGATCGGTGGGAGAACCCTTGATCATTACGTAATTGCCCTTGGGCATCGCCTCAAAAACAGCGCGCGCCTGCATCCGTCCGACTTCGACATTGTCAAAGGTCAGGTAAAAGGCGCGGCCATCTTCGATCAATCGGTCGTATGCAACAACTGGGATACCTTCGTCAGCGGCAGCCTGAACAGCTGGACCAATGGCCTGCGCGTCTTGGGCAAGAATGATCAGGGCATCCACACCCTGAGCGATCAGACTTTCAATATCTGCCAGCTGCTTGGCAGACGACGATTGCGCGTCTGCCGAAATATACTCGGCACCGCCTGCTTCAAGGGCTGCCTTGATCGCCGCTTCGTCGGTTTTCCAGCGCTCTTCCTGAAAGTTGGACCAGCTTACGCCGACAACCGGCTCGGCAAACGCGGCCGAGCCCAACAATGCAACCGCAGCTGAAAAGCTGAGAATTCGTTTCATGATTTCCTCCCATTTGCTGAGCCATCGCCTCTTGATTCGTGGCCCTCACCTTTACTGAGTAGCATATTTATTTCAGTCAGTAAAATATTTACTCTATTCGAAATGCGGAAATCCAAATAGATTGGGGTCATGACAAGATTCGTGAGGACAAGATGCTGAAAAGCAAAGATTCTCCAAATTCTCTGGACCAAAGAAACGCGACCCGCCTCCGCGTTCTGGAACATATCAGAACGCGCGGCTCGATCTCACGAACCGATATCGCGTCGGCTCTGCAGACCAGCCCGGCGACGGTTACGGCCGCAACAGCAGACCTGATTGCGGCCGGTCTGGTAAAAGAGACTGAAGGCGAAACCTCGGCCAAATCCGCGAAACGCGGCAGGCCGCGGGTCTTGCTGCAGCTGGATGGTCGATCCCATCTGGTGGCGGGCCTGAAAGTGGCGCGCCATGTCATCTCGGTCCTGCTGGTCGATTTTGAAGGCAATGAAGTCACGTCACATATGCACCAGCTGAAAGACGTCCAGATGACGCCGGTTGCATTTGTGGCCACCGTTCGACTGGCCCTGGAAGAGGCCTGCGACAGGATCAACGGATCGATCCAACAGTTGGCAGGCGTCTCAATCGGAATTGCAGGGTTGGTCGATGCCAAGCGGAACTTCGTTCATTGGTCATCCTCGATTACTGATCGAAACGTCGATTTCAGCTATTTGTTTTCAGAAGGCCTGCCCTGCCCCACTTTTGTCGAGAACGACGCCAATCTGGTCGCAAAGGCCGAGCAGCTTTTTGGACAAGGCAAAGGCCTGAAGAACTTTTTGGTGGTGACGATAGAACACGGTGTTGGGCTTGGGATCGTACTGGACGGCAAGCTTTACCGCGGAGAGCGCGGCTGTGGTGCTGAATTTGGCCATGCCAAGGTTCAGCTCGATGGTGCATTGTGCCAGTGCGGCCAGCGTGGCTGCCTTGAGGCCTATGTCGGGGACTATGCATTGCTGCGCGAAATGACGGTCACCGGCCACAGTTCAGAGATGGCCAACGTGTCGGACATCCATGTTCAGGCCAATTCCGGCGATCAGCGCGCCGCATCGGTTCTGGCACGCGCAGGTCAGATGTTTGGTCTGGGTGTGTCCAACCTGATCAACCTGTTTGACCCCGAGTGCATTATCCTGTCGGGCGCTCAGATGAGCATGGAACACCTCTGTTCCGAGGATGTCATGAACCGCATCAAAAACGGTGTTGTTAATGTTGATGCCCCCTTGCCTGAGATCAAGATTCATCAATGGGGCGACCTGATGTGGTCCAAGGGGGCCGCAGCCTATGGGATCGAACAGGTCTCGATCCTCAAGGTGCAGGAGCTTGCAGTACAACATGCACCCTGAGCTTGCTGTCCTTGTCACCCTAGCCTCGACCGCCAGCGCCGAGGTTCCCCGGTTCAACCCTGTCGATGTCCCCGCGCATATCTATGATGGCGGGTGGGAGCATTTCGTAGGCGGTGGTGTGGCCGTTTTTGACTGTGATCTAGATGCTCTGCCCGAGCTGTTTGTGGCAGGTGGGGCAAATCCCTCACAGCTGTTTCGAAACACCTCAGGCAGCGACGTCTCGTTCCGGGTTGAAACACCGGAACAGCTGTCGCTGACCGGGGTCACCGGCGCTTATCCTCTGGACATCGACAGCGACGGCATCATGGATTTGGTTGTATTGCGTGTCGGTGAAGACGTGTTGTTGAAGGGTGAACCGGACTGCGCGTTTTCCCCCTTCGAAACAATAGGTTTCCAATCAGACGACCACTGGACCACAGGGTTTTCTGCAACCTGGGAGATGGGCCAAACGCTGCCGACGCTGGCGTTTGGCACCTATGTCGATCGGTTTGATCCCGAAGGTCCTTTTGAAACTTGTGGTCCCACCCTTCTTTACCGACCTGACGGGGACAGTTACCAAGGGCCCCAACAGCTTGAACCGGGCTATTGCGCCTTGTCGCTGTTGTTTTCAGACTGGGCCCGCACGGGGCGCGCGGATCTGCGGGTCAGCAATGATCGGCACTATTATGTGCGCGGCGGGCAAGAGCAACTTTGGGCTATGGAGCCTGAACCGCGCCTGTACACCAGCGATGACGGATGGTTGCCTTATTCGATCTGGGGCATGGGCATCGCGTCCAGAGACCTGACAGGCGACGGGTTCCCCGAGGTCTACCTGACCTCAATGGGCGATCAGAAATTTCAGGTGTTTGATCCGCGTGCTGACGGCCCAACCTGGCGCGATGCCACCTATGAGAAAGGGACGACCGCGCACCGACCGCATGTGGGTGGTGATGGCCGACCGTCGACCGGTTGGCACGCACAGTTCGGGGATGCAAATAACGATGGCCTGGACGACATTTTCGTCGCCAAAGGCAATGTTGAACAAATGCCGGATGCGGCACTGAACGATCCCAATAATCTGCTTTTACAACAGGCAGATGGACATTTCACTGAATCCTCGGACCAGGCCGGCATTGCGTCAACGGCCAAGTCCCGCGGCGCGGCTTTGGCGGATTTGAACAACGACGGCTTGCTGGATCTGGTAGTCGTGAACCGCGGTGCCAACTTGGAAGTGTATCAAAACCAATCTGATCCGCGAAACTGGCTGTTGGTGGATGTCAGCCAGAACCGCCCAAATCGGTCCGCCATAGGCGGGTTTATCGAAGTCAGAACCGATCTTGGGTTGCAGACGCGCGAAATCACACTTGGCGGTGGCCATGCGGGCGGCAGTTCTGTGCTGCATCACTTTGGCCTTGGCGATGCGGACCGGATCGACATCCGGATGATCTGGCCCGATGGAGAAACAGGGGATTGGCATCGGGTCCGCCCCAACCAGAAAACCCGACTGAAACGCTGATCAATTCTCGACTGGCAACCCACTTGGGACGCGGTCGGGAACACCCAAACGCCGCGCCGGATCTTCGAGGCTGGTGAGAAAGGTAAGTAACGCGTTTATTTCAGCGTTCGTCAGGTTTGATGAGGCTAGGCTGTTGGCATCACCAATTGCCTCAACACTACTCGGATCAAGCATTGGCCTTTGGTCTTCGGCCCCAGGGAATTCGGGTAACACAGCCTTGTCCACCAAGTAGGCCTGCAGAGAAGCCACCGGATTCAGGTGATGCCGCACCACGTCCTCAAGCGTGGCATATGCCCCGGCGTGACCATAAGGCGCGGTCAGCGTCACGTTGCGCAATGACGGTGTCCGGAAGGCATAGGCATCCCCTTGGTCTCCCGTTACCCGCAGGCGACCGTCGTCGCGCGTGTGGTTCTCGAACCTTGCCGCTTTGCCGGGGCCAATCTGGGGCATCGCAATGGCGTGGAACGCATGATCGGTTTGAAACCAGCCAGAATGACAGGTGCTGCACCCTGCCTTTCCATAGAAAAGCTGCATCCCTGTCTGCACCTGCTCTGACATCGCCTCTTCCCCACGCATTGCGCGGTCGAACGAGCTGTTATCCGCGCGCCATTCAAAGGCGATGAAGTCGGCAATAGCATTTGCGATGGCTGTAAATGTGATGTCTTCCCCCGGCATGAGTTCGTCGAAACGCCGCTTGTATTCAGGAACCGCCGCTACACGTGCGGCAATCAAATCCCAAGCGCCGCCTTCCTGGGTCAAAAACCCAAGACGCACAGCCTTGCTGACCTCATTTTCCGAGTAGTGCCCGGCCATCTCATCCGGCGACAAAACCGGGAACATCGCCTGAGCGGCCAATGCAGATTGGAAACCGGACCTCATATGCGTGCCCAAAGGTGTCCGGATGCCATTTGGCAGATTGGGGTCGGCTTCCAGGCGTCCATCATGAAAAAACGTCGTGAACTCAACGGCCCCAAGATTCCAAAGACCGGGCGAGTTGCGGGGGATGCGCTGTTCGGGCGGGTTGTTCGGGTCGATCTTGCGATCAGGTCCCAGCCCAACGCCTCCTTCGCCGATCCCAAGCGAAAGACCATCCGAGGTACCAAGATCAGGATGGTGACAGGTCGCACAGCTGATATTCCTGTTCCCCGACAGGATCGGGTCATAAAACAGCAACTGTCCCAGTTGGGCATTGGCAAATTCTGGTTCACTGAATTCCGGTCTGGGCCCAAGATCCTGCGCGCTCACAACCGACGCAACCACCCAAGCGCCCAGCGTTGTTGAAATGCCATAATGCCTCATACCCGTCCCTCGGAAATTTCCAATACCAGCTTTTGGCGATAAGGTCTGTCCGGTGTGCAGATCACTGTTGGGAACGATGGAATGTTGACCGCATTTGGATAGCCTGAGGGTTCGATACAAACCCCTCCGCCCTTGCAGAAAGGGTCGGACAGATGTGCTGCAGAATAAATCTGCGCACCGGGCTGATCAGAACAGACGCTGAGTTTCGAACCATTGTCCACTGCAACCTCAACCACAGGGGTCTGCGGGTTTCTCTGGGGGTCAAAAACAAAGAAATGATCTATGTCCTGAGCAGCATTACCAATCAATTTTGGCACGGTGAAATCCAACCCGGTTTTGCCCACCTGCCGCAACTGTCCCGTAGGTATCCCTTGGTCATCGATATCGAGAATCCGATTTGAAGCCAGTTTCAGTCGGGTATCTGCGATACCATCGGTGCTGCCCAGCGTGTAATAATTATGCTGTGCAACACTGATGGGCGTCGGTCGGTCCGGCACTGCGGAAATCCTATAGGTAAGACAAGGGTAATTCAGGGTCACCCGAACTTGGAATTGCACTTCACCCGGAAATCCATTGTCGCCATCTGGCGATACAAGGTTCAAGACAACCTCGTTTTCTGCGGTCTGACTGAGTGACCAGTTTCGCCGGGACAAGCCCTTAACCCCACCATGCAGCGTGTTCGCCCCCTCATTCGCGCTGAGCGGATACGGTGCACCGTCAAGCCAGAATTCAGAACCGCCTATCCGATTGGCAACCCGCCCGACAATCGCGCCCAGATAATAGGGATCGGTCAGATAATCCTGCGGGTTTTCATAGCCCAAAATCAAGGGCGTTTCGTTGATCCACCACCCCTGGGTAATCGCCCCACAGCTCAGCAGAGCCACGGACATCGTGTGGTCATTCAGCAAAACGCGGTCAATCTGCACTGGTGTTCTCTGATCTGTTTTATCGAGCTGCGAGCGGCGCGAGGGCTTTGTAGGACTTCCCATAGCGTTGATACGCGGTTTCATACACGTCGAACAAATCCGCGCGCGGGTCAATAACGTCCGAGATTTGAGGGGGCACCATAACTTCGCCGGGGTTAGCACCGCTGACCGCACAGGCGGCCAATCGAGCGGCTCCAATGGCGGCCCCGAACTCACTGCCCTCGGGCAGCGCAAGCGGCACTTTTAACACGGTCGCAAGCGTTTCCAGCCAAAACCGAGAGCGCGCGCCACCCCCCACGGCAAGCAAGCGTTCAGGTTCAGTGCCAGTGCTTTTCAACGCCTCCAGACAATCCCGCATGGCAAAGGCAACGCCGTCCATGACAGATTGCGTCAGATCGACGGGTCCGGCAGACACATCGATACCAAGAAATGCCCCCCGGATATCGCTGTTGTTATGCGGCGTCCTCTCACCGGACAGGTAAGGCAGAAAGGTAATGGATGAGGGACCGGCCAGTGTTTCGGGTAATGCAGCCGCCAGTGATCCGACGGATTGACCGAGATTGCGGGACAGCCAGTTCATGCTGTTTGTGGCCGACAGAATGACACCCATCTGAATCCACCGCTCGGGCACCGCGTGGCAAAAGCAATGAACTGCGGTTTCAGGGTCTGGCGCGTACGTGCTTTTTGCAACAAGCAAAACCCCGGATGTGCCCAGCGAGACAAACCCTGACCCCTCATCAATACTGCCAATTCCACAGGCCGCAGCGGCATTGTCACCGGCACCTCCTGCGACCAAAACGGGTCCGGACAGGCCCCATTCCTGCAGCAATCCCGCCCTAAGCTCTCCTCCGGGCGCGCTGCCTTCTACCAGACGAGGCATCTGATCGGCGGTCATGTGGCTTAGATCAAGGGCGGATTCCGACCACGCCCGTTGTCCCACATCCAGCCAAGAGGTCCCGGCACTGTCGGACATCTCACTAATGTAATCTCCGGTCAGCCAGAACCGCAGATAGTCCTTGGGCAGCAGAACTTTTTCGGTCTTGGCAAACACGTCGGGTTCGTGATTTCGCACCCAGTCCAGTTTGGGGGCTGTGAACCCGGGGAAAACGATATTGCCGGTAATGGCACGCATCTCGGGTTTCTGGTCCAGGGCCGCCGCTTCTTGTGCTGATCTGGTGTCGTTCCAAAGGATACACGGCCGCAGCACTTTGCCATCTGCGTCCAGCAGGGTCGCGCCGTGCATGTGTCCGCTTAGCCCAATGCCACGAACTGCGGACAAGGCACTGGCATCTGCCGCGCGCAACGCGGCAATCACCTGCTTACAGGCCTCAATCCAATCCTCCGGTGCCTGTTCGGACCAGCCGGGTTTGGGCGTTGAGGTCTCGATACCTGTCTCAGCCTCAGCGACAACTTTCCAGTCGTCGTTCACCAGAATCCCGCGGAGACCAGATGTCCCCAAATCCAAACCTAAATACACTCAAAACTCCTTCTTTAAACACGCAATCTCTGCCACGCGTCCCTGTTGCATTAGATCACTGCCCCCGCGCAGACCCGCCAGCTGAGAATACTAGTCGAGCGTGACCCAAGCTGCGTCACGCGCCGAGCTTTGCACACATGCCGCGACGAATTTCACACCGTTGAGGCCATCCTGAATGGTCGGATACATCACTGCCGTCTCGGGCGACGCACTGGTTCTGAACGCACGGATCGCTTCTGCGGCCTCGCTGTAGATATTTGCAAACCCTTCCAGATACCCCTCTGGATGACCAGGTGGTACGCGGCTTAGCCGGTTGGCCGCCTCTCCGGCACCAGACCCATTGCGAGTGATCAACCGCTTGGGTTCACCGTAAGGCGTAAACCATAGATAGTTCGGATCTTCCTGCTCCCATTCCAATCCGCCCTTTTCCCCATACACACGCAGTCGGAGGGCGTTTTCATTGCCCGGCGCAACCTGCGAGGACCACAGCATCCCACGTGCCCCACCATCGAACCGCAGCAGGACATGGGCATTGTCGTCAACCTGACGACCGGGGACAAAGGCCTGTAGATCAGCAGCGAGGCTTTCGGCCTGCAGCCCCGTGACGAAACAGGCAAGGTTGTAGGCATGGGTACCGATATCTCCGGTCGAGCCCCCCGCGCCTGAGCGTACGGGATCGGTTCGCCACTCGGCCTGCTTGAAATCTTGCTGTTCGGTCAGCCAGTCCTGTGGATACTCAACCTGAACCACACGGATTTTCCCGATCTTACCATTGGCAATCATCTCGCGCGCTTGCCGAACCATCGGATAACCCGTGTAATTGTGGGTCAGGATGAACAAGGCGTCCGCGCTTTCGGCTGCCTTGACCAGTTTCTTTGCATCCCTCAGCGTCGAAGTCAGCGGTTTGTCGCAAATGACGTGAATGCCGCGTTTCAGAAACTCACGTGCCGCCGCATAATGCATGTGATTGGGGGTGACGATCGACACCGCCTCGATCCCGGATTTGAGCCGCGCTTCGCGTATCGCCATCTGCTTGAAGTCGTCATAGACCCGCGCAAGCGCCAGCGCCTCACCGCTTTCGCGGGACTTTTCAGGCGTTGAGGACAAGGCCCCGGCGACCAGTTCGAACTTGTCGTCCAGCCGCGCCGCGATGCGATGCACCCCTCCGATAAAGGCGTCATTTCCACCTCCAACCATACCCAGGCGAATACGCCCCGAATTGTCTTCGCTGCGCCCTGTAACCATCAGTCAATCCCCAGCATTTTTCGGTTGGCAGCTTCGTCTGCCCCGCCATCCGCAAAGTCATCAAAGGCCCTTTCGGTCACACGAATGATATGGTCCGAAACGAACTGAGCACCCTCGCGCGCGCCATCCTCGGGGTGTTTCAGACAGCACTCCCATTCGACCACAGCCCAGCCGTCAAAATCATTGGCCGCCATTTTCGAAAAGACCGCCCCGAAATCCACCTGACCATCGCCAAGAGACCGAAACCGCCCGGCCCGATCAACCCAGCTTTGATACCCGGAATACACGCCCTGCCGACCAGTTGGATTGAACTCGGCGTCTTTGACGTGGAACATCCGGATCCGATCTTTGTAGATGTCGATATTGTCTAGGTAATCAAGGCATTGCAGCACGTAGTGTGATGGATCGTACAGCATACAGGCACGCGCATGGTTGCCCGTCCTCTCAAGAAACATCTCGTAGGTCACACCATCATGCAGATCCTCGCCCGGATGGATCTCGTAACAGACATCCACACCGCAATCTTCCGCGTGATCCAGAATAGGCTTCCAACGCCGCGCCAGCTCATCAAATGCCGTTTCGATCAGACCAGTGGGGCGTTGCGGCCATGGGTAGATATACGGCCACGCCAAAGCACCGGAAAACGTCGCATGCGCTGAAATACCCATGTTCCGGGATGCTGAAAGAGCCTTTTTGACCTGATCCACCGCCCATTCCTGCCGGGCCTTGGGGTTTCCCCGAACGCTTTCGGCCGCAAACCCGTCAAAAGCCGTATCATAGGCCGGATGGACGGCAACCAACTGCCCCTGCAAGTGTGTCGACAGCTCGGTCACTTCAACGCCATTTTCCTTAGCTTTGCCTTTGAATTCATCGCAGTAATCGACACTGGAGGCCGCTGCCTCAAGATCGAACAACCGGCCATCCCAGCTGGGCACCTGAACGCCCCTGTACCCACAATCAGCGGCCCATCGCGTGATCGCATCCCATGAGTTGAACGGAGCATCGTCCCCAGCGAACTGGGCCAAGAACAGAGCCGGGCCTTTAATCGTTTTCATAGCGTTTCCTCCCCAAAACCTATGCCTCTATGGCGGCAAATTTTCCTTAAGGTAGATGTCGATGCGAATGCGTTCCTGCGCCCTGTTGAACGGAACCTTGTCGGATGTCGCGCGCAGAAGACGCACGGCAGACCGAACGATATGTCCCGAATCCTGTGAGATCAGTGCGTCGAACGTGCCACGGCACAGCGCCTCGCGGCTCAGTGGTGTCAGTTCGTGGGCGATAATCGCCAGGCCTTTACTGATCTTGCTTTCAGACAGGAACTGGACAAGCCCGGCATTGCCTGCGGCAGAAGAATATATTCCGACCAGATCAGGATAGGTCTCAAAAATCTCGGGCATCATCTTGTAGATCAGATCCGGATCATCGCGGCCTTCGACGGATGCGACAACTTCGAGATGTGGAAACTCTTCGGCGACGACCAGATCAAAGCCCTGACGCCGCTCAAGATGGTCCCGTGCCAGGCGGGAACCGGTCAGAACCAGAACCTTGCCGGGCCGGTGCACAAACCGCCCCATCAACTGGGCCGCCGTGCGTCCAGCGGATACGTTGTCAATTCCGACGAAATGATCCCGATCCGAGCTAGGAAGGTCAGACACCAACGCAACAACCGGCACGCCCTTGTCCCGAACCCTTTTCACTGCGTCCCGGACAGATGGCGTTTCCGGGCCAAAAACGGCGACACCGTCAACATCACGCCCATCGACACCGTCCAGGATTTCAACAATGTCCTGCGGATCAAACGGAGCGACCTTTTTGATCGTCATTCGCGTCCGTTCAATGAACTGGTCCCACGACTGTTCACCGATCTGAGTGCTGAGCGCCTCGACAAATTCGTTATCCGTGTCTGGCAGAACAAACAGGAAATTATAGACCCGATTGCGCGCAAGATTTGCTGCGGCGGTGTCGCGGACATAGCCCAGCTCATCAATTGCCTTTTGCACTTTCTGGACGGTCACCGCCCGAACGCCGGGCCGCCTGTTCAACACGCGATCAACCGTTGCCAGGCTGACGCCAGCCACCCGCGCGATGTCGTTCACCGTTGGTTTCTTCACCAATTCCAGTTTTTGTTTTTGGTCTTCCACTGGTCTGCTAGCCCTCAATCTCCTGCGCCAACCCTTCGAACAACAATGCGACCGCTTCAGCGCCGGGGTCGTTGTGTCCAATCAGGTTTTCTTCGGGAACATAGGCTGCCCGGCCCGCCTTGGCACGGTGAATATTTGCCGTATTATCAGCACCTTCTCGCGCGGCCTTCGCGGCCTGGGGCAATCCATCGGGCAACGCGTCCAACGCGGGTTCAAGCGCGTCAATCATTGTCCGGTCACCCAGTTTGGCGCCGCCCACCTGGCGGACTCTGTTCAACCCTTCAACCAGCGACTTGGGCACTGACGCACCACTTGCACAAGCGTCCCCTGCCGCGTTGAAGAAGATCGCCAGGATCACGCCGGACGAGCCACCCATGGTCTGGCTCAATTCATTGCCCAGCGCGGGAAACAGCTGTGTCAGATCGGCCAAAGGCATCCGGTCCAGGCTGCCTTGCAAAGCCCGGGCCGCGGTAGCCAAAGTGCTGCCTGTGTCACCGTCCCCGGATTTGGCATCCAGCGCATTCAGGTCTTGTTCGGCGCCAATCAACAGAGCAGACAGTCGGGTGATCGTGTCCTTGGTGGCCGAGTTGTTCGAGGGAATCGGATCGATTGGTGTCAGCCCATCTGGCAACGGCGCAATCTTTACCGGGGCAATAGAATTGATCCCCGGCCACGCGGCAAGATCGACCGGGCCTTTGAGGGCCACCAACTCATCAGAACCAACCGGCAAGACCGACACGGAAAACCCATGCATATCTAGCGAGGTCATCATCGGCGCAGGCCCGATGATGTGGCGCGCAAAGCCTGTCTCGGACAGCGCGTGGGTCAGAACCGCCATTTCCAGCGGCGTTGTCGAGCCCAGGTTATTCACCAGCGCCACGCATTCACCCCCATCTACCCGTTGTTTCAGTTTTTCGACAACTGTGGACATCGCCGTAACAGCATCTGCAAAATCCACCTGCTGTACGC
Source organism: Ruegeria meonggei (assembly GCF_900172215.1). Classification (GTDB taxonomy): domain Bacteria; phylum Pseudomonadota; class Alphaproteobacteria; order Rhodobacterales; family Rhodobacteraceae; genus Ruegeria; species Ruegeria meonggei. Next base: position 342,253 of record NZ_FWFP01000003.1, read on the forward strand.
CGGGCTCGCCATGGATGCCCAATCCCAATTCCGCTTTTCCCGGTGCAATTCTGTCTTCTTTCGGCGAACCCGGAACGGTGCATGTATCCAGGCTCATGCCGATGCTGACAACTTTTGCAATGACCGTATTGGCCGCATTGGTCACCGCGTTCAGATCCGCGCCACCTTCAGCCAACGCGCCTGCGATTTTATGAACAAACAACGTACCCGCAACGCCACGGGGTTGCGGAAGGTCCGGCAGAGCAATGTCGTCATCGACCACAACCATTTCCACTTTGCGACCCAAGGCGCGCGCACGCTCGGCGGCCAATCCAAAGTTCAGCCGGTCGCCGGTATAGTTCTTGACGATCAGCAAGCATCCCGCCTCACCCGTCACTGCCAGAATTCCCGCCAGTACGGCCTCAACGGACGGCGAGGCAAAGACCTCGCCACAAACCGCTGCGGTCAGCATTCCAGCCCCGACAAACCCTGCATGCGCGGGTTCGTGGCCCGACCCACCGCCAGACACCAGCGCAACCTTGGACTTGTCCCAATCAGAACGGTAGACCACCTTGATGTGGGGGTACCCGTCCAACCGTGTCAGTGTGCCGCCCGACGAGGCCAAAAGGCCGTCTATTGCGTCCGTCACGAGGGTTTCTTTGGTGTTGAGGAACTGGGCCATGCTTTTGCTCCTTAGGTCACGCGCGCGCCGGACGCGTCGAAGTACAACGGGTTGTTGGGTCTGATTTTAATAGTCTTTCCGGCAGGGTAGTCCTGATGGACATCAATCAGGGTCACAATCGGGTGCCCGTTCAGATCAAGATGCAACCTTGTCTGGTCACCCAGATGTTCAGCGCGGATCACACGGGCCTCAATACCGTCGCCTTCGACGATATTTTCGGGACGCAGACCGATCTGAGGGCCTTTGTGATCGCCACCAAACAGCTCGGACGGCAGGATATTGATCCGCGGCAAACCAAGACGGCTGGCGACATACACGCTGCCCGGGTTTTCATAGATATCCCGAGGGGTGCCATATTGGACAAGCTTGCCATCCTCCAAAACACCGATATGCGTTGCCATGGTCATCGCCTCGACCTGATCATGCGTCACATACAACAGCGTAGAGCCCAAATCGGCCTGAATCCTTTTCAACTCAATCCGCAAATCTGCCCGCAGCTTGGCATCCAACGAGCTGAGCGGTTCGTCCATGAGGAAAATCTGTGGATCCCGGACCAGCGCACGCCCGATTGAGACGCGCTGCATTTCGCCGCCCGACAGTTCGGTTGCCTTGTTGTCCAGCTTGTGCGGAATCTGAAGGATTTCCGCGACTTCGCCCACTTTCCGCGTGATCTCATCTTCGGGCGTCCTGAGGATCGGGGATCGCAGCGGGAAGGACAGGTTTTCGCGCACGGTCATATGCGGGTAAAGCGAGTATTGCTGAAACACCATGGCCACATCGCGTTGGGCTGGCGTTTCAAGCCCGACATCCCGACCATCAATGCGGATCGAACCGGAATCCAGCTTTTCAAGCCCCGAAATCAACCGCAACGTTGTTGTTTTTCCCGCCCCGGTCGGCCCTAGCAGCACAACAAAAGCCCCATCCGGGATGGTCATCGAGATATTATCAACCGCCTTCAGGCTGCCGAAAGATTTTGAGATTTGGTCCAGTACGACTTCAGCCATTGGACAGCACCTCATCGTTCAGGACAGATCGCAATGCCCGGCCTGTGGACTGGTCAAACAGGGTCACCATCGCGGACCGGAACTCCAGCCCGACGGTTTCGCCGGGACCAACGGTATCGCGCGCATCTATGCGGGCCTTCAACTCTCCGTTTGGGCTTTGCAGCGTCACGATCTGGGTGGTTCCCAGATACTCTGCGGCCAATACCTTGGCGCGATAGCTGCTGTTGTCGGACAAAAACACATGCTCGGGGCGGACACCAAACACCAGCTCGCCCTCGGCGGCTTCCAACGACTGCGGCACGGTCTCATCATGGCCGTTCAAGCGCACCATGTCTGACCCGGGTTCCACCTTGCCCTGAAACTTCAGAAAGTTCATGGACGGCGACCCGATGAAATCGGCGACAAACATCGTCGCGGGCTTGTCATAGATTTCCTGCGGGGTTCCGAATTGTTCAATCACCGCGTTGTTCATCACAACGATCTTGTCGCCCATTTGCATGGCTTCCAGCTGATCATGGGTAACGTATACCGTCGTGGCGCCCATGCGATCATGCAGCCCGCGCAGCTCTTCGGCCATGTGTTCGCGAAACTCGGCATCCAGCGCGCCAAGAGGCTCGTCCATCATGAAAGCCTTTGGTTCGCGTACGATGGCGCGCCCAAGTGCGACACGCTGCCGGTCACCACCGGACAAGCCACCCACAGGCTTGTCCAAAATGTCTTGGATACCCAAAATACCCGCAACTTCGGCAACTTTGGCCTTCACTGCCGCCCGCGGCATGCCCTGAGAGATCAGCGGATAGCTGATGTTCTTGCGCACGTTCATATGCGGGTACAGGGCGAACATCTGAAAAACAAAGGCGATATCCCGCTCGGACGGGGGCCGTTGACTGATTTCCTCTCCGTCCAGGAAAATCTCACCAGAGGTCGGAAGTTCAAGTCCCGCGATCATCCGCAATGTTGTGGTCTTTCCACAGCCGGAGGGACCCAGCAGCATAAAGAACTCACCATCTTCAATCGTGAACGAGCTTTCGCGGACAGCGGTAAAATCGCCGAACATCTTCTTGACGTTTTTAACTACGATCTGGGCCATTTCTACTCCGGAAAATGGCTGACGACGATGAACATAACCGTTCCGATCAGCGTGACGATGAATGAGTATGTGAACGCCCAAAGGACAAACGGTTGCATCAGCATAAAGACACCAATCGCAATCAGGATCGTTGCAACCATTTCCCATGGGCCACGACGAAATCGCATCAGACCTGACAGAAAATCACTCATTTGCGTACCGCTCCAAAGGTAATTCCACGCAGCAGGTGTTTGCGCATCAGAATGGTGAAAATCATCACCGGGATCAGGAATATCGTCGCGCCCGCCGCAACAGCAGGCCAATCCAACCCGCCAACACCGATGATGGTCGGGATGAAAGGAGGCGCGGTCTGCGCGGTGGCCGAGGTCAGCAACACGGCGAAGGCGTATTCGTTCCACGCAAAGATAAGGCAGAAAATAGCAGTCGATGCGATGCCAGTGGCGGCCTGTGGCAGGACCACTTTGTAGAATGCCTGGAACCGGGTGTAACCGTCGATCAGCGCCGCCTCTTCATACTCGCGCGGGATTTCGTCGATGAACCCCTTCAACAGCCAAACCGCGAGTGAGATATTCACGCCCGTGTACAGCAGGATCATCCCCAGATGCGTATCGCTGAGCCCAAGGTTTCTGAACATCAGGAAGATTGGAATGGCCACGGCCACCGGGGGCATCATCCGCGTGCTGAGGATAAAGAACAGCAAATCATCCTTAAGCGGCACTTTGAACCGGCTGAACGCATAAGCCGCCAGCGTGCCCAGGAAGATGCTCAGGAAGGTAGATCCGAACCCGATGATCACCGAATTCATAAAACGCTCGCCAAACTTGGACGGTCCGACAATCACCATATCATACTGCCTGACAATCTCATCTGCCCAGTTCTGTGGCGGGTTCGCGTTTAGAAACTCCTGCGTTTGCCGGGTGCGGGTCGTGAAGAGGTTCACGTATCCCTCAAGTGTCGGGTCGAACACGACCTTGGGGGGATAACTGATGGCATCTGCAGGTGATTTGAAGCCAGTTAACAGAATCCAGACCAGCGGGATCATAGTGATAAGCGCATAGGTGATGACCAAAGTACCTGCGACCCACTTGGACCGTTTTGAGGGTTCGGTGACTGAAAAACTGCTCATCGTTGTTTCACCTTGTTCAAGGCTTTCACGTAAATGGACGCCAACCCAAACACCGTGACAAACAAGATGATTGCGTAGGCCGAGGCATAGCCCGTCCGCCATTTCTCGAACGCTTCGCGTTTCAGATTGATCGACGTCAATTCGGTCGTCGAACCCGGCCCGCCGCCAGTCAGCTGGACCACAAGATCAAACATCTTAAAGTTTTCGATCCCGCGGAAAAGAACTGCCAGCATCAGGAAGGGCAGCACCATCGGGATAGTAATGGTAAAGAACTGCCGCAGCTTGCTGGCCCGGTCGACTTCTGCGGCCTCATAGATGTAATCGGGGATGCTGCGCAGCCCGGCCAGGCAGATCAGCATCACAAACGGCGTCCACATCCAGGTGTCCACGATCACAATCGCCCAGGGTGCCAACTGGACCGATCCCAACATCTCAAAGCTGGATGGGTCTTTACCGGTGAACCAGGACACGATGTAATTGAACAGACCGATCTGCGGTTGATAGAGGAACTTCCAGAAATTCCCGACCACCGCCGGAGACAGCATCATCGGCAACACGATGATCGTCGTCCAAAGGTCATTGCCCCTGAATTTCTTGTTCAGCAGCCATGCCAGCGTGAACCCGATCAGGACTTGAAAGAAGATCGTCCAGAACAGAAAATGCGCGGTCGCCTGCATGTTCAGCCAGGTATCAGAATCCGTCAGGATGCGTTCATAATTCCTGAACCCGACATCCTTTACCTCGCGCCCGATCCGGTTGGCTTTGAAATTGGTAAAGCTCAGCTGGATGGTCCAAATCAGCGGAAAGATATTGATCGCAAGCAGCAAGAAGATCGTGGGGGAGATAAAGATCCAGGCTATCGCCCGATCAGATAGTCCCCGAATTTTTCGCGCAACTCGCACGGGCGTTGCCTGCGCAACGCGATCTACGGTCCTGTCAGACATCTCTTTGCCAGTTCTTGTCGGTTGCAGACTCTGAGGGAAAAGCAGGAGCGGGTCAGAGCCCGCTCCTGTCCTGTTTCCGGATTACAGCTTGCCTTCGTCCTGGAAGGTCTCGGTCCAATCCTCGATCAGCAGATCCAGCGCTTCTTGTGCCGTGCCTTGATCGGCCACGACATAGTCGTGAATACGCTTTTGCATCGCCAGCAGCAGTTCTGCATAGGCCGGCTCTTGCCAGAAATCCTGAACGTCATTCATAGCCAACAGGAAATCACCGGCAAATGGGGCGCTATCAACAAACCCCGGATCCTGCAGCACTGAGTTATGCGCGGAATATCCGCCCAGCTCCCACCACTTGGCCTGTACCGCAGGCTGCGCGAACCACTTGATGTATTCCAGCGCCGCATCCTGTTTTTCGGAATAGCTGACAACCGAAATGCCCTGCCCGCCAAGCGTTGATCCGGCGACATTCTGCGGTGGATTCACAAAGAAGTCGATCTTGTCACCGCCGGTATTGGGGTCGGCGTAAAGGCCCGGGAAGAACGCAAACCAGTTCATCGCCATGGCGACCTGACCCGACTTAAAGGCGTCCAGGCTCTCACCCATGTAAGAGTTCGTGTATCCCGGAGGTGTCGCTGTCTTGTAGAACTCTTTGTAGAATTCCAGTGCTTCAACCGCCTCTGGCGAATTCACCGCGCCTTCCATGTCGTAAGACCCCGGGGTATTTTCATATTTGAATCCCCATGGGTACAGCGCGCCGGTCACACCCATTGTGATGCCTTCCGAACCACGCTCGGTAAAGATCGCAGCTCCATAGACTGTCTTGCCGTCAATTTCGCGTCCCTGGAAAAACTGTGCGATCTGCAGCAGTTCTTTCTGGGATTCCGGCTCGCGCAGGTCCTGCCCGGTGGCGTCTTTGTAGGCGGCTTGTATCTCGGGATCGTCGAACCAGTCCTTGCGATAGAACCATCCGTTGGCATCGCCCATTGCTGGCAGCGCGTAGTAATTTGGGGTGCCTTTGGGCCAGGTCGAATAGGCATAGACAGTGGCTGGCGCAAAATCATCCATACTGATGCTTTCAGCATCAAAGAACTCGTTCAGCTGGACATAATGGCCGTTTTCAGCACCACCGCCAATCCACTGGCTGTCGCCAATCAGCAGATCACACAGCTTACCGCCCGAGTTCAGCTCGTTCAGCATCCGGTCTGCAAAGTTCGGCCACGGCACGAACTCAAAATTCATTGTGTGGCCGGATTCGGCTTCGAATTCCTTGGACAGTTCGACAAGCGCATTGGCCGGGTCCCAGGCCGCCCAACACAACGTCAAATCATCGGCTTTTGCCGTTGTAGAAAGAGTAGTAGCGGCAAGGACTATTGCGCTGGCCGAGGCCAGTTTTGAGTAAGTCATCCATTCCTCCCTTTTTAGCGCCGTCAATCGAGGATGTGCGAATCGCGGCATGGGTCCAAGGCTATTTGAGGTACGCACCTCAAGTCCAGATATTTCTGAGGTTCGTACCTCATGGCGCCATCTAAAATTGCAAAAAAATAAGACAACCAATTGTTTTTAATAATTTAATTAGAACTCGACTGCTCTTCGCTTTCGAAAGAGTGGTCAGGAACTTGAAACGCCGATGAAAGCCCATCAGTGCGGCACCCGGTTGTCACAACCGTCAAAGACCCCCAAATGAGCACTGGTATTGCTCAGGCGAACGCCGCACCATTGCCAGCCAATGACGGATGGGCAAGCTCAAACGGTTTCTACCTACCACCGTGACTGACGGCACCTTGGTCCTGTTCAATGATCCCCTGCCCTGCGACACCCCCCAGAAGCGCAGTACATTCGACAATCGCGAACCGCTTGGGGTTTTCGAACTTGCAGGCTGAATTCGGCAAAACCCGTTGGGTTCGCCTTTCACAAATACGGACTGCATCGTTGGACAGCTAGGAGTTACCAGGGTGAGAATCCTCAGCCCGAACACATTCCGTAATTCATGGCCATCAAGCGCAGTATTCGGCTAGGGTCGGCTGACACCGATTTTGTTAGGACCGTTCATCATGCAAACGTCTGTTGTCGAAGCGCGCGCCGATACACCGCCCCGGGCCAATCGCCGACCTGATCTGGACCGTCGATATTCCGTTGATGATGTTCCTATTCGGAACCAAGGACCGCTGGCACCGGGTCTTTGCCTACGACTGGTCGGAAACCTCTGGCATCGTGTGCCACAAACAAACATGCCTTGCGATGCAAGGTCAGAAGGTTGCTGGCGTCCTCGTCTCGCACACGCTCGAAGAGTTTGATGCGCATTTTGTACAAACACGAAGGCGACAAGGTGAAACCGAAGGGCCCGCATTCAGAAAACACCTCGACATCGCCTTCGATCTGATGACGCAGCTTTTCCCGCACGGGTTGGATGGGTCGTATTTTGTGTTCGACCTGGCCGTATCTGCGGACGCTCGTCACCAGGGTATTAGGCGCAACCTAATCGACGCCGCAATCGCAAAAGCAAAGGCTGCTGGTTGTGTCCGCGTTTGCCTGGATGTTGCGGCGGATAATGATGCGGTGCAGTTCTATAAACGGATCGGAATGCAAGTTGCGGTCGAAACGCGAGTTCCTCAACTTGCTAATCAGCATGGCGTAGGAACGCACCTGCACATGGTTCTGCCACTGTGATCAGCGTTGCACGGATCACAACAGCGAGGGCACATTAATGGACACTATTAACACCGCCGCGACCGACAATCCCCTTATCGGCACATGGGAGATGCTGGATTGGTACAATCAGGACGAAACCGGTCAAAAGCACTATCCCCTGGGGCAGAACGCGACCGGATACATCAGCTATTCGAGCGACGGACATGTCTTCGTCCATTTGATGGCCGCAGATCGCCAGCTTTACCACATTAACGACCCGTTTGGCGGATCAGAGGCAGAGGATTCAGCTGCGATGAAATCTCAGATCAGCTATGCCGGGCGATACAGGGTCAGCGGTGATCAGGTCACGCACCACGTCACACATGCGTCGTGCCCAAATTGGGTCGGCACTGACCAAATTCGCGATATCAGATTTGACGGCCCTCAAATGACGCTAAGCGCGGCCGGTGCCGTTTTTCAAGGAGAGCGGGTCACTGCTTATGTGATTTGGAAACGGGCCGAATAGCAGGCATTTACGAAGACGAGTCTCTACCTTCAAAACGGTACTCAAGGTAGACAAGGTAGGGCTCAAACTCGATTGGGTTTGCGTTTTCCGGGTACCGATCGATGTATTGAAACCCGAATTTTTCGTACATCGACAGCATCGGTCGGTTGCCCTTGACTGTATCTGCATAGACCGCAGTGCAGCCCATCCTTTTTGCCTCTTCCAGGCGCATTTCAAACAGACGCCGCGCCATCCCCATGCGCCGCGCTTCGGGGCGAACGAACATGCGCTTCATCTCGGCCGCGTCAGGTCGTATCCGGCGCAATGTGGCGCAGCCAAGAAGGCGTCCATTTTCAGATTGAGCCAACACTAGCCGCCCGTCCGGTGGCAGCATCTGATCCAGGTTTTCCAGCGAAGACCGCACCAAGTCTTCCGGCGCAAGCTTTGGCAAACCGGCCGCAGCAGCCGTTTGCAAAACGTCCGAGTAATACTCGAACAACAACGATTCAAACTCCACCAGGTTGGCCACAGTAGACACAAATGAAATCTCGTAGGACATCGTGTATTTTCCCTAGCTGCGGCGTACAAACTGACGGCGCAAACCCAAAAGCGTTGTGCGGTTGAGGTACCACAGGAAATACCCGATCGCATTATTGCGCGCTTCGGTTTGGGGCTGTTCGCCGCGCGACATGCGCGTCATCTGCCAGGCATAATATTCAACCCGGGACACAGTGTTAACCAGATTGATCAGCCAGTTCCGGGCGTTCACCCCAAACCGACCTTTGCCGATAACCAGCCCGTCTTCTTCGATACCAATGCGTTCGACCTTGCCATCCAGCATCTCGGCCACGGCGTCCGGCTGAACACATAAGGGGCGCGCAAGACCGATCATGTCGATGCCGTCCTCAGAGATGGCCCGCTCCATCGCCGCGGCACTGCGAAAGCCGCCGGTGACCATAAGCGGGACAGAAACCGCCTTGCGGACCTCGCGGGCATATTCCAGGAAATAGGCCTCGCGCCTGATGGTGCTATCGCGTTGTTTCTCTTGCGTGCCGTTGACGAAACTCATCTGCTCATACGTACCACCAGACAGCTCGATCAGATCAATCCCGTCCAGCTCAAGCATTTGCGCGACGCGGCAACTTTCCTCGATCGTAAAGCCACCTTTCTGGAAATCGGCAGAGTTGAGCTTTACTGCAACCGGGAAATCCGGCCCCACTTCGGCCCGGATCGCTACGTACACCCGCCGCAGAAACCGCGCCCGGTTTTCCAGAGAACCGCCCCATTCGTCCGTTCGTTGATTGGTGATCGGAGACAGAAATTGACTGACCAGGTAACCATGTGCCGCATGGATCTGAACACCATCAAACCCGGCCTGACACGCGATCCTTGCGGTGTTTGCGTACCGCCGGATCGCATCCTCGATATCGTCAGGCGTCATCGCTTTTGGTTTGCCGAAAAGACCCAGAATACGCAGTTTTTCATCGGACGGAGACAGCGGGCGCATATTGACGACGATAGGGCATTGGCGGCCCGGATGGCTGATCTGCATCCAGATCTGGCTACCTCCCGACTTGGCAGCCGAGGCCCAGAGTTGCAGCGCCGCCAATACGGTATCGTCCTCGACAACCACATTTCCAGGTCGTTCAAGATAACGCCGGTCGACCATGACGTTGCCGGTCATCTGAATGGCCATACCGCCGCTGGACCACCGTTTGTATAATGTCTGATGGGCCTCGTTGGGGGCATCATCGGAACCAGCCAGCGCCTCGGTCATCGCGCTTCTGGAAAAGCGGTTCTTCAAGCGGACACCACACGGCAGATCCAGAGGTTTCGATAAATCGAATCTGCGCATTTTCTTTCCCCACAATCGCTTGGAACCAAATCCCGTTTTCGAGCATTGGTACAAGGTGCCCGAACTGGGGCTGTTCTGGCAAACATTAAAACGACCCAGACTGTCCAATGGCACGCCCGAACTTAGGGCCCAAGTGATCCGCAGCTGCTTGAAACGCAGTAAGGCCATCCCCATCACTGCCAAGGGCCCTGCCCCAGAGATAAAAGGTGCCCCCGGGCTGCGTCTCCCACTGGCCAAAGGCACCTGGTATGATGGTTACGGGATGATGGTCTTGGCCCCAATGCGATTAGCCAAGGCCGATCTGCCCTTTCTCGGCGCGAACGGGCGCGGATCGTTTGTTGCCATTTCCGGGATTGAAGCCGTTGGGTCTTTGATCGCACGGGGCACGCGCACACAGGGATCGAACAGGACCCCGGCGTCAGGGGGTTGCATGTGCGACCTTGCGAAACTCGGTGTGGTAATCGGGATGTTCCGTTCCCATCACTCGGTCCCACCAGGAAAAGTATAGGCCAAGGTTATAACCCGAATGGGCGTGATGCAGGTCATGATGGGTGACTGTCGTCATCCAGCCAAACAACGGCTTGCCGTGCCGGTTTGCCGGAAACAGCTCGTACCCGGAATGACCGATCGCGTTACGCAGCATCATATGAGTGACGAAAATCAGGATCGCCACCGGATGCGCTGGCACGACAAGCAGGATCAGTGGCAGGTAAATTGCGTTCGTCACCGCTTCACCCAGATCGAAACTATACGAGGTGAAGGGCGTCGGATTGTATGATCTGTGATGCAGCCGGTGAAAGCGCCGGAATAGCGGTGGGTAGTGCAACATCCGGTGGGACCAGTAGAACCACGCATCATGGGCAACGATCAGAACCACCGTACTGAAGACCAGATACGTCCATCCGTAACTGCCGATTTCAGTATAGATCGGGATGATCCCCGCCTCCGCCCCCAATGCGATCAGAGTTCCGGTCAGGGTAAAGACCAGAACAGTGCGCAGACTAACAAGAATCTCGCGGCGTATCTGGCTGAGCGGCGGTGTGTCTGGCCGTATCTTGCGCGTGTAAAGCCGCGCAGCCAGCGCCAGATTCACGATCAGAAATACTCCACCCGCCCCAACAAGATAGCGCAGCAGGTCAATTGTCAGAACGCCAGAGAATGTCTCGGCAAGGTGGCGAATAATGCAGTGATTTTCCATGGTTGCCTCCGATTGGAATTACAGGACGAGACATTGACGGGGATCCATGTGTCCCTCTCGCTGAAGTTGGAAACTGCCAAGTGATATCGGAAATCGGCGCGGCTTTTCCAAAATCGGCGTGCCCGGGCCGGTTGACTGGATCACGGGTCTCGGCTTCGCTCGGGAAATGGAAGATGTCGCAACAAGATTAGATCTGCTTCTGAGGGGCGGGGCGGTAACCGCGCTGGCAATTTGCGCATTAGTCTTTTTGGCGCACCGTGCCCATTGGCCCCGAGGTCTGTCGGTGCCAGCCCTCTGCATAGGACTTATCGCTTACCTTCTCGTGTCGTCGCCGAACCTGGGACTTGAGAGAGCCGAGACGGTGCTGATCCTGGGTGCCGGCCTTGTGCCTGTATTGTCGGTCTGGGCCGGTGCCGAAGTATTCATTGACCGTCCGGCGTTCCGGCCGTGGCATGGCGTGGTGGCGGCCCTGGTCGTGGTCAGTACGTGGCTTGCACCCTTTCTGCCCGTCGCTGCAACGGTCCGCGGCGCTCTCGTCATCTTACTGTATGCTGGATTACTCGGCATTGCCGTATCCACTGCCCCGGGTGATCTGGTCGAAACCCGTCGCCGGTTCCGCAGGTGGTTTGTGGCGCTCATGGCCCTGATGGGGCTAGGGATTTCAGGGATTGAGTTACTGAGACTTGATAGCAACCTGCCGCCTTGGATGTACCCCCTGCATGCCGCAGGATTTCTGGTGCTGACACTTCTGTTCCTGCTTTGGGCGGTTCGAGTTGCCCCCGGCGTCTGGCCCCCGCAGCAAGCGGTCAAGGCAAAGACTGCCATGCCCCTGTCAGGCGCTGATGCTGCAGTGTTGCACCGGGTCGAGACCGCGATGGGTGATGGCATCTGGCGCACCGAAGGCCTTACAATCGCGCAGCTCGCAGCGGCAACAGCGGCGCCCGAACACAGAGTTCGTACCGCAATCAACAAAGGGCTCGGCTACCGCAATTTTGCGCAATACATCAACAAGTTCAGGATCGAAGCCGCGTGTGAGGTGTTGTCCGATCCGACCTGCGCCGATACGCCGGTTCTGACAATCGCCTACGATGTTGGTTTTGCTTCGATCGGGCCGTTTAACAGGGCGTTTCGCCAGATACACGATCAATCCCCAACCGCGTATCGAAATGCTTGTGTTTCACCCGCGGCCTCACGCCCTGTGGCCTAATGCTCGCCACTGAAACAACGGCAGGAACCGAACGCATACCACTTGATCGTGCGTGGACGCTGCCCAGCGCACCACACCGTGTCTGGCATAGTTTATCTGACAGACTCCCCCCTAGCGAGGTGCAGGAAAGCTGTTATAGTTTCCCTCAAGCCAAAAGGGAAAGCTGCCAAACAACGCCCAAAATAAAAAGCGGAAGGCAGCTGTAAAATCCCACAAGCCAACAGGGACGAACTAACATGAATAATCGTTTGCGAAAGGTCACCATTGTAGGTGGCGGCACGGCAGGTTGGATGACCGCGCTGCTTCTGGATATGGTGCTTTCCCGCACCTCAGCACCCAAGGATCGTCCGCGCATCTGCCTGATCGAAAGCCCCAACATAGCCACCGTGGGCGTGGGTGAGGCCACTGTGCCGCGCATGCCGGTCACGCTCCGTCAGGCGGGTATTTCAGAGCGGGAATTTTTCCGCGAAACCAACGCGTCGTTCAAACTGGGTGTCAAGTTTTGCAACTGGAACAAGGACGCCAAGGGTAATCGCATCGATTTTGTGAACCCCTTTGCCCACGGCCAGATGGTGGAAGGGTTGGAAGCTGCCGAGTATTTCTTGCGCTTTGGCAACGGAGATCGGGACTTTACGCAGTCAATCTCGCCGCACGATCATCTCGGCCGCCTGTGCAAAGGCGCGCGGCAGTTGGGCCAGCCCGAATTTGAACAACGGTTTGGCTATGCGTATCATCTGGACGCGGTGAAGTTTGCAGGTATGCTCACCAAGGTTTGCACCAATCGCGGCGTGGAGCACATCCAGGATGAGGTAAAAGCGGTTGAGCTGGATGAACAGGGCAACGTCAGCCATCTGATGTTGGAGCGCGCCGGCCGCCATGACATCGAAATGGTTGTGGATTGCACCGGATTTCGCGGGTTGATAATCAATCAAGCCCTTGGTGAGCCGTTTATGGATTATTCGGATTACCTGCCCAACGATCGCGCCCTGGCGTTGCAGATCGAACATCCCGATCCAGATAAGATCGAAAGCCTCACTCGGTCTACGGCACTTGGCGCAGGTTGGACATGGCGGGTGCCGCTCTTCAACCGTGTGGGCACAGGCTATGTGTTTTCATCGGCGCATCGTACGGATGATCAGGCGGCGGATGAATACCTCGAATGGCTGGGGGACAGCGGCAAGGGTGCGACGCCGCGCGTAATCCCAATGCGCATCGGGCGTGTGCGCAATGCCTGGGTCAAGAACTGTGTCGCGATCGGTCTATCAGGCGGGTTTATTGAACCGTTAGAGAGTACCGCGATCCATATGGTGGATCATGCGGTGCGCTGGTTCGCAGAACACTTGCCGACGCGCGACATCGAGCCATCGTTGCGGACAAGATACAATCGGCAGATGAACAAGCTCTACGATGAGGTTCTGGAATTCATCTGCCTCCACTATCGATTGGGCAACCGCACCGATGACCAGTATTGGATCGATGCGCGAACAGAGATGAAGTTACCCGATCGGTTGGCCGAGAACCTGGAATTGTGGCAACACCGTCTGCCGATGGACCACGATATCGAGTTCGCCACACTATTTGACCATCGCGTATATCAGACAGTTCTGTTGGGCAAACAGGCCTATGATACAGGTTATGGCACTGGCATCCGTGATCGTCTGCGGCCGTTGAAGAAGCCGGTTTGGTTCCAGGGCATGAAGCGCGCGAAAGCAGATCTTGCGCAGATAATCAAAACGATGCCGGATCACAAAACGCTGCTGCGCGATATCCGAGGAGAGTTGGAGAAACCAGCCTTTGGCAAGGCGGCGGCGGTGAAACCGACAGTGGCGATGCCGGGCGTGACACCAGCACCCGTGACGATCCAGAACATGCCGGATTTTGCCGAAATCCAAAGCGGCGCGAAGGACTTGCAGCTGTTCTAGATATTTTTGGCGCCCTGCGCGAAAGGCTCTTCTTGGATCAATTGAGGTGTAGAGCGTTAAACCTCTGCCCTCAAAGAGGCCATTGGCCAGGAGCGTTTGGTCAGAGAGCCGTTTTTGCCTACAAGGATTGCAGCGGAACCGCGACGAAAGGGTGGCAGGCGCGCCGCCTCTTTGCATTGGCCTAGCCGGCAGCGGGCCTTTGATCGCAGGACGACAAACTAATTCGAAGCCAGTTCTTTTTAATTTTAGAGATCCAGCATAACGCCAAAATCCTGCACTTACTTGTCGAAGCTAATGCTCAATTCATCCGACGCAGCAACACTCTGACAGGATAGTATTTCTCCTCGTGCAATGTCGCTATCTTCAAGAGCCATTCTGGCGCGCATGTGAACCTGGCCATTTGTCAGGCGCGCCTTGCAGGCGCCGCATACTCCGGATTGGCAACTGAAAGGGGGTGCGAGGCCCGCTGATAGCACCGCATTGAGCAGGGTTTCGTTCTCTGCGACGGAAACATCGTGTACCGCCCCATCCAGTTCAACCTTTGCTTTGGCGGCGACACCAATCACACTGGGCGCTGCGACCTCGCCCCCGCCAAAGCTCTCCATGTGAATACGGCTTGCCGGTGCATCCAGCGCCATCAGAGCATCCTTCACGTCGGCATTCATTGTTCCGGGACCGCAGACCCAGTACTGAACATCTTGTGCCACGGGTGGGGTTTCGGCGATCGCATCCTTTATCAAACCTGCATCCACGCGCCCCTTTCGCCACGGGCTAATGGAACGCCACATCGACGGAGCGGACAAGACATGGCGCACAGTGAATCGGCTGCCATGCTCCGCTGTCAACTTGCCCAGTTCATTGTGAAAGATGATGCTACCGTCATCGATGTTGCCGTAGATCAAATGCGCCACTGAATGAGGCTCTTCTTCAAGCACAGCATTGATCATTGCAAAAAGCGGCGTGATACCGCTGCCTGCGCCAAAGAAGTAATGGGTACGACGGTTCAGTGCATCCGGCGAAAGTGAAAACTGACCAAATGGCGGCATGACATCGATCATGTCGCCGGGCTTTAAGTGGTCGCCGATATGATTGGACACCATCCCATCGACCACCCGTTTTACAGTGATGCGCAGAGGGGCACCTGGTGGGTTGGAAATAGTGTAGCTGCGGCGTTGCTCTGTGCCGTTGAGGTGGAAGCGCAAAGTGACATGCTGCCCTGCCTGCCAGCGAAAGGTCTCGGCCAGGTTGGCGGGCAGGTCAAAGATCACACTTGTGGCTTTGCCTTTGATCTCGGGCTGGATTTCAGCAATCCGCAGGGAAAAGAAGTTGGGATTCATGGCATTCTCACCGATAGTCAAACGTGGTGTCCAGCGTGCGGATAGCCAACCGGCCTGCTTGCGAGACGATCAGGAACTTATCCGTCTGGGTCATGGTTCCGGAAAAATCATCCCAAGTGTAGCCGACACCGGTGACAACAGTGACTTCCGTGCAGCCCTCGGCGATCTCAGAGGTGATTTCGGGCGCATCGCGGGTGGTTTCCGTATATCCCTGCATCGCTTCGGCCCATGCCGGGTCTTGGCTCCAATCAGGAAGGGTCTCCCAGTCTGCTACCGAATAAGAAAACTGCTCATCCGGCAATCCTGCCCCGTATTTGACTGTGAAAGTATGCACCGCCTCCGGGTGCCAGTCCTTCCATGTTGCAGCGATGGCGGGTTCATTTGTTGCTTCGAGATAGCGAACCGCCAGGTCCTTCGGTTCGTCTGACGGGTTGGCCAGGACCAGCCCGGATGCCAGGGTCATCCCGATCAGGGTTGCAAATATGCGCATCATTGTTCTTCCAGCCTGAGTAAGAAATGCAGGTGTTTCTGCACTTGATTGAGGAAAGGATCCGGTGTCATTCCAAAGCAACCGCCTAGGACCCGGTCTCTTGTGTCTCAAGAAAGCCCAGGATCGCTTTTTGGTGCCCGACAACCGGGCTTTCACCATTGGCGGCTGGGCCGACCTCAAAATACGGGCTGGTCAGTGATTTTTGCTGTTGCTCACAGGCATAGATATCCTCGGCTGTAAAATCACCCGAGGCCATGGGATCGTCTTCACCGGTGGCGTCGCCGTCAGGATACTTCGGGCCGCCGAAATCCTTCCAGAAACTCCAACTGCTCCATTCCTGTTTTTGAAACTCCCACCCTGAGGCGTTCGCCAGCTTGGTCCGGTTTTCCACGCGCGTCAGATCAGGCCCTAAGGGCGTGATGATGAAGATGTTCCAGCTGTCCTCGCCCGCGCCAAGCCCGATACCGGGAAACAGCATTGGCACCCAGGCCCCTATATGGGGTTCCGGTATCGCCCGCGGTGTGGGTAGGTTTTTTTCCAGATTCTTTGCGTATTCAGGCGCGGGGGGTTCCCAGAAGTGATAATGCAGCCCCTTCCACCCGTATTCCGCCCACGCATGATCATACATATGCAGCGTGTTCGAATGCAGATGGCTCAGGTGATAGACGTCGATGTAGTTTTCGACCACGATCTTCCAGTTGGCCTTGATCTCATAGCTTCGCCGGGCATCGGGGTATTCCACCAGCTCTTCGGGTTTGTGTGGCCCCAACAGCGGATCAACCGCACCAAACCAATCCGCAAGGCTCGGTGGATTTGGATCAGGATGAACAAACAGCATTCCACGCCAGATATCGACACTGGCGGGTTTCAGTCCCAAACAGGATTTGTCGATACCATTGGGATATTCCTTTGCCTCATCCGGAACCGAAATCAGGTTACCTTCCAGATCGTATGTCCAGTCGTGATACGGACATGTCAGTGCTTTTTGTGTTTTCCCAACCGCCCGGATCAGCTGTGTGCCGCGATGGCGGCAAATGTTATGAAACGCGCGCAATCGATGATCGCGGCCCATTACGATAAAGATGTTGTTCAGCCCGGCCTGTACCGAGATAAAATGTCCGGGCTCCGGCACGTCCTCTGCCAGCCCGGCATAACGCCAGGTACGCGAGAAGATCAGCCGCTGTTCGCGGTCGAACCAGTCCTGAGACGTATAGGCATCAACGGGAAGGTGGTGGTACATCCGGGTCATGGCAACCTCTTAAACAAGCCAGATGGCATAGGAAGGAAACAGGCTGGCCGCGATCATCATCAGACCGAATACAGCCCAAAGGATCGCCACAACCCAAAACAGGATCGGGTCCTGATCGCGTGTGATGTCAAAGACAAGCGCGGTCTGGCCAGTCATGATTGACGGCACCAACCACCAGAGAAACAGCGCTCCCCAGACCCAGTAGAGCCCCAGAACCGCGGCAACCAGAAGAATGGGCAAGGCAACGTAATTGATAGTACGCGAGGTGCTCATGTGTTGGCCTCCAGACTTGCGGCAAGTATCATCGCTGCCTGCTTCAGCTCCTGGCACCATGCGTCGGGCGGGCTGAGTGGGGTCAATGAATCCAGGTTTACATAGGTGGCAGCGATCCCCTGCGAGACGACGCGAACCCGTGTGGCCGAGGCGTTGGGGGCGGCGCGCCTCAACACCACTTCGATTATCCCAAGAAAATGTTCCAGGCTTTCCACAAGGGGGTGTCGCATCTCCGGGTGATCGGCAACGGATGTGACAAGGGACTGGTAGGCCAGCATCACGCGCGGATCATTAGGGGTGGACTTGTCAAACAGCAGATCGATCAGATCGGTCGGGGTGCCCGTTGGTTCCAACGCGTCTTGCAAGGCATGGGTCGCCTCAGCGAACCGATCCACGACATACCCTATGAGGGCCCCTGTCATCTGATCCTTGTTGCCCAAGTAGTGACGCAGGATGGGTCGTTTGACCCCAGCTTCGGCTGCGATGCGTTCCTGTGTTGCCCCCTCCAACCCGAAGCGGGCCACGCAGGTAAGATATGCATCAAGGATTTGTTCTGATCTTTGGTCTTTCAAACTGGGGCGGGACATGGCGCTCTCGTTTATTGTCATAGTTGACAAATAACCGCCTAAAGTTAATTGTCAACTATGACAATAAATAAATTCAGACAGCGAACACTTACTACCCGCAGTTGGTCAAGTTTGGATAACAAGGCTGAGTGTTAAATCATTGAGCCCATTCAATTGGCCTTCAATACGGCCAGAAGCCCGGCTTTCAGGATGTCAAACATTCGATGGATTTCTGCTTCATTTATGATCAACGGCGGTGAAAAGACGCACATGTTCACGATGGGACGCAATATTAGCCCGCGCTTTTGGCATTCTGCATCGATCATCGCTCCAAGCTGGTAATCTCGTTTGAGATCATCCTGCGCATCGCCGGTCTCTGAGCATTGCACACATCCCATCAACCCCATTCCTCGGGTATCGGTGACAAGGCTGATCTCAGAGAGTTCCCGTAAACGGTTCTGAAAGATCGGTGTCATTAGCTGCACGTGCTCAAGAAGGCTTTCTTGTTCGATGATCTCCATGCTTTTCAGACCAGCTGCTGCGCTGACCGGGTGGCCGGAATAGGTGTATCCATTGGAAAATGTAGCATCCTGTCCAGCCACATCTTCGATCAACCGGTCCGATATAATAGCCGCACCCATTGGCGAATAACCCGAGGTCAAACCCTTGGCGCACGTAATGATGTCAGGCTCTATGCCGAAAACCTCTTTGGATGCGAACCAGTGACCCAGACGGCCAAACGCGGTGACGACCTCGTCTGAAATGTAGAGAACGTCGTTGCGCCGGCAGACCTCAAGACAGCGTTTGTGATACCCCTCAGGCGGGACAATGACGCCGCCCGAGGCCAGGATCGGTTCAGCGATAAAAGCCGCGACTTTGTCCGGGCCAAGCGTCTGGATAGCGTTTTCCAGATCGGCGACCTTTTCGTTCAAGAAGTCCTGGATGGATTGATTCTGGGCACGATAAAGGGGATTCACGTCAGGTAAGAAATGGGTGAGCTCGTTCGCCTTGTCCAACCACAGACGGTCACGTTCCTTTCCACTGACACTGGCGGCCAGATAAGTGCTGCCATGGTAGGCTTTCTGGCGAGAGATGATGATCTTTTTTTCAGGCAGCCCAAGCAGATTGTTCCGGAACTGGACAAATCGAAGCGCTGTATCCACTGCCGTTGAGCCGCCGGTGGTGAAAAAAACTTGGTTCAGGTCACCTGGCGCGCGTTTGACAATCTCGCGCGCAAAACGCGCAGCAGTCGAGTTGGTGTTGCTGAACGGCGAGAAATAAGCAAGTTGTCGCGCCTGATCCGCCATCGCCTCGGCCATTTCTTCGCGACCATAGCCGATCTGTGTGCACCACATCCCACCCGGGCCATCGATCAGCTTGTTACCCTCGTCGCTCACAACGTGAATGCCGCTTGCGCCTTCAACAAGGGTTCGGTTGTTCTTGCCCAGGGTGTCCATCCCCTCCCACGGATGTAGGAAGTGGTCGTTGTCCCATTGCTTCGCATTTGTGTTATCCACGTGGGACCGCCATTTCCTGCGCTGTCATGACAATTGCGAACTCTTCACGAACCAGCGCATCTGCTGCGCCAAAGTAGTTGGGGAAATGGGAGTTCAAGATCGTGTTGGCCTTGTCCCGCGCCCGTTCCAAAAGGTCGGTTTTGCCCTCGTTCTCCCATGTGTCTGTGCGCTCACGATCCATGAGCCGGGGGTAAACGAACTCGCTGTTCATGTAGCTCAACGTATGTGGGTTGCCCAGGAAATGACCGGGATCGATGGCGCATTGATGGATCACGTCTACGGCCATGGTTTCTTCCGTGACCTCGATCCCGCGTAGCGATCGCAGGATCATGCCCCCCGCTTCGTCATCAATGACCATGCTCTCAAAGCTGCATCCCATCAGACTGCCGATCATTCCGCCGAACTCACACAGGCGATTTGCGCCGGCATGAGCGGCGAGCGTGAAGGTCAGAGCCTTTTCCAATCCGTATTGCGCGTCGGGTATTTTGGCATCGGTCATGCCTGCCCCGACTGAGGTTGGCAGGCCATAAAAGTTACCCATCTGAATGGCTGCGGCCCCGATCAGGGCCTGTTCGCCGCTGCCACCGGTAAAAGACCCGCTGCGCAGGTCGGTGATGAACGGCCAGGCGGCAAAGCAGACCGGACAGCCAGGCGTAATGAGGTTGACGATAGCGACACAGGCAAGCGTTTCTGCAACGGTTTGCACCAGGGTCCCAGCAAGTGTCGCGGGGGCTGTGGCCCCTGCCTGAGGCGGCACAGCCAGATCGACGGTCAGTCCAAGTTTGGCCGTATCTATCAGAATCTCCATGTTTTCCTTGCCAATCCGCAAGGGGGAAACCATCGGACATCCGCCAAAAATGACACTGGGTTTTTTCATGAAACTGCCCTCGCCGCCTTGGGCCAGATCGAACATTCGGATGGCGTGGGGAATATGGCTGCGATCGCGGAACGTCAGGCAGGCAGGCTTTTGACTGCCGGCCAGCATCGCGTAGATGGTGTTCATGTCATGGGCAAAATCGCCGGTGACATCGGTCGCCAGAACCGTGTCCCCCAACATGTGGATGTTCTCGAGCTGATCCACCAGCCGTGTGAAATCATACACGTCGCGCAGATCGCTCGGGCGATAGGATTTTGTTTCATAGTCAAAAGTCGTGACCGCGGTGCCGGAGTTGGCGAAGTAAACGCTTTCCGCCTTGCAATGCATGTCGTCTTTGCCCTCACGCTCACCGCGCGCGTAGACATAAAATCCCTTTGCCGCACCAGCGAGGATGTCCTCCATTAATGCACGGGGAAAACACAAGCGGCCATGGTCGTTCAATACCGCCCCTTTGGGCAGCACAAGATCGAGAAGCTCGGGGAAATGATCTGTGACACCTGTGTTTTCCAAAACGTTGAGCGCGGCGTTGTGGATGTTTTCCATATCGCGCTGTGTAAGAGGCTTGTAGCGCCCACCACTAAGCCCGCCTCGTACGGCCTCGTTACCGGTCGTCGCCTGTTGAACGGCAATGCGCGCGGCGCGCCCACCGCCACCGCGACGACGCGAACGGGGTGTTTCGGTTGTGCTGTTCATAACGATTCCTCTGCCAAGTCTATTGTTTCACGGCGAAACCAATCTTTTTCGGCTTCTGCCTTGGGGCGTTCAAAATTGCGGGCGGCGCGGTGACCCGCGAAAACAGCGTCGACGATCAACCCAGGCGATGCGGCATCGCCAATGAGTTCGAGAGTTTTCAACCCGCTCCCTCGCAAGCTGTCGTAAAGCGCTGTCTCGCGCTGGCGTTCAGTGACCAGCACCGTTGAGGCGCACGGAATTTCGGCATCGCGCCCTGTGAAGGCGCACCTGATGCGCGCCATGTCACCTTCAACCGCCGCCAGCACCTGATTGCAGCGAATGTCGACACCAAGTTCGATCAGTCTGGCCTGAATGCGGGGTTGCTCTAAGGTGTGGACTGCATAAGCGGAAACCAGACTGTCCGGCGTGACAAAAACCACTGAATATCCGGCGGTCGCCAGTTTTTCGGCTATCACGCCTGCCAGATATATGTGGTCATCATCATAGATCACGACCGGACCGCCGAAAGGCAGTTTGCCGTTCATGATGTCATCGGGCGTCAGCACTTCGGCACCTGACGCAATCGTCGGCAAATGGCGTTGCGTACTGCGGCCCATTCCATCGGAGCGCCAACGGCTGCCGGTGGCGACAAAAACGTGCTCGATACCAAGTTCTGCCACCTGTTCTCCATCAAGCCTGCTGTCGGTGAACAACTGGACGTTGCCGCGCTGTTTAAGATCGTTCACGCGGTAATCCTTTACCCGCGACCACGCGCTTAGTCCGGGAAGTCCGCATTCCTTTGCGACGCGCCCGCCAAGTTCGGATGACGCCTCAGCCAGAGTCACCTGATACCCGCGCCGCGCCAGTTGCATTGCACATTCAAGACCGGCCGGGCCGCCGCCGATAACCAGCGTGTTCGCCTCGCTGGTTTTCGGGGCGATGATTTCAGGGTGCCAACCGCGTCGCCATTCTTCACCCATAGTCGGATTTTGGGTGCAGCGGATTGGGATACCCAGATTGTCAGATGACACACAGATGTTGCACCCGATGCATTCGCGGATTTCGTCAACCCGCCCTTCCTCGATTTTGTTGGGTATGAAAGGATCCGCAATCGAAGGTCGCGCAGCACCAATAAGGTCGACAATACCTTTTTTGACCATCGACAACATCATGTCAGGAGAAGTTAGGCGACCAACGCCAACCACGGGTTTCCGGGTTATCTGCTTTACGTGGGACAAAAACGCGTTTTGGTACCCATCCTCTGGCTGAAAACGAGTGGTCGCGCTGTCATTCGACCAGTCGGCCACATTTACATCCCACAGATCAGGGAGGTCCGACAAAAGCTCGACCACAGCGCGGCCTTCTTCTGATGCCTGCATGCCGTCTGCGCCGATTACCTCGTCTATGGCAAAACGAAACGCAACAGCGCAACTGTCGCCCACGGCCTCATGTGTGTCTTCAAGCAGTTCGCGGGTCAGGCGCACGCGGTTTTCAAGTGATCCACCATATTCGTCGCAACGTTGGTTCATATGCGGAAGCATGAAATGGTGGGCCAGAGTCATGTTGTGCCCGGCGTAGACATAGATGATATCAAACCCGGCGTCTTTCGCGCGAAGAGCAGCGTCGCGATGCCAGCGGCGGAATTCCCGAATATCCGCCTTATCCATGGCCTGTGCCTGCTTGGGATGTGTCGTATCGACGGACATCTCAGAAGGTGCAAGAACCGGAGCCCGGGTCAGCAGGTTCTGCGCATGGTTGCCATTGTGCACCAGCTGGATGGCTGCCAGCGCCCCATGCGCATGTACCGCATCCGTCATCAGCCGCAACGCGGGAATATCGCGTCCGTCCCATAACCGCCCCTCAGCAAAGGGGGACAGATCTGAGGTCGGATGGATCTCGGTCTCCTGATTGGAAACCACCGCCCAACCACCTTCAGCCTTCATTCCACGCACTGCGGCGTCGGCTCGGGGTCGGACGTGCCCCAACCCAGTACAATGCGGCACCTGATAAAAGCGGTTCCTGGCTGTGACCGGGCCGATCTGAATCGGTTCGAAAAGCAGAGCATATGGGTTCGCGTTCGACATGTTCACGCGTTTTCCTGTATCTGGGATCCGGAGCCGTAAGGCCCCGGAAAAGTGGTTGTGTTAGAAGCCGGCTTTGATCCGTTCAAACTCCGCCAGCATTTTTGCTTCGAGTCCGGGGTTAACTGCATCAAAGAACAAACTGCCCTCGAAGAAGCTTTTTGGATCCGCAAAACCATAGGCTTCGATGTTGGCCTGATCGGCGACTTCAAACGCTTTTGCGTTGGAATGCGGGTAGCCCCAATTGTCGATGATGTACTGACCGCTGGCAGGGTCAGTGAGCGCGTTCAACAGATCATAGACCTGATCGACCGGTGTCGTGGAAGATTTCAGATGCACGTAACCACACGCCCATGTCGCGATGCCTTTGTCGACGTCACGCATCATTGCGGCAGGAACCTCGTTCCAGATCAGGTTCAACTCCGACTGGTTCCAGGCCCAACCCAATTCGATTTCACCGCTGGTCATCGCCTGGTCAAACTGACCCGCATCAGACCAGTAAAAGCGCACGTTCGGGTGGATCGAACGCAGAAAATCCGAGACTTCCTTGAACTGTTCATCGCTCAGGTTAGTGTAGTCATCAGCATTTCCGGTGGCCAACGCCGCCAACGCATATGCGGACGACGCGGCATCCGGGACGGCGATCTTGCCAGCATAAGCCGGGTCAGCCAGCAACTGCAGTGAAACATCATCTCCCGATATCTTGTCGGTGCGATAAATTAGGCCCGTATTCCCCCACTCGAACGGCAACATGTATAGCTGGCCGTCCAGAACGATGGCATCCACTTCCTTGATCTCGGGCAGCACATCGGCCCAGTTGGTCAACTTGCTTTCATCAAGTGGCTGGATCAGATCAGCTGCGACCCATTTTCGGACCGCGTCCGAACAGGGATGCGCCAGATCTGCGGCGAAACCCGAACTGAGTTTCGTAAAGGCTTCTTCCTGACTTCCGAAATAGGAATAGCTTGGCGCCTCATTCCCGTATTTTTCCATATAGCTGGCAAAGAAGCCGGGATCTTCATATCCCGACCAGTCAAAAACCGTCAGATCAGCACCACCTGCAAAGGTGCTTCCTGTACTTACTGCAGTCGCACACGCGAAGGCCGCAATTCCTTGAAGTTTCATTTTATCCTCCCACTGTTTTATTCTGTACTTTGACCAAGATCGATCACGCTGGCGCCCTGAAGCCCCAGCCAAACCGCATCGCCGCGATTGAAATCGACTGTGTGAAAATAGTTCGGAACCGACACCGAGATTGGTGTCTCGGTTCCCGCAACCTGAATATGGTAGTGAATGTTCTCACCATAAAAGGCGACGTTGCTGACGGTGCCCTGTACCGTAGATGGATAGTCCTCGGGCTTTTCAGCGGCGATCTCTAGTTGTTCCGGTCGAATACCGATGTTCATGTTCCTGTCGCTGGTCGCGACATTGGGATTTCTCTCAATCTCCATACGCCCAAAAGCGGCTGCATTGATTGAAAGCGTATCGCCAGTCTCGTCCAGCAGTTGGGCGGGCAAAATGTTCATCTCGCCGATAAAGCTGGCTACCTGCTGATCGCAGGGGCGGGCATAAAGCGTGGTTGGAGTGTCCACTTGTTTGAGCCGCCCATTGAACATCACGCCAATACGATCAGACATTGTCATCGCTTCATATTGGTCGTGGGTAACCATCACGAAGGTGATACCAAGCGATTGCTGCAGATTGCGCATTTCAAACTGCATCTGCTCTCGCAGTTTCTTATCAAGTGCCGACAAGGGCTCGTCCAGCAGCAACACCTTAGGTCGCATGATCAACGCCCGGGCAAGAGCCACCCTTTGCCGCTGCCCACCGGATAACTCGCCTGCGCCGCGGTCCTGAAGACCGCCCAGCTCGACCATTTCCAAGGCTTCGGCCACGCGCTGGTCGATCTCGGCCTTGGGCGCCTTGC
This sequence comes from Ruegeria meonggei, assembly GCF_900172215.1. Classification (GTDB taxonomy): domain Bacteria; phylum Pseudomonadota; class Alphaproteobacteria; order Rhodobacterales; family Rhodobacteraceae; genus Ruegeria; species Ruegeria meonggei. Next base: position 367,379 of record NZ_FWFP01000003.1, read on the forward strand.
CCCGCAAGCCATAGGCCACGTTGTTTCCGACATTCAGGTGCGGGAAGATGGCGTAGCTCTGAAAAACCATGTTCGTTGGTCGGTTGTTTGCAGGCACACCTTCCATATCCTGACCATCAATCAGAACAGAGCCTTTGGTTGGTTCCTGAAAGCCAGCGATCATCCTCAAAACCGTGGTCTTGCCGCACCCAGAAGGGCCGAGGAGAGAGAAAAATTCGCCTTCCTTGAGATCGAGGTTGATCCCGGCAGCGGCTACAAACGTGCCGTAGCGCTTTTCAACGCCCCTGAGTTCTATGATGTTTCTGTCTGTCATCGGACCTCTGAAGCGGAAGAGCGGCGGCGGAAATACTCGGCCAGCACCAAAAGCAGAACCGAGGTAAGCAGCAAGATAGAGCCGAGCGCCAGAACATTGGGCAGCTTGGCCGGAAAGCGGATCTGGCTCCAGATATAAACCGGCAAGGTTGGCTGGTTCCCGGAAAGGAAAAAGGCGAGGACAAACTCGTCGAAGCTCACCGTGAATGTGACCAGCATGCTGGCCACGATGCCCGGGGTTACGACAGGCAGCGTCACGCGGCGGAAAGTCTCAAATACGCCGACACCGAGATCATAGGATGCCTCCTCTAATGACGCGTCGAAGTCATCGAAAGCTGATTTCAGGATCGAGACAGAGAACGGCAGAGCAAGGAAGGTATGTCCCAGTACAACGGTCAAAAGAGATGGTTTGAGGCCAAGAAACAGAAACAGAACCAACATCGAAGAAGCGACAATGATGCCAGGGATGACCAGGGGCAGCATTACCAGACCTTCAGCCGCGCGCTGCCCCCGAAAACGGTACCGAACAAAGGCCCGGGCGGCAAAAAGACCCATGGCCGTGGATAGAATTGCGACAACTGTGCCGACGCCAAGCGAATTCCAAAGGGCTTGGATCAAAGTGTCCTGCTCGCCCAGCTTTCGGTACCAGTCCAGCGTCCAGCCCTTTATCGGAAAGGCCACGATTGTGCCGCTGTTGAACGAGAACAACGGCAGGAAGAGAACCGGCAAGTACAGAAACACAAGATACAGAAAAGCATATGCCGTCAGGGTCGAAGGACGCCTCATTTGATCCGCCTCCCCAGCCGCGTGGCGGTAAGGACAAATACAATGGCGACAAATCCGACCGAGAGCATCGCGATCAGTGACAACGTGGCACCCAGGGGCCAATTGTTGGCAGCCCCGAACTGAACCTGAATGAGATTTGCAATCATCTTGCCGTCCGACCCGCCGACCAGCGCCGGGGTCACGTAATCGCCGACGGTCGGGATAAAGATAATCAGGCAGGCGGCAATAATACCCGGGATTGTCAGCGGCAGCGTCACGCGCATGAAACGTCTAATAGGGCCGTTGCCCAGATCGGTGGCGGCCTCCAACAGGCTGGGGTCGATTTTCTGCAGTGAGACATAGATCGGCAGGATCGCAAACGGTGCCCAGGCGTGGGCAAGCGTCAGCACGACGGCGAATTCATTATAAAGCAGAAAATCGAGCGGTTCGTCGATCAGACCCAGCATCAACAGCGCAGAATTCATCACACCGTTGAATCCGAGGATGAGTTTCCAGGCAAATACGCGCAGAAGGTAGCTGGACCAGAACGGAATGGTAATGAGCAGAAGCCAGATGGTCTTCTTGCGCGCCTTCATCGCGATGAAATATGCGATTGGATAAGCCAGTGCGACGGTAACTGCGGTAACCGCCCCGGCGATCCAGATCGATCGCAACATCAGGTGACGAACCAGCGGGTCCGCAAACGCATCGCGATAGTTTTTCAGGGTCGGTGTCTTGTCGAGCGTCACATAGGATTGGGTCCAGAACGAATAGGCGACCAAGATCACCAATGGCGCCGCCACCAGAAAGCCCACATAGGCCGTGGCTGGTGCGCTGAGGGTATAGCCCCGGGACGCTTCGCTACGAAAGATCACCCAACCTCCATTTCCGATTTTTTAACGAGTCACTAATGGACGATCGTCCATTAAATGTTGCGCCAGAAAGGCCTTTCGTGTCAATCTTCCTGTGAACCGACCCTCTGAGTAGACCTCAAACACATGGAATCATTGAAAAAAGACAAGACACTTAAAGAGAGAAAGCGCGGTGTAAGGCGTGATCCAGAGGCCAACAGACAGTTGCTGATCAAGGCGACTCTGGACACTATTGCTGATATTGGAATTACCGACACTTCGGTCAGCCGCATCTGCGAGCGCTCCGGTCTGTCGCGTGGCATGATCCATTTGCACTTTGGAGGGAAAGACAAGCTGCTGACTGAAGCGGCCCAGCAATTCAGCGCTGAGTACTATGCTGAAATGGACCGGATGACCGACCTGGGTCTGCATTCATCGCCGGAAGATCGGATAATGGCAGTGGTCGGGGCCGATCTGTCAGAAGTTTTGCTCAACCCCCGCAGTACAAAAATCTGGCACGCTTTCCGCGGCATCGCGAGCTCTCATCCAGGCATTGCCCGCTACAGCAGTACCCAGGATCACAAACTTGTCGACACCTTGCTGGAGGCTTTCAGAGAGCTTGGTGAACAGAATGGGTATGATCCGGATCTAGCAGAGGATGCCACCAGCGGAACTCTGGCTCTGCTGGAAGGTATGTGGGTGAATTATCTGACCGATATGCAGAGCTTTTCCCGCGAAGGCGCAGGCGCATTGATCCGTAGGTTTCTGGGGGGGCTGTACCCAGGGTGCTTTTAACACAATTCGGGGCTCTCTAAGGCGCTGCAACACGTGCGAGTTGCAGCGCAATTCAATGTCAGAAAACACAAATGATTTGAAACGGGGATGAGTGGCGGTGCTGTCAAACTAATGCGAACCAGTCTCAGTTCATCACCAAATCCCGGAACTTAGGCGGAGCAAAGCTGGCACCACTTGGAAAACCGAACTGGTTCGTGGCTGATGTCGATGCCGCGGTCGTGCAGAAGGTCCTTAACGTTACAAAGCGAAAGCGGAAAACGGACATACATCATCACAGCTAGGCGATTAATTTAAGGACTGGTTTTGAAATAGCGAAAAGGGGAACGTTTTGTCATCGGGCAAAGCTACGAAACAGCCCTGCCCGTCTCAAGCCGGTTTCTTCTGACAATTACCGACCAATTCTACGTCTCGCAGGTAGGACTAGGCTGTGTCCATCAGGTAGATAGTCGAGCCGCTCAACATGTATTCAGATATCCGGCAATCGCAAAGACTACACCTGTGTCTTTTGCACGTGCTTTACCACACGCGGTCTATTGCTGACCCGTGATTTTGACCTTGCCCACAACCTTAGCCCCGCTTTCAGTTGTCATCGTCTTGGCCACGACATCCGCATGAACTTGTGAGGTCGATGCAAGCTTTAGATCATCGCAATTCAAGCGGCCCTTATGCTTGCCTTCAACCATGACCTTCTTTGCCGACAATGCCCCGTCAACCGACCCGCTCAACTGAACCGTGATCGTCTCAGCGCTGACATCGCCGACCACGCGGCCATTGACTTCGACACCTCCCCCGCTTGAACTGACATTGCCTTCGATTGTCAGATCTTCTTCAATTCTTGAGCTCGACACATTGAATTCCTCTGATTGAGTTTATGACAACCCTAGAATGGAAATTGGGATTTGAACACCTTTGCCGACGGCAATTTGAACCGAGTGCAGGCGTACGATGCCACGTGGCGCGCATGCTGGAACTGGTTGAGCAAGGCCAAAAGCAGTCGATCGGCTGGACCCAGTTATTCTGGACCGAAGCCCGCCATTGCTGCCGTTCATGCACGACGCAGCATTCCTAAATGATCGGTTTTGTTGTTGGGGCAAAACAAACCTTGATGAGAATTCACATGGAGGAACGATTGAACTGCTTCGGTCTCTCTTGCTTAACGTCATGTCCACGCCCGAACTGGGTGGTATCAATCCGGTCTCAAACCTTCTATGCCTGCCTGAAACCGAGAGAGGACACCCAATGCCTAAATCCAAAAAGCCCAAGGCAAGGCGCCCAGGTGCAAACCCTGTCAAGAAACCTGCTTGGCACCAAGCACTCAACGGCACTGCCGGACAACATGGAGGGAAGCCAACTAAAACTGGCAAAAAGGCACAGAATAAATCGGCGTAGGCCGACTGCAATTTTAAAATGACTTGGCGAGACAGCCGCATTGGGCATCTTGGCAACTGCGGAACAGGAGTTGCGCCCGTGGTAGAGCCAGAAACGGTGCTGTCAGACAAATTCGAACCGGTCTTAGCTAGACCAGTACAGCTGCCCTTTACGCCGCACCCAGATCGCGCCACTCGGCGAGAGCGGCGGTGCGTGTCAGCTTGAATGTATCTCTGCTGGCTAGTGATCTTTCCTGGTTGAAGTGGTTGTAGACGGAGGAGTGGACGGAGGTAAATTTCTGTAAGCTTCGCATGCGCCTGAAACGTTGTATGGCGCGTTCGCTTCGTCGGAATGGCAGGTGGGAATTCTCAACGCGGTTGTTGAGCTACTTGCCCGTCTGCTGTCTTGCGGTAGCATCAAGCTCCTTGAGAGCGGCCCGATACGATGCGAAGCGATCCGTGACGACGTTTTCCGCTTTACCGTGTCGCTTCATCAATTTCGTGAGGAATTTCAATGCCGCCTGCTTGTTTCGACGTTTGGTACGACTGTTTCCAGCACCTTGCCTTCGTGATCAACAGCCCGCCAAAGATAATGCCGCTTGCCATTCACCTTCAAGAATACCTCATCCACGTGCCACTTCCATTTGGAGAACGCGCGCAGTTGCTGGACACGCTTCCGTCTGATCTCAGCGGCAAACAACGGGCCGAACCTGTTCCGCCAATAGCGGACGGTTTCGTGGCTGACATCGATCCCGCTTTCATGCAGCAAATCTTCCACGTTTCTAAGCGATAGTGGGAACCGAATGTACAGCATGACTGCCAGACGAATGACCTCTGGACTGGTTTTAAAGTATTTGAATGGCGATTGTTTAATCGTGCGCGAAGGCTACGAGAGCGCCCTGCCCCGCTCAAGCAAAGTTCTTCTGACAAGACCCGGCTGATTTTATCTGCCTGAAACAAATAGCATCTCCCCGACTGCCTCAGTGCGACGTTTTAGCAAATCTTGTTAGCAAACATTTTTGGCTGATCAGCATTCACCCACTGAGTGGCACTTTCTATGCCCGTTTCAATTTTGTTTCTTCTAGCACCACCGTTCTGTACGATCCCGGTACAGGCGTTTCTGAACAAGCGTCGGCGATGTGCAGCGAAGAAGATTGGGCGTTATGAAGGTGATTTTACGAATAGCCGGACGTGCCGTTCTGTTCTGTGCTCTTATGATAGCGCTTGGTTGGTCTGTATTGGCGTTGCCTTTCTTCTCGGAGCTTCGGGTTCCAATTTTAGAGAGGGTGCTTTCAGACCAAATCGGTCAAACGTTGTTTATACGAGGAGATGTCAGCATCGTTCTGGGTGCAACAAGCCACATCCATGCAACCGCAGTTGAAGTCCCAAGCGAGACAATTGCCAATGTGAGTTTGGCGACGCTGAAGGACCTTAAGCTAGAACTGAACCTGCCGGCGTTGATCAAAGGCCAGGTTGATATCGACAACTTGATTGTAGACGGCTTGAAAGTCAGAATGCTGACTAACAAGAACGGGACGCACAGTTGGACAGCAAACAATCGACCTGAGGTCAGTTTGACGACGTCGGGGCTGCAGAATGACACTGACGGCATTCTTGACTTCTTGAGCGATAAAACAGCCGCATTCACTTCGGTTGCGCTGATCGTCGAAAATAATACGACAGGCTTTGAATTCGATTTCAACCTAACAAATCTACACTTGGATCAAGTGGATGATGATGCGGGTGTTACCGTTACAAGCCACGGAACCGTGAACGGTCAGGACTTCCAAATCAAAGGCGATTATCCAAGAGGTCAACCATTCACGACAACTGCAAACTTCGGTGCGATGAAGCTTGATTTCAACGGGGCTCCGATCACATCGCAGAATGGTGGCGGTTTCGATGGCAAACTGACGTTGGACACAGGCGAAATTGGCGACTTACTCGAAGTGCTGAGGCTCGACCGTGATCTTGAGGGGCAAGCAACCTTGGCAGCAGAGATACGCAGCCAGAACCCACAACTGAAAATTACAGATATCACAACAGCTTTAAACCTTTCTAAAGGTCAAAAGCTGACAGCGGAGGGTTCTGTCGGAGATTTGTTAGATTTTGCGGGTATAGATCTGACTGTCGACGGACGCTTTTATCCTGAGGGAAACCCACCTGAAACAGCCACGGATCTGAAGGATTTGAAGCTGACCGACTTATCAACTCATATTGTTGGTACGGATGGCGCATTGGAGTTTCAGGATCTGATTTTAACAACAAACGCATTCGACAATGAATTAAAGCGGGTCGGCCCAGTCAGTATTGGTCGCGTATTTCGGGCTAATGAGGGCAATCTGATGCTTGAAGACATCGCGTTGCAGGCCGGGCCGCAGGATCGGCCATACGTTACCGCTCAAGGGAACATCAAAGACCTGCTGCGGCTGAAGGACATCGACTTTGGCGGCACTATGTCGATACCAGCTTCGGTGGTCTTTCGAGACCAAGACGAGAAAGACGCAAAAACGCTTGGCAGCATAGAGGGCAATTTTTCTTTCGATGATTTGCAAGGGTTCCTCAGTCTCAACGAGTTTGATGCGCAGACAGTAGATACCGACGTATGGGAGCTGAAAACTCAGGCAAAGCTTGGAAATGTAGATGATTTTGAGAATCTGTCCTTTGATTTCAACCTAGATGTCAAAGACAGTGCTTTGTTCCTGAGCGCCCTTAACCTGAAAAAGATCAATGCCGGGCCGTTGAAGTTCAGCCTGTCCGCAAATGGAAAAAAAGAGAAGTTCTCAAGTGTCATCGCGCTGTTAACCGGAAAGTCGAAGCTGAATGCCAAGTTGGAGACATCCGTAGCTGGCGCGCGACCCAAAACGCAAGGCAAGGTTTCCAGCCAGAGTATCGTGCTTCAGGATGTCAAAAATGCTATTTCCATCGTTTCGCGAATTGGAGCAAGCTTCCGACAGCGCGGTACCGAAGAAGCAAAATCCGCTAGGTCGAAAGCCAAGGCTTCTGATCTGATAGAAGTAGAGGATTTTCTGCTCGATCAGGATGTTGATGTAACCATTGATATCAAAAAAATTGAAGGCCAACGGGCGATAACCAGCTTGTCCAGCCAACTCACGGCCAAGGACGGCATCGCACAACTTGGGCCGGTCGACGTAGCCTATGATGGTGGTCATTTCTCCGGCACGGCGAAGATGAACGTGGCAAAGACACCCCAGCTTCTTTCAATTCAAGGCACAACGAAAGACTGGAATCTGGCAGACGTCCTGGATGCATTCAAGGTCAAATACGCGGCTGAGGGGCGGCTCCATGGGAGTTTCGAGTTTGTCGGAAACAGGCGTTCACTAGACGTGTACTTGAACTCTATGAAGGGTTCTGCTTCGATTCTGATGTCAAATGGTGGGATTGCAACCAGTCTTCTCGAACTGTCCGGCCTTGGTATATTTCCATGGTTGTTTTCTGAAGAACTCAGAAAAGGATACAGTAAGATCACATGCCTTGCCGTGCCTATTAAAGTCGATGCAGGCAACGTCTCTTTCAGCTCGTTTGTCGCCGAGACCAAAAAAGTTCAACTAGTTGCCCGTGGCGAGCTGGATTGGAAAAAGAACTCGATTTCAATCCACGCAGAAGCCCGAAAGCTTGGCAGGCCGCTGTCACGCAGCGCCTGGCCTTTCGAAGTCGTAGGAACGCTGACGCATCCGAAAATCAAACTTCTTCATCACAATATCTTCCAGAAACGCGCGGACGGCGCGACGAAGCTGCCTCTTACCAGAAAATCCTGCATTCCAGATATTGACCAATTGAGACAGTAGTTTCAGAGCTCAGTTTCAAACTCGACCACATGCGAATGGCCGATAGACATGGTCATCTGGCTCTGTTCAAGTTCCGATCAACAATTCAGAATGTCCTGGCGGTGTGAGCGTCGATCGCGGCCCCAAACCGGACTCTCAACACCCTTTAGAATTGCCGCGGTCGCAATCCGCAAAGCCGCCATTCGCTGGAACAGCAAGAAGCAAGGCTAGGCGATCGCAAAAAGTCTTCCATCATTTTCCTCAATATCCGCTAGGGCTTAGAGTCCGACATTCGTGCTTTCTCCGAAATAGGGGATGGTTCTTTTACTGTCTTTTGGTGCAAGACAGGATGTCGCCGCTCTTACTGACGGATATGAAACGTGTTGAGACTTATCAAGAATGCGCACCTCTATTCGCCTGCACCTTTTGGTTTGGGCCATATTCTCACCGCAGGTGAACGCATCATTTACGTCGGTAGCGTAGCGCCCGAATTGCCGGATCAGCTTCAGGCCGAGGTCATTGACGTCGACGGTGCAGCGGTTGTTCCGGGATTGATTGACGGACACGCGCACATCACGGGCGGCGGCGGTGAAACCGGACCAGCCAGTCGGGTGCCGCCGATGGTCCTGTCCTCTTTCACACGTGCCGGTGTCACTTCGGTCATTGGAGTCCTGGGCACCGACGATCTGACCCGCAATACGCAGACGCTGGTGCAGCAGGCCTATGGGCTGCGGGCCGAGGGGCTTTCGGCCTGGTGTCACACCGGTGGCTATCATGTCCCGCTAACCACTCTCACCGGTTCAGCCCGCGGAGATATCGTGTTCCTAGATCCGGTCATCGGCGTTGGGGAATTAGCGATCAGTGATCATCGGTCGAGCCAACCGACATTGGATGAGTTTCTTCGGATTGCAAGCGAGGCGCATGTCGCGGGATTGATGACTGGAAAAGCGGGGATTGTGCATTGCCATATGGGAGATGGCGAGCGGGGGTTGTCAATGTTGGAGAAAGCTATCGCGACTTGCGAAATTCCCGCACGCGTCTTCAATCCAACCCATGTCAATCGCAATAAGCCACTTTTCGAACAGGCCGTCGCGCTGGCGCGGCACGGATGCTACATCGACGCTACCGCGTTCCCCTGTGAGCATATCGAACCGGGCATCTCTGCCTCCGAGGCCTACATCCAATTTCGCGATTTAGGTGGTAATGCGGACCGGTTTACGATCAGCTCTGACGGTGGCGGTTGCCTGCCTGCCTTTGACCGTGATGGCAATTTGACACGGTTCGGTGTGGGATTGTCGGACACTTTGCCCGAAACCCTGCGCGACCTTACAGATCGGGGAGTATCCCTGTCCGAAGCGCTGGCTCCGTTGACCTCGAATGTCGCCGATCTACTGAAGTTACCCCGAAAAGGGCGTCTGAAAGTTGGCATGGACGCGGATCTGGTGGTTCTTGACGAATACACGGCTGTACGGCATGTGATGGCCCGGGGGGAATGGCATGTCCGCGATGGCCAGATAGTCCAGCGCGGTATGTATGAACAAGTTTGAGCGTCCGCGCGGTCCCGGTGGCTGCCCGCTATAGCACCGGAAGGTAGTTGAGACATGTGCCCTGCACCCGTAGATGCAGAGACCCCGCGCGGGTACATTATTCCGATTGGCGGCGGTGAAGACCGCGCTAAGGAAATGCAGATTCACCGAAAGTTTGTGGAACTGTCCGGCGGTGCCGAAGCCGATATTGTCGTGATTCCAACAGCCTCGATGCTGGAAGAAACAGGGCCAGACTATAACCGTATCTTTTCCGAGCTGGGCGCAGGCAAGGTTGAATTCCTGCCGATCTCACGCAGGGCCGATTGCGACAACCCTGATTTTGCCGAGATGCTGGACCGCGCGACCGGGATTTTTTTGACCGGTGGGAACCAGTTGCGCCTGTCAGCGATTCTTGGAGGGACTCTAGTCGCCCAAAAAATACGCCGCCGGAATGCGATCGGTGTACCGGTTGCAGGTACTTCGGCAGGTGCCTCGATCATGTCCGAGCATATGGTTGCGGGCGGCAGCAGCAACTCAGCCCCGGCTGAAGGCAACATCACACTTGCACCTGGTATGGGTCTGACCAATGCCGTCATCATCGATCAGCATTTCACGCAGCGAAACAGGCTTGGGCGCCTGCTAACGGCCTCATCTTTCAACCCTTTCTTGATTGGGTTGGGAATTGACGAAGACACGGCTGCCTTCATCGGTCCCGACAATGTCTTTGAAGTGATCGGCAGCGGTTCGGTGACCGTGGTGGATGCCAGCGAGTTGACCCATTCATCAATGTGGGATGCGCGCCGGGGCGAAGCACTGAGCCTTCTTGGTCTTCGGCTTGACGTTCTGGGCGAAGGGTGCCGTTATGATCTGACGGCTCGCCAGGCTTTTCCGCCGGATGAGCATATGGCGTTCTGCACATTGCCGGATTAGTCCGGGGATGAGGCCGCCAGCGGGGGGATGAATAGCTAACCAACGGGGAGCCTCATGAAAATAATCTCGACCAATGTCTTTGTCGGCCCGAATGTCTGGGCCAGTTTTCCGGTCATTCGCCACGTCATCGATCTGGGTGTTCTGGAAGAGTGGCCCTCGGCAAAAATTGGACCCGAGTTTATCGACGCCTTGATCAAGGCGCTTCCTGGTCTGGCTGAACATGGCTGTTCTTTTCGCGAACCCGGGGGCTTCATCCGCCGCTTGCGCGAAGATGAGGGCACCTGGCTGGGTCATGTGCTGGAACATTGTGCGATAGAGGTTCAGAATGTGGCCGGTTCGGATGTAACCTTTGGCCGAACGCGCAGCACAGGCGAACCCGGCCGGTACAATATGGTTTATGAATACCGCCAGCGCGATGTCGGTCTAGATGCAGGCAAGTTGGCAATGCGTCTGCTGATGCATCTTTTGCCGCAATCCCTCAAGGAACAGGTGGATTACGATTTCGACCCGGACTTTAACTGGGACGATGAACTGCGCAGCTTTGTGCTGCGGGCGCAGCGCAAAGAATTTGGCCCGTCAACCGGGTCGCTGGTCAAGGCCGCGCAAGGGCGCGACATCCCGTGGATCAGGCTGAATTCAGGCTCGCTGGTGCAGTTCGGGCATGGGAAGTACCAGAAACGCATTCAGGCAACCATCACATCAGAGACCAAACATATCTCGGTCGAGATTTCCTGCGATAAGGAAGACACCCACAACCTGCTGAACGATCTTGGCCTGCCGGTACCACAGCAGCGCATGGTCTATTCCCCGGGCGAAGCGGTACGCGCTGCCGGACGAATTGGACACCCGGTGGTCGTCAAGCCTTTGGACGCCAATCACGGGCGCGGTGTTTCAATCAACTTGAACTCGGACGAAGAGGTCGAGGCCGGCTTTGCCGAAGCCAAAGAGCATTCCCGCAGCCGTGCTATCCTGGTGGAGAGCTTTATCACCGGCTTTGATCACAGGATGCTGGTTGTGGACAACAAGCTGGTCGCGGTGGCCAAGCGGGTTCCCGGGCATGTCATTGGCGACGGCACGCACACGATTGCCGAACTGGTCGACATCGTGAACCAGGATCCGCGCCGAGGCATCGGGCACGAAAAAGTGCTGACCATGCTCGAAATCGATAATCAGGCCACACGCCTGATGGAGAATGCGGGCGTGAGTACAGAGACCGTGTTGCCGGATGGCGAGATTTTCTATCTCCGGTCGACGGCGAACCTGTCCACTGGCGGCACCGCAATCGACCTGACGGATGTGGTGCATCCCGACAACCGTGATATGGCCGAACGCGCGATCATGGCCGTGGGGCTGGATGTGGGCGGTGTGGACTTTCTGATCGACGATATCACCAAATCCTACAAGGATATCGGTGGCGCAATCGTCGAAGTGAACGCAGCCCCTGGCTTTCGGATGCACGTAGCCCCGTCCGAAGGTCAGCCGCGCGATGTGGCCGGGAAAGTGATCGACATGCTGTTCCCGACCAACGAGGAAACCCGCATCCCGATTGCGGCGATCACAGGTACCAACGGCAAGACAACGACGTCACGGATGCTGGGTCATATCATGAAAACCAGCGGCAAGACCGTTGGTATGACCTCGACCGACGGCGTTTATGTGGACGGCAAGCTGAGCGTGAAGGGCGACATGACAGGGCCCAAATCCGCGCAGATCGTCCTGCGCGATCCGGCGGTTGATTTTGCCGTGATGGAAACCGCACGCGGCGGTCTTGTTCGGTCAGGTCTGGGTTATCAGCGCTCAAACGTGGCAGCATGTCTGAATGTTTCGGCAGATCATTTGGGTCTTGGCGGCATCAACACGGTCGAGGAACTGGCCGTCGTCAAGCGCGTGGTGGTAGAGAGCTCTACGGATACGGCCGTGCTGAATGCCGATGACATCAATTGTCTGAAAATGGCTGACTACGCCGGAGCGGATCAGATCTTCTATGTGACCATCAATCCGGGGCACAGTCTGGTCAAAGAACATATCAAGGCAGGCGGCAAGGCCATCGTGCTTGAAAAGGGCATGAATGGTGACATGCTGACCATTTACGACAACGGGCTTCATATCCCGGTTCTGTGGGCACATCTGATCCCGGCGACGTTGGAAGGAAAAGCGATTTTCAACGTCCAGAACGCGATGTTCGCCACCGCGATGGCCTATAGTTTCGGAGTGGATCTTGACAATATCCGCCACGGGCTGCGCACGTTCGACACCAGCTATTTCCAGGCACCTGGGCGGATGAATGTCTATGATGAACATCCCTTCAAGGTGATCCTGGACTATGGCCACAATCCAGCCGCGTTGAAGGCGATGGCGGCGCTGGCCGATCAGTTGGAGGTCAAGGGCCGCAGATTGTGTGTTGTCGCGATGCCCGGCGACCGGCGCGATGAAGACATTGTAGACGGGGCCGCCGCGTTGGCCGGACACTTTGATCATTACATCTGCAAAGCGGATGACCGCCGCCGCGGTCGCGGGCATGACGAGGTGCCGCAGTTGATGCGTCAGGCCATGATCGAAAACGGTGTGGACGCTGCAGCGATCACGATCATCCCGGACGAGGTCGAAGCCGTGAGCGCCGCGTTGGAGCAGGCTGCACAGGGCGATCTGCTAGTAATCTTTGGTGACGACACAACGCGTTGCTGGAAACAGATCATTTATTTCAACTCTGATGGTGAAGCACCCGAGGCCGCGCCGATGGCAAGCCCCACCGAGCCCGCATTCGAAGACATGTTCGAAGGCGACCAGAACCTGATCCGGGACGAGCGTGGTGTGCGTCTGGCCCGTGACATCAGTGAAGACGCGGATTGAGCGGAGGCTCGGAAATGGACCGGATTGAAGAGCTTGAGACCGCGCTGACAATTGCAAGCGCGACTGTCGACCATATTCAGGTTGATGACGCCCGGCGCCTGACTGGGCCGGGCCTGCTTTGGGACCGACCCGGCGCGGTGATAGACGTGTTTTTCACCGATATTGATGCCAAGCAGGTCACCGCCTTGTGGGAGAACCACGCGCGTCGTGTGCTGGACGCGCTTGGGTGGCAGGATCAGGACCTGACCCACCGCATCTTTACGGGTGGCGTCAATTTGGCGATCTCGGCGCCAATGGATCAGCTCTATTCCGCGATCTTCGCGGCGCAAACCGCCTGGCATTTTTGTGCCGCCGAACTGTTGGCATCCGAGCCCGGAGATTTCGATCAGATGGTTGTGGATGTAAAAGGCGTGATGGAGAAAGAAGCCAACCCTGCGCTGATCGCCTGGATCGCGGCAGCAGAAGTGCAAGGTGTGGATATCCTCTGCGATGATGATGACGTATCGATCGGGCATGGGACGGGCAGTCAAACCTGGCCGGTCGATGCGCTGCCAGCCTCTGATGAAGTAGACTGGTCTGCTCTGCACAATATCCCGGTCGCGTTCATCACCGGAACCAACGGCAAAACCACCACAACCCGGTTGCTTGAGGCGATCGCACGCGCTTCGGGCAAGGTCGCCGGGCTGACCTCGACCGAATTTGTGCGCGTGGGTGACGATATTCTGGACCGTGGCGATTACTCAGGCCCCGGCGGCGGGCGGATGTTGCTGCGCGACAAACGGCTGGAGGTCGCCTGTCTTGAAGTCGCACGGGGAGGCATTCTGCGTCGAGGTCTACCGACTCGCGCGGCCACAGCGGCGGCGGTCACCAATGTGGCGAACGACCATCTTGGGCAATACGGGGTTAACACGGTGCCAGAACTGGCTCAGGCCAAGTTCGCCGTACATCGCACACTGGCCGAGGGTGGCGTGCTGGCCCTGAATGCCGATGACAACTATGTCCGCGCCGAATCGGAGAATACATCTGCGAATATCTGGTGGTTTTCGCTGGACTCACAGAATGACCTGATCCGGCAGGCTCGTGACGCGGGCAAGTGCTGCGCGTATGTACGGCAGGGAGATATCGTCTTTTTCGACGGCGCAGCGGAACAGGTGGTGATCGCAGTTTCCGATGTCCCCCTGACCATGGGCGGCGCTGCGAAGTACAATATCCTGAACGCGCTGGCGGCCTTGTGCCTAGCCTTGGCACTGAATTTGCCCGTTCAGGCGGCTCGGGATGGATTGGCCGGTTTCAAGCCAGACGCCAAAGATAACCCAGGTCGTTGCAACGAGTTTCAGCACAACGGGGCCCGGGTTTTCGTGGATTTTGCACATAATCCGCATTCGATTTCGGCAGTTTGCGATGCGTTATCGAGCCTGCATGCAAAACGGCGTTTCATAATGCTTAGCCACGCTGGGGACAGATCGGATCAAGATATCCGCGAGGTAACTGCGACAGCGCTGAAATTCCAGCCCGACATAGTTGTCGCAACCGAGTTAGAAGGGTATTTAAGAGGTCGCGAATTAGGAGAAATTTCTGATCTGATCGAACGAACGGCGTTGGAACATGGGTATGATGCGAAACAAATACTCAGAGCTACTTCGCCCTCACAGGCTGCTTCACTGATACTTGAAATGCTGGAGCCCGGTGATATTGCTTTGCTGCTTGTGCTATCCGATCGCGAAGCCGTTCTAGCGATGCTTGACAGTTAAAAACAAAGCCGGCTGCCGAATTCACAGAGTTACAGTCAACACGAGGCAATACCAGCAAACGCAACGCAGATATCCAATTCGGCTTCAGACACCGATTGAAAGGTAGAGTTCCAATTCATCGGTAATGATCAGCTGGCAAACAAACCTGGGCTTCTCCAGGGCAAAAGCACGTGCGCGGACCCGCTTTTTTTGCAACACCGGATCGGTAGCGGGCCATTCCGACCTCTCAGCGCAGCTGTCTAATTCTGCGGTCGCAGCCCGCTTTACGGTCATTCGCTGCGTTTGCGAACGCCGGTGCCGGACGAGCACTCTCAACAAGCGCGGAGCTGCCGCTCAACAATCCTGACCGTTAAGTTTCGGATGGCCTGGTGGTTCATCCGCCGCTAACTTCGCTGAAACGCAATTGCTGCTTTCTGGGGGATATTTTGATACCTGATTTTGAGACTGCGCACAGAATGGCGAAAGCGCATTGCGACGCTTGGACCGAACGAAATCCAGAGGCCGTGGCAAGCCGCTACGCATATAACACGACCATGGGTATGAACCGCAGCGACCCGATGACAAGCCAAGCCGAAATCGCCGAAATGGCTGCGGGTTTTATGGCCAATTTTCCCGATCTCATCCTCAAGCTCGACAGTGTTTTGGTTGCCGATCACCATATGGTCTATGCGTGGACCTTTGAGGGCCACCACAAAGACACGGGCAGCCATGTGAAGTTCTCAGGTTGGGAGGAATGGGATCTGGACGACGATCTCAAGGTGATCAAGTCGCTGGGTTGGTATGACAACGCCGATTATGAACGCCAGGTTGCTGGCGAATGATGATCGCTGCCAAGGGGGCACGGCCCGTGCGGGCGATCGTCTACGGTGTCGGAGAAGTGCTGTCAGACAAATTCGAACCAGCCTCAGTTTGCTGCGACACGCGCGAACTTTTCCGGAACAAAGCTGACGCCACTCGGCGAGAGCGGCGGTGCGTGTAAGCTTGAAGGTGCCTCGGCTGGCTAGTGATCTTTCCTGGTTGAAGTGGTTGCAGACGGAGGAATGGACGGAGGTAAATTTCTGTAGGCTTCGCAAGCGCCTGAAACGTTGTATGGCGCGTTCGCTTCGTCGGAATGGCAGGTGGGAATACTCAACGCGGTTGTTGAGCCACCTGCCCGTTTGCTGTCTTTCGGTAGCATCAAGCTCCTTGAGAGCAGCCCGATACGATGCGAAGCGATCCGTGACGACGTTTTCCGCTTTACCGTGTCGCTTCATCAATTTCTTGAGGATTTTCAATGCCGCCTGCCTGTTTCGACGCTTGGTGACAATCGCTTCCCGCACCTTGCCTTCGTGATCATCAGCCCGCCAAAGATAATGCCGCTTGCCATTCACCTTCAAGAAAACCTCATCCACGTGCCACTTCCATTTCGAGAAGGCACGCAGTTGCTGGACACGTTTTTTGTCTGATCTCGGAGGCAAACATCGGGCCGAACCTGTTCCACCAATAGCGGACGGTTTTATGGCTCACCTCAATACCACGCTCATGCAATAGGTCTTCCACGTTCAAAGTTATAGTGGGAACCGAACGTACAGCATGACCGCCAGACGAATGATCTCGGGACTGGTCTTGAAGTACTTGAATGGCGATTGTTTAATCATGCGCGAAGGCTACGAGAGCGCCCTGCCCCGCTCAAGCAAAGTTCTTCTGACAAGATCATTCGCTGCGGATGTATGATTTTGCTACCCACTGACTCGCGATCTGCGGACAAAGCCGATCTCGGCATGCCCTCAATCTCGCCAAATGGATGGTCTATTGGGCGGTTACCTTTTCTAGAAGACAGATCCTAATACCACCAACGGGCGCCTGCGTGGCGCCGCAGCCAGCCTCCGATGCTGAAGTGATCGCGGTGAATCAGGAGCAGAAGCGCGACGAATGCGGCCATCGCCGCAAGAGCGATCACTGGGTTTCGGTTGATTGGAAAGCCGCGGTCGTTCAGAGCAAAGGGATCTAGGTAACGCTCCCATTGTCGGGTGATGGTAAAGAAATGCATCGCCGCAAGACCGCCATAGCTGAAAACGCGAAAAACGCCCAAAGCTGCCAGCACACAAAGTGCAATTTGAACGCCGCCCACAGCGTATATCTGGGCAAAGGACATCTCGATCCCGTCGATATTCTTGGCCAGGTTTTGATATTGCTGGGGCGTAATGATCTTGTGGACGGCCCAGAGAAACATGAACCACACGAGCCCTATGCGCAGGATAAAGACGGCGGCGGCGTCTTTGCGGTCATAAAACGTCATGATCACTCCTGCACTTGCAAAACTATGAAGCGACAGACCGTAAGCAGAGGCCATCCGAAATCGTCGCGTCACCAACAGATGGCACGCTGGAATGATTGGTGCAATGAACGAGCGCTTCCGACCATATCTATTGCCGGTGGTCGTAAGGGAAAAAAGGTCCGCCATGGGTTCACTGCAGGCATCAGAGGCCGAGCAGCATGCTGTCAAACTCTCACTCAGACCGCCCTAAGCGAACCTTCTCTGAGAGCCCTTGAAGGTTTGCAACGATAATCTTGCCCATCATCATTTTCATCATGGTTTGTCCCATCAGCCATCCGATCGGCCCGTATTTCACGCGATAATTGAAGGTCCAAGTCACTTTGGATTTGCCGCCGATTGGCGTGATGCGGATTTCGGAACTGGCTTCGTGCAGCGGCATCGCGGCCATCTCAGATAGCTTGACCGTATAGCCGCTGCCCGGCTTCCATGCAGTCACCTCTTCAACCACAGACGTGCCGTTCGCGAAGTGGTTGCGGCGCTTTGAGCCCTTTCCAACTTCACCGTAGGTTAAGGCATCAACGGATGTGATCTGCGGTGCGAATGCGTCGATATGCATGTATTGGCTCAACACTGCCCAAACGGATTCTGGGGCTGCGTCGATTGTTAGGTTGCGTTCATGGTGGATCATTTTCAGCTCCGTTTGTTTGCATGTCAGTCGGTTTCTGATCCTGTCCTAGAACTACGCTCCTCTCACCGTTATGACAGTAGTGTGAGAGGAGGATGAAAAAATGCGTCGCACTGAACGTCTGTTCCAGATTATCCAAATACTGCGGTCTACCCAGTCGCCAATCACAGGACGGGAGTTGGCAGATGAATTGGAGATATCTCTTAGCACGCTCTACCGCGATATGGCCGAGCTTCATGCACAGCGTATCCCAATTGCGGGCGAGGCGGGGATCGGATACGTGCTTGACGATGGTTACGACATGCCGCCCCTGATGCTCACAGCAGATGAGTTAGAGGCGGCAGCCCTTGGTGCCGCGTGGGTGGCATCTGAGGCCGATCCCTCGCTTGCCCGGGCCGCGCGGGATTTGGTGTCAAAGCTCTCTTTGGCCATCCCGAAGGAACTGCGCCCGGTGGTGCTGGGCAGCAGCACAAAGCCTATTCAGACGCGCGCCAGGGTGACCGAACGTTTCGATAGCGCTCTGCTGCGCTATGCCATTCGGGAGAGGTACAGATTGCAACTCCTTTATACGGACCGTGATGGCAGCACGACTGACAGGGTTGTCTGGCCGCTATTGATCGCATTCTTGGATCGAACACGATACCTCGTGGGATGGTGCGAGACCAAAGACGACTATCGGCACTTCAAAACAGAAAGGGTCGAAGAGCTGAAAGTACTGGGCCAGAAGTACCCGGGACGGCGGGCGGCGTTGCTCAAGGGATGGGAAGAAGCGACAGCGAAACGGATGCAAAGCTGACGTTAGTGGGTTGTGCTGCATCTGATAAAATGGGCTCGATTCAAACCACCGCTGCGGCGCAAACATAGGTCCGGCCCGAATTGGCGAACGACAAGTGCCGCCCGCCAAAATGGTTCAAAGGTCGATTTGCTCGGCGATGCTCAGTGCATCTTCAAGTTCGACGCCAAGGTATCTGACAGTGCTGTCAACCTTTGTGTGTCCGAGCAGAGGTGCTGTCAGACAAATTCGAACCAGTCTCAGCTAGGCCAGTATAGCTGCCCTGTATGCCGCACCAAGTTCGCGCCACTCGGCGAGAGCGGCGCTTCGCGTCATCTTGAAGGTGTCTCGATTTGAAAGAGATCTTTCCTGGTTAAAATGGTTGTAGACGGAGGAATGGACGGAGGCGAATTTCTGTAAACTTCGCATGCGCCTAAAACGTTGCATCGCACGTTCCCTTCGTCGAAACGGAAGATGCGAATTCTCGACGCGGTTGTTCAACCACCTACCTGTCAGTTGCTTTTCCAGCACGCCGAGCTCTCTCAACGCGGCACGGTAAGACGCCAAGCAGTCTGTGACTATTTCCTCCGCCTGGCCGTGTCGCTTCATCAGTTTCTTGAGGAATTTCAATGCTGCCCGTTTGTTCCGGCGCTTGGTGACGACGGCTTCAAGGACCTCCCCTTCGTGATCAACGGCCCGCCAGAGGTAGTGTCTCTTGCCATTGACCTTCACAAATACCTCATCCACGTGCCACTTCCACTTTGAGAATGCGCGGAGTTGCTGGACGCGTTTTCTGCGGATCTCTGCAGCGAACACTGGACCAAACCTGTTCCACCAATATCGGACAGTTTCATGGCTGACATCGATCCCGCGTTCATGCAACAGATCCTCGACATTCCGAAGCGAGAGCGTAAATCTGATGTACGGCATCACCGCAAGGCGGATGATCTCGGGACTGGTTTTGAAGTACTTGAAAGAGGTAGGTTTGGTTATTCTCAATGACTACGCAACCACCCTGCACCGCTCAAGCCAAGTTCCTCTGACAAGACCCTTCAATCATCTTGCCCGGCCCAGAGACTAAATCAATCCAACTAATGTAGTATGTCATTGCATACGTTAGTGCATTCCCAATCACAATTGGGTCGTTAAAAACGGCCCAAACCGGTCACTCGACTGGGTATTGAGATGCTGCGATCGCAGTCCGCATTGCCGACATTCGCCGCATGTGCAAAGTTTTGAGATGGGCAAACCCACAGATTGCGGGACAAAGCTGTCGTTCTTCGAATCTCTAAAGACGAAATAGCAAATGCGTGATAGCTCCAGATTATGGCAACGACATCTGCGCGAAATCGACCGTCCATCCCTTACGCATTTGCAGTTTTTGGTGTTCTTTTTGCTTCAATCTGTTTCGGACTTGTTCCCTATTTCAGCCGCAGCCTGACCGAACAGGGCGTCGCACCCTATGCAGTCGCATTCTACCGCTACATTGTTGCGGCGATTCTTCTGCTTCCTGTTCTCATTTTGCACCGAAAAGAATGGCGAGAGATCACTTGGGGCCTTTCAGTTGGAGCCGTAATGGGGCTTGGGTGGATCGGGTATGTAACGGCGCTGGAGAAGTTGCCCGCATCGACAGTGGGTGTGCTTTACATGACCTATCCAGTATTCACTCTGGTCATTGCCTGGGCCGTGTTCGCTGATGCACCAACGAGGCGCGCATTGTTGGCCGCTGGTCTGATTGTGGTGGCAGCCGTCATTGCTGGCTCGCCCGCATCAGTGCCTGCGGAGCATCTACCAACTCTGCTGCTATCCCTTGCTGCCCCATTTGGGTTTGGCTTCGGAATCTGCGTGCTCGTACACAGGTTGTCACGGATTGCGCCGTTGGCACGCATCGCGTCAGTCTCTCTGGGGTCTGTACTGGGTCTTGCGCCGCTCATCCTTGGCGCTGAAGTTGGAGAGTTGCTCCCAGGGGAACAATCCGATTGGCTTCTCATTGTTGGTATTGGACTTGTCACCGCGTTCGTGCCCCAACTTATCTACACGATCTGCTCGCCTGTAATTGGGGCTTCCCAAACTGCCGTGGTCGGAAGCATAGAGTTACCCACGATGTTTGCTGTTGGATTTCTAGCCTTTGGCGAAACCATTACTTTACCTCAAGCCTTGGCATGTGCGTTAGTTCTGGGTGCAATCGCGATCACTAGAAGCCGCAAGACACGCACAGTATCTGCCGTTCTCGCGAAATCGCCGAAGCAGTAGTACCGGGCTCAGATTTACCATTTTCTACAGTCAGTTTGATAGACTGGTGGCAGCCCAAAGCGGACATGTCCAACTTGAAAGCCCCAATGAACAGCGCACGGCACTTTGTGCCCCCAATCGGGCGCATCCGCAGGCAATCGGGATTACGCGGTAACCCCCTCGACTTCCTTGCGTTCTGAGAATTGAAGCAACGCCAGAAGGGGTGTAGCCAAGATCCCTAGGCCGACAATGGCCAGTGCAAACATCGCCAAAAAGACCATAATGGACAGCCCGAGGCTCGCTACGACACAGGCCACAAGAAAGAGGCCCACGCCAGCAGCAGTAGAGGTCACTTTGTTCAGGTACGTTTTCATG
This sequence comes from Ruegeria meonggei, assembly GCF_900172215.1. GTDB lineage: Bacteria > Pseudomonadota > Alphaproteobacteria > Rhodobacterales > Rhodobacteraceae > Ruegeria > Ruegeria meonggei. Next base: position 388,635 of record NZ_FWFP01000003.1, read on the forward strand.
TCTTTAACTCCAGCTTCATTTGTTGAGTTGATGAAACTGATATGTGGTTCGGGCTTTACGTCCGCCTGATTCAAAACTTACAAATCTGCAAACTTCAGCGTCACAGTCAGCCCGTGAGGATCGGTTTGCGATAAGATCAGATCTGCACCATGGCGATCTGCAACCGCACGGACGAGGGCTAGACCTAAACCCGTACCCTCGCTTTGCCGTGTTGCGTCAAGACGAACCATGGGTTTGATGATCTCGGCGTATTTCTCTGATGCCACACCGGGGCCGTTGTCGGCGACGCTAATGGTGCGACCACGTGCTGCGAGATTGATCTTGTCCCCGCCATAGCGCATTGCGTTCTGTATGAGATTTGCAACTGCCTGAACAAGCATCTGACGATCAGCGAAAACCGCTTCAGCGTCGCTCGCATCAAATTTCAGCACTTTGCCTGTGTCCTCAATCACTGGGCCAAAGGTCAAAGACAGGTCGGTCATCAAGTTCGCCAGATCAACCCTTTCGAAACCATCTGTGCCGTGGGTGGCTTCAATCCGAGCGACCCGCATGATCGTATCGAAAATGCCAGACAACCGCTCTGACTCTTCCAAGGCTGCACCGCGTTCCTCTCCTTCAGGCAAGCTTTCAAGTCGAGACCGCAGGCGGGCCAGCGGGGTGCGCAGGTCATGCGCCAAATTCGCGCTGAGATGGCGGGTCTGGGCGACCAACCGCTCCAACTCGGCAGCAGTCAAATCCACCTGGCGTGCCATGTCGTCGAGGTCATCCTTGTTCCGCGTGATCTCCGTGCGCGCGCTGAGGTCGCCAGAGGCCAACGCCGAAAGCGTGCTGTTAATCCGCTTGAGACGTCGCTGGGCGAAGATACCGGTGGCAAACCCAACCACCAATGTCAGAACAATCATTGTCAACATCGTGGTCCATAGAACACCGCCTAAGAGTTCAAACGCATCCTCCGCGTCATCAAGCGGAACAGCCGCCATGACCGGTGCGCCTTGACTGTCGGTATCTACAAGAACGCGCCAGGCTTCGGATTCCCGAAAATCATGGGACAGCTCCACCGTCCCCCCGCCGCGCGCAACCACACGCTGCAAAGCAATTGGCAGGTCTTCGAGATCATTTGGGTGACGCAAGATGACGCCAAACCGGTCGCCGCGCGCACCCTCAAGGGCTGAGGCCTTTGCCAACGCATCCAGCGTCGTATCGACACGGCGTTCGAACACATCCGAGCCAACCTTAATCGTGATATAGGCTGCGGTAGCCATGCAAAGCGCGAAGATGGCTGACAATATCAACGCTAGCCGCAAGGTCGAGGAGCGGCGAAGCCAGGTCAGATTACCGTCCAAAGACATAGCCTTCCCCACGACGTGTTCGGATCAGCGGTGTATCAAACGGCTTGTCGATTTTGGTGCGCAACCGGCTGATGTGGGTTTCTACGACACTTGTGGTCGGGTCAAAACTCATATCCCAGACCTGTTCCAGCAGCATCGTACGTGTCACCAATCGCCCCGGTCTTCGCATCAAGTATTCCAGAAGTTTAAACTCCTTGGCCAATAGCTCAATCTGTTGATCCTGGCGTTTGCAGGTCCGTGCTAGAAGGTCGAGGCTCAAATCCCCATGGCGCAAGACCGTGGCTTCTGCTTGTCTCGCCTCTAGGCCTTCACGACGGCGGCCCAAAGCGCCCACGCGGGCAGAGAGTTCGGCAAAGGCGAAAGGTTTCGTAAGATAATCATCGCCGCCAGCATCAAAGCCTTCGACGCGGGCGTCGACCTCACCCACAGCCGTTAGAAAAAGCGCGGGCGTGGTATTCTTCGACGCGCGCAAGGACTTCAAAACCGCCAACCCATCGAGGCCCGGGACCATGCGGTCCAGAATTAGAAGATCGTACTCCTGAGCCATAGCCGCCATCAAAGCGTCTTTGCCATCCTCGAAATGGTCGATGACATGACCTTCTTCGCGCAGGCCGTTGGTAACCCAAGACCCAAGTTGGCTGTCATCTTCCAGAAACAAAATTCGCATGTGGACCCTTACCGTCACGCATTCAGAGGCCACTCTAGTGAGCGACCTCCGCATTGGCCATTCATTCGCAGCTTGGCCGCGACCTATGTTTCATCGTCATCGTCATCGTCATCGTCGCCTTCATCTTCAGCCTCAACCTCAATCACTGCACCGGTGTCGGCGGCAATCTCGATTTCGAACTCTTGACCGTTAGCATCGAGGATCTCAACCTCATAGATCTTCGTCCCGCCTTCGTTTTCGAGTTCCGCTTCTTGGACCTCACCGGACACTTCCTGAAGCGCGATTTCAATGGCCTGCTGCATAGTGAGTCCCGTCGCCTCTGTAGTGCTTTGTGCCGAAACCGAACCGACGGCAGCTCCTGTAAGAACCAGACCTGCCAGTGCGCCGAGCGCTGCGTTTTTCTTGTCCATGTTTTCTCTCCATAGTTTAGTTGTTAGAAGGCTTTATTGCCTTCCGATGAGATCAACATGGGAGCCGCGCTTTGCTGGAAAATGCGGCGAAGTTTACAATTTTGTAAGCTGACGATCCCGCGCATTACTATCCAACATTAGGTCGATATCTAGCGGGCGAGCCACATATTCGTTTTCCAATCCTGAGTTTTGGCGAATTTTTCACGTTGCAGCGAACTTCTTGGAAACAGGCTGCGACTGCGGATATGTGCCCAGGCGCTTCAAGTTGGCTCTGGGCCGCCCGCTAAAGTTTGCAAAGTCAGCTTTCTGCGCGTTGCTGTCATTGGGGCGTCGCGCAGCATCGGTCAAAGTGGGCTCTGAGCCGACCTCGGGGTCGGCGCAGCATCCACAAACTCATGCCGCCATGGCATATCGAGGACGGCCCATTGTGGACCTTGGCCTTACCTTCAAGATGCTGCGGTCGCCGCTCGCTTTGCCGTCATTCGCTGCAAGCGCGAACTTCGGGCTCTTACTGGGAAGGTCAAGCTGTCGCGCAGAAAGATCTGACCGGTGGATCCAAACAACTTGGTTCACACGTTTGCTTGTGTATCATGCAAAAGAACAGTTCCGCCGCGCAGAATTACACAGTCCTTGGCGGTACTTCTGCGGAGTGTTGTTAATGTCCGCCATCGATGATCTCTCTTGGCCGGAAGCCTACAAAGAGCTTCTACCACTGATAACTGACCGCTGGTCGGTAAAAGGTGAAATTTACTTTCACCAACGGCTAAGTGCAGGCAAGTCTGGCGCTCTTGTCTTTATAGTAGACATTACATGCGATGCCTTCAGTGGTCAGGCCATTCTCAAACTTGACGCCCTTCCCGATCCAGAATGGCAAGAAAAGACCGAAAACCAAAGACACCTCGAGGCGTTCGAAGCAATACCAGTATTCGGATCCAAACACCTGGCTCGCATCGTCAACTCGCTGGAACATGAAGGCAAGATCGCGATCCTTTCAACGGTCGTGGCGCAAGGACTTGAGTATTCTCTTCCTTGGAACGACTGTGGCTACGAACTGGCCTTGAACGTTCTCCAACGGCTCTCGCGAAGCCTACTTGATGACTGGAATTCTGACTACCAGATGGCACCGGGAATGCAGTCGCCTCGGGAAATGCTTTCCGGTTGGCTAGGTTACAGACTGGATCCTGAGGAAAGTCGATTACACCGGTTCCTGTCCGATGTTTGCGGCCATGATCCGAACGAGCGTTGCCTTATGTTTGAAGGACATTGGTACCCAAACCCATTGACATTTGCCTGCAACGAGGACTTGCCAAGCCGCCTAAGCATCCGAGCGGCCAAAGGCCGACTGCATGGAGATCTTCACGGTTACAATGTCCTGGTACGATCACATCAAAGCAGTGACCCAGAATATTATCTGATTGATCTGGCGCTGTACGAAGATAATCAGTTCCTGTTTTATGATCACGCGTATTTCGAGTTGGCTTACTTGTTGGCGAGACGCGGAAACTGCGTGCCAGCTCAATGGGATGCCATCCTTGATGATCTCGGGCTCTTTCACTCAAAACACCACACGTTGGGACTTTGGCAGGATGACGTTGGGATCGTAGAGTTCGTCAGAACTCTGCGGCGTGGGGTGATGAGCTGGGTTGAACGCCACGAAAGCCATCGGCTAAGTTTTATGGAAAGCCAATATTTGTTGGCCCGCGTCGCAGTGGGCCTTAACTTCGCAAACAAGCAGATCGGCGATGGTGCTCGTGGCCACGCTTTCCTATATGCAGCACACAATCTCAAAGACTATATGACGCTCAACAATGTTGATTGGCCGCGGCACGGACCGGTGTTCCACTTCCCGACAACGCATGAATCTTTGTCCGGTTTTCAAACTGAAACCGAAACGCTTGCACCAAAGACTGAACTGCCAGCCGAAAAAGAACGTCTGTTCGATCGTATGGTCACTCAACTTCCGGCACCGCAAAAACCCGTAATTGCAGTATTGCCGTTCGACGACCTCAGTCGACAAGGCGATGGCAATGGCTTTGTGGCTGGCATCAACCAGGAGCTTGTTACCGAACTTGCGAAGGTGGATTGGCTGTCGGTGGTTTCACCTACTTCGACAAAACTACTCAAGGATGCTTCATTATCCGGCGAAGAAATCGCGCAACGCGTCGGGGCACATTATTTGGTAGAGGGTAGTGTGCGCCATGACGACCAGCGCGTTCGCGTTACCGCCCATCTGGTAGATACGTCGAATGGGCATGACCTTTGGGCCGATCGCCTGGATCACAAAATTGAGGATGTCTTTTCCTTGCAAGAGGAAATCGCCGCGGCCGTCGTCGGGCATATCGACTGGGAACTGCGGTTCGACTTGCGAGAGCAAGCCCGTCTGAAACGTGGTGAGGTCAATGTATGGGATAGGGTTCAAAAAGCTCTGTGGCATCTGTTCAAGTTCACCGACGAAGATACTCAAAAGGCAAATGACATTTTATCCAAGACTATCGACATGACGCCGGACTATGCGCTTGCGCATGCCGTCATGGCAAATGCCGAGCTTCGAAAGCTGTTTTTCACCCAGGTTGATGACCGCAAAGGGGCAAAGGAACGTGCACTCTATCACGCAGAGCGCGCTGTTGCCCTGGATGAACACAGTAGTTTTGCCCATGCCACCCTCGCCCGGGCATATACTGTGTACAACCGATACGATGCTGCAATCGCAGAGGCAGAACTTGCAGTCAGTCTCAACCCAAGCGCAGCAAACGCTCACCTGGTTCTTGGGTACACTCAGCTTGTAAATGGACAGGCGAAACGGGCACTGTCGCATTTTGAGACGGCAACCCGGTTTGGACCGTCCGGACCGTACTTCAAGGTCAAATTGTTATCAAAAGCCATGTGCCTCTACCTCCTTGATAATCTGGAACAAGCTGAAGCCTGCGCAAGAACAGCATTGGAAGGTAGATCCGTTGGCCCATTCGGGCACTATGTATTGGCGGTAATTATGATACGACAACACCGCATAGAAGGGGCAAGGCAGATAGTCTATCAGAGCAAAGAGATTTACCCCGCCATGACATGTTCGCGCGTCCGCCTGGCATTCGAGAACTTTCAACAACGTGATCTTGACAGGTTTGTCAGTGATCTTCAGAAAGCTGGCTTGCCGGATTGATTATCGTCTCTGGCAGTTTGTGCAGCGCGGCTGGGTATTTCAATTCAAAACGCGCCATCCAAATCGATGCCAATCCCCTAGTCTCTGGCAACATGTGCATCAATGAGGCGGATGGTCCGCAGCGGTTGGTCGAAGATGCAACTGGGTTGCGATCAGAACTCCACCGATAATCAGCACGCCGCCGACGACTTGATAGAGCTGAAGGTTCATGCCCCTTAGGGCCACGGCTTCGACCGTAACGAGTATCGGCACGAGATATGCAAACAAGGAAGCCGTCGACGCACCAACTTCGTTTGTACCGAAATTGAGCATGTGGAGGTAGATGGCACCCATGCCAACTCCAATAAAGAGAATAGAGCCCCAGACCTGCCAAGAGTAGTCTAATGGTTGAAGTTTGCCTACTTCGTGAATCACAACAAACGGCAGTAGGACGATAATGCCAACAACGAATATAACGAACAAGCCTTCATCAGGCTTAGGGTGCATGTTCCATTTCTTAAGAAGAACTAAGTAGAACCCTCGGCAGGCATTGGAGGCGATCATCAACAGGAAGGCGAGATGCGGGTCGAAATTGATTAGGTTTGAGAATTCACCGCGAAATGCAAAAACCAGTGCGCCAACGAGGGCGATCACAACACCCAGATACTGAACAAGCAGCAACCGCTCACCGAGCAATAGTGCCGAAAACAATATCGTCAGTAAGGGTACGCTGGTGTAACCGGCCCCAAGATCTATGAGATCATTTGAGCGGAGCGCAGAATAAACAAACCAAGGTGTGGCGACCACGCCAATGCAAGCAAGGGCTGTAATACGGAGCCAACTGCCCTTGAAATGCTGGAACGGGTGGCCCTGTCCCCTCAGAACAAGCGGCAACACAAATATTGCTGCAATCAGGCAGCGCCAAAATGTCAGTGCAACCGGATGAACTTCATTGACGGCCAGATTACCGCACAAGAAGTTCCCGGCACTGATCAACATTGCAAGTAACAAAGCTCCGTAGGCCAACGCAGGTTTATTCACTTTCATGATTGCATCAGAGCATGACCGGCTTTTTAAACATAGCATCAATCGATGTGGCTCTTACGTGTATACCGCCGGGTGACGCTTAGATCGCGTCAACCTCGTCGTTAAAGTCGGCCCCAAGCATGCGTAATTGGGCTGACCCTGTTCTGAGGTCGAGCTCCCGATAGGATCACGGGAGATCTGTGAACAAGGGAGAAATACGATGGAATTTTTTGCCGGACTGGATGTATCGCTGCGATCATGTGCGTTATGTATTGTGGATAGCAAAGGCGCCACCGTTCTTGAGCGCGAGTTGGTTTGCAATGTTGATGAGATCACCGCTTTTTTGAAGAGCTTCGGGCGTCCTGTTGTTAGGATCGGGTTCGAGGCGGGCACGATGAGTCAGCATCTGTTTTTTGGCTTAACGAATGAGGGTTTCGACGTCGTTTGCATGGAGGCTCGTCAGGTCAATGCTGCTCTGTCGGCGATGCGCAACAAGACAGACAAGAACGATGCCCGAGGGATTGCGCAGATATTGCGGACAGGTTAGTTCAGCCCGGTTCACATGAAGAGCCGAGAGGCGCACGGAACGCGCGCTTTGTTGAGCTGCCGCAAAGCCCTGCTCAACAAGACGATTGATTTAGCGAATGAGATGCGTGGGCTACTGAAGATCTTCGGACTTCGTCTGCCCAAGACTATCCAACATGGCAGCTTCGATGATGTCGTGCGCCCGCTGATTGAAGTCGATGAGGTATTGGCACACGCCATGCTGCCGCTGCTGGATGCCCGCCGCGCAAAATACAAACACTATCTTGCTTTGGACCGGCGGGTTAAGCGCAAACAACACCAAAAAATTCTTGCAATGGTCCCAGCGTGTGGTGGGTTGGATCGACATTGAAACGGTGCGGTTCGTTTGTCCAGATTTTGCAGATGTATTCGAAGGGGGTTAACCTGCTGGGTAAAGCAGCCGGTACATCCCATTAGCCGACCTTGGACGCACGTTCGGGATGCTGCAGTCGCAGCCCACTTAGCGGCCATTCCCTTCGCGCAGATCGGCGACGCTAGCAGGCATCGAGGTTTCGCACATGATCCGCAAGGGGCAATTCACACCCGGACTCTGCCCATTTCAGCAGTTCGCTGAGCTCGCAGCCTGACTCCCGAGCAATTGCTGAAACTGCTCGGCGGGCTCAAAACTTTGCAACAGAACCATGCATGTCGCTGAACCGGCCGTTGGCGGGCATAAAGTTGGCTCGACCCGAATCCGTACTTTCGTCACAACAATTTCTGGCAAGCGAGATGCAGCATAGAGCGGCCGTTTACTTCAGAGTTCTGAATGTTGGGATGCGATCTGAAGTACCCAATTAAACCAATTCGCCCTTTATCCAATCTAAAACTTCTGATGTTCCAGGTTTCGGCTTCCAACCTTTGGGTTTGTAAACACCGAAGCTGTCCGGAACACTCACTAGTTCATTGAAGGGTCTGACCAGCGCACCGGACCCCAGGAGTCGTTCGCTCGCACGTTTCCAGCCCAAAGCTATTCCATGCCCCTCGATTGCGGCCTGCATCATCAGCGGATAGCTGTCATAAACTTCGCCGTTGTTTTGTACATGTATTTCAGCGCCAACCCGCTCGAACCATCTGTCCCAATCCAGCCAATCCGGCGGCGAGCCGCTGTGATGAAGCAGTCGATAATCCTGCAATCTTTCGAACGAAACGGGTTCGGCCAGCCTTTCAAGATATTTCGGGCTGCAAATAGGGAAGACATCATCTGGGACAGCAAATGCCAACTCGCCATTACTGCAGTCGCGCCCGACCGTCTGTAACGCTAGATCAAATCGTTCCGTTGTCTCGGTCATCGGGCGGGTGGATGTGATCAGCCGCACCCCGATGTCAGGATGCTTTTGATAGAATTCCGACAGGCGGGGCATCAGCCAATAGAGCCCTTCGCAAAGCTGCGAGCGCAACAGGACCTCGCCACCATCGCGAGTATGGCGAAGCTCGTGCGAATGGTTGGCGACCGCCTGCAGAGACTGTGTGAGGGTTTGGCTGAACGCACGGCCCTCTTCCGTCAGATAGACTGCGCGATTGCGGCGCTCGAACATCTGCGTGCCTAGATGATCTTCCAACGCGCGTATCTGGCGGCTGATGGCCGCCTGTGTCAGGCCAAGCTCTTCTCCGGCCTTGGTGATGCTGCCGAGCCGTGCCGCCGCTTCAAACGGCAGGAGGGACGCCAGAGGTGGGAGGACCATTCTGAGATTTCTCATAACTCAGAGTAATGCGATTGAGATGAGAAGTAAATTTTCTGACGTAATTTGTACCTTTAGAACTGATCTTACGCCAAAATGGGAAATCCCAGGTAATGCAAAGTGCGGCAGGTATATCAAAAGACAACACCCCATTGGCTGTGGTCGTCATAGTGTTGACGGTTTTTGCATTGTCCCTGGGTGACGCCTTGATCAAACTAACCAGCGTGGGCCTGGTTCTATGGCAGATTTTCGTGCTGCGTTCTCTGATGGCGGTGCCGGTATTGCTGGCGGCCTGGACGTTCAGGTTTCGTCATGTTCCTCTACGGCCCGTCTCGATTGGCTGGAGTTTTCTGCGCAGCTTCATGCTCGCAGTGATGTGGGTCGTCTATTACGCGTCCCTACCACATCTGGAGTTTTCCATCGCAGCGGCGAGCTATTACACGCTCCCGATATTCATCACGCTTTTTTCCGCCTTTCTTGTTGGCGAGAAAGTTTCCAGACTTGGCTGGGTAGCGGTACTCCTCGGGTTTTCCGGAGTAGCACTCATCCTGAGACCGACGGCAAATCAGTTTAATGCTTACGCTCTTTTGCCGATCATCTCGGCCATCCTCTATGCTCTGTCGATGATCCTGACTCGCACCAAATGCCAGCAGGAACACCCGCTAATTTTGGCGATCGTACTGAATATCGCTTTCATATTGGTGGGACTGGCCGGCCCGGTCCTGCTGCCCACCTTTGACGCCCCGTTTCTTTCAGAGAAATGGGTTCACATCGGTGCGGCCGAAGCCTTGGCCTTTGGGCTGTTCACGATCATCATCCTGATCGGAGGCGTTGGCACTGCCATTGCCTATCAATATGGGCGGTCTTTCGTCGTTTCGACCTTTGATTTCGCCTATGTCGGGTTTGCCGTAATATGGGGGATACTCTTTTTCAACGAAATCCCTGACTTGGTGACGATTTCCGGCATTTTGATGATTGTTGGGGCAGGAACTTTGGCGGTTCGAAAATGATGGGCCAGATTGGGATGTGGTTTGGGTTTGTGTCCGGGGGCAATTTTGAAACTCCAGTACTGGAACTTGTGTGACACGAACTCGGGCAGCCTGGACCGGACATTCGAAACTCTAAAGCAAATGGCAGCAAGGTAGGGTTTGGCGCGAGAAAACAAAGCTGAAACAGAATCGCCTCCAATTCCCTTTTGACATGATCAGGTCCTAAAGAGGCCAGCCTGACGTGCTCTGAGCCCGTACATCTTCCTCAAGTCAAATTAGGAAGACGTGCAAATGAGAATGATGGTTGTGGATTGGGGGCTGCTTGGGTTTCTGTCGATATTATGGGGTGGTACGTTCTTTTTCACTTCAATAGCTGTGGGTGAACTTCCACCCCTGACGGTTGTTTTTCTGCGGGTAAGCATCGCAGCTTTGGCCTTGTTCATCTACCTTGGGATGAGAGGCAATACATTGCCTAGAAACAGGCAGGTGTGGAAGGCATTCCTGACGATGGGGTTTCTGAACAATGTAGTCCCGTTCAGCCTGTTCTTCTGGGCGCAAACGACCATACCGGGCGGTCTGGCATCCATCGCAAATGCCGCTACTCCGGTTTTTTCCATAACGGTTGCACATTTCATGCTGGCCGATGAAAAGTTCACTGCGAACAAGTTCTTTGGCGTTGTATTGGCCTTGATTGGTGTCGGTTTTTTGTTTGGAAAAGAGGTTTCATCCGGAGCCAGCGTTGCTACACTTGGTCTCTTGGCCTGTCTGACGGCGGCTCTTTGTCAAGGTTTCTCAGTTGTGTACGGTCGACGGTTCAACGCGCTAGGATTGTCCAGCTCGGTGAGTGCACTGGGTCAGCTCGTTGCAACGACCGTCATCATGTTACCGGTAATTTTGTTGGTCGATCATCCTTGGGCATTGGCTACGCCCAGTATTGCCGCCGTGGGTTCGATTGCAGGAATGGCGCTTTTTTCAACTGCTTTGGCCTACATGATATTTTTCCACCTCCTCGCAACAGCGGGTGCTGTGAATGCCTCACTTGTCACGCTTCTGATCCCTGTCAGTGCAATACTGCTTGGGACCGGGTTTCTGGGCGAAGTGTTGGCCACGACACATTTTGTCGGGTTGGCTTTGATTTCATGCGGATTGCTGGTGATTGATGGGCGGGTACTTCAAGTCGGACGCGCATAGTGGTCATGTTTTTACGCCGCAAAGTGAGTTCTAAAGAAACTCTTTCGAAGAATCTTCCAAATCTAACAAAAAGCGTTTTGTGTCGATGCCCCCACCAAAACCCGTCAACTTCCCGGTTGATCCGACTACCCGATGGCAGGGAATAATGATGGGTATCGGATTAGATCCGTTTGCCGCCCCAACAGCGCGGCTGGCCCTAGGCGTTCCCAGATTCTCCGCCAGTCCACCGTAGGTCCGTGTCGCGCCAAAAGGAATCTCTTTAAGCAATCTCCAAACGCGTTTCTGAAAATCCGTACCATGCAGGGTCAATGGAAAATCGAACACCGCAAGGGACCCTGAAAAATATGACGACAACTGTACTTTCACGGCGCTAAAGTGAGCGTCGGACAAGGTCCACTCTGGCTGGGGTCCAAATGCTTTGTGCCCGCCGGGAAAACTCAGGAAATGGAGTGATGTCTGATCGCCCGCCAAAAGGAGCTGTCCGACGGGGCTGTCGAAATATGTATAATACAGTGGAATATTCTTCATGCTTTGGGCTTTCGGATGGACGAAGGTGAACGTCCATAAAGTTCTAGGAATGCTGCATTAAATCTGCGGACGCTGCCAAAGCCTGACTGAAAAGCAATTTCCGTGATTGGAAGCGAACTGTCATTCAGCAGACGTTTGGCCCGTTGGATACGAACGGTCTTTGCAACCTGCATCGGTGATGCTTTTACATGCTTTGAAAATAATCGGCTGAGGTGGCGCGGGCCAACACCCAACTTCTCTGCCAGCTTTCCTACCGTACCGTTGTCGAGTGCGCCGCCTTCAATCAAGCGCAACGCACGAGTGACAGTTGTTTATGTTCCATTCCACGCTGGTGAAAATGGTGCAGTTTCAGGTCTGCATCTCAGGCAAGGACGATATCCTGCTTTCTCCGCCGCTGCCGCCGTTGGGTAGTAGCTGACGTTTTTGGTCAGTGGGTGTTTTACAGGGCAGACTGGGCGGCAATAGATTTTTGTTGTCCGAACTGCGGTGAAAAACACGCCATCGAAGCTTGGGTCGCGCCTGAGTCGCGCGGCATTGCAAGTTTCAAAGTCTAGCATCAGAAAACGATAGCTGTTCAAGCCACGGTGCACGAGCCATGGCAGGTGATTGAGTCCGAAATCGACCAATTCTTGCTTCGAATTTGCATAAGTAAGCGAAGTAGGGTCAGGTGCCAAAGGCATTTCGGATTGTCTGACACATCGCATCGCAGATCGGCCCGTTGGCTTGTTCTGCCCTTTGCAACACAAGGAAAGTCGAACTGCTAACTGGGAGGTGCGGAAGTGGCCGCACTCCATCGATATCATCCGACGAACTTAGCAAACCCGCCGCAATCCCTGCCTGAACTGCAGATCGAACACCGACCGCACTCTCGCTGGAGAATATCACTTGATAATTCTGTCCTAGTTCTTCTAATTCAGATAGCGCCAGATCGCGCCACCAGCAATCGCGATCAAATAGAGCAATTGGCAAGGAGTCGGCCTCAGACAGATCGCTATCTTGAGCACACATCCATACCAAGTGATCCTCACGCAAGACTTCATCGCGGTCATTGGGACGCTGCACTTCGTGGATTGCCAGGTCGAGATCTCCGTTCCTTAGCGCGGCCTCAAATTTGAAACCAAACGCGCACTGCACCTCAAGCTCAACATCTGGGTGAAGGGCTGCAAATTCAGAGATGATACCAGTCAACTCGTGGCGACTGTGATCATCGGTCATTCCGATACGAAGTTTGCCCTTCAACCCGCCACCACGCAGTTCGGTCAGAGTGGCGTCCAGAGACCGTACAACGCTGCGGGCAACGGGATACGATTTTTCTCCGACAATTGTCAGCGTGACACCGCGGCCATGGCGGCGAAAAACCGGCTGTCCAATGACCTCTTCCAATTGTCTGATCTGAAGGCTTGTCGCGGATTATGAACGTCCAATTCGGTCTACCCCGCCCGTCATACTCCCGGCCTCATTGATGGCGAGGAAAGTTCGAAGGTGGTCGCTGCTCAAATGTGCCAAGATATTCATTTTTCCGATGGTTGATTCTCAATTTACTCGTTTCTCAAATACCTGTCCAGCGCCCATACTCTGTTCTTAAGAAACAGGAGATCGTTATGTCTGTCATGGAAATCGTTCAAAGTTCGCGACCTAGAATAAGACATGTCTATGGTTTGACGGGTCTTGCCCTTGCCATTCTGATCATCCGTGCCCCAGCATATGCACTGGAAGTAGCGCAGTTTGTTACACTCGGTTTGATTCATGTCGCGCCGCTGGTCGTTCCCGGCATCTTGCTTGCCGCCTGGATTACGGCCAGTGGCGCAAGCCGTCATGTGGCAAAGGTTTTTCACGGTCGCCCTGTCTACACCGTGATTGGCGCCACCGTTGTAGGGGCATTTCTGCCGGTATGTGGCGTAACGGTCTTGCCTCTGATGGCTGGGTTACTTGCAGCCGGTGTTCCTCTGGCACCTGTCATGGCCTTCTGGTTAGCCTCGCCCATCACCGGCCCTGCTTTGCTGTCCGCAACGGCGGCAACACTTGGTTGGGAATTTGCCATCGGCAAAGCTCTTGCCGCCATTGGGTTGGGTCTTTTCGGGGGTGGCATGACTGCACTGTTTGCTAACCAAACATGGTCCAAATCACCGTTGCGCACCAACAAGATTGTAGGATCATTGGGTGGGCAATGTGTCGCTGGAAAAACCTGTGGTCTGGATTTTGATCTGAGATTCTGGCGCGACCCTTTCCGACGGCAACAATTCTTGCGGGAGTGCTGGTCGATCACCCGGATGATCCTTCTGGTACTCGCCCCAGCATTTGCGGCTGAGCACATTCTGAATGATTGGCTGGAGCCCAATGCAGTGGCTGACTACGTGGGTCGTGACAGCGCCTTTGCCGTGCCCCTTGCGGTCATTGTCGGCGGCCCGGCCTACATCGATGGCTATGCCGCATTGCCGCTTACGCGAGCCCTTTTGGAGCACGGGATGTCGTCCAGTGCCGCCATGGCATTTCTCGTCTCCGGTGGCGTTGTCAGCATATGGGGTGCAATGGCAATCTTTCCCGTGCTGAAGCTGAAACCATTCCTGCTTTATCTGGTGTTGGCCGCTGTCGGCTCCATGATCTCAGGTTGGGTATTCGGTGCATTTTTCTGAGGCCTCTGCCCAAGACGGTCCAGCCAACATCTGGCTGGACCGTTCAGACATTCATCGGGGAAGGACGCAAGTTGGAGACAGCCAATGGCAAAATCAAAGGGGCAATCTGGATTCTGATAGCCGCGTTTTGCTTTGCCCTGATGAATGCGCTGGCCAAGGAAATTCCGCAGACAGATGGGGGGGGCATTCCGGTCCTTCAATTGGCTTTGGCGCGATATGCAGTGGCCGCTTTGGTTTTGTTGCCGCTTGTTCTGAGCCGCAAATCACATTGGAAACCAACTCATCCAGAACGGTATTTTGTCAGAACCATCGCCGGGTTTGGTGGAATTGTGTTGATGTTTGTCGCGGTGAATTTTGTTCCATTGGCAGCAGCAACGGCGATCGGGTTTACCAGCCCCATCTTCGCAATGTTGTTTGCAGCATGGTTTCTGTCAGAACGCATGAACAGACGCCGTTGGGCAATCGGTTGCCTAGGCCTCATAGGGGCCATTGTGATAGCCGCGCCAGAAGGATCCGGCGTATCATGGGCGGGGCTGATCCCGTTTGCCGCCGCCATATTCATGGGTGCCGAAGTCACATCAATCAAATGGCTCAGCCAGTCGCGAGATCACGCCATCACCATCATCTTCTACAGCAATCTGGCCGGGGCACTGCTGGCCCTGATTGGGGCTTTCCCTGTTTGGGTCGAGCCGACCTTGCATCAACTGGGCTTGTTGACACTATTGGGTACGGTCGCGGTGATCGGTCAATTCTGCGTCCTGCGCGGTGCGCGGCTGGCAGAGGCGAGCTTTCTGGCACCGCTTTTCTATGCATCTCTGGTCTATTCTGCTCTGCTCGGTTTTGTATTTTTTGCAGAAGTGCCCGCGCTGACCACTGTCATCGGATGTCTGATTATCTTGTCTTGCGCATTCCTGCTGACCAGAGAAGGCAGAACGCAAAAGGCCTGACGTGTATTCGCGGAAACGGTGGCTCGCTATTCGACGAGTGCTTCGCCAAATGTTTCGCGATAGGCCATTGGCGACGTGCCAACATGGCGATGGAAGGCTCGCCTAAGACGTTGTTCATCGATGAACCCTGTGTTCAACGCAATTTCTGCCAAAGATCGATGACTTTTTACCAGCATGCGTTTGGCTGCATTGACCCGCATCATCTCGACTGTTTTTGCGGGAGTGACACCAATGCTGTCTTTGTATTTTCGCGCAAAATTGCGCGGGCTCATAGCCAGTCGTTCTGCCAGTGTCGTCACGCTGAGGTCACTTTGAAGGTGCCCCGCGATCCAGGCATGAAGATCGGCGAACAGACCGCCCGCCTCTGCCGCTTGGATTGTCAGGATATCACTGAACTGCGATTGCCCACCGGGGCGCTTGAAGAACACCACAAGAGTCTGTGCGACCTGCATCGCGGCCTCGTGCCCCATGTCTTCTTGAATCATGGCAAGTGCCAGATCGATGCCTGCTGTCACCCCGGCGGAAGACCAGACATTTCCATGTCGGATAAAGAGGGGGTCTCGTTTTACCTGAATGTTTGGGAACCGGTTCTGCAGTTCTTCAACGTGCCGCCAATGGGTTGTGGCGCTCAACCCGTCCAGCAATCCAGCCGCAGCGATCAGAAAAGTTCCCATGCAAGTTGAGGCAACACGTCTGCTGTCAAACTTGCGCTGTTTGATCCATTCCACAAGACTGTCTTGCTCAACAGCGTCAAAAACACCGTCACCACCCGCTATGATGAGTGTGTCGATTGGAATCTCTGCAGCTTGTTCCAGCGAAACACTGCCCAACTCCACCATACAATCTGTAGTGATCATTCCGCCCTCAGGGGAGGCGACAACCACGTCATAGATGCGCTCGCGCTGTGCGGCTTCGGTGTTGTTGGCGCTCGAAAAGGCCTGGATCGGCCCGGTGACATCCAAAAGCGTAACACCGGGATAGATCACAAACACAACGCGTTTGATGCCGGAGTTGCTGCTCCTATCCATGTTGTCTGTTTTTGATCGCATGTTGTCATTTAAGCCAAACCTTCGGAACTGTAAATCCTTCTAACGGCACTCGAACTGAAAGATCATCGCATGACAGGCATAACTCAGCACCATCGATCTTCCTTGATCATAGCGCTGTCTTTCGTGGCCCTTGCGTTGACCTTTTCGGCTCGGGCTGCCTTGGGACTGGTCATGCCATTATTGGAACAAGACATGGGGTGGAGCCGTAGTTTTACGTCTTCTGCCGCTGCCACTGCATTGCTTGTTATGGCCATTATCGCGCCCTTTGGTGGACGGCTTGTCGATAAACAAGGCGCGCGCGCCATTCTTCAAATCGGTTTGGCAGCCCTTGCAGTGGGGTGCTTTCTTGTTGCCGTAACAACAAACCCGCTGGCCTTCTTTATCGCGTTCAGTGGGATTGCAGCAGTTGGCTTTGGCCTTGTTGCAACCCATGTGGTTTCAACCGCGGTTGAACAGGAAGTGACCCGTAACAAGGGTCTGGCGACGGGTATCGCAACCTCTGGTTCGACAGGTGGTCAGTTCTTGTTTGTACCACTGCTGGCGCTGCTGATTGGATTATATGACTGGCGCATGGCGTTTATCCTTCTGGGGCTGGGATCGCTGGGAACTATGGCCTGTGTGCACAAGTGGTTCCCGCGTCCGCCAAAGGCTTTGCCTGAAACAATTGCCCGGACTGAACCCGACAACACCTTGGCACAAGACCTTGAAACGATCCTTAAACTGCCTGCGTTTCAAATATTGTTTTGGAGCTACTTTATTTGTGGCTACACGACGTCTGGTGTTATCGAGACGCACTTTCTGCCCTACGCCTCCTTTTGCGGGTTTGGTCCGGTTCCCTCGGCAACAGCTTACGGACTTTTGTCAGCCATTAACCTGGTCGGCATGATCCTTGCAGGATGGCTCACCGATCGCGTAAACAGGCCGGCGTTGCTGGGGAGTATCTATCTTTTGCGCGGCCTGACGTTTGTCATTCTGATCAACGTCGGAGCAAGTTTTGAGACCCTAATATTTTTCTCGATCCTGTTTGGCCTGGTCGATTATTCCACTGTACCGGTAACTGCCAGCCTAGTAGCGTCGCATATTGGCATGCGCGTTATGGGGTTAGCCTTTGGTCTGATTTCCGCCGGGCATCAGGTTGGTGCGGCCCTTGGGGCCTATTTCGGTGGTGTGCTCTACGACCTTTATGCCCAATACGATTGGGTCTGGCAGTCCTCCATGTGGCTCGCCGTTTTTGCCGGAATTCTGGTGTTCTTTTTGAATGACAAGCCCGCGCCGCACCCCGTAAACCCAACACATTGAAGGTACCCGAAATGACGATTTACTCGGGAGTCGCTCGCCCGCAAAATGTTACGCGCGGCATCGTGCTCATCCTGGCCACCATGTTTGTGACCTCGGTTCAGGATGTGGTATTCAAACTCTACGCCGGAAATCTGACCCTTTGGCAAATCTTTGCTCTGCGTGGGATACTTGCGCTTCCCATTCTTTTTGTTCTGGCAAGGATACAGGGTTTTCATGGGGCAGTGCTCGGGATGGCCTTGCAGAAATGGCCGCTACTTCGGGCGCTCTTTGTGACCGTGACATTCCTGGCATTTTATGGCGCGATACCGTTCATAAGCTTGTCCACGGTTGGTGCTGCCAACTATATCGCGCCGATCATTGTGACATTGCTATCTGCCTATTTCATCGGGGAACGGGTGGGGCCGATTGGCTGGGTCGCCGTTTTTGTTGGGTTTGCAGGTGTTGTTATCCTTCTTCAACCAGGCGCAGATACGTTCTCACCCTGGGCCGTATTGCCAGTGATAGGTGCTGGCTTTTACGCGATTTCGCACATCACTACCCGGACCAAATGTCAGGACGTTCCGCTAGCAGCCATGGTGCTCTCCTTAATGCTAGTGATGACTGTGGTCGCGCTCGCGGTCAGTGCAATGCTCTACATTTGGCCACCTGAAGGTGCCCTTCCAGATGCTTTTCCTTACGTTTTTGGAATCTGGTCGCCTCTGGGTACAACAGAATGTTTAGTACTGGTTCTGCTTGCTGTCTTCACCGTCGTCATAAGCCTCGGCCTTGCTGGGGCATATCAGACTGCTCCACCAGCAATCGTCGCAACATTTGAGTATTGTTATCTGGTTTATGCCGCTTTCTGGGACATGTTCATTTTCGAGAGCGCCCCGGGTTTCTCAACGATCACGGGGATGGTGCTGATTGTCGGCGCTGGCTTAATGCTCTTGAAGCGGAAGTAGCGAATTGGCTTTGTCGCATAGTTCATCATATTAAGGCATCAAAACCAGCGACCCTGTTGTTTTTCTAGCTTCCATGAGGGTGTGGGCCTGACGCGCCTCCCTGATTGGAAGCCTGGTAATCTGAGGTTGTCTGATTGCCCCGTCTTGAACCGCCTTAAACAGCGTATCAGCTGCGATTTGGAATTCCTCTGGATCTGACGTGTAATGGGCGATGGAGGGGCGGGTCAGGAATAATGACCCCCTGCTTACCAGGTCCGATACATCCAACTCACGTGGTGCCCCAGAGGCCGCTCCAAAGCTGACCATGGTACCACGGGGGCGCAAACTATCGAGTGAGTTTGTGAACGTCGCCTGGCCGATGGAATCGAATACGACATCCACACCTCCCGTCAGATCACGCAGTTTGGTCACAAACTCCGGATCATCAGACAACAAGACATGATCGCACCCATTCGCGAGAGCCTGTTCAATTTTCTCTTCTGAGCCGACAGTACCGATTACAGTAGCGCCTTTGGCATGAAGCCATTGACACGCAAGTGAACCAACGCCTCCCGCAGCGGCATGAAACAGGACGGTTTGATTTTGGTTCACCGCCACACATCGGTTGATCAAATACTCGACCGTTATCCCTTTGAACATCAAAGCCGCTGCCAGATCATCCTCGATCCAATCGGGTAGTTTTATTACCCGACCAGCCGAGATATTGCGGCCCAGCGAATAGCTGCCGGGTGCACCACCAACGTAAGCAACGCGATCCCCCGATGCAAAACGCGTCTGCGCATCGCCAACTGCTTCGATCCGACCTACGGCTTCAACACCGATGCGTGCCGGAAAGGCTAGTGAACGGTCCGCTCCTTTGCGCTGATAGATATCCAGGAAATTGACGCCGACAGCAGTATGCCGGATTTGAACTTCGTCAGAGGTGGGTTCGTTCAGTGGCACCTCATCCCATGTCAAAACGTCGGGATTGCCGTATTCACCATATTGGAATGCGTGAGTGGTCTGGGACATGAGGACTTCCTGTTCGTGTCTGAGATAGCGACATATGCTTCCGCACAACAAATGTTTGTGAAAGGTAAGTCGCGGGAGTGATGTAATTGAGCTCTAGCTAAGTGTGGCAACAACGATTGCCGCGCCGGATGATATCGATTTTCGCAAATCTTTGGCCTCGGCATAGTCGACCGAATTGTACCAACCATGGGCTGCGCTCCTGTCAGGAAAGGCGATGACAACGACTCGCTCATGGGCGAAGTCACCTTCAAGCACATCAATCTGGCCACCGCGCACTACAAATTGGCCGCCATACTTCTTGATCGAAGCGGGGGACATGTTCTTGTAGGTCTCGAAGGCAATCGGATCATGGATGTCTTCCTGAAAAATAACGAATGCAGTCATGTTGCCAAACCTTTGAGCTTTAGACATACGCGGCCCCTGAAGGCTGTGTATGCAAGAGAAAACCAATCGTTATCGTCCTCTGAGAAACCGTTTTTCGTGTGTGAGACGATGACGAAGCTCTTCTCCTTTGCGACGTTCATGTTCCAAAAACATGGAAGCGTGCGCTGGATCAGCCTTATCATGGGCAGAGAGTCCAGTGATGAATGTACCAAATAGATTTAACATGCCACTTCTCCTTGAGTATTTGACAATTCTTAAATTCTATATAGGCATGTAGGCAGCATATCGGCCAATCAATATGCTTCTCTATTTGTTAGTTCAGGTATCATATAATGAACTGGTCACGAATACCGTCACTCGCAGCATTGCGTGCCTTTGAAGCCGCAGTACGACACCAAAGTTTCAGCAAGGCAGCGTCCGAGCTGAACGTCACGCACGCGGCGATTGCCCATCATGTCCGCAGTCTTGAGGCGGAGTTTTCCGAAAGCCTGATGGTCAGGCAAGGTCGCGGGATTGTCGCCACGCCAGTGGGCACGCGGTTTGCCGAGGATTTGCAGACCGGTTTCGAAAGCATCGCAGACGGTGTCGAAAATCTACGGGCATTGGGCGAACAAAGGCCGCTCAACATTGCAGTGACTCCTATATTTGCAGCAAACTGGCTGATGCCGCGCATTGGCGATTTCTGGGCACTGCACCCGGAAATTTCCCTGAACATCAATCCAGGCGTCGATTTGGTCGACTTGCGAAAAAGCGGAACCGATCTGGCGATCAGATATGGCAATGGGGAATGGCCCGCACTCAAGTCTCAACTGCTGACAGATGGCGACTTCTTAGTTGTCGCGCATCCAGACCTGATTGGCGACAGAAAGGTAGATTGCTTACCGGATGTTTTAGACCTGCCGTGGATCATGGAACGTCATATGATGGAACGAAAAGCGCTTGTTGAGCGGGAAGGCGTCGACTTTGACAAGGTCAAACTCACACTCTTGAATACCAACGCATTGGTGTTGTCAGCCGTCGCCGCCAAGCTTGGAGTCACGGTCCAACCCAAGTCCATTGTGGAGCGGGACATCGTTTCTGGGGACCTGGTCAAGATCTGTGCACTCAATCAGCGGAATCTTGGTTACTACATGGTTACTTTGCCGGATCGGCAGCCTAAAGGGCTGCGTGAATTTATGAAGTGGCTCAGGACAAACAAGTGAACTGGGTTCTTGGAAGCACAATGATGATGCCAATATCGTCGGCGCTTGAGCAGAAAACTGAAATGCTGCGTTAGCAAGACCGTATTGCCGACATTCGCCGCGCCTGCGAAATTGGGGAGCGACCGAAGTAACAGACTCGGCGCATTCCACTCGGTCTCTCCATGACGGAACGCAAACAACGGCAGATGGGCGATCATTCTTCGACTTCAAGTACTGTTTCCTGCCCGTTTTCAAGCAGATAGACGATACCCTGAAGATTTGACAATTGGCCTGCTTGCGCCAACTCAATACCGCGAACATGAGCTCGAAGCACCTGCCCCAGCAAACCATGGGCCACGATCACGGTCGGCCCGGTTAAATCCTTGACAAAGCTGCAAATGCGATCATGAAATGCGACAATTCCTTCGCCCCCTTCCGCTGCTTCATAGATATCAAGCGCTGTCGGGCCATTGGCCTGCCATTCGATATGTTCAGCCATGATATCCGCCCGATAGCGGCCCTGCCAGCGCCCTGCATCAATCTCCATCAGTCGCGGATCAGTGGTATAATCTGCACCGGCAAGCGCAATGTCAGCCGTTTGGCGGGCGCGACCCAAAGGTGAAGCAAATATCGCGGGCTTCCCTGCCAGTATTTTTGGCATGATCAACGCCTGACGCCGGGCTTCGGCTATTCCCTGTTCGGTCAATGGCGAATCCAGCTGCCCCTGAAGGCGGTAGTCGCGGTTCCATTCCGTCTGTCCGTGGCGAAGAAACCATAAAGTGGGTAAAGATCTCATGCCGTGCCTTCTGCGCCAAGTCCCCAAAAGAGGTCAACAGGAAGCTACCCTGGAGACAACTGTTCGCGGAGGAACCGACCACAAACACGCCGCCACGACAAGGGGCGACATAATGGGTCAAGTTGAGTGCTTGGTTGTTGACGCAATATCGCAGCGACTACAGCCGAGCAACACTCCAAAAACCCTTGGTTACACGGGAGGCTGTTGGCTCTACGGAGAAACAGGAAACGCAGTCGCAGCCGAAAGTTCAGCATTCAATCCAATTGAAGGTTGCCTGGTCAGTTTCAACCTTGGAACGGGTACTTTCATCCTCGAACATACGTGGAAATCAAGTCCGTGCTGGCGTCCTGGAAATCTTGGCGCCGAGGGCATTGAGCCTCTCATCAATGCGCTCGTATCCGCGTTCAATCTGTTGGGCATTGTTAATGATTGACGTTCCTTCGGCGCCCATTGCCGCGATCAGCATTGCCATGCCCGCTCGGATATCCGGGCTTTCCAAACGTGATGCTCGCAATCTGGTTGGGCCGGAAATAACCGCGCGATGCGGATCACAAAGAACAATCCGAGCACCCATCGCGATCAGCTTGTCCACGAAGAACATACGGGATTCGTACATCTTTTCGAACATCAATACCATGCCCTCGCAATGAGTAGCTGTCACAATAGCGATCGAAATTGTGTCAGCAGGAAAGGCCGGCCAGGGTTGGTCTTCGATCTTCGGGACGTGTCCACCAAAATCGGGCACAACTTTCTTTTCCTGCATTCGTGGCACGATGAGATCGTCACCCTCAATACGACATCGCACACCAAGCTTGTCGAAACCCATAAGAGTGGATCGAAGATGTTCGACGCCTGCATTGGTGATCCGCAATTCGGAATTGGTGACAGCGGCAAGACCGATCAGCGATCCGACTTCAACATAATCGGTTCCAATCCTGTGCTTTGCGGGTTGGAGATCGCGTCCGCCGTGTATCTTCATGCAGTTTGTGCCGATGCCTTCGATCTCTCCACCCATCGCTATCAGGAAGTGAGCCAAATCCTGAACATGAGGTTCCGATGCGCAATTCCTGAGGATCGTCGTGCCTTTAGCGGCCACCGCGGCACTTAGGGCATTTTCAGTCGCAGTTACCGATGGTTCATCCATGAAGACGTCAGCGCCAACAAGCTTACTTGCGCGAAATTCATATGATCCGTTAACTGAGATATCTGCACCCAAACACTGTAACGCCAAGAAATGTGTATCAAGTCTGCGCCGACCGATCACATCCCCGCCTGGGGGAGGCAACGTGACCTCGCCACATCGCGCGAGCATCGGCCCGGCCAATAGAATGGAGGCTCGTATCCGGCCGCAGAGATCGGGATCGAGATCTGCCGGCCGGATATCCCGCGCATGAATGCGGAGCACGTTTGTCCCGATCCATTCCGTTTCTGCACCAACTGACGCAATGAGTTCGACCAAGGCTTCAACATCCCGTATTCGCGGAACATTGGATAATTTGACGTGAGCCTCGTTCAATAGAGCCGCTGCGATAATCGGCAGGGCAGCATTTTTATTGCCTGATGGCGTTATGTTTCCGGAAAGCTGGTGCCCTCCTTCCACAACATACTCAATGCGTTCACTCGCTCTCGGTGCTGCCATGCCTCATTCCTATTTTAGGTGTTTTGTATTCTTCGTGCATAGTTGCGGGCAGATTTTGCCCGATTGCCACACGTTTCCATAGTGCACCATTTGCGCCGACCATTCTTGGTTTCATCAATAAACAACCATCCACATTCCGAGCCGGGACATTTCTTCACACGTTTCAATTCACGCTCGTCGCTCAGAACTGACAGCGCTGAAACGGCAATGAGACTTAGGATTGGTTGTTGACGAACATATTCGACAGTTCCGCATTCATGGATGACTAATTTGCTCACGTGCTTAGTGAACTGGTCGATACTCACCCGCTCACCTTTAACGAACAGCGATCGCAGTTGAGATCGAAATGTGTGGAGGTCTTCTATCAAGTCGGGGGGGAGAGCATCAGGCAGGCTTAGGGCACGCATCCATAGCTCTAGGTCACTGAAGCTTTCGATCTTTTCCTCGAGAACGCGGTCATCGGTGGTCCAATTCGCGGTATTCAGGAAATCGAGCGCAAGCCGGCCCGCAATTGGTCGAACAATCGAATGTGTACTGTAGCTCATGAAGCTTTCTAACCACTGTAATGGTTGACTCGCAAGGAAAGATATTTCTAACCTTAGCAATGGTTAGAATCGACGATTCCACAAATCAGAAAGAAATGGTCCCTGTTGCGCTGTCAGTGAAAGGTGCCTTGCGAGGCATGATGCGCCTTGCTCCGATCTCGGTATTTGTTGTTCCGTTTGGCGTTGGGTTTGGCATCGCCGCAATCGAACAGGGACTAACCGTTGTCCAGGCCGTCGCAATGAGCGCTGTGGTGTTTTCTGGCGCAGCTCAGTTTGCATCTCTTGAGTTTTGGCCCGAGCCAGTCGGACTGACCTCGATTGCACTAGTCATGTTCGCGGTGAATGCGCGGTTTATCATTACTGGTGCAGCTCTCTCAACGTGGTTGAACCAGCTCCCAATTCTCACCAGGTGGTTTTCCCTGTCATTTCTTAGCGATCCAAATTTTGTAGACAGCCGGTCGGCGTTTCAGGCAGGCGAAAAGGATGTCGGGGTTTTTCTTGGGGGTGGATTGATACTATGGCTAACCTGGGTTGGAGGAACAGTTCTTGGTGCCCTCGCTGGAGAAAACCTTGGCGATCTGAAAGTCTACGGATTTGACGTCGTCATGGTCTGTTTCTTCGCCACCGCGATCACAAGTCGTTTGAAGCCCCTTTCCGCAGTTGTTCCCGCGTTCATTTCGGCCGCGATTGCGATCGCAACGTTGGATTTGTTGCCATTGGGTTGGAACATAATCGCTGCGTCTGTCGCAGGAGGAATGTGGGGAGCCTATCAGAATGCCGTCTGAATTGGCGCCGTGGGCAGCAATGGGAGTGATCGCCACCATCACTTTCCTCAATCGAATCGCAGGTCCATTTATCATGAGCCGCCTACGGACCTCCGCGAGGGTTGAGAGGTTCTTGGACGCAATGTCAGTATCCGTCATCGTCGCATTGATTTCATCTGCACTCGCTCGAGGCACAATACGTGAAGTTGTAGCGGTAGGCGCTTCAGCTTTGGCAATGCTGTGGTTCAATAATGCAATTGTAGCTCTAATTGCGGGCACCTCCGCCGCGGCGCTTTGGCTAAAGTTCCTTGCATGATCTCGACGGGCATGGTGGACGGCCCAGAGCTGCCCTTCATCTCATAGCCAAACGCTGCGGCGCAGCTTCCCGAAAGCGGACGTTAACCTGTTCAAGATCTCATGAGAGAGCTGGTGATTGTAGCAAACCAGGAAATGCAGCGTCCAATGGATTTTTTAGCAGCGTGATATCGTCCACATCATCGTTTCGACTGCCAATACGACCATCCGGTCTGATCCACAAAGCCGAGCGCACAGCAATACCCAACCGATTGTGACAATTCAGCTCTGGATCGATCAGTAGCGAATTCTCATCAAAATCAAGTACTCTGCGCGCGGCTGCCCCTTCGGTGCTATGAGCGACTACGACCAGATCAAGCGCCTTATTGCTCACTTTGACAAGGTCAATTGCTGCTTTCACAAGTTGCTCGGCCTCCAATCCACCATCACTGATCAGAAGAAGAACTGTGTTGTACAGTGACGACAACGCACCTGTGAGAAAAACTGCAGCGCCGTTTGCTTTATATAGGCCTATGTCGCCCGGCACATGAGTTCCGGGGCCGGGCCCAATCGAAGGCTGCTCTCCAACAGAAATGCTGCTGGCTGCATAGTTCCCCATCACTGGCTCGTACCCATTTCCACCATTTTTAAGATAGGCCCAAAAATTCACTGCGAATTGTCGAATTGCCCTGCTTCTTTCAACCGGATCGCTGGTCGACCAGAGGTCGTCGTTTTTTTGACCAACATCAATCATAGCGCGACCTGCGGGGCGGCGCTCACTTTCATAGGTGTCTAAAAGAGCATCATCGGCGTGCCCAGATACGACTGATGCTAATTTCCAACCCAAATTCATTGCGTCCTGTATTCCAGTATTCATTCCCGCAGCACTTCCTGCTGACATGGCATGACATGCATCCCCGCAGATTAGCACCCTTCCAACTCGGTAATCAGAAGCTAATCGAGCCGAACACTGAAAGCTGACATCTGAAATCGGTGGGCCGAGGCGCACGCTTGGTGCGACATCGCGCAAAATATCATGTAGCGAAGTCCAACTGTCGTCACAGTGGTTCAACGAAAGAGAATATATTCTGAAGGCCGATCTTGTCTGATAAATTGCGACCACAAGATGATCCAGATACAACATCCCGTGGTTTGCTTTGTATGGCCAACCTTCGATTTGCGCATCCAGCACATGCCAGTGAAGGTCACTATCGTGGCCTTCAAACCCAATGCCAGCAGCTTGCCGTATTGTACTGTGCACACCATCACAACCAATCAGCCAAGAGGTTTCGACCCTCTCTTCCCCACCGGCTCGGTTTTTCAAGACAGAGATGACTCCTTTCGCACTCTGTTCATATCGTACAAGCTCCAACCCGCGCTCGATAAGCACGCCCAGGCTCTCCAGCCGCGCAATCAGAATAGGGATCAGATCATCTTCGCCGAGATTGAGGTGCCATGGCCAGCGCTCATCAGATGATATAGCAAGCGCTGCAGTTCTGCCTTCAAAGGATTGCTCCATAGACTGAACCGGAACACCTTGCTCGAATATCTGATCAAGGACACCCAACTGCTCTGCTGCATAAAACGTTGACGGCTTTACTACAAATGCGCGCGGCGTAGTTGGTGCGGATGTATCGCGGTCGATTATGCGCAGATCAATGCCACGGCGCGCCAGTTCAATCGCCAGCACCAACCCGCTGGGCCCGGCACCAGAAACAAGTACGTCAGTCAATTGATCACTCCTTTTGGGGTTTTTTTGCGCTATCTTGAGGAGCTCCGCAAATTCATTGTCATTTAATCAATTGTTACCATTCATGTTGTACCGGTTAGGAATGACGCCCGCTTGGGGCTGCGAACAGTCTATTGGGAGTCGCCACCTTTTCTCGTTCAAACCGCGTTTAGCTACCAGCCAAAAAGTGTTTTGCAGGTATTTTGGTGTAAGCCCCATCATAGAAAAAGTTCAACCAAACGGAATGGCCATCGGAATAGATATCTGAAACGCCGCGGGTATCTGATCCTGCGCCGAGCGAATGTACACCGCCTTCCGTATCCAACTGCATCAGCTTGAACGCCTGGTGAGCCTGATGCCCGCGGTAACCGCCGACAACCACCGTTCCATTTACAACCTCAATGGATTCAAGATTTCCAAATCCATCCGCCAGCTTTTCTGACAGGCCGGCCTCATCCAATTCTGAGATACGATAAACAGCGCTGTCCCAAGCGTCATCAGCACCCCATGACACCGCATAGATTTGGCCGTCAGTAATCTCGAATCTGGCAAGACCATTGATCTGAACATCTTTCAGAGCCGGTCGAATTTCTCCGGTGTTTGCCGACACAGTGACAAAACCCCCACGCCCAAAATCGCTGACAAGCAAAGTGGCATCGTTCAGCACCTCGACATCGTAGAAGAACACACCTTCTTCGTCGTAACTCCTACGCCAGTTGACGTCCCCTTCGGGGGAGAGCGAAATTACTTGATTGCCATCCACAAGGACAATTTGTTCGCCAAGTTCAACCAACCCGGTCGGGTTGCGGAGACCTTCGCCGTCGGACAGAGTGATACTCTCATGTACACCGTTCGGACCGAGTTTATAGAGTCCACCATTGGTGGCTTGTGATCCAAATTCTTCACCAGGGCCACCAGGGCCGATAGAAATCGCATAGACGTCTGCCTCAATAGGCAGGATTGCTTCGGTGAAGGGTGGCAGACCACTGACTAGGATCTCTTCTGCGGCAACAGGTTGAACAATCGTCAAAGTTAACAAGGCGCTCAAGCATTTTGTCATTGTCAAAACTCTCTTTGAAACGGCCTGCCGTCGAGGCCATGCTACATTGCTCCGCAACGGATGATCACGAACCAGAAATTGTGGGGGGCTCGTGATCACCGCGTATCGGAGCAGCGTTAAAGGCTGATCTGCTCACCCCGGAAATACGGGCCAAGAGCCGCAATGACACGGTCGATGGTCAGCGGGTCCTCATAGAATTGAAGCTGATTGGCACCATCGATCCAGTGAAGTGCTTTATGGGCCGAAGGGATCTGTTGATAGATTCGCTTTGGAATATCCGGGCCGCTGGCGGCTTTGTCACCGTGGACCATGAGAACCGGCAATGAGAGGCGCGATGCCGCGTCGCTGATCTGCCAGCCCCAAATTCCCGCTTCACTCATAGCTGTAATCCGGTTTTCCCAACCACCGCGATGGAGAAACCACGGCGCTTCGTTGTCCCATGGCAGATACCACTCGGCGACGGCTGTGGCTGTCAACAGGGCTTCGGGGGAACCGACTATTGGAATATAGTCCACCGTACCGGTCTCGGAGAACTTCGCGGCGGCCGCCGTTGAGCGGTTCATACGCGCCTCGACTGACGCAGCTTCGCCGAGATACATGATTGCCGTATCAGGGGTCAGGTAGTGACCGGCAACAATTCCAAGGGATGCGATCCGCTCGTCCTGAGCCGCAGCTTCAATCGCCCAATTCACGCCCTGACAAATTCCAAGGAGATGGAGTTGGCTTGGGTCAATCCCATCCTGTTCAGTAAGGAAATCGACAGCAGCGCGAAGATCTTCGATCTTGGCCTCACCGGATTCAAACCGGCGTGGCTCACCTGAACTGGCGCCGTGATTGCGCGGATCAAAGATCAAAACTGCAAGGCCCTGTTGTGCCAGCCTTGTGGCGTATTGTACTGGCGATTGCTCTTTTACAAACGCCACGGGCCCCATGATCGCCACTGCAGGATGCGAACCCTCTCCTGCAGGCAGGAAGAATTTTCCTGCAAGCGTTTCTAGGCCACTGGGGAATGACACATCGCGTAGGTCGTACATGCCAGAAGCCCTGGGTTGTGCTGTGGCGTGCTTAGGTATGGTTGCTGGTATCCCTGCCGCGGCACCCCAGAGTGCCATCTGCCCGGCAAGAGTTCTGCGGGTTATGTGCATATTTTCTTCTCCCTCAATCTCAGGGCTTTACGTGTATTGTGAGGTTGGAATTTATCGTTTGTTCTATCAGCCTCGGTGCTGAAGACATGGTACTTCAAGACTTCTTGGCGCCTTTGGCTTTCGTCTTTCCAGCGCCGCCACCCTGGTTTTCGCTCGCGTCTACGACGCCGTCACCGTTCGTGTCTGCACCATCGAAAATAATTCTGTGACGATTTATAAACGCTTGGGTCCGCTCAATTCCCGCAGGGTGATACTCAAGCATTTCCTCAAACGTCACGACTCCGTCTTGGTTCAGGTCGTGCGTTTCGGTCGATACATCGGCATGTGCCATGGCGGCTGCAAAAACGACGCTGCTGGCTGTGAAAGCCAATTGGACCATTCTCATGGGGATTCCTCATCGTGTTCAGTTTCGATGAGGTCTAAATGCGCTTAGCTTGACATAACTAAAATGACGCAATTAGCATGCTGATCATGCAAAAACCGAATGATGAATTGGCTACAATGGATTTTCGCGTTTTGCGATTTTTGCGGATCTTGTTGCAGACTGGCAGCGTGACCCGAACTGCTGAACTGCTTGAGATCAGTCAACCCGCAGCAAGTCGCATTCTTGCACGCATTCGGGATCTGACTGGCGATCCATTGTTAATCCGAACTCAGGCAGGGTATCAGCTGACGGATCACGCCCTGTCGCTTCAGGAACCGGTGCTTGAGGCGATCCACGCGACCGAAGCGGTTTTTCTGCCGCCCAAGTTCGACTCCGCCCATTCAAGTCGGCGATTTCGCATCGCTGGTACCGACTATGCAGCAGCCTGCATCATTGGGCCGCTTGTCGATCGGCTGGCGAGGGTCGCGCCAAATGTGAGAGTGGACGTGTCACCATTGGTTCCAGACAGTTTTTCGGCAATTCAGGACGGTGAAATTGATTTTGTCTTTTACGCCGGGCTCAAAGTGAAGGGTGACCTGATTGTCAAAAAACTCTTTACAGACAGATACGTCCTTCTCATGCGTGAGGGTCATCCGCTGTATGAGCATGCGGCGCAGAAGGGTTTTCTGGAACCACCGGATATCACACCGTACCGTCAGATCGAATTCAGCTACCCGACAGTTGATCGGTTGCGCGCGGATACTGTCATGCGCGCGACCAGCAATGGTGACCCGGCAATGTTGTCTGTACCTTTCTTCACCTCCATGCCTTTCCACGTCGCAAACAGCGACGTCGTTGCAGCCGTGCCGTCACGTTTGGGGGTTCAGCTCTCCTCATTCTCCAGCATCGTGTCGGTGCCCTTCAGGTCAGGTGCGGAATTTCCTTACTACCTGCTCTGGCATGAGCGGGGGCAATTCAATCCGGCCATTCACTGGTTTATGGATGAGGTCGTAAAGACCGTTACGCCGCAGGACTCGGCTTAGGAAGAAATGCGGAGACAGTCGAGGATCCAACAAGGGCGCATTGTTCATGCCGCCTCGCAGCTGCTTTTCCAAGCGAAGACGGCCCAAAGGGGATGAGGTGGATGGCTCCTGCTCCACCGGCATCGAACGTGCCAAAGTGCAGTTGTTATCGACTGCTAGGAAAGGAGCCACCCAATGACAGTAAAGACCGTGGGCCTGGATTTGGCCAAGGACGTTTTTCAAGTTCACTGCGTTTCAGCGACTGGGCGCAGGATCATCAACAAAAAAATCAAACGCGCGAAGCTGTTGGCGTTCTTTGGGACGCTGCCGCGCTGTGTTGTTGGCATGGAGGCCTGCGGATCGGCGCATCACTGGGGTCGTGAGCTGAGCAAGCTCGGGCATGATGTTCGCCTTATGCCGGCCGCGTACGTCAAACCCTATGTGAAGCGCGGCAAGACTAATGCAGCCGATGCCGAAGCGATCTGCGAGGTTGTGCGTCGCCCCACCATGCGCTTCGTCGAAATCAAAACGGAAGACCAGCAGGCTGTCCGCACCTACAAGGACGGCCCTTTCCGGACGTTGACCACCCTGTGGTGATGCCGCGGTGCGGCCCGTCGAAGGAGACATTCGCTGCGAGCGCTAAATCTGGAATTAGTTGATTTCATACATCGCTGACAAAGCTGCTCGTCAACGCATTCACCACCTGTTTTGAGCGAATTCGTAGAATTTCGGGAACCTTTCCGCCTTTCCTGCATCCAATGAACCATGAGCGCACGAATGCGCAACTGATGAAAACCTTGGAAAGGACCCAACCATGCTTAGAAACACCGTATTTGCTTTTGGATTTATCGTCGCTGCCGCACCAGCGGCCAAAGCCCACGATGAACAGGCTCTCGCGAATGCCCCCGCCGGTGATCCTTATGTAAAGGTGAGCGATGTTCTCCCCCTGCCTGAGTTCATCCCAGGTCTGGGAACACTCTTCGTTGACCCGGCCACACTGCCCGCCGGTCCGTTTCTCGCTTATGATCGGGACGGGCGTCTGTCAGCTACGATCTACATGACCCCACTCGACGATCTGCAAAGCGGTACGTCATTCGATGGACTGAATATCGGATCACATACAGTCAGTTCGACAGATATTTATTACAATGCTGGGCACCCCGGCGTGGATAAACCGCATGCGCATGTCGTTCTGTTTCACGATGAAAATGCAAAAGATCGTCTGGCCGAATGATCTGTAGGCGACGTCATGCTGTATGGCTTGGGGGGTGTGCAGTCGCCTTCGTCGCTGGTTCGCGGAGCGTGCTTGCGCAGCCGACCGTCACAGTTGAGATGCGCGGAAGTCCCCGTGGCGAGCGCATCTGGTATGATCCTGTTGGTCTTGCCGTGTCTCCGGGCACCACCGTCCGGTTCATCAATCGCGATCCCGGCAACAGCCATACGGCAACCGCCTATCATCCGGCTAACTATGATCGAAGGCAGCGCATTCCCACTGACGCCGACCCATGGGACAGCGACTTTTTGCTTCCGGATGAGCATTTTGAAGTCACTCTGACTGCACCAGGAGTATATGACTACTATTGCCTACCGCACGAAATGTCGGCGATGGTCGGTCGTATAGTGGTTGGAACCCCTGGCGACACCGGCTGGGAGGGAAGTTCAAACGACAAGAGTGATGTGTCGGAAGAGGTCCTGGCAGCTTTGCCTTTGGTACAGAGGATCCTTTCGGAAGGCACCGTGAGCAGGGAGAACGGATCATGAAGGTCCAAACGATCCTCAGGCAACAAGTCTTGGCCGATGCGGCCAAGTCTGAAGCTGAGCTTGTAAGTGCCGCGCGGGAGGGAAGCGAACTGGCAGTCCGGGAGCTTATCCGTCGCCTGAACCCCCGCTTGTTTCGCGTCGCCCGAGGTATCCTCGACAGCGAGACCGAGGCAGAAGAAGCGCTGCAAGAGGCTTATCTCTCTGCGTTCAGCAAACTGGAGGGGTTTCGTGAGCATGTGAGCTTTTCTACCTGGATCACCCGGATCGTGATCAACACGTCGCATATGCAGCGCAGGCGAACGCGTTTTGCCGAAGAATACGACACCGTAGCTGAAACCAGCACACCTAAGGTGATTGCTTTCCCGGGACAAAACTCTGAACTCCCCGACGCAACGCTCGGACGCGCGCAATTGAGAGGCTTTCTTGAAACGGCCGTGTCCGATCTGCCGCCCAATCTGCGACTGCCGTTCCTGCTGCGCGAGACAGAGGGCATGAGTATTCTTACCATCGCAAGCGAGTTACAGATCAACCCGATAACCGTAAAAACACGCCTGTTTCGCGCCCGCCGCCGGTTGCGAACCGCAATCGAACACCGGGTCCAAGGAGGTTTCGATGCTATCTTCCCATTTGGCGGCAAACGATGCGCCAACATGACCTGTCGCGTAGTAGCGCGATTGCAAGCAGGCGGTGCACTCTGACGCAGCACTCTCGACCCATTCCTGCCACTCACCGACCGGTCAAGATGCTGCGGTCGCAGCACGCTTTGCGGTCATTCGCTACAAGCGCGAACTCCGGGCTTAGTCGAACTCACACATCGCAAGACAAAGCAACAGTATAACGATTGCGCAGTAAGGTCTGCTGTAGAACCATTCGCAAAGTCCGTTGCATGTGGAAGCAGTTACCTCGATAGCCAAGGCTGCAGCAACCTGCTCAGCATCGGCATAATTGGGTTAATCAGAAGAGCTGACAGAAGGGTCACGATCACGAATATTCCGAGCAATGGTGGCAATTCGCCGACGACTGGTTCAGTGATCAGTCGAAGCAGGACGAGAGTGGGATATACTCCCAGCACCGATAAAACGAGCTGCTTCCAGAACGGTGGCCGTTTGGGCTCCACACCTGCGACGTGATCTACCCACATGCCAAGTCCAACATTTGGATGTGTGGACGGCTCCGCTGGTCACGGCCTCAACTTCTGTTAGCTTCTTCATGATTTCAGTGTTGGCCTTCCACCGCTCCGAGCCTCCTCATTTTCAAACCGGAGCAGTACGGTGTAGCCCATGTGTTCATTGCCAGGATGGCGGACGACATCGGCGGAAATAAAGCCCGGCACTTTCTCGAACAAAAGATGCAGTTCCCGGACTTTGGGCTCCAGTTCGCCGACCAAAGAAAGGCGAACTTGATCAGAAAAAGCCAGCGTCACGATATTGGTCTGGTCGTTCATGGTATGGCCTCCAGCAGCAGGTTGGTCTTGCAGATTTAAGATGATACAACTTGCATGGAAATTCCAAACAGCTGCAAAGAAGGCTTGCATGGACGCACAGACGATAGAGTGGAGCGATATCCCCTTCGTGCTGGCCGTCTGCGAGACTGGAAGCTTGTCCGGGGCCGCGCGCAAATTGAGGGTGAACCATTCGACTGTTTTCCGGCGCGTCGAGAGCCTGGAGAACAGGCTTGGCGTAACATTGTTTGAGCGGTTGTCGCATGGGTATGTGATGACTGCTGCGGGCGAGTATTTTCTTCAGCATGGCCAGAAGCTTCAGGAGCGCATGACCCGGATACAGCGTGAGTTGAGCGGTCAGGATTTGCGGCTGGAAGGGGTTTTGTCTGTGACGACAACAGACTCGCTATTGTACTTGCTTTCACCGGTGTTTCGGGATTTTCAGCACAAATACCCTGAGGTGGAAATGCGGCTGCTTACAGGCACCCGTCCGCTGGATTTGATGCAGCGTGACGCGGATATTGCTTTACGTCCAACGCAGAACCCGCCCGAACACTGGATAGGCCGTAACCTGTTGCCAGTTTCCTACGCGGTCTATGCCCATACGGATTATGTGAAAGCTATGCAGTACCTGCCGCCGGAACAGCACCGCTGGCTGCAGTTGGACGACAGTCTACGGCAATCCCCGATGAACAAAATAACAGCAGCCCATAAAGCGGACCTTGCCCCTGTATCCTTAACCAGTTCGGTCATGGGGATGTTCGATTTGGCCCGTGCGGGTCTCGGTATCGCTGTGCTGCCGTGCTACCTTGGCCGGACTTGTCCCGAGTTGCAGCAGCTGCACCCCCCGGAGACGAAGAATGATACTTGCCTCTGGCTGCTGGCACATCCTGACATCAGAAGAAGCGCAAGGGTTCATGCCTTCTTTGAATTCGCCACGGTAAAAATCCGTGAAGGCGAGTTCGGTTTCGTTGAATAGCAATGGCAAAACCCGAAAGTACTACATTTGGGTTTTGCCTCCGGAGTTTGACCGATTTAGAGACAGCCCGCCTCAGTCAAGACGCTGATGCCATGTGACCTGCATGCAATGACCCAGTGTGAAGATATCGACACCGCCAAGTCGGTCGCGCCATTTTTCTTCAACCTCGTCTGCGCATTGCTGAGCAATGTTATCGAACAGGATGTTGATGAAGGCATAGGGGTTGCCATCGCCACCGCGTTCTGACGCCTCGCCGAATGCTGCCCCAAAGTCCATGGCCGCGTTGGCTTTGGCGGCCGCGTCGAGGATGTCGGCAACATATTCTTTCTGAATGTTCACATACTCACGGCTCCCGACCCGTGTCAGGTGACCCCCTACGAGGTGGTCGAAATCGTATTCAAGCACCTGATCATGGGCTTCGAGGAAGCCATCAACAGATTCAGCGGCAGCCAGATCCTTGAAGGGCGCCCAGCCAGGGAAAATTACGTCAACCAGCATCAGAACCTTCTGTTCCGGTGCATAGATGAAGATATTGCCTGGGCCGTGGTTCAGACCCTTGTAGCCGAGCTGAAGCGTCTGAGAGCCGACCTCAAGCGTCATACTGTCGGTGAATGTCTGGGTCGGGACAGGGCGGTTCGGATCCTTCTTCTCCGCGAGGTGTGCTGCAGTTTCATCCTGCGCAATAACAACCGCATCATCCGGGTAGATGGAAGCTGCGCCAATGTGGTCAGTGTGCGTATGGCTGTAGATGACGTGGGTGATTGGTTCATCCGTCACGCTGGAGATTGCAGCAAGAATTTTCTCACCGGATGTCGGCGGCGCATCAATGGCGATCACACCTTCGCCGGTGGTCAAAAACATCATCTGATAGGCGCCGTCGTGAACCACGTAAATCCCGCCGCCCAGATCCTCAACGGCATAGCCGATGACTGGATCAATGGCCGGGCCTGCCGCTTCCGCTGGTACAGGTGCAAACGCGTGGTTATGGTCATCTTCCGCTGTTGCAGTACCAGCTCCGGTGGTCACGAGAAGCGCTGCCAGTGTGGCAACTCCAAAGTAAGCCTTCATTTTTCCTCTCCTCTTGTCTCGATCAATCACGCGTAGTCGCGCACAGCGAGTGTTGCGCCGTTGTGTTGGCCCTCAACTGCTGTTTCGTAGGCTTTTGCAGTATCTGCTGCCGAGATCCCCAGTGTGGAATCCATGCCCATCATTTCCATGGTTTCTTTGACAAAACCCGGGCTAACCACATTCACCCGCATGTCCCGCTCAAGCTCGAGTGCGGCAGCCTTGGCAAAGGATTCCAACCCGCCGTTCACCATGCTGAGAACGGTAGAACCCGGTGACGGTTCCTGAGACAAGATCCCCGATGTCAGGGTAAACGAGCCGCCATCGCTGATGTGGTTCTGGCCGACCCGTACAAGGTTCACCCGACCCATCAGCTTGTTTGAAAGAGCAAGATCAAAGTCACCATCATCCAGTTCTTTGAAAGCTCCGAAGTTAGCTAAACCCGCCGCGCATACGACTGCATCGACAGGACCGGCGGCCTCGAACATTGCTTCAATGGAACTCTTTGATCCGAGATCAACTTGAACGTCGCCACCGCTGTGTCCTGCTCGGATCATTTCGTGTTTGGTTGAGAGACGATCAGCAATAGCCCCACCAATCAGCCCGATTGCACCTACGATCAGAATTTTCATTGCGTTTCTCCAAGTCGTTTGTGCAAATGATAATCTGATGCCTGGCGCATGATAATTCACCGCCCATGCAAACAAAGCTTGCGTGAACGCACAAACCTGAAACTGCAACCACGTTCCATTGAGATCTCGATGGGCAGCTAAATGAAGGCGGTTAGAGATTTATGATGCGCACTTCCGCCGATTACCGCCGTTTGAACGAACTGCAGCATCCTTTGCTTTGGGCTCGGTGCCGGCCTTGGTCCAATCGCGGCATCGGCACATTGCACCATGCTCTGTCGTGAAAACGGCCCATTGCTGCCGTTCGCCAGTGGGTCGAGACACTGCAGCGCGGCCCGTTGAACCGGCCTTTCGCTGAACACGTACAATCTTTGGTCGAGCGAACACACTGATCGCGAGACGTTCCTTCCTTTGGTTTGCAGTAAATTAGTGACGGGCCCCGCCCAAAGATGTCATAATATTTTGCGCTTTAGGTGGAGAACGGTCTTTGCTTCACCGTTGCAAATATCTGCCATGCGCAGGAGACGTGAATTGCAATATCGCGACAGGCAGAAGACTGGTTAAAATCAAGATTGGGACCTCAACAGTTTCTAAAATGCTACCACCAGGGCTCCAATTCTGTCGCCCGGACCTCCTGAACCGTCGCATTTGACCGTTGGTGCTTTCATATATTACTGATCATTGGGGTATATTGAAGTATTGTTGCTGAGCGGATTGGGCGTGGGCCCTGAAGATGACCTAAACGACGTTCTAAAACAAACTTGGAAGCGGTCAGGGAGGAGCTTTTTCAATGTATTGTAATCCAAACGCAGTCAGAGGCTGTCAGATTTTGATAGCCGTGCTGTTTACGTCTCTCTCTGCGAGCAACGTAATAGCACAAAGTACTTCTGAAGGTGACGTCACGATCCCAGAACCCGGGCCGACCATCACGTTCACATCCTGGACCGGCCCTTATATGCGAAGTCAGATGCTTGGCTTTGTGCGCCCCTATGAAGAGGCGAGTAACGCCAAAGTGCATGTTGCACATTACAATGGTGGCATTTCGGAAATCCGCGATCAGGTCGAAAGTGCGAATGTGATTTGGGATGTGGTTGACCTGACACAGGCGGACTCTCTTCGTGCCTGTGAAGAGGGGCTTTTGGAGAATATCTCTAACATTGAACTGCCTGATGGTGTGGATGGCACCCCATTTCGAGACGATTTCGTCGAAGGCGCCCTGAACGACTGTGGTGTCGGTGTCATTGTCTGGGGAACCGCATACGCATTTAACAGTTCTCAGTTTGCGGACACGCCTCCCTCAACCATCGCTGATTTCTTCGACACCGAAACCTATCCAGGTCCACGCGCGATCCGAAATGATCCGACAGTGATCATGGAGTGGGCTCTTATGGCTGATGGCGTGGCGCGCGAAGATGTATACCCAACACTTGAAACCGAGGAAGGCGTTGAGCGCGCCCTGAAAAAGATGGACGGAATAAAGTCCGGTTTGCAAATCTGGGAAACCGGTCGTGAACCGGTGCGCATGCTGAACGCTGGTGACGTAGCGATGTCTTCAATTTGGGCAACAACAGGCGCGACCGCTGCACAGGAAGAGGGCGCAGATTTCACCGTCAATATGGACGGCCGTGTGATCGAACTGGATTTGTTTGGTATTCCAAAGGGAAGTCAGAACAAGGAAGGCGCCATCGACTTCATTCGCTTTGCCAGCAGCTCAAATTCACTGGCAGACATGGTTGGGCACTTACCAAATGGTCCGACCCGTAAATCCTCAATGGCACTCCTGTCAGATGACGTTTTGGCGCGTATTCCGAACGGCCCGGCGTATGAGGACAATCTTTACATTCTGTCGGACGCTGAATGGTGGGCAAATAACCATGCGCGTCTGGAGGAAGCGTTCCGGTCTTGGCTCGTGACGTCTGAACGTCAAGGCGCTGCAGGATCAACACGGTAAGCCGAAACAACAGGGCTAAGAGGTGCAAAATGAGTGATCAATCGACACAGAAACCTGACAATCTTGTTGCAAAAAGCGGCTTGTTCAAAGGTATGAACCCGACGATGGGTATCGCTTCAATGGTAATGATATTGGGGTTTGTGTTCTTCACAATTCGCGATGTTGAAGCTTCAAGTGCGATCTTTGCGTCAGGCAAGGATTTTATCATCGGCAGTCTGGACTGGTTTTACGTACTGGTCGTCAACGTAGCACTGTTCTTTGTGATTTGGCTGATGATCAGCCGGTTCGGTCATGTGAAACTGGGTAAAGATGACGACGAGCCCGATTTTTCGACGTTTTCATGGATCTGCATGCTGTTTAGTGCGGGCTTGGGATCTGGGCTGATCTATTGGGGCGTGGCTGAGCCGATGTTCCATATTCAAGGCAGCCCTTTTCTCGATCGTGCAGGAATTGAACCCGGGTCGGTCGGTGCGGCAGTGTCCGCCGTTACGATTACAAACTTCCATTGGGGGTTCCACGGTTGGGCTCTGTATGTGCTGGTAGGACTATCTCTCGCATATTTTTCTTATCGTCATGGGTTGCCACTTACACTGCGCACGGCACTTTATCCGGTGCTCAAGGAGCGGATATATGGTCCTTGGGGGCACCTCGTCGACTTGATCGGAGTATTTGGTACCATATTTGGCCTGGCCACCTCATTGGGATTGGGTGTAACGCCGATCGCTGCTGGTCTTGAAGACCTGGGCTGGATGGCCAACACCCAAACAAATCAGTTAATCCTTGTCGCAGTCATTACCTGTCTCGGTACAGCTTCCGCTGCCTCCGGCGTTGGCAAAGGCGTGCGCATCTTGTCCGAGGCCAACGTTATGGCAAGTATTGGACTGCTGATCCTTTTCATAATCCTGGGGCCGACAGCTTTTTTGCTGGGCATCACGATATCCGGCTTTGGCGACTACTTGTGGACAGTGATCCCGATGGGCTTTTGGATCAATGGTGAGCCCGAGAACCAATGGCAGAGCTGGTGGACGATCTTCTATTGGGGTTGGTGGATCGCATGGTGTCCGTTTGTGGGCCTGTTCATTGCACGCGTGTCCAAAGGTCGGACAATCAAGCAGTTCTGCTATTGCGTGCTTCTAATTCCGACATCGGTTGTGATGCTGTGGATGGGAGTCTTTGGTGGCGCTGCCGCAGGCGTTGATCTGTTCTATGACGCGGGCGTCGTCGAAGCAGTTAACAACGACTATGCGGCTGGCGTGTTCCAAACAGTCAAAGGATTTGGCTATACTTGGCTGGTTTATCCGATCACCGTACTGATCACAGTCCTGCTGATTTCGTGGTTCGTCACGTCTTCTGACTCGGGGACACTGGTAATGTGCACAATGTTGTCGATGGGTGACGAACACCCACCGGTCAAGTTCCGTGTTTTCTGGGGGATCACGGCAGGCGTTGTTGCTGGAGTTCTGATGCTAGCTGGCGGCTTGAGCGCGCTCCAGACGGCGTCAATCGTCGCCGGGCTGCCAATTGCCGTGATCTTACTGTTCATGATCTACGGTATCGTCAAGTCGCTTCACGCCGAACATCCCTTGCCCGATGTTGCGGATAAGTATGAACTGGAGTTCCTCAACAGATAATCAGATTTGACGTACAATTTATCGAAAGGCGGCCACATCCGCCTTTCGCGATTTCCAGCATTGGTTGCGACTAAGCGAATTTAACGGAAAGTGTCTAGGTGACTTTCCCCAGCCGCATTGCAGGGTTTCTTGTTATAGGTAGCAATGCGACTAAGCAGACACGTCAACGTCTTTTGGGCGGCCGTCCGCCGAACTTTGCAAGGTAGGGCCGTCCAAGCATTGTTGCCATTTGAAGCCAGCCAAACATCGGCCAAAATGGACTCACAGCCGCCATCAGTTGCTGCGCAGCATCCGCACAATTTCAACCTCAGTTGGCGACACGAGCAGCCCTAATTGCCGTTGATCTGTGGGCATCGTCGCTGCGGCGCGGCCCGTCAAAGGAGACATTCGCTGCGCGAACAAAGCTGGAAGACGGACGGAGGTCCGAAGAGCGGGACGAAGTGAGCATTCTCTGCGTTTGTTCCAACGACCGCTTTCTTGGTGTAATTGCCCTGTTTCGTGACAAAATCCACGCCCAATACAGTCTATTCTGCTGCCAATAAATAAGTTTTTGGTCGAGCTAGTACCGCAACCGCGGTGCAATTAGAGAGTTAAGCTGAAGCCAGTTAGATATCTAAAACTCATCAAACTCCGGGACATTGCCAAGCCGAATGAGGAAACTTGGCGACCCGACTTCGCCACTGTTCGGATCCTCACTGACCATGTAGGCGTCGGCGCCAGCGCAATCGTCGGATTGCGCTTCTCTTTCTGCTCTGT
>NZ_FWFP01000002.1 GCF_900172215.1 Ruegeria meonggei
ACCCCGCCAATATGCGGCACTGAGACTGGGGCCTTAAGTGTCCTCTGAATGTACGGTCCGCTCTGTCTCTGATTGAAAGCGCATGCGCCAACTCGCGGGAATTGCGGCACAATTCCGGGTCAGAAAACGCAACTGAAATGAGGCAGGTTTGAGTGGCGGGGAGACAGGGATTCGAACCCTGGGAACGCTCTCACGTTCAACGGTTTTCAAGACCGCCGCATTCGACCACTCTGCCACCTCCCCGCGTGGGGCCGGGTCTAAGGCGAACTTGAAACGGTGGCAAGAGCAAATAGGGAAATCTCGCCGAAGGTAGCGCAGCGGTCTTTCCTTGAACCCCGGCTCGCGTTATGCTTCGGCGGAAAGACCATATCAGCCCGGCGAAACAGAACCGGCGAGTGGCGGCGGGGTTCAGGAAACGAGACCCTTTCAGGCAAGGGATGACAAAATGAAGCGAGCGAGTGAGACACGCGCAAAACCGCGATCATTGGCGGTTCTGGCCCTGTCATTGGCAGTTCTGGCAGGCTGCGAAGAGGCATTGTCGCCAGATGGCGCTTCTGGTGATGCGCAAAGCAGCGACACCGAGAACGACGGAAAGACTGAACTGTTCCCGGAATACTCGGACAACTCTCGCGAGTCCGTGGAAGCCCCCGAGGTTTTTCAGGTTACCGAAGCCGGTCTTTGGGACGGCCGCCCGTCCTTGGGCGGTATCTGGGTGGCACACCCCGAAGTGACACAGCCAGAGCGCGTGGTCATCAAAAACACGTCCAATAACAAAACCGTGACGGGTGCCCTGTTCCGCAGGGAAAGAAACCTGCCCGGTCCAGCCCTGCAGTTGTCTTCGGCGGCGGCCGAAAAGCTGGGCATCCTTGCGGGAGCACCGACAAAAGTCGAAGTGGTCGCCCTGCGCCGCAAACAAGCCGAACAGAAAAAGCCCGCGCCCGAGGAAACAGCCGGGACAGAAACCGCTAGCGCAGAGGACACGCCGAAAGTGGACCCGGCCGCATCCAACGGCGAAACCGCTGAGACGGAAAAGCCTGCAAAGCGGAAATGGTGGCAAAAGAAGGAAACTGCTGCTGTAACCGGTGCTGCGGTAGCAGCTGACGCCGCGACGGACACAGCAGCCGAAGCAGCTGAGGAAGTTGCAGAAACGGCTGTTCAGGCCGCACCGGCGGCGACATTGTCGAACCCCGAGGTCACTCCGCCCACTGAAAAACCGGCCAAACGGAAATGGTGGCAAAAGAAGGAAACTGCTGCTGCAACAGGTGCTGCTGTAGCAGCTGACGCCGCGACGGACTCAGCAGCCGAAGCAACTGAGGAAGTTGCAGAAACCGCTGTTCAGGCCGCACCGGCAGCGACATTGTCGGACCCCGAGGTTACTCCGCCCACGGAAAAACCGGCCAAACGTAAATGGTGGCAAAAGAAGCCTGCCAACGAAATTACGGAAACTACGTTGGACCCGATCGAAGGCGCAGCGGCGGCAATTGATGCGGCGGAACCAACCGCTGTTGAAGCGGCCACAGCGACGCAGGCGGCGGCCCCCCGGTCGATCAGCAAGCCATATGTTCAGGTTGGAACCTTCAACGTTGAAGCCAATGCCAAAAGTGCCGCTGAAAAGATCAAGCGAAACGGGCTGAACGCCGATGTGCGTGAACTGGAAAGCGATGGCAAAACGGTCTGGCGCGTTTTGGTTGGCCCGGCTGCAACCCGCTCTGAACGGAACGCAATCCAAGGCGATGTCAAAGACCTTGGATTCACCGACGCGTTCACCGTCAAAAACTGAAAACCAAAGGAGGCCCCCGATGCTGTCCTCACTGCGATCATCCGTTTTGACCCTGGGCCTGGCGCTGTTTGCCCTGCCCGCCCATGCTTTCGATACTCAGGCCCGCGCGGCCTATGTGATGGACCAGACGACCGGAACCGTTCTTCTGTCCAAGGAAGCAGATCAGCCACTGCCGCCCGCGTCGATGTCAAAGCTGATGACGCTTTATGTGGCGTTCGAGGCACTGCGGGATGGCCGCCTGACGCTGGACGAAACCCTACCGGTGTCCGAACACGCCATGAGCTATGGCGGATCAACCATGTTCCTGAATACGCAGGACCGAGTCCGGGTAGAGGATTTGTTGCGCGGCATCATCGTATTGTCGGGCAATGACGCATGCGTTGTGCTCGCCGAAGCGCTGAGCCCCGACGGGACCGAGGCCGGATTCGCCCGCTATATGACACAGCGCGCCCAGCAGATCGGGATGGATAACTCGAACTTCGCCAATTCCAACGGCTGGCCCGCCGCGGGTCACATGATGTCCGTGCATGACCTTGCAGTTCTGGCGAACCGGTTAATCACGGATTTCCCCGAATATTACCCCCTTTTCGCCGAAGAAGAGTTTGAATTCGATGGTCGTGCACCGTCAAACAAGCGAAACCGCAACCCGCTTTTGAAACTGGGCATTGGCGCGGATGGGCTGAAAACCGGTCATACGCAAGAGGCCGGTTACGGTCTTGTCGGATCGGCCAAACAGGGGGACCGCCGGGTGATCTTTGTGCTCTCCGGCCTCGACAGCACCGCCCGTCGCGCAGAGGAGGCCGAGGCTGTTGTTAACTGGTCGTTTCGTAATTTTGTCGAGAGGACAGTTGCCAACCCGGACACGCCGCTAGCCGAAGCGCAGGTCTGGATGGGGGCCAACAAGACCGTTGGACTGGTACCCGAAGAAGACCTGTCCTTGCTGTTCCCCGTTCTGGGAGACTCCAATGTCGAGGCCGAAGTGGTCTATGAGGGCCCCGTCAACGCGCCGATTACCAAAGGGCAGCAGCTGGCCGAACTGGTCATCAAACCCGAAGGCCTGCCCGAGATTCGCAGGCCTCTGGTCGCCGCGCAGGATGTCCCAACAGGTGGATTTATGGTGCGCATGATGACCGTAGGCGGCATCGTCCTGACCGACGTGATTGGCAACCCATTGGACGCATTGTGACAAGATCCGGGTTGTTTCTGACCTTCGAAGGTATTGACGGATCAGGTAAATCCTCGCAGGCACGTATGCTTGCCGAGCATCTGATCGGTATGGGCCATAAGGTCGTTCTGACACGCGAGCCCGGCGGTTCGGACGGGGCCGAGGAAATTCGCAGCCTGGTTCTGGAGGGCGACCCTGACCGCTGGTCGGCTGAAACCGAAATCTTGCTGTTCACTGCCGCGCGGCGGGATCATCTGGAACGAACGATCGAACCAGCGCTGACTGAAGGCAAAGTGGTGATCTGCGACCGGTTCGCCGACAGCACCCGCATGTATCAGGGCCTGTCCCGAGGTGACCTGCGCGGACTGGTCGATCAGCTGCACAGCCTGATGATCGGACGTGAACCCGATCTGACTGTTCTGATCGACATGGACCCGGAAACGGGACTGTCGCGGGCCAAAGGACGTCAGGGATCGGAAGAGCGGTTCGAGGATTTTGGCATCGACCTGCAACAGAAAATGCGCGCGGGGTTTCTGGCTCTGGCAGATGAGTTTTCTGACCGGTTTCGCGTGATCGACGGTAACCGGGACATGGACAGCGTTGCCCGGGATGTGACAGATATCGTCCAACAAACCTTGTGACAGACGAGAAATGAGCGACGACACACCCTCCCCGGATCAGGCCCCCGGTGCCCCGCACCCGCGTGAAACCCGACAACTTTTTGGGCAAGCCGCGGCCGAACAGGCCTTTCTGAGCGCCTATACATCAGAGCGCCTGCATCACGGCTGGTTGCTGACCGGACCGCGCGGGGTGGGCAAAGCAACCTTGGCTTGGAGGATTGCGCGGTTTCTGCTGGCAACCCCTCCGGCCGAAGAAGATGGCCTGTTTGGCGCGCCACCGCCGCCCGAAACGCTGGCGATTGCCCCCGATCATCCGGTCACTCATCGCATTCAGGCCGGGGCTGAGCCCGGTCTGGCCGCGATCACCCGATCCGTTAATGATCAGGGACGCCTGCGCGGCGAGATCGTCGTTGATGACATTCGCAAACTGGGCAAGTTCTTTGGTCTGTCCTCGGCAGATGGTGGGCGCCGTGTGGTGATCGTCGACTCGGCGGATGAGATGAATGTCA
The DNA here is from genome assembly GCF_900172215.1 of Ruegeria meonggei. Classification (GTDB taxonomy): domain Bacteria; phylum Pseudomonadota; class Alphaproteobacteria; order Rhodobacterales; family Rhodobacteraceae; genus Ruegeria; species Ruegeria meonggei. Next base: position 4,075 of record NZ_FWFP01000002.1, read on the forward strand.
GTGCAGCCAATGCACTGTTGAAAATGCTCGAAGAACCGCCCGCGCGCACTACGCTATTGTTGGTGTCGCACCAACCGTCCCGCCTGTTGCCGACGATCCGGTCTCGCTGCCGAACCCTGCGCCTGTCGCCGCTTGGGGCCGAGGATATGCAGACCGCACTGGCCCAAACCGGAGCCGAACTGCCCGGTCGTGCCGAACATCTTGCGGCCCTTGCTGCGGGATCCGTGGGCGATGCGGTCCGGCTGATCAATCTGGGCGGGCTGGAAATCTACGCCGAGTTGATCGGTATACTGGGCACCTTGCCCCGGATGGATCGCCAGCGCGCGCTGGCCCTTGCCGAAGCTGCCGCCCAACGTGGCGCGGCAGAGCGGTTTGAACTGTTGCTAACCCTGATCGACGTTGCCCTGTCCCGCCTTGCCCTGACTGGTGCAACCGGCGCACCGCTGATGCCCGAGGCCGCCCCGAATGAGGCCGAAACGCTAAGCCGCCTGTCTGCGTCGCCGCTTCAAGCTCGGCGCTGGGCTGAGGTTGCCGCGACAATTACAGCCCGCGCACGCCATGGTCAGGCGGTGAACCTTGACCCTGCCGCTCTGGTCCTAGATACGGTGTTCAAGATACAGGAAACCGCCGGTCAGAGCAGATGAGCGACACCCCCCAGATTACCGACAGTCATTGCCATCTGGACTTCCCCGATTTCGACGGGCAACTGGACCAGATTATCGCTAACGCAGCTGAGGCGGGCGTGACCCGGATGGTCACGATTTGCACGCGTCTACGCAATGAACCCACCATACGCACCATGGCAGAGGCGAACGCACCCGTTTTCTACGCGGCTGGCACCCATCCCATGAGTGTAGCAGACGAGCCAATGGCGACCGTTGATGAGCTGATCACCCTGTCTCAGCACCCCAAGTTTGTGGGCATCGGCGAAACCGGGCTGGATTACCATTACACCGCCGACTCCGCCGCGGTTCAAAAGCTATCACTACGCGTTCATATCGAGGCCGCCCAGCGCACTGGTCTTCCTCTGATCATTCACGCCCGCGCAGCGGATGACGATATGGCCCGGATTCTGGCCGAAGAGCACCGCAACGCGCCCTATTCTTGTGTGATGCATTGCTTTTCCTCATCGGCAGAACTGGCCAAGGCAGCATTGGATCTTGGGTTCTACCTGTCCATGTCCGGTATTGCTGCTTTTCCCAAAAGTCAGGAATTGCGGGATATCTTCGCCAGCGCACCGGTCGATCGCATTCTGGTGGAAACCGACGCGCCCTATCTGGCCCCGCCGCCCTATCGCGGCAAACGCAACGAACCCGCCTACACCGCACATACCGCCCGCAAGGGAGCCGAGGTGTTCGGTCTGGACTACGCCGATTTCGCAGCGCAGACACAGGTTAACTTCGACCGGTTGTTCACCAAGGTTGCGGCCTACAAGGCAGCTGCATGACCGAATTGCGTTGTACCATCCTTGGCTGCGGTTCATCCGGTGGTGTGCCTCGGCTGGGAGGGCATTGGGGCGCGTGCGATCCCGACAATCCCAGAAACATCCGTCGCCGCTGCTCGATGCTGGTGGAACGCGATGGACCCGATGGTACAACTTCGGTTCTGATCGACACCTCGCCTGACATGCGCAGCCAATTGTTGGGCACCGGCACAGGACGGCTGGATGGTGTTGTCTATACCCATTCACACGCTGATCATGTCCACGGTCTTGATGATCTGCGCATGATCGTGTTCAACATGCGGGAACGGGTGCCGGTCTGGGCGGATGGCGACACGCAAAACGACCTTCTGGGGCGGTTCGGGTACGCCTTTGTACAACCCGAAGGCTCACCCTATCCGCCGATCCTGCAGCTTAAATCCATCAACGGCCCGTTCGAAGTGAACGGCCCTGGCGGACCTATCCCCTTTCATCCGTTCCGGGTCAATCACGGCACTATCGATGCGCTGGGATTCCGGATGGGCAAGCTGGTCTACCTTCCGGATGTTGCCGAGATTTATGACGATGTCTGGCCGCTGCTGGAAGGGCTGGATTGTTTGGTGGTCGATGCTCTGCGCCGGTCACCACATCCCACTCACGCGCATCTGGAAAAGACGCTGGGATGGATCGACCAACTAAGACCCAAACGCGCAGTGCTGACCAACATGCATATCGATCTGGATTATGCCACGGTCGAGGCGGAAACCGACGACTACATCACCCCGGCCTATGACGGCATGGTGATCCTTCAGGGCCTGTAGGCCGCTGATCGCCCGCCCCGAAATACCGCCGCCGGCAATGGCGCAATACACGGGGGGCTTAACATGCTGCAAAGCCTGATCGACGTTATTCTTCCGGTCTTCCTGGTGATCGGGGCTGGCTATGCCTCTACCCGCCTGGGATACTTCAAAGAAATTCATATCGACGGGTTGATGAAGTTCACGCAGGGCTTTGCGATCCCGTGTCTGCTGTTTCTGGCGATATCCAATCTGGACTTGAGCGCCAGTTTTGATCCCCGGCTTTTGGCCAGCTTTTACATCGCCGCCGCGCTATGCTTTTGCGCGGGCCTCTTTGGGGCGCGATTGATATTTCAACGCGACTGGGAGGACTGTGTCGCGATTGGGTTTTGCTGTCTGTTCTCCAATTCCGTCCTGTTGGGTTTGCCGATAATCGAGCGCGCCTATGGCCCCGAAAACCTGACCGGAAACTACGCCATCATCGCCTTCCACTCTCCTTTCTGCTACGGCGTCGGCATCACGGTGATGGAGGTGATCAGAAACCGTGGCCACGGCGGCACCCGGATGGTGCGGTCCATCTTGTCCGCAATGTTCCGCAACGCACTGATCCTTGGCATCGCGCTTGGTTTCGTGGTCAACCTGTCGGGGATCGTAGTGCCTGCCGTCGTGGACGAGGCCCTTGGCCTCGTGACCCGGGCTGCCCTGCCCGGCGCCCTGTTTGCACTGGGCGGTGTGCTGGTCAAATACAAACCCGAAGGCGACCTGCGCGCCATCGCATTTGTCTGTGCCATATCCCTGATGCTGCATCCAAGCTTGGTTTGGCTGTTTGGGTCGTCTGTTGGCCTACCGCAGGATTTGTTCCGGTCTGGTGTTTTGAACGCGGCTATGGCGCCCGGGTTCAACGCATATATATTTGCCAACATGTATGGGCGGGCGAAACGGGTTGCCGCGTCGTCCGTGCTGATCGGTACAGCGGCGTCCATTTTGACGGTTCTGTTTTGGTTGACTCTGTTGGGCTGACATTCATCAAACATCGATTGACATTGGACCGTCAGGGTACACCTATCGGGAAACCAATCAGGATTTCTTAAATGCCCAATGCCCTTATCGTCGCTCATGGTCAGCCATCGGACCCCGACCCCGCCGAAGCTGCGCTGGCCGCTTATGCGGCCGAAGTCGACGCGCAGTGTCACGGGGTCAGCGTTGGATCCGCAACTTTGGCTGCCCCTAGTATGCTGGAGGAGTGTCTGGACCGCCTGCCCGAAGACACGGTGATCTATCCGCTTTTTATGGCAAAAGGCTGGTTTGTGACCAGCGCGCTGCCCAACCGGCTAAGAGATCGGCAACGACGCATTCTCGACCCCTTGGGTGTTGACCCGCAACTGCCCGCGTTAGTCGCCGATGCGCTGCGCGATGTGCTGGCCGAAAACCAATGGAAGGCCGCCAATACCGATCTGGTTCTGGCCGCCCACGGCTCTGGTCGCAGCCGCAATCCTTCTGCCGTTGCAACAGCCTTTGCAGCGGAACTGGAACAGCATCTAACGTTCAAATCCTCTCACCTCGGCTTTGTGGAAGAGCCACCTTCGATTGCCCAAGCCGCCACTGGTTTGACCCGTCAGGCCCTTTGTCTGCCCTTTTTTGCCTGCACCGGTGGGCACGTACTTGAGGATGTACCGAAAGAACTAAGCGACGCGGGCTTTATAGGTCAGGTGATGCCGGTGGTCGGTGAGTTGCCTCGCATCAAAAGCCATATTGCAGCAACTCTGTCCACGGCGACCAGGCAAAGTTAACTCTCTCACATAGGCAATTCGTGAGCAGCGAGGCTGGTGCGGCTATTCCGAGGGTGTCCCCGTCGTCGTGCCTTCCTGCCCAAGCTCTGCCAACGCTGAATAGAGGGCGTGGCGGGACCGTCCCTTGCGCTTCGCCTCATACAAAGCCAAGTCCGCAGCGTGTAGAATCTCCGCAGCTTTGAGTGACACGAATTGTGTCGACAAGGCCGTTCCGATACTGGCTGATATCCGGCAGGTATTGCTTTCGAATTCCATCGGCTTTTTCAGCCGTTCAATCAGACGCCCGGCGACAGCCGACAGAACCTTTTCGTCTATCAAGCCTCTGAAAATAATAACAAACTCATCTCCACCGATACGCGCGACCGTGTCGTCGCTTCGAGTTTCCTCAATCATTATTTGCGCCGCTTGCTGCAAGACGTAATCGCCTGCCGCATGACCAAATCTATCGTTGACGGATTTGAAGTAGTCCAGATCCAGATGCATCAGGGCAAAAGGGGTGCTGCCGGATATCAGATGGCCAAGGAATACATCCATTGCGCGCCGGTTTTTCAGGCCGGTCAGCATATCTGTAAGAGCTTGTTCCTCGGCAGCCAGCATGGCGCCTTGCAACCGCAGGTTCAGCGACCTCGAGGCCTCCATCGCCGCGGACTTGGCCTCAACCAGATATAACAGTTCGATCGCCAAATCCGTGCCCGAGAAATCGGCACTGGTCAGCGCGTAATCCCGCACCGCATCCAGGATCGAGATTCCGAACGACAGGTTGATGACTGCGCCCTTCCCCTGTGGCAGCGGTGCAATCAATCCTTTCAGCGCTGTACTTGGTGTGTCGTGAAGTTTCAGGTGCAGTTTGGCCCCGGCCAGTGACATCAAGGCTGACACGGACTTCACTGCGCGGGGGCGCACCAGCTTAAACACGTCCACAAAGCTCTTGCCTGCCATCTGCTGATCGGGGCGCAGTTTTTGCAGTGTCGGACCGACGCGCAGGATGCGCCCAGTCTCATCCACAAGCACGAACATGGGGCACAGCGTTTCCAACAAAGCACCCAAATCACCGGTATCCATCATGATTTCCGCGCCCCCAGATCAAAATTCCGCCCTTCGGCAAAAGCGCTTTCCACCAGAACAATTGAGATGACCTCGGCCGCTCCCTCTTGGCCCTCATGGGACAACATCGCCAAGGCCCCATAGTCATCAGCCATCGCGCGCAAAACACCGACCATGACGCTGGAATAGCCGGGCAAGCCAGGAAAACAGCGCAGCTGATATTCCGTCGGCGATACTTCACGAAGTTCCAACGCGGGCAGGCACAGATCGGACACGGCCAACCTGACCCTGTCGGACAAATCATCCAGTGAATGCAAAAACTCAACATAGATTACGCCACCGAACCGCAGCAATCGGCGCAAGTCCTCCATTTTTGGGTGCGAGACCAGATAAGTTCCCAAATCTTCCAGCATTTCAGCTCGAGGTCTGTTCAGGTCGGCGCAAAGCGCATCCAACACCCGGACCGTCATGTCATCATCGTAGACGAGCATGGCCTCAAACTCGACGAATCCCAACTCGGCCACCTCGGTCACGCGCAGCCAGCACGATTGTCCGTAGGTCGCGCACACAAAAGACTGTATCGCCCGATTGATCAGACCATGCATGAGATGCCCCAGATTGGTTTCCCCGCCAATCTGGCCTGACAATCCTTAATAAAACGCCAAAACGCATCGTGAGATATGGACAATATGACCGAGTCTCAAAGCGTAATTTGATTACGTCATATCAGAAATCCGTAGGCGCCCCGCCTTCGGATTTGCGGCGCGCTACAAAGTCGGCAAGCTCGTCCCGGATACCCTCATCCAGCGCCGGAGGTTCAAAGCTGGTAATGATCTCCTTGAACATGTGGTGGGCACGCTCGGCGGTCCAGATGCCACCGGCCACATCCCAGCCTTCATAGTTTTTCCAATCGCTGAGGAAGGGCTGGTAGAAGGCGGTGGTATAACGATCCTGCGTGTGCTGGATGCCAAAGAAATGGCCTTCGTTCCCGACGGAACGGATCGCATCCAGTGCGATTTCATCGGGTCCGGTTGCGGTAATTTCAGGCTGCATATATCGTTGAATTTGCTGAAGTATTTCGCAATCCATGATGAACTTCTCGGGGCTTGCGATCAAACCGCCCTCCAACCATCCGGCTGCGTGGTAAACCATATTGGTGCCGGATTGAACTGCCGCCCACAGGGAGTTCGACGTCTCCCAGATCGATTGCCCGTCAGGCACGTTTGCAGCACACACACCCGAAGACCGCATCGGAAGGCCGTAGTACCGCGCCATCTGTCCCGTCATCTGGGTCGAGCGCATGTATTCCGGCGTGCCAAAGGCCGGAGCGCCGGATTTCATGTCCACATTCGAAGTGAACGTGCCGATAACGCAGGGAATCCCGGACCGCACATATTGGAACAGGGCAATGGCGCACAGCGCCTCGGCCAAGGACTGCGCCACAGCACCGGCCATTGTCACCGGGGCCATCGCGCCAGCCAATGTAAACGGTGTCACCACAATCGCCTGCCCCCGTCGCGCCAAACGCAGACAACCATCAATCATCGGATGGTCATGTTTCAGCGGCGAGGTCGAGTTGATGTTGGTGTACATGCGCGGAGTTTCTTCGAACTCTTCGTGACTCAGGCCTCCGGCGATTCTGACCATTTCCATCACATCTTCGACGCGCTCCTTGCCCAGAGAATAGGCGTGCATCGCCTTATCCGTCAGGGTCAGCTTGTCATAGAGAACATCCAGATGCCGAACGCTGGCGTGGATATCCACCGGCTCAACCGGATAGCCCCCGGCGAAATGGATACAGTTGAAATACTGGGTCAGTTTCAACAGGTTTCGGCACATCTCGCGATTGCCTGGAACCTTGGTCCCGATCTCCATATCCCAGTAATTGGGGGGCGAGGAAACATTGCCGAAAAGCAGTTTTTTGCCACCGATCTCGATCTTGCGATCCAAGTTGCGCGGAGTGATCGAGAAGGTGGACGGTGCCTTGCCGACCATCTCCATCACAAAATCCCGGCCCATACGGACGTTGTCGCCTTCAATCGTACAGCCTGCTTCGCGCAGGATACCGATAGCTTCTTCGTTGTAGAACTCGATTCCGATCTCTTCGAGAATGCGCATGGCGCCTTCGTGGATCGCCTCGATCCCGGCTGCATCCAGCGGCTCGGTGGGGTTGTCAGTGTTGATCGGAGGGTCCCACGGCATCTGGTCGATCACCGCACTGCCCCTGCGTTCAGCCGCACCGGCACGCCCTCCGCCGCGGCGTCTGCGAGTTTTTGTGTCGGCCATTTTGTCCTCCGGAGCTTGCACTTTCCCAAGCAAGCCCCGAACCCGGGCGGTTGGCCGCTCTGTCTGCGACAACCTATGTCGGTTTTCTATTCCGAACCGCCGAAAACAGCTGCTGAGCCGTCAGTTTTTTGCCAACCAGCCCGGGATATGTCCGATATCCGGCAATACAACATCAGCCATAGGCAAAAGCGCCTCAGCCGGGGCAACTCCGGTGAGAACACCGATTGTGGTCATCCCGGCGGCACGCCCCGCCTGCAGGTCGTGCAAGCTGTCCCCTACCATGGCCACGCGCGCGGGCTCGACCCCGACATGGGCGGAAAATGCAAGCAATTGTCCGGGACCGGGTTTGTGTCCATGGCCGCTGTCATAGCCTGCAACAAAATCAAAGTGACCCCTGATGCCCACAGATTCCAGATGTTGCAGCGCGGGCGCTTCGCTGTCATTTGTGGCTACTCCCAGCTTGAAACCGGCCTGCCGCAACCCCTCCAGAAACGGCAGCAACGGAATGGCTGGTGCTTGCGCTGCAGTGGCGGCCTCGCTGTTCAATAGGTCGACCAGCTCGGCCTGCGTGAGTTCAGGTACATGCGGGGCCAGGGTCGCCGCGATCTCGTCAGCCGTCGCCGCCACGACAATACTGTCAGCCGAGTATGTGACTTGTTCCAGATCGAACCCGATGACATGCCCCAATTCGGTTGCGCGCCTGAGGTCTCCATCGGCCAGCCGCATCAGCACATTACGTCCAAATGCCCCCCACGTGTCGGCAAAATCAAACAGTGTACCGTCCTTGTCGAACAAGATGGCGTCTATGGGCATTGCGTGCTCCTGCAAGGTTTTAGGTTCAGGTCCAGTGGACATCGGCCCCGCCGGACAAAACGGCGCGCGCTTGCCCCGGCAATTCATAGGGCACTGAGTTCGCGTCACAAAAGGCAACCACCCACGAATCGTCAAGCATCAGAAACTCCAGCACTGATCCCAGCAACTCCGGCTCAGAGGCTCTGTCTCGCAGATCTTGCTCTGATGTGCCGGTAGAGCCCAGAAAAACAGGCAGAAGCTCTTCGTTTCCGACAAGCCAGCCCAGAGCGTTCAGCGCCAGCGTTTCAGCAGATTGGGCGGATATTGGCATAAAGAGGCCCCGGATCAGCTCTTGGAAAGGGTTTGTTAACCAGACTCATAAACACTTTGGCAACGCATGCAATCAACGGTGACCAATATGTCCGTGCAGGGAACCATCCTTGTCCTCGACGGGACCTCGACCAATCGCATCATGCTGAAGGTTCAGCTGACGGCGGCGTGGTATCACGTCGTTCAGGGCGAACGGCTTCATGGGTTGGCGGGACTGCTGCGCCGGGCCAAGCCCGATCTGGTTCTGACCTCTCAGACCTTGCCGGACGGTGTCGCTGCGGATGTGAAAAAGCTGGTGATGGCTGATCCGGATCTCATGGACGTACCGGTTGTCGCGATTGCGCCGCAAAACGACAAAGCAGCCAGGTTGAAGGCACTGGAGGACGGGCTGGATGATGTGTTGGCGCATCCGTTCAAGGATACGTTTTTGCTGGCCCGGGTTCGCAGCCTGTTACGCGCACGGGCTGATACACAGGATCTGAAGGCTGGAAACAGCTCGCAGCCCATCGGGTTTGCCGAGCCTGCCGGCACCTTGATTACGGCATCCAAACCAGCGCGAGTGGCTGTTCTGACGCATAGTGCGCGTACCGGCGCAATCTGGCAAAACGCTTTGGCGAAACGTATGCGACACAGCTTGGCGGTACATACATCGTCAAACCTTCAAGGGTTGTTGTCCGGCCCGGTGCCGGACGCCATCGTGGTCGAAGTGAGGGCCAGTCCAGCCGACCTGAACCTTCTTGCTGATCTGAAATCCCGGGGGGCAACGCGACACACCGTTCTGATAGGTATTCTTGAGGGCGAGAAAGCCGAGCGCGCCTCGGACGCGCTGGATCGGGGCGCCGATGCAATCTGTCTGGGCGGGTTCTGTGCCGAGGAGACGGTTTTGCGCATCGACAATCAAGTGGCGCGCAAGGTGCGACTGGATCAGATGCGCGCATCCTTGCGCCGCGGGCTGGCCGAATCGTGGGTTGATCCGCTGACCGGCCTGCACAACCGACGCTATGCGATGCGCGCGATGGATCAGATCGCGCACCGGGCCGCACGGTCCGGGCAGGGATTTGCGGTAATGCTGGCCGATCTGGATCACTTCAAAGCCATCAACGACAATTTCGGCCATTCCGCTGGGGATATGGTCCTGACCGAGGCGGCGGCACGGTTGCAGCAAACCGTCGGCACTGCCGGTTTCGTCGCACGTATCGGCGGAGAAGAGTTCATGATCGGCCTGTCGGACACCACTCAGGAAAAAGCGCTAGAGCTGGCCCGCACACTGTGCAACAGCATCCGTCGAAAACCGTTTAAACTGCCAGATGCACCCTGCCCCATCCCGGTTACGATCAGCATAGGTCTGATCGCAACCAAGCCGGACGCGCCATCGCTGTTACACCGGCCCGCACCGCTGGAAAAGTTGATCAAATCCGCCGACACCGCGCTTTATGCTGCCAAAACAGCCGGACGTGATCAGGTTCGGGTCCGGCAAAGCGCCGCTTAGTCTTTCCGCTTGCGCCCATGAGGTTTGCGCCGCACAACCTCTTCCAACCGGGTTGCATAGGCCTGACGCTCTGCGTCGCTCATCTCTGAGACGCGCGCCAGCCACTCATCCTGAAGGGCAAATTGCAAATCAGCCATGGCCTGCGCCTGTTGTTGCAAAAGAACCTGCACGGCCGCGGGATCAAAGGGATTGGCCCGCAATGCAGCGCCCAGTGCAGTGAAATCCTGGGCGCGGAGCTTTGATCCATGCTTGTGTCGCTCGGACAATTCTCCGCGCAAAGCTTTGCGATCTTCTTTCGGCAATGCCCGGTACAAAGCGGACCCGAACCCGGGTGGAGCCTTGGCCTGGTCCCCGCCTTTGACCCTGTAGGCTGTTCCCAGCGCGATGCCCACGATCAGCAGGTTCAGCGCCAGGGACACGATCAACAAAACCGTTACCCAGCGTTTCTTGGGTTTGGGATTTTCGCTCATTCCGCGTCCTCCAGAAATGTTGTGTCCAGGCCAAGATCTGCAACTACGAAACTGCTGTCCTGAGCAAAGATGTACGTCGCCGGATCGGGCAGAAAGTCAGGGGCTGAAAACCCGATCCAAACACCCGCGGCGCTGGCCGCAACCAAACCACCCATGCTGGGCCAGCCGCCAAAGCCGTCCAATAGCCGCGCCCACAGGGAGCGTCGTGGCTGTAGTACAGGCGTCATCCGGGAAAGCCGTACGGATTCGGCATCTGTCAGAATTCGAACCGCAAGTTCATCGGGCAAACCGGACCGGGCTTGCCGCGCCTGGGCAAACAACTGTTCAAGTTCAGTGGTGTCATCAGCCATCGTCATACCCCAGTTCATCACGTCGTCCGGCCAGTATCGCCGCCAGAGACCGTTTTCCGCGCGCGGTCAGACTTTCTACCGCTTCTGTTGAAACGCCCATAATCCCGGCGATTTCAGGATTGGGCAATTCTTCCATATGCCGCAAGATAACGGCCTGCCGCTGCCGGTCAGGCAATTGCGACAAGGCGTCCTGCAGCGCATCCTTGCGTGCCATGTCCTGCATCCGGTCCGCCACGCTTGGTTCGCCATCCTCGGGCTCGGGCACTTCGGCCAGCCTGTCGGGCTTTTTCTTGCGTTGTACGTCCACACACAGGTTCAGCGTCACACGGTACAGCCAGGTCGACACCTTGGCCTGCCCCGGCACCCATTTCGGCGCTACTTGCCACAGCCGCATCATGGCGTCCTGCGTCACATCTTCGGCTTCCGCCCTGTTACCCAGCATCCGCAGAGCTACGGAAAAGCTGCGCGGGCCCAGCCGATCGGTCAGCTCACGCGCAGCGGCAGCATCGCCATCTGCGAACTGCCGCAGCAACGTATCGTCGCCCGGGTCGCCCGCGGCACCAGAGGTGCCGCGAACATCCTGCAAAGGGGAGGTCAGATCCTCCATCCTTCATCAGCTGTCGTCAGAGCCCGACTGGCCGTGTTTCTTGTGCTTTCGACCCATCTTGTCTTTTGCATCGGCAAATTCCTGTTCCGAGATCGACCCATTGTTATCCGCGTCGATACGATCAAACATCTTGCCAGCACGGCGCGGTTTGGGCAACTCGTCCTCGGTCAGAAAACCGTCCTGATTGGCGTCGTTCTTTTCGAACATCTTAGTGACGCGCTCACTGGCCTTCGTCTGGGCTGCGGATTGCATTTCCTCGACACTCAGCTGACCGTCCCCATCGGTATCGGCATCGGTGAAGCGTTGATTGCGATGAGCCTGCATTTCGTCCTGCGTCACCTGACCATCGCCATTGGCGTCCAATTCCTGGAAAGTTACGGGTGCGCGGTCTTTCGGACCGGCAGCCAGCACCGAGGTGCCGGTGATTGCAACAGCCGAGATAAGGATGGCCGGGATGAATTTTACGCTTTTCATATCGTTTTTCCTTTGATTCAAGCGGCCCCATCGCCGCTGCTCACATAGGTTCAAACGGCCCAGGAACCCCGTTCCGTCGCTGAAAACAGAATTTTTTCACCGGGATGAAAGTTAAGCTTCCTAAAGATTTGATCTGAGCATCGCGACACAAAGCGACGCACCCCCCTTTTCTGCGGGGTAAAACAAGCGCAATATCCCGTCAATTCGAACGCGCGAGTTTCAAAATGACAGATCAGACGATCAACACCATGACCGAAAATGACCGACCTACCAAGGCTGCCCTGATAAAGGGCTTTCGTTGCCGGTGCCCGAAATGCGGTGAGGGCAAGCTTTTGCGCGGCTACCTGAAGGTCAATGACAGCTGCAGCAATTGCGGTCAGGAACTGTTTCACCACCGGGCAGATGACGGCCCGGCCTATCTGACCATTCTGCTGGTCGGCCATCTGCTGGCCCCTGCCTTGCATCTTACTTACGTGCAGTGGCGCCCTGAACCACTGACGATGTTCCTGGCTTTTGCAATTGGCTGCACTGCCTTGTCACTGTTCCTGCTGCCCCGTTTCAAGGGGGCCGTGGTGGCCTACCAATGGGCGCGCCGCATGCACGGTTTCGAAAAAGCGTAATGACCTTGGCAACCGGGTCGCGCAGGGCATGACAGAAGACAAATCAGCAATACGGAACGCGGCTACGGTCATCGTGCTACGAGACCGCTTGACCAACCCCTCGATCCTAATGGGGCAGCGCGGCGCAAAAGCCGCCTTCATGCCGAACAAGTTTGTGTTTCCCGGTGGCGCCGTGGACGCGGCGGATTCGGATGTGTCTTTGGCGTCGAACCTGCCCGAGATTTGCAGCGAACGGCTGAGCGAACAGGCGCAGCCGGGCATGCAGAACGCTTTGGCCGCTGCCGCAATCCGTGAGTTATGGGAAGAAACCGGGCTGATGCTTGGCCAGCCCGGTGGCTGGCTCGGATCGGTGCCCGAAGATTGGCAAAGCTTTGCGGACATGGGTATTCAACCCGCGGCGGATGCGCTTCAGTTTGTGTTTCGGGCGGTGACACCTCCGGGTCGTCCGCGCCGGTTTGATGCGCGGTTCTTTCTGGTCGACGCCACAGCGATACAAGGCGACCTGGACGATTTCAGCCGTGCCTCGGACGAGCTGTCCCATTTGCAATGGGTTGCACTAGAGCGGGCGCGCGATCTGGACCTGCCCTTTATTACTGAGGTTGTGCTGGCGGAAATCGCAGCACGGATCACTGACACCGCGCCGCCCACTTCAGTCCCCTTTTACCAGCACAGCGATGAACAAAGCCTGTTCCTGCGTCTGAAGGGCTATCCGATGCCCGAAACGGACTAAGACTCGGCGCTTACTTCATTCGGCTGATCACCGTCGTCACCTCGGGCTTTTTGCCGATCTCAGATTTTGCGGTCTGCCGAACGATGCGGCGCAGGGCTTCTTCCAGTTTGTCATCATCCCGCAGGGTTTTTGCATCTGCCCGCATGAGGAACTGGTTCAGATCCTCTTCCAGTACCTCGACCAACGCCGCACGCGAGGTTCCGGTTTCGGACAACCCCATCGTATCGCACCAGGGCTCGCCCAACGGCTCGTTCTCTTCGTCCAGAATAACGGTCACAGTAACATGCCCGTTCAGCGCCATACGGATTCGGTCGCGCACAACCCCGTCCAAAGCACCAACCTTGACCGTGCCGTCCAGATAAGTCCGACCGGTTTCAATATAGTCCACCACACGCGGCGCGTTCCCGGTCAGGTCCAGCATAGTGCCGTTGACCGCCAGAATACCCGTGCGCCCACCGGCCTCGGCCAACTTGGCGTGTTCGCGCAGGTGACGGTGTTCACCATGCATCGGGATGACCATCTGCGGATCGATCAGCGCATGCACTTTCTCAAGATCCGGTCTATTGGCATGGCCCGAGACATGATAGAGACCCGAGCTGTCATCCACCACATCCACACCCTTTTCGCTGAGCTGGTTCATGATGAAGATCACGCCACGCTCATTTCCTGGGATGGTCTTGGACGAGAACAGGAACAGATCGCCCTCTTTCAACTCCAGCCCGCGATACTTACCGCGCGCCAGTTGTGCGCTGGCGGCCCGACGTTCACCCTGACTTCCGGTCACAAGTAACATCAGATTCTGGCGCGGCAGGTCGACGGCCTCTTCGGCGCTAACGACTTTGGGAAAGTCCGTCAGGATGCCGGTTTCAGTGGCCGCCTCGATCATACGTCGCATGGCGCGACCCAGCAGAACGACCGAACGCCCGGCCCGCTGCCCGGCTTCGGCCAATGTCTTCACCCGGGCCACGTTTGACGCAAAGGTCGTGGCAACCACCATACCGCTGGCGCTTTCTACCAACCTGGTGATCTCAGGGCCGACCTCGGATTCCGAGCGTCCGGCATGCTGGGAAAACACGTTTGTGCTGTCGCACACCAACGCTTTTACACCGGGCTTGGCCACCTCGGCCCACAGGTCGGGATCAAACGGCTCACCCACGATAGGGGCTGTGTCCAGCTTGAAGTCGCCCGTGTGCACGATCCGGCCCGCAGGGGTGTCAAGAACCAGCGCGGCACTTTCGGGAATCGAATGTGACACCGGTAGGAACCCGACCGAGAATGGACCTACCGAAATCTGTTCTGGCCAGGCCGAGATGGTCTGAACAGCGTCTTCGGGGTGGCCATGCTCTTCCATTTTGCGGCGCGCGATGTTGGCGGTGAACGCCCGCGCATAGATCGGCGCGCCTAGTGCGCCATAACAATGCGCCACAGCGCCGACGTGGTCCTCATGCGCGTGGGTGACAAAGACGGCCTCCAACCGGTCGGCACGTTCCTGCAACCAGGAAATATCCGCGTGGATCAGGTCAACCCCCGGCGTCGTGTCCATATCCGGAAAGGTCACCCCCAGGTCAACAAGGATCAACCGTTCTTGCCCAGGCTTGCCATAGCCATAGACATACGCGTTCATGCCAATTTCGCCTGCACCGCCCAGCGGCAGATAGATCAGTCGTTCACTGCTCATGTCGAGCCATTTTCCTTGTTATAGCGATGGATCACGGTCAGGCCGTGCATCGTCAAATCGTCTTCGATGGCGTCAAACCCGACGTCAGCCTGATCGAACAAAGGGGCCAGCCCGCCAGTTCCGATCACTTTCATCGGCATTCCATATTCTGCTTTGATCCGGGCAATCAACCCCTCGATCAGCCCGGAATAGCCCCAATACACGCCTGACTGGATACAGCCAACCGTATTCGTGCCAATCACCCTTTCCGGGCGCGTGATGTCGATATGCGGCAATGCCGCTGCCCCTTGGTGCAAAGCCTCAAGGGACAGGTTTACACCGGGCGCAATGATGCCGCCAACATATGCCCCATCCGAGGCCACAACATCAAAATTCGTAGCCGTTCCAAAATCGACGACAACCACATCGCCACCATGCCGATCGAACGCCGCCACCGCATTTGCCAACCGGTCCGGCCCGGGTACTGTCCCCTCATCAATCCGGGGCGCAACCGGCAGCAGGCATTCAGGCTTACCCACGACCAGCGGCCGACACCCAAAGAAACGATCCGCAAAAATCCGCAGGTTGAACACCACCCGGGGCACTGTTGAGGCAATTATGACATCTGTGATGTCAGCCTCGATCCCGTAATGCTTAACCAAGGTCGAATACCAGGTGAAATAGGCATCTGCCGTGCGGGAATGGTGGGTCGACGTGCGCAAGGTGCACAGAAAACTCTCACCATCCCAGATCGAGAAAACGGTGTTTGTATTGCCGCAATCAATTGCCAAAAGCATCCCGGTCTCCTTCAGAAAAACACATCCGCCGCTGGAATGCCAACGCGGCCTTTGGCGGTCTTTAGGACAAGGTTGCCGCTGCTGTCCACGGTTTCAAAGGTCCCCACCGTCTCGGACGTAGCGGTGCGGGCGGTGATGACTTCGCCCAACCGGGCTGCGCGGGACAACCACGCGGTTCGGATCGGCTCGAACCCGTAGGTGGCAAACTGGCTTTCGTACCCGGCATAAGCTGCGGCCAGTTCGGTTAGAAAATCCTCAGGCGTGACGCTGGCACCGGTTTCAGACAGCAGCGAAACAGGGCGCAGTGCACCGGGTTCTACCGCATGGCTCGGAGGAGCCTCGGACAGGTTGACGCCAATGCCGATGGACAAGTGCGACACGGCGCGTCCCTGCCCTGTGCTTTCCAAAAGTATACCAGCCAGCTTCCCACCGTTCAGCAACACATCATTAGGCCACTTAAGCGCAAAGCCAGCAGCACGCCCGGTGACCGCGACACAGGCGTCAAACAGGGCCAGCGCCGCCACAAAGCTGCGCAAGGCGGCTTGTTCAGGGCTACCGTCCGGGCGCATCAACAGAGTGGCCGCCAGATTGCCCTTAGGGTTGGCCCAAGCCCGCCCCCGTCGACCACGTGCCGAAGTTTGGCTATGCGCCATGATCCACACTGGTCCTTGCGCCGAAGGGGCAATACGGGCCGCCTCATCCAACGTACTGTCGACCTGTTGCAACACGTGCAAGCCGTATCCCTGCGGCCAGTCGGTCATGTCAAAAAGGCCCGGTTCGCCGACCGAGCCCTCTGCAATTGGGTAATTTGTATGTCAGTTGACAAGTGTCGTTGCCGCGGCTGCAGCCGCGCTTTCGATACCGAACTGATAAATCACACCGACCAGCATCATCGCCGCAGACCCCATAAGGGCAACCCACAGAACCGGGGTCGAGCGCGTCTCGATCGGGTCCTCATTCTCGTCCCCGAAATACATGTAGAACACGATCCGCAGATAATAGAACGCACCGATGACCGAGGCGATGGCCGAAACGATGACCAAGCCCGTCAGACCCGCACTGACACCGGCTTGCCACACGCCGAACTTGGCGAAAAAACCCAGCATCGGCGGCACGCCTGCAAGGCTGAACATCAAGATCAATACGGCCAATGCCTTACCGGGATCACGCTTTGAATACTGGCGCAAAGCATCGATGTCAGTGACGGGTTTTCCATCGCGCTCCATCATCAGGATGAACGCAAACGTGCCGATATTCATGGTCACATAGATCGCCAGGTACATCAGCATCGCCTTGACGCCCATTTCGGTGCCTGCCGCCAATCCAATAAGCGCATACCCCATATGGGCAATCGACGAGAACGCCATCAGACGTTTGATGTTGCGCTGACCGATGGCCGCAACTGCGCCCAGCAGCATCGACAGAACCGAAAGCAGCACAATCACCTGCTGCCAGTCTTTCACCACTCCACCAAAGGCGTCATGCAGCACCCGCGCAAACAGGGCCATCGCAGCCACCTTGGGCGCGGTTGCGAAGAAAGCTGTAATCGGCGTAGGCGAGCCTTCATATACGTCCGGTGTCCACATATGGAACGGCACGGCCGAGACCTTGAACGCCAGGCCCGAGATCAGGAAGATCAGGCCGAAGAGCAGACCAACTGAAACCTCTCCGTGATGGACAGTCTGGATGATGCCCGAGAACAGCGTGGTGCCGGTAAAGCCATAGACCAGCGATGCACCGTACAGCAGCAGGCCCGAGCTGAGCGCACCCAGTACAAAGTACTTCAGACCGGCTTCGGTGGATTTGGCGCTGTCACGACGCAATGCGGCCACAACATACAAGGACAGCGATTGCAGCTCCAGTCCCATATACAGAGACATCAGGTCGCCTGCGCTGACCATCATCATCATGCCCACGGCGGCCAGCGCCACCAGCAGGGGATATTCGAACCGCAACAGATCGCGCCGCGCCATGTAGTCCTGGCTCATCACCAGAACCGCAGCTGCAGACAAAAGGATTGTCACCTTGGCAAAGCGAGAGAACCCGTCATCCACAAACATGCCGTTGAACGCCACGTTGACACCGTCGCCGTTTGTGGCGATCCAGAAGGCCAGCAGCGCCATCAGCGCCGCCGTCGTCCAGACCAAAACCGAAGCCAGCCCGTCTTTCGTCGTGTAAACGGCCCCAATCAAAGCGACCATCGCATAGACAGCCAGAACGATCTCCGGCAGGATTATTGTCAGATCAGCCTGGATCATGTCTCCAAAGCTCCCTTAATGCGAGGCGGCCGTCTGGGTCACGGCTTCAGCCGCGGCCAGAGCCGTGTCATAGTTCAAAATCAGCGCAGCGGTCGAGTTGCCGATCACATCGGTTACCAGCGACGGGTAGACCCCCAGCAGGATGGTCATCACGATCAGCGGCGCAAAGATCAGCCGCTCGCGCGAGCTCATGTCCGTCATCGCCTTGAGGCTTTCCTTGATCAGGTCACCAAATACCACGCGGCGATAAAGCCATAGCGCGTATGCAGCCGAGAAGATCACACCGCTTGCTGCCACAGCCGTCACCCAGGTGTTGACCTGGAAGGCGCCCATCAGCGTCAGGAATTCCCCGATAAAGCCGCTGGTCCCCGGCAGGCCGACATTGGCCATGGTGAACAGCATGAAGACCAAGGCATACGCGGGCATCCGTATCACCAGACCGCCATAAGCTTCGATATCGCGGGTATGCATCCGGTCATAGATTACTCCGACACACAGGAACAGCGCCGCCGAGATGAACCCATGGCTGAGCATCTGAAATATGGCCCCGTCGATCCCCTGCTGGTTCGCGGCAAAAATCCCCATGGTCACAAAGCCCATATGCGCGACCGAGGAATAGGCGATCAGCTTTTTCATGTCTTCCTGCACCAGCGCCACCAGCGAGGTGTAGACAACGGCAATCGCCGACATCCACAGCACCAGATCGGTCATCACGGCTGACCCCACCGGGAACATCGGCAGACTGAACCGCAAGAAGCCATAGCCACCCATCTTCAACAGGATCGCCGCAAGCACGACGGACCCCGCCGTGGGTGCCTGCACGTGCGCGTCCGGCAACCAGGTATGAACCGGCCACATCGGCATCTTGACGGCAAAACTGGCGAAGAATGCCAGGAACATCAGCGTTTGCATGCCGCCTACGACGTAGACACCCAGCACGCTGAACCCGTCAGATGAGAAATGATGCGTCATCAGCGCCGGGATGTCTGTGGTGCCGGCATCCGCATACATCGCAACCATCGCCACCAGCATCAGGACCGAGCCGAAAAACGTGTAAAGGAAGAACTTGAAGCTCGCATAGATGCGCTCTTTACCGCCCCAGATACCGATGATCAGGAACATCGGGATCAGGCCGGCCTCGAAGAACAGGTAAAACAGCACCAGATCCAGCGCCATGAACACGCCCAGCATCAGCGTTTCCAGCAACAGGAACGCGATCATGTATTCCTTGACGCGGTCGGTCACGTTCCAGCTGGCCAGGATTGTCAGCGGCATGATGAACGTGGTCAGAAGCACGAACAGAACGCTGATGCCGTCCACGCCCATTTTGTACTTCAGACCCAGCAGCCACTGGCCTTCTTCCACCATCTGGAAGCCGGTGTTGGACGGATCGAAACCTGTGTAGATACCGATCGAGACAAGAAACGTCACCGTAGTTGCAACCAGCGCGACCCATTTTGCGTTGCGCTGTGCGGCCACGTCCTCGCCATGCAGGAACAGGGCCAGAATGCCTGCCGCCACGGCCGGAATGAAGGTGACGATCGAGAGGATGTTATCCATTAGTGGGCGCCTCCGCCGATCGACATCCAGGTGACCAGGGCTGCTAGCCCCAAAACCATCCAGAAGGCGTAAGTAAAGATGTAGCCCGTCTGCGCCTTTCCTGCGAGGCGGGTAAAGAAGGGAACAACGCCCATCGCGATCCCGTTCAGGAAGCCGTCGATGGTGTTGCCATCGCCGCGTTTCCACAGGAACCGGCCTATTGCCAAGGTGGGTTTGACAAAAATCGCATCGTAGATCTCGTCAAAATACCATTTGTTCAGCAGGAACAGGTACAGCGGACGCTGGTTCGCTGCCAGACGTGCGGGCAGCGACGTGTTCACGATGTAGAACCAATAGGCCACGAAAAAGCCCAGCGCCATCGCGACAAAAGGCGAGACCTTGACCCATTTTGGGGCTGCATGCGCATCGTCCAGAACATGGTTGTCCGGCCCCATGTAAATCGCGCCCTCTCCAGGCTCACCGGCAAACACATAGTGATGATCGCCGCCATGGGCCGCTTTTTCATCATGTGCAGCATCATCGCCGTGGCCGTCATCCGCGTGCGCTTCATCAGCATGCGTGTCGTCACCATGGGTCGCATCGGCAGTGCCGTGATCACCAGCTTCAGCATGCTCGGACGCCTCGGCCACCGGAATGCCATAGAACTTGCCAACCTTATCCGCGTGGCCAAAGAAGTTGCCATACCAGATCATCCCGGCAAACACCGCGCCCAGGGATAGAACCCCTAGCGGGACCAGCATGGACATCGGGCTTTCGTGCGCGTGCTCATGGGTGTGCTTGTCGCCCCGCTCTTCGCCATAGAAGGTCAGGAAGATCAAGCGCCAGCTGTAGAATGAAGTGAACGCAGCCGCTATCACCAGCATCCAGAACGCATAGCCCGTGCCACCGGCAAAGGCGCTTTCGATAATCGCGTCCTTGGACAGGAAGCCAGCGAACCCGATCTGAGTCAGTGGAATGCCAACACCGGTGATGGCCAGCGTGCCGATCATCATCGCAGCGAAAGTAAAGGGAATCTTCTTCCGCAAACCGCCGTATTCGGTCATCTCCTGCTCGTGATGCATGGCGTGGATGACCGATCCTGCGCCAAGGAACAACAGCGCCTTGAAGAACGCGTGTGTCAGCAGGTGGAACATCGCTGCCGAATACATGCCAACACCGGCGGCCACAAACATGTAGCCCAGCTGTGAACAGGTCGAATAGGCGATCACCCGTTTGATGTCGGTCTGTACCAGACCCACGGTCGCGGCAAAAAACGCGGTCGAGGCACCCAGGAAGGTGATGAACCCGGTCGCACCCGGCGCGAACTCCATCAGGGGCGACATGCGGCAGATCAGGAACACGCCAGCCGTCACCATGGTCGCAGCGTGGATCAGTGCCGACACAGGCGTCGGGCCTTCCATCGCGTCCGGCAACCAAGTGTGCAGGATCAGCTGCGCCGATTTCCCCATGGCGCCGATGAACAGCAGCACGCAGATCACTTCGATGGCGCTCCATTCGCCCCACAGGAAGTGCAGTTGTGTCTCTGCCAGTTTCGGAGCCGAGGCGAAGATGTCTGAGAAGTTGATGCTGTCGGTCAGCAGGAACAGCGCAAAAATCCCCAGCGCAAAGCCAAAGTCACCAACCCGGTTGACGATGAACGCTTTCATCGCGGCGGCATTGGCGGTCGGTTTGCGATAGTAGAACCCGATCAACAGATAGGACGCGACGCCTACACCTTCCCAGCCAAAGAACATCTGAACCAGATTGTCCGCCGTCACCAGCATCAGCATGGCGAATGTAAAGAACGACAGATAGGCAAAGAAGCGCGGCTTATAGCTTTCGCCCTCACGCCATTGCGGGTCGTTGTCCATGTAGCCAAAGGAATACAGGTGCACCAGCGCAGAGACGGTCGTCACCACAATCAGCATGATCGCGGTCAACCGGTCCAGACGCACCGCCCAGCTTGTCGACAGCGAACCGCTTTCGATCCAGCGCATGATCTCGATCTGCTGGGTGTGACCGTCAAAGGTGAAGAAGATGATCCAGCTGAGCAGACAGGCCAGAAACAGCAGGCCCGTGGCGGTCCACATTGCAGCTTTCTCACCAATGAATCGCCAGCCAAAACCGCAGATCAGCGCGCCCACCAGAGGGGCAAAGAGGATGGTGGTTTCCATATTCTCTTACCCCTTCATCATATTGACATCTTCAACCGCGATGGTGCCACGGTTGCGGAAGAAACAAACCAGAATGGCCAGCCCGATCGCCGCCTCGGCCGCCGCCACGGTCAAGACGAACAGCGTAAACACCTGCCCGACCAAATCGCCCAGAAAGCTGGAGAACGCCACAAGGTTGATATTCACCGCCAGCAGCATCAACTCGATGCTCATCAGCAGGATGATGACGTTCTTGCGGTTCAGGAAGAGACCGAAGATGCCGATGACGAACAGCGTCGCCGCGACCGTCAGATAGTGTTCAAGTCCGATCATAGCTTCGCTCCTGGCGAGTCGGGGTAGTAGAGTTTGCAGCCGCAAAAAGCGTCTATCGAATCGTTGCCCAAACGGTATTCGTAGAATTCCTCGAATTCGCTTTCGTCGTATGAACGAAGTCCAATCTCCGACGCTTGGGCGCGCAAATCACTAACGTTGTCAATTTTAGAAAGCTCTAGCGGGCCTTCGGGCGCTAGATGGTGTCCAATTAGGCTTGGCGTATATCCCGCAATGTGAGCTTGACCTTCTTCCGGATAAGGTCCTTTCCCAAGCAGGATGGCAGCCTGCACATTCTGGCAATCGGTGATCACCAAGTTGGTTTCAGGATTACAAGCATCCAGACTGTGGACCGTTTGCACCAGCAAGCCTGATTTGATCTTGTTAACTGGTGTACCAAAATAATCATCGTATTCGCCAGCAAAGGCAAAACTGCAGTACTGCCCACGGGCAACCGGAAATATGCCCTCACCACCTTCTTGGTCGCGGATCTTTTCGAGGACATCCCAATGAAACTCTGTACCCGTATCCATCAGGAAGCCCGCCATTGAGGCTGTCGAACAAGCATAGGAAGCACCGCTTGACGCAACCCAAGCGAAACAGATCGCTGGGATATGCTTCGTTATTTTTTTCACAACCCCTGCCCCGGTTTCACGTCCTTCAACTCCATCGCCTTGGCCGGGTCGCGCATCATCTGGCCGATGATGTCCTGACGCTTGATGTCCTTGCGGTGGCGCAGCGTCAGAACGATGGCGCCGATCATGGCCACCAGCAGGATCAGGCCCGCCAGTTGGAACAGAAGGAAGTATTGATCGTACAGGATGACACCCAACGCCTCGGTGTTATGGCGATCCACTGGTACCGGCTGCGCCAGATTGGCAGCGGCTCCTTGCGCGCTATCCCAAGCGCCAAAGGCCATGACGAACTGCATCAGGATGACCAGACCGATCAGCAAGGCCAACGGCATATAGCGCGCCATCTCAGCCTTGAGCTCGGCAAAGTCCACGTCCAGCATCATCACCACGAACAGGAACAGCACTGCGACCGCGCCGACATAGACGATGATCAGCAGCATCGCCACGAACTCGGCCCCCAGCAGCACGAACAGACCTGCCGAGGAGAGAAAGGACAGGATCAACCAGAGCACCGAGTGTACCGGCTGGCGGCTGATCACCGTGAACAGCCCGCCGGTGATGGCGCTGATGGCAAACAGGTAGAAGGCAAAGACGGTCATTGATCCTCATCCCCGTTGTCACCCATGACCTCTTTCGCCAGGTCCAGCGCGCGGGTCATGGCCGGGATGCCGGCAAAGACCGACATCTGACCAATCGTTTCCACGATCTCTTGTTTCTTGGCTCCGGCCTCCAGTGCGTGGCGCACGGTCTGACGCACGGCGCTGTCAGCTTGTGCGCCCTGACAGGTCAGCCCGGCCAGCGTCAGCAACAGTCGGGTTTTGGCGTCCAGCCCCTCTTTGTTGACGGTGTTGCCAAACATCATCTCCATGACCTCTTTCGGCATGGTCGGCCAAAGCGACTCGAACCCCTGTGGCGAAAAATTCTCGAGCCCCGGATTCAAAGACTTGGCCATATCCTGGGCCTGTTTGAGCATCTGTTCGAACGGATTTTTCGGTGTGTCAGTCATCGGTACGGTGCATCCATTTCCAGATTTCGCGCGATTTCGGATTCCCAGCGTTCACCATTCGACAAGAGTTTCTCCTTGTCATAAAATAGCTCTTCACGGGTTTCCGTGGCGAATTCAAAATTCGGGCCTTCGACAATGGCATCCACCGGGCAGGCCTCTTGGCAGAAGCCGCAATAGATGCACTTGGTCATGTCGATGTCATAGCGTGTGGTGCGGCGGCTGCCGTCCTCGCGTGGTTCGGCATCGATGGTGATCGCTTGGGCCGGGCAGATCGCCTCGCAGAGTTTACAGGCGATGCAGCGTTCTTCGCCATTGGGATAGCGGCGCAGAGCGTGCTCACCCCGGAACCGCGGCGACAGCGGGCCCTTTTCATGCGGGTAGTTGATGGTGGCCTTGGGGGCGAAGAAATACTTCAAACCCAATTTCATGCCGACCCAGAAGTCCTGCAGCAGAAAATACTTGGCGGCGCGGGTGTAGTCGATTTGGGTCATCTCAGCCTCCTACGCTCCAACGGGCGTAAGCGCCCCAGAACCAGTCGAATTTTGCTGCAAAGGCCACAAAGACCACCCAGGCCAGCGAGAACGGCAGGAACACTTTCCAGCCCAGCCGCATCAGCTGGTCATAGCGGTAGCGCGGCGTGATCGCCTTGACCATCGCAAAGAGGAAGAAGAAGAACGCCATCTTAGCGACCATCCACAGCACGCCGTCGGGCAGGCCCGGGATAGGCGACAGCCAACCGCCGAAGAACAGCAGCGTGGTCAAGGCGCACATCAGGAAGATCGCGATGTATTCACCCGCCATGAACAGCAGGAACGGCGTGGCCGAGTATTCGACCTGATAGCCTGCGACCAGTTCTGATTCCGCCTCGGGCAGGTCAAATGGCGGGCGATTGGTTTCCGCCAGCGCCGAGATGAAGAACAGGAACACCATCGGGAAATGCGGCAGCCAGTACCAGTTGAACAGGCCCAGATTGCCGTCCTGTGCCTGTACGATGGCGCCAAAATTCATCGAGCCCGTCGACAGGATCACACCGATGATGATCAGACCGATGGACACCTCGTAAGATATCATCTGCGCTGCGGACCGCAGCGAGCCCAGGAACGGGTACTTTGAGTTCGACGCCCAACCGCCCATAATCACGCCATAAACTTCCAGCGAGGATACGGCAAAAACGTACAAGATCGCCACGTTGATATCTGACAGCACCCAGCCGTCGTTGAACGGGATCACCGCCCAGGCGATCATTGCCAGAACAAAGGAGGTCAACGGCGCGAGGATAAAGACCGTACGATCGGCCCCAGCGGGTATCACCACTTCTTTGACCACATATTTCAGCGCATCCGCTACCGATTGCAGCAAGCCATAGACGCCAACAACATTGGGCCCGCGGCGCATCTGAACCGCGGCCCAGATCTTGCGGTCGCCATAGACAAGGAACAACAGCGAGATCATCACAAAAGCCACAACTGCCAGCACTTGCGCCAGAATGATGATGGCTATTCCGCCTGGGGTGTTAAAGAAATCAGCCATTGGTCCTCACACCGTGGGTATTCCGTTTTCCGCGCGCGATGCAGAGGCCATGTGCCTGCGCAATCTGCGGCTGGGTCGGCGCGTTGGTGTAAACAGCATCTACCGCCGCTACGCCACCCTTTTTCTTGCGTTCCATACGCAAATCAGACGCGTCACATCGCGCGCTTGTCTGTGATATGAAACGGATTTGGTTCATTCCGCTGCGATCTTTCCGGCGGTTCGGGCCTGCGACTGCGCAGACAGCTCAGCCATGAGCTGCGAGGCACGGGCAATCGGGTTGGTCAGATAGAAATCCTTGATCGTGTTGCGGAAGGCAGCTTTGCCAAGCGACCCGGTCTGCAAAGCCTGTACGTCGTTTTCGACCACCTCATCGATGCGCGCCAGATGCGGCACAGCTTTGATCAAAGCGGTACGCAGCTGTGCCAGTGAGTCGAAGGGCAGTGTTGCGCCCAGTTCTGCCGACAAAGCCCGCAAAATAGCCCAGTTTTCCTTGGCCTCGCCCGGTGCAAAACCAGCACGCATGGCCAATTGCGGACGGCCTTCGGTGTTCACGAACAAACCGTTTTCTTCGGTGTAGGCCGCCGCCGGCAGGATCACGTCGGCGCGGTGCGCGCCCCGGTCGCCATGGCTGCCCTGATAGATGACAAAGCCACCCTCACCGATTTCTACCTCATCCGCGCCGAGGTTATAGATCACATCAGCCGCGCTGACCGCGTCCATCCCAGCTGGGTTGGTGGCATCCACATCCATTGCACCGACGCGACTGGCGGCGGTGTGCAGAACAATCAGCCCGCTTTCTGTATTGGCAGCAACGGTTTGCGCGGCGGCCAATACCGCAGCGCCGTCCGCCTCTTGCAGTGCTCCTTGCCCAATGATGACCAGCGAGGGCTTGCCCTTGATCTCATCATCACCACCCATATCGACAACCTGTTGCAAAGCCGCCCGGTCATCGCCGACATGGTGGTAATCATATGTCAGTTCGACCTTGGAGCCGACCAGCGCCACCTCGGCCCCTTGCACCCAAGCTTTGCGGATGCGCGCGTTCAAAACCGGCGCCTCGTCGCGCGGGTTGGTGCCGATCATCAAGATACGCTCGGCTGAATCGATATCCTCGATCCTGGCAGTCCCGGCATAGGCACCCCGATTGCCCACAGGCAGCTTGGCCCCGTCAGTGCGGCATTCGACAACACCGCCCTGCCCTTCGATCAGATGTTTCAACGCATATGCGGCCTCAACCGAAGCCAGGTCACCGACGATCCCCGCAGGTTTCTCAGCCCCTTTCAGCGCCTCAGCCGCCTTGGTCAGAGCTTCAGGCCATGTGGCCGGGCGCAGCTTGCCATTTTCTCGGACATAAGGCTGATCCAGACGCTGTCGGCGCAAACCATCCCAGACAAACCGGGTCTTGTCGCTGATCCATTCTTCGTTGATGCCGTCATGGTTGCGCGGCAGAAACCGCATCACTTCACGGCCCTTGGTATCCACGCGGATATTTGCGCCCAAGGCATCCATGACGTCGATGGATTCCGTCTTGGTCAGCTCCCATGGACGCGCGGTAAAGGCGTAAGGCTTCGACGTCAGCGCCCCTACCGGGCACAGGTCAATAATGTTGCCCTGCAGGTTCGAATCCAGCGTCTGATTCAGATACGAGGTGATCTCGGCGTCCTCGCCACGCCCGGTCTGACCCATCTGGGTGATCCCCGCGACCTCGGATGTGAACCGCACGCAGCGGGTGCAGCTGATGCAGCGGGTCATCGCGGTGCCGACCAGTGGCCCCAGATCCAGATCGTCCACCGCACGCTTGGCTTCCTTGAACCGCGTGCCCGACAGACCATAGGCCATGGCCTGATCCTGCAAATCGCATTCGCCGCCCTGATCACAGATCGGGCAGTCCAGCGGATGGTTGATCAGCAGGAACTCCATCACGCCTTCGCGGGCCTTCTTGACCATGGGCGAGTTTGTCTTGACCACCGGCGGCTGTCCTTCCGGACCGGGGCGCAAATCGCGAACCTGCATCGCGCAAGAGGCTGCAGGTTTCGGCGGGCCGCCGACAACTTCGACCAGACACATCCGACAGTTCCCAGCAATCGACAGACGCTCGTGATAGCAAAAGCGCGGCACCTCGACCCCGGCCTGTTCGCAGGCCTGGATCAGGGTCATCGCACCGTCGACTTCGATTTCCTGCCCGTCGATGTTTACCTTGCGGAGGTCAGACATGGTCTAGTTCGCCCTCAAATACACGCCGATGGCGCTGTTTCTTTCGATTTCCGCACGCCCCAGCGCACAGAAGGAATTTGGGTTGTCATAGGCGACGTTGTTTTGGGCCAGATAAGCTTCGCCCTTGGCGCGCATCCGGTCCTTTTCGGCGTCTGAACCCACGTAGTCCCGGATTTCCTTATCCGAGTAGCCCAGCTTGTTCGCTTTGGACCGCAGTCCCCACATCACTCCAATCGCCTTCATCCGGCGCCCACTGATCGACGGGCAATACTCCGAAATCTCGTTTGCGATCGCGATGTAATAGAGCTCGTTGTCGATCTCTTTGACTTCGCGCAAGGGGGGGTTGGCCTCGGCCATTACCGGCAGTGTCATCAGCGACACCAAGGCAAGCGTTTTCATACCAGACATAACAATTCCTTTCGTCTTGGAAACTCCAAGACGACCGGTGGTCGGGTTGCTATGCAATAACACCCGCCGCGTCATGACGTGATATGCGGAACTATGCGTCATGGCCGTTGGCAGGTTCCTGCAAATGTCAGGTTGTCATCGGTGATACGCAGGTTCTGCGGGTCGGTATCCGGACCCACTTTCCATTCAATTCTCGAGGACCCGAAACTTGCGATGCAGAATTTGATTCCTTCGTATCGCCCGGCTTCGCGCGCGCCATCCAGCGAAGCTGAGGCACCTTTCACGACAACGGTGAAATCCGCAGGCGAGGCTTTCTTATCGACTGGCTTTGCCTTGGCCCTGAACGCCTTACCGTCGAACAAAATTCGATCATCAGACGGGGTGACAAGCCCACAGGCCGAAACCGCGGACAACAGGACAACAGCGCACAAGACTGCAGTGCGACGGGCTTTTGATGGGGCTTGTTTATTGCGCACCAACATCAAAACGCCGCCACCAAAGCCATCAAACCCATCACGAACATGCAGACCCACGCAAGAACATAAAGAATAGACCGCGGCCCCGCGTTAGGTTTTCCGATGCCCCGTAAATGCACAAACAGCATCAACAGACGCGCCAGCAGCGCGACCGAGGCAAGAAGGTTCACCCAGAACGGGTTGACCCCCATCAGGATCGCCGCGACCGTCACCGCCGCAAAAGCAGGCAAGGTCTCGGTCCCGTTCAGATAGGCACGGTTCAAGCGATACGCCTGGTCTCCATAGTCCTGATCAGGCGTCGCGCCCGGTGCCAGGCCTTTCCCCTGTTTGGCCAGGGCCGTGAACGGAGCCATGAAAAGAACGACAAGGGTGAAAATCACCACTGACGCAACTGCATGTCCATAATCTGCGAATACTTCCATTGGTATCACTCCGCCGCCATCGCACCCATGCGGCCCGTTTTCTGAGCCTTGATACGGTCTTCTATTTCCTCGCGGAAGTTGCGGATCAGCCCCTGGATCGGCCAAGCCGCGGCATCCCCCAGCGCACAGATCGTGTGGCCTTCGACCTGTTTGGTCACATCAAACAGCATATCGATTTCTTCCAGTTCCGCCTCGCCGCGCACAAGACGGTCCATGACCCGCATCATCCAGCCGGTCCCTTCCCGGCACGGCGTACACTGACCACAGCTTTCGTGTTTGTAAAACTTCGACAGGCGCCAGATCGCCTTGATGATATCGGTGGATTTGTCCATCACGATCACCGCCGCCGTTCCAAGGCCCGAGCCCAGATCGTTGCGCAGGTGGTCGAAATCCATGATCGCGTCGCGCATGTTCTCACCGCGCACACAAGGCACGGACGAGCCGCCCGGGATCACCGCCAGCAGGTTGTCCCAACCACCACGAATGCCACCGCAATGGGTCTCGATCAGCTGTTCGAACGGGATCGACATCGCCTCTTCGACGACGCACGGGTTGTTCACATGGCCCGAAATCGCAAACAGTTTGGTGCCTGCATTATTCTGACGGCCAAAGCCTGCAAACCAGTCCGCCCCACGACGCAAGATGGTCGGCACTACGGCAATCGACTCCACGTTGTTCACAGTAGTTGGGCAGCCATAAAGACCAGCACCTGCCGGAAACGGTGGCTTCATCCGCGGCATGCCCTTCTTGCCCTCAAGGCTTTCGATCAGAGCGGTTTCTTCACCACAGATATAGGCGCCTGCCCCGTGATGCAGGAACAAGTCGAAATCCCAGCCGGACCCGGCTGCGTTCTTTCCCAGCAAACCTGCGTCGTAGGCTTCATCAATCGCGGCCTGCAGCGCCTCACGCTCGCGGATGTATTCGCCACGCAGGTAAATATAGCAGGTATGCGCATTCATCGCGAAAGACGCGATCAGGCACCCTTCGATCAGCGTATGCGGGTCATGGCGCATGATTTCGCGGTCTTTGCAGGTTCCGGGCTCGGATTCATCCGCGTTCACAACCAGATAGGCAGGACGCCCGTCGCTTTCCTTGGGCATGAACGACCATTTCAGACCGGTCGGGAACCCCGCGCCACCGCGACCGCGCAGTCCGGAATCCTTCATCGTCTGGATGATCCAGTCCCGCCCATTGCCGATCAAGCCAGCAGTGCCGTCCCAATGCCCGCGGGCCTGGGCACCGTTCAGCGTGCGCTCGTGCATCCCGTAGATGTTGGTAAAGATCCGGTCCTGATCCTTCAGCATCATGTGTTACCTTCAGCTGTCCTGACGCATGCGCCAGAGTTGAAAAATGTTCACGCCTGCATAGATGAATCCTGCCAGAGCGGCAAAATCAAACAGCAGCGCATAACGCCCCGGCAATTCCAATGCAGGGCCAATGAACAGGGTCATGGCAAGCCAAATCAGCATGGTCACGGCAATGACCACCCCGATATGTCGGCCCTTTCGGGCTATGGCCTGTTCCTTGTCCTGGCCCATCTCACCTTGGTGCCCTGAACGGGCATTCGTATCAGTCTTCGTAAGTGCCATCTTTTTTGACACGTTTGGCAAACTCGGTTTCTTCACCTGCGGCCAGTTTGGCCGCCTGTTCAATCCAGCCGTCGCGTTCGATACGGCCTTTGAATTTCAACCGCGCGTCTACCCATGCCACCTGTTCTGATGTCCAGGCCGCGATCTGGTCAAAATGATAGAAACCCAGTTCGTTCAGCGTCTGTTCAAGCTTGGGTCCGACACCCTTTAGCATCTTCAGGTCATCCGCCTTGCCGTCCCGCGCCCCGGTCAGCGTCTCGGGCTGAGCCTCTTTGGCTGCTTTCGCCTCTTCCGCCTGCTTCACAGCAGGTTTGGCCGGCGCAGGTGCTTTGGGCGGCGTCGGAGCCGCCTTGGTCGCCGCCGCCTTACCGTCCTTACCCAGCCAGGGCGTCAGGATCGGAACTTCGGTCCCCTCAATGCGCTTGACTGTGTCGCCCAGATCCGCCGCCAGCGCGACACTGGCATTGTACTGCGGTTTATCAGCCTCGTATTCCGTCAGGCTGCTGAGACCCTTCAGCGGCTCAGCGGCATAGCGACCATTCTGCGGGCCTGGTGTCGGAACTTTGCCCGCAACCAGATCGTCAATGATCCTGCCGAAATTCTCAGCCGTCAGATCCTCATAGTAATCCTTGCCGATCTGGACCATGGGCGCGTTGGTGCAAGAGCCCAGGCATTCGACCTCTTCCCAGCTCAGCTTACCATCGGCGGATAGAGCGTGCGGCTTTGCTGCGATCTTGTCCTTGCAGACCGCGATCAGATCTTCGGCCCCGCAAATCATGCAGGACGTCGTGCCGCAGACCTGAATATGTGCCACCGAGCCAACCGGTTGCAGTTGGAACATGAAGTAGAACGAAGCCACCTCAAGCACGCGGATATAGGCCATACCCAGCATGTCCGCGACGGATTCAATCGCTGGACGGCTCAACCAGCCCTCCTGCTCTTGCGCGCGCCATAGCAGCGGTATGACCGCGCTGGCCTGACGCCCCTCGGGGAATTTGGTGACCTGCGCTTCGGCCCATTGCTGGTTGGCAGCGGTGAAGGCAAAGCTCTCGGGTTGTTCGGGGTGCAAACGGCGGAGCATTTAGTATCCTTCTCGAGTGCGCAGCCGGCTCAAAGAAAAATGTCGAGAACCAGCATTGTTGCTAAAAGAACCAGTAAAATCCCTATGAGAAGACCGAGAAGAATTCCGACAAATAGGGGTATTCCGAATAGGATTCGTTTCCACATCGGGAACTCTTTGGTCATCCGATCGGCGATTGTATACGCCCCGAACTCCACCAGAAAGTAAGGCAAAAGCAATATTGCCAGAGCGGCCCAAACAGGCAACGCGTCGAGTATCGATTCCAGCACTCATCATTCCCTTGCCAATCTTCCCGTCGTGACACTCTGTTGGTTCGGAGTACTCACCTGTCAATCTCCCCAAACACCACATCCATGGTACCGATGATGGCGGCGACATCGGCCAGTTGGTGACCTCCGGCAATGTGGTCCATAGCTTGCAGGTGCAGGAAGCCCGGCGCGCGCAGTTTGGCGCGGTAGGGTTTGTTGGTGCCGTCGGCGACCAGATAGACGCCGAACTCGCCCTTGGGGGCTTCGACGGCGGCATAGACCTCACCCGCGGGAACGTGGAAGCCTTCGGTATACAGTTTGAAGTGATGGATCAGGCTCTCCATTGAGGTCTTCATATCCGCGCGTGACGGCGGTGTGATTTTGCCTCGGGCCAGAACATCGCCGGGACAATCACGGATTTTGGCAATGGCCTGGCGGATGATCAGCAGCGACTGGCGCATTTCTTCCATCCGCACCAGATAGCGGTCATAGCAGTCGCCGTTCTTGCCGACGGGAATCTGGAATTCGAACTCATCGTAGCATTCATAAGGCTGCGCACGGCGCAGATCCCAGGCCAGACCAGACCCGCGCACCATCACACCCGAGAAGCCGTATTTCAGGATGTCATCCTCGGTCACCACACCGATATCGGCGTTGCGCTGCTTGAAAATGCGGTTTTCAGTCAGCAAGCCGTCGATATCGTCCATGACGGCCGGAAACGTGTGGCTCCAGGCTTCGATATCGTCCAACAGCTCTGGCGGCAGGTCCTGATGCACGCCGCCGGGGCGGAAATAGGCCGCGTGCAAGCGGGCACCGCAGGCGCGTTCATAGAACACCATCAGCTTCTCACGCTCTTCAAAACCCCACAAAGGCGGGGTCAACGCGCCGACATCCATCGCCTGCGTGGTCACGTTCAGAAGGTGGTTCAGAATGCGCCCGATCTCGGAATACAGCACCCGGATCAACGAGCCGCGGCGCGGCACCTCAACCCCGGTCAGCTTTTCGATGGCCAGACACCAGGCATGTTCCTGATTCATCGGCGCCACATAGTCGAGGCGGTCAAAATACGGCAGGTTCTGCAGATAGGTGCGGCTTTCCATCAGCTTTTCGGTGCCACGATGCAGCAGGCCGATATGCGGATCACAGCGTTCGACAATTTCGCCGTCCAACTCAAGCACCAAACGCAAAACACCATGAGCCGCAGGGTGCTGCGGGCCGAAGTTGATGTTGAAATTGCGGATCTTCTGTTCTCCGCTCAGCGCGTCCGTGCTGCCGTCATCGTATCTTGAGCCGTCCATCAACGCCCCCGCTTATTCTTTTTTGCATCAGCCCGAACCCGGACCTTTTCCGCCTCAAGCGCTTTGGCCGCAGCCCCTGCCAGCAGGACCCCCAGCGCACCCAAAGTGATCAGTTCCCCCAGCAGCATCAGCATCTTAGCGGCGCTCCAACTCTTGCAGTTTCAGTCCGACCCACCACAGCAGCGCGATCGTACCAAACGGGACCAGGCAAAGAAGGCACCAGTATTTGTTGATCCCGAAGAACGGCAAAATCTTTACCATCGGGATGATGGTCAGCGCAGACAGGATCAGCCACCAGATACCACCCATCACTCGGCCTCCTGCTTTTCATCGCCCGGCAGAATGTAATTCGCGCCCTCCCACGGGGACATGAAATCAAACTGCCGGTATTCCTGCACTAGGCTGACAGGCTCGTAGACCACGCGCTTTTGCGCCTCGTCATAGCGCACTTCTGTGTACCCGGTGGTCGGGAAATCCTTGCGCAGCGGATGGCCGCGGAACCCATAGTCGGTCAGGATACGCCGCAGGTCCGGATGGCCCGAGAACAAGATGCCGAACATGTCGAACACCTCGCGCTCGAACCAGTTGGCCGAGGGGTGAACATCAACAATCGACGGCACCATGTCTTCTTCGCGGATCGAAACGCGCAGGCGAATGCGCTGGTTTTGGTACATCGACAGGAAGTGATAGACCACGTCGAACCGCTTGGCCCGCTCGGGGTAGTCCACAGCAGTGATATCAACCAGAGACGAGAATTTGCAGTTCTGATCAGATTTCAGAAATTCGATGAACTCAACCAGGTTGGACGGAGCCACATCAACATTCAATTCGCCATGGGTCACGTCCCAGGACAAGACACAATCTGTCCGCTTCAGCTCTAACTGCGTGCCAAGTTCTTTGAGTGCTTCGCTCATCCACTCTCTCCTTAGCGCACGATGGTGCCGGTGCGGCGGATTTTGCGTTGCAGCTGCATCAGGCCGTACAACAACGCCTCTGCCGTTGGCGGGCAGCCGGGCACGTAGATGTCGACCGGTACGATGCGGTCACAGCCTCGCACGACTGAATAGGAATAATGGTAATAACCGCCGCCATTGGCGCAAGAGCCCATCGAGATCACATAGCGCGGTTCGGGCATCTGGTCGTAGACCTTGCGCAGCGCCGGGGCCATCTTGTTGGTCAGGGTGCCGGCCACGATCATCACGTCCGACTGACGCGGGGATGCGCGGGGGGCGATGCCGAACCGTTCCGCATCATAGCGCGGCATCGAGGTGTGCATCATTTCAACCGCACAGCAGGCCAGACCAAAGGTCATCCAGTGCAGCGATCCGGTCCGCGCCCAGTTGATGATGTCTTCGGTTGAAGTCAGCAGAAAGCCTTTATCCTGCAGCTCGGCGTTCAGGGCCTGGGTGGCGACTTCCTTGTCGACGCCGGCGGTGTTTGCACCCGTCATCACTCCCATTCCAGGGCCCCTTTCTTCCATTCATAGGCAAAGCCGATGGTCAGAACGCCAAGAAACACAATCATGGACCAGAACCCGACATCACTGATGTCTTTGAACCCCACGGCCCAGGGAAACAGGAAGGCGATTTCCAAATCGAAAATGATGAACAGAATCGCGACCAGATAGAATCGAACATCAAACTTCATCCGCGCATCGTCAAAGGCGTTGAAGCCGCATTCATACGCGCTGACCTTTTCCGGGTCGGGATTGCGAACAGCCAGTACCACAGCTGCCAGAATCAGAACGATTCCCAGGCCTACTGCAACGGCCAGAAACACCAGGATCGGGAGATACTCCCGCAAAAGGTCTTCCACGAATAGCTCCTTTCCTGCGCATAGCCCATCAGGGTGCGCCGTCAATTGGCGTGTTGACTGGACATTCTCTATCTCTGCGGGGTCAGAGGGTCAACCGAACACAGCCGCGCAGGGGGTTAATATTCCGCTTTTGCCTGACCGGAGTTAGGCCGAATTTTGGCGAATCCGCGTTTGAACAGAAATGGCTTAAACCTGAGTTTTCCATGCAGGATTTCGTTTCTGGAAAAACGCGCCGATTCCTTCGCGGGCTTCTTCGGTTTCCCACCGTTCCACCAGTGCCTGAATGGTCTGATCGATCACAGCATCGTCAATGCATGGCCCAAGCGCCCGAACCAGTTCCTTGGCCGAGGCCACGGCACCCGGCGCGCAAGACAGGTAAGGCTGGATTTCTGCCTCGACCGCATCTTTTAGATCCGCGGCGGGTACTGCCTTTGCCAGCAATCCAAGCGCCACAGCTTCAGCAGCATCAAACAAACGGGCAGACATGAAGACACGCCGTGCCTTTGCCTCGCCCATGCGTGCAATCACATAGGGGCCGATCGTAGCTGGGATCAGGCCCAGACGGGTTTCCGTCAGCCCCATTTTCACGGTCTCGACACCAATTGCCACGTCACACACAGCAGCCAGTCCGACACCGCCGCCAAACGCGTTGCCGTGGACAGCCCCGATGAGGGGTTTGGGCATGGTGTTCAGCGCCTGAAGCATCGCAGCCAGTTTGCGCGCCTCGGCAAAGCGCGTGCCTGGATCGGCGGCCATCTGGTCCTGCATCCAACCCAGATCGCCCCCGGCGCAAAAGGTTTTGCCCGCAGCGGCCAGCACCACAACCCGCACCGAATTGTCGGCCCCCAACTGCACGGCGGCTTGCGTCAGCTCCGAGATCATCTGCGCCGACATCGCGTTATACTTATCGGCGCGATCCAGAGTCAGTGTTGCTACGCCGCGTTCATCCATGGCGACCGAGATCGTTTCAAACATTCCCACCCCTTATTCCGGCCGCATCGCGCGCGCCATCTGCGCAGCCTCTTCGACAACGGCCAGATCGAGCCCGGTTTCATATCCCAGACGCTCAAGATGGGCCGCGACAGCCTCGGTTGCGACATTCCCGGACGCGCCAGGTGCAAAAGGGCACCCGCCCAGACCGCCAACGGCCGCATCGAAAGTTCGCACGCCCAGTGTCAGTGCCGCGTCGATATTGTCGATGGCACGACCGTTTGTGTCGTGGAAATGCCCCGCCAGACGTGTGACCGGCACACGGTCCCGCACGGCCAGCAGCATATGGGCGATCTTATCCGGCGTCCCCTGCCCGATCGTATCCCCCAGAGAGACCTCGTAACAACCCAACGAGAACAACCGGTCTGCAACCTCGGCCACTTTTTCAGGCGAGGTCGGTCCGTCATAGGGGCAATCGGTGACGCAGGAAACGTAGCCGCGAACTGGCAGGTCAATATGGCGCGCGGCCTCAAGGATCGGCTCGAACCGTTCAATGGATTCAGCAATCGTGGCATTGACGTTGGCCTTCGAGAACCCCTCGGACGCCGAGGCAAACACCGCGATTTCATCCGCCTTTGCGGCTCTTGCATCCTCATACCCGCGCATGTTCGGCGTCAGCGCGGCATAACGCACGCCCTTGGCCCGCGTGATCGCGGCCAGCACATCCGCGCTGCCCACCATTTGCGGCACCCATTTGGGTGACACAAAGCTGGCCACCTCGATCCGGGCAAACCCGGCGCGGCTGAGGCAATCGACCAGGGCAACCTTCTCGGCCACCGGAATTTCGCGCTGCTCGTTCTGCAGCCCGTCGCGTGGCCCAACTTCGAAGATTTCGACCCGTTCACCCATGGTTATGTCCTTTTCAATATGCCGCGTTTTAACCGACTGTGCCACGTTGTGTCCGCATGGGACAGGTCATTCCTCTTCCAACCGGACCAAAGCCGCCCCGGCCTCGACCTGCGTGCCGTCCTCAGCCAGTACCTCGGCCACGACGCCATCGCGTGCAGCCAGCAAAGAATGCTCCATCTTCATCGCTTCCAGAATGGCCAACCGGTCGCCCTCCTGCACCGCCTGTCCCACCTGTGCAAAGACCGCCTTGACCAGTCCCGGCATCGGCGCTTCGATCACGTTGGTGTCTCCCGCAGCACGTGTTGCGCGGTCCAGCGGGTCAACGATATCAAATACTTGGCCATAGCCATCAAACACAGTGACCGTTGTGTCCGAAACCGTAACACGTGGCATCGGCATTCCGTCAATCACCCATGTGTCGCCGATGCGTTCGGCCAGCACAGTCTCACCCGCCACGTCCCAGGTCTGACGATCCGGGCCTTCGACCTGAACGTCCAGGTCAATCACGTCCTGTGCCCTTAACTGAACCGCGCGATGCAGCGGGGCCCATAGAGAAAACCCGGTCTCGTCACTTGTGTTTTCCAGATCCAGCGCAGCCATCGCCGCCGCCACACAGGTTGCAGCGGGCAAAGGCGCGGCCTGTACCAATACCTCCAGATCACGGCCGATCAGACCGGTGTCCACATCCCCGCCCGCAAACCCCGCATGACGAGTCAGGGCTCCTAGAAAGGCAAGGTTGGTGACCGTGCCTGCAACCTCGGTGCGCTGCAAGGCGTGGTGCAATTGCTTTAGCGCAACCGCGCGGGTCGGGCCGTGCACAATGACCTTGGCAATCATCGGGTCATACCAAGGGCTGATCGTATCTCCGGCACGGACCCCGCTGTCTGCGCGGCAAGAGTGGGGAAACTCTAAATGCGTCAGCGTGCCCGTCGCGGGAAGAAAGCCCTTGGGCACATCTTCAGCATACAGGCGCGCCTCAAAAGCATGGCCCGAGATCGAGAGCTCGTGCTGTTGCTTCGGCAAGACCTCACCTGACGCCACGCGCAATTGCCATTCAACCAGATCCACGCCGGTGATCGCTTCGGTCACAGGGTGTTCGACCTGTAGCCGCGTGTTCATCTCCATGAACCAGAACCGGTCCGCGCGCAGCCCGTCAGAGGCATCGACGATGAATTCAACCGTCCCTGCCCCCTTGTAACCAATCGCTTCGGCCGCCCGCACGCCTGCCTGCCCCATGGCCTCGCGCATTTCAGCCGTCATGCCTGGGGCCGGGGCCTCTTCGATCACCTTCTGGTGCCGCCGCTGCAGGGAACAATCGCGTTCAAACAGATGAACTGCATGGGTGCCGTCGCCGAACACCTGCACTTCGATATGGCGCGGTTTTGAAACGAACTTCTCGACCAGAACGGCATCATTGCCAAAGGCCGTCCGGGCCTCACCCCTTGCGCTGTCCAGCGCGGTTGCGAAATCCGCTGGCTGTTCGACCAGCCGCATTCCCTTGCCACCGCCCCCGGCGACGGCCTTGATTAGGACCGGGTAACCGATCGTATCCGCAGCGCCCGCCAGATGCTCGGGGTCCTGATTGTCACCGTGATAGCCGGGCACGACCGGAACTCCGGCCTGCTCCATCAACACCTTGGCCGCGTCTTTGAGGCCCATCTTGCGGATCGCATCCGCCGAGGGGCCGATGAACGTCAGGCCCGCAGCCTCAACCGCATCTACAAATTCCGGGTTCTCGGACAAAAAGCCATAGCCCGGATGGATCGCCTGCGCGCCCGTGTCGAGCGCGGCCTGTATGATCACATCGCCTTTCAGATAGCTGTCCGCCGGGGCCGGGCCGCCGATATGCACGGCCTCGTCCGCCATCTGCACATGCTTGGCCGAGGCATCCACGTCCGAATGGACGGCCACACAAGGCACACCCATTTTCTGAGCCGTTTCCATGACTCGGCATGCGATTTCGCCACGGTTGGCAATCAGGATTTTATTGAACATTGTTTAGCCCTTTGCCGCCAGATCTTCGACAAGACGGAACTGCTCGCATACCAGCTCCATTTCCGGATCGAAGCCACCGTTGCGTTCAAAATAGTGGTGATGGTCCTCACGCCAGCCCTCGAGCGTATCATTCTCGCCCTCTGCCAAGGCAAAATCCTCTGTTACATCGCAATAGCGGCAGATTGAGACATCAACCGTTTCGATCACTAATGCCGGGCTGTCATCCCAATTCAACGCGATATCCCGCCGACCGACGACCGGCATTTCTGGGCTGTCTTCGGGATAATCCCGGAGCGCGCCGCAGGTCGCGGTCTTTTGGCCCATCCTTACCAGAGTCAACAACTCGGCACTCAATACGGCATTGTCGCCAAACTTAAACGTTTGGGCATTGGGATAGCGGAATTTTACGTCTTCGAGTTCGATGCTCATGACTCCTCCTCAACTGTCTGAACGGTTGTTTCATAGAGCCTCATTGCATCCGACATCGGTAAATCCGTCAGAACCCCTCCATACCGAGGCACCTTTTTGCCAGTAAGACAATTGCGATCCCGAATCCCAAGTTTATCAACCAAAAGAACTGTGGCGTCGCCTATTTCTGTGCCAAACCGATCACATTCAACCGGATCTCCGCTAACTTCTGTAAGCCAAAGCACAGTTCCTTTGTCGGGGATGGAGAATACGTGCTGAACCTTTGCTGAAAACGGCATTATCACATCCTGAACACGCCGAAGCGTGTCTCCTCAATCGGTGCGTTCAGCGCGGCGTTCAGCGACAAGGCCAGCACATCGCGGCTTTTGCGCGGGTCGATGATGCCGTCATCCCACAACCGGGCCGACGCGTAGAGCGGATGGGATTGTTCCTCGAACATCTTGAGCGTTGGGCGCTTGAATTCGACCTCTTCCTCAGCCGACCAGCTGCCACCCTGCCGTTCGATCCCGTCGCGTTTGACAGTGGCCAATACGCCCGCCGCCTGCTCTCCGCCCATGACCGAAATCCGCGAATTCGGCCAGGTCCACAGGAACCGCGGCTGATAGGCGCGGCCTGCCATCCCGTAATTCCCTGCCCCGAATGAGCCACCGACCAGCATGGTGATTTTCGGCACATTCGTCGTCGCCACAGCGGTCACCATCTTGGCCCCGTGCCGGGCGATGCCTTCGTTTTCGTATTTGCGGCCCACCATGAAACCGGTGATATTTTGCAGGAACACCAATGGAATGTTGCGTTGCGAGCAGAGTTCAACGAAGTGTGCGCCCTTCTGCGCGGCCTCGGAAAACAGCACGCCGTTATTGGCGATGATCCCGACGGGGCAGCCCTTGACATGGGCAAACCCGGTCACCAGCGTTTCACCAAAGCGCGGTTTGAACTCATCGAAACGCGAGCCATCGACCAGCCGCGCGATCACCTCGCGGATATCATAGGGCGTGCGCAGATCGGCGGGGACGACGCCCAGAATCTCCTCGGGGTCGTAGGCCGGGTCTTCGGGGCTGGCCCAATCCACCGTTTGCGGCCTGCGCCGGTTCAGCGACCCTACAGCGCGGCGCGCTAAGGCCAGCGCATGGGCGTCATCCTCGGCCAAATAGTCAGCCACGCCCGAGAGGCGCGTATGCACATCGCCTCCGCCCAAATCCTCGGCGCTGACGACCTCTCCGGTTGCAGCCTTGACCAGAGGTGGTCCGGCCAGAAAGATAGTGCCCTGATCGCGCACAATGATGGTCACATCCGACATTGCAGGCACATAGGCGCCACCCGCCGTGCACGAGCCCATGACCACCGCGATCTGAGGGATGCCCTTGGCGCTCATCCGTGCCTGATTATAGAAGATACGGCCAAAGTGGTCGCGGTCAGGGAAAACTTCATCCTGATTGGGCAGGTTGGCGCCACCGCTGTCGACCAGATAGATGCAGGGCAGATGATTTTCCTCGGCAATCTCCTGCGCGCGCAGGTGTTTCTTGACCGACATCGGGTAATAGGTACCGCCCTTCACGGTGGCGTCGTTACAGACCACCATGACCTCTTGCCCCTGCACCCGGCCAATACCTGCGATGACCCCGGCGCTGGGGGCGGCATCGCCATACATCCCATGCGCCGCCGTCGCGCCGATCTCAAGGAACGGAGACCCCGGATCGAGCAGGTTCGCCACCCGGCGTCGCGGCAGCATTTTGCCCCGCGATTCATGCCGTGCGCGGGATTTTTCACCACCGCCCATACGCGCCGCTTCGGCGGCAGCAGAGATTTGCGCCAGCGCGTCGAGATGGGCAGTGCGGTTTGCCTTGAAGCCCTCGGAGGTGGGCATGGCTTTGGATGTGAGTTTCATTCCCTATTTTCCTTAAGCAACCTTTGGGCATATCGCCAGTCGAGCCATCTTAGAGTTACATCCAACAACTCGCACTCCAACTCGGGAACTTCGTTGTCACACGTTTCGAAAGATGGCTTGGATGCACGACCTACAGCGTTTTCGTAGTATCGAAGCTTGAACCCTCTGAGATTGATTTCCGCCGGTAAGGAACTCGATATTTCCTTACCTTTGAGACGCAGATGATCAATGAAGATCATCTGACAGCTTTCTTCTCGGTCGTCAGAAATTCGGCCTGTGCAGTAACCCAGCGCCTGTGTAAGGCAATCAGCATCAAGTGTCATTTTGGAGATTGTAACTTTTGTCGAGGCGCTTAGCTCCGTGCAACCATCGAACCATTCTTCAATCCAGATGACCGGTTCCTCTGGTTCGTCAATAGAATACTCACAAATAGAATCCGCCAATCCAACGCTTGATAACATCGCAAATGGAGCAAGGAAAAAAGAAACAAAAAAACTCCTCATCACGTAGAGCTCACACCCATAGTCAATTCAGATTTTGCCATCTGCTTCAATTCCTTCCGAATAACCTTCCCGGTCACGGTCATCGGCAATTCCTCCAGAAATGCCACCTCGCGCGGGTAGGAATACTGCGCCAAACGGTCCTTGACCCACTCCTGTAACTCTGCGCCCGAGGCCTCGGCCCCCGGTTTCAACACCACATAGGCCTTGACGATCTCGGTCCGCAGTGGGTCAGGTTTACCGACCACGCCAACCGTCGCCACCGCCGGGTGGGTCAGCAGGCAATCCTCGATCTCGGCCGGGCCGATGCGGTATCCGGCCGAGGTAATCACGTCATCATCGCGACCGACAAAGCGCAGATAGTCGCACTCCCACACACCACGGTCGCCGGTGATCAACCAGTCGCCCCGGAACTTCTCAGCCGTCGCCTCAGGGCGGTTCCAATATTCCAACAGCATCGAGGCCGATCCTCGCCGGATGGCCACATCGCCCTCATCGCTGGTTGGCGCGCCGTTCTCGTCGATGACCGCAATCTCATGCCCCGGCACCGGCTTGCCGATACAGCCCGGGCGCGCGGGAAAGTCCTCAGTGCAGGACGACACCACCATGTTGCATTCGGTCTGGCCGTAAAACTCGTTGATCGTCAGGCCAAACGCCTGTTGCCCCCAGGCCAACATTTCAGCCCCCAAAGGCTCACCCCCAGACGCGACCGAGCGCAGCCCCGGAATACGTTGATCGGTGGCCTTCAACATCCGCAGCGCGGTGGGCGGAAAGAACACATTCCGCACACCGCCGCGCGTGATCACATCGACGCAGGCCTCGGGCGTGAATTTTTCCAAACGCGCGGCCACAACCGGAATGCCCAGCGCCAGCCCCGGCATCAGCACATCAAATAGCCCTCCGATCCAGGCCCAATCGGCAGGCGTCCACAGGCAATCGCCGTCACGCAAATGGTTGTGGCTGATGGAGACACCCGGCAGATGCCCCGTCAGAACCCGGTGCCCATGCAGGGCACCCTTGGGTTTGCCCGTGGTGCCAGAGGTATAGATCAGCACCGCCGGGTCGTCGGGGCCGGTCTCTGCAAAGGGCAGCGGATTGTCCGAAGGTGTGATCTGATCAACCTGCAACGACCGGGCCAGATCACCCAGCAGCGTGGCCCCTTCGGCATCGGTCAGAACAACCTGCGCCCCGGCATCCCCATGGCGCGACGCCAGCGCATCCTGCTGAAACAGTTTGAACAGCGGCACCGAGATCGCGCCGATCTTCCAAATCGCCAGATGGGCCGCTGCGCACATAGGCGACTGGCTGAGCAACACGCCCACGCGGTCTCCGGGGCGAACCGATTGCAACAGGCTGCGTGCGATACCGTCGGTCAACTGTTCAAGCTGCGCAAAGGTGACAACCTCGCGCCCACTGCCGGTCAGATCGATAATCGCGGTGCTGTCACTTGGCTGAGACAGGCACTGACGCGCCATATTGAGTCCATCCGGAATCATCCAGCCTCCACCCTGGCGCAACCCCGGTATGCCGTTATTGGGACGCATCATCGAAGTCCCTTATTTTCCTGAGTTTTCCCGGGTACACGCCGTTTCCCGCTGTCACGGAAACTTGATGCAGATCAGAGTAGGCGCGGCCTGCGCCCTGCAAAACACCCTCATCAACAAATTCAAAGGCCGTAAAATGACCAATAAACTCGCCACTTTGGCTCTTTCGACCGCGCTTGTCGCGCTTGCCGCACCCGCTTTCGCCCAAAATCAAGGAGACTGGACCGTCGGTGTCGGTGTTGGCTACCTGGACCCGAAATCCGACAACGGAACCCTGGCCGGGCTGGACGCCGACGTAGACGCGGACACCCGCCCGATCTTTACCGCCGAATACTTTGTCCGGGACAATCTGGGCATCGAATTGCTGGCAGCCACCCCGTTCAGCCACGAAGTCACCTTGGGGGGCAGCATCGACGCAGGCACCGTCAAGCACCTGCCGCCCACCTTGTCGCTGAACTATCACTTCCCCACCAACTCGGTCTGGAAGCCTTATGTCGGCGCAGGCATCAACTACACCATCTTCTTTGACGAGAAATCGGCCCTGGGTGATCTCGAACTCGACAACTCGGTCGGTCTCGCGCTGCAGGCCGGTCTGGATTATATGGTCACCGATAAAGGCGCTGTGCGTTTGAACGTACGCTGGTTCGACATCGACTCGGACGTCAAACTGAACGGCGCCGATATCGGCACCGCTGAAATCGATCCTTGGCTGGTCGGCGTGTCTTACGTTCACCGCTTCTGATCCTTTCACGCAACGCCCCGCTGTCTCCCTCGTCAGCGGGGCGTTTTCTTTACTCAGAGCATTTCGTTCATCAGTTCCCGCCCGATCAGCATCCGGCGGATTTCGCTGGTGCCGGCGCCAATCTCCATCAGCTTGGCGTCGCGGAATATCCGGCTGACTGCCGAATCCGCCAGAAACCCGGCCCCGCCCATTGCCTGAACCGCCTGATGCGCCTGTGTCATCGCCTGTTCCGAGGCATACAGACAGCACGCCGCCGCATCCTGCCGCGTCACATCCCCACGGTCACAGGCTTTGGCAACCTCATAGACATACGCCCGGGCCGAGTTCATCGCGGTATACATGTCGGCAATTTTGCCCTGCATCAGCTGGAAGCTACCGATGGGTTTGCCAAACTGCTTACGTTCGGCCAGATAAGGCATGATCTCATCCAGACACGCAGCGATGATGCCGGTTCCGATCCCGGCCAGAACCACGCGTTCGTAATCCAACCCGGACATTAGAACCGCAACGCCCTGCCCCTCTTCACCAAGCACATTTTCAAACGGCACCTCGACATCTTCGAAAATCAGCTCAGCCGTGTTTGACCCGCGCATCCCCAGCTTGTCGAAATGGGGTGAGGTGGAAAAGCCCGTCATCTCTTTTTCGATCAGGAATGCAGTGATCCCTTTTGAGCCCGCATCTGGATCGGTTTTGGCATAAACAACCAGCGTATCCGCATCCGGGCCGTTGGTGATCCAGTATTTGCTGCCATTCAGCCGGTAATGATCGTTGCGCTTTTCGGCGCGCAACTTCATCGACACGACATCGGACCCGGCCGAGGCCTCGGACATTGCCAGCGCGCCCACATGTTCACCTGAAACCAGGCGCGGCAGGTATTTCGCACGCTGTTCGTCACTGCCGTTCAGCTTGATCTGGTTGACGCACAGATTCGAATGCGCCCCGTAGGACAGCGAGACCGAGGCCGAGGCGCGCGCCACTTCCTCGACCGCAACGGTATGAGCCAGGTAAGACATCCCCGCGCCGCCGTATTCTTCCGGCACGGTGATGCCAAGCAGGCCCAGTTCACCCATCTCTGCCCATAATTCATTGGGAAAAGCATTGGTCTTGTCGATCTCGGCCGCCATCGGCTTGACCCGCTCTTGCGCCCATCGATGGACCATATTGCGCAGTTCATTGACGTCATCGCCGAGATCAAAAGTCATGGTTGCCTGGAACATATCTTCTTCCTCTGCGCCATAGGGAGCTAATTGAACACTTGTTCAT
The DNA here is from genome assembly GCF_900172215.1 of Ruegeria meonggei. GTDB lineage: Bacteria > Pseudomonadota > Alphaproteobacteria > Rhodobacterales > Rhodobacteraceae > Ruegeria > Ruegeria meonggei. The sequence continues at coordinate 48,927 of NZ_FWFP01000002.1, forward strand.
TAATAGCGGCGAGAGTGATATCTGTCCAGTCGGAATGCGGACCTAGTGGTTGACGAATTCTCCCAGGCTGATCCTGCCGTCCCCATCTGTATCCAGTTGCTCCAGAATCTCCGGTGAGCGGGCAGCGCTATGCATACCAATGGCTGCCCTGCATTCGGCACTGACTTTCGCCTCGTCTTCGCGAAAGCCGAACTCCAATTCAGCCAGACTTACAAACCCATCATTGTTTATGTCCGCTGATGTAAAATCGTCGGCTCTAAAGCGTTCGTTTGCGGCGACAACTTCGGGCAAGGTAATCCGGCCGTCCTTGTCAGCGTCTGAAAACCCAATCGCTTCCTCTGCCATCTCTTCCGGCGACATCGACCATACGCGCGCAAGCTCGCTTCCGTCGCAGTCGGGGGGCAAGTTCACTTCGGCGGCTTGCCGCGACATATACTGCATCATTTCAATGCGATCGACAAACCCGTCGCCATTTGCGTCCTTCGCACGGAAGTTGCCTGCAAAATCAGTCTTGGCCTGCGCCCCGGACAGGGAAACGGCAGCCAGTAAAGCGACGGTGAGCGCCACCGGCGACGCAGTGATTGAAATCTTCTTCAAGGTTGAGACCTCCTTCATTTTGGAATGAGGCACGCCATCTTCGGCGATCAGTCTGCGCAACGCTGCACTCATGGTTTCCCCACGGGCTGCGACCCGTGCGGAAAACGCATTTTTTTCCGACAGGCTAAGCCTGACTTCGAGGGATTCTGATTTCTTTTCTTTACGCATAGCTTCGCAACGTTTTTGATGATGTGCCCTGCCCATAACGCAAGAGCGTCGCAAAAATGCTAGCAGTGCAGCGCCCGGACGCGAGTGTTTTCGTGTCCGGACACGCCTTTTGGGGCGAAATCAGGACGTCGCCTGGTTGTGAATGCGCGTCACTTCATCCCGGATGATCCGGGCAATCAATTCGCAGTCTTCCAGCGAGAATGTCAAAGGCACGCGCATGTCCATGATTCCCGCCAGTACCCGGTCGCTGTTCGGCATTCGCGTGCTATCGGCATAGCGCCAACTGTCATAGCGCGAGGTAAATCCAGTGGGTTCAGCACCGCCGAACCACTTCAGTTCCACACCGCGCGCGGCGCATCGCTCAATGACCTCAGCGATGGTATCTGTCGACCAGTCCAGCAACAGGAACTGAATCGAAGACCCGACATAGGTTTCGGCTTCGGGCCGTTCCACAATCGTCAAACCGGGGGTATCGCACAGACCCTGTTCGATCCGCTCATACCTTTCGTTCCAGCGCTGCACCTGGTGATCCAGATCGCGCAATTGCGGGCGCAGGATCGCCGCGCGCAGGTTGTCCATCCGCCCCGAGACATTGGGCGTGGTGTATTTTATCCGCTCAAAAACCTCTGGCCCAGGGGCTGCCAGATGACGTTCATACAGCATGTACGAGCCGGAAAGCATCGTCGCCTTGGCTGCAAGCTCTTCGTCATCGGTGATCAGCAGGCCACCTTCACCTGAATTTACATGTTTGTAGGTCTGGCAGGAGTAGCACCCAACAGCCCCCTGACGGCCCGACAATTGGCCGCGCCAGGCCGCACCCATGGTATGGGCGCAATCCTCGATCACAGTCACACCCGCGGCGTCGCACATCCGCATCAGCCGATCCATGTCGCACAGATGTCCACGCATATGGCTGAGCATCAGAACACGCGCCTGGTCCAGCTTGGCTTGCAGATCGTCCAGATCAATTGTCAGGCCTGCTGTTACCCCAACAAAAACCGGCCGCGCGCCAACTGAGGCGATCGACCCCGGCACCGGGGCCAGTGTGAAAGCGTTGGTCAGAACCGGATCACCGGGCTGCACCCCTACCGCCCGCAATGCGGTCGCCATCGCGTAACCGCCCGAAGCCACAGCCAAACAGTACTTTGCACCCATCCGGGCCGCGAATTCCTGTTCCAGCAGCGCAGTCTCGCCCAATTCACCAGGTGCGACGTTATAGCGATGCAAGCGCCCGTGGCGCATCACGGCCAGCGCGGCCTCGATCGCCTCATCTGGGATGGGTTCCTGTTGGGTGAAACTGCCAGTGAATATCTCGTTCATGGGTTTGTTTTGGTACCGTCCGCGTTACGCGTCAAGAGATCACGCCGCCGCACCGATCAAGTCAGCCACCAGATCAGGCAGATCGTCGAAGTGATGCAACAGCGCTTCGGGCTCCAAAGCGGCCATGTCGTCACCGGATGGACCAAACGTAACCAGCACCGACGGCACACCCGCCGCGCGGGCCGTATTTCGGTCGGTATCGGAATCGCCGATCAGTACACACAGGTCCGGGTGCCCGCCTGCCCGCCGCGCGGCCTCACGCAGGGGTTCCGGGTCGGGCTTTCGCACCGGCAAAGTGTCAGCCCCGACCAATGAGGCAAACTGATCGCGCACCCCCATCTGGCTCAGCAGTTGATCGGCGAGCGCCTCGGGTTTGTTGGTGCAGATGCCCACGCCGTACCCCGACGTTTTCAAATACTCGACCGCCTGAAGCGCACCGGGATAGAATTGTGTATGCGTGTCGATGGCTTTCGAATACGCCTCAAGCAGCATTGGATAATAGCTCAGGACGGTTTGTTCATCGTACTCCCCGACCCGATTCAACCCGTGGCTCAGCATCATCCGGCCACCGCGCAGCGCAATCCCTGCATCCTGCCCATGGACCAGCACATCGCCGTGCCCCATATGGCGAAAACAGTGGTTGGCGGCCTCAAGCAAATCACCCGATGTATCGGCCAAAGTTCCGTCCAGATCGAAGATAACTGTGCGCATTTTGCCTCTCGCCTCGGCGGGTTCCCGCCATCAGATGTTGCAAACGGCAATCTTGTTTGATGCCCGAACCGCTTGCGCCTTTGCCCTCAGCGGATAAAACGGACGGCAACAAAACAAAAGAGAAATCGTTTTCATGAGTACTGCTCTTGTCATCCTTGCCGCCGGCAAAGGCACCAGGATGAATTCGGACATCCCCAAAGTCCTCCATCCTATCGCCCAGGCCCCCATGCTGGTTCACGCCATGCGGGCTGGCGCTGTCCTTTCGCCCGAACGCACCGTGATCGTCACCGGGCATGGGTCAGAGGCCGTTGCAAAGGCCGCCGCTGACGAAGACGAGACAGCGCAGATCGCGATTCAGGAAGAGCAGTTGGGAACAGCCCACGCCGTCGGTCAGGCGCGGGACGCTTTGGATGGGTTTTCCGGCGACGTGGTGGTGCTGTACGGAGATACACCGTTCCTTCAGCCTGACACGCTTGAACGGATGATCACCGCGCGGGCAGAAAACGATCTGGTCATCCTGGGGTTCGAGGCCGCAGATCCCGCCCGCTATGGTCGCCTGATGATGGATGGCGAGACGCTGGAGCGGATTGTGGAATTCAAGGACGCCTCGGATGAAGAGCGCGCAATAACTTTTTGTAATTCTGGTCTTTTGGCCTGTGATGCACAGACGTTGTTTATGTTGATTGACGCGGTTGGAAACAACAACGCGTCACGGGAATACTATTTGACAGACGTCGTCGAAATTGCCCGCAATCGGGGGCTGCAGGTCACAGCGGTCGCCTGTGATGAGGAACAGACACTGGGCGTAAACTCACGCGCGGATCTGGCCGTTGCGGATGCGGTTTTTCAGGCCCGCGCCAGGACAGAACTGCTGGAATTGGGTGTCACCCTGATGGCGCCCGAAACCGTTTATCTGGCGGCTGACACGATCATCGGCCGCGATACGGTGATTGAACCCAACGTGGTCTTTGGCGCCGGCGTCACCGTTGAAAGCGGCGCGACGATCCGGGCGTTTTCGCATCTTGAGGGTTGCCATGTCAGCCGCGGTGCCGTCGTCGGCCCCTATGCCCGCCTGCGCCCCGGTGCAGAGCTGGCCGAAAACACCCGCGTCGGCAATTTCGTTGAAATCAAGAATGCCGAGATTGCCGAAGGCGCAAAGGTCAACCACCTCAGCTATATTGGCGATGCCTCGGTGGGTGCTGCCTCGAACATCGGTGCGGGCACGATCACCTGCAACTATGATGGCGTGATGAAACACCGCACCACGATTGGCGAGAATGTGTTTGTCGGATCGAACACCATGCTGGTGGCCCCGATCACGCTGGGGGATGGTGCGATGACGGCGACCGGAACGGTGGTGACGCGAGATGTCGAGCCGGACGCGCTGGCCGTGGCACGTGCCAAGCAGGACAACAAATTGGGCTATGCCCGCAAACTGTTTGATATGTTGAAGGCGAAGAAGGCTCGCCGCGACAAAGGAGCCTGAGACGGATGTGTGGAATTGTAGGTGTATTGGGACAGCACGAAGCTGCCCCGATTTTGGTCGAGGCGCTAAAGCGTCTGGAATACCGTGGTTATGACAGCGCGGGCATAGCCACGGTCAACGATGGGACGCTGGGGCGCAGGCGGGCGGTGGGCAAGCTGGTCAATCTCAGCGACCTGCTGGTGCACGACCCTCTGCGCGGCAAGTCCGGTATCGGTCACACCCGATGGGCCACCCACGGGGCACCGTCGGTTGGCAATGCGCACCCGCACAAGGCCGGGCCGGTCGCTGTTGTCCATAACGGTATTGTCGAAAACTACCGTGAACTGCGTGCTGAACTGGCGGATCACGGGATCGGGTTCGAAACAGAAACTGACACGGAAACCGTCGCCCTGATGGCCGAACATCTGCTGAAATCCGGGCTGTCCCCGGTTGAGGCGGCGTACCAGACCATCGATCGGCTGCAAGGTGCCTTTGCACTGGCATTCTTGTTTGACGGGCAGGACGATCTCATCGTTGCTGCGCGCAAAGGCTCTCCGCTGGCTATCGGGCATGGAGACGGAGAGATGTTCGTTGGCTCGGACGCCATCGCGCTGGCACCGTTGACCGACCGGATCACCTATCTGGAGGAAGGCGACCGGGCCGTACTGACCCGAACCTCGCTGGAAATCCGCACCGAGGCGGGTGAGCTTGCAAATCGCGAAATCCGAAAGATCAAACTGGACCACGCGCGCACCGACAAGGCTGGTCACAAGCATTTCATGGCCAAAGAGATCGCCGAACAGCCCGTCGTTGTGGCCGAGGCGATCCGCTCGTATCTGCCCACGGGCGGGGACCGAGTGGTTCTGCCTGACACGGATCTTGATTTCACCAAGCTGGATCGGTTGACCATGGTCGCCTGTGGTACGGCGTTCTATGCTTGCCTGACCGCCAAATACTGGTTCGAACAACTGGCCAAGATGCCGGTTGAGGTCGATATCGCCAGCGAATTCCGGTATCGTGAGCCGCCTATCAGCGACCGAACGGCCGCACTGTTTGTCAGCCAGTCCGGCGAAACCGCCGACACGCTGGCGGCGCTGCGCTATTGCGAGGGCAAGGCGGACAAGATCGTCTCGGTGATCAATGTTCCCGAAAGCTCGATCGCGCGGGAAAGTGATATTGCTCTGCCGATCCATGCCGGTGTTGAAATCGGCGTGGCCTCGACCAAGGCCTTTACCTGCCAACTGAGCGTGTTGTTGATGCTGGCGCTGAAAGCCGCGGCTGACCGGGGCACGCTAACGGACGAGGAACTGGCCGATCACACCGCCGCGCTGCGGGGCCTGCCCACAGTGCTCAACGCAGCGCTGGATCAGGACCGCGCCATCAGGAAATCCGCCCAACGTCTGTCCGAAGCGCGCGACGTCCTGTTTCTGGGACGTGGGTTGATGTACCCGCTAGCCATGGAAGGCGCGCTGAAGCTAAAGGAAATCAGCTATATCCACGCCGAAGGTTACGCGTCGGGTGAACTGAAACACGGACCCATTGCGCTGATCGATAAGCATATGCCGGTGGTCGTAATGGCCCCACGCGACGCGGTCTTCGACAAGACCGTTTCGAACATGCAAGAGGTGATGGCCCGCAAGGGCAAGGTTATCCTTGTCTCGGACGACGACGGTATTGCCGAAGCCGAAGACGGGGTCTGGAGCACCATCCGAATGCCCCATGTGCACACCAGCCTCGCCCCAATCCTGTATTCGGTTCCTGCCCAACTGCTGGCCTATCATACAGCCGTCGCCAAAGGCACCGACGTGGACCAACCCCGCAATCTGGCGAAATCTGTAACAGTGGAGTGAGACATGGCCAAGCGATTCCTGGAACTGGACGATGCCCAGCGCAAGTTCATCGAAGAACAGCACATGTTCTTTGTCGGCACAGCCGGAACCGAGGGACGGGTCAACATCTCACCCAAGGGGATGGATTCGCTGCGGGTTCTGGGGCCGAACCGAATTGCCTGGATGAACCTGACCGGCAGCGGTAACGAAACCGCCGGGCACCTGCTCGAGGTTAACCGCATGACGCTGATGTGGTGTTCGTTCACAACTCGCCCGCTGATTCTGCGCACCTACGGCACCGCGCGCACGGTGCATGTGGGGGATGAAGGCTGGGATGAACTGGCCGCGCTGTTCCCGACCCACCGCAGCGCACGGCAGATCTATGATCTAGAGATCGATCTGGTTCAGACCTCCTGCGGCTACGCAGTGCCGTTCATGGAATACCAGTCCGAGCGTGACACGATGCAGAAATGGGTAGATGGCAAGTCGGACGACCAAATTCAGGCCTATTGGACCGATAGGAACCACCAGACGATCGACGGCAAACCGACGCGCGCGTTGAATCAATGACGCCAGGCGCTTATCTGGACCAGATCAAGGCCCATGCCAATCCCGAGCGTGCCGAACAGATGGCTGCCTATCACAAGGTCGACAGGGCGCATCTGGGTGTATCAAACCCCATCCTGAACGACCTGACCAAATCGTGGCGGCAGGAATTGGATGTCCCGGCCCGTGTGAACTTGGCAGACGCCCTTTGGCAGACAAATATTCACGAGGGGCGTCTGGCCGCAGCCAAACTGCTGACGCAGGCGCGTATCCGGCCAGATGACGCCGTTTGGAATCTGCTGCAAAGCTGGCTGCCCGATTTTGACGCCTGGGCCGTGGCCGATCACGCCTGTATGGCGATGCAGAAACGCCTGTCAGCTGATCCGGCCCGGCTGGATCAGGTCGAAGCCTGGACCCAATCCGACCATATGTGGACCCGGCGCGCCGCGCTAGTGGCGACTTTGCCCTGGACCAAACAGAACCATCCCAAACCGGATGATCTGATCCACCGCGACCGTGTCCTCGGCTGGGCAGCAGGATATGTGCCCGACCGTGACTGGTTTATTCAAAAGGCCATAGCCTGGTGGCTGCGCGAGCTGTCCAAACATGACGCGGCCCGCGTGATTGCCTTTCTAGAGAAGCATGGCGAGGCGATGAAGCCATTTGCCCGGCGCGAAGCGGGCAAATACCTCAAAGATCAGTTGGCATAGACCTCAAGTTCGACCAATTCATCAAACGGCAGCAACAGTGCCCGCATCGCATCCAGTGACAGGCGACTGCCTCCGCTTTCCGGCCCTGATACAGGTACCAAGGCGATATAAGCCTGCGCACCGGTCCGCGGCACGACAACCCGCCCGGTGAATTCGGTGTCAACCAGCGGTGTTTCCATCCATCGGCCCGGCGTTGTCGGGTCGCCCAGCCCTGCGATAGTGGTTTTTGCCCCCACCCATCCAGCTGCTGTCGCCGCGACAGGCTCGGGGTCCGTTGTTTCGTCAACCGCGGCTTCGACAGCGGCCGGTTCTGTCCCGGCGGCTGCTTTGTCGCCGCCAAAAACCCGATCCGTCGTAGACCGAATGGTGGCGCACCCGGCGACCAGAACACAAAAGGCTAATAGTACATATCTCATATCGCCAATCTACCGCCCTGTGCGTATCTGTACCAGCGCAAAGGAAAGTTCTCCCTTGTCGCAGGCAGATGTCAGCTTTACCTATGTCACATGACAGCTCCTCTCATCGACCCGTTCGCACGTTCCATCACCTATCTCCGCGTCTCCGTCACGGACCGCTGCGATTTCCGCTGTGTCTACTGCATGTCCGAGGACATGAAGTTTCTGCCCAAGAAAGACCTGCTGACGTTGGAGGAGTTGGACCGCATGTGCACCGCCTTCGTGCATATGGGCGTGGAAAAGCTGCGCATCACCGGGGGCGAACCTCTGGTGCGTCGCAATATCATGTCTTTTTTCAACGCGATGACCCGGCACCTGGACAGCGGCGCCTTGAAGGAACTCACGCTGACAACCAACGGCTCGCAACTGCACCGCTTTGCGGACGATCTCTATGCGGCGGGCGTGCGCCGGGTGAATGTATCACTGGACACGCTGGATGAGGACAAGTTCAGCCAAATCACCCGCTGGGGCCGTCTGAAACAAGTGCTCAACGGCATTGACGCCGCACAAAAAGCCGGTCTGCGGGTCAAGATCAACGCCGTAGCGCTGAAAGACTTCAACGAACCGGAACTGCCTCAAATCACTCAATGGTGTGCCGAACGTGATATGGACCTGACCTGGATCGAGGTTATGCCCATGGGCGACATCGGCAACGAAGATCGGTTGGATCAGTACTGGTCGCTCAAGGACGTGCGCAAAGAATACGAAAACCACTACACCGTGACCGATCTGGCCGAACGCACCGGCGGTCCGGCCCGCTATGTGCGGCTTGAGGAAACCAACCAAAAGATCGGCTTCATTACACCGCTGTCACATAACTTCTGTGAAAGCTGCAATCGCGTGCGTCTGACCTGCACCGGTGAGCTGTATATGTGCCTCGGACAAGAGGACATGGCCGACCTGCGCGGCGCGCTGCGCGATCACCCCGATACCGAGCAACCGCTCGAAGATGCCATCCGCGCCGCGATCAACCTGAAACCCAAAGGGCATGATTTCGATTACTCGCGCCAATCGGTAGACGGCAAGATGAGCCGCCACATGAGCCATACAGGCGGCTGACATGCCCCAGCGCGCTGGCCGGCCAACCCTGCTGTACCATCTGTATTGCGGCCTGACATCTGTGGCTGAGCCACTGGCCTGGCGTACGGTCCGAAACAAGCTGCAGGCCGCAGGCGTTCCCGAGACACGGCAACAAGAACGGCTGGGTCATGCCAGCGAGCCGCGCCCTCGGGGCCAGTTAATCTGGTTTCACGCCGCCAGCGTGGGCGAGACCCTATCTGTCATCAGCCTGATAAAGCGTCTGGGTCAGCGCCTGCCACAGGCAGAGTTCCTGATCACCTCCGGCACCCCTACGTCCGCTGCGTTGATCGAAAAACGCATGCCGCCCCGCACCCGGCATCAATATCCCCCCCTGGATACGGCTGGCCCGGTACAGCGTTTTCTGGACCATTGGCGCCCAGATGCAGGTATCTTCGTCGAAAGCGAAATCTGGCCCCGCCTGATCGTCGAAAGTGGCTCGCGAGGTATCCCGCTGGCGCTCCTCAATGCCCGACTATCTGACAAATCCGTCGCAGGCTGGAAAAAGCGCCCCCAAACAGCGCGGTTCATTTTGGATCGGTTTCGTCTGTTCCTGACCCAGAATGACAAAACGGCTGAGAACCTGATCGACATGGGCGCCCCTGCTGACCGCGTGTATCCCGGCACAAACCTCAAAGCCATGTCCGACCCGCTGCCGGTGGACCAAACCGCCCTGTCAGACATCCGCGCGCAGATCGCAGATCGTCCGATCTGGATCGCCAGCTCCACCCACGCAGGCGAAGAAGAAACCGTTCTGGCCGCCCAGGCCCAGCTTTTGAAACGCTGGCCCAACCTGCTGCTGCTGCTGATCCCGCGCCACCCCGAACGCCGGGGCGAGGTCGCCGCGCTGGTAGACAAGGCCGGGCAAACCGCTGTTTTCCGCTCTGCCGACGCGACCATCACAGCCGAAATACAAATCTACGTGGCCGATACGCTGGGCGAGACCGGGACCTGGTACGCGCTCTGCCCTATCGTGTTTTTGGGCGGCTCACTTAAGGACATCGGCGGCCACAACCCCTTTGAGCCCGCACAGGCAGGTGCTGCCGTGATCACCGGCCCAGGTTACTTCAACTTTGCGGAAACATTTGCCCCGCTGATCGAATGCGGCGGCGCAATTGAGGTCGCATCCACACCGGACCTGACCAATACAGTCACCTCCTGGCTGTCTGACCCCACCGCATTGGACGCCGCCCGCTCAGCGGCCAAATCCTGCGTGAACACCCAAAAAACGGCACTGGATGCGGTTGTCGAAACGCTGTGCACCCAACTCAGCCTACAGGACGCGGATCCAGCTTCATCTGGCTAAAAGTATCCCGGGGGTGCGGGGGCAGAGCCCCCGCGAGGCCCATCAAGCTGCCGGCATCCGCTGTTCAACGATCCCGGCCCACCAGCTGCACCCGGCCGGAATGGCCTCATCGTTGAAATTGTACTCGGGATGATGCACCGCCGCGGTATCGCCATTGCCCACAAGGATGTAAGCACCCGGTCTCTCCTCAAGCATAAAGGCAAAATCCTCGCCCCCCATGATCAAGGGGGCTTCGTCGCACGCTCCGGACACCGACCGCGCAACATCTGCCGCAAAATCGGTCTGCACATCGCTGTTCACCATTACCGGATAGCCCCGATAATAAGTCACATCGACAGCCCCACCAAAGGTCGCGGCAACACCGTTGCAGATTTCCCCGATCCGCGTTTCGGCCAGATTGCGCATCTCCTTGCTCATCGTGCGCACAGTACCTTTGAGCTTGACCGACTGCGGGATCACGTTGAACGCAGTGGATGAGGTTTCAAACGACGTGACCGAAACCACCACCTTATCAACCGGGTCAGCATTGCGCGCGGCGATGGTCTGCAACGCCATGACCGCCTGCGCTGCCATGACGGTGGTATCAACTGTTTCATGCGGCTTGGCCGCGTGACCGCCCTTGCCTTCAAACGTGATGTCAAACTGGTCCGTGGCGGCAAAAAACGCACCCGGACGAATGGCGAAACTGCCCACCGGGCAGCCAGGCCAGTTGTGCATTCCGTAGACTTCCTGAATGCCCCACCGATCCATCATGCCGTCTTCGCACATCTCACGACCACCGCCGCCGCCTTCTTCGGCGGGCTGGAAGATCACCACAACTGTTCCGTCAAAGTTACGGGTCTCTGAGAGGTATTTGGTCGCCCCCAGCAACATCGCGGTGTGCCCGTCATGACCACAGGCATGCATCGCCCCATCCGTTTTTGAGGCATAGTCCAAACCCGTCGCTTCGTGAATCGGAAGCGCGTCCATATCCGCCCGCAAGCCGATCACCTTGCCGCCGGTATCAACCTTGCCTTTGATAACGCCCACAACTCCGGTGCGGCCAATCCCGGTCACCACCTCATCACAGCCAAATTCCTTCAACTTATCAGCGACCAGAGCACTTGTGCGATGTGTCTCAAACAGAATCTCAGGGTTTTCGTGAATATCGCGCCGCCATTGAGTGATTTCGCCCTGCAACTCTGCGAAGCGGTTCTTGATCGGCATGGTCTTCTCCCAGTTTTATATGTGCTCTGCATTCAGGCCGTCACATGTTCAGTCAGTGTGCACGGGCCGCAGCGCACCGGACAATAGAATGATCAGGATGGCCAACGGCAACAATGCCATGAATGCCAGCCGTAATGTAAGCATTTCAGCCAGAAACCCAATAAGCGGCGGGCCAATCAACAAACCGCCATAGCCCAGCGTTGCCACGCTGGCGATGGCTTGCCCGGGCGGCACATGCGGATCGTTGGCAGCCCGACTAAAGGCCAAAGGCATGATTACGGCATAGCCAACGCCCATCAACGCAAAACCAGCCAGCGCCAAACCTGCTGCATCTGTGGATACAACACCGAACACGCCCAACGCCGCACACACCCCCCCAAATCGGGCCGTTGAGACCGGACCGAACCGGGCAATCACAAAGCCTCCGGCCAGCCTGAAGGTGACCATTGTCACCGAGAACACCGCGTATCCAAGGGCAGCAACGCTTTCGGTCGCGCCTGTTACATCCCTGAGGAAAATGGCGCTCCAATCCGCCACCGCCCCTTCGCCCAGCGCCCCGCACAATGCTGCGAACCCCACCAGGATCAGCGCCCCAGAGGGCAGAGCAAAAACCGCGCCGCCAGACGAAGCCGCGCGGCGCGATGTCCAGCGCACCCAGGACAAGGCCAACGCGAGCGCCACCACGACCCCTCCGGTCAATAGGAAATGCTGCATCACCGTCAGACCCATCTGCACCGCGCCATACCCGCTAAGCGCGCCCAACCCTGCGCCCAGGCTCCACATCGCGTGGAATGAGGACATTACGGGTTTGTCGTAGGTCTGCTCGACCTCGGCAGCCCAGGCGTTCATGGCCACATCCATTGACCCGTGGAACGCCCCGAATACAAACAGAAACCCAGCCAGCGCCCAGAACCCGTCTGCAACGGCCAGCAGGATCAGGGAGAGTGTGTAAAGAACCGCTATGATCCGTGTGATCCTCACCGCCCCGAACCGGTCAGTCAGCCGCCCTGTTACCGGAAAGGAACACACCGCCCCGGCAGCCATGAACAGCAGGCCAAAACCAAGGGCTTCGTGCGTCAGGTCCAACCGATCGCGCACAGCCGGAATACGAGACGCCCAGATGCCAAACAGCGCGCCGTTCAGGATGAACATGGCAGCAACGGCCCGCCACGCGGCCACGATTCCGATCACTGGAAGCCCTTCACAAAATGCGTCAAACCAGTCCGTTCTACAGGGTAAGGATGGTTTGGCAACTGCGGTTTATTCCAACCGTTTGCGGATTTGGCGGATCGCGATCCACACCATTAGCACCACCGGAATTGTCACCGCAGCCGTCAGCATCCCTTTGCTGATCCCCGCCTTGGTCAGCGGATACAGCAGATAGCTGACCAATGAGACGGCATAGTAACTGATGGCAACCACCGACAACCCCTCGACCGTGTGCTGCAGGCGCAGGGCCATATCGGCGCGGCGGTCCATGCTTTCCAACAGCGCCTGATTTTGCGCGCTGCGTTCAACATCCACCCGAGTCCTTAGCAACTCACCCGCCCGGATGGCCCGGTCCGACAAGGCTTGCAGACGATATTCAGTGGACTTCACGGTGCGGATCGCCGGGTCATAGCGGCGCATCATGAAATCGGCAAAGCTTTGGCGCCCCTCAAATCTCTCTTCGCGCAAAACTTCGATCCGCTGGTTCACTATAGCTTCATAAGCGCCCGTTGCCCCAAAGCGAAACGAACACCGGGCCGAGAGCGTCTCAAGTTCAGTCGAGATAGACAACAGATCAGGCAGCAAAGCGTCAGGATTGGCTGCATTATCGGTCATCTGCCCCATCAATTCGGTCAGCTTGCCGTCCAACTCTCCGATACGCGGGGTCAGCTGTTTAACGCGAGCAAAGCCCAGCATGGACATTGCTTTGTAGGTCTCAATCTCACACAGACGCTGAATGATCCGCCCTATCCTGCGTTGCCCGGTGCCTTTTGCCACGAACATCGCAAACCGCATATGCCCAGCCGGATCAATGCGGAAATCGCTGGCACATACGGCGGCGTCGTCCAGCACCCGGGCCACGGCAAGGCTTTCGGGCTCAAACCAGTTGGCCAGAGAGGATTTGACCGTATCGTCTTGCCCGCGCGTGACCACGCGCATCATCACAGAGGTCACCCGTTGACCCGGGCTTGCCATCAGCCAGTCCGGCGGGAAGACTTCAAAATCGGCCGGGTTGAAGGGCCGGTCACTGACGTTCGGTGTAATTGCGGTATAGGTCACAAACTCGGTATGTTGCTCCCATTTCAGCCAATGGCGCCCGATCTGCCCGGCATAATGGGTTGCCTGAGGCTGCGGGTGCTGTGCCCCGTGCCGGTCCAGCAGGTCGATCAGATGGGCCAGATCCTCATCCCGATCCCGCGCCACGGCGGCAACCGGTTTCTTGATCGCCAGAAAGACCACGGTGCAAGGCGTCGACGCCACAGGGAACGGCCGCGCGTGCAACTCATTGGCCAGTGCGTAGCGCAGCGGGTGATCATCAATTGGGGTCATTCAAGGGCTCCGGTTCGTTCCGGGCACTATACGACACCTCGCCGCTACATCAATTCTCTTTTTATTTCATATACTTACAAGGATACAACGGTATACAAATCCGCTATCTCATTGATTTGGCTGCCACAGCTCGATCGGATTGCCCTCGGGGTCATGAATGCGGGCGAATTTGCCGACCTCACTATCCCACTCGGCCCGGGTTTCGACAGATATCCCCGCGGCTTTCAGCTGGGCGATCATGACCGTCAGGTCGTCTACCCTGAAATTGATCATCCACTGCTGCTCGGACCGCCCGAAATACTCGGTGTCCTGCGCAAAGGGAGCAAAGACCGTGTATCCTTCGCGTTGTTTCCAGGGCGCCGGGTCATAGTAATTAACACCCAGGTGTTCTTCGTACCAAGCGCTCAGCGCCTTTGGATCGTGGGCGCGAAAGAACACGCCACCTATGCCGTTGACCTTTTCCATGAGGCACCTCCTGCACCGCAGACTACACCAAAATGAAAAAAGGCGCCCGGTCGGGGCGCCTTTGTCTTTTCTAAGCCTGCGGAAATCAGTCGATCATCGGCAGCAGCTTGTCCAACGACTGTTTGGCGTCGCCATAGAACATGCGGGTGTTTTCCTTGAAGAACAGCGGGTTTTCGATGCCCGAATAGCCGGTGCCCTGACCACGCTTGGATACAAACACCTGCTTGGCCTTCCAGCATTCCAGAACCGGCATGCCGGCGATAGGGCTGTTGGGATCTTCCTGCGCCGCAGGGTTCACGATGTCGTTGGAGCCGATCACGATGGCCACATCCGTATCCGGGAAGTCGTCGTTGATCTCATCCATTTCCAGAACGATGTCATAGGGCACTTTGGCTTCCGCCAGCAGCACGTTCATGTGCCCCGGCAGACGACCGGCAACGGGGTGGATCGCAAAGCGTACGTTCTTGCCCTGCGCGCGCAGCTTGCGCACCAGTTCGGAAACCGATTGCTGCGCCTGCGCCACCGCCATGCCATAGCCCGGAATGATGACCACGCTGTCTGCGTCGTTCAGGGCTGCGGCAACGCCTTCAGCTTCGATGGCAATCTGCTCGCCTTCAACGGCCATCTGCTCACCTTGCGGGCCGCCAAAGCCACCCAGGATCACGCTGACAAAATGGCGGTTCATCGCCTTACACATGATGTAGGACAGGATCGCACCGGACGAGCCCACAAGCGCACCGACCACAATCAACAGGTCGTTGCCGAGGCTGAAACCGATCGCCGCCGCCGCCCAGCCGGAATAGCTGTTCAGCATCGACACAACCACCGGCATGTCAGCGCCGCCGATGCCCATGATCAGGTGATAACCGATGAACAGCGCCGCCAGCGTCATCAGGATCAGCGGGAAGAGACCGCCCGAAGCGGTGTACCAGATCAGACAGATCACCGAGAGAGCCGCAGCAGCCGCATTCAGTGCATGGCCGCCCGGCAGCTTTGTCGCCACCGACGTCACCTTACCTGCCAGCTTGCCATAGGCCACAACCGAACCGGTAAAGGTGATCGCACCAATGAAGATACCCAGGAACAATTCAACATGCAGGATGCCCAGTTCCGCCGGGGTTTTCTTTGCGATCAGTTTCGCAAACGCACCCAGGTTGGACAGATCCGCATCCTTCGCCGAGTCCACGATGGCAAAAACCTGTGCCACATTCTGGATTTCGAAATGCGCGTTGAAGCCCACAAACACAGCTGCCAGACCAACCAACGAGTGCATCGCAGCCACAAGCTGCGGCATCTCGGTCATCTGGACACGTTGCGCCACGTATTGGCCGATAAAGCCACCGCCTGCAATCAGCAGCAGCGACAGCAGCCACAGACCGGAACCGGGGCCAACCAGCGTCGCAAAAACCGCCAGCGCCATACCAACAATACCGTACCAGACCGCGCGCTTGGCGCTTTCCTGGTTCGACAGACCGCCCAGAGACAGGATAAAGAGAACAGCTGCAACAACATAAGCAGCAGTAGTAAAGCCTTGCATCTATCCGGCCTCCTTAAGATTTCTGGAACATGGCAAGCATGCGCCGGGTGACGAGGAAGCCACCGAAAATGTTGATCCCAGCCATAAAGACCGACAACGCCGCCAACAGAATGACCAGGAACGAACCCGACCCGATCTGCATCAAGGCCCCAACGATGATGATCGAAGAGATCGCGTTGGTGATCGCCATCAATGGTGTGTGCAGGCTGTGCGCGACGCCCCAGATCACCTGGAAACCGACGAAAATGGCCAGCACGAAGACGATGAAGTGCTGCATGAAACTGGCCGGAGCGATCAGCCCCACCAGCAGCAGCAACGCGCCACCGACACCCAGCAGGGTGAACTGCTGTTTCGTCTGCGCCTTGAAGGCCGCAACCTCCTGCGCGCGCTTTTCTTCCGGCGTCAGCTCTTTGACTTCGGGTTTTTTCTGCGCCGCAATCGCCTGAATCTTTGGTGGCGGTGGTGGGAAGGTGATCTCACCCTCAAAGGTCACGGTGGACCCGCGGATGACGTCATCTTCCATGTCATGATTGATCTGACCGTCCTTTTCAGGCGTCAGGTCAGTCATCATATGACGAATGTTGGTGGCATAAAGCGACGAGGATTGCGCCGCCATCCGGCTGGGGAAATCGGTATAGCCGATGATGGTCACGCCGTTGGCGGTCACGACCTTCTCATCCGCAACGGTCAGCTTGCAGTTGCCGCCCTTTTCCGCCGCCAGGTCGACAATGACCGAGCCCGGTTTCATCGCTTCGACCATGTCCTTGGTCCAAAGCTCGGGCGCTTCGCGGTTGGGGATCAGCGCCGTAGTGATGACGATGTCTACTTCAGGGGCCAGTTCGCGGAACTTGGCCAGTTGGGCTTCGCGGAATTCATCGGACTGCACGCTGGCATAGCCACCGGTCGCGGCACCGTCTTGGCTGTCATCTTCGAAATCCAGGTAAACGAACTCTGCGCCCATCGACTCGACCTGTTCGGCCACTTCGGGACGCACATCAAAGGCAAGGGTGATCGCACCCAACGAGGTCGACGTGCCGATGGCCGCCAAACCGGCCACACCAGCGCCGACGATCAGGACCTTCGCTGGCGGTACTTTACCCGCCGCCGTTACCTGACCAGTGAAAAAGCGACCAAAGTTGTTGCCCGCCTCGATCACTGCGCGATAGCCCGCGATGTTGGCCATCGAGGACAGTGCGTCCATCTTCTGCGCACGGGAAATCCGCGGCACCATCTCCATGGCGATCACATTGGCGCCTTTGGATTTGGCCAGCTCCATGCCTTCTTCGTTACCGGCTGGATTAAAGAAGGAAATCAGCGTCTTACCTTTGGTCAGGCGTTTCAGTTCAGCCTCGGTAGGCTGGCGAACCTTGGCGACGATATCAGCCGCCTTCCACAACGCGGCCGCCGTCTTGACCACCTCAACGCCCGCCGCCTCATACGTCGCATCCGAAAAGCCCGCGGCCAAACCCGCGCCTTTCTCAATCAGACACTCATACCCAAGCTTCTGCAGTTGCAACGCAGACTCCGGCGTCATCGCAACGCGATCCTCGCCCGATATCGTTTCCTTTGGTGTGCCTAGCTTCACCGGCGTTCCCCCTAATTTTCAATCTGACCGATCAGGTGGTCGGTATAGTTCATCAAGCTTTCATGTACCCTGCGCAATATTATTTCGCAAGCGCAGCATTCGTAACGTTATGTCACGACACACGCGGCGTCACACCCAGCGTCGGGTTTGCCGTTCGTATCGGGCGAAATCCGCGCGGAATGTCCGGCGCAGTCGGTTTTCTTCAGGCACAATAAAGCGGCGCTCTAACACCCACACAAAGATGGGAACCAAAACCAGCGACAAAACCGCGTCGAACCGAAGGATCAGACCCGCCAAAATCAAAACGTCACCCACATAGATCGGATTGCGGCTGCGTTTGAAAATCCCGCTCTGGATCAGGGCCGAAGGCGTTTGGTGCGGGATCACCGTTGTCTTGTGGCGGCGAAACTCTGCCACTGCCAAAACCGCCAGGATCACGCCGCCGCCGATCAATACTCCGCTGAGCAAGTCCGTGAAACCTCCATCCAGCGACAGACCCAGTGAAAAGTACCGCTCCTGCGCCCAGGCCAACACGGCAAATCCCAACAACCAGACCGGAGGAAGATCAATCTTTTTCATGGCCGGGTGCCTTTTGGTTCATCAGTAAACTTGCCGATGATCTATCGTTTCCTGCCCAAAATGGCAAAACACCAGATAGTCGCAGCGCTGGCGTGCCTCGGATGCCCAGCACAGGGCAAAACATGGACACAAACGGATGGATCAGGTAGCCCTTGGATCTAATTCACATCCAGACCAATTCGCAGGACCACTATGACCGACTTTGCCGCGACAAAAGCCATGTTCGATTTACCCAAGGACGTCATTTATCTTGACGGCAACTCACTTGGCCCCTTGCCCCATGCGGCCAGCGGCCGTGTCAGTGACATGATGACCCGGGAATGGGGCCAGATGCTGATCACCGGGTGGAACAAGGCAGGTTGGATGGCTATGCCGACCAAATTGGGGGATCGGATCGGTCATCTGATTGGCGCGGAACCGGGCAGCGTGGTAACCGGCGATACCCTGTCGATCAAGGTCTATCAGGCGGTCGCGTCAGCGCTGGAGTTGCGTCCCGACCGCAAGGTTGTTCTGTCGGATAGTGGCAACTTTCCCACCGATCTTTATATGGTCGAAGGGCTGCTGCGGTCCCTTGGCCCAGAATATGAATTGCGCGTCGTGGCCCCCGATGAGGTCCCTGGAAGTATCACCGAAGATGTGGCTGTCCTGATGCTGACCGAGGTTGATTACCGCAGCGGACGTCTGCACGATATGAAGGCTCTGACCGAACTGGCGCACGCAAACGGTACGATCACTGTCTGGGATCTGGCCCATTCTGCCGGGGCAATTCCTGTGGACCTGTCTGGCTGCAGCGCCGATTTTGCCGTTGGATGTACGTACAAGTATCTCAACGGAGGCCCTGGCGCGCCGGCTTTTGTCTACGTAGCGCCGCGCCTGGCTGAACGTGTGCGTCCCGCGTTGTCTGGATGGCTGGGGCACGAGGCGCCCTTTGCCTTCGATCTGGACTATCGCCCCGGCGACGGCATCGAAAGAATGCGGGTTGGAACGCCGCCTGTGATCCAGATGACCGCGCTGTCCGCAGCGATGGATGTCTGGGATATGGCTGATATCCAGGACGTGCGCGCCAAATCCATCGAACTGACCGAGTTATTCATTGAACGGGTCGAGGCGGCCTGCCCCGGGCTGGAACTGGCCAGCCCGCGTGATCCCGAACAGCGCGGCAGCCAGGTTTCGTTCCGGTTTGCTGATGGGTACGCCGCCATGCAGGCCTTGATTGCACACGGTGTGGTCGGCGATTTCCGCGCGCCTGATATCATGCGGTTCGGCTTTACGCCGCTGTATATCGACGCGCAGGATGTCGAGCATGCGGTTTCAATTCTGGCCGATATCATGACGAACCGGTTGTGGGACACGCCCGAATTCAAAGTCCGCCAGCGCGTTACCTAGCCTCAAGCCCCGCACCAATCAGCGCAGCCAATTGTGCGGCGCGGACCTCAAAGTCCTGCCCGCCAGAGGCGGTCAGCTTGATCCCTTTCAGCGCGACGGTGATGGTTTTTGCGGTTTCGTGCGGATCGCCAACCAACCTGACCCGCCCGTTGGTCTGTTCCTTGGAAAGCCAATTGGCATAGAGGTCGGTCAACGCCCCCTCGCCCGCCTCGACAATCTCGGTGGCCATGGACTTGGTGGTATCCAACATCTCAAGCCCGTGCGGAGAGGCCAGAATCTCGGCGATGCCTTCGGATTGCGCATGAACGGCCTTCGCTACGGTCTCGGGCACTGATCCCGGGCCTTCCAGTGCCTGCGCGACGGCCAGGGCTTTTTCCTCGTAATACAGCTGGGTCAGCTTTCGAACGATCGCTTCTTTGTTCTTGTAGTGCAGATAGACGGCCGGCCGCGACATCCCCGCGCCACGCGCAATATCATCCATCGATGTTTTTCTAAAACCGTATGCGGCAAAGGCCTGAAAGGCTGACGATAATATCGCTTTTTGCCTCGGGTCATCATTCAAATCACTCATACCGCAGCTTTGACATTTTTTGTTTATTTTGTCAATTGACAATATGACACTTACAGGTCAATATGTCAGAAACCAGCCAAAGCCCAGGGAGATGCGCCATGGCGACCAGTTTAAAAGTGAACGGTACATCCCATCAGGTAGACTTGCCTGACGATGTACCCCTGCTGTGGGTTCTGCGGGACGAGGTTGGCCTGACCGGTACCAAATTCGGCTGCGGAGTCGCAGCTTGTGGTGCTTGCACAGTACATATCGATGGTGAGGCCGTGCGTTCGTGCCAGGTCACGTTGTCGGATGTTTGGGGCGATGTAACAACGATTGAAGGAATCGGATCGCCGGACGCGATGGCAACGATCCAGCAGGCCTGGGTCGACCATCAGGTCGCACAATGCGGGTACTGTCAGTCAGGGCAAATCATGCAGGCGGCCGCGCTACTGGCGGAAAACCCTGACCCGACCGACACAGATATTGATGACGCGATGCAGGGCAACCTGTGCCGCTGTGGTACCTACCCTCGCATCAGGGCGGCGATCCAGGATGCAGCCTTAAAGCTGAAAGAGGTGTAACCGATGGCATCTGTTGGTAAAATCCTCCGCCGTACGTTCCTGATTGGTTCAGCCGCCGTCGTCGGCGGTGTGGCTTTTGGGGCTTATTATGTCAGCCGACCAGCCCCCAACCCGCTGAAACCAGGCGAAGGCGAAGCGGCGCTCAACCCATTTGTGCTGATCGACCAGAACGGCGTGACCCTGTTTGCGCCCCGGGCTGAGATGGGACAGGGCGTCAAAACCACCTGGGCAGCCCTGATTGCCGAGGAGCTGGATGTGGACCTGGACCAGGTCACTGTTCTGCACGGCCCTGCCGCAGCGGCCTATTACAACTCGGCCATGATGGGTGAAAGCCTGCCAAACAAGGGCTATGACATCTCAAATTTCCAGCACAATCTGGCTGAGGCGCTTGGTGTGGTTGGCCGGGTGCTTAGCCTTCAGGTGACGGGGGGCTCGACCTCGATGAAGGACGGGTTCGAGAGGATGAGGCTGGCCGGGGCCTCGGCCCGTGAAACGCTGAAACAGGCGGCCGCTAACCGCTTGGACGTTGATCCGTCCGCGTTGAAAACGGCGTCGGGTTTTGTCATTGCGCCCGATGGGGACAAGATCGCCTATACCGAACTTGCCATCGAGGCTGCCGCGATTGAAGCGGCCGAAGCCCCTTTGCGTGACCCCTCAAAATGGCGGTATCTTGGTCGTACGCAACCGCGCCTGGACATGGCGGGCAAGGTGACCGGCACCGCGGAATTCGGTGTTGACGTGCGCCTGCCGGGTATGAAATTTGCCGCCGTCCGGATGAACCCCAAGCTGGGCGGCGTCATGAACGGTTATGATGACAGCGCAGCCAAAACAATGCCGGGCGTTGAAAAAGTCGTCAATCTGGGCACTGGTGTTGCAGTTGTTGCCAACAACACCTGGCTTGCAAATCAGGCGGTTGAGGCGATTGACGTGGATTGGGGTGACGCGCCCTACCCGTCGGAAACAGACGAGATTTTTTCCCATATTGCCAAGGCGTTCGACGACGCACCTAATTCGACCATGCGTGACGATGGGGATGTCACGACGCTGCCGGACGGCGCAAGCGAGATCACTGCAGAATACAAAGTGCCTTATCTGGCCCACGCCACGATGGAGCCGATGAACGCAACTGCCTTGTTCACCGGCAACGCGCTGGAGTTGTGGTGTGGCAATCAAGCTCCGACATTGATCCAGATGCGGGTAGCCAACGTGGCCAATCTGGATACCGAAGCGGTCCAGATCCACACCACCTATTTGGGCGGCGGGTTTGGTCGACGGGGTGAGTTTGACTTTGGCGAAATCGCCACCAAGGTCGCGATGGCGATGCCGAACGTTCCGGTCCAGACCACCTGGAGCCGCGAAGAGGACATGCGCCACGACTTTTACCGCCCCGGAGCGATGGCGCGGATGCGGGGCGCGGTCAAGGATGGTCAGGCCGTGCTGATCGACGGGCAAGTCGCTGCGCAATCCTGCGCCCAACAAGCCGTAAACCGCTATACCGGACTGCCCGCTGCAGGCGCTGACAAAGTGCTGGTCGAGGGGTTCTTTAACCAACCCTATGCCGTTCCGAACTACCGGATGAGCGGGCATGTCGTCGATCTCGACATCCCCGTTGGGTTCTGGCGGTCTGTCGGCAATAGTCACAACGGGTTCTTCCATGAAACATTCATGGATGAATTGGCCCTCGCAGCGGATCGCGATCCGCTGGATTTCCGGTTGGAACTGGCCAAATCCGAACACGCCCCTTCAGCGGGCTGCCTTGAGGCCGTACGCGAAATGTCCAACTGGACCGGTCAGACCGCGAAAGGTGTCGGGCGCGGTGTTGCTCTGGCCTATAGCTTTGGCACGCCGGTGGCACAGGTCATCGAAGTGGTGGACGAGGACGGAACGATCCGCATCAACAAGGCCTGGATCGCCTGCGACATGGGCCTCGCTCTGGATCCCGACAACGTCAAGGCACAGATGTTCGGGGGCATGATGTACGGCCTGTCAGCCGCCTGTTTCGGTGAAATCACCTTTTCCGAAGGCGAGGTAGAGCAGTTCAACTTCCCCGACTATGACGCCCTTAGGATGCACACGGCACCGCAGGTCGAAGTGCGCGTTCTGGAAACCAACCGCCATATGGGCGGCGCGGGAGAACCTGGCACACCGCCGTCAATGCCCGCTCTGGGCAATGCCCTGTTCGATCTGACGGGTGAGCGCGCGCGCACCCTGCCTTTGATCAATCAGTTCAATCTGCTGATCTGATCGCGATGCGCCGGTCCGGTTCTCCTCTCTCGGGCCGGCGCAGGACCTAAGCGCTCTGGGATACCAGGGCAGCGTCTGAGCCAGTCGACCAGGCGTGAACCGCCGCGCCAAACGCCTCGAACAAGGGGCGCGACACCGGGTCATTCACAGCATCCCATTCCGGATGCCATTGTACTGACAGGGTAAACCCGGGGGCATCTTTTACATAGATCGCCTCGGGCGTGCCGTCGGGCGCATGCCCGTCAATGACAACCCTCTGTCCGATCGACTTGATGCCCTGCCCGTGCAGCGTGTTCGTCATCACTTCGGTCGCGCCCATCAGACGGTGGAACAGGCCGCCCTCGGTCAGCTGCACCACGTGACGCAGGGCAAACTTTTCCTCGAGCGTGCCATCGGGCGGCATCCGGTGGTTCATACGGCCCGGCAAGTCGCGGATTTCGGGATACAGAGTCCCGCCCATCGCCACGTTGACCTCTTGGAATCCGCGGCAAATGCCAAAGAACGGCTGACCACGCTCAACACAGGCCCGCACCAGCGGCAGGGTAATGGCATCGCGAGCCCGGTCGAATTCACCATGGGCATCCGTGGCGCATTCGCCGTATTCTTCGGGGTGGACGTTTGGGCGCCCTCCGGTCAGCAGAAACCCGTCACAAACCTTGAGCAATTCATCAACCGACACATATCGGGGATCGGCCGGGATCAACAACGGCAGACAGCCGGATACATTGGCCACCGCATCCGAGTTCATCGTCCCACCCGCATGGGTCGGGTATTGATCGTTCATCAAATACGAATTGCCGATGATACCGACGACGGGTCGAGACATTCTGTATTCCTAAATCGTTACTCTCGCTGTCAGGAAAGCTATCGGCCCTGTCTGTGGCGCGCAATAGCACAAGACCTGCGTGTCAGCGCAAGCTGTTGTTCAACCCTGCACATGCGTGAGGACGTCTGATGGGGACAACGAAACATTGCCCCCGTGTCCCTCCCGATCAGGCTTCGCCAGTCAACCCTGCAGATTCGATCCCGGTCATCGCGGCGATGGCATCATTGTCCGAAGTATCACCGGTTACACCAACTGCGCCGATCACCTCGCCCTTGCGGTCGCGCAGCAATACGCCACCGGGTACGGGTACGACCTGGCCGCCGTAAACGCCATTCACGGCAGCCATGAAATAGGCCTGCGCCTCGGCTCTCTGCATTTGTGCGGTGCCTGCCATTCCCAGCATGACCGAGCCATAGGCCTTGCCATGCGCGATAGCAAACCGACCGGGCGCGGCGCCGTCTTCACGCTCGAACGCGATGACATGGCCACCGGCGTCCAGCACCACGACCGAAAGAGGTTTCAGCTCCATCTCGCGCCCTTTCTCAAGGGCTTTGCGGATGATCGATCGCGCTTTGCGCAGAGAAATAGCCATGTCGTGTCCTAACGTTCAGGAGATTTGTTTAAAGGCTTGCCTTAAGTTCCAATCGGCGGGCATGCAGAACCGGCTCGGTGTACCCCGATGGCTGTGCACGCCCCTTAAAGACCAGATCACAGGCCGCCTGAAAAGCAATACCGTCAAAACCGGGGGCCATTGGTCTGTATTCAGGATCGCCTTCATTCTGGCGATCCACCACTGCGCCCATCTTTTGCATCGCGGCCATGACTTGATCTTCGCTAACGATATCGTGGTGCAGCCAGTTGGCCAGTGCCTGACTGGAAATACGGCAAGTGGCCCGGTCTTCCATCAGGCCGATATCATTCAGATCCGGTACTTTCGAGCATCCAACACCCTGATCAACCCAGCGAACAACATAGCCCAGAATGCCCTGCGCATTGTTCTCGATCTCATGGGTGATCTCGTCATCGCTGAGGTTGCGACCGCCCAACAGGGGAATGGTCAGCAGATCGTCCAACGTGCCACGGGGCCCGCAATCAGCCAGTTCGTCTTGCCGGGCCAATACATCGATCTTGTGGTAGTGCGTTGCGTGCAAGGTCGCCGCGGTCGGTGACGGCACCCAGGCGCAGGTGGCGCCGGATTGCGGGTGTCCGATCTTGGCCTCCAGCATATCGCCCATCCGGTCCGGCATGGCCCACATGCCTTTGCCGATCTGCGCCTTGCCCTTCAGGCCACAAGCCAGACCTATATCGACGTTGCGATCCTCATAAGATGCGATCCACGGTGTGGTTTTGATATCGCCTTTCGGCAGCATTGGGCCTGCTTCCATCGAGGTATGGATCTCATCCCCGGTGCGATCCAGAAAACCGGTGTTGATAAAGGCCACGCGCGATTTCGCGGCGCGGATACATTCATTGAGGTTGGCCGAAGTCCGGCGTTCCTCATCCATGATGCCCAGCTTTACTGTGTTGCGCGGCAGGCCAAGGATATCTTCGACCATGTCGAAAATCTGGACCGAAAACGCCACCTCTTCCGGGCCGTGCATCTTGGGTTTCACCACATAGACCGAGCCCTGGACCGAGTTCCCGCCCTCACGCTTCATATCGTGCATGGCGATCAGCGTGGTGCAGAGCGCATCCATCAGCCCTTCGCCGATCTCATTGCCCTGCCCGTCCAGAACGGCAGGGTTTGTCATCAGATGCCCAACATTGCGGATCAGCATCAGCGAACGACCCTTCAGGCTGCCCTGCACCCCTGATGCGGTCGTAAAGCTCAGATCCTTGGCCAGCTTGCGGGTGAAGGTCGTGTTGCCCTTGTTCACATCTTCGGTCAGGTCACCCTTCATCAGACCCAGCCAGTTGCTATATGCAACCACCTTGTCGGTTGCATCGACACAAGCGACCGAGTCCTCGCAATCCATGATGGTCGACAAGGCCGATTCCAGACGCATATCGGCAATATTCGCAGGATCGCTGGCCCCGATGGCACTGTGTGTGTCGATCCGGATCTGAATGTGCAGCCCGTTGTTGCGCAGTAATACCGTATCCGGTTTGCCCGGCTCTCCCTCATACCCAACAAATTGCTTGGGATTGGCAAGCGTTGGCATCAGTTCGCCGTCCTGAACACGCAGCCCTGCGACATCCGCCCATGACCCGAAGGCCAGCGGAACGGCGCCGTCCAGAAACGCCTTGGCCCAGGCAATCACCCGCGCACCACGTGCGGTGTCGTAATCGCCACCGGCAGGCAGATCGCCCATCGCATCCGTGCCATAGAGCGCATCGTACAGGCTGCCCCAGCGCGCATTGGCGGCGTTCAAGGCAAAGCGGGCATTGGTGATCGGAACAACCAATTGTGGGCCGGGAATCAGCGCAATTTCCGGGTCCACATTGACAGTGTCGATCTGAAAATTGTCACCTTCGTCGACCAGATATCCGATCTCTTGCAGGAAGGCCTGATAGGCGGCGGCATCATGTGCCTGGCCTGTACGCTGTTGATGCCAGGCATCGATCTGACCCTGAAACCGGTCGCGCTTTGACAACAGGGCACGGTTCCTGGGGCCCAGCTTGGTCACCATCCGCGCAAGACCATCCCAGAAGGTATCAGCCGTGACCCCGGTTCCGGGCAGTGCCTGATCCTCGATAAAATCGGTCAGCACTTTATCAACCTGAAGTCCGCTGCGCGCCTGCCTGCTGCTCATGATCTGTCTCCCACGTCTGTACGCCATTGTATGCAGCCAGCATTTAGGGCGATTGTTTCCGATAGGCAACGTGCATCGCGACGCAGCGGTAAAACAACCTTACCAAAATGTCAGATTGGTACATTCAATCCCGAACAGGACCGCTTGCAGGCCAACGCCTCAGCCCATAACGTCGCGCCAGACACGAACCGATGCGAGGCCCCCCGATGCGCGACGCTGCCCCTACCACGATCTACCTGAAAGACTACACTCCGTTTGGCTATCTGGTGGATAGCGTGCATCTGACCTTTGATCTGGCCGATCACGCCACCCGCGTGACGTCGCGCATTGCTTTTCGCCCAAACCCCGAGACCACAGACCGCACATTCTTTTTACACGGCGAAGAGCTGACCCTGGTCCGCGCCGTCATCGACGGGATCGAGGTCACGCCCAGTATCACTGACAAAGGCCTGACAGTGGACGTCCCGGACGCGCCGTTCATCTGGGAATCCGTTGTTGAAATCGACCCCGGTAACAACACCGCGCTTGAGGGGCTTTACATGTCGAACGGCATGTACTGCACCCAATGCGAGGCCGAAGGGTTCCGCAAGATCACTTATTACCCGGACCGCCCCGATGTAATGTCCACCTTCACCGTGCGCATCAATGGCAACCTTCCGGTTCTGCTGTCCAACGGCAACCCCTCGGGCAAAGGTGACGGCTGGGCCGAATGGACCGACCCGTGGCCAAAACCCGCATATCTGTTCGCGTTGGTTGCGGGCGATCTGATTGCGCATCCCGATCGGTTCACCACCATGTCAGGCCGCGAGGTCGAACTGAACCTCTGGGTACGCCCCGGTGACGAAGGCAAATGCGCCTTTGGCATGGAAGCGTTGAAGAAATCGATGAAGTGGGACGAGGACGTCTATGGCCGGGAATACGACTTGGACGTGTTCAACATTGTGGCCGTCGATGACTTTAACATGGGCGCGATGGAGAATAAGGGGCTGAACATCTTCAACTCTTCCGCTGTGCTGGCCAGCCCGGAAACCTCGACCGACGTGAATTTCGAGCGGATCGAGGCGATCATCGCGCACGAGTATTTCCACAATTGGACCGGCAACCGCATCACCTGCCGCGATTGGTTCCAGCTGTGCCTGAAAGAGGGGCTGACAGTGTTCCGCGACGCGCAGTTTACCTCTGACATGCGCTCGGCCCCGGTAAAGCGCATCCACGACGCCATCGACCTGCGCGCACGCCAGTTCCCCGAGGACAACGGACCTTTGTCGCACCCTGTCCGGCCAGAGAGCTTTCAGGAGATCAACAACTTCTACACCGCAACCGTCTATGAAAAAGGCGCCGAAGTGATTGGCATGCTGAAACGGCTGGTCGGTGATGAAGCCTATTCCAAAGCGCTGGATCTGTATTTCGACCGCCACGATGGACAGGCCTGCACCATCGAAGACTGGATCAAAGTGTTCGAGGATACCACAGACCGCGATCTGAGCCAGTTTAAACGCTGGTACAGCCAATCTGGCACGCCCCGCGTCTCGGTCACCGAGGATTGGACAGACGGGACCCTTACGCTGACACTGTCCCAGCGCTCGGAACCAACGCCGGGCCAGTCCAGAAAACTGCCGCATGTGATCCCGGTCGCCGTAGGCCTGTTAGGTCCAAATGGCGACGAAGTTCATGCAACCCAAGTGTTGGAGCTGACCGAGGCCGAGCAGAGCTTCCAATTCACCGGGCTGGCAGCCAAACCCGTGGCCTCAATCCTGCGCGATTTCTCTGCTCCTGTCATTCTGGAGCATGATCCTTCGAACACCGAACGCGCCTTTTTGCTGGCCCATGACACCGATCCTTTCAACCGCTGGCAGGCTGGGCGGTCGCTGGCGCAGGACACTTTGCTGCGTATGATCCGGCAGGACGCCACCCCCGATGCCGACTATCTGGATGGTATTCTGGCCGTGCTGCGCGATGGCGATTTGGATCCGGCCTATCGGGCGTTGATGCTGGGTCTGCCGACACATTCCGAACTGGCGGCAGAATTGTTTGACGCCGGCGACACCCCTGACCCGATGGCGATCTGGACTGCGGTCGAGACCCTGCGGCAGGCAACCGCGCAACATTTGCAGGATTTGCTGCCCCGCTTGCACAGTGAAACTCTGATCGACACACCGTTCAGCCCGAACGCCGAGCAAGCGGGCAAACGGTCGCTCGGTGGTGCTGCGTTATCCCTGACATCGCGGCTGGATGGCGGCAGCAAAGCGGCCGAGGAATACGCGGCGGCCGACAACATGACGCTTCAGCTGACCGCTTTGTCCTGCCTGTTGCGCACTGGAAAAGGGCAGGACGAGCTGTCTGCCTTCTACGACCAATGGCAACATGACCGTCTGGTGATGGACAAATGGTTTGGTCTGCAAGTGTCGATGGCTGCGCCTGCGGCGACTGTCGACACGGCGCGCGCCCTGACAGAGCACACTGATTTCAATTGGAAAAACCCAAATCGTTTCCGGGCGGTCATGGGTGCACTTGCCATGAACCACGCCGGCTTCCATCGCGCGGATGGGGCCGGATATGCCCTGTTGGCGGATTGGTTGATCCGTCTGGACCCGGTTAACCCGCAGACCACGGCCCGGATGTGTTCCGCGTTCCAAATCTGGAAACGTTATGATGCGGACCGTCAGGACCTGATCCGCGCGCAGCTAAACCGCATTTTGGAAACGCCGAATCTGTCCCGGGACACGACAGAGATGGTGTCGCGTATCCTGGGCGCATGACTCCATACAGCTTTACCCGCCACAATCGGTCGGCGAAGGCCATGGGTATTGTGATCTGCGTGTATGCTGCGCTGATTGCTCTGGTGATCCTGTTTGACGCGGTGTGGTGGATTATTGCGGCGTTGGCACTGTCCACCCTACCCGCCCTATGGGATATCGCACGGGGCACGCAGGCCGGTGTGACCTTCGACCAAAACAAACTGCAATGGTTTTCCGGAGGTCGCGAAGCTGAGGTTGCTTTGGCAGACATCGACCATGTGCGGTTCGATACACGATGGGACCTTTCGGTGCGTGTCTCGCTGGTTTTGCGGTCCGATAAACGGATTCGCCTGCCAGATGAGTCGACCCCGTCCCACAAAGAGTTCGAACACGTGCTGCAACATGCAGGATTGCGCGTTGAACGCCACCATTTCACCGTTTTTTGAAACAATCCGCCGTTCAAATAGGGGATTACTGGGCCTTTTAACCGGAATTCCAAGCATAAAGCTTGAATTTGAGGAAGTTTCCCGACAGTATTTTAAGTCAAGTTTCGTGTTTTTTTACATTTTCGAGTTTTACCATGTTCCGGTTCATAAGGGCGCGTTCTGCCCGATCTTCTTCTTCCCGACCTATCGCGGCTGATGCTGCCGTTGCTGCTGCGTTGCCAGAGCAGGGTCAGCTGAACATCCCTCTTGCCTCCATCGGCTCTGATGACATGGTCAGTCGGGACATGATCGAACGCGGGCGCATGCTGGCCAGGCAAGACCGCTGGGCCGAGCTTTCGCGGCAAATGCGGGTCGCTGACACTGCACGAGAGACCGCACCCGACGGCATGCCAATCGCCGATCTGCTGGCCTTTGGTGCGCGGTCAGACGTCGTTTTGGCGGTCGAGCATGCGCTGTCAGATGGGCAAGCCTTGTCAGAGTACGACCTGTTGGGCGGTATTTCTGAGCTTGAAGACGAAATGTGCGCTTATCCCAATGATCCGATGGTTACTCTTGTGGTGGCGCTTGCCCATATCGATCTTGCCTGGGCGTGGCGTGGAACCGCAACGGATGCGACTTTGCCACCGCTGCACAGATCACGTTGTGCAGCCCATTTTGATCGAGCCGCTGCGCTTTTGCCGAAATGCCGAAAGGCTGCGCCAGACAGCCCTTTGGTTGCCGCAACAAATTGCGCCCTGATCGCAGGGCAGCGCAAATCGAACATACGCGTTGCTGATGAATACGAAAAGCTGATCACGCTGGACCCAAACAATCAGCGCCACATGCGTGCGATGGGAACCCACTTGCTGCCACGGTGGTTTGGCAGCTACGAAGAGCTTGAGGTACAGGCCCTGCGCAATGCCGCCCGGACCCGTGATATCTGGGGCGCTGGCGGTTATACGTGGGTTCAGTTCGACGCCATTGCACTGGACGAAGAAGCCTGCGCGCGCTTGGATGTCGAGTATTTTCTGGAAGGCCTGCATGAAATCCTGCACCGCCGTCCCGATCAGCAGACCGTGAACATGTTGTCGGCATATTGTGCCACCACAATCCAGAACGGGCTTGGACTGAACGAACAGGCCGATCTGGTGCGGGTGCAAATTCACGAGGCCGCGAACTGGCTGATCCGTGACCACCTGACCGAGCTGCACCCGCTGATCTGGGCGCATGCAGCAAATGGATTCAACAACTCTGCCCGCATCAACTCGCCCGAGCGGTTTGCCGCACGCGGTCAACGCTGTGCTTTGCGGGCCATTGGCGATTTGTTCCGCGAAGAGCTTCGCAGCGGCACGGATGTGACCTTTACCCCGTCTGGTCTGCGCCTGTCCGAGAACTGATTCCCCCTTGCCCCTAGTCCCTGCCGGGCCTAATACGCAGGCTTAGACTTCTGCGGAAATGAGGCGCGCCATGCTCGACCTGACTTACGAAATGCCCAAACCCAAAACCATTGCCGGGGCCAAGCACGACTGGGAACTGGTAATCGGGATGGAGGTGCATGCGCAGGTCTCGTCCAATGCCAAGCTGTTCTCGGGCGCATCGACCCAATTCGGGGCCGAGCCGAACTCGAACGTGGCATTCGTGGACGCGGCGATGCCCGGCATGCTGCCGGTGATCAACGAATACTGCGTTGAACAGGCGGTACGAACCGGTCTGGGCCTGAAGGCGGATATCAACCTGAAATCAGCCTTTGACCGCAAGAACTATTTCTATCCCGACCTGCCGCAGGGCTATCAGATTTCCCAGCTGTACCAGCCTATCGTAGGCGAAGGTGAAGTGCTGGTGGAAATGGGCGACGGCACTGCGCGCATGGTGCGAATTGAACGCATCCACATGGAACAGGACGCAGGCAAATCGATCCATGACATGGACCCGCATATGTCCTTTGTCGACCTGAACCGGACCGGTGTTTGCCTGATGGAGATCGTCAGCCGCCCCGATATTCGCGGCCCCGAAGAGGCGGCAGCCTACATAGCCAAGATGCGCCAGATTCTGCGTTATTTGGGCACCTGCGATGGCAACATGCAAAACGGCAACTTGCGGGCGGACGTCAATGTTTCGATCTGCTTGCCCGGTGCCTATGAAAAGTATCAGGAAACGCAGGACTTCTCGCATCTGGGTACGCGTTGCGAGATCAAGAACATGAACTCGATGCGCTTTATCCAGCAAGCGATCGAGGTCGAGGCCCGGCGTCAGATTGCCATCGTCGAAGGTGGCGGTACTGTCGATCAGGAAACCCGCCTGTATGATCCGGACAAGGGTGAGACACGCTCGATGCGGTCAAAGGAAGAAGCGCATGATTACCGCTATTTCCCCGACCCTGACCTGCTGCCCCTGGAGATTGAACAGGCGTGGGTTGATGACATCGCAGCTAGGCTTCCAGAACTACCGGATGCCAAAAAGGCGCGTTTTATTGTCACCTTCGGTCTGACGGATTACGATGCGTCGGTTCTGACGGCCGAAGTAGAGTCGGCTGCCTATTTCGAAGAGGTCGCCAAAGGCCGCAACGGTAAACTGGCAGCGAACTGGGTCATCAACGAGCTATTCGGTCGCCTGAAGAAAGAAGACCACGACATCACCGCCTCGCCGGTTTCGCCTGCGCAGTTGGGTGGGATCATCGACCTTATCGCGTCGGACGCCATCTCGGGCAAGATCGCCAAAGACCTGTTCGAGATTATCTACACCGAAGGTGGCGACCCGGCACAGATCGTCGAACAGCGCGGCATGAAACAAGTGACCGACACCGGCGCAATCGAGACCGCGTTGGACGAGATCATCGCAGCCAACCCCGCACAGGTTGAAAAAGCCAAGGTCAACCCAAAACTGGCCGGTTGGTTCGTGGGTCAGGTGATGAAGGCGACCGGCGGCAAAGCCAACCCGAAGGCCGTAAACGAACTGGTCAGCAAAAAGCTGGGTTCATAAACCAAGCGAATTGAGTGTCATCGGCGGCGGGGTTTCAAAAAACTCTGCCGTTCTTGCTTCGGGCTTTACGGATTGTGCGCGGGGATCACGCAACATGTGCAGCAGATTTCCAAGCGGGCGCGATGATGACTTTCCCAAAATCACCAACATGTTAGATTGCCAACACCCGGCAAGCAGGAAACACTGATGCAGCGCTATGAATACAAAGTCGTCCCCGCCCCGCAAAAAAGCGCCAAAGCCAAGGGCGTGAAAACGGCCGAAGGGCGGTTCGCGGCATCCATCGAACAGGTCCTGAACCAAATGGCACAGGACGGCTGGGAATACCAACGTGCCGAGTTGCTACCCAGCGAGGAACGCGCAGGCCTGACCAGCTCAACCGTGAACTGGCGCAACGTGCTGGTGTTCCGCCGCGAGCTTGAGGTGACTCATACCTCGGCGCGCAGCGCACCCGAAGCGGCAGCCTTGGCGCAACCGATCACAGGGCCGGAAACCGTGGCCGCACCCGCACCAATTGCGCAAGAGGCCATGGATCCCCCCTTGTCGCTGAAAGGCACCGAAGTTGAGTCAGAGGCAGACGACGAAGCCCCGGCCAACAAGACGTAAGCCCCGCAGGGCGGAATTGCCCTGCACCAGAGAGGCTGAACGGCATCGTTCCAGCGTTTAAGCGCCGATATCCAAGGCCAGTGCGTGGATGCGTGGCACGATGTCGCCCAATGCCTTGTGAACGGCGCGGTGGCGGGCGACGCGGGATTGACCCTCAAAGGCAGTGGCCCGGATACGCACGTTAAAATGGCTCTCACCACCCTCCTGAAAGCCCGCATGGCCCCGATGGCTTTCGCTGTCATCGACCACCTCAAGCTCATGCGGGTCAAAGGCCGCCTGAAGGCGGGTTTGAATTTCATCGGTCACAGTCATTTTTACGCTCAGCGACAAAATATTTGCCGCCCCCCTCTTCTACTTTCGGCTGCTTAGACTAAACTGCTGCCTCCGAGTCGAAAAGATGCGTTCGTAAGGATCAGACCATGACGAAATCAGACCCCTTCGGATTCGATATGTCCGTTTCCACTTCCAAAAAGAAAAACCCGCGTGGGCGTCGGGGCATGTCGGGCGCGTCTGAGACCTCGGTGCGAATCTGCGACCATGAGGGCTGTGAAGAGGCCGGCAAGTTCCGTGCGCCCAAAGCGCCGGACGTTCTGGATGATTTCTTTTGGTTCTGCCAGCAGCACGTGCGGGAATATAACCAGAAATGGAACTTTTTCGACGGCACGACCGAGGCTGAACTGAACGCACAACGTTCAAAAGACAAAGTGTGGGAACGTGAGACCAAGCCCATGGGCGACCCTGAGGCGCGCGCCTGGGCTCGTCTGGGCATCGAGGACCCGCATCAGGTTCTGGGCGAGAACGCCACCAAAAATCCGGGCCGCAATGCCACCGGCAGCGGCGGCCGTCGCCTGCCCCCGACCGAGCGCCGCGCGATCGAAATTCTGGAGGCCAAGGACAATTGGTCCAAAGCTGACGTTCGCAAGGCCTATAAGAAGCTGATCAAGGTGCTGCACCCTGACATGAACGGCGGCGACCGCAGCCAGGAAGAGCAGCTGCAAGAGGTCGTCTGGGCCTGGGATCAGATCAAGGACAGCCGGAATTTTAAATGAGCTGGCCGTCGAAGGGCTGATTCATCAGAGTTTTGATTTTGTTCGGCATAAAGAGTGATTTGCCAAAGATATGGGCGAATTGCGATACGAAAGGCGCACTCGGCAGCTTTGAGCCCATAGCGACCGATGCCGCACCTTTTATGCACGTCAGCTTCTAAGACGCGTTCCGGCGGACTATTACTTTTAGACGTGACACGCTAAATGCCGCTTCACTTTAGCTGGAACAAAGATATGCAACTGAAACGTAGAACATCGCATACCAAATGGTCACTATTCGGTCTGTGTTTTTCGGCCAATGTTCTTTCGAGTCTGGCTGTTTTTGCTGATATTGGCGGCAAATCCAAAGAATGCGCAGGCCTTTCTGATGATGCACTGATCGAGTTGGCGATATCTGAAATGATTGGGAACGAGCCGGGTAGTGTCTCAATTACGCGCGAGGTAGGCCCCACAATTGGGCTTCGCACCGCACCATATCCAACCAGAACGGAGTACCTAGCAGCAAATCCCGATTGTTGTCGAATTACTACGGCGGAGACGCTTTTGGAGGCAATACCGCCCGACTTGGTAAAGCGGCTAAATTATCACGGTTCTGTTCGAGTTGCGACAACTTTCCGCGTCATCGGAAACACAGAGCCAGAGTCCTACCCGTTCCAAACGTACAATAGTGTGAGAACATTTGACTTCGATGCGTGCGGAAATACGTTACAGCTGCCCTGACCGGTCGAAACGAAAGCTGACTTTCTGGTAAAAGGCACGGAGGTCCGCTTTGTCCGCAAAGCGGCCTTCTAAGACGAGGGACACTGCATTCCTAGTAAATGCAGGGTCTGAGTAGATCAGCCGTTCTTTAAATCTATCAATATGACCAGTTTCAAAGAAACACCCCGTCAGCTTTTTAGACGCGCCTCTTCCCCTTGCCCTTGTCCGCAATATGTTGCACCACACACGGGTTCAAACCCGCTGGACGGGCCAAAGGATAAGGACAAGGCGCATGGCTGACGGATCGATTGATATCAACGCAAAACCCACCGAAGAGATCTCGGTCCGTGAAGTATTCGGAGTTGACAGCGACATGGCCGTCAAGGGCTTTGCCGAGCGCAGCGACCGGGTGCCGGTGATCGATCCAACCTACAAGTTCGACCCCGAGACCACGCTGGCGATTCTGGCGGGCTTTACCCACAACCGCCGGGTGATGATCCAGGGCTATCACGGCACAGGCAAATCGACCCATATCGAACAGGTTGCAGCCCGTCTGAACTGGCCCGCTGTGCGTGTGAATCTTGACAGCCACATCAGCCGGATCGACCTGATCGGCAAGGACGCGATCAAACTGCGCGATGGCAAACAGGTTACCGAATTCCACGAGGGCATCCTGCCCTGGGCCCTGCGCAACCCAGTTGCCATTGTCTTCGACGAATATGATGCGGGCCGTGCAGACGTAATGTTCGTGATCCAGCGGGTTCTGGAGCATGATGGCAAGCTGACCCTGCTGGACCAGAACGAGATTATCACACCCAACCCGAACTTCCGCCTGTTCGCCACTGCCAACACTGTTGGCCTGGGTGACACGACAGGCCTGTATCACGGCACGCAGCAGATCAACCAGGCGCAGATGGACCGTTGGTCCTTGGTCTCGACGCTCAACTACCTGAGCCACGATGCCGAGACGATGATCGTCCTGTCCAAAGCGCCTTTGTACAACACGTCCGAGGGCCGCAAGACCGTCAGCCAGATGGTCACTGTTGCCGACCTGACGCGGACTGCCTTCATGAACGGCGATCTGTCCACCGTGATGAGCCCGCGGACCGTGATCAACTGGGCGCAAAACGTCGAGATTTTCCGCGACGTAGGCTATGCCTTCCGTCTGTCCTTCCTGAACAAATGTGACGAGCTGGAGCGCCAGACCGTGGCCGAGTTCTATCAGCGGTGCTTTGACGAGGAACTGCCGGAAAGCGCGGCGAGTGTGAGCTTGGGGTAAGAAGCGATGAAAGGCTTGTTTTCCTGGCGTCGCCGCAAAGGTCTGGGGATTTTTGACGGCCTGGTCGGGAAAATAATTGTTCTTAGCCTTCCTGATGCAGACGGACGGCGCAACCGGCTTCCGGGGCATTTGGCCGAGTTCGGAATTACAGACTTCGAGGTCCACGACGCCTTCGCCCCGGATCACCCGCAGGTGCGGTCGCTGTACGACCGTGGGCTGGTTGCGTCCTTTCCCGCCCTGTTTTCGGTGCGGCCAGGTGCAATGCGACTGCAAAAACAATGTGCTTATTCCCGCGCAGGTCGCAAATTTCGCAAGCTACCTTGATATCTGCAAAAAAGTCGCTGACAGCGGGAAAAACACGCTGATCGTGGAAGACGATGTCTGGCTGCAAGCCTGGGCACCAGAAATTCTCAAGCAGCTCAAACGCCGGATCAAAAAAAACGAGATCAATTTTTCGACCGATCAGCCGATGCTCCTGCGGTTCGGAGCGCCCAAGGTCCGCGACACGGATCTGGAGAACCTGTCGTTTGATCATAACCCACGAATGTCCAATTGCTGCTTTGCAATAACTCCGGCCTTTGCACGAAAGGCTGTCGAGCGTTTTCAGGGGGGTTCAACCACCTCTGACGGGTATTTCCATCTCGAGATGGCCGAAGGTCGGAACGGTGTCACCATCTATCCAACAATCGCTTCAGACTTGTCGTGGAATCAAGGCACGTTGGAATCGCATATCCACCCCAAGGAAAAATACCTGGTCCATCTAAAAACGCAGGGCGACACCCAGCAACTTGACGCGCAAACGGCCCGCCTGAGCCGGCATATCAAACGGATGTTTAGCCGCCCCTTTCTGTGTGTTGGCCACCCAAGAACCGGCACAACTTTTGTCGCCGATCTACTGACGCAGGCTGGGCTGGATGTCGGTCACGAAAAATGTGGGGCGGATGGCATTAGCTCTTGGATGTTTGCCGTTGACGCGCCGGACAGCCCCTGGGCCCGAGATGACGTCGCCAAAACGCGGCGCGCCCTGCATTGGACCTATATGATACAGACTGTCCGCGATCCCGCGACGGCAATCCCGTCGATTATCCGTGAAAACGAACATGCGCCCGCGTCTTATAATTTTCGGCGCGCGCATATTTTGGAACAAACCGGGCGCGATTTGGACGATTTCAATCCCGGCATGGAACGCGCAATCGTATCCTTGTGTCTTTGGGCAGAAATAATTCGTGGACAGGGTCCGGATTTTGTTTGCCGCATCGAGCATGACGCCGAATCGCTGATCGGTTTTGTGCAAAGCAAAGGGTTCGACGTCAGCAGTCAAACGCAGGATTTGAAACCAAAAAACGCCGACAAACTTTACAAAGGTGTGCACTACAATAAGCCCGAAGTTTCTGCTGATGAATGGGCTCAACTCGGGCAAGACGCAAAAGACCTTCTTGAAAACTACTGCGAAATCTACGGCTATGTCTCACCAGTGAGTACTGATTGAAGCAGGGCCACCTGCAACCCGCACAAGGCCCCAGTTCGCTTGTGCGTAACCCAATGTCCGTTGATACGGTTGTCGTCCTGCAGCACTCTGGAATTGAAGGAAATCAGGGTTGGCCCTATGGCCAAGGTCTGTGAATGGTTCTAGGTTGCCGAAACAGAACAAGACCGGACCTGCCACCGATGAGCAAACCAAACGATAATCCCGCTGATCCGTTCAAGAAGGCCCTGGCCGAGGCCACTAAGGTCATGGCCGACGATCCTGAGCTGAACGTCTCATATACGGTCGATCCGTCGGGGATGACGGGCGAGTCGATGCGTCTGCCGCAGGTTTCTCGCCGGATGACCCGCGAAGAGGTTCTTTTGGCACGCGGAACCGCGGATGCCTTGGCCTTGCAGCGCCGATATCATGACGATGCGACCCATGCGCGTTATGCACCCCCCGGCGATATAGCGCGGGATTTGTACGAAGCGATGGAAGTTGCCCGGTGTGAGGCGATGGGCGCGCGCGATATGCCGGGCACCGCGTCGAACATCGACGTCAAAATCGGGCACGAGGCCCTGCGTCGGGGTTATGACCAATGCAAACAGCCTGCCGATGCGCCCCTGTCGGTGGCCGCCGGCTATCTGATCCGGCATCTGGCCACAGGGCGCGACTTGCCGCCTGCGGCCGAGAATATCATGAACCTGTGGCGTGGCTTCATCGAGGAACAGGCTGGCGGGACGCTTGAAAATCTTGATGACATCCTCTCGGACCAGGCTGAGTTCGCCAGGTTCGCCCGTCAGATGATCAAGGATCTGGGCTATGGCGACCAGCTGGGTGATGACCCGGATGAGCTGGACGAAGATCAGGAAGATCAGGCCGAAGACGACGCCGAAGAACAGCCCGATCCCGAAAGTACAGGCCAGGATGATCAGGAAGATCAGGACGCCGACGCTACGCCCGAGCAGACTCAGGAAGAGCAACAGGATCAGTCGCAGGCCCAGGTCTCGATGGATGAGATGGCTGATGAGGAAATGGGCGATGAGGCCGAAATGCCCGAGGGCGAGGCTCCGTTGGAACCCCCTGCCCCTCCACCCGCGTCCGAGGCCGATCCGGACTACAAAGTATATCTGAACACGCATGACGAAGAGATTGCGGCCGAAGATTTGGCCGAGCCTGCGGAACTGGAACGCCTGCGCGCCTATCTGGACCAGCAGCTTGATCCGCTGAAAGGCGCGGTCAGCCGTCTGGCCAACAAACTGCAACGCCGCCTGCAGGCCCAGCAGAACCGCAGTTGGGAGTTCGACCGCGAAGAAGGCATTCTGGATGCAGGTCGTCTGGCCCGCGTGGTGGCCAACCCGACCACACCGCTGAGTTTCAAGGTCGAAAAGGATACCGAGTTCCGCGACACCGTCGTAACGCTGTTGCTGGACAATTCGGGGTCCATGCGTGGGCGTCCGATCTCGATCGCTGCGATCTGCGCCGATGTTCTGGCGCGGACGCTGGAGCGCTGCAACGTAAAGGTCGAGATTCTGGGCTTTACCACCCGTGCCTGGAAGGGTGGTCAGGCGCGCGAAGCATGGCTGAACGATGGCCGCCCGCAACAGCCGGGTCGCCTGAACGATCTGCGCCATATCATCTACAAGGGTGCGGATGCCCCTTGGCGGCGCGCGCGGCCCAATCTGGGCCTGATGATGAAGGAAGGCCTTCTGAAAGAAAACATCGACGGTGAGGCGTTGGAATGGGCACACCGGCGGATGCTGGCGCGGCGCGAGCAGCGCAAGATTCTGATGGTGATTTCCGATGGCGCGCCGGTTGATGATTCAACACTCAGCGTTAACCCCGCGAATTACCTGGAAAAACACCTGCGCGACGTGATCGCGATGGTCGAAAAGCGTAAAATCGTTGAGCTGTTGGCTATCGGCATCGGCCATGACGTCACACGGTATTACGACCGGGCGGTAACAATCACGGATGTGGAACAGCTGGCGGGTGCGATGACCGAACAACTGGCGGCTCTGTTTGACAGCGATCCACGGGCGCGTGCGCGGGTTATGGGGATGAAAAAGGCCAGCTGATACAGGCCTTGCCTCCTGCCGGAGGGTTTTCCGAAATAGAAGATTGGGGTAACAAACCCGTCTGCATGAGGTAAAATATGTTTCAGTCCTTTGAGGTGACTGCGCGCCCGGAACAAGGGCCGCCACGACTGGCCGCGTTGCGCAATGAGATTGCGCACGAAGGGCTGGATGGGTTTCTGATCCCACGTGCGGATGCGCATCAGGGCGAATACGTGGCCCCTCGGGATGAGCGCTTGGCATGGTTGACTGGCTTTACCGGATCGGCTGGGTTTTGCGCGGTTCTGACGAATGTGGCAGGTGTGTTCATCGACGGGCGGTATCGCACGCAGGTCAAGGCTCAGGTCGCGGCGGAATACACACCGGTGCCGTGGCCGGAAACCAGCTTGAGCGCGTGGTTGAAAGAACAGCTGCCCAAAGGCGGCAAGGTTGGTTTTGATCCCTGGCTGCATGCGGCAGACCAGATCGCGACGGCGCAAAAAGACCTTGTGAACAGCGGCATTGAACTGGTGCGCTGTGGCAATCTGGTTGATCGGGTCTGGCCGGACCAACCGTCTCCTCCGGCAAATCCGGTCAAGACCCACCCGATTGAGTTTGCGGGCGAATCTGCGGATAGCAAGATCAACCGGCTGGCCAAGGCCCTGCAAAGCGGCGGCAACACGGCGGCTGTGATCACTCTGCCGGATTCGATCATGTGGCTACTGAACATTCGCGGCTCGGATATCGGGTATAATCCTGTGGCGCATGGGTTTGCTATTCTGCACGCAGACGGTCGTGTCGACCTGTTCATGGCGCCGGAAAAGCTGACCAATCTAGGGGATCATCTAGGAGGTCAGATTCGGATTCATGAGCCAGACAGCTTTCTGGACGCCGTGGCAGAACTGGACGGTGCTGTGCAGGTTGATCTGGGCACGCTGCCGCAGGCTGTGGCGGATGTGCTGCAGGGCAAGATGGTGAATGGTGGCGATCCTTGTGCCTTGCCCAAAGCCTGCAAAAACCCCGCTGAGATCGCCGGCAGCGCCGAAGCCCATCTGCGCGACGCCGTCGCCGTGGTTGAAACACTGTGTTGGCTGGATACGCAGCCCCCCGGCACCCTGACCGAAACGCAGGTGGTCTCCCGGCTGGAAAACAACCGGCGCAAAGACAACGCGCTTCAGGATATCTCGTTTGACACCATCGCCGGGACCGGACCAAACGGTGCAATCATGCATTACCGGGTCACCGAGGAAACCGACAGCCGTCTGGACAACGGGCACATTTTGGTTCTGGATAGCGGCGGGCAATATCTGGACGGCACCACAGATATCACCCGCACAATTGCGATCGGAGATGTCGGGACCGAGGAAAAAGCCTGTTTCACACGCGTGCTGAAAGGCATGATCAACCTGTCTATGTTGCGCTGGCCCGTCGGACTGGCTGGGCGGGATATCGAAAGCATCGCGCGTGAACCGCTGTGGGCCGCGGGGCAAGATTTCAACCATGGTGTCGGACATGGTGTCGGCGCGTATCTGAGTGTCCACGAAGGCCCGCAGCGCCTGTCCAAGCTCAGCCATGTTCCGCTGCAGCCGGGCATGATCCTGTCCAACGAGCCTGGATATTACCGCGAGGGCGCCTTTGGCATCCGCATCGAAAACCTTGTTGTGGTGCAAGAGGCCCCGGGCCTGCCGGGCGGCGATGATGAACGCGCGATGTTGACCTGGCGCACGCTGACCTATGTCCCTATTGATCGCAGGCTGATCGTGGTCGACATGATGACAGCCCAGGAACGCGGCTGGCTGAACGCATATCATCGCGACGTTGCGGAAAAGATCCGACCACGGCTGGGCGATCAGGCGCAACTGTGGTTGGATGCCGCAACTGCGCCGATCTGACACCGCGCTGTTACAAACGCCGGGCAGAAGACGCCCAAAAAGACGAGGGAAGGAGCAGATATGACTGAGATCACGATCCGCAAAGCGGCGGGTAAATGGAGCGTCCGTTCAGGTGGAGCCATTCTGGGTGAAAGCACTGGAGCACTGGAGCTGCTGGAAGGTGATCTGGACCCGGTGATCTACTTCCCCCGCGCCGACATCGCGATGGCGTTTCTGGACGTCACCGACAAAGTGACCCATTGCCCGCACAAGGGTGACGCGGCACATTTCTCGATCGTCAACAAATCCTCGACCACAGAAAACGCCGCCTGGAGCTATGAAGCTCCGATCCCGGCTGTGGCTGAGATCAAGGGATATGTGGCGTTCTACCCGGTGGAATCCGTGAAGGTCGAACAGATTTAAAGGTCGGCAGGCAAACACCAATCGCCTATTCGGCCTGCAACCTGCAATTCTTGAAACCTGGCTGTTATCCACTTCTGATCCCAAGCTGACACAACTTCCATACCGAAATCACGGGCGTGTCCCAGTTGGAACTTCGCACAGGTGTTTGCCAAACAGGTCCGCGCAAGTGCTCCTGGCGAAATCATCTGTACGAAGTAAGTATTCTTCGATTTTGCCTCGTGGCAGATTTGCTTCCCAATAAAGGCTAATGCCTTTGACTATGGGCCGACGCATATTGCAGTAAAGCGAGCGATCCGGATCTGTGGGTACGTGACAAACGGCTGTAATAGTTACACCGCCCTCGTTGGTGGCTGAAACCAGGCGTTCATTGTCACCCAATTGGAAACCAGTGTTGGTGGGATTTCTTGGGATGCCAAAATCGCCAAGCCGAATTCCGCTTGGGTTAAAGATGATCACCTTGTGCGGTTTGCGATGCCAGTCATCGTCATTCCAGTTTTTGCACACGCTCTGCTCCTAGGGTGTGTTGTCTTGTGCACGACAACGATTTTGCGAAAAGTGTCGGGTTCCGAGCGAGATCGCCTCAATGGGCAGGCTTTCAGTACTGTTCGAGGTGTCTCGACAAATTCTCCGCCGGTGCGAGGGAGAAAAAAGGTTGCGACGGCTATCTCGAATGTCCTTTCCAACATGTAGCACCACGCTTTTGCTCCAGGTCGCTGTTGCTGTTACTCCTGACAAGACTAAGGGGATTTGCCTGCTGGTGCATTCCAGTGGTGCAGCTCGACGCTCCCATTGCCTATGAGCTGCGATTCCCGCAATACCTCCTGGTAAGGCGAGAATTCCAATATTATTCGCCGCCAAAAGACCTCGTCCCATTAGTCCAAGCGACTTTGCCATAAGTACTGCAGCGCGAGCGATGACAGTCACCGGTAGAACTTTGACGAACAAGTCAATCCAAGCGTTTCCCACCGACACCAGAAGTCTGGGCACATCGGCTGCCGAGTAATTCGCAACACCCAACCGGACGCCGATTTCTACAATAAGGTACACAAAGGAAAGAGTAATAAGCGCGCGCCAGCTGCGCATTGCAAACGGCATGTAGATAAAGAGCAAAAGACAGATGAGAAGAAGCCAAAGCACTGGTTCACTCCTTTGGTTAACCGAGTGGTCCCCGAGAACCGTTCAACAAACCTGCGAACATGGCGATAGCAGCGCACCGGAACACGTATCCGGCCAACTTCTAACAGCTGTGTTTGCCGTTTCAGATCATCTTTATACGAAGAGATTTGCAGTTAAACCCAAGAAATCGTGCAGTTTTTTCGCAACTCCGGCTAGGTTCGCAAAATCTGCTTTGTCCCGCACATCCGACAT
The DNA here is from genome assembly GCF_900172215.1 of Ruegeria meonggei. Taxonomy (GTDB): domain Bacteria; phylum Pseudomonadota; class Alphaproteobacteria; order Rhodobacterales; family Rhodobacteraceae; genus Ruegeria; species Ruegeria meonggei. The sequence continues at coordinate 92,317 of NZ_FWFP01000002.1, forward strand.
CACATCCAGCACCCCAACCTCTCCTGCGTGCAACCCTCACCGCTCACACCCTGCTCACGCCTCTGTTGGATGCAAGTGAGCCCTAGTCAGTGCACACTGGGCATGGAACACTGTCGGAGGATGCCATGTCGATCACGCGCCGTAGTCTTGCCGGTTTGATAGGGGCCGCAGCCGTACTGCCCGGCGCGGCATGGGCGCAACAGGACCCCGTACTTGAGGCCGTCAGGTCCACGCTTTACGGCAGCACCTCTGAATTCGAGCAGGGCATGGTCTTTCTGATTCAGCGCGGCAATCCGGATGTGGTGCCTTCTTTGATCACCGGAATGCGTTATGGTCAGCGACGCCGCGATGAGATCGCGGAGGTGATGCAAACCCTGACCTACGAAAACCTGGGCACAGACTGGTTCGACTGGATGCTGTGGCAGGAGAAGAACGCGCAATTGGTTCCACACCCTTCCCTGATCCCTTTCAAAAGAGAAGTTTTGCTTGGAATAGACACGAATTTCGACGACTTCCTGCGCCCTGAATACCTACAGCGTGACAAGATGAAGATCCGTCTGGAAGAGATAAGCTGGGGCGGTGTGGTCAAGGACGGTATCCCGTCGCTGGACAATCCTAAACTGATCCCAGCCTCGCGTGCGGATTACCTTAAGGACGATGATCTGGTTTTCGGCGTCTCAATCAACGGCGATAAGCGCGCTTATCCCCTGCGGATCATGGGCTGGCATGAAATGTTCAACGATGTGATTGGGGGCGTCCCGGTGGCGCTGGCCTATTGCACGCTGTGCGGGTCGGGCATTCTGTTCGAAACGCAGGTGGCCGGGCGGCGCAAGCCGCTGGTCTTTGGGTCTTCGGGGTTCCTGTACCGGTCGAACAAGTTGATGTTCGACCGCGACACGCATTCGCTGTGGAACCAGTATACCGGCAAACCGGTTGTCGGGTCGCTGGTCAACAGCGGGATTGAGCTGAAGCAACGCCCGTTGGTGATCACCACCTGGGCCAGCTGGAAGACTTCGCACACGGACACCCGTGTGCTGTCGCTGAAGACCGGGCATCGGCGGAACTATGGCTCGGGTGTGGTGTATCAGGAATATTTCGCCTCGCCCGAACTGATGTTCCCGGTGCTGGTGGATCAGTCCCGACACCAGCAAAAGGATTATGTCTTTGCCGTCCGCCAGTTCGGCGCTGCCCGTGCGTGGCCGTTGGACGCGTTCAACCAAACCCGCGTGATCAACGATGCAATCGGCAATCGACAACTGGTTCTGATCGGCAACCCAGACAAGCGCGCCGTGCGTGCCTATGAACGTCAGTCTCATCGGTTCACCGCAGCCGATGGCGGGCTGGTGGACGAAACAGGCCGGAAATGGACCCTGACCGAAGAGGCTTTGATCGGCCCGGATGGCACCCGTTTGCCGCGGGTGGCAGGACATATCTCTTACTGGTTTGCCTGGGATAACTACCTTGGCGACGCGGCGAGTGTGTATCGCGGCTAGGAATGCTCCTCGGCCGCTGTGGCCGCCAATGCGCGGTTATAAGCCTTGAGCGCGTCGATGTGATACAACGCGCCGACCGGATTTTCGCACCCGTCCTCATCGACCACCACAACCGGAATACAAGGGATGTCATCGCGATCAAAATAGGGCATCGCGGCCTCAAGCGTAGCGCTAGCCTGCACGCACAGCCCTTGTTCTATCAGTTTCTGCGCCTCATCCGACGTAATTGAACGGGCATCACCGAGGGGCCGCATCACTGCGCCTGCCCGCAGCATCGCCAGCAGATACGCCTGCGGTCCGGCCGCCAGATGCACATTGCGGCGTTCCAACTGGGTCAGAAAGAACGACCGATCTACAAGACGCGAGGCCAACGCAGTCGACATCGAGACCGATACCATAACCGCCAGACCGATTTGCCAATCTCCGGTCAGCTCAAACACGATCATCGTGGTCGAAATCGGCGCCCCCAGCACAGCCGCAGCTACCGCGCCCATACCCGCAAAGGCATAAAGCGTGTGCGTTCCTGAAACATCCGGCAGTAATCCGGTCGCAATCAATCCAAAGGCCAACCCGGTCAGCGCACCAATCATTAACGAGGGCGAGAACACCCCCCCACCCATGCGGCCGCCCATCGTGATGGCAACAGCAACGGTTTTGACAACTGCAAACAGGATCGCCGAGGTCAGCACCAGATCCCCGGTCAGAGCGCGGATCGTGGTCTCGTACCCGACACCGATGATATGCGGAAACCAGATGGCGATCAGACCCAGCATCGCCCCCGAAACCGCAGGGCGCAGCCATCCCGGCAGGGACAGGCGGCTTTGAATATGGCTGCCGATATCCTCGGCAAAAAAGATTGAGCGCATCAGCAACAACGCCACAAAGCCACAGATCAACCCCAGGATCAGGAATGCGGGCAGCTCGACGTAGAATTGCAGCGAGCCGGGCGTGTCCAGCGTGAACTCGGTCACGTCGCCATATTCCAGCCGGTTGATCACCGTCCCTGCGACCGAGGCGATAACAATGGGGGCAAAGGCGTGAACTGCAAAGTGGCGCAACACCACCTCAAGTGCGAACAAAGCCCCTGCGATGGGTGAATTGAAGCTGGCCGAGACCGCAGCCGCCACGGCGCAGCCCAGCAGGTCGCGCCCGGTGATGCCATCCGCATGAATGCGGTTGCTGACCCAGGTTGAGATGACACCGGCCATATGCACCACGGGACCTTCGCGCCCTGTGGATCCTCCGGTGCTGAGCGTCACCAGCGAGGCACAGAATGAAGCTATGCCTGCCTTGCCCTCAACCCGGCCATCGGTCACCGCCGCCCCTTCGATCACGTCAGCGACCGATCGCACCCGGCCATCATCGGTGAATTTGTGCAGGATAATCCCGACAATCAGGCCACCGAAGATGGGGATAATCAGGATCATGAACCACGGCAGCATCTCGACATGGCTGTGCAGCAGCAGAATATCTTCGGTGTCATAGACATAAGCCTGCAAGGCGCGGATTGCCTTGCGGAACCCCAGTGCCATGAACCCTGCAGCAATTCCGATGGCCAGCGCGATGAACCAGAACTGGATCTGGCTGGGACCACGCCGTCGCATCACCCGCCACGCGTCCTTCATCGCGGCCAGAGCCTGATTGAACTGGTTGCGCAGAACGGTGCGGGTCGATTGGGTCATTGGCCCTCGGGGATGATGCAATAACCCTTAGTAAGCCACGGGGCGCTCATATAAAAGTGGGTTAGCGACGGATTGGCACCCGGATTGCGTCAGATCGGTCTCAGGCATCGAGCAAGGCACGTGCTGCGGCGCGGGCCTCGTCAGTGATGGTGTCTCCGGCGACCATGCGGGCAATCTCGTCCACGCGGTCAGGATCGGCCAGCGGAATCACGGTGGACAGGGTCTGCCCACCGGTCACATGTTTCTGAACCCGCCAGTGATGCGCCGCACGGGCTGCGACCTGTGGTGAATGCGTCACGACCAACACTTGGCCGCCCTGTGCAAGCGAAGCCAGACGGCGCCCCACCGCATCAGCAGTCGCGCCGCCGACGCCGCGGTCAATCTCGTCAAAGATCATGGTGCGGGCGCTGTCTTCGCCGGTCAGACAGACCTTGAGCGCCAGCAAAAAGCGGCTGAGTTCCCCGCCCGAGGCGATCTTGTTCAACGGCCCGGACGGCGCGCCCGGGTTCGTTGCCACCGTAAAGGCAACCGCATCACCCCCCTCGGGGCCGGGATCAGCCGGGGTGATTTCGGTTTGAAACACCGCGCGCTCCATTTTCAGCGGCGCAAGCTCTGCCATCACGGCTACATCCAAACGTCCGGCGGCCTTTTGGCGCGCGGAGCTGAGCGCAGCCGCGGCCGTGTCATACAACACCTGTGCCTCGGCAACTGCGGCGCGCTGATCGGCCAGATCAGCATCTCCGGCCTCAAGCCTGTTCAGACGGTCTCGCAGCGTTTCGGCAAAAGTACCCAGATCGTCCGGAGCCACGTCATGCTTGCGGGCCAGTGCGCGGATGGCGAACAGCCGCTCTTCGGCGTCTTCCAGTTCCGCCGGGTTGAAATCCAGCACCTGAAGGCAGGCGTTGACGCCATCTTGCGCCTCGCCCAGCTCGACCAGAGCACGCGCCAGTGCGGCGATGGGGTCCTCTAACTGACCGCCAGCCGTATCAGACACACCTTCCAGCCAACGCATGGCATCCACCATTTTACCCTCGGCCCCGTCCCCGCTAAGCAAATCAAAGGCGCGGGCGACATCATCCCGGATACGCTCGGCCCCTTGCATCATTCGGCGGCGGGCATCCAGATCAGCGTCCTCGCCCGGTTGCGGGTCCAACTTGTCCAGCTCAGCAACTGAATGACGCAGGAATTCCTCTTCCGCGCGCATCGCGGCCAGGGCAGATTCGGTCTGCGCCAGAGCTTTGCGCGCGCGGGACATCCCAGACCAGGCCAGGCGCACATCTGATATGTAAGGCCCTGCCCCAGTATAAGCATCCAACATCGCGCGATGGCCGCGAGGGTTCAGCAGGCCCCGGTCATCATGCTGCCCGTGTAGTTCGATCAGGGTCTCGGACAAAGCCCGCAGCACCTCGCCGGAACAGCGCCGGTCATTGATCCAGGCGGTCTTGCGCCCCTCAGCGGTGTTGATTCGGCGTAGGATCAGCTCTTGGCCGCCGGGCAAGCCTGCTTCCTCCAGAATCGCATGAGCCGGGTGGCCTTCGGGCAGTTCAAACTCGGCCACAACTTCGCCCTGTGCGGCCCCCTGACGAACCAGTTCCGCCCGGCCCCGCCAGCCCAGAACGAACCCTAACGAATCCAACAGGATCGATTTTCCTGCGCCGGTTTCGCCGGTCAATGCGTTCAGGCCCGGCTGGAATGTCAGTTCCAACCGGTCGATGATCAGCATGTCGCGGATATCAAGGGCGCGCAGCATCGGGTCTTAGCGTCCCACGCCTTTAGCCATGGCGATTACAACCACTCACCTTTTACCGTCTGGCGGTAAATCTGGCTGAGCCAGTTGTTGCCGCGGCTCTTAAGGTCCAGCCCACGTGAGGTCAGCAGCTTGTAGCCCGCATCGTACCATTCGGAGGATTGATAGTTATAGCCCAGAATCGCGCCGGCTGACTGGGCCTCATCCACCAGACCCAGCGACAGATACGCTTCGATCAGACGATAAAGCGCTTCGGCTGTGTGAGAGGTGGTCTGGAAATCCTCAACCACCACGCGGAATCTGTTGATCGCCGCAGTATAATGGTCCTGACGCAGGTAATAGCGCCCAATCTCCATCTCTTTTCCAGCAAGATGATCAAAGGCCAGGTCAAACTTCAGCACAGACGACGTGGCGTATTCGCTGTCAGGATAAACCTCGATCACAGTGCGCAGAGATTGTAGCGCCTGGAAGGTCAGGCCCTGATCGCGACCGACCTCATCAATCTGGTCATAATAGCTGAGTGCCAGGAGATACTGGGCATATGCCGCATCTTCGTCTGCTGGGTAGAAGTCGATATAGCGCTGTGCCGAGGCCCGGCTTTCTTCGTAATTCTCATCTGCATGATAAGAAAACGCCTGCATGATCAGCGCGCGCTTTGCCCAGTCAGAATACGGGTACAGGCGTTCAACTTCGCCAAAGTACCACGCGGCATCTTCCGAGCGATTCTGCGACAGCTCGTATTCACCGCGCGTGAAAATCTGTTCTGGAGTGAACCCTTCCAGGTTCTGATTGCGGTCTGCGCCTTTATTGCCGCATGCCGTCAAAACTGCTGCCAGAAGAATCGCGCCTGCGAACCTGACTGCCGCTTTGCTGCCAACCATTCCGCCCATCCTTGTCGTATTGCTTGTCGGGGTAAGCCCCGGTTTGGGCTTTGGTTTAGCACATATAATTCCGGGGCAAAACGCCTTAGTACGCCAGTTGTCGGAATTGTCTGCAGAGTTGATCTAATCAGGCAACTTCGGGGATTTCGTTCCAGATCAGCCCCTGTCCGGGCAGGCGCGCAGCCTGTTCGGGCGTGCACAGGATCGGACGTACCGCGCCGGGTGTCTCAAAAAGTTTACGCAGCAGCGTGTTGGTCATGGCATGGCCAGACTTGTCGCCGGTAAAGCGACCCAGAATCGGTCCACCTGCCAGATAAAGGTCTCCCAGCGCGTCCAGCATTTTGTGACGCACAGCCTCATCCGCGTGGCGAAAACCACCAGGGGTCAGAACGTCGTCACCCTGAACGACAACGGCGTTGTCCAGTGTTCCGCCCAAAGCCAGACCGTTTTCGCGCATCGCTTCGACGTCGGTGCGGCGGCAGAAAGTGCGGCAATCGCTGAGCTCACGCGCGAACGAACCATTGCGCATGTCCAGCGTCTTGGCCTGGCTGCCGATTGCGTTGTCTTCGAAATCGATGTGGAAATCGATAATCAGCCCATTCGCGGGCGCAATCGACGCGCTGGCACCCTCGCGAGTTGCGGTGACGGCTTTGAGAACCTCAAAAGCCAGAACCGGGCTGGCCTGGCGGCGTACACCCTTGGCCATGATGCCCCGAACGAATTCGATCGAGGATCCGTCCATGATCGGAACTTCGGGACCATCAATGTCGATCAGAGCGTTATGGACGCCGCAACCGGCAAGGGCTGCCATGATGTGCTCGACAGTGGAAACCGACACACCTGCGTCATTTATCAGACGGGTGCACAGCGGGGTCCGCTCGACAACGTCGTAGATTGCAGGGATGAGGGCATTGCCCAACTCAATATCCGTCCGCTTGAACCAGATGCCGTGACCGGCGGCTGCCGGTTTCAGGACCATCGTCGCAGGCTTGCCGCTGTGCAGCCCGATGCCTGTAAACGTGATCGAAGATTTGAGCGTGTGTTGCAAGGTGAACCTCGGTGAGTGGTGACGGACCTTTACGGGCCGTGTTGGCACTCAGTTAAGGAAGCAGGCTTCTAGGCTCAACTCACTCTTTGCAACTGAATGAAACATCTGCGTGACAGATCGGCAAAAGCCTGCTCACACCCACTTAGATTCTTGTTTTTAAATAGAAATGGGCCGCCAAAGGGCGGCCCATTCAAACTAATTTGTTACCGCGATCAGTTGGCTTGACGGCGCAGAAAGGCGGGAATTTCGATCCGATCCTGTTCGGGATCAGCCTCATCATGCGCCGGTGCCGTGGCGTCACCCTGGCGTACCGCAGGCTGCTGACGCACCGGCTGAGCTGGCGTATCGGGCGCATGACCGGTCATCCGATCGATCAGCCTGTTAAAGCCAAACCGGGGCCGATCCTGAGCATCGTCATGCGTCTCATGGGCTGCCTGAGGTGCCGGAGGCCGGGTCGCAGACAGACGCTGCTGGGCAGACGGAACGTTCTGAACCGCGGCCTGCAGACGCTGCATTGCTTCGGGCGACGGCGTGCCCGCACCGGCATGCGGCTGAGGTGCAACATAGCTTTCCGGGGCGGGTTCAACCGGTTCGGGGGTCGGTTCAAACTCGGCCACCCGCGGCTGATAGGCCGGCATTGGCAGACCATCGTCTGGCTCCGCATGCCGCTGGAACTGCGGCTGTGCCTGCTCTTCAGGTGCTTCGAACAAAGACGGCTCGCGGTTCACTTCGGTCTGAGGGGTCGGATCGATGGGCTCAGCTGCTACAGAGGGGGTCTCATCCTGTAGCGTTTCCTCGGCCGTAACCGTGCGGGTCAGAGGTGCTGACATTGAGCGGCGCGCAACTGGCACTTCCTCGGTCTTTTCGGTGGCGTCGATTCCGGTTGCTACGACCGAAACGCGCATGCCGCCTTCCATCACAGTATCCAGGGTCGAACCAACGATGATGTTCGCCTCGGGATCCACTTCTTCGCGGATACGGTTGGCGGCTTCGTCCAGTTCGAACAGGGTCAGATCGTGCGAGCCGGTAATGTTGATCAACACACCCTTGGCGCCTTTGAGGCTGATTTCGTCCAACAGAGGGTTGGCGATCGCCTTTTCGGCGGCCTGAACCGCGCGGTCTTCGCCTGTGGCCTCACCGGTGCCCATCATCGCCTTGCCCATCTCGTCCATAACGGCGCGCACGTCGGCAAAGTCGAGGTTGATCAGGCCGGGGCGCACCATCAGATCGGTCACGCCTTTGACGCCTTGATAAAGAACATCATCGGCCATCGAGAACGCTTCGGTAAACGTGGTCTTTTCATTGGCCAGACGGAACAGGTTCTGGTTCGGAATAATGATCAGCGTATCGACGACACGCTGCAGCGATTCAACACCGTCTTCCGCCTGACGCATCCGCTTGGCGCCTTCGAACTGGAAAGGTTTGGTGACGACTCCAACGGTTAGCACGCCCAGTTCACGCGCGGCTTGCGCGATGATTGGTGCCGCGCCTGTACCGGTGCCACCGCCCATGCCAGCGGTGATAAAGCACATATGTGCACCCGCCAGGTGGTCGACAATCTGTTCAATGCTTTCTTCGGCAGCTGCAGCACCGACCGTCGGGCGCGCGCCTGCGCCCAGTCCCTCGGTGACCTTTACGCCCAGTTGCACCCGTGACGAGGACTGGCTTTGTTGCAGCGCCTGCGCGTCGGTGTTGGCGACAACAAAATCAACACCGTCCAACTGTTTTTCAATCATGTTGTTGACAGCGTTACCGCCTGCGCCCCCAACGCCAAATACCGTAATCCGAGGCTTCAGTTCGTCGTGCCCGGGCATCGAAAGATTTAATGTCATGCTCTGTCCGCCTGTTTATATATCCCGCCAAAGCGGTGTTTTTCTTACCTATCCGCTTACAATCCTACCGGTCGAAAGCGCAAACGTCACGCCAAAAATCGCGTGAATCCACAAAATATGGAGGAAATAAGGCAAGTATCAGCGGTATTTCGCATTGATTGCCAGATGTTGCGGAAGGAACTCAAAGCACCACAAAACAGGCGATTGCCGCGCCGCAGCGTAAATGCGCACCACCCTAGGGGATTATCAATTTTAAAGATGCGGAAAACTGCTCGGGTCTGCCGCCGGGCCTCTGACGGGCCTTGTGGATATCTTGGGGGATAACGACCTCGGCTGCAACCCGTTTCTTTAGCTAATTGGGGTACTTGGGCAATTCAATCCCTCTTCGGTGATGCTGAGCACCTCTTGGATTTCGCTGCGGGAAAAACTGGCCAACCGCACCATCAGGCGATCCTCGTGCAGGAACGGCCACCAGCACGTCGGCAGGCCGTCTTGATCATCATCATAGAGAAAGCAAATCTGACCATTCGGCGTCGTGATCTGACCATAGACACAGCCACGCCCCTGCATCCGCCAAACAGACAGCGTAGGACTTAGAAATTCTTCAGTCCCGACAAGTTGTCCACTGGGATAGTCGTGGAACATCACCGTTTTGCCTTGAACGGCGTCCAGAAACGCCTCAGGCGTGATACGGGTCTGAGACAGAGCAGCCAGCGGGGTTAGGGCGACCAGCGCCACGACCCCTGCCGTTTTACCAATTGTCACGGAACCAGCGCACAGCCCGTTTGAACGGCCGCGCGGCATAGGTATCGACCGGAATTTCGAAATCCCACCATTCATCCTGTGGATGCGCGGCAAACAGGCTGAGGCCGACAGCCGAGGAAAAGCCCGGCCCGGTCGCCGATTGCGGCAACCCGTGGACCCGCAGCGGACGTCCAAGACGGACACGCTGGCCCAGAATGCGTGTGGCCAAACCGTCCAGACCCATGATCTGGCTGCCGCCACCGGTCAGAACGATTTGCTGGCTCGGCATATGGTCAAAGCCCGCGGCATCCAGACGGACCCGCACCTCCTCCAGGATTTCCTCAACACGTGGCCGCATAATGCCGATCAGCTCGGCCCGGCTGACGGTCCGGCGGTCATGTTCCCAATCGCCGGTGTCGCCACCGATATCGATCAGATCTCGGTCATCAGCTCCGGTTGCATGAACGCCGCCATTGAAGGTCTTGATCCGTTCTGCCACAGCCGCTGGAACACCCAGCCCCATCGAGATATCGGCGGTTACGTGATCGCCACCCATGCGGACACAATCAGCATAGATCATGTGTTTCTTCATGAAGATCGACACGCTGGTCGTACCACCGCCCATATCGATACAGGCCGCGCCCAGTTCTTGCTCATCCTCGACCAGGGCGGAAACGCCCGACACATAGGCCGAGTTCGCAATCCCTGCCAATTCCAGATCGCAACGCTTGATGCAGCGCACGATGTTCTGGATTGCTACCGCATCAACGGTCAGCATATGCATGTCGACAGCCAGACTCTGACCCATTTGCCCGCGCGGGTCGATCAGACCCGAGCGGTTATCCAGCGCAAAGTTAACCGGCTGCGCGTGCAGCACTTCGCGCCCCACACCGTAGTCCGGGACGTCGCAGGCGTTCAGAACGCGCCCAACCTCGGCCTCGCTGACCACCTGACCTTCAAGATCAACCTGTGCATCCAACCCGTAAGAACGTGGGTTTGCACCCGAAAAGCTGGCGATGACATGATCCACCCGGATATCGGCCATCTTTTGCGCGGCCTGCAAGGCAGTGCGGATCGCCCTTTCAGTTTCCTGCATGGCTGTCACTTCGCCAAACTGCACCCCGCGTGATCGCGTGGTCGCGGCGCCGATCACCCGGAACCCGGTCTGACCGGCCAATGAGCCGATACTGTTATCCTCGCTCAGACGTCCGGTGCCGTCGAACCGCAGAACAAGGCAGGCGATTTTGGAACTGCCCACATCCAGAACGGCAACAACACCGCGTTGCATCGCCTGCCTGCGCATTTGCCGCATGGCGCGTTGGGACTGATAAAGATCGGTCATCATGGTCTTACTGCTCGCTACCCACTGTCACTTTTGTATTCCACCAGTCTTCGCTGGCAGCTTTGGTCATTCTGATTGTAGGACGCTGGCCGAGGCGCATATCCACTACTGCCACGTCGCGCTCCAAGAGGTCCTGAACCTCATTCACCGCCAGTACGCGTTCCAATGCACGCACAGGGCGTTCGGTCGGCAACATGATGCGCTGGCCGCGGTCCAGAACCAGATCCCAGCGCCGTTCGCCGATCCGCACCAGCCCGCGCACCCGCGTGCCCAGGCTTCGGGCAGTGGTCAGCAGCTGCAATGCCTCGTCCACATGCACATCCGCCCCCTTGCCCGCGATCAGTGGCAAGTTGGAATGATCCTTGCGCGAAGCAATCCGCTCTACATGGGCCCCGGTTTCATCCAGCAAGGCGATCCCGGCCCGGGTGCGCCAGACGATGACTGGCTGGCGCTCGACTACATCTATCTGCAGAATACCGCCGGGACGCACGCGCACTGTGGCCAGTTTGACGGGATTCAATCCGGTGATCTTGTCGCGGATTTGCTCGACATCCAGATCCCAGGAACTGATCGGGAAATCCAACGGAACGATCTCGCGGATATCTTCGGAAAGGTTGGTGCCTGCGCCGTCGATGGCCATCAGATTGACCATGAATTCCGGCCGCTGCTGGATCGAGGTCTTGAGGTCCGTCACATAAGCCACCACAGCCTCGCGCCGCTGTTCCGAGCCGAAATACACGCCTACGGCTATGCAAATTGCCAACACCGGCAGCCCTAGTTTCAGGCCGCGCCGAATCCCGGGGGTCAGCATCCAGCGCTGCACACGATAGCTCAGCCGCGAAGGAGCCGGGTCAAAGCGGTTCGACTTGCGGCCAAACAGACGCGCACCACGCAGGCGCAGTTTGGGTTCGGCCTCGGACCGTGCGCCAGAGTCAAAATCCGCGTCTGGCCCAGCCAGTGATTTCGAGCGGTGAATGACAGGTGTACGGGTGGCGGTCAGCGGTCGCATGAGGCGTCCTCCACCATCCAGGCGCAGAACTGGCCGAATGTCATGCCACAATACTCACCCTGTTCAGGGGCCAGCGACGTGGGCGTCATGCCGGGCTGGGTGTTGGTCTCTAACAAGAACAGCCCGTCGGCACCCTGAGCGTCATCCCAGCGGAAATCGGTTCGGGTGACACCCCTGCACCCCAGCAGACTGTGGGCGCGCAGCGCGTAATCCATGCAGCGGTCAAATATCTCGGTTGGTATCTCGGCGGGCAGCACGTGCCACGACCCGCCGGGCTTGTATTTGGCGTCATAGTCGTACCAGCCGTCAGTCATGATTTCGGTCACAGTAAGAGCGCGGTCGCCCATGACGGTCACCGTCAGCTCACGACCCGCAACATATTGCTCGACCATTACCTGCTCTGGCATGTCATCAGACAGTTTCGGTGGGCCATTGGCACCCTCATGCACCAGATAGATACCGACGCTAGAGCCTTCGTTATTGGGTTTGACCACATAGGGTGCCGCCATCACATGATCGGCCATCACCTCAGCTTTGGGAACGATCACGCTGTCGGCGACGGGCAGTCCGGCGATGCGAAACGCTTCCTTGCTGCGCTGCTTGTCCATGGCCAGTGCCGAGGCCAGCACACCAGAATGCGTATACGGAATGCGCATCCATTCCAGCAGGCCTTGCACACAGCCATCCTCGCCCCAGCGGCCATGCAGGGCGTTGAAGACTACATCCGGTTTGATATCCAACAGGCGTGCGTAAAGGTCGGGACCTGCGTCCAGCTCGACCACTTCAAAGCCTTCTCCCCTAAGGGCGGCTGCGCATTCGCGCCCGCTGCTGAGAGACACCTCGCGTTCAGCCGAGGGGCCACCCATCAATACCGCCACTTTGGGGTTTGTCCTGCTCGACATACCCACGTTCGTGCGCCTCAATGTCCCCGGACCTTATGTGGTGGTCCGTGCTTTGTTATGCCTTTGATCCGTCGCCTTAAATTGCCTGTTATTGGTCTGACGGATGGGGCTTTATTCTGTCAGCGGATCACCGACCCGCATGATTTCCCACTCTAGCGTGATGCCGCTTGTTTCGTAAACCTTTTTTCGTACCTTCTCGCCCAATCCTTCCAGATCTGCCGCCGTGGCGGTGCCCGTGTTGATCAGAAAGTTCGAGTGCTTTTGACTCATCTGCGCGCCGCCAAGCGACGCCCCACGCATGCCCGCATCGTCGATGACCTTCCACGCCTTGAGGTCATGCACATCGTCTGTACGACCCGTGGACGAAAAGCCCGCCGGGTTGCGAAAAGTCGAGCCCGCGCTGCGGTCCTTTGTGGGTTGGGTCTCATCCCGCTTTTGTAGCTGCGCCGTCATGCGGGCGTGCAGCTCCTCGGGGTCGCCTGACGGGCCTTCAAACGTGGCCGAGATCAAAACCGCGCCTTCGGGCAGATCGGATTGGCGATACCGGAAATTCAGATCCTCAGGCGTCAGGTTCAAAACCTCACCTTGCCGCGTGACGATGGTGGCCTTGCGCAACACATCCGCCGTGTAGCTGCCATAACACCCGGCATTCATCCGCACTGCGCCGCCGATCGAGCCGGGAATGGTGCGCAAAAAGGTCAGGTCCACACCTGCGTCAGCTGCCTTGCGCGCCACATGAGCGTCCAGCGCGGCCGCACCTGCGGTGACGGTGTTTCCGCCAACTGATATGCTATTGAATCCGCGACCCAACCGGATCACGACAGCACGCAATCCGCCATCACGAACGATCAGGTTGGACCCGACGCCCATGGGAAAGACCGGGACACCTTCTGGCAGATCGCGCAGGAAACCCTGCAGGTCTTTTTTATCAGCAGGCTGAAACAGGTAATCCGCCTGACCGCCGACGCGGAGCCAAGTCAGGTCGTTCAACGACCGGTTTTCGGTCAGCTTGCCACGTGGGTTTGGAAACGTCGTCATGGCGGTTAAATCGCGGATTTGATCCGGCAAAGCAAGCCGTAACCGGCACGGGGTGGTTCAGATTCGCTTGCGCAGCCAACGGCCCAGATAGATCACCGGCCAACGCAACACCGACATGCCTGCCGCCAGAACGATCAGCCCGATCCATGGGCCGTTTTGTAGGGTGACGTAGCCCAGTATCGGGATGCCGACCGCGATCAGGGCATAAGCACGGGACCAGTGGTTGTCGTTGCTGGGGATCATCGCCAGCACATTTGCGGCTATGCCCCATAGGGCGGCGAGGGCGATGGACCAGTTCATTCCTCAACCTCCTGCCCGGTCCAACGGCGCCAATAAAATCGGATCGGGTTGCGGAACATCGAGGCAAACGCCGCAAAGCCCAGAACCGAGAAGAACCAGCCAAAATCATGGCCAAGCCAAACGATCAGCGCCGGGGCCGCGATGAACAACACAACCCCCGGTGGGAATTGCAGACGCATTGGCAGCATGGCCACGATTGTCGAGGCCACGACCCATAAGGCTGCGAATAGCACCGAATACACCAATTGCCCCTCCAAGGACGTACATTCTGCAGTTGCGAGATCACCCTTTAAAGTTGCGCGACCCCAGAGTCCACTACGCCCGCGTCATGATTTTGTTGTAAACGCTCGGGCAAACCATTGGCCCAGGCGCTGATGGTACCAGCCCCAAGGCACACAACCATATCGCCGGGGCGGGCCTGTTCGCGGACAAGTCGTTCGAGATCAGCCTCATCCAGCAGCGCGCGCGCGTGGCGGTGGCCGTGGCGGATCAACCCCTGGACCAGATCATCGCGTGAGGCACCTTCGATCGGGTCTTCTCCGGCTGCAAAAATATCGGCGATGGCCACGACATCGGCGTCGTTGAAACAGGTGCAGAAATCATCAAACAGGTTGGACAGGCGCGAGTATCGGTGCGGTTGATGCACGGCAATCACCCGGCCCTCGGTCGCCTGACGGGCGGCTTTCAGCACGGCGGCGATCTCAACCGGGTGGTGGCCGTAGTCGTCGATGATGGTGACCCCGTCGACCTCGCCCACTTTGGTAAACCGGCGATTGACGCCGCCGAAATTGGCCAGAGCCTCGCGGATTTCAGCAGCTTTCATACCCAGATGACGGGCCACAGCCACCGCCGACAGCGCGTTTGAGACGTTGTGATCGCCGGGCATCGGCAGGGTGCAGCCTTCGATCACCGTGTCTTCATATTGCAAGTGGATGTCGAAATGCGCGATGCCGCCCTTGTAGGTCAGGTTTTCCGCCCGCACATCGGCCTGCGCGTTGAACCCATAGGTGCGCACGCGACGATCCGAGATCCGGCCGACCAGCGTTTGCACTTCGGCATGGTCTGTACAACAGACCGCAAGGCCGTAGAACGGCAGGTTCGAGACGAACTCGTAAAACCCCTCGCGCAGGTGATCGAAATCGCCCCAATGCTCCATATGTTCGGGGTCGATATTGGTAACGATGGCAATCGTGGCGGGAAGGCGATTGAACGAGCCGTCGGATTCGTCGGCCTCGACCACCATCCATTCGCCCTGCCCCATCCGGGCGTTGGAGCCATAGGCGTGAATGATGCCGCCATTGATCACGGTCGGGTCAAAATCGCCCGCCACCATCAGTTCAGCCATCATCGTGGTGGTGGTGGTCTTGCCGTGGGTTCCGGCAATGGCGATGTTGGATTTCAGGCGCATCAGTTCGGCCAGCATGTCGGCGCGGCGGACCACCGGCAGATCCAGCGCACGTGCGCCATCCAGTTCGGGGTTGCCTGGCTTGATCGCGGTTGACACAACAACCACCGCCGCGTTTTCCAGATTTTCGGCCCGCTGACCGACAAAAATCTCGGCCCCCAGACCAGCCAAACGGTCGGTGATCTTGGAGGCCTTCAGATCCGATCCCTGAACCCGGTAGCCCAGGTTCAGCAGTACTTCGGCAATGCCCGACATTCCGATCCCGCCAATTCCGACAAAGTGGATCGGCCCGACGTCTTGCGGCAGTTTGGTTGCGGGGTTCATGGGGTCTCCTTCTGCGCCAGCTGTTCAACGAGGGCCACCAGACGCTCGGTCGCGTCCGGCGCGCCGGTCGACAGGGCGGCGCGGGCCATTTTCTGCGCGGCTTCCGGGTTGGTCAAAACGGCGGTGATCTGCTCGGTCAGGGCGGAAACGTCAAGCAGGTTTTCGGGGATCATCACCGAGCCGCCTGCCTGCACCAGCCCGCGCGCATTGGCGGTCTGGTGGTCACCTGCGGCCGCCGCAAACGGCACCAGGATTGAGGGGCGGCCAATGACCGAGATATCAGCGACGCTGGACGCGCCCGAGCGTGAGATTACCAACTGTGCGTCGGACATGCGGCGCGGCACGTCCTGAAAGAAGGGCTGCACATCGGCGCGGATACCATGGTCGTTGTAAAACGCGGTCACCCGGGCGCCGTCTTCGTCGCGCGCCTGATGGGCGACGCGGATATGGTGGCGCAGACCCTCGGGCAGTGCCGCAATGGCGCCGGGCACCACATCGCTGAGGACGCGCGCGCCCTGGCTGCCGCCCATCACCAGGATCGACATCGGGTAATCGCCGGGTGGAATGTAACCTGCAGCAGCCCGGTCCAACACGGCGGCGCGCACCGGGTTGCCCGTGTGGATGCCCTGCGCCCCTTCGGGCAGGTCGGTGGGCCAGACGCCGCAGGCCACCTGGGCCACGCGGGTGGCAAACAATTGGTTCACCCGGCCCAACACTCCGTTTTGTTCGTGGATCATGCGCGGGATTTTCAGCAGGGTCGCGGCCCCCAGCGCCGGGATCGACGGGTAGCCGCCAAATCCCACAACCACATCTGGCCTGTCGCGCAGCATATGAACGCTCATCGCGGTGACGCCGCCGGCAATCTTGGGGCCGACCATCAATTTGGCCGCCAGACCGCCACGGGCGAAGGTGGCCGAGGAGGCCTCGGTTATTTCGGTCGTATGGGGGAATCCGCTGGTATAGCGCGCGCCGCGCGTATCGGTGGACAGGCGCACGCGCCAGCTCTTGTGCAGCATCGCCTCGGCCAGCGCCTGCGCCGGGAACATATGACCCCCGGTGCCGCCAGCCGCAATCAACAGATAGGGTTTGCCCATTAGCCTCGTCCGCGCAGAATATCACCTAGTTCGCCCTGTGGGCGCGAGCGGGTAAACGCCAAAAGCATGCCAACCGCAATACCCCCGGCAATCAGAGATGAGCCGCCATAGCTGACGAACGGTAACGTCATGCCCTTGGCAGGCAGCAAACGCACGGCCACGCCCATGTTGATCATCGCTTGAACGCCGAACATGCAGGCCAGACCAGTGCCTGCCAGACGGATGAACATATCGCGCTCGCGCATCAGACGCAGCTGCGATCGCACCACGATGATGGAATAGAGCGCGATGATGATCAGCACCAGGATCAGCCCGTATTCCTCAGCCGCAACGGCAATGATGAAATCCGTATGCGCATCGGGCAGCGACCATTTCACCTGGCCTTCGCCCACGCCGACACCAAACAGACCCCCCTCGCGGATGGCGTTGGTGGCATAGCCCAGTTGGGTGGTCGGATCGACCTCTTGGTTCAGAAAACCGTCAATGCGGCGGGCAAAATGTTCCGAGTTGGAATAGGCGAACATGCCGCCCAGCACGACGACTCCAGCCATGCCAACCAGCAACAGCATCGGCGCACCAGCCACGAAATACATCACGCCCCAGCCAAAAAGCATCAGACAAGCCTGACCGAAATCGGGTTGCATCACCAACATGGCGACAATCGCCATGCACAACGCAAAAGACCACAGCCGCCCCGGCGGGCCGTTGATTTGCTGCGACGCCGCCAGCAGCCATGCGGCCACCACGACGAACCCGGGTTTCAGAAATTCAGATGGTTGCAGAGAGGCAAAGCCCAGCGAATACCAGCGCACCGCCCCTTTGCCGAAATCGGTGCCAAAAACCGGCAGAAATGCCAGCGCCACGAAAGACGCCAGAAAGCCCAGCACTGCAAGTCGCCGCACCAAAGTCGGCGACATCATCGAGGTCAGCAGCATCGCAATCAGTGCCACCCCGCCAAACAGCGCCTGGCGTTCAACATAGTGGAACGGATCGAACCCGTTGCGCCCTGCCAGAGGCGGCGATGAGGCCAGCCCCAGCAACAAGCCGATGACAAACAGGATCAGAACGCAGGACATCGTCCAGCGATCAATCGTCCGCCACCACTTTGGTAGAATCGGTTCGCCGCGCTGGTCCTGGACCGCGCCATACACCATCTCAGTCATGAGATACCGCCACTATCTGCCTCGTCAACGTCCCGTTTTCGGGATCTGGTTGAGACTCTACCGCGATTTTTGCGTTTGGGCTAGCGGAATGAACAGGACAAACCCAATGAATGGATTCGCCGGGCACGTTTTGGCTTTTCTGAAGGTCGGATTTCGAATTATTGTTGTGGCATGAAGCACAATCTTCTTCATAGCGTGGCTCATAATTTCACGGATTCTCTTGCAGGAGGCCTGAGTTTCGTCGCGCCACCACATGTGATTTCGGCGAGTGTTTTCGCCGAGGCAGCATGTGCGAAAGACGGTTTTTTTATTGCGAACTTTCTGACAGGTCGGGTTCAAGGAGCCTTGTTTGACGATGAAATGGCAACGATAATTCCTTTGTATCGCAACGCTTTTCCGAATTTCTGTGAGAAACAGCAAGTGGACCATTCTGACTACGCGGCATTTCTCGTCCGCTTTATTTCCGGTCTAAACGGAAACAGATACGTAATCACAATCGAAGATCACCGCGGACGAAGATCATCTCGCGAGTATCTAGGTGGCAACGGGAAAAGAACCGAAGTCATCGATGACCAAGGAAGACGGAGACCAAGACACTTCGCAGTTCCACTAGACTGACCCAGTCTTTCTCATTCAGTTCAGGGTTTGGTATTTCCGCTGTCGTGTACGAGCGCAAAAACCGCAAGCTCTTGCCATCTCGTGCAATCCGCGCCATGCGCAGCAGATGAGTTATGACACGATCATCCTTGGTGCTGGCGCGGCTGGCATGATGTGCGCGGCCCATTGTGGTGGGCGCGTGCTGGTGATCGATCACGCCAAGGCCGCGGGTGAGAAAATCCGCATCTCAGGCGGAGGGCGCTGCAATTTCACCAATATGCATGCGGGGCCCGAGAATTTCCTGTCGCAGAACCCGCATTTCTGCAAATCCGCTTTGGCGCGCTACACGCAGTGGGATTTCGTTGATCTGGTCGCACGGCACGGGATTGCATGGCACGAAAAGACACTGGGGCAGCTGTTCTGCGACGGGTCCTCGAAGCAAATCATCCAGATGCTGCTGGATGAGATGGCGGGCGCCGGGGCCGAGCTGTGGGTGCGGGCATCCGTTCAGGATCTGCGCAAGACCGACGCTGGCTTTGCGCTAGAGGTTGACCTTGAGGGGCAGCGTCACAGTTTGACCTGCTCCAATCTGGTTCTGGCCACCGGCGGCAAGTCGATCCCCAAGATGGGCGCGACGGGGCTGGCGTATGATATCGCGCGCCAGTTCGGGCTGCGGATGACCGAAACGCGGGCTGCTCTGGTGCCGTTCACCTTTTCGGACGGCAGGTTCAAAGACCTGTCCGGAGTGTCCCTGCCTGTACGGTTGTCGAATGACCGCACCGCGTTTGACGAGGCGTTGCTGTTCACCCATCGCGGCCTCAGCGGGCCTTCGGTGCTGCAGCTGTCGTCCTATTGGCTTGAAGGCGAAGAGATTCGGGTCAATCTGATCCCTGACCTGCCCCTGTTCGACCTGCTGCGCGAACAACGCCAAAGCGGTGGACGCAAGGCGCTGACGACCGAGTTGTCGCGCCACCTGCCCGGACGGTTGGTGGACTATTTAACGCAGCATATCGCGATGCAGGGCAATCTGGCCGATCAGTCGGACGCCGCTTTGGCAGAGCTGATCGCAGCCCTGTCGGACTGGCCGCTGACGCCCTCGGGCTCGGAAGGGTATCGCACCGCCGAAGTGACCCTTGGCGGCATCAACACCGATGATTTGTCGTCGAAAACGATGGAGGCCAGGGATGTCCCCGGCCTCTATGCGATTGGTGAAGCGGTGGATGTCACCGGCTGGCTGGGCGGCTACAACTTCCAGTGGGCATGGTCCTCGGGCCACGCCGCTGGCACTGCAATCGCCAGACGTTAACCGACACTCTGCGCGTGGCCTTAGCCGACACTCTGTGTACGGGGCTTTAGCCGACGACGTTGTAACCGCGACCGCGCATACAGTTGCGCACCAGAACCTCTTTGTTCTGATTCTTGTTGATCACGTCCGCACCGGCGCCAACCAATGCACCAGCAACGGCTGCCCGGCCCAGATTGTCGCTGCTGTCTTGTACGATTCCGGTAACAGCGGCGGCACCGACGGCACCAATGGCGGCATTCCCTGCGGTGGAGCCATCAACGCTGGCTTGCGATGCGGCGAGTTGCTGACATTGCTGCAGATCCACATTGTAGTTGGGGCCTACGGGGCCATCAACGACAGGCTGATAGTTCGCACCGGTGTTTGTGCAGGCGCCAGCCACAAGAAGGGCGGGCAGGATCAGAGAAAACTTACGAAACGGCATAGTCATAACCTCGTTTTGAATTTGCAGGCAAGCAAGCCCAATAATCATGGCGCGTCAAGCTGATAGCGCCGCAGCTTGGCCCAACCGGCGGTCTATTGCAAATGGCTAGTCCGGTAACCGTTGCTGGACCTGGGCCACAAAATCCTCTCCGCGCTGTTCGAAATTGTCATATTGGTCGAAACTGGCGGCTGCCGGGGCCAGCAGGATCGTATCACCCGGCTGGGCCTCAGCCATGGCTTGTTCGACGGCGTCTGCCATCGTCGTGCAGACCTGCGCGTCGGCCTCAAGCTGTATGGCGAAATTCGCCGCTTCACGCCCAATGACATAGGCTTTGATCACCTTGTCCTTGGCCCCGTTCAACGCGGCAATGCCGCCCTCTTTCTCAAGCCCGCCACAGATCCAGCGGACCTTTTTGAACGCGCTCAGGGCTTTCAATGCGCTGTCCACATTGGTGGCTTTCGAGTCGTTTACATAGGTGACCCCACCGGACTCGGCGATAATCTGACTGCGATGCGGCAAACCTGGATAGCTGTGCAGCGCATCCTCGATCAACCGCGGCGCCAACCCCAGTGCACGACACGCGGCATAGGCGGAACAGGCGTTCTGATGGTTATGTGCCCCTGGCAGCCCTTTGATGTCACGCAGATCAATCGCACCGGCTTGTCGACCTTTGCGGTATTCCGACAGGAATCCTTTGCGCGCAAAGACCTGCCAGCCCGGCCCAGTCAGCTTGCGCGCGACAGAGATTCGGATGACCCGGTCATCGGTCGGCCCTTCAGCAAGTTGGCCAGCCAGAAACGCGCCTTCGCTCTCATCCACACCGATCACAGCGCGATCCGGCCCCCCTTCGGAAAACAAGCGACGTTTGGCAGCGAAATAGCCACCCATGCCACCATGCCGGTCCAGATGGTCCGGCGACAGGTTGGTGAACACCGCCACATCCGGAGTCAGCGCCCGGGCCAGTTCGGTCTGATAGCTGGATAGCTCCAGCACTACGACCGAGCCGTCCCCGCCCGGGTCGATATCCAGAACTCCACGTCCAATATTGCCGGCCAACTGGGCTTCGCGCCCGGCCTCGGTCAGGATGTGATGGATCAAAGCCGCCGTGGTGGATTTCCCATTTGACCCGGTTACCGCAATCACCCGCGGCGGGGTTTCGAAATTGTTCCATTCCGATCCGGCAAAGGACCGAAAGAACAACCCGATGTCATTGTCTACAGGCACACCAGCCTCAAGCGCGGCCGCGACTACCGGGTTCGGTTCCGGATAAAGATGCGGGATACCCGGCGAAACAATCAGCGACGCGATGCCCTCAAATGCGCCATGACGGCGCAGATCCGCGCAGGCGAATCCTTCAACCTCGGCCTTTTCCCGGGCCGCAGGGTTATCGTCCCAGCATACCGGTTCCGCTTGGCCCGCCCGCAACGCACGCGCAGTGGCCAGCCCCGATCGGCCAAGCCCCAGAACTGCAACCTTCTGCCCTGAAAACCCTTTGACCGGGATCATGCCGCCCCACCCTCTTTCAACGTCTCGATTGGCCGCCACACTGCACCGAAGAATTCACCGATGGCAAGGGCACGGTCAGGCTCGTGCGTCAGCACGAGCTTGGCCCAACAGGTGGCAGGTGGACCGTAGGTCCGCCGAACCTGGCGGGAGTGTTACCGGACTTTCAGCGTGGCCAGCCCGATCATCGCCAGGATCAATGAGATGATCCAGAACCGGATCACGATGGTAGGTTCCGCCCAGCCTTTTTTCTCGTAATGGTGGTGGATCGGTGCCATCAGAAATACACGGCGCCCGGTGCGTTTGAAGTACAGCACCTGAATGATCACACTCAGCGCCTCAACCACGAACAGACCGCCGACAACCGCCAATACCAGTTCATGCTTGGTCGCCACGGCCATCGCACCCAGCGCACCCCCCAATGCAAGCGAACCGGTATCACCCATGAACACGGCCGCAGGCGGCGCGTTGTACCAAAGAAACCCCAGCCCAGCCCCAAACAGCGCCGAAGTGAAGATGAAAATCTCTCCGGTTCCCGGCACGTAATGCACATCCAGATACTCGGTAAAGTCGACCCGGCCAACCGCATAGGCGATGATCCCCAGCGTCGAGGCCGCGATCATCGCAGGCATAATGGCAAGCCCGTCCAAACCATCGGTCAGGTTTACCGCGTTGGCCGAACCAACGATCACAACAATGGCAAAGGGAATATAGAAAACCCCCAGATTGACCAGCGTGTCTTTGAAAACCGGCACAGCCATTTGGTTCTGCAGCGCTTCGGGGTGATGCAACGTCGCCCAAAGCGAGGCCAAAACTGCAATGATAACCCCCAGTGACAGACGCATTTTTCCGGACACGCCCTTGGTGTTCTGCTTGGATACTTTGGCATAGTCATCGGCAAAACCAATGGCAGCAAAAGCCAGCGTCACAAACAGCACCATCCAGACGTATGGGTTATCCCACCGAGCCCAGACCAGGGTCGACGTCACCAGCGCGCCAACGATCAGCAAGCCGCCCATGGTGGGCGTTCCAGCCTTCGAGAAATGCCCTTCGGGCCCGTCATCGCGGATAGGTTGGCCTTTGCCCTGCTTGCGCCGCAGCACGTTGATCAGGGGTTTACCGAAAATAAACCCAAAGATCAGCGCTGTCATAAACGCACCCCCGGCCCGGAACGTGATATAGCGAAAGAGGTTCCAGAAATCCCCTCCGTCCGACAGGCCGGTCAACCAATAGAGCATATCAAAACCTTTCTCGTGCCGAGATCATGGGTCCAGCGCGCTCCCTTGCCCCATTTTCCGCAAACCGTCAACAATACGCGCCAGCACCATGCTTAGCGAGCCTTTTGCCAGCACTGTATCCCCTGCCCGGATCAGATCAGGCAGATGCGCGGCCATCTCGGCGCTGGTTTCAAACCAAAGCCCGCGTTTGTCTTCGGGCAAAGCCTGATGCAGCGCCCGCATCAACGGGCCGATGCAATGGACCTGATCTACCTGCCCCATCGCTGTCGCCTGCGCCATTTCGGCGTGCATGGCGACCTCCCGCAGACCCAACTCTTTCATGTCACCCAGAAACGCAACCCGGCGTGTGCCCTGAGATGCAGCCAACACATCCAGCGCGGCCTCCATCGAGGTGGGGTTGGCATTATAGCTGTCATCCAACAGCTCAATCTGGCCGCCATCCGGCAGCGCAATGTGTTCCCGCACGCCGCGCCCCTTGACCGGCGTCCAGTTCTTTAAACCAGCAATCGCCTGATCCAGATCGACGCCCATTTCGACACTGGCTGCCAACGCCCCCAAGGCATTCATTGCAAAATGTGTTCCGGCGGACCGAACGTCATATGACACCGTTTTGTCGCCAACCTGAGCTACTGCTTGAACTGAGTCAGGTCCTTGCGTCACGTCGGTCAGGACGTAGTCTGTGCCCTTGCGACCGAAATCGACGGTCTTGGAGGCGTGCTTATGCGCGCAGGTCCGCAAGATATCCGCTGTACTGACATCCGCATTTACTATGGCCACACCACCCTCTGCCAACCCGTGGAAAATCGCCGCCTTCTCACGCGCGATGCCTTCAACCGATTCAAAAGCCTCAAGATGGACTGCCGCCACGGTTGTCACCAACGCCACATGTGGCTTGGATTGCAGCGCCAAAGGCCCGATCTCCCCGGGGTGATTCATTCCAATCTCGATCACAGCAAACGCTGCGTCACGCGGCATCCGAGCCAGGGTCAGCGGCACCCCCCAATGGTTGTTATAGCTGGCAACACTGGCATGTGTTTTTCCCTGTATTTCCAGAATGCTGGCAAGCATTTCTTTGGTCGAGGTCTTGCCGACACTGCCGGTCACGCCAACCACCTGCGCAGAACAACGCGCGCGGGCCGCTTGCCCCAACGCCTCAAGCCCTGTTTGCACATCCTCGACAATCAACAGTGGTGCGTCTTCTGGCACACCGTCGGGCACGCGCGAAACCAGAGCGGCCCCCGCCCCTTTTTCCAACGCCTGCGCCACAAAGTCGTGCCCGTCCCTTGCCGCCTTCAGCGCGACAAACAAATCGCCGGGCTGAATGGTGCGCGTGTCGATGGACACGCCGCCTACGGTCCAATCCGTTGTCACACGCCCGCCTGTGGCCTTGGCTGCCTCGGTCGCTGTCCAAAGCGTCATGCGACCCTCCCGTCGAGTGCCGCAACTGATATGCTGGCCTGTTCCACGTCGTCAAATGGCAACACCTGATCGCCCACGATCTGGCCTGTCTCATGCCCTTTGCCCGCAATCAACAGCGCGTCGCCAGGTTGCAGCGCGTCAATGCCGCGCAAGATCGCCTCGGCCCGGTCACCTACTTCGGTAGCCTCGGCCGCGCCCGCCATTACAGCGGCGCGGATGGCCGCAGGGTCTTCGCTGCGCGGATTGTCGTCCGTTACAAACACGACGTCCGCGTGATTGGCCGCAGCCCGTCCCATCAGGGGGCGTTTGGTGGCATCACGATCCCCCCCCGCACCGACAATGGCGATCAAACGGCCCATCACATGTGGGCGCAACGCCTTGAGCGCGGTGGCAACAGCATCCGGAGTATGGGCGTAATCCACAAACACCGCTGCGCCGTTTTCCCGGGTTGCGGCCAACTGCATGCGGCCTCGCACGGTGGTCAGATTCGGCAAGGTTTCGAAAACACGGGCAGGGTCGTCCCCGGCGGCAATTACAAGGCCACAGGCCAACAGGATATTTTCGGCCTGAAACCCTCCGATCAGGTTCAGCCGACTCAGAACCACTTTGCCCTGCCACGAAAAACGCAAATCCTGCCCCGTTGCGTCAAACCGTTGGTTCATCAGGCACAAATCCGCATCGCCCAGCCCGACCGTCAGCACCTTTTGCCCCCGCGCCTCGGCAATTTTACGGACCAGAGCCCCCTTGGGATCGCTCATGTTGATCACGACCGTGCCATCCTGCGGCAGAACCCGGTCAAACAGGCCCGCTTTGGCGTCGAAATAGGCCTCAAAGGTTTCGTGATAGTCCAAATGGTCCTGCGTAAAGTTCGAAAACCCGGCAGCGGTCAGCTGAACTCCGTCCAGGCGGCGCTGCTCCAACCCATGTGAGGATGCCTCCATCGCCGCATGAGTCACGCCATTCTCGACCGCTTCGGCCAGACAACGATGCAGGGTGATCGGCTCTGGCGTAGTATGGGCCAGAGGCGCGGTCCAGGCGCCCTCGACCCCGGTGGTACCAAGATTGACCGCAGCATGGTCAAGTTCGGCCCAAATCTGGCGTACAAAGGTCGCGACCGAGGTTTTGCCGTTAGTGCCTGTGACGGCCACGATTGTTTGCGGTTGTGCGCCAAACCAAAGCGCGGCGCATCCGGCGAAAGCTTGTCTTGGGTCTTCGACAACGATCAGCGCGGCATCAGATGCCGCTAGTTCCGAGGCCGCAATCTCAGCACCTTCGGCATCGGTCAGAACGGCCGATGCGCCCATGCGCAGCGCAAATTGAATGAACTCACCACCATGGACACGCGTACCGGGAAGGGCTGCGAACAGATACCCGTCTTTGACCTCGCGGCTGTCAACCGCCAGCCCGGTAATGTCGGGGTTCGCCCCGCCCCGTGCCGTCAGGGCCAGTTGGCTAAGTTTCTTCGTTCTTGCGCCCATGACCCACCTCGTTTGGACAGCCTAATTTGAGGTCAGCGTTATAGCAGCGCCCGCCTCAGGCTCAAGCCGCGGACGTAGGCCCAACAAGGGCGCGATACGTCCTATCAGTTCTGCCGCAACCGGGACCGCTGTCCAGCCCGCTGTGCGGCGCTTTTCGCCGTAGGCGACAATCGAGGGCTCATCCAGTGTGACGATCAGTACATACTTGGGATCATAGGCTGGGAAGAACGTCGCAAAGGTGGCGATGACCTTGTCGTCATAGTAGCCGCCGCGCGGCTTGGGTTTGTCCGCCGTGCCGGTTTTGCCCGCCACATCGTACCCCGCCACATCGCCAAAGCTGGCCGTGCCATCCGTCACCACGCGGCGCAACATGGTCTGCGCCTGTTGCGCGGCGTTGTCCGACATTACGCGCGGTCCATATTGCGGGCCATTTTTGCGCAGGATGGTCGGGCTGACATAATGCCCGCCATTGGCAATCGCTGCATAACCCGCTGCTAGATGCATCGGGCTGGTCGACAACCCGTGGCCATAGGAAATCGTTACCGTGCTGAGCTCACCCCATTTCCTGGGTTTGAGAGGCTCGCCGCCCTTCGCTTCGACAATCTCAAACGGAGTGGGCTCGAACATGCCCAATGCGCGCAGAAACTCCTGCTGTCTTTTCGCGCCGATCTGCAGTGCCAGCCGCCCCGTTCCCCGGTTCGAGCTGTGGACGATCACATCCGCCACGCTGATCTTGCCGTAATTCTTGCCGTTGAACTCCCCGATCGGGAAACGACCGATCCGCATCGGGCCAGATGTGTCGATAATGGTATTCGAATTCACCAACCCCAGCTGCACAGCCTGCGCGGCCGTAAAGATTTTGAACACCGAGCCCAGCTCGTACACGCCTTGCACATAGCGGTTGAACAGCGGGCTGTCAGAGGGATCAAACCCCGAGGTCGGCGGGCGTGGGCGATCATTGGGATCAAAGGATGGCAGCGAGGCCGCCGAGACCACCTCGCCCGTATGCGCATTCATCAAAACGGCCGATGCGCCTTTGGCATTCATGATCTTCATGCCGCCGTACAGCACTTGCTCGACTGCGGCCTGAATGGTCAGGTCAAGTGACAGCTGAAGCGGCTTGTTGCCATTGGCCGGATCGCGCAGATAGTCGTCGAACTGCTTTTCGACACCGGCCACACCGATCACCTCGGCGGCGCTGACGCCTTCACGACCAAAGCCAGAACCACCCAGGATATGAGCGGCCAAACGGCCATTGGGATACAGCCGCATTTCACGCGGACCAAACAGAATGCCTGGATCACCGATATCGTGCACCGCTTGTTTTTGCTCGGGCGAGATGCGTTTCTTGATCCACAGGAATTTGCGATCACCGGTGAAGTCCTTGACCAGACGCTCTTTTTCCAGATCAGGGAAGATTGCCACCAACTGATCAGCTGCGGCAACGGGATCGATCATCAATGGCGGTTGCGCATAGACAGAATAGGTGTCCAGATTGGTTGCCAGAATGCGGCCTTCGCGGTCAACAATGTTGGCGCGCTGCATGGCGATGGCGGCCCCCGGCGCGTTGGCCAGCGGTTCTTGCGCCTCGGACGTGGCAAGCATGCCCATGCGGACACCAACCACTGAGAACGCGCAGAAAAAGAATAGGCCCAACACCAAAAGGCGCCCTTCGGCGCGGGCGCGGGCGCGGTCTTTCATGTCTTCGTGGCGCTGCCGAATATTTTCGCGCTCAATCACTTTGGGGTTTTCGCCACGGGCACGGGCCTCAAGGATACGGGCAAGCGGACGTAGAGGCGTGCGGGTCATGGGAACTGAACCTCGCCCAGTGCCTGCGTATTGGTGATGGCCTGTAATTCGATCGGGTCGACGATGGGCAGGTCCGGGTCCTCGGCATAAGCAATCTGATCGGCGCGACCAAACTGTTCAGCGCGCAGGGGCAGCAGGCCAAGGCGTTCAAAGTTCAGATCAGCCAGTTCGCGCAGCCGGTCGGGACGGTTCAGATACGCCCATTCGGCGTTCAGAACAGCCAGCTTCACCTGCGCCATGCCGATCTCACGCTGCAACCGCTGTGTTTCTTTCACCACTTGCTGGGTGCGATAGTTCTCTTGATAGGCCCAAAGTGCCAATCCGAACACGGCCAGAGCGGTTAACACATACAATACACTCTTCATTTTGCCCTCCCCCCAAGTTGCGGCATCCCAATAGCACGCGAGTCAATTTCCCCCGCCGGAGCATCGGTCCGCACAGCCACACGCAGTTTTGCTGAGCGCGCGCGTGGATTGTCCTGCAATTCCTCATCATCCGGGCCAACGGCCTTACGGGTTTTCAGCGTGAATTGCGGCAGTTCCTGTTCAATCTCAGGCGCATACCGGTTGGCGCGCCCGGTTTTACCTGCGCGGGACTGAAAGAACCTTTTGACCATCCGATCCTCAATTGAATGAAAGGTCACAATAGCCAGTTGCCCGCCGGGCTTAAGTGCGCGTTCAGCCGCCATCAGGCCTTGAAACAGCTCTTCATATTCTGCATTCACAGCGATCCGCAGCCCCTGAAAGCTGCGCGTTGCTGGGTGCGATTGCCCCGGCTTGGGGCGTGGCAGACAGGATTCAATAATTCCAACCAGTCGCAGAGTTGTCGTGATCGGCTCTTCGGTGCGCGCCTTCACAATTGACCTGGCGATGCGCCGGCTGGCGCGCTCTTCACCATAGTGGAACAGGATATCGGCCAATTGCGTCTCGGTCGCGGTGTTGACCAGATCCGAGGCACTTTCGCCCTCCTGGCTCATACGCATGTCCAGCGGGCCGTCTCTCATAAAAGAAAAGCCGCGTTCTGCCTGATCCAGTTGCATGGACGAGACGCCAAGATCCAGCACTACGCCGTCAAGATCCTGCGCATATTCATCCAAGCGCGAGAATACACCGGGTTGCAACACCAGCCGGTCGCCATAGTCGCCCGCCCAGTCAGTGACCATTTCAAAAGCCAGCGGGTCGCGATCCACACCGATGACTTTTTCGGCCCCAGCGTCCAGCAAGCCGCGCGTATACCCCCCGGCCCCGAAGGTTCCGTCAAGCCAGACACCCGAAATAGGTGAAACCGCCGCCAGCAAGGGGCGCAACAGAACAGGGACGTGAGGTTTATCCGAAGGGGTGTCCGCGCCGGCCATGCCGTCACGCGTCCCCGACGCCATCAAGAAACTCCAGCGGATCGAAATCATCTGGCTGTTCATCCAGCCATTCTTCGGTCGACGCCAGTTCTACGGACTCGTATGTTTCGGGCTGCCATATCTGAAACGTGTCACCGGCGGCGATAAAGAAGGCATCTTTCTCAAGGCCTATTTTGCTGCGCAGCTTTGCCGGCAAAACCAGACGACCAGTTTCATCTACATTGGTTGGAAAGGACTGACCATGGAACATCCGCTGCAGCATCTTCCGCTGCATCGATCCGCGCGGCAATGCATCAATCTTGGCGTCAACCTCTTCGATTGCCTGCATGGTATAGCATTCAAGGAATTTACGGCGGTGGTCACCATAGACAATCACCAGTTCAGGTGCGTCACCGGGCTGCCAGTTCGGGTCAGAAGCCTCAAGCACACGGCGAAACGAGGCCGGGATCGACACCCTGCCCTTCGCATCCACCTTGTGGTGGCTTTCACCTCTAAACCTGCGCGCCAAGACGACTGTCCCTTCCGCTTGCGCCCCACTAAAACTTTAGTCCCCCAGATGAAAAACGGCGGGTTGATCTGCTGCCACTGATCAACCCGCCGCATTGACCCGCTGTGCGGGATGTCCAGCTGCGCGCGCCACCTGGGGGGATGTCTGCTCGCCCGCGCGCCGGATCTCTTGATTGATGAAAGCGAGATGCCTGTATGAAACCTGATTTTATTGGTTCGGGGTCGTTTGGCGCCCCATGTGCCTCGTCCTCATCGGATGAATTAGGGATGCCATGGGAATTCATGGAAATCAACAACTATTTTCAACAGAATCTCAGTCAAACACAATATTGCCGGTTCGACAACGAACATAAAGCAACCAACTTGCACCACAGATTGACCTGCTTTGTCCCAGAATCCCAATATATAGTGAATGCTGGCAGCCACCTCGATAATCCCATAATTTCCCATAATTGTTTCACAAGTGGCGAATACTCATCCGCCATCCCGTTCAGATCGTGTTTTTTCGGACGAATCACAGACCGCCACACCGGTCAAGCAATCCCTCACTCCAAAACTCCGTGCCCTCCCATAATTTCCCATGCGAAGGATTGCGGGGGTTGGTAAGGGGGCCGCACATCGCCTGACATAGCGATTGCAAATCGCACAAATTTCAGAATGCCCGCACAAAGAAGGGGCAATCGTCTGCATGCCTTTAGGTCATGGAAAAACCACGGTTTGTACGCAGGGCGTTAAAAACCCTTATTTTCAAAGCCCTTCCGCCATCACACTTACAACACATTGATATCTATGCAATTGCTGCATAGCAGCATTGACGACGTGAGCTATTGTGCAATCGCAGCATTGGCCTATTTTCAGTCTCAAGCAAACGCCGGACAACACCGGCAGCAACGACATCTACTGGGTAACGAACATGGCTGTAGCAACACAACAAACCGCGCTCAAAGGCGCGCCGGCAACCGGCCTGACATCTTTGATCGAGGTCGCAAAGACCCGTTTCGCCCGTTACCGCATGTACCGCCAGACGGTAAATGAACTGTCCGAGCTATCGGATCGTGAACTGGCCGATCTGGGATTGCACCGCTCGATGATCCGTCGTCTTGCGATGCAGGCCACAGAAGAACAACTGACGCGTTAAGCGCAACACGACATAACCGAGATCAGGTCCATCTCCTCCCTTTGGACCTGTATATCAGCGGCGACATCTCTCCTCCTCCCTGATGTCGCCGCACCTTATACCGGCCCTGAACGCCGGACGCAGACACACCGGGTACTTCTCCTCCCTTTCCCGGTGTTGCAAGCACGCGGCGGCGTCTCTCCTCCTCCCTGACGTCGCCGCGTCTAACTCATACCGGGATCAAACCCGGGACCGGATACATCGGGGCTCTCCTCCTCCCTGCCCTGATGTTGAAAGCGCGCGGCGGCACCTCTCCTCCTCCCTGGTGTCGCCGCGACTTACACATACCGGGGTCAAACCCGGGACCGGATACATCGGAGCTTCCTCCTCCCTGCTCTGATGTAGAAAAGAACGGCGGTTCCCTTCCTCCTCCCTGGGAACCGCCGTTTTTGTATCTTCAGACATGAAAAAGACGCCGCGGTCGAAACCGGGCGCCCTTCAAAGTGTTAAGCATGTGCCGTCAGGCACATTCATTTTGGTTAAAACGGGATGTCGTCCTTGGCGGACAGATATTGCGCGACCACTTTCTTGGTGCCGGCCTTGTCGAAATCGACCTCGACCTTGTCGCCCTCGATGCCCGTCACCGCGCCATAGCCGAACTTCTGATGAAACACCCGCTCCCCCAGTGTGAAGCTGGCAACCGCAGTGGCATCAATCACCGTATTGCGGCTTTCTTTCGGCTGCGCCATGCCATATTGCCCCTGCCGCGCCTGCATCCGCTTCCAGCCAGGTGAGTTATAGACATTCGCCTCGGCCGCGCGGGTTTCAATCCCTGCTGCTGGCTGCGAACCACCATAAAGTCCCGGCGGCGTCAGGACCTCAACGTGGTCCTCGGGCAGCTCGTCGATAAAGCGCGACGGCATGGAATTCTGCCACTGCCCAAAGACCCGCCGATTTGCGGCAAAAGAAATCGTACAGACCTCTTCGGCGCGGGTGATGCCGACATAAGCCAGCCGCCGTTCCTCCTCTAGGCCCTTGAGCCCGCTTTCGTCCATCGACCGCTGAGACGGGAACAGCCCATCCTCCCACCCCGGCAGAAATACGGCGGGAAATTCCAATCCCTTGGCCGCGTGCAGCGTCATGATTGAAACCTTGACCCCGTCGCCTTCTTTTTCATTGTCCATCACAAGGCTGACATGTTCGAGAAACCCCTGCAGATTCTCGAAGTTATCCAGCTGATTGACCAGTTCCTTGAGGTTTTCCAACCGCCCCGGCGCCTCGGGCGTTTTTTCATTCTGCCAGTGCGTCGTGTAACCGGATTCGTCGAGAATGATCTGAGCCAGCTCGATATGCGATATTTCGGGCGCACCAAACCGCATGGGCGCTGCACCGTCATCAATCACCACATCGTCATCGACCTCGATCCGCGGTCCGCGTGTCATCGCATTCCAGCGTGCCAGCCCGTCGATCAACTCACGCAGCGCCTTGCCGCCCTTGCCCTTGATCAACCCGTTATCAACCGCGATCTGCGCCCCATCGACCAGAGACACGCCGTTTTCCCGCGCCGTCATCTGGATCGTCTGCTGCGCCTTGTCGCCAAGGCCGCGTTTGGGCGTATTCACGATCCTCTCGAACGCCAGATCATCGCCGGGGCTGACCACCAGCCGGAAATAGGCCATGGCGTCGCGGATCTCCATCCGCTCATAAAACCGAGGGCCACCGATCACCTTGTAGGGCAGCCCAATAGTCAGGAACCGATCCTCAAACGCGCGCATCTGATGGCTGGCGCGGACAAGGATTGCGATCTCATCCAACCCGATCGGCCGCACACCCCGCGTACCGCCCTGCATCGCATCGATTTCCTCACCGATCCAGCGGGCCTCTTCCTCGCCGTCCCAATGACCGATCAGCCGGACCTTTTCACCGTCTTCCGCAGCGGTCCACAGCTCTTTGCCCAACCGGCTTTCGTTGCCCCTGATCACATTCGAGGCCGCCGCCAGAATATGCGGCGTTGACCGATAGTTCTGTTCCAGCCGCACCACAAAGGCGCCGGGGAAATCCTTTTCGAACCGCAGGATGTTGCCCACCTCGGCCCCGCGCCAGCCATAGATCGACTGATCGTCATCGCCCACGCAGCAGATGTTCTTGTGCACCCCGGCCAGCAGGCGCAGCCAGAGGTACTGGGCGACGTTGGTGTCCTGATATTCGTCCACAAGAATATAGCGGAACCAGCGCTGGTATTGCTCCAGCACGTCCGTATGGATCTGAAAGATCGTGACCATGTGCAACAGCAGGTCACCGAAATCCACCGCGTTCAGTTCGCGCAAACGGGTCTGGTACTGAGCATAAAGCTCGATACCCTTGTGGTTATAGGCCCCTGCATCCGCGGCGGGCACTTTGGCAGGTGTCAGCGCCCTGTTTTTCCAGTCATCGATGATTCCGGCCAGCATCCGCGCGGGCCAGCGTTTGTCATCGATATTCGCCGCCTGAATCAATTGCTTGAGCAGGCGCAGCTGATCGTCGGTATCCAGAATAGTGAAGTTCGATTTCAGATCGACCAGTTCCGCATGACGGCGCAGCAGCTTGACGCAGATCGAATGGAACGTGCCCAGCCAGGGCATGCCCTCGGCGGGTTGGCCCAAAAGGCGACCCACACGGGTTTTCATCTCGCGCGCGGCCTTGTTGGTAAAGGTCACCGACAATATCTCATTCGGGCGGGCGCGTGCCGTGGTCAGTAAATGGGCGATGCGTGCGGTCAGAGCCTTGGTCTTGCCCGTTCCGGCCCCCGCCAGCATCAGAACCGGACCGTCCAAACGTTCAACCGCTTCGCGTTGCGCCGGGTTCAATTCGTCCAGATAAGGCATGGGCCGCGCGGCCATCGCCCGCGCCGATAGCGATGCGCCCTCAAAGGCGTCCATTTCGTCAAAACTGCTCATCTGTCCAAACTACGCCGGAACCGCGCCGAGGGAAAGAGTTTGTTCACGCCTTGTTCGCGCGATTCTTTGCCTTTGGTTCCGGCCAATTCTAATCAACAGCGACACAGATCAGCCGGACGCGTTAACCATTTGTCAAACCTGACTTCTGATACTTTCCCCATCGTTGTGGGAGCGTAAAGTCATGAATAATTCCTATTGGCAGAATGGCAGTCATCGGCTGAAGTGGACGTTGATCATAGTGCTGCTGATCGCGGTAACTGCATTTGCCGGATGGGGGATTTACAAGCTTCCGGCACCGCTGGTCGACCGGATGCTGCAGACAGATATCCTGAAACAGGCCGAATTGTGGAAACGGCGGGTTGTTTTGCATCTTGAAAACCCAGAATCCACCCTGCGCACCGGCGAAATTGATGAGCACGACGCCGAATTTCTGGCCTCGATGCCCGAGGCCTCGGATGTTTATCGTTTCAAATTGTTCGACACGGCAGGTCGCGTCATCTGGTCCACCAGACCAGAGGAAGTCGGCAGCATGGAAAACCGCGCCTTTTTCCGTAGCGATGTTGCGCGTGGATTGGTGCATTACATTCAGGAAGTGGTTCCATTGTCCGAAATAGACGGGCTCGATCTGCATACGGACAATGTCCAGAACGCCATCCAGCACAATGTGGCCGAAGTCTTCATGCCCGTGACCAAGAATGGCCGGTTTTTAGGCGCGGTTGAGTTCTATACCGACATTTCCGATTTGCGCGCCACTTTCATTACCCGCCTCAGAATTTCATTGGCCATACTCAGCGGGATTGCCGTACTTGCGCTTTGTATCGTGTCCTTCGTGACGTATCGCACCAACCGGTTTCAAGTTAGAGCGCTGCATAAGCAATCCGCCAAGGAACGCGACTTGATGGCTGAGCAGATTCGCTTGGCACGTGAGGTTCGCTTGCTGGGAGAATTAAATGAATGGCTGCAGTCCAGCCGGTCACTGGATGAGCTGTTTGACATGGTCTCGCGCTTCATGACCCACATTCTGCCCGAGGCTGAGGGCAGCGTTTACGTCTATTCGAACTCACGCGATGTATTGGACGGCTGCGCCAGCTGGAACGCTGGCACGCACAAAGCACATATCCACCCCGAAGGGTGCTGGGGCCTGCGCCGGGGGCGAACCTATGAATACGGAGCCTCTGAGATTGACTTTGTTTGTGAACATGCTGAACCGCATGACGGGCGGCCTTACTTTTGCTTTCCCATTCTGGCGCATGGAGAAACGGTTGGTTTGCTGCACCTGCGGGCCCATGAACACAAGGGGGAAGCTTTTCATGCAAGCAAGAAGCTCGCCCAGTTGTGCGCCGAACAGATCAGCATGGCGATTGCCAATGTACAGATGCGCGATCAGTTGCACGACCAATCTGTGCGGGACCCGTTGACCGGGTTGTTCAACCGCCGGCACATGACGGAAACACTGCGAAAGTCCATAACCCGCAGTCAGCAAACCGGGGCACGCCTCAGCTTGGTCGCGGTTGACGTGGACCACTTCAAGAAATTCAACGATACCCATGGCCATGATGCCGGGGATATGGTTCTGCGCGCTGTAGGGTCTGCGTTGGAACAGGGCTGCGACCGGGACGAGGTCGCCTGTCGTATCGGCGGCGAGGAATTCATGCTGATCCTGCCCGACAACGCGCCCGAAGACGCGGTTACCCGCGCCGAGCAGATACGGCAAGCGGTCGAGGCCGTTTCGGTGCGATACGGTGAGAAATCGCTGCCCCGCATCGCGATCTCGGTCGGTGTGTCCCATTACCCGGCGCATGGCACCATGCCACAGGATTTGATGCGCGCGGCGGACGATGCCTTGTATACGGCCAAAGACAAGGGCCGGAACCAGGTGCAGGTCGCAGGAACCGAAGCGTCTGCTGCCCGGGAGGCAAAAGCCGCGCCAAAACAGGTGCCAAAGGCGGTCCCACCTGCGCCAGCGGCCTGAAAACCTTGCAGAATCGCACGGCAGGTTGGATCAAGTTACATGGACCTGCACAGCAAATTCCCCGGCATCGCTGATCTGAAGCGCCAAGCGCGGCGCAAGATACCGTATTTCGTCTGGGAATATCTGGACAGTGGGACCGGCACCGAAGCTACATTGAGCCGCAATCGCAAGGCGCTGGATCGGCTGGGATTTCTGCCCTCAATCCTGCACGGGCCGATCGATTGTGACACCAGCGTTCGGTTTCTCGGGCAGGAGTTCCCGCTGCCCTTTGGGATTGCGCCGATCGGGATGTGCGGCCTGACCTGGCCCGACGCCGAAAGGTTATTGGCAAAAGCCGCCGCCAAAGAAGGCCTGCCCTATACCCTGTCAACCGTCGCCAGTCAGAGCCCCGAGGATTTGGCGCCTGATCTCGGTAACAACGCCTGGTTCCAGCTGTACCCGCCGAAGGACCCAGAAATTCGTCAGGATATGCTGGGTCGCGCAAAGTCGGCCGGGTTCTCGACACTGGTCCTGACCGTGGACGTCCCAGTCGCGTCACGGCGGGAACGGCAAACCCGGTCGGGGTTGACGAACCCGCCCAAACTGACGCCGCGCTTGCTGGCGCAGATCGCGCGACGGCCCCAATGGGCCCTGGGGATGGCAAGGCATGGGATGCCAAGGATGCGCACATTGGACAAGTATATCGACGGGGACAGTGCCCTGCCCTCTACGGCTCATGTCGGGTACTTGCTGCGCACCTCACCAGATATGGACTATGTCAGATGGCTGCGCGATGCGTGGGACGGTCCTTTCATCATCAAAGGCGTCATGCGCGCCGAGGATGCCGAACGGCTGCAACAGGTTGGCGTCGATGCCATCTGGATATCGAATCACGGCGGTCGACAGTTTGATGGCGCACCCGCCAGTATTGAGGTTTTGCCCGCCATTCGGACGGCCACTGACCTGCCCCTGATCTTTGACGGCGGTATCGAAGGTGGTCTGGATATTCTGCGCGCCAAAGCGTTGGGGGCTGATTTCGTGATGCTGGGGCGTGCTTTTCTATACGGGCTTGCTGCGTTGGGTGCCGACGGTCCCGCACATGTCGCCGATATTCTGCGACAGGACCTGAAAGCCAACATGGGTCAGTTGGGGGCCGAAAAACTGGATCAGTTACCCGGCGTAAACACTTTGATTGATGCCGCATCGCAGCATGTGTATTAAGATCGCGCCAAGGGAGGCGTTTGCGAGCGTTAACATGCCGGTTCTACCCAGAACGACTGATGTACGAGCGCCTATTGTCCGCCTATGAACACGGCCAAACAACTAGGACCGGGACCTGACATGACAGACTTCAACAAGATCCTGATCGCCAATCGCGGCGAGATTGCCATTCGCATCATGCGTGCTGCCAACGAGATGGGAAAACGAACCGTTGCCGTCTTTGCCGAAGAAGACAAGCTGGGCCTGCACCGTTTCAAAGCGGATGAAGCATATCGCATTGGCGAAGGGATGGGCCCGGTGGCCGCGTATCTTAGCATTGAAGAGATCATTCGCGTGGCCAAAGAATGCGGCGCGGATGCGATCCATCCCGGCTATGGCCTGCTGTCGGAAAACCCTGATTTTGTGGACGCCTGTGTGCAAAACGGCATCACCTTCATCGGACCCAAAGCAGAAACCATGCGCGCGCTTGGTGACAAGGCCAGCGCACGGCGCGTCGCGGTACAAGCCGATGTGCCTGTGATCCCGGCGACCGAGGTTCTGGGCGACGACATGGATGTGATCCGGGCCGAGGCGAAGAAGGTCGGCTACCCTCTGATGCTCAAGGCGTCCTGGGGCGGCGGCGGACGCGGGATGCGCCCGATCCAGTCCGAGGACGAGTTGGAAGAGAAGGTTCTGGAAGGCCGCCGCGAGGCTGAAGCCGCATTTGGCAACGGCGAAGGTTATCTGGAAAAGATGATCATTCACGCCCGCCATGTCGAGGTGCAGATTTTGGGCGACAAACATGGTGAGATTTACCACCTTTACGAGCGTGACTGCTCGGTCCAGCGCCGCAATCAGAAGGTCGTCGAACGCGCGCCTGCCCCGTATCTCAGCGAAGAACAGCGGGCCGAGATTTGCGATCTGGGCCGCAAGATTTGCGCGCATGTGAACTATG
The DNA here is from genome assembly GCF_900172215.1 of Ruegeria meonggei. Lineage (GTDB taxonomy): Bacteria > Pseudomonadota > Alphaproteobacteria > Rhodobacterales > Rhodobacteraceae > Ruegeria > Ruegeria meonggei. The sequence continues at coordinate 130,112 of NZ_FWFP01000002.1, forward strand.
AATGTGCCGGCACTGTCGAATTCCTGATGGATATGGAAACGGGCAAGTTCTACTTCATCGAAGTGAACCCCCGCGTACAGGTGGAACACACCGTCACCGAAGAAGTCACCGGCATCGACATCGTGCAGGCGCAGATTCTGATTGCCGAAGGCAAGACACTGGCCGAGGCCACCGGCGCCAACAGCCAGTCGGACGTGCATCTGACTGGTCACGCACTGCAAACCCGGATCACCACCGAGGATCCGCAGAACAATTTCATCCCCGATTATGGCCGCATCACCGCCTATCGCTCGGCCACGGGCATGGGTATCCGGCTGGATGGCGGCACCGCCTATGCGGGCGGTGTGATTACGCGGTATTACGACTCATTGCTGACCAAGGTCACCGCCAAGGCCCCCACGCCCGAGGCAGCGATTGCCCGTATGGACCGCGCCCTGCGTGAATTCCGTATCCGCGGGGTCAGCACCAACATCGACTTTGTCATCAACCTGCTGAAACACCCGACCTTCCTGTCGAACGAATACACCACCAAATTCATCGACACGACGCCGGACTTGTTCACCTTTAAACGACGGCGCGACCGGGGCACCAAGGTTCTGACCTACATCGCTGACATCTCGGTGAACGGGCATCCTGAAACCAAAGACCGTCCGGAACCGCGATCCGATCTCAAAGAGGCCAAGGCCCCTGCTGCCAAAGCCGAGCCGCAGATGGGCACCCGCAACCTGCTAGAGCAAAAAGGCCCGCAGGCCGTTGCCGATTGGATGAAAGCGCAGCGTCAGTTGCTGATCACCGACACCACCATGCGCGACGGGCATCAGTCTTTGCTGGCCACCCGGATGCGGTCGATCGACATGATCAAAGTGGCGCCAACCTATGCCGCCAACCTACCGCAACTGTTCAGCGTCGAATGTTGGGGGGGGGCGACTTTCGACGTGGCGTACCGCTTTTTGCAGGAATGCCCGTGGCAGCGCCTGCGGGATTTGCGCGAAGCGATGCCGAACCTGATGACCCAGATGCTGCTGCGCGGAGCAAACGGGGTGGGCTATACCAACTATCCTGACAATGTGGTGCAGGAATTCGTACGTCAGGCGTCGCAGAACATCGACGTGTTCCGTGTATTCGACTCGTTGAACTGGGTCGAAAACATGCGTGTCGCGATGGATGCGGTCGTTGAGAACGGCAAGATCTGCGAAGGAACCGTCTGCTATACCGGGGACATTCTGGATCCGAACCGCGCCAAGTATGACTTGAAATACTATGTCGGCATGGCGAAAGAGCTGCGCGATGCAGGCGCGCATGTGTTGGGTCTGAAAGACATGGCGGGGCTGTTGAAACCAGCCTCGGCCCGCATTCTGATCCGGGCTCTGAAGGAAGAGGTCGGGTTGCCGATTCACTTCCACACCCACGACACGGCGGGCATCGCCAGCGCCACTATCCTTGCAGCGTCCGAGGCCGGCGTGGACGCGGTCGATTGCGCGATGGACAGCTTCAGCGGCAACACCAGTCAGGCAACACTTGGAACTGTGGTCGAAGCCCTGCGCCACACCGAGCGTGACACCGGGCTGGACATCAAAGCCATCCGCGAGATCAGCGATTACTTTGAGGCCGTACGCGGACAATACGCAGCCTTCGAATCCAGCCTGCAAGCCCCCGCCTCTGAGGTGTATCTGCACGAGATGCCTGGCGGCCAGTTCACCAACCTCAAGGCGCAGGCCCGTAGCCTTGGGCTGGAAGAGCGCTGGCATGAAGTGGCGCAGATGTATGCGGACGTGAACCAGATGTTCGGTGACATCGTGAAAGTGACGCCATCTTCGAAGGTTGTTGGCGACATGGCCCTGATGATGGTCAGCCAGAACATGACCCGCGAACAGGTCGAGGACCCGGACACAGATGTGGCCTTCCCCGACTCGGTGGTCGATATGATGCGTGGCAATTTGGGTCAGCCTCCGGGCGGGTTCCCTGACACGATCATCACCAAAGTGCTCAAGGACGAAGCCCCCAACACCCAGCGCCCCGGCAAAGACGTGCCTGCGGTCGATCTGGAAGCCACCCGCGTTGATCTGGCGAAACAGTTGGAAGGTAAAGATGTAGATGACGAGGACCTGAACGGGTACCTGATGTATCCCAAGGTGTTCCTGGACTATATGGGCCGTCACCGGACTTATGGTCCGGTCCGTACCCTTCCCACCCGGACCTTCTTTTATGGCATGGAACCCGGCGAGGAAATCACCGCTGAGATCGACCCCGGCAAGACACTTGAAATCCGCTGTCAGGCAATCGGTGAGACCGATGAAAAAGGCGAAGTCAAAGTCTTCTTTGAACTCAACGGCCAGCCCCGCGTGATCCGGGTTCCGAACCGTTTGGTCACCTCGACCACACAGGCAAGGCCCAAGGCTGAGGTCGGCAACCCAAACCACGTTGGTGCCCCAATGCCGGGAGTTGTGGCCACAGTGGCCGTAGCAGCCGGTCAAGAGGTCAAAGAAGGCGATATGTTGCTGACCATCGAAGCGATGAAGATGGAAACCGGCATTCACGCCGAGCGTGATGCAACGGTCAAAGCAGTGCATATCCAGCCTGGTGGTCAGATTGACGCAAAGGACTTGCTGGTTGAACTGGAATAAGCGGCATAGGCTGTCGCCCTGACAGGAGCCGCTCGGGCAACCGGGCGGCCTTTTTCTGTATCAGCGAAGGAGCAAGACCCATGCTGTCGATCACACCGATCTATGCCGCTCTATTGGCATTCCTTTATGTCGCGCTCAGCGTCAAGGTCATCAGCCAACGCCGCAGCGACAAAGTTTCCTATGGCGATGGCGGCAATTCAGACGTGCTCAAGGCCATGCGCACGCATTCCAACTTTGCAGAATACGCGCCTTTTGCATTGCTGCTGATCGCGATGGCCGAATTGCAGGGCGCCGGGGCCTGGCTGATCAATCTGTTGGGCCTTGGTATTCTGGCTGGGCGGGTCCTGCATGCGTATGGGTTTGGGAAAAAACCACAGATCGTTATCCTGCGTCAGATCGGGATGCTGCTGACATTTGCCTCTATCCTGATCGCGGCTATCGCCTGTCTTGTGATGGCGTTTTGAGCCAAGCGGCGGACGTTATCACGCCAGAATCTGAATCTCGATAGCCGGTGCTTTCATGAGAACCGGCTGAACCTGACCCAGCCTGTCTTCATTCGGTTTGCCAACCGCTGCGGCCAGCAAAATCAACCCTGCAAGGGATGCCATTTTCAAGTCAGCGAGCTGCGCCATGTCCAATCCTCGTTTCTTGTTGTTGTTTGGTACTCTTGGTTTTGAACGCGTGACGCGCGCGTTTCCGTCGAAAGATTTTTCCCCTGTTTTGTGTTTTTCCGCTTGCAGCCCAGCTTGGGAATTAATACATCCCTCCTCACTCAACGGCGCGGGCGTAGCTCAGGGGTAGAGCATAACCTTGCCAAGGTTAGGGTCGGGCGTTCGAATCGCCTCGCCCGCTCCATTGAGAGACCGAAAGGTCGAACATAGTATCTGATGCGGGCGTAGCTCAGGGGTAGAGCATAACCTTGCCAAGGTTAGGGTCGGGCGTTCGAATCGCCTCGCCCGCTCCAGATACACACTTGACCAAACATTGCTGGTTTCTTGTAAAATGTTGCGCCATTCTATTGGCGCTACAGATTTCAGGATTTTACATATGTCAGATTATACCATTCGCCCATTGACCGCTGATGAATTACAGCACGCCGTGGATTGGGCTGGACGCGAAGGGTGGAACCCTGGAAAGCACGACGCCGAGTGTTTTCGGACGACAGATCCTGACGGATACCTGGGCGGTTTTCTGGACGGTGAAATGATCGCTTCGGTCTCTGCTGTGAATTATGATGACGCGTTTTCTTTCCTGGGGTTCTACATTGTCCGCCCCGAATATCGCGGATCCGGGCATGGGCTAGAGATCGCCCAGCATGCGCTGGTCCATTGCAAGGGCCGCAATATGGGGCTGGACGGTGTAGTCGAACAGCAGGACAATTACCGCAAATCCGGGTTCTCCTTTGCCTACAACAACTATCGCGTTGGGGCGAAGATCGGAGAGGTTTTGCCCAAGCTTGGGCAGGTGCTGGGCAATGGGGTTACGCCCGTCGACAACGCCTCGGACGCGCTAAAGGCATATGATAGAAGGCTGTTTCCTGCCCGGCGGGATGCTTTTTTGCGAGGGTGGTTGAGCGCACCCAGTCACATTTCACGCAAGTATACCGAAGATGGCCGCATCAAGGGCTATGGCACGCTGCGACCTTGCCAGGCTGGGTACAAGGTGGGTCCCCTGTTTGCCGATGACGCCGGAATTGCCCAAACTCTGCTGGCCAGCCTATTGGCCGCCGTTCCCATCGATCATCACGGACAGGAGGTCTTTGTTGATATGCCCCAACCCAACAGAGAGGCATTTGCGCTGGCCGCGCAACTTGGGTTGGAGAAAGTCTTTGAGACCGCCCGGATGTATTCCGATCACCAACCGGACATCGACCTGAACCGCATCTTCGGCGTCACGACATTTGAATTGGGCTGACACAAGCATTGACTTCAGGGCATCAATCCCCGGTCAGTCGCGCCCATTCAGGTCGACCAAACAAGCAGATCCACAACCACAGGACTTACCCAATCATGGCAGGAGATCAGCAAAAACGGTTTCTGACCGGAGTGTTGGAAAACCTACCGGGGTTGAGCTTTTTGATTCTGTCCCGGGCAAGTGATGATCTGCGGTTGGCGGGATGGATTGGCACCTTTCTCGCCGCGACCGTGTGCGTGGCCTACGCCCGAAAAGTTATGAAACCGCGCCCCGTATTGCTGGGGATCAATATCTTTATGATCGCCATCACGCCCTTGATTGAGCTTCTTCACATCGGAAACAATGCGGCGGTAGCGCAGTATTTACTCAAAAACATAGACAGTCTGGTTCTTGCCAGCATTTTTGTAACCGGGCTTGCGCTGACGCTTTTCACGCGGCGCGGATTTCTGACCCACCGCTCCGAAAGCACGGCGAAAATGCGTGCACATTCCGCCTGTCTGCTGACGGTTTGTGCTGTCGGAGTTGTTTGGTCCCTTTTCGCAGGGGACAACCATCTGCTGTCGCTTGTTTTGCCGATGTCACTGCTGTTTGGGATGCAGCAATTTTTGACCGCCGGGGCCACCGACAGACAAGCTCGGCACGATGTTGTCCTAGCAAGCGCTGGCGCCGTGCCCGCTCCCGCAGACACGACGATCTGAATTTGTCCTAAAACGCCTTGAACGTCATGGTGGTCAGAGATCGCTCGATCCCGGGGATGATCAGCAGATTTTCATTGATGAAATGGCCCACATCCTCGGATTCCGGGATGTAGAGCTTGAGCAGCAGGTCATATTCACCACTGGTCGAATACAGTTCCGAGTGAATTTCCCGCAGGGCGATCTCTTCGGCGACCTTGTAGGTGGTGCCGGGTTTGCAGCGGATCTGGATGAAAACGCAGGTGGACATGGGCCTGGCCTTGTTGGTTGAGTTGACGGCAGGCTGGCATGGCCCGGGTCCGGGCGCAATCCCCTGCAACAGTTTGCAGCGAATGCCACGCTTGGTCTGGATAAGGCAGGCCTTCCCCGTCTATAAGCGCGCCTGAAGCAAAAGGAATTCGCCCATGCGCAGTGCAAAGATCAGCCGTCAGACCGCCGAGACCAAGATCACGGTCGAGGTCAATCTGGACGGCACAGGCCAGTATGACAATCAGACCGGCGTTGGATTTTTTGACCATATGCTGGACCAGTTGGCGCGGCATTCCCTTATCGACATGACCATCCGGGCCGAGGGCGATACCCACATCGACGATCACCACACGGTCGAAGATACCGGCATCGCGCTGGGTCAGGCGCTAACGCAGGCGTTGGGCGATAAGACAGGCATCCGCCGCTATGGTGAATGTCACCTGCCCATGGATGACGCACAGGTGCGTTGTGCGTTGGATTTGTCGGCGCGCCCGTTCCTGATCTGGAACATCGATCTGCCGACACCCAAGATCGGAACGTTCGATACCGAGCTGGTACGCGAGTTCTTTCAGGCCCTCAGCACCCATGGCGGTATCACCCTGCATGTTGATCAACTGCACGGGTTCAACAGCCACCACATTGCCGAGGCCGCGTTCAAGGCCGTGGCCCGCGCATTGCATCAGGCGGTTGAGACCGACCCGCGTAAGGCAGATGCGATCCCGTCCACCAAGGGTGCGCTGTAAATGCTCACGGCGATTATCGACTATGAAAGCGGCAACCTGCATTCCGCCGAAAAGGCGTTTCAGCGCATGGCGCGCGAGGTCGATGCCGGTGAAGTGGTTGTGACCTCAGACGCAGAGATCGTGGCCCGCGCCGACCGGCTGGTTCTGCCCGGTGACGGTGCTTTTCCGGCCTGTGCGGCAGAGCTGCGCGGGCACAAGGGCATTTATGACGCGATGGTCGAAGCGGTCGAACAAAAAGGCCGACCGTTTCTGGGTATCTGCGTTGGTATGCAGCTGATGGCCACCACGGGTCATGAATACAGCGAAACCGACGGGTTGAACTGGGTTGCAGGTGACGTGCTGCGGATCGCGCCATCAGACCGCGCGCTGAAAGTACCGCATATGGGCTGGAACGATCTGGTTCTTGAAAGCGATCATCCGGTTTTTGCCGGGGTTAAGTCAGGCGATCACGCCTATTTTGTCCACTCTTACCACTTTCGGGTCAAAGATCCGGCGCAACGTCTGGCTTATGTGGGATATGGGCAAGAGGTCACCGCGGTGATCGGCCGTGACACAATGATCGGCATGCAGTTCCACCCGGAAAAAAGTCAGGATGTCGGTCTGCGCATGATCGGCAACTTTTTGAAGTGGCGCCCCTGACGGGGCGCCGTTCGATTACTGAATGCGGGTCCAGTCCTGGCCCTTGCAGATCAGACCACCGGCCACACAGCCTTTAACGACCAGGGTGTTCCCGTTGAGCTGCATTTTCGACTTATAGTTCTTGTCCGCTTCGGGATCCCAGATCTGGCCGCCGCTATAGCCACCGCTGCCATCAGGAACCATGTCCCAGATCATCTGCTTGCCATCATGTTCATAGTTGAGCTCTTGGTCGCCTGCGCTATTGAAGGCGCTATCGATTGTGCCACAGATGGCGCTGCCGCACGGTGCGATGGAAACGTGCAGATAACCGCCGTCGTCGCCTGTGCCCGTCTTCCACAGACCGTCGACCGGATCTGCGGCCACGGTTGTCGCGCTCATCAGAACCGCGGCGATTCCACCAAGAATTAGATGTCGTGTCATAGTTTCGCTCCCTGTTTTTTGACACCTTGTCCCGAGTGTCCAATTTGGGCAAGCAGGACGTAGGGTCGCGTTGCATCCCGGCCCCTGCCTGTGCCATATCCCCGCCGACACTCAGCAAAAGGCCGCCCGAAATGATCCTCTACCCCGCTATCGACCTCAAAGACGGCCAGGCCGTACGCCTGCTGCGCGGTGAAATGGATAAGGCAACGGTGTTCAGCGACGACCCGGCGGCACAGGCCCGCGCCTTTGTTGAGGCCGGGTGCAACTGGCTGCATCTGGTTGATCTGAACGGCGCATTTGCCGGTGAACCAGTGAACGCCGCCCCGGTCGAGGCGATCCTGAAGCAGTGTGATGTGCCCGCTCAACTGGGCGGCGGCATTCGCGACATGGCCACGATCGAGGCCTGGCTGGACAAGGGGCTGGCCCGGGTAATTCTGGGCACCGTAGCCGTCGAGGACCCAAATCTGGTGCGCCAGGCCGCCAAAGCCTTCCCTGGAAAGGTTGCCGTGGGCATTGATGCCCGCAACGGGATGGTCGCCACCAAGGGCTGGGCCGAGGAAACCAACGTGCAGGTCACTGATCTGGCCCGCAGCTTTGAGGACGCGGGCGTGGCCGCGATCATCTATACCGACATCAACCGCGATGGCGCGATGCAGGGGCCGAACATCGAGGCAACCGCGGATCTGGCCCGGGCGGTGGACATCCCGGTCATTGCCTCTGGCGGCGTGTCCTCTGTCGCAGATCTGATCGCCCTGCGCGATTGTGGCGCAGATTTGAACGGTGCGATTTCCGGGCGTGCGCTTTATGATGGGGCGATTGACCTGAAAAAGGCTCTGACAGCGCTCAGAGAGTGACCCAATGTTCAAGTCGCGCGTGACACGATCCGCCCTACCCGCCTCAAGCTTGCTGCACAAGCGCCTGCAGGATGGTGATTTTCTGGATTGCTTCAGCGTTGCCTCGGACCTGCCCCCGCGCCGCGCCGCAGACATCATCACCGCGTTTCCGTCCTGGGCAATGGCCCTGGTACGGCTGCGCGGAATGCTGGTCGCACCTTTCGGGCTGAGCCGGACGGGGCCGGAGGCCGCTGACAAGGTCGGGATATTCCCGGTTGAACATGACAGCGCATCCGAGGTGATCGCAGGGTTCAACGACCGCCACCTTGATTTCAGGGTCTCAGTACTGTCTGAGAACGGCCGTGTGTCTCTAGCCACCTGGGTTCATCGCCACAATCTGGGCGGACGGCTGTATCTGGCCGCAATCCTGCCGTTTCACATCCTGATCGTGCGCAATGCGCTTGCACGGTTACGCCACGCAAGCGCCTGAGCCCGGGCGATCTATCCGGCGGCGGCGGCGGTCAGTTTGCTAAGCGCGCCGCGCATCTTTTCGATGATCGGTGAATTTTCGACCTCATCAAGCTCGTCCATCGTTTCTTTCGGATCTTCATAGGCCAGCCAGACCTGACCGTCTGCATCCTCATAGGCTTGCACTTTCAACGGCAGGAACAGACCCGCGCGCGGGTCGATCTGCATGGCGGGCGTGCCCAGTTTCGGATTGCCGAAGATCAGCACCTGGTTGGCGGGGATTGGAGTCCCTATCTTTTCTGCCCCTGCGGCGTGATCTACACGGGCAAAAACAGTTGCGCCCGCGTTGCCAACTGCAGCCTCAAGCGCGTTCAACGCTTCTGCCACGGACTTGTCTGTGGGTATTTTGATGATGTCGTCAGCCATTGCGGGCAGTGCCCCTCCGAAGGTCAAAACAGTTGCCAGTATCAGTTTGCGCATATTGAACTTCCTTCTGTGAATTTCACCCTAGTTTTCACAGCTTTGTGCGTTCGAGCAATCACAAGTCTGGCATCGGCGGGGCTTTGCCGTTCGTCTTTGGGGGCCACGCTTGCAAGTCTGCCCTGTAAATGTCTATGAGCAGCCACTTTCGCGAACAATGCCCCGAAACGGCAGCTATTTTGCGCGAAACAGCCCCAAATTGGTCGCAATCTCAAATTACTTGAGACATCGGGCAAAGCTGGCAAAGGCGTTCGGTATGAGCATTTCAAGTATGGGGTATTCGGACAGGGTCTGGATTCGCACAGCCACAATCGTGACATTCACGCTAACGATCTTCGTCAGCGCCAGCCTTTTGTTTTTTGTCCAACCGCTTTACGCCAAGCTTGTCCTGCCCAAAATCGGCGGCGCGCCAGCGGTCTGGACGACCGCAATGCTGTTTTTTCAGGTCGTTCTGATCTTCGGCTACCTCTATGCACACCTGTTGACCAAATGGTTGCCCTTGCGTTGGCAGCTTCTGACCCATGTCCTGTTTTGGCTCACCGCGCTGACATTCCTGCCTCTGTCCACCAGTGAAAGCTGGAGCTACGACGCGTCGCAATCTACTGCGCTTCAGACACTCGAGCTATTTGCCTTGGGTGTTGGCCTGCCCTTTGCCGTGCTATCTGCAAATGCTCCACTGCTGCAGGCTTGGTACACGCGCTCTGGCGGTCCATCGGCGGATGATCCTTACTTCCTCTATAGCGCAAGCAATGTAGGCTCTTTGCTGGCCTTATTGGCATTCCCCTTGCTGGCAGACCCGTTTCTGGGAGCGCGTGAGATCAGCTATGTCTGGTTTGTTGGCTTTGTCGTTTTTGGCGGTCTCCTCATCTTTTGCGGAATGCTGGCCATGCAGGGAGCGCGACAGACCCTGGTGTCCACTGCGGCACAGACGTCATCACATGGCCTAAGTGCAAAACAGATCGCAGTTTGGATTGGCGTGGCCTTTGTTCCGTCTTCGCTCATGTTGTCGATCACGACCAAAGTCAGCACGGATCTTGGATCGATGCCCTTGATCTGGGTCATCCCACTGGCCGTGTATATCATGTCGTTTATCGTCGCGTTCGCAAAATGGGAACGGCTGACCACGGCTGGGTTGCAAGTGCCGACACTCTTGGCTTTGGCATGTGGGGCCGTATTGCTGTCCGATACCGTGCGGCAGGAAGCGGCACCAATCGTTATTTTAGCCTACGTACCGGTACTATTTGTAATCGCATTGTTTGCCCACCGGTTGCTTTTTGAACTTCGTCCGCCGGCGGAACATCTTACTGTATTCTACATCGCGTTGTCTGTTGGCGGCGCGTTGGGGGGACTGTTCAATTCCATAATCGCACCCGTTGCCTTTTCTCAGGAAATAGAAGCGCAGTTCACCCTGATACTTGCCGCGGCATTGTTCCTGCTGCGGCCATGGACCTTTTCGCCTCGGCATATCACGATTGCCTGCCTTGCCAGCGTGCCAGTTCTTCTGGTCTTCGGCACAATAGGAAACCTCGACGTCTTGGGTCACGGTTTGTTGCGGGCCTCGGCTGCCTTCATAACTCTGGCAACTGTTTTGTGGCTGTTTCGTGACTACGCTCTCCGCATTGTGGCTGTAATTGCAGTTGTCATGGTTCCGTCATTCCGCGCCACGGACGGTGCTATGCTCCAAGACCGCAGTTTCTTCGGCACCCATTCGGTCTATTCCGAAAATGGCCTGCGAATTTACAACAACGGCACGACGACCCATGGCGTGCAACGAGAGGAAGACTATGGCCGAAGACCAACGCCAATGTCCTACTACCACCCGGACGGCCCCATGGCGCAGGTCATCACGTCAGAATTCGGTGCCCAGGCAGATCAAATCGGCATCGTAGGTTTGGGCATCGGCGCGTTGGCTTGTTACAAAAAGCCGTCGCAAACGTGGGCTTTCTTTGAAATTGACGCCATGGTCGAAAGCGTCGCGCGCAATCCTGCGTTGTTCAGCTATTTGTCCGAATGCGCCCCAAACTCCAAGACCCATTTGGGTGATGCGAGAATTGTGCTAGCCCAGAAGGAGTTCGAATTCGACATTCTGGTCCTTGATGCCTACAGCTCTGACGCCATTCCCATGCACCTTGTTACAAAAGAAGCGGTGCAGATGTATTCAGATCGGTTGTCATCTGATGGGGTATTGGTCTTTCACATCTCGAACAGGTACTACAATCTCGCCACCCCATTGGCCCGCATAGCCCACAGTCTTGGTCTGCATGGTGCAGCACACGCTCATGTGGTGGATGATGAGGCGCTAAAGCAGGGGGCAGCCTCTAGCGTGGTTGTAATCATGTCCCCAGACCATTCCCGGATTGACAGTTTTCTGAACCAAGGAAACTGGGTGCCTTTAACCGCAGATCACAAAACCCCTTGGACAGACGACCGGGCAAATCTGCTATCCGCACTGAAATGGTAAACAACAAATCCAGTAACCGGACTGGCATCGGTTTGACGTTGCCGGTAGAGATGCGGCAACAAAGGATGCCTCATGCTGAAAACCCGCATCATTCCCTGTCTTGATGTTGCTGATGGCCGTGTGGTCAAAGGCGTCAACTTTGTCGGCCTGCGCGATGCGGGCGACCCGGTGGAATCTGCCAAGGCCTATGACGCGGCTGGTGCGGATGAGATCTGTTTCCTCGACATCCACGCCACCCATGAAAACCGCGGCACCATGTTTGATGTGGTGCGGCGCACGGCAGAACAGTGTTTTGTGCCCCTGACCGTGGGCGGGGGAGTGCGCACCAAGGATGACGTCCGTGCCCTGCTGTTGGCAGGGGCGGACAAGGTCAGCTTCAACTCGGCCGCTGTGGCCAACCCGGATGTCATCGCCGAGGCCGCCGATCAGTTCGGCAGTCAGTGCATCGTCTGCGCCATCGATGCCAAGACCGTCAGCCCCGGCAAGTGGGAAATCTTTACCCATGGCGGGCGCAAATCCACTGGCATCGACGCAGTAGAATTTGCCAAAACGGTTGTCGCCAAAGGTGCCGGGGAAATCTTGCTGACCTCGATGGATCGGGACGGCACCAAATCAGGCTTCAACCTTCCCCTGACCCGCGCCATCTCGGATGCAGTGAACGTGCCGGTGATTGCCTCGGGCGGGGTGGGCAACCTGGATCATCTGGTCGAAGGCGTGACCGAAGGCGGTGCCAGCGCGGTGCTGGCAGCATCGATCTTTCACTTCGGCGAGTACACCATCCGCGAGGCCAAGGAACACATGGCCGCCGCCGGTATCCCAATGAGGTTGGAATGAGCATTCTGCGCGATCTGGCCACAACGATTGAGTCCCGCAAGGGCACCGACCCCGAGTCCAGCTGGACCGCCAAACTGTTGGCTAAGGGCCCCGAGAAGTGCGCCGAGAAGTTTGGGGAAGAGGCCGTTGAGGCCATCATCGAGGCTGTCAAAGGCGATCAGGACAAGCTGACGGCAGAGGCAGCAGATGTGCTGTACCATCTGCTGGTCATGCTGACCGCACGGGATGTAGCTCTGGACGATGTGCTGGCCGAGCTGGCCCGGCGTCAGGGCCTGAGTGGCATCGCCGAAAAGGCGGCCCGTCCAAAGGGTTAAGCGAACGGGTTTCGCCCGCCTGCCCTGCAGCTTATGATCGGGTCTGGTGAATCACGGATATCAGGCGGCGGGAATGATCAGAATTTTGGCCTTTGTGCTGACCTTGGGGATGCTTGCGGCCTGTTCTGCGCCACCGTCTTCCACCGGAGATGAGGTTCAACGGTTGGCCAGCGAAATCCGCAGCCTCGGTCCGGATATCGACCCAGTCGAGGCTGAGCGTGCCGCGCGTATCGCCTATTCCTATTCTGCGCAGCTGGCGCAAGAGTACGAGATCACCGATCCCCCCCTGGTTCACAACGCCAAGGTCAACAAGGGCCTGCGCCCACGCGGTCTGTGCTGGCACTGGGCCGAGGATATCGAGCGCCGGTTGGATCAGGAAGGGTTCGAAACACTGGAAATGCACCGTGCCATAGCAAACGCAGACAACCCGTTTCGAATAGACCACAGCACGGCGATTATCAGCCGCAAGGGTGAAACTATGCGTGACGGCATTGTTCTGGACCCGTGGCGCTATGGCGGTGTGCTGTACTGGTCTCCCCTGACCGAGGACACAAAATATGAATGGGTGCCTCGCGACGCCGTATTGGAGAAGCGCCGCCTGGATCAACACGGTGCGCTTTTGCCTTATGTCAGCGGGTAGAGATCACAGCTTGGAAGAGATTACCCCGGTGGCAAACCCGCCCATGCGCAACTCGCCAAACAGACGCTGATACTCAATCTTCGGGCAGCGGTTCATCACAACGTCCACACCCTGCGCTTGCGCTTTGGCGGCTGCGTCCGGGTGCTCTACCCCGATCTGCATCCAGATCGTGCACAAATTCGGAAAGGCTGCCAAAGCGTCATCGACAATCGGGGGCACGGCCTCGGACCGGCGGAAGATATCGACCATATCGACAGGTTCGGTGATGTCTGACAACGATGCCTGCACCGTTTGGCCGAACAACAACTTTCCAGCATGGCCGGGATTGACCGGAATGACCCTGTACCCCTTCAGGGAAAGATAGCGCGCCACGTAATAGCTGGGCCGCACAGGGTTCATCGACACCCCAACCACGGCTACTACCTTGGTGCGTTGCAGGATATCCCTGAGGAACGGATCGGAATATTCAGTCATGCGGGCACATTAGGCGGTGTACGCAAAAGAAAAAAGCGCCCAGGTCATGCCTGAGCGCCAGTTGTTGGAACGAGGGACAGTGAAATGACCCGCGGCAGTTCCGTTCCGCGGTCATTGTGACATTTAAGCATGAGTTCTGAGAAAAAAAGAGGGTGTGCGCATTTTTGTGATGACAGATCACAAAAAGCGGGAACTTGCCTATTGGTGATACAGCACAACGGGCCAGTATTCCTCGGCCTTGCGGATAAATCCAGCTCGGTCGCTGCTCCACATTTCCTCGATTTCCGGTGAATGGGTCAGATACAACCGGCCATCCACAACCTGCCACAGCGTTGGATCCGTGCTGATCAACTCACCCTGCGCCATTGCATAGGCACAGTACCCGCCAAATTGGGGGGCAAAGGCGCGCGGGTTGCTTTCAAATCTGTCGCGATTCTCGGCCGAAGAAAAATGCCACTCGACACCTTTCCACATGACCGAGTATTGCGGCTTACCCCGCACCGGACCGTCGCCGTTGAAATAGGACACAGCATCATACCCGCCCATGGCAGCACCATCCGTGTCAAAATACACGGGCATGTCCTGCGCCTGGGCGGCAGAAGCAAACACGGCAGCGGCAACCCCGCCAAGAAAAAGTCGTCTGGTCAGCATTGTGGAATCAGGCAAAGTTTCATCAGGACACTAAGATGCAATTTTTACCCGCCGGTGAAACCCTGTTTAACGCGGTTGTGATCGTGTGTGTCGCTTGCTGTTCGCCTTAGTCGAAGATGTCTTCAATCGCGTCCCAGGCCTCATCCATCACCCGCGAGAACATACTTTTTTTCTTCTTTTGCTTCTTTTTCTTGTACCCGCCGTCATATTTCGCGGACCCGGCGTCCGAGACCTTACGCTTGGGCATCATCTTGAGGTTATGCAAAGGTGCGCCGCAACTGGAACAGCTGAGCTCATGACGTTGCTGTCCTTTCAGAACCAGCGCGGCGCGTGTTCCGCAGTAACAGCAGGTGGCAATTTTTTGCGGGCTAGAAATGGGGGCCTCCTGTCTATTTGTGTCTAGAAGCATATAGGGCAATTGCGGCGGCATTTGAGACGTTCAGCGAACCAAATCCCCCCGCTGCGTCGATTTTCACCAGGTGATCAACCGTTTCTTTGGTTTTCTGACGCAAGCCCGGCCCCTCGGCCCCCAGCACCAGCGCCACCGGGCGGTCCAGCTTGTCAGCCAGCGCAGCCTCGATGGTTGCATCAGCCTCGCCATCAAGGCCCAGCACGATGAAACCCATATTCTGCAACTCGACGATGGTATCGGCCAGGTTGCGCACCCGCAGATAGGGCTGTCGTTCCAGCGCACCGCTGGCGGTCTTGGCCAAAGCCCCCGTTTCAGGTGCTGAATGATGGCGCGTTCCTATAACGGCGCTGGCCCCCAGCACTTCGGCCGATCGCAGAATCGCACCGACGTTATGGGGATCGGTCACGCGGTCCAGCAACAGGACGCGCGGATGGGCGCGACCGATGCAATTCTCGGCCAGCCCACCCCAGTTCAGCGGTTTGACCTCGAGTGCTGCACCCTGATGGACGGATCCCGGATCAATGGGGGCGGTAAATTTGCGCGGATCGACCATTTCCGGCTCGATCCCAGAAAACTCAATAGCTTCTGCAAGCTTGTCTTGCGCGTTGCGGGTCACAACCAGCCGCAATTTCTGCCGGTTCGGGTTCATCAAAGCGTCCCTAACGGCGTGCAGTCCGAACAACCAGACGGTCTCGGCCGCAGCGGTTTTGCGGGCCTGTTCTTTTTCGACAACCCACTTTGGTTTTTTCATTTCTTGGGCCTCCGGGCCTGGAATTCGGTTTCCTGCGCCAAAGCGGAATTTTCCTGTTGACGCTCCTTTAGAGCGCTAGTAATCACGCCTCCACGTCAGGTGCAACGCCTGACAGTGGGCGACAGGCCGCAAGGTGTGGCAGGGGACTGTAACTCCCTCGCGGAGACGCACGCCTGGTTCGATTCCAGGGTCGCCCACCACTTTTCTCAGATCATTACCGCACATATCCAGCCGTTAGGTCGACCGGCATGGCCACTCATGTATCATTTTTCATCCTCGTACGGCCAGCAACGAGCTGAACCTTTCGTCGCAAACGCCAAATGCCGGAGCTGTTGGGGAAAATGCTGTTTCAGCACCAGAGCCGAAACACGGTGTGCCATGCCAGCGGGTACTGAAACAGTTGATCCATACATGTCGCCCGCTCTGGATCAGAGGGCGACAGCAGCTATTTTATAGAGGTTGTCTTAGGCGGCCGCGCGCTGCGCGCAGACGCGATTGAACCATTCGGTGATGGCTTCAATCTCGGGCTCTACCTGTTCTGCCGTGCCGTCGGTGAACTCTTGGAACTTTTCCTTGTTCAGACCGTTCACCCCTACCAGCACCGGGATATCCAGCGCCAGAGCCTCGGCAATCACCGGGCGAAAGCCGCGCCCGTCCGCCTCGTGCTTGCCGAACTTGTTGATGATCAACAACTGCGGCGCATCCGCAAGCGAGGCAGTCACATAGCCCACCGCTCGTTCCAACGCGGCCGGGTCCAACCGGCATCCGCGCGACTGTGTGCCTAGGGATTGCGAGATGCGGATGGTATCACCCTTGGGCAGGACACGGACGTCCATGTCGCATTTGCTGTCGTCAGCACATTCGGTGTTGGTCTGCACCACACCCGACAATTGCGCGCCCGAGCGCAGCAACTGTTCCGCAGCTGCGCTCAGCAGGCGGTCGGTCGCACCGCGGTCGGTGGTGGTGATATAGGCCAGGTACATTCTGAGACCCTCGTGTCGAAACTGTAGCATTCCAGATAGCACGCATCCCTCGGTCCGACCACTCCTGTGCGTTACGGCAACGGAGAAAGACCGATCACAGGTGCGTGCAAGTAAAGCAGGGCCGCATAGGCGGTAAATGAGACCAGCCACACCCATAGACGGGGCCAAGGACGTGGCGCGCGCAGGGACAGGCGCGCCGTGTTGCGGGACAGACGTGTCCATTCGATCCCCATCCGGCGCTGATTACGGCGGTCGATCAGGGACATGCCCAGCACGGCGAAGCCTGCGAACAGGCCAAACAGGATGACGTGGGACAGGCTGCCATTGGCCAGAAGATGCGACCCGGCCCACAGCATAAGCGCCACCAGAATCGGATGGCGCGTGGTGCGTAGAATGCCCGAGTGTTCCGGATCAAACGGACGCCGTCCCAGCCCACCAAACGAAAACGGGTTTTGGATAGACATGCCCGCAACAGCCAACCAGACCACGACAGGCATCACCAACAAGGGCGCCCAGCGGAAGATCGTCCAGGGGGGAAGAACCTCGACATATGGCGCTTGGGCAGCGGCGATGATCAGCCAGGCCAATACCATCAGGGACAGGATGGAATAGGCTGCGAAGTACCCCTTGCGACCCAGCGTTTCGACCAACCTGCCCCGCACTGCGGGTCGCGCCGGGATAGCGTGCGTTAGTAAAAAAGTGATCAAAGCTGCAAGGAATGGGCCCCAACCGGTCATGGTGTTCTCCGAACGTGTTGCGCCCGGTTTAGGCCGTGGCGAGGTTGCGGTCCTTGCCCAAAATCAAGTCGAAGGCAGGGGCAAACGCGCCGCCCCTGCCCCGTTTTATAGGCCAAGCGCTTTGCGGCGTTCCTCGGCAAAGCCTTGCACCATGCGGTCGGCGATCAGCGCCAGGATTGCCATCGCCGCCCCTGCCGAGATGCCAAGCCCCACATCCGCCTGCCCTAGTGCCAGATAGATCGACTGACCCAAACCGGTGGTGCCAATCAACGCAGCAATCACCAGCATGGCAAAGGCGTAAAGGATAGTCTGGTTTAGCCCCAGCAAGATGGTCGGCGCTGCATAAGGTGCCCGTACATCACGCATGATCTGCCATTCGGTCGCGCCACTGGAAATCGCGGCCTCCATCATCTCGTCCGGAGTGTTGACAAGCCCGTGCCGCGTATAGCGGATCATCGGGACGATGGCATAGGCGCAGATCGCCAGAAAAGCCGAGAACTCGCCGATCTGAAACACCATCAGGACCGGGATCAGGAAAACGAACAGAGGGATGGTCTGCAACATGTCACAGATCGGGCGCACGACCTTCCATACCGGGGCCCAGACTGCGCTGGCCAAACCGATTAGGCCGCCAGCCACAGCGCAGGAAAACACGGCCGCACCGCTGAGATACAGCGACAGCAAAGCACGCTCCCACAGGCCCGAGAAAAGGATGGTGCACAACAGGCCCACCGACAGAGCCGCCAGACGCCAGCCTCCGGCAACCCAGCCCAACGCAGCGGCACCGATCAGGACAAACGGCCATGGCAGGTTGGCAATGCCGGTTTCCAACATGCCGATCAGGATCAGTACGACCAATCCTCCGGTCAGGTGCCCGCGCCAGGCCATCAGCGCGGTAATCGCAATGCCGGCCGCGAACAGGCCATAGCTCATGCCCGGCGTCCATTGGAACCCCCAGGTAAAGGGTAACACAGCCTGATCCAAACCGATCCGAAGCGGCAACAGAACGTAGAACATCGAGTTGTTCTTGAGCGCATCCAGCCAAGGGCCGTTGGCCTGGGTAAAGGCCGTCAAGCCACTATCCATCGCCCCGGCAACCGGATTCAACAAGGTGATCTCGGACGGATCGGGCAGGCCACTCCAGACGACTGCAGTGAAAAGCGCGGTAATCCCAAGCACCGCCCAAACCACACGAGGATCGTAGCGCTTGCGTTCGGTGGCGAGCGTTCCGCTCATCCGGTCGATCACCACCGCAAAGACCACAATAACCAGACCAGCCATCATCGCCTCGCCAAACTGAGCTTTGCGCATTGTCAGCAGAACTTCCCAACCGATATCGTTGAACCCACCGATAACGGCTGCGATGATCACCATCGACAGAGCTGCCATCAGGCACTGGTTCACACCGACCATAATCTGCGTTGCAGCAGCCGGAATTTCGACCTGAAACAGTTGCTGAAACCGCGTGCCGCCTGACATGATGGCGGCTTCTTTGATGTCGGATTCTACCCGCTCAAGACCCAGCATTACGTTGCGCGCCATCGGTGGTGCCGCATAGATGGCCGAGGCAATCAGGCCCACGACCGGCCCAAAGCCAAACAGCAGCAGCAAAGGAGTGAGATACGCGAAGGTCGGCACCGTCTGCATCACGTCCAGCACGGCCTGCACAAGGGACTTAACACGTGGCACTTCATTGGCAAGAATTCCGATGGCACCGCCCACAATCAGCGCGACAGGCACTGAAACGGCAACAAGCGCCAGTGTATTCATGCTCTCGGCCCAATAGCCCGAGGCCAGCACAAAACTAAGGCCAATGAACCCCAGAGCCGCCATGGGTAAACCACCCAGATACCAGCCCAGCGCCGTAACCAGACCAATCAGGATCGGCCAGGGCGTATTGCCCAGCACGTAATTGGCTGCATCCATCGGATAGGTCATCAGATCGGAAAACAACCTCATCGCCGGTTTGATGCTGTTCAGAAACCAATCCAGAAAGGTGCCAACCCATTCAGTTGCGGGCAATTCCCAGGCGGCGGGCCATTTGACCAGCCACGGCGCGCTGCCCTCAAAAGCAAGACAGAGGGCACCAACGAACACAGTGATCAGTGCGGCCTTAGCACCCGCAGTCAGATGCGTGGCCTTTGTCGAGGGGAAATCTGTGGCAGCCGTCATGCCTCGTCCACCTGCAATGCGGCGGCCAGATCAGAAGGATGGACAGTACCGACAATGTTACCGGCGGCGTCGCGGACGGGCACCGGCTCATACAACTCCATACAATGGGCCAATGCGGCATCCAATGTCATTGCGGTGGTCAGGCCAGGATCGTCCGGACCGCGTTCGGAATCGTCCCGCATGACCGAGGCAACCTTGGCGTGCTGGCCTTTGGCCACATCCTTGGAAAACTCGCGCACATAGTCGTCGACCGGGCGCAGAACGATGTCCGAGGGTGTGCCGATCTGCACAATCTTGCCATCGCGCATGATAGCAATGCGGTCGGCCAGCTTCAGCGCCTCTTGAATGTCGTGCGTGATGAAGACGATGGACTTTTTCAACGTCGCCTGAATACGCAAGAACTCGTCCTGCAACTGACGACGGATCAGCGGATCAAGGGCCGAGAACGGCTCGTCCAGAAACCAGATATCCGGGTTCACGGCGAGACTGCGCGCAATGCCCACCCGCTGGCGCTGACCGCCTGAAAGCTGACGCGGGAAACTGTTTTCGCGGCCTTCCAGACCAACCAGTGAGATCACTTCCTGTGCGCGGGCCAGGCGTTCCTTGCGGCTAACGCCCTGCACGCGCAGCGGATAGGCCACGTTTTCGGACACAGTCATATGCGGGAACAGGCCAAAATGCTGGAATACCATGCCCAGCTTTTTACGACGCAGATCCGTCATCACCTTTTTGGAGGCGCCAACCACGTTTTCCCCGTCTACACGAATTTCGCCGCCCGTTCCGGGTAAAAGTTGCGAAATGCAGCGGATCAGAGTGGATTTGCCCGACCCCGACAGCCCCATGATAACGAAAAGCTCGCCATCCTTGACTTCGAAATTTGCGTCCTGAACAGCCGGGATAAACCCCTTTTCGCGCAGGTCGTCGGCGGCTTTGTCGGCGTCGTTCCCTGACCGAGACAGCGCGTCGGTCAGGGCTTTGTCAGCACCGGGGCCAAACACCTGCCAGAGATTCTGGCAGGCGATGGCTGGCGTCTTTGAGTCAGTCACTTACGCGAACTCACTGCGTGGCCGCGTCAACAACCGGACGCCACTTGCCTTCGTTTTCAGCCATCCATGTGGCGACAACTTCTTCGACCTGACCGCCGTCAACGTCGATCGCACCCATCATCGGCTGCTGGTCTTCAACCGCCAGCTGATAGTTTGTCAGGATCTCATAGGCGGCAGGCCATTTGTCTGCCATGCCGCTCCAACCCGCTTTGAAGATACGCGAAGGTGAGAAATCACAATCGTTCACAGCGTTCGGGTTCGGACCCCAGGCCGGGTCGTTAAAACAGGCCTCTTCGCCCGCAGGCAGTTCGACAAACTGCACGTCATAGGCCGACATTGCCCAATGCGGTTGCCAGAAGGTGATCAGCAAAGGCGATTTTCGCTCGGTCGACGCGCGCAGTTCCGCGATCAGAGCACCTTCGGACCCTGCAGGAACCGCTTTGAACGGCAATTCCAGACCGGTCATACGGTCCGCACCGGGCGTACCCCAATCGGCTGGGTAATCGACCAGACGGCCGCCGGGCAGTGTTTCAGCCGTGGCAAACACCTGCGCGCAGTCTTTCAAAGCTTCCCACGCGGGCAGTCCCGGGCACAGCTCGGCCACGTGCGCCGGATAGGCCAGACCTTCTTTGGCATCCAGACCCAGATCACCGATTTCAACAACAGTGCCTTCGTCGACCTTCTTGGCATATTCGTCGGACACGTTCGAGGACCAGATTTCCAGTGTCGCGTCGATGTCGCCATCGGCCAGCGCCTGGAACTGGTTCATCATCCCTGCGGTCACATATTCGACATTATAGCCGGCAGCCTTCAGCATCTCACCGGCGACGTGGGTGGTCACGTGCTGGCCGGTCCATTCGTTGATCGCCAGTTTGATCGGCTCGTCTACGGCACCCATATCGGCGGCATAGGCGGAACTGGCTACGGTCATGGCCAGCAGGCTTACACTGAGTTTTTTCATCGACATTCTCCCTGTCTTTATTACAGTTTCGCTTCCCTTGTGCATGTTCCAGCACAGGAAAGCGTGTCTTGTGACACTACCATGTCGCAACATGCACAAAATCAGCCACGAAAGGAAAGTGAACAGTTTGAGGCTGGGCGGAATTACTCGCCCCAACCAAAACTATTTCCCCCATGTGCCGCATCGCGTGCAGGCCCCACCCACCGTGTTTTCACGTTCGCTTCAGGCGGGACGTTGATTGACGAGTCAATCACAAACCCGAATCCTCTTATTTGTCGAGCTTTTCTTTCATGAATCTGACGATTTTTTCACTCTGACCCCGGGCTCTAAGTGCACAAATGCACGAAAATGTTCCCACCCCAAACCCTTGCAACCCCGCATCCAAGGCGCGAACTTGTAAGTGGAGGACGCCACGCATGCACCATTTCGATGAGATTTTTGCCATGGCCGCCGACCGCCACGGCGGACCTGACGCGTTGAGCGCCAAGCTGAGCAAACCCAAGAGTCCGGCGGAATTGGCGGCGGTGCCAGAGGATCGCTGGTTGTCACTCATCACCAAATGCGTCTTTCAGGCTGGATTCAACTGGAAGGTCATCGAAAACAAATGGGACGGGTTTGAGGTCGCCTTTGACGGGTTCGACGTTGGGCGCTGCGCCTTTATGGATGACGAAAAATTCGACGCCCTGCTGCAAGACACCCGCATTGTTCGAAACGGAACCAAAATCGCTACGGTGCGGGACAATGCCGCCTTCCTTCTGGAACTGCGCGAAAACGGCGGCGCAGGTCAGGTTCTGGGGGGCTGGCCCTCGACTGATTACGTTGGCCTCCTGGCCATGCTGGGCAAACGCGGGTCACGTCTGGGCGGGGCGTCTGCGCAATATGCGATGCGGTTTGTGGGACGTGACAGTTTCATCCTCTCGCAAGACGTTACAGCCCGCCTGATCGCAGAAGGTGTAATCGACAAGGCACCAAGCTCGAAAAAGGCGATGGCCGCGGTGCAAGAGGCGTTCAACACTTGGATGGAACAGTCCGGACGGTCGCTGACTGAAATCAGCCGGGTATTGGCGATGAGCTTGTGAAAACGGGTTACACAAAAGGGGCGAGGTATTAGGCTTTGACCATGCCGTTCCGCATTCTGACGATGTTGCTGTTACTGCTTGCTTCATGCGGTCGCCCGCTGACAGATCAAGAACGCGCTTTTGCCAGCGTAGTGCAGGGCGACACGTTGAACCTGGACCGGGTGCGCCTGGTCAAGGGGGCGCCGGTCGCGCCGATCACATTCTATCGCAAGGCCCGCCCGCGTCTGGCCTGCCGTGAACGCATTCTGCCACCGCCCGACGAAGGTGTGGTGACCGCAAAGCCGGCCGCCGTTGCCTTGTTCAATCGGGTATACTTTACTGAGGACTGGTATCTTGAGGACTACATGTCCGACTACCCCGACCAGATGAACCTGATCGCCGCTATGCTGTTGGCCCATGAACTGACGCATATCTGGCAATGGCAAAACCGACGGACCACCGGCTACCACCCTCTGCGCGCTGCGGCCGAGCATGGCGGCAGCAGCGACCCCTATCTGTTTGACCTCGATACCTCACCCGATTTCCTGGCCTATGGGTTCGAACAGCAAGGGGCCATTGTCGAAGAATACGTCTGCTGCCGTGCTTTGGACCCTACCGCCCCGCGCACACAGCGCTTGCACGCGATGCTGGACACGTATCTCGATTTGTCCCCGTTGCCAAAACAGCGGCGCGAAAGGGATCTTGTGCTGCCGTGGAGCGAGGCCAAAGTCGAAGGGATCTGTCGCTAACCTCTAGCGCCCCTGCAGCGTTTCCAGAAAGGCCACCAAATCAACAATCGGTTGACTGGTCAGGATCGGCTGGCCCTCGGGCGTTTTCATCGAGGTGTCCTGCCCGTCAAAGTACGGCCCGTAAACGGGCATTGGGCTGCCGTGGCTGACAAGCGGGTCGCGCCCGTCAATCCGCGCCACGACCCGGGCGGTTGGAAACACCCCATTGTCACCAGCAAGTTTGGTCAGGTCGACCGGCTGAATCACCAATACGCCAGCCATGGGCCCGTGCCCGGTTGCGTCGATCCCGTGGCACGTCGCGCAGTAATGCTGATACAACTCGGCCCCGGTCTCTGTGTCCTGCGCAATGGCCTGGGTCGACATTGACAGCGCCCCGATTGAAACTGCACTCAGTAACGGTCTGATCATCGCATCCTCCTGTCACGATTGACATTTGCAGGCTTGCTCGTCGGGCTGCTTGGCGCAATGATCCAGATCAACGAACGCAGTGCAGAGGATACAGGCGATGTCACAATACGCAGCCATCATGCTGGCAGCCGGGATTGGTGTCCCGATCCTCGCCGCATTGAACGCAGCTTTGGGCAAGCTGGTCGGATCGCCCACCACTGCAGCTGTCGTCCTGTTTGCCATCGCATTTGGGGCATCAGCTCTGGTGATGCTGGTGTTCCCCGGGCTCGGCGCACTGCCCAAAGTTGCACAAGCGCCAAAACACCTGTTGCTAGCTGGCGTTCTGATCGCGTTTTATGTGCTGACGATTACCCATGTCGCCCCGCATTTCGGCGTCGGAAACGCGGTGTTCTTTGTGCTGCTGGGGCAGTTGATCAGTACTGCAGCTATCGACCATTTTGGATTGTTTGGCGCACAGGTCACACCACTGACATGGATCCGCGCAGGCGGTATTGCAGTGATGGCTGCGGGTGTCGCGATCACTCAACTGGCCTGAGGGCTCCGCCGTCCAGTTGCAGTTTCCGGTCCATCCGTGCAGCTAGGTCCATGTTGTGCGTGGCGATTAGCGCCGAAAGCCCTTCGTCCCGAACCAGCGCCATCAACGCGTCAAACACCTGGTCCGCGGTTTCAGGATCCAGATTGCCTGTCGGCTCGTCCGCCAGCAGGACCCGAGGATTATTGGCCAGCGCCCGGCAAAAAGCGACACGCTGTTGTTCGCCCCCTGACAGCGCCGCCGGTCGGTGATCCGCACGTGGTGCGACGCCAACATGGTCCAACAAGGCCATCGCCCTTTCCTGCGCTGCCTTTTCCGATACGCCATTGGCCAGCTGCGGCAGGGTGATGTTTTCCACCGCCGTGAACTCGGGCAACAGGTGGTGGAACTGATACACAAATCCCACATCCTGCCGACGCAATGCGGTACGGGTGCGGTCACCCTTTCCGGTCACGTTCTGCCCGGCGATTTCGACCGACCCTTCGTCCGGAGTGTCCAGCAGCCCCGCGATATGCAGCAAGGTGGATTTGCCTGCCCCAGACGGAGCAACCAAGGCTACCGCCTCACCCGCGTGCAAGGTCAGATCGACACCGCGCAGTACCTGAACCTCGCCGGGTGTGCCTTTCAGATAGGTCTTGGTTAGACCGGTCAGTTGCATCGTCACATCATTCATAGCGCAGCGCCTCAACCGGATTCAGCCGCGCGGCGCGGCGAGCGGGGAAATAGGTGACAAGGAAGGACAAGCCTAGAGACAGACCAACCGCTTTCATCACGTCCGACAAATGCAACTCTGCCGGCAGGGCATAGATCCCCCGGATAGACGGATCCCAGACACCGCCGCCCATGACAAAGTTCACGAACGAAAAGATCGGGTCGATATAGATTGCGAACAAGCAACCAAAAACAACACCCAGCCCGGTGCCAATTATCCCAGTAAACGCGCCACAGATGAAAAACACCCGCAGCACCGACCCTTCGCTCAGGCCGATGGTGCGCAGAATACCAATGTCGCGCCCCTTGTTCTTGACCAGCATGATCAACCCCGAGACGATGTTCATCGCAGCAATCAGGACGAGGATCGACAGGATGATGAACATCACGTTGTCCTCGACCTCGAGCGCGCGCAGGAACCCGCCCGAGGCGTCCTGCCATGTCCATATCTGGCTGCGCTCACCCGCGGCCTCAAGGATGGGGACCAGGATCGGGCCAAGGTCCTCGGGACGGGTGACCATCACCTCGATCTCATCGGCCACGCCCTCGCGGTTGAAAAAGCTCTGGGCTTCATCAAACGGCATGTAGACACGCGTTCGGTCGATATCGTAGCGCCCAGCCGAGAACACATAGACCACACGATAGGCTTTGACGCGGGGGGAAGTGCCAAAAGCGGTTTTGACGCCATTGGGGGATGTCAGTTTGACCGTATCTCCGACTGTTGCACCAATACTGCGCGCAACCCCCGACCCGATGGCGATTGCCTCTTCACCTTCGTTGAACGATGACAGGTCGCCCGCGGATTGTTCGCTTTGGGCAACGCCCGGCAAATCGCGCAGATCGCCGGGTTGGATGCCAAACACCTCAACCCCGCTGCTGCGGTCACGCAAAGTGATCAGCACCTGGCCTTTGACCAGCGGTGCCGCACGTTCGACCCCCGGCACCTGCGCGATTCGGTCGGCCACGTCGTCATAGTCCACGATAGTGCGATCCACCCGCCCCTGCGCGTCAAAGTTGCCCGCTGAATAAACGGTGACATGGGCATTAGCCCCAAGAATGGTGCCTACAAATTCGGACCGAAACCCCGATCGCACCGCCAGCGTGGCAATCAGGGCAAACACGGCCAGCGTGATCCCGATCAGCGAGATCCACGTCATGACGCTGACGCCACCTTCGGCACGGCGGGCACGCAGATAACGCCAGGCGATTTTCCATTCAAAAGGGGCAAAGGGCGGGGGGGGGTTGGCCATGCCTGCTCCGGAGTTTTTTGGTCGCCGCGACCCTTTCGGCATTTCTCGGGATGGTCAACCCGGTAGTCAGCCTGACAGGGCCGCCGTCCGGGTTAGAACATCTTCAGCCAGAGACCGCGCACAGACGCCCCGCGTTTCCAATTCCGAGAACACGCGATCACGCAGATCACCCGGCAGGATCGACAAGGCCCGATTGTGCAGACCCAGTGTCAGCGAACAGGGATCGTCCAGACGGCTCAGTTGTGCGGCCAGTTTTTCTTGCGAATAACTTGGCCACAGCCCGATGTTCCAATTGGCAGTGTTTTCGAACCACGGGGCGTAGCCCTCGGGGGATTTCAGGCAGAATGCGTTCATAAGCATAAATTCGGAAGGCCGCCTGTGCGATGCGTACAACGCCTGAACGGAACCATAGCGCTCGTTGATCTCGTCCAACAGCGCCAAGATTAGCGCCCGACGCACGGGAAAGGGCGTGGAAAAATTCGTGGTGTGCAGTTGGTCCAGATCAGGGTGCGGCACACCCAGCGCATCCAGGCTTTGGCACAACCAGTTGCGATGAAAATCACTTCTGACCCCGATAAAGGGAATTCGTGCCGCCCCTGACACTGCGAAATACTCCGAATCCTCAAACTCTCTCAGGAACACGTTCTTGGTGTCGAGGATGATCATGTTCTCTGACGCTGCCACCCGAGCTGCGCCGAGTTTCAGGACCTGCTGCATGCGGTACCCGTTGTTGCCGCGCCACCCTCCCTTGCGAGCAACTGGGATAGAATAACGATTTTCAATCAGTAACTGATCCATCCTTGGTCGCCGAGCGCAATGCCCCGGACCCAGCAGCACGTCATCGCCACTCAGCAATTCAACCTTAGACCTCAGAGGGCCGTACGCGGCAAGGATCGGTTCGATCCGCGCACGCAAGCCCGGCTCGTCAATGTCATTCATGATCACATGGATCGACCCAACACGATTGGGATCAACAAAACGCGCGAAAGACAGCGCCTGAAGTTCCAGCAACGGAAAATCCTTGGAGTAAACAACTGTCGCGAAACTGAGCAAATTGAACACCCTTCCGAGGTTTTCGGTTCGTTTATCAGGTCTTCGGCGGTTGTCCAATTCAAGGCATATCACACTGGAAAACGAATCAGTGTCCGGTCTTTGAATGGCGCTACTCGGATTAAAGGAGATCGCCCATGAGGGCCAATATACCCGTGGTTGTGACCGCCTTCACAGACACGCAGTTATTGTTTCAGGTATGAAGTCAATGTGAGGTCGAAATGGATTACTGAATCCAAAATACAACTTTTTACACGTAATTTTATTTCGCGTTTTGCTTATTTTAAGAAACTTTGTCACCCTATTAGTGGGGGAACTAATTTTTTAGAGCGGGGGTCGCTCATGAGTATTCAATTTGAAGGAAAAGCCGGGGGCGCAATTTCAGCCCGAAATGCTTCGACAGAACTGGATTGTGAGACTGCAGCTTTGCTGCGCGCAGCAATCCGGCCAGTCTTTTCCAGCGCAATCAGCTGGAGCAATCTAACAGAAATCCTGAAGGACAAAGGATATCGCCTGGCCTTTCGGCAAGGGCTGCTTTGTATCACTGATCGAACAACCGGAGATCGGGTCTGCGGGCTGCGTTTTCTTGGGTTTGATTTCAAAGATTTGGTACGCCAACTGGGGCGGCCCATCGTCGTTGCACGTGGCAACGAGGCGGATGGCGACGTTCTTTCAGCACGCCCAACTGCAAACGGCGTTTAATAGCGCCGCCAGAACTGAGCGGACCGGCGCAAGGATTTCCAAAGGCTGTGGCGCGCTGCCAGTTTAATTTCGTCCGAAATATCAGGCTGACGCAACTGTTCCAAGACAAGGCCAGCAGGCATATGCCCCCGCTGGTAGAACCGAACGAAATCTTCATGTGACAAAGCCTGCGCAGATTTGAACCCGGCATAGTGGTTTTGCCAAACCCGGGCATAATCCTGGCTGGTTCGGGCATCATCCTCTGTCACCCCCCTGCCCCAGAACATTGAGATCGGCGCTTCTAAAAGCTCGCCCTTATACCCATCGGCCAGAAGCCGCAGCATCAGGTCATAGTCGGCCGCAACACGAAAGTGAGTATCGTGGCCGCCCAACGCCAGAAAGACATCCCGCTTCAGAAACACCGAGTTATGGCAGAACGGCATCCGTTGCAGGATGGCGTGTAGCGACATCCGCTTTTCGCGGGTTTCGCTGCCGTCTTCGTGCCGACGCAGAGTTGATCCATAAAGGAAATCGGGCTTTGTTGCGCCCAGCCGGTCAGCGGCGAAGTTCAGTATATCGTCCGAGGCTAGGGAATCATCCGAGTTCAGGAACAACAGGTAGTCGCCTCGCGCGGCCTGCGCGCCCTTGTTCATTGCATCGTACAGACCGGAATCCGGCGCGCTGATCACCCGGGTTCGCGGTGCACCTGCCGTCAGCTGGTGCAGAAACTCCTCCGTGCCGTCGGTCGAGGCACCGTCCTGAATGATGTGTTCGGCCCGCTCACAGCTTTGACGCGCCATGCAATCGATCACTTCGCGAAAACTGTCCTGCCGCCCTTGAGACAGCAGATTATGCGTCGCGGTGATGACCGAGATCAACGGCGCGTCGGTCTGATCAGGCGATGTGCTCATAGATCTCGGCGATCTTGGTGACGGCGGCCTCGGGGCTCAGTTCTTCGCTGTCGCCGGTGCGGCGACACGTCAGCTCAACGACGCCATTTTTCAAACCACGCGGTCCAACGGTAATGCGCCATGGCAGGCCGATCAGGTCCATGGTGGCGAATTTACCACCAGCCCGTTCCTTGCGATCGTCATAAAGCGGCTCAAGGCCCAGCGCGTTCAGCGCACCATAGAGTTTATCGCAGGCTGCATCCGCCTCATCATCACCCTGTTTCAGGTTGACGATGCCGCAGTGGAACGGGGTCACGCCTTCGGGCCAGATAATCCCTTTGTCGTCATGGCTGGCCTCGATGATCGCGCCGACCAGTCGGCTGACGCCGATGCCGTGGCTGCCCATATGCACCGGAACCGGCTTGCCGTCCGGACCCTGAACGGTTGCGCCCATTGCTTCGGAATACTTGGTGCCAAAGTAAAATATCTGACCAACCTCAATGCCGCGCGCCACACGGCGGCGGTCTTCGGGCACTTGATTGAACAGAGCCTCGTCATGGGTCTCATCGGTGCGGGCGTATTTTGAGGTGAACTCTTCCAGAATAGACTGGCACTGCGCGTGATCGTCATAGTTGATCTGACGGTTGCCAAAGGTCAGGTCGGTGACGGCGCTGTCATAGAACACCTCGGACTCGCCGGTATCGGCCAGCACCAGGAATTCATGCGTGTTGTCACCGCCAATGGGGCCAGAATCCGCACGCATCGGGATGGCCTGCAGCCCCATACGTTCGTAGGTGCGCAGGTAGGTGACCAGATGGCGGTTATAGGCGTGCAGCGCGTCTTCTTTGGTCAGGTCGAAATTATAGCCGTCCTTCATATAGAACTCACGCCCCCGCATCACGCCGAAACGCGGGCGGATTTCATCGCGGAACTTCCATTGGATTTGATAAAGCGTCAGGGGCAGGTCTTTATAACTGCTGACATGGCCCCGGAAGATATCGGTCACCAGTTCCTCGGCCGTGGGGGTGAACAGCATGTCGCGGTCATGCCGGTCCTTCATCCGCAGCATTTCCTGGCCGTAATCGTCATAGCGCCCGGATTCCCGCCACAGGTCAGCTGATTGGATGATCGGCATCTGGATCGCGATATGGCCGGCTTTGGCCTGCTCCTGATGCACAATGTTTTCCAGCTTGCGCAGCACTTTGAACCCCAGCGGCAGCCAGGAATAGATCCCGGAGCTGGCCTGTTTGATCATGCCCGCACGCAGCATCAGCCGGTGGCTGGCGATCTGAGCCTCGGACGGGTTTTCCTTGAGAACGGGCAGAAAGTAACGGCTGAGGCGCATTGTTTGACCTTTAAAGGTGAATTTGGACGTTAAAGGTGATTATGCCAAAGCCCCGCCGGGGGCAATCACGCATTAAGGTTTTACGACCACGGGCCTGTCGGTTTTTTGATTGACCCGCCAGTTAGCTGCGTCAAATGTGGCGGCAATGTAAAGTTACCGAGGCGCCCATGCAGACCATTCAAGAACCCGCCCGTCAGATCCCTGTTGTCCACTCCACGGACGTTCTGGTTGTTGGCTCCGGCCCTGCCGGTCTGGCCGCAGCGCTGGCAGCCGCACGGGCCGGGGCCGAGGTGTCGCTGGTCGACCGCTTTGGCTGCATGGGCGGCAATATCACTGCCGTCGGCGTCGAGGGTTTTGCCTGGTATCGCCATGAAAAGACGGTCGAGGCTGGCGGCATCGGCATGGAGTTCGAAACCCGCGCCAGGGACATGGGCGCGGCCGTGCCGGAAAGCCAATCGCTGAGTTATGAGCTGGACAGCGAGGGTTTCAAACTGGTCGCGGACAAGCTAGCCGAAGAGGCGGGCGTACACCCGATGCTGCACCGGCAGTTTGTCAGCCCGATCATGGACGGCGATCGGATCACTGGCATCATCACCGAATCCAAAGCCGGGCGCGAGGCCATTTTGGCCAAGGTTGTGATCGACGCCACCGGCGACGCCGATGTGGCCCACCGCGCCGGGGCCCCCACCCAAAAGACCGCCCGCGAAGACATGATGGCCGCCTCGGTGATGTTCCATCTGGCGGGCGTGGACAAGCGGGCGTTCATGGAGGGCGTCAAAGCCGACCCGCAGACCTATAAGGATTGGGGCGGCGGCGGTGAGTGGAACGTCGAGACCAGCGGCAAAGAGGACGACATGTTTTCGCCCTTCGTGCACAAGCCGTTTCAGCAGGCGATTGATCAAGGGCTGATCCCGCCACATCTGAACACTATCGCCGGCACCTGGGGGGCGGTGCATGACACCGGTGAGCTGACTTACATGAACCTGATCCATCTCGCTGAGATTGACGGGACCGACCCCGACAGCCTCACGCGCGGAGAGATCGAAGGACGGCGGCAGTCGATGCTGGCCATCGAAGCGCTGCGCCGGTTCATGCCCGGGTGTGAAAACGCCCGGCTGCGGAACTTCGGGATGACCATAGGCATCCGTGATACCCGCAAGATCGACGCGGTGTACAATATGACCGAGGATGACGCCCGCCATCAGGGTCGGTTCGAGGATACGATCGGAATCTACCCTGAATTCATCGACGGCTATGGCATCCTGATCCTGCCCACCACAGGGCGGTATATGCAGGTGCCATACCGCTCAATGCTGCCGATTGATGTCAAAGGCTTACTGGTCGCGGGGCGTTCTCATGGGGCGGACAGGGTGGCGCACGCGGCCACGCGCAACATGGCGTGCTGCGCGGTCATGGGTCAGGGTGCGGGGATTGCCGCGGCCCTGTCGCTGAAAAGCAATCAGGACCTGCATGCGTTAAACCTTGCCCCAGTCCACGCAGAACTCAACCGACAGGGCGTAAGGATTCACTGATGGTCAGCATCCCCACAATCGACATTGCACCGCTGAACAACGATGCGCATCCCGACTATGACCAAACGGTCCGGCAGGTCATGGATGCCTGTACGCAGATCGGGTTTTTGTCGATTACCGGCACCGGGGTGTCTCAGGACACCGTGGATCGGGTTCGATCTACTGTTCGGGCAGTTTTTGCCATCGACGAGGCGGCCAAATGGGATCAGGCGATTACCCGCGAAAACTATCGCGGGTTTATACCAATGGGATTCTTCGCGCCCAATGATGGTTCAGGAAAGGCGGATAAATACGAGGGATACAAGCTGCATCACGATGTGAACGTTGATGCGCCCATACGTCAGGATTGTCCGCTTTATGGCCCGAATATCTGGCCCCGTCAGGTGCCGGATGCCCGCAATACCATCCTGGATTATTGGTCCCGGCTGGACAGTGTCGCGCATGTATTGCTCGCGGCGCTTGAAACCGGGCTGGGGCTGCCTGCGCGGCAGTTGCGCGCCGCCTTCAGTGACCCGATGACCAACATGACGCTACTGCACTATCCCCCGCAATCCCCGGATGAAGACGGCTATGGCATTCATCCCCACAAGGACACCGACGCGCTAACCATTATCGCGCCTGACCCGGTGGGCGGGCTTGAGGTGCAGACCCGCGATGGCGGCTGGATCACCCCGGACTGTCCCCCCGGCGGCTTTATCGTCAATATCGGCGACATGCTCGAGCTTTGGTCGGGCGGTCGCCTGAAATCCACCCCACACCGGGTGGTCAACCGGTCGGGCAAGGAACGCTATTCCTTTCCCTATTTCTGTGTCCCACGCCACGATGTGGTGGTCGCGCCGCTACTGCCACCGTTGCCCGGCTTTGACCGCCCATCCGTGCATTGCGGCCATTGGTCAGCAGAAATCTGGCGCACCAACTGGCCGGACGAGGCCGCAGACAACACGACCCCCGAGTTGGGAACACTCAGCGATTAGCCCCAAGAATTCACCGACGCATGAAGCACTTGCATCACAGCGCCGCTTGGGCCAAGAACACGAGCAAGGGCCGAAACCAAGGGGGCAGCGATGGCTTTGCCGGTGAAAGATCAGCTCAGATACTGGGGAGTTGCCGCGGTCGTATTTGTGCTGCTGCTATGGGCACTTGGCGACGTTTTGCTGCCCTTTGTGATCGGTGGTGCGATTGCCTATTTCCTGGATCCTGTCGCAGACCGGTTGGAAAAGCTGGGCCTATCCCGCATGGCGGCGACGGGGATCATCACAATCGTCGGAATTCTGGGCTTTGTTCTGATGATCCTGATGGTGCTGCCCGCACTGATCACCCAGTTGATCGATCTGGTCGAGGTCATGCCGAGCCTTCTCAAAGAGCTGCGCGGCTTCGTCGAAAAGCAATTCCCGTCTCTACTGGATCGCGAATCCAGTTCACATCAGGTACTGGTGTCGTTGGGTGAAACGCTGCAATCCAAAACCGGGGACGTTCTGCAATCAGTTGTCGCCTCGCTGGGATCTGCGATCAACGTGGTGGTATTGCTGGTCATCGTCCCGGTGGTCACCGTTTACCTGCTGTTGGACTGGGACCGCATGATCGCCCGCATTGGCGAACTGCTGCCCCGCGACCACGCCCCAACCATCAATCGCCTCGCTGGCGAGATCAATGCAGTTCTGGCCTCGTTCGTGCGGGGTATGGGCACTGTCTGCCTGATCCTTGGCACGTATTATGCCGTGGCGCTGATGGCTGTCGGCTTGCAATTCGGGCTGATCGTCGGGTTCATCGCAGGACTCGTGACCTTTATACCTTATCTTGGCGCCCTGATCGGCGGCACGCTGGCCATTGGCCTTGCCTTGTTCCAGTTCTGGGGCGATTGGGCCCAGATCGGATTGGTCGCCGGTATCTTTGCACTGGGTCAGGTGACCGAGGGCAATTTTCTGACCCCCAAGCTGGTCGGCAGTTCGGTTGGTCTGCATCCGGTCTGGCTGTTGCTGGCGCTGTCGGTGTTTGGCGCGCTGTTCGGATTTGTCGGCATGCTGATCGCTGTGCCCGTTGCCGCAGCATTGGGCGTTGTGGCCAGGTTCGGCACTTCGATCTACCTGGATAGCCGCTTGTATACCGGCCTCGAAGGGCTGAACCAGGACGACGAGTAAATGGCCCGACAGCTGAGCTTTGATCTTCCGGCCAAAACTGCGCTGGGGCGTGAGGATTTCTTTGTCTCGCCCGCAAACGCTCTGGCTGTTGCGATGATCTCGGCCAACTCGTGGCCCGGCAACAAGCTGGTGCTCACTGGCCCGGCCGGGGCTGGCAAGACGCATCTGGCGCATGTGTGGGCCGCCGAAACAAGTGGCCGGATCATCCTGGCCAGTGATCTGCGATATGACGATGTGCCTGATCTTGCCCGCTCGGCCATCGCGGTTGAAGACGTGCCCATGATCGCTGATGACCCCGAACAACAGAAAACCCTGTTTCACCTGCACAATCTGGTGCTGGCTGAAGGGCATGCCTTGTTGATGACAGGGCGGTTGCCGCCAAACCTGTGGCAGTTGCCGCTGCCAGATCTGCAAAGCCGGATTGAGGGCGCGCATCACGTCGCACTGGACCCACCTGATGACGCATTGTTGGGGGCTGTTCTGGCCAAGCTGTTCGTCGACCGGCAGTTGAACCCCGGCCCCGAAGTCATTGCCTATCTGGTCAAACATATGGACCGCCGCTTTGAAACAGCAGCCGAAGTAGTGGCGCGGCTGGACCAGATTGCCCTTTCTGAAAAACGAGAGATCACACGCGCGCTGGCGGTCAGAATTCTGAATTCCGAACCTACAGATAGCGAAGCTGACAATTGACCCACCCCCGGTGATTTCGCACACTGCGCCCGGATAATCTGGAAGAGACATGGATCAGACCGTCGAAACCGAAATCCCGGATTGGGGCCCCTTCCAAAGGCCATTGTTCGACGACCCCGAAGCCCGCGCCCTGTCGCGCGTTGGAGTGGTCGATGTCGGATCGAACTCGGTCCGGATGGTGATTTTCGACGGGGCGGCGCGCTCTCCGGCTTATTTCTACAACGAGAAAGTCATGTGCGAACTGGGGGCTGGGCTGTCTGAAACCGGGCGTCTCAATCCGCGCGGACGCGACCGCGCCCTGTCGGCGCTGCGTCGATTTCAGCGGTTGGCCGACGATCTGGATCTTCCTGGTCTGCACGTTGTTGCCACCGCCGCCGTACGCGAGGCAAAGGATGGCCCGGATTTCTGCCGGGAGGTCGAATCAGAGATTGGCCTAACCGTTTCAGTCATCGATGGCGGGGAAGAGGCGCGCCTGTCTGCCCAAGGTGTGTTGCTGGGTTGGCCAGGGGCCTACGGTTTGATCTGCGACATAGGCGGGTCCTCAATGGAGTTGGCCGAGATCGGTGACGGAGACGTGGGCCGCCGTGTGACATCGGCTCTGGGGCCACTGAAACTGCGCGACATCAAGGGCGGGCGCCGGGCACGCAAAGCGCATATCAAAAGCACAATGGAAGACCTGCGTGATCAGATGGGCCCCCAACGCGACCGTCTGTTCCTTGTGGGCGGCAGTTGGCGCGCCTTTGCGCGTTTGGACATGCTGCGCCGGGGCTATCCGCTGAACGTTTTGCACGAATACCGCATGACCACCAGGCAAGTGCGCGAGACCATAAAGTTCATCGAAAAAGGTGATCCGGAAAAGATGCGCAGTCAGGCGGGTGTTTCAAGTTCGCGCATGGCGCTGATCCCCTATGCGATGGACGTACTGGCCCGGCTGATCCGGACGTTCAAGCCTAAGGACATCGCGATTTCAAGCTATGGCATCCGCGAAGGGTTGCTGTACGAACAAATGCCGCAAAACCTGCGCGACCGCGATCCGCTGATCGAGGCCAGCCGCTTTTCCGAGGCCAAGGATGCCCGCCTGCCCGGCTTTGGCAAACACTTGTATGACTTTGTGATGCCACTGTTCAAATCCGCCCCACTCGCCCGGGTGCGGCTGATTCAGGCGGCCTGCCTGTTGCATGACGTCAGCTGGCGCGCCCACCCCGATTACCGGGCTGAAGTCTGTTTCGACAATGTAACCCGCGCCAATCTGGGCGGGCTGAAGCATTCCGAAAGGATTTTCATCGGCCTTGCGCTGCAACACCGCTACCGCAACAAGCGCGAGGGCAACCGGTTCGCACCGCTATACGAGTTACTGGACGAAAAGGACCAGAAACAAGCAGAGATACTGGGCAAGGCGATGCGATTTGGCGCAATGCTGTGGATGCAAAGCGACGCGCCAATGGGCAACCTGCGGTTCTTCCCTAAGAAGCGTCTCTTGGAACTGCGTCTGCCCGCAAACGCAAGGCCACTTTTCAACGAAGTCGCCGAAGCGCGGCTGAATTCCCTGGCCAATGCCCTCAAGTCCGAGGTTCACGTGGTCATCAAAGGATAGACCTTAGATTTCCGTCGCGCCGTCAGGGTCTTCTTCGGTCTGATCTGGTGGGTCCTGCAGATCTTCGATTGGTCTCTTGCGGATGATGATGTCGCCATTGGGCAGGATCTCGGGCGCTTGATAGGCGCTCCAATCTTTAATCTCTGCGCCCAGCTCGGCCAAGGCCGGGCCCATTTCTTCGATAAAGGACTGCATGGCCGGGCCCAGCTGATCGGCCAGTCCCTGCAGATCCTCTAGCGCAGGCCCCATTTCCTGCCGCAAGCCCTCAAAGAACAACTCAGCCCCCTGTTCCATCAGGGATTTTCCAGTGTCTTCCTCGGCATGTGCAGGCGTGATCAGGGCGGCAGATAGCGCACAGATCGCAATAAGATGTTTCATGAGTCGAAATATAGGCCCTGCCGCGCCGCGATGAAAGGCTATAGGTCGATATCCAGAGTGACCGGGAAGTGATCAGATGCGGTCAGCAACGCCGCCTGCAAATCAGGGGCGTCGCGGCAGCTCGTGTCGTGAAACGGGTGCCAGATGCGCCATTCGGGACGATGCCCACGCAATCCGTCGCTGATCATGATGTAATCCAGCAGCGCCTCAAGAAACTGACCCCCGGGGCGGGTGAATCGTGCTGTTGAGGGCACCGGGCCGGATCCCGCGCCGTGGGCGGTGACCGCATGGGGGTCAAACAGCCCGGCTTGTAGCAAAATCTCTACCGATGAGCGCCCGAACAGATGTTCGAATTCATCCAGCCCCGGCCCGTCATTCAAATCACCTAGCAGAATAACCTGTTCCTCTGCCACGATGTGTGCCGCAACCCGACGGGACAACCAAACGGCTTGTGCCAGTTGCTTGCGCCGGTTTGCGATTGAGATGCGGATCGCCTCATCCCGTGATCCAGCCCCGTGCGGCGCTTTGGATTTCAGATGCGCACCAATCATGCGCAGCGTGTTGCCCCTGCTGGTTTGAACCGTCAATTCCATAGGGGGTTTGGAGAACCGAACGAGGTCTTCGGTGGCGTCGATATCCAGATCGATGCGAAAGACGTCATCGAAACGGGGGGCCAGTGAATTGCCGTCAACCGGATCGTGGCGCGCCTGTATTTCTTTCGGGTCATACAGCAATGCAAGCTCTTGATGGGTGTCATTGGCAAAACCCATCACGGCATTTGACGTGCGCAAGTCAAACGCCTCGGCAAAGTTCTGCAACGCGCGGACTGTGTTTTGTTTTTTGCCGGTATTGGGCGCCTCGACGATCAGCACGGCATCCGCGTCAATTGCCGTTAGCACTTTGGCGATGGCCTCAACCTGCTGCGCCTTGGTGACGTCGTGACGGCCGGACCAGCTGTCATCTACAACCAGTTCATCGCGGCGGCTAAACAGGTTGGCGAACCATTCAATATTGTAAGTCGCCATCCGCACCTGTCAGGCCCCGGCGCCGTTGATCTCGTCCCAGGCACGGTTGATGTCGATCATCTTCTTCTCGGCCAATCGTACAGCTTCTTCGGGCACGCCGCGCGCCATCATGGCGTCGGGATGCGTCTCACGCACCAATTGCCGCCAGATCTTGCGGATGTCTGGCAAAGCCATGTCGCGGGGAACCCCCAGAACCGTATAAGGATCCTTGGGCGCATCCGGTACGAAGCGAGCTCGCAGGGCAAGAAACTGAGCATCGGTCTGACCAAAAATCCGGCTGACCTCTTCCAGAAACACATCTTCGTTCGGGTGGTAGAACCCATCCGCCATCGCGATGTGAAACAGGCCCTCCATCAGATCGCAGAGCGTGGTGCTGTCATCCGCAAACATCCGCGCAATCTTGCGGGCATAATCCTGATACCCGGCAACATCGGTACGGGCCATGTCAAACACCCGGGCTGCGCCGGCTTCATCATCGCGGGCAATCTGGAACACGTCGCGAAAGGCCGTGACCTCATCCCGCGTTACCTGCCCGTCGGCCTTGGCCATCTTTGCGCCCAGCGCGATCACTGCAATCGCAAACGCGACCGAGCGTTCGGGCGGCGAGCGCAGTTTTTCAAAAACATCGGTCAGGCTTTCGCCTTGGGCAAGCGCGCTCAGCGCATCGGATATACGGGTCCAGATCGACATGAGCGTACCCTAACGTCCGATTTCGGGACTGTCAGGTGCGACAGATTAATCCTGCGCAAGAATTTTCTGCATCAGCACAAGATCCAGCCGTTTGCCCCATTTGAAACCAACTTCAGGCATCTGGCCGGTTATCTCAAAACCCAACGCTGCATGAAACGCCACTGCCCCCGGATTGGCCGAGGATATTCCGGCGACCAGCACATGCACGCCTTCAGACCGCGCGACATCCTCCAGAGCGGTCATAAGCGCCCGCCCTGCCCCTTGGTTCCGCGCTTTGGGCGACAGTTGAACCGAGTGCTCACGGCTTTGTGAATAGCCGGGTCCGGACCGAAACGGGCCGTAAGTGGCAAAGCCCAGAACCTGCCTTTCCACCTCGGCCACCAGATAGGCTGCACCACGGGCATTGATGTCAGACGCTATGCTGTCGAGGCTGCGCTCAATGGTGGTAAAGGTGATCAGCGTTTCGCGGATGATCGCGTTGGTGATCTCGGCGATTGCGGTGGCATCTCCGGCTTGGGCCGGGCGAATAATCATTCCAGCACACGTTTGCCATGCGGCGTGTCAAACTCTGCCAGCAAGGCGGCGGGGCCGGTATCGAACACGACCCGATCCAGCGCCCCCAGCAGCTTGGCCAGATCCAGCGCGTCCGGGTGAAACACGACCAAACGATCCAGTCGACAGCTGCTGTCCTGCAACATCTGTGCGGGGTGCAGATCGCCATGCCATTGAATGAGCGCCGGAAACAGGTTGTCAAAAGGCAACCGCCCATTCGGAGGAATCGCCATTTGCCACCGCAGCGCGCCCCGCGTCAGGTCGATGGGCGTACCAACCCCGTCAGGAAAAAGTTCCAGCGAAGCCGCGATGTCCGGGACCTTGCAAATCCAGTTGCTCAGCCGCGGTGCCCCGTTGAACTGATCCAGGTTAAACCAACGGGTCCGTTCGGGGTTTGGGGCCTGCGGATCGATGGCGATCGCTTCCAGATACAAACCGTCCTTTAAACCAAGCAGCCGGTTGTACGTCCCGAACCTTTCATGCTTGCCACCCGCCTGCAGCGATACGCCCAAGGCCTGTTCGATATGGGCGGATGCCTCTTCCAACGTTTCGCCTGCAACAGCCAAGTGATCCAGTAACACGCGCGCCTCCTTTTAAAAAAAACGACCAGACCCAAAGGGAACTGGTCGCATGTTTCCGCCAATGGCGCGCAATCACAAGATTTTTCGGTCAAGAACCTCTTATCAGCCCTTTGATCCGCCAATCAGCTTCAGGATATCCTGTGCCGCCTCGGGGATATTGGTGCCTGGGCCAAAGATCGCCTTGACACCATGGTCATACAGGAACTGGTAATCCTGCTGCGGAATGACACCGCCGCAAATCACGATAATGTCTTCGGCTCCGGCCTTTTTCAGCTCTTCTACCAACTGCGGGGCCAAGGTCTTATGCCCAGCGGCCTGAGACGAAATGCCAACCACGTGAACGTCGTTGTCCACAGCGTCCTGCGCGGCCTCGGCCGGGGTCTGAAACAGAGGGCCAACGTCGACATCAAACCCGATATCGGCAAAGGCGGTCGCAATTACCTTGGCACCGCGGTCGTGGCCATCCTGACCCATCTTAACCACAAGCAAGCGGGGGCGACGGCCTTCGGCCTCGGCAAACTCTTCGATGGATTTCTGGATCGCGGCAAAGCCTTCGTCGCCTTCATAAGCGGCCCCATAGACACCGGCCAACGTTTTTACCTCGGCGCGGTGACGGCCGAATTCCTTTTCCATTGCCATGCTGATCTCTCCCACGGATGCACGGGCCCGCGCGGCTTCAACCGCCGCAGCAAGCAGATTTCCACCTTCGCGGGCGGTCTTGGTCAGCGCGTCCAGCGCCTGTTGGCATGCGGCCTCGTCGCGTGTCGCACGGATGCGATCCAGACGCGCGACCTGCGCTTCGCGCACGGCGACGTTGTCGACGTCCAGAATGTCGATCGGGTCTTCCTTTTCCTTGCGGTACTTGTTGACGCCGACGATGACCTCATCGCCCCGGTCAATCATCGCCTGACGACGCGCGGCGCTTTCCTCGATCCGCAGTTTGGGCATACCCGAGGCCACGGCCTTGGTCATACCGCCCATCTCTTCGACCTCTTCCATCAGCGCCCAGGCCTTTTCGACCAGCTCATTGGTCAGGCTTTCGATGTAATAAGACCCCGCCAGCGGATCGACCACGTCGGTGACGCCGGTTTCCTCTTGCAGCACCAGTTGGGTGTTCCGCGCGATACGGGCCGAGAAATCGGTGGGCAACGCGATGGCTTCGTCCAGCGCGTTGGTGTGCAGGCTTTGCGTGCCGCCCAAAACCGCGCTCATCGCCTCATATGCGGTGCGGATCACGTTGTTATAGGGGTCCTGCTCCTGCAGGCTGACGCCAGATGTCTGACAGTGGGTCCGCAGCATCTTGGAGCGTTCGGATTTTGCGCCGAAATCGGTCATCACCCGGTGCCACAGAGTGCGGGCCGCGCGCAGTTTGGCGATCTCCATGAAAAAGTTCATGCCGATGGCAAAGAAGAACGACAACCGACCGGCGAATTTGTCCACATCCATCCCGGCCTCGGTGGCGGCGCGGACGTATTCGCGCCCATCGGCCAGCGTATAGGCCAATTCCTGCACCAGGTTCGCGCCGGCCTCTTGCATGTGATAACCCGAGATCGAGATCGAGTTGAATTTCGGCATATCATTCGAGGTATATTCGATGATGTCCGAGATGATCTTCATCGACGGTTCCGGCGGGTAGATATAGGTGTTGCGCACCATGAACTCTTTCAGAATGTCATTCTGAATTGTGCCCGCCAGCAGCGATTTGTCGTGCCCTTGCTCTTCGCCTGCAACGATGAAGCTGGCCAGGATCGGGATCACCGCGCCGTTCATCGTCATCGAGACCGAGACCTTGTCCAGCGGAATGCCGTCAAACAGGATCTTCATATCCTCGACGCTGTCGATGGCCACACCCGCCTTGCCAACATCGCCGACCACCCGTGGGTGGTCGCTGTCATAACCCCGGTGCGTCGCCAGATCGAAGGCCACTGACACGCCCTGCTGACCCGCGGCCAGATTGCGGCGGTAGAAGGCATTTGATTCTTCGGCCGTGGAAAACCCCGCGTACTGACGAATGGTCCAGGGACGGCCTGCATACATCGTTGCCTTCACACCCCGCGTAAACGGACCGAAACCGGGCATCGATCCCATATGCGGCAGATCAGCGGTGTCATCTTGCGTATAGAGCGGTTTGACGTCGATACCTTCCAGCGTTTCCTTGGTCAGGTCGTCCAACGGGCGACCGCGCAGCTCTTTCTCGGCCAGCGCCTGCCAGTCTTTCCTATCGGTCATTGCGATTTCCTTTTCTCAATCCGGTTCGCGCCGGGTCGTGGCCCGCGCGGTATGATCCTTGGTGTTGCCCGTTCAGGCAGGGTGATGCGCAACATTTTGAACGCTGCATGCATTTCGACGGTCGCATTCACCGGCGCAGGGGCTATATTCAATCCAACAGGAGGCCCCATGACACGAACGCTTGCGCTTGTTTTCTCGGCACTATTCCCGCTGGCCGCACTGGCCGCCGACGGGTCTGCGCCTGCAGATGACAGCTTTGTCCGACCTGTCGGTGACAGCGACCTGAGCGAATACCTATGGGTCAATCGCCCTATTGTGGTCTTTGCCG
Source organism: Ruegeria meonggei (assembly GCF_900172215.1). Taxonomy (GTDB): domain Bacteria; phylum Pseudomonadota; class Alphaproteobacteria; order Rhodobacterales; family Rhodobacteraceae; genus Ruegeria; species Ruegeria meonggei. The sequence goes on from NZ_FWFP01000002.1 coordinate 172,024, forward strand.
ACACGCCGGCCGATCCGCGATTCCAACAGCAGATCGATCTGCTACTGGAAGATGAGGCGGCGATGCGTGACCGTGAAGTGGTGGTTCTGACCGACACTGATCCATCGGCCCGGTCCCCGATCAGGTCGCAGCTGCGCCCGCGCGGGTTCCAGATGGTGTTTGTCGACAAAGACGGCGTCGTCAAACTGCGTAAACCCAGCCCGTGGAGCGGGCGCGAGATTGGCCGGTCTATCGACAAAACCCCCCTGCGCCAACGCGAAATCCGTGAACGGCGCGAGGGCGGTTGAGCGCTTTGGCCACGCCTTATGGCCCCGGCGCAAGACACCGGGATCTGTTGGGCATATGACAAAAGCGCAATCATGATCATTCGAACTCGATGATCACATCGTCCACGGCCAGGCTATCGCCGGGGCCTGCGTTGATCTTGGCGACGGTCCCTTTCTTCTCGGCGCGCAGGATGTTTTCCATCTTCATCGCCTCGACCGTGCACAGCGCCTGACCTTCCTGAACCTCCTGCCCCACTTCGACATTGATCTTCACGATCAGTCCGGGCATCGGGCACAACAGCATTTTCGAGGTATCGGGCGGCAGCTTTTCGGGCATCAGCTGGGCCAGTTCGGCCTGACGCGGGCGGCGCACATGCACTTTCATATCTGCGCCCCGGTTGCGGATGCGGAATCCGCCCGACACTTTGCCAACCTTCAGAACCAATGGGCTGCCATCCACATCCAGTACCGCCAACTGATCCCCCGGTGTCCAGTTCGAGGTGACGCGCAGGGTGGCCCCGTCTTCGAATTTAACCGTTGCGCCCTCTTTATCGGCATTCACCTGCACGGCATAGTCCTGCCCCTGCAGAGTGACGACCCACCGTTTGCCCACTTTGCGTTCGTGATTGTCCATCCGTCCCGACACGCGGGTGCGGCGGATTTCGGCCACACGGTGCATAGCGGCACAGGACGCAGCAATCCGGCGCAGGTTATCCACAGGCAGTTCAACGCCCTCAAACCCTTCGGGATACTCCTCGGCGATAAAGGCGGTTGTCATGTCGCCGCTGACAAAAATCGGGTGGTCCATCACGGCGGACAAGAACGGCAGGTTGTGCCCAATCCCTTCGACCTCAAAACTGTCGAGCGCAACGCGCATTGCCTCGATCGCCTGCGCACGGGTCGGAGCCCAGGTGCAGAGCTTGGCGATCATCGGGTCATAATACATGCTGATCTCGCCGCCCTCAAAAACGCCGGTATCGTTGCGTACGGCAGCGTCACCGGCGGGGGCCTCACCCTGCCATTTGTCGTTCACCAGCAACGGACCCGCAGCAATTTCCTGCGGTGGACGATAGCGGGTCAGACGGCCAATGGACGGCAGGAAGCCACGATAAGGATCTTCGGCATACAGACGGTTCTCAATAGCCCAGCCTGTCAGGGTCACGTCATCCTGCGTGATCGACAGCTCCTCGCCCGCAGCCACGCGGATCATCTGTTCAACCAGATCGACACCGGTGATCAGTTCAGTCACCGGGTGTTCCACCTGCAGGCGGGTGTTCATCTCAAGGAAGTAGAAGTTCTTGTCGCCATCAACGATGAATTCGACGGTTCCGGCGCTGGCATAATCCACAGCCTTGGCAAGGGCGACGGCCTGTTCACCCATGGCCTTACGGGTCGCCTCGTCCAGGAACGGCGACGGAGCCTCTTCCACCACCTTCTGGTTCCGGCGCTGGATCGAGCATTCACGCTCGCCCAGATAGACCCCGTTGCCGTGGCTGTCGCACAGAACCTGAATTTCGATATGGCGCGGTTGAGTGACAAATTTTTCGATGAAAATCCGGTCGTCCCCAAACGAATTCGCGGCCTCGTTCTTGGAGGACTGGAACCCCTCGCGGGCCTCTTCATCCGTCCAGGCAATCCGCATCCCCTTGCCACCGCCACCGGCGCTGGCTTTGATCATGACAGGATAACCAACCTCGTTCGAGATCTTCACCGCCTCGTCCGCGTCTTCGATCAGGCCCATGTAACCAGGAACCGTCGAAACCCCCGCTTCTTGCGCGATCTTTTTCGAGGTGATCTTGTCGCCCATGCTTTCAATCGCCCCAACAGGCGGACCAACAAATGCGACGCCTTCGGCCTCAAGCGCTTGGGCGAATTTCGAGTTTTCCGACAGAAACCCGTATCCCGGATGCACTGCCTGCGCGCCGCTTTGACGGATTGCTTCCATGACCTTGTCGATCACGATGTACGACTGGTTCGCGGGTGGCGGGCCGATATGGACGGCTTCGTCTGCCATCGACACATGGAGCGCGTTCTTGTCCGCGTCCGAATAGATGGCAACGGTGCCGATGCCCATCTTGCGGGCGGTCTTGATGACCCGGCAGGCGATCTCGCCCCGGTTGGCGATCAGGATCTTATTGAACATGGAATGTCCTTTGTATTGGTGTTCGGGAAACGCAAAACGCCGCCGCGGGGCCTGACCCCACGACGGCGTGTTGCGCGATGACGGTCGGGGCGACGGGCGCCCCGAAAATCCAAGAATTATCTACAGTTGTTCTGTGTCTTGCAGTAGAGCACGTTGCCCGCTGCGCCGAGCACGGCACCAAACAACGGATCGGCGCTGACGACCGCCGCGCCCACCGCCCCTGCGCCACCGCCAAGCAACGCCTGTTCACCCGTACTGTCGCCACAGGCCGCAAGCCCTGCGCAGGTCGCAAGTGCCAGGAATAGTCGTGAATTTCGCATGTGTTCTGCCCTTTTGGTTTTCTTGATGTATTTGAGGGCAGATGCCGAGAACACCGCTTGTTATTCAATATCAGGCGGGGGAATTCGGTATTTTGCGCAGGTTTTTGCTGCCATTCGGTTAAAACGCGCACAAAGAAAAACGCGGGCAGGACTATGTGGGAACCACAAGCCTGCCCGCGGAAGGAAGGGGTACGGAATAGTAGGTGCTTGTGCGACGCAGGCAAAGTAGAGCCGCACGGCCCGATCAGCATGCACGGTGTAGCTGAAGCTGCAAACGGGGATTCGCTTGGCGCGAATTTTCCGGCTGGAATCTGCCCATCCGGCGAATTTCCGCGCAGAAACGCGCCGATAGGCGATTTGGCAGAATCGTTCACGCCATCCGGCAAGAGCGTCACACTCCCGTTACAAACGGGCGCATTTTCTACAAATTCTGCATGCGCCACATCACGTGCCGCGGCTGCAAACCCCGCCAGAAACTCTTGGTCACATCGGATGTTACACGGCTGTTTCACCGATGAGTGAAAGCGCACGTCTTGTTTCGCAAATCTTCTCGAGAATTTCGGCCCAGTTTGTGCCGATCTCGTGATTTCACAGAAAAAGCACCCCGTGGAACGGTTCCCGTGCACATTCGCACAAAAGGAACCATCCGTATGATTATAAATAGAAAAAAGGCATTTATGCTCGCTGCTTCTGCTCTTGGTATGACCAGCACGCTTGCCTTTGCCGACGATGCGCAAACCCAGTCGGAACTGGAGGCTCTGCGCGCCCGGGTCGAGGCGTTGGAGGCTGCCAACCCCGGTGCTGGAACTGGAGATTTGCGGATCGGGAGCACCACCCTGGACGTCTATGGCTACGTCAAGGCGGACTTCTTCTATGACTTCGAGTTCGATCAGGGCGATACGGCGTTCGTGAACGTGATCGGCGAACCCTCGGCTGCGACCAGCGGCACGTTTGGCGCCACGGTCCGCCAGTCCCGGATCGGATTGCGGACCAGCACACCCAGCGCCCTGGGCGATATCGACGGGCAACTGGAGGTTGATATGTTCGCTTCGAACGGAACGGCCGAGTTCCGGCTGCGTCACGCCAATATCCGGATTAATGACACTTGGCTGATCGGCCAGTATTGGACAAACTTTCAGCCCCTGGACACTTACCCGACCTCGGTCGAATTTAACGGCCCTGTTGGTATCGCTTTCGCGCGTGTGCCGCAGGTGCGGTACACCAACACATTCGGAACCAACGCGTCCTTTGCCGTCGCCGTCGAAGAGAATGTCAGCGGCTCGAACTCTGAGGATCCGGTGCTGACCGCCTCCGCTGAATACAACGACGGAAAGTACATCGCGCGTGTGGCCGCTCTGTACGGAACTGCTGAAAGTGGCAGTACCGAGGTCGATCAGACCGGCTTCACCCTGTCCGGTTCGATCCGCCCGTGGGAAGGCGGCCTGTTTCAGGTCAATTACGTGAACGGCGAGGCGCTTGGCCCCTATCTTATTGGTTTGGGAGATCCCATTGTCGGCGGCCAGGCCAATGACGTGGATGGTTACACCATCGAGTTCCGCCAGGATATCGGCCCTAAGTGGAATGTCGGCATCGCCTACGGCAAAGAAGACTACGATCTGCCTACCTCTACCGGCACGTTGGCCTTTACCGAGCTTGAGACGATCCACGTCAATGCCTTCTACAAGGCGACGGACAACCTGACCCTCAGCGCTGAATACATCTATGGCGAACGCAACGACGCCACGACGGGACGCACCTTTGACGGCAACCGTGTCCAGGCGGCGGCCCAGTTGAATTTCTGAACGCACAAGTCCCCCCTGCCCACCTACGGGCAGGGTTTTTTTCGGGGATATTCCCCAAAACCTATGTGCGACAGCGGATTGCACGGCTTAACGCACCCCGTCGTATATGTCGGGAAAGGACACTCGCAGCGCATCCGGATCAATGACCAACAACGCATCATAGCTTGCCGGATCAAACGGATCTTCGGCGGGAAGAACTTCGCGCTCGAACAGCCAGCTTAGGCGTCCGGCGTCCAGATTTCCGCGCTCGAACGGTTGGTCGCCAAACTGGTCCCACAATGCCTTCATAAAACCCGCGTCTGCGCGCCTGTCGGCCGGTTTGCGATCGCGGAACCGTTCGCGTCGGGTCAGCGGGGTTGCCCCCTTCGGATTGGCCCGACGAATGGTGAACTGAAAATCGGTTCCAGTCAGACGTCCGGGAAAGCCGCGGTGTTTCAGCATGCCGTCCCCTCTCTCTTGTTGACAGTCACAGGGTGAAGAAAACCGCACCCGGTACAGAACGGGGTCATGTCGCGTACCTCCAAAGCCGCATTGATATCCAGAAACGCTCTGACGTTATGAAAACGAGGTTTCATGGTCAGAGCCCCTCCCAGATACACTGGGATTGGTCCAGTCGGTAGGCTTCAAAAAATTGCGTGGCATCTGGAGAGGAACGCCCGAACTCAATGGGTCGGTCGGACAAGGAAATCACAACCCGCGCGGGATCCAGCTCGTACTTGGCGACGTAGGCAACCGCCAGTGTTTTGCACAGATGTTCCATATCCGCCGAGGCGACGTCATAGCCGATCCGCCCAACGGTCGATCCGATCTTTGGAGCGATGAACCGAAACCTGATCCAAAGCTCGCCCGGATTATCGTCCAGCAGAACATCGCTCAGGTGCACCGGTTGCCCAGACGGCACCGGTAGCAAGGTTTCTGTTTCTGCCAGAATGGGGGATGACAAGCCAAGAAATGCCAGAACAAAGGCGCAACCCCAGACCCACCACCGGTGAGCTCCTCTCTCCGGGGTCGCGCGCGCATGGCTTTTGGCCCGCGCTTTTCTATGTTCAATAGGGCATTTCATTTAGCAGTTTTGGCCTCAAAGTCAAACTTGCTCGTGTACAGATCTTTCTGGCCAGATCATTGGACTTTTCCAACGGGTGTCCGGCCAGAAGGGGCATATCGTACAAATTCCTTACAGAGGAATATTGTCGTGCTTTTTCCACGGGTTCTTCAGCGACTTGTTTCGCAGGCTGGCAAAAGCCCGGGACACGCGTCGGCGGGTAGATTGCGGCATAATCACTTCGTCGATAAAGCCCCGCTCGGCAGCGACAAACGGGTTCGCAAACCGGTCCTCGTAGTTCTGGGCGTGTTTCGCGATCTTGTCAGAGTCACCCAAATCGGCGCGGTGGATGATTTCGGTCGCGCCCTTGGCACCCATCACCGCGATCTCGGCGGTGGGCCAGGCATAGTTGAAATCGCCGCGCAGATGTTTGGACGCCATCACGTCATAAGCCCCGCCATAGGCCTTGCGGGTGATCACGGTCACCTTGGGAACCGTCGCTTCGCCATAGGCAAACAGCAGCTTCGCACCATGCTTGATTACGCCGCCATATTCCTGCGAGGTGCCCGGCAGGAAACCCGGCACATCCACCAGTGTCAGGATCGGAATCTCAAAACAGTCACAGAATCGCACAAACCGCGCCGCCTTGCGGCTGCTGTCGATGTCCAGACACCCGGCCAGAACCATCGGCTGGTTGGCCACGACGCCCACTGTCTGACCTTCTAACCGGATGAATCCGGTGATGATGTTTTTGGCGAAATCTTCCTGAATTTCGTAGAAATCACCCTCATCCGCCACTTTGGTGATCAGTTCCTTCATGTCATACGGCGTGTTCGGATTGTCCGGGATCAGGGTATCCAGCGACGTCTCCAACCGGCCGGGTTCGTCAAAGAAAGGACGCACAGGCGGCTTTTCGCGGTTGTTGAGCGGCAGGAAGTCGACCAGGCGGCGCACCTCTGCCAAGGCTTCGACATCATTCTCAAACGCGCCATCCGCAACCGAGGATTTCTTGGTATGGGTCGATGCCCCACCCAGTTCTTCGGCGGTGACGACCTCATTGGTGACGGTCTTCACAACATCAGGGCCGGTCACGAACATGTAAGAGGTATCTTTGACCATGAAGATAAAGTCCGTCATCGCCGGGCTATACACCGCGCCGCCAGCGCAGGGGCCCATGATGACCGATATTTGCGGGATCACGCCCGATGCCATAGTATTGCGCTGGAAGATTTCGGCATAGCCCGCAAGCGCATCGACACCTTCCTGGATTCGCGCCCCGCCTGAGTCGTTGATCCCGATCACTGGCGCGCCGTTCTGCATTGCCATATCCATGATCTTGCAAATCTTCTGCGCATGAGTGGCTGAAACCGACCCGCCTAGAACTGTGAAGTCCTGGCTGAAGACATAAACCATGCGGCCATTGATGGTTCCCCAGCCGGTTACGACACCATCGCCCGCAGGCTTTTGATTTTCCATCCCGAAATCGGTGCAGCGATGGCTGACAAACATGTCGAACTCTTCGAAACTGCCTTCATCCAGCAGCAGGTCGATGCGCTCGCGCGCTGTCAGTTTTCCTCGCGCGTGCTGCGCGTCGATACGTTTCTGCCCACCTCCCAGACGCGCATCGTTGCGACGGTCTTCAAGCTCGGAAAGGATGTCTTTCATGGCGATAATCCCCTGTGAAATTTGGCGCACATTATACGCTGAAGTCTCGGGACCAAAGCGGCAATCGGCAAATTTGCAAATTATTGGCAACCTCATTCGGGAAAACTGTAAACTTGCTAAGTTACAATTTGAAACGACGTCACGGATGGCAATCCCGAAAACGGTCACTATACATGTGAACCATGCAGTTTACTTCCTCTCCCACGCGGCGTTCGCCGCCAACCATTGGCACACTTGTTTTGCTGTCCGGGCTCTCTGCGCTGAGCCTGAACCTGTTTCTACCGAGCCTGCCAAACATGGCGCTGCATTTTCAGGCGGATTACAAGGTTATGCAGCTATCGATCGCGCTGTATCTGCTGGTCAATGCGGTGCTGCAAATCCTGATTGGCCCCATTGCAGACAAGGCCGGGCGCAGGCCCGTTCTGCTATGGGGGTTGTCCCTGTTCCTGCTAGCCACGCTAGGTTGTATTTATGCCCCCAACGCCGAGGTTTTTCTGGCCTTCCGCATGGGTCAGGCCGTCGTGGTCGTCGGCATGGTACTAAGCCGGGCGGCAGTGCGCGACCTTTATGATCAGGATCAAGCGGCGTCGATGATCGGGTACGTCACCATGGGCATGGCAATTGTTCCGATGATCGGCCCCGCCATCGGCGGTTTTCTTGAAGAGAGCTTTGGCTGGAAAGCCAATTTCTGGCTGCCCTTTGGGCTGGGCGTGTTGACGCTGGCCTTGACGTTCGCAGATTTCGGCGAGACCTCAACCAAAAGCGGCAAGACCCTGGTTCAGCAGTTTCGCGAATACCCGGAACTGCTCAGATCGCCGCGGTTCTGGGGCTATTCACTGTCCTCGGCCTTCTCGTCTGGTGCGTTCTTCGCTTACCTCGGGGGGGCGCCCTTCATCGGCACCGAGCTTTTCGGATTGACCGCATCAGAACTCGGCATCTATTTCGGCGCCCCTGCGGTGGGGTACTTTTTCGGAAATTTCTTCAGCGGCCGGTACTCCATCCGCTTTGGCGTGAACCGTATGGTGCTGTGGGGCTGTTGGCTGAACGGCATTGGCGTTGCGCTTTCGGCTATCGTGTTTCTGGCTGGCTACGGCTCAGCCCTCAGCTTTTTTGGGTTCATGACCTTTGTCGGCGTGGGCAACGGCATGACCATCCCCAATGCCACATCTGGCGCGCTGTCTGTCCGACCCCATCTGGCTGCAACCGCGTCAGGCCTGAGCGGCGCGATCATGCTGGGCGGCGGCGCGGGGCTCAGCGCCTTTGCGGGGTCTCTTTTGACCCACGACACCGGCGCGATGCCGCTGTTATGGCTTATGCTGGCAACGGCAGTTCTGGCGATATGCGCAATCTTTGTCGTCATCCGTCGCGAGCGCGTCCTGGGCCTGTAACCCACCTTGCGCACAGCAGTTTGCAAAGCTAGCTTGCAACTTTAGGAAAGTTGCAAAGGCCCGTCATGGCGACCCAAAAGCTCTACGCTGGTGCAAAACTGCGCGAAATGCGCACGCGCCTTTCACTGACGCAGAAGGAATTCGCAGCCAAACTGGGGGTTTCGCTGCCGTACCTCAACCAAATGGAGAACAACAACCGGCCCATCTCGACCACGGTTGTTCTGGCGCTGGCACAGGAATTCGGCATGGACGTGACCGAACTGAGCACGGGCGACAGCGAACGTCTGGTCTCGGACATGCGTGAGGCACTGGCCGACCCGGTATTCGACGACGCCATCCCCCCGCTGGCGGATTTGCGGCTGACGGCCTCGAACGCACCGGCGCTGGCGCGCGCGTTCATCGCCCTGCACCGAACCTACAGACAGACCCACGAGAGGCTGGCTTCACTGGACGAGGCTCTGGGCCGCGAAGATGCCCAGATTCAAGCCAGCCCATGGGAGGAAGTGCGCGACTTCTTCCACTATTGCGACAACTACATCGATGCGGTTGATCGCGCAGCGGAACGGTTTGCCAGCCGGGCCGAAACCGCAGGCGGAGTGCGGGCCGCCGCCGTCGAAAACCTGGCCGAGCGCGGGATTCGGGTGCAATTCGTCGAAATCGAAGAAACCCGCAAATACGATGCGGACAGCAAAACGTTGCTTTTGTCATCCCGGACAGCGCCGCAAACCCAAGTGTTTCAACTGCTGTTGCAGGTCGCTCTGATCAGCCAGGACAAGTTACTGGAAGCCACGCTGGATTTTGCAAAATTCCAAAGCGAAGAAGCCCGCGCTATCGCCAAGATCGGCCTGGCCAACTATTTTGCAGGCGCGTCCCTGATGCCTTACGGTGCCTTTCTGGCGTCCGCTCAAGACTACCGGCATGACCTAGAACTGCTCAGCAACCGCTTCGGTGCCTCGATAGAACAAGTGGCTCACCGGCTTTCCACGCTGCAACGTCCGGGTGCCAAAGGCATCCCGTTTTTCTTTGTCCGTGTCGATCAAGCCGGAACGATCACCAAACGACACTCGGCCACGCGTTTGCAATTCGCCCGGTTCGGAGGCGCTTGCCCCCTGTGGAACGTCCACCGCGCCTTTGAAACACCGGGACATTTTCTGCGACAACTGGCCGAAACACCCGACGGTGTCCGTTATATCTCGCTGGCGCGGGATGTCTCGAAATCCGGCGGCTCCTATGGCGCGCCGGTACGTCGCTATGCCATTGCCTTGGGGTGCGAAACCCGCCACGCCGACGCGCTGGTTTACGCAGATAACCTGGATATCAACAACGCCAGCGCATACGAACCGATTGGCATTTCCTGCCGCATCTGTGAACGCCAAACCTGCCACCAGCGCTCGGTTCCCCCGCTGGAAAGGCGCCTGTCCATCGACGCCCATACTCGCGGCACCCTGCCTTACGAAGTCACCTGATCTTCACCTGGCCTGAAAATATCCCGGGGGAGGCGCGGCTTGCCGCGACGGGGGCAGAGCCCCCGCCCTGATCTCAGGTTTTTGACAAAATCGCCCAGATTTCGTCCTTGAGTACCGCGCGCTTCTTACGCAGCGCGCCTTCGGCCAAATCTTCCATCGGCTCAACATTGGTCTCGGCGCGATGTACGATTCGGTTGATCTCGTGATACTCATCTGCCAATCGGGCAAAATGCGCATCAGTTTGCTTGAGCTGGCTCATCATCTCAACCTTGTCTGGAAACTCTTGGGCTAGCTCATGCGGGGTGTTGGACATTCCTGTTCGCTCCTCAACTAGTTGTTGCGATTCAGGTCTATAAGATTACACCTCGCCCCGCTTTGACGCTGATCAAATCCCCCCAGTTATCGCTGAGCCATCGCCCATTGCGGATGAATCCACGGGCGATCATTGGCCTTTGGCAGGGTTTCTTTTCCCAGTAGATGGTCCGACATCTTTTCGCCCACCATGATCGACGGCGCGTTGAGATTGCCGTTTGTAATCTGTGGAAAGATCGAACTGTCCGCAACACGCAGGCCCTCGACACCAATCACCCGCCCTTCCGGGTCGACTACGGCGTTTTTGTCATCGGTCCGCCCCATGCGACAGGTCCCGCAGGGGTGATAGGCGCTTTCGGCATGCTCTGCGATAAAGGCGTTCAGTTCTTCATCCGTCTGCACGTCCGCACCCGGCTGGATTTCCTTACCGGCATAAGGCTTGAACGCATCCTGTCCAAAAATCTCGCGTGTAAGGCGAATACACTTTCGGAAATCTTCCCAGTCTTCGTCATGGCTCATGTAGTTGAACCGGATCAACGGCGCATCCTCGGCCTTGGCCGACCGCAGCGTAACCGCCCCGCGCGAAGGTGACCGCATCGGGCCGACATGGGCCTGGAACCCATGCCCCTCGGCTGCCGCCTGCCCGTCATAGCGCACGGCCATCGGCAGGAAATGATATTGAATATCAGGGTATTCCACACCGGGTTTTGACCGGATAAATGCTGCGCTTTCGAATTGGTTCGAAGCACCCAGCCCGGTTTTAGTGAACAACCATTGCGCGCCGATCAGGCCTTTACTGACCAGGTTCCAATGCTTGTACAGCGTGATCGGCTGCAATGAGGCCTGCTGAATATAGAGCTCCAGATGGTCCTGCAGGTTCGCCCCCACACCCGGACGATCCGCAACGGTTTGGATGCCGTGTTCCGCCAGATGCGCCGCTGGTCCGATACCGGATAGCATCAGCAGTTTGGGAGAGTTGATTGAGGATGCAGCAAGAACTACCTCGCGCCGCGCGCTGATGACCTCTGTCTTGCCACCCCGGATCAATTCAACGCCGGTCGCGCGCCCGTTCTCCATGACCACACGCGTGGCCAGCCCGCGCACGATCTCACAATTGTCGCGTTTGAGCGCAGGTTTGAGATAGGCATTTGCAGCAGACCAGCGCCGTCCTTTCCAGACGGTTTGCTCCATCGGGCCAAAGCCTTCTTGCTTTTCGCCGTTATAGTCGCCGGTGATCTCATACCCGGCCTGCTGACCAGCATCGACAAAGGCCTTGAACAGAGGGTTTTCCCGCGGTCCGCGCGACACATGCAGCGGGCCGTCCGTACCCCGCCATGTCGGATCACCACCATGGCCGCCGTCATGCCACGTCTCCATCCGTTTGAAATAGGGCAGCACATCCGCATAGGACCAGCCATCGGCCCCCATGTCTGCCCAGGTGTCAAAGTCGCGTGCGTGGCCACGCACATAAACCATCCCGTTGATCGAGGACGATCCACCGATGACCTTGCCCCGTGGGCAGGCCAATTCGCGGTTGTTCAGATGCGGTTCGGGTTCAGATTTATACCCCCAATCATACATCGGCATGTTCATCGGATAGCTGAGCGCGGCCGGCATCTGGATAAACGGCCCGGCATCGGTGCCACCATGCTCGATCACCAGAACCGAAGCCCCTGCCTCGCTCAGACGATAGGCCATTGAGCATCCTGCGGATCCTGCGCCAACGATGACGAAATCTGCTTCCATTTCCAGGTCTCCATTACCCGCCGCGGCAAGGGTTTTTAGCCCCACCCTGCCCCGGCGACCGTCATACAAAAGGTGAGAGGGTTATTCGCCACGTGGAAAGCGTTGGCTTTCTTCGACGATGTTCAAATCCATATGGTTTCGCATGTAACGCTCGGACGCTTTTTGCAGCGGCTGGTAGTCCCACGGGTAATAGCCGCCCTGTCGCAGCGCCTCGTATACAACCCATCGACAAGCCTGACTGGCACGGACATCAGCATCGAACTTGTCTAAGTCCCAGCGCGCTTGGGATTTCGCCCTCAGGGACTCCAGCGTACCGGCGTGTTCGGGCGCGTCCGCAAGATTGTCCATTTCATGCGGGTCGGTCTCAAGGTCATAAAGCTGGTCAGGATCCAGCGCGCAGCGGTTGTATTTCCACTTACCGTACCGCAGCGAAACCAGCGGCGCATACGACGCCTCAGCCGCGTACTCCATTGCAACGGGCGCGGCGCGTTCAACGCCTTGGGCCAATGGAACCAGGTTTTCGCCGTCAGTCCACGGGGCAATCTCGGCCATATCCACACCGGCCAAGGCACCCAGCGTCGGAGTGACATCAATCGTCGAGACCGGCGTATCAACACGACCTGTAGGCAATTCCGGCGCCGAGATCATCAACGGAACGCGGGCTGATCCCTCAAAGAAGGTCATCTTGAACCACAGGCCCCGCTCACCCAGCATGTCGCCATGGTCGGACACAAACAGAATGGTCGCCTCTTGTTGCGTGCTCTCCAGAACCTCGAGGATTTCACCAATCTTGTCATCCAGATACGAGATGTTGGCGAAATAGGCGCGGCGCGATTTGCGGATATCGTCCTCGGTTATGTTAAAGCTGCGCCAGTCATTGGCATCAAAAATGCGCTGGGAATGCGCGTCCTGATTGTCATAACCCAGGTCCGGCACTTCGGGCAGCAGGTGTTCGCAATCCTCATACAGGTCCCAATATTTCTTTCGGGCCACATAAGGGTCATGCGGATGAGTAAAACTGACAGTCACACACCATGGGCGGTCATCATTGCCGCGCGCCAGATCGTAAAGCTTGGCGGTGGCGTTGTAGGCGACCTCGTCATCATACTCCATCTGGTTCGAAATTTCGGCCACGCCTGCGCCAGTGACAGAGCCCATGTTGTGATACCACCAGTCGATCCGCTCGCCGGGTTTGCGGTAATCCGGGGTCCAGCCGAAATCAGCCGGGTAGATATCGGTGGTCAGACGATCCTCGAATCCATGCAGCTGATCAGGGCCTACAAAATGCATCTTGCCCGACAGACAGGTGTAATAGCCCGCGCGGCGCAGGTGGTGGGCGTAGGTGGGGATGTCAGAGCGAAACTCGGCCGCGTTGTCATAGACACCTGTGCGCGATGGCAACTGACCCGACATAAAGCTGGCCCGCCCCGGCGCGCATAGGGGTGAGGCCGTATAGGCATTGGTGAAACGGGTCGACCGTTTGGCCAGTTTCTTGAGGTTCGGCGCATGCAGCCAGTCTGCGGGACCGTCGGGAAAGAGAGTTCCGTTCAGCTGATCCACCATCAGGATCAGAATGTTCGGGTGTGTCATTTTTCAGCCTCGAGCAGAGTGTTGAGGACGCGCATTGCGTGATTGACAGCCAGTTGCGGCTCTTCCGGGGCGCTGAGCGCGGCGCGAATATACAGACCGTCGATCAGGGCGATCATGTTTTCAGCGGCCTCAACCGGATCGTCCATCAGGGGACGCAAAGCATAGATCAGATTGGACCGGATACGCGCCTGATAGATTTGCCAAAGACGTAGGGCGTCATCGTTTGTCTGCGCCAGAACATAAAAGGTCATCCACGCGGCGATCACATCCGGGGTAAAACAGGACGGCGCAAAGCAGGATCGGATGATGGCTTGTGCCCGCTTGTTTGGGGTTGCGGTTTTTAACTCGCTCCGGGCTTCGGCACCGAAATCGGATAGGATTCTACGCATCGCAGCCAGGAATATCTGATCCTTACCGCCGAAATAGTGATGCGCCAAAGCACTGGACATCCCCGCCCGTTTGGCAATCTGACTAACCGTCACGTCGAGGGACTTTTTTGAGCCGAGCTCGGCAATCGTCGCTTTGACGATCGCATCACGACGGATTGGTTCCATTCCGAGTTTCGGCATCACGATCCCCTTGTTGCGCTTGGTGCATGAAACGCTAGGGGGTTTTTATTGACTCGTCAATCAATAACCGTTCTCGGGCGATGACGCCGCTAAAGTTTGGGCGCAATACTGGGAGTCGTCAAGCTGCTGCGGTTCAAAACCGCCTCGCGCCAGGCGATGAAACTGACAGCTGACAGGATCAACGATCCGCCCGCAACAACCCAAATGTCAACGCGTTCGTGGAACACCAGCGCGCCCAGCAGCGTGGCCCAGATCAGCTGCAGAAAGGTCACTGGTTGCGTGACCGCCACAGGCGCCGCCTTTAACGCAATCGTCATGAAATAATGTCCTGCAGTGGCGAAACTGGCGACCAGAAACAGAACGCCCAGATCGTGCAGGCTTGGTCGGGTCCAGACAGCTATGGCAAAGGGGATCAGTGCAATGGTCACCCAGATTGACATATGCGCCACAACCACCGAGGGCGGAAGATCGCGCACCAGTGTTTTGGCGATCAGGTACGAGCCACCCAGCGCCAGTGCAGTACCCAGCATGGTCAGGTGCCCCGGAGAGATCTCGCGAAATCCGGGGCGCAAAATGATGAGAACTCCGATCAAAGCGACGCAGATTGCAGCGATCCGGCGAAAAGCCAACTTTTCACCCAGAAACAGCGCTGCGCCCAGGGTGACGTAAACCGGGGTCATATAGTTCATCGCCGTGACTTCGGCCAAGGGGATCTGCGTCATCGAAAAGAACCACAGCATGACGGCCAGTGCATGGACGATCCCACGAGTGCCAAACAGCACCAGATGCCTGCGTGTCAGATGCGTCGTCAGCACAAGCCGAAGCGCGGGCAACAGAAAGACCAGCCCAAAGACAAACCGCAGAAAGGCCGCCTGGATCGGGTCCATTGATGGGCCTAGAGACTTGACCAGCGCGGTCATTACAACAAAGGACAACCCTGCAGTGAACATCCAGAACATGCCCGCAAGGGGGCGATATGGGGCCGCAAGAGTTGTCATGTTAACCGTTGAACACCGAAACTCTGGCAGGGGCAACCCGTCACATCACCACAAGTTTGACGGCGATGGCCAGCATGACCACGCCGATCACCACATCCAGCACTTGCCAGGCGCGCGGCCGTGCAAAAACGGGCGACAATACCCCTGCCCCGTAGCCAAGGGAAAAGAAGAACACAAAACTGGACAGCATTGCACCCAGAGCAAATGCCAACCGGTCTTCATACTGCGCGGAAATCGACCCGATCAGCACAACTGTATCCAAATAGACATGCGGGTTCAGCCAGGTGAAGGCCAGAACCGTCAGCAGGACAGACCGCAGGTTGGTGCGCTGACCTTTCTCAACATCCATCACAGCACCACCACGCCATGCAGATTGCAGACTGCGCACCCCGTACCACGTCAGAAAGATCGCACCCCCGTATCGCATGACCGTTTCGAACCAAGGCAAGACCTGCGCCAAAGTCCCAAACCCCGCCACACCCGCAGCGATCAGGGCCGCATCAGATACCGCGCAGGTCAGACACAGGGGAAACACATGCTCGCGCCGCAAGCCCTGACGCAGGACAAAGGCGTTCTGTGCGCCGATGGCGAGGATAAGGCTGAAGCCCAGTGCAAAACCGGCGATCAGGGATGTGGACATGAAACCTCCTGTATTCTCAGCCGTTGACTAAGGGCATTCACGCGCCCTATCAAATTAAAGATACTGACCCAGGATAAGTTTGATTAATGCTGCTTGACCCCAATCACCTGTCCGCCCTTTCCGCGATCCTGCGTCACGGCAGCTTTGAAGCTGCCGCCGCAGAGCTGGCGGTAACGCCTTCGGCAATATCACAGCGGATCAAAGCGCTGGAGGATCGCGTGGGCGCGGCCCTGATCAACCGTGGCGCGCCCTGCTCAGGAACACCCGCAGGGCTGCGCATTGCACGACATGCCGAGGATATCGGCTTGCTCGAGGCCAAGCTGGCCCGCGAATTAACCCTTGATCAATCAACCGGCCCCGCACGCGTACGCGTCGCAGTCCCCGCAGACGTACTGGCGACCTGGTTCATAGAAGCCATGGCACAGGCAGAGGGTCTATTGTTCGATCTGGTCGTCGATGATCAGGACCATTCGGCAGAGTGGCTGCGCCGCGGAGAGGTCAGCGCCGCCATAACCGTTGGCGGACAGCCGGTCGCGGGATGTGATCCGGTGGCTTTAGGTGACTTGCGCTATCTTCCCACCGCCAGTCCGGCGTTCATGCGCCGATGGTTTGCGGATGGCGTGACTGCACGCACTCTGGCGGTTGCGCCCTGCCTGACGTTTAACCGGAAAGACAGCTTGCAGAGATCGTGGATCACTGCTCAGACGGGCCAACGGATATCACCCCCTTCACACTTTCTGCCAACGTCGCACGGGTTTGTCGAAGCCGCGATTGCCGGGATAGGCTGGGGTATGAACCCGGTTTCACTGGTGCAGGATGCCATTGAGAACGGCAAGCTATGCCCGGTCCTGCCTAACGCGCCGCTTGATGTTCCCTTGACGTGGCAGGTCGTCCGCGTTCTGGCCCCGTCACTGGCACCGCTGACGGCCGCGATCAGGCGCGCAGTGGCCGCATCTGCGGAGCCGTGATATTGGGTCAGGAGGCAACGGCCTGCTTCGCGTGTGGTAGCACCACCCGGTAACACAGGATGGCCGCGATCAGACTGACGGTCACGATGAACACGATGGCCCATGCGACCTCGTGCATATGCGCCACCCCGGCCAGACATGCTGAAACGATGACCCCTGTTATCCGGCAAATGCTTTTGATCGCAGCCGCACCTTTAACGCGTTGATCCTTGGGCGCGACATCCAGGAAGTACAGTTTACGCGCGCTGCTGACACCAGTCACTGCGACTGTGACGATGAACAGGGCGATGGCGTGCAGATGCACCTCGTGATCGATCCCGAGGAAATGCATCGACAGCAGCGCAGCACCCGTCAGCGCCACCATCAGGTTGCCAGTCACCATGACCGCACGATGCGACTTCAGATTCACCATCTGCCACAAAGGGGCCGAGACCAGATACCCCGAAGCCGAGGAGATAATCATCGCCGTCAAACCCTTGGCAGACGCATGATGCGCCTCGGCCGCAATCAGGGCAAAAAACGGAACCGCCAGTGAGACAACCACCAACGGCATCCGCATCACCATGTAACGGCGGAACCAAGCCTCACTGAACATGGCGAAAATGTCTGTAAAGTTCTCGGTGAACTTCCGTTTGCGCGCCGGTTGCGTTTTGTCCTTGGGCTGCGAAGAGCGTGTCATCTCAGACATCGCCAGAATGACCACAGCGGAGAGCACAAAAAAGGTCACTGACACGGCAATAACCGCAGAATGGCGCGAAAACGGTGGGTTCTCTTTAGTGATCTCATGCACCAAAAGCGCCAAGCCGATGGCACCCAATCCGCCAACACCAAGTTGCAGGTATCGCATGATCATCCGCGATTTCGATTGCACGTGATCACCCAGAAGATCGGTGAACATCAACGCTTGAATCTCTTCGATCAGGCCAATCAGAAAGAACGCTGCAACAAAAGCCACGCCGATGGCCGGAACAACCCCTGTCGCAGCCACCACAAGCGCCATGACCAGACAGGCCCCGATTGCAATTTCGGTCAGCGCGATTCCGCGCTTTTTGTGGTCGCGCGCTGAAATCGCCTGCGCCAAAAACACGTCCGAAATCATGCTGCCCGTCATGCGCACCGAGACCAGAGCTCCGGCGATAAACATTGGCAGTTCCAACGAGACCGCCAGAAACGGCAAAACGATGGATGGACTGCCAAGAGTCCATGCAACCTGGGACAGGATGCTTTGCCCGGTCAGTACCGGGAAATTCCTTTTTGGCGGGGTTGGGTTGTCCGTCATACGCTCATTCGTTTTGCCAATTGGAAGGGCTGTTCCGGGTCAATCGCGGGCAGTTTCAAACCTATAGGGTTCTGCCGGACCGGCCAAGAACTCACGGGCAGAAAAACAAAAACCCGACCAACGGCCGGGTTTTCGGTAGGTGTGCCATGACGCGGATCAAAGCTGCGCCATGACCTCATCCGTTGCCTCAAAGTTGGTGGTCACGCGCTGGACGTCATCATCGTCTTCCAGCGCATCAACCAGCTTCATCAGCTTTTGCATGTCTTCCAGACCCAACTCGGTCGTCGTAGTGGGTTTCCAGATCAGCTTGGTTGATTCCGTTTCGCCCAGCGCGGTCTCCAGCGCGTTCGATACCTCGTTCAGATCCGTATCCGCGCACCAGATGATATGCCCCTCGTCCGAGCTTTCGACATCTTCCGCACCAGCCTCAATCGCGGCCTCAAAGACCGCGTCGGCATCGCCTACGGATACGGTATAGACCACCTCACCCTTGCGCTCGAACATGAACCCGACCGAGCCGGTTTCACCCAGATTGCCGCCGTTTTTGGAAAAGGTCGAGCGTACGGTTGATGCGGTTCGGTTGCGATTGTCCGTCATCGTCTCGACGATTACCGCGACACCGTTGGGGCCATAGCCCTCGTACCGGATTTCTTCGTAATCGTCGCCATCACCTGCCTGAGACTTCTTGATCGCGCGATCAATCACATCCTTGGGTACCGATTGCGACTTGGCCTCTTTCACCGCCAGACGCAGGCGCGGGTTTTTGTCGGGATCGGGGTCGCCCATCTTGGCCGCGACTGTGATCTCTTTCGACAGTTTGGAAAAAAGCTTGGACCGCGCGGCGTCCTGACGCCCTTTACGGTGCTGGATGTTGGCCCATTTGGAATGGCCTGCCATGTTGCGTCCTCGTCATCGTGATTGCGTATTCGGCGCTCATATAGACGTTTGCAGGGCTTGGGATCAAGAGAGCGGCTTGCGACGGTCCTCGCTGTGGGTATGGTGGCGGCATGACAACAGACCAGATTATTCTTTTTGCCCTTTTCGCCGCTGTATTCGGAATGCTGCTTTGGGGGCGGTTTCGCTATGACCTTGTGGCGTTTTCCGCGCTGCTGATCGGGGTTGTTCTGGGTGTGGTCCCGGTGGATGACGCCTTTGCGGGTTTTGGCCATCCTGCGACCATCATCGTGGCGCTGGTTCTGGTGGTGTCCGCCGGGTTGGTCCGGTCGGGGGCTGTTTTTTTGATCACACGCACACTGGTCGATGCCTCGCGCGGGCTTGGTGCCCACATCGCGTTGATGGGCGGGATCGGGGCGGTTCTGTCGGCCTTCATGAATAACGTGGCCGCGCTGGCGCTGTTGATGCCGGTGGACATTCAAACCGCGCGCAAGGCGGGGCGGTCTGTGGGCCTGACCCTGATGCCACTGAGTTTCGCCACAATTCTGGGCGGCATGGCAACGCTGATCGGTACGCCGCCTAACATCATTATCGCGTCGATCCGGCAGGAAACACTGGGTGAACCATTCAGCATGTTCGATTTCGCCCCCGTTGGCGGCATCGCCGCCCTTGCCGGGCTGGCCTTTGTCGCGCTGGTGGGGTGGCGGCTGATTCCCAATCGCGGGCCGCAGTCCGAAAGCTCTGAGGTGTTGGCTGAATACATCGCCGAGCTGACCATCCCCCCGGAATCAGCCCATATCGGCAAACGGGTCAGTGAGATGTATGAAGCCGCCGAGAAATCCGACGTCGCCATCATCGGCCTGATCCGCGACGGCAAACGCCGCTATGGCCGATCCGCACACGCCACGTTGAAAGACGGCGACGCATTGGTGCTTGAAGCCCGCCCCGAGGCATTGGACGAATTCCGCGCGGCGCTGAACCTCGACTTTTCGGACACCCGCCGTCAAGAATTGCTAAAGGCTGAGGGCGACGGGCTTGAAGTGATCGAGGTTGTCGCCCCCGAAAACGCCCGTATCACCGGGCGTACTGCTCAGGGGCTGGGGCTGGCGTGGCGGCAAAGCACCGTGCTGATGGGCATTTCACGGCAGGGGCGTCGCATCACAGAACAAGTTCGCAAGACCGAGGTCGAGGCAGGCGACATCCTTCTGCTGCTTTGCCCCCGGGACCGCAGCGCGGACGTCACGGATTGGCTGGGTTGCCTACCTCTGGCCGAGCGCGGGTTAAACGTCACCGCCAACGACAAAGCATGGCTGGCCATCGGTCTGTTTGCGGCTGCCGTGCTGGCGGCAAGTGTCGGGTTGATCTACCTGCCGATCGCACTGGGGCTGGTGGTCGTGGCCTATGTGCTGACCAAGATCATGCCGATCGCTGATCTCTACAATCATATCGAATGGCCGGTTGTAGTTTTGCTGGGTTCGATGATCCCGCTGGGCAGTGCGTTAGAGACCTCGGGCGGAACCGAACTGATCGCCGATGCGTTGATACAACTGACCAACGGCTTGCCCGCATGGGCCATTCTGACCGTGCTGATGGTGGTCACCATGACCCTTTCGGATGTGCTGAACAACACCGCCACAGCCATTGTCGCAGCGCCAGTCGGTATTCAGATGGCCCGCACGCTAGAGGTCTCGCCAGATCCGTTCCTGATGACGGTAGCCGTGGCGGCATCCGCAGCCTTCCTGACACCTATCGGGCATAAGAACAACACACTGGTGCTGGGCCCCGGCGGCTATCGCTTTGGCGATTACTGGCGCATGGGTCTGCCGCTGGAAATCCTGATCATTGCGGTCACGGTCCCCTCGATCCTTGTCTTCTGGCCGCTATGACGGGTAAAGCCACCGCATGAAACGATTCCTGATCCTGCAATTGCGCCCGGAAACCGAAGCCTCGGACGCGGAATACGCCTCGATTCTAGATAAGACCGGGCTGACGCCTAACCAGACACATCGCATCCGTCTCGACTGCGAAGAGCTTCCAAATGCGCTGGATGTCACCGATTACGCAGGTGTGATCGTTGGTGGTGGACCCGGCTGCGTCAGCGACGATCCGGCGACGAAATCCCTGGTGGATGCACGCGTCGAAGCGGCCATTATGGGGCTGATGCCACAGATCACCGCGCAGGATCACCCATTCATGGGCTGCTGCTATGGGTTGGGCGTTCTGGCGGTCCATCTGGGCGGTGATGTCAGCAAGGACCAGTTCGGAGAGCCCGTAGGCCCTTCGACCTGCCACCTGACCCAAGACGGCGCGCGCGATCCGCTGACCGCCGGACTTAACTCAACCTTCGACGCTTTTGTGGGCCATAAAGAGGCCGTTCAGACCCTGCCGGATGGCTGCGTTCATTTGCTGGCCTCGGATCCCTGCCCATTTCAGATGATCCGCTGGGGTCAGAACGTTTATGCCACGCAATTCCACCCCGAGGCAGATGCACGGGATTTTGAACAGCGCATCAACATCTACAAGAATTTCGGCTATTTCCCCCCCGAAGACGCGCAGAAACTGATCGATATCTGTCACTCGGCCGAAGTTACTCAGCCCGGCGAAATCCTGCGCCGGTTCGCTCAACGCTACGGGTGACCTAACGGCGCGGTTGCCTGTGACTTGGCCCCTCGCATAGGCTGATCCGAATGACTTTGGGAGGAGTTGTTCTTGGATCTTCTATTATCTGTCGGCCTGCCGCTTTCGTTGGCCATTATCATGTTGTCACTGGGCGTCGGGCTTGAGATTGCCGATTTCCGCCGCGTTCTGAGCCGGGGATATCCATTTGCCATCGGCGCATTGTGTCAGGTCGTGCTGCTGCCCGTCGTGGCCTTTGCGACGGTCAAACTGTTCGCCCTGCCGCCCGAGATCGCAGTCGGGTTCATGATCCTCAGCTTCTGCCCTGGCGGTGTCACCAGCAACATCCTTGCAAAACTGGCCAAGGGTGATGTTGCCCTGTCGGTCAGCCTGACTGCCGTGATCAGCCTGCTGTCTTTGGTGACGGTTCCTGTGCTGGCGGCGTGGTCCATCGCACATTTCATGGGGGAAGACGCACCTGAGGTGTCGATCACCGGGCTTGCCATCGCTATGTTTCTGATCACTACCCTGCCTGTCGCCATCGGCATCAGCCTTCGGCATTTTGCCGCTGGATTCGCGACGCGGATTGATGCACCGTTGTCAAAACTAGCCACGGTTCTCTTTGTTCTGATCGTCCTCGCGGCGCTGGCCGGAAACTGGCAGACCTTCGTTGAAAATCTGGGCATTATGGGTGGCGGGCTGGTCACACTTAACATTGCGTTGCTGCTAATGGGATTGGGGCTGGCGCGCGCCGCAAAACTATCGTGGAATGAAAGCAAGACGATCTCAATCGAGACCGGCATCCAGAACTCGACGCTGGGGATCACTTTGGCGGCACTGATCACCGGGACAGAAAGCGGGTTCAGCCCGCTTGCCCTGCCCGCGGCGGTGTACGGGATCATGATGTATGTCGTGGCCCTGCCCTATGTCGCTTGGCTCCGCAGTCGCTGAAAGGACAGGACATGCCCAACAATACTGCAGATGCCATCGTTGTAGGCGCCGGTCTGGCCGGATTGGCCGCCGCAGCCGAGTTGGGAGATCGCGGTAAAAAGGTGATCATCGTAGACCAAGAGCCTGCGCATTTTCTGGGCGGTCAGGCGTTCTGGAGCCTTGGCGGCTTGTTTATGGTCAACACGCCGGAACAACGCCGAATGGGTATCAAGGACAGCCACGAGCTAGCCCTGCGTGACTGGATGGGCAGCGCACAGTTCGACCGGGACGAAGACGCCTGGCCGCGCAAATGGGCCGAAGCGTATGTCGAGTTCGCCGCCGGTGAGATGCGCCCCTGGCTGCATGAGATGGGCCTGCGCTGGTTCCCGATTGTAGGTTGGGCTGAACGTGGCGGGTCTTATGCCGATGGGCACGGCAACTCTGTCCCCCGATTTCATATCACTTGGGGCACGGGTCCCGGTGTTCTGGAACATTTCAAACGCCGGGTGCACGAACATATCAGTGCCGGGTTGATCCAACTGAAGTTCCGCCATCAGGTCAGCCACATCATCATGCAAAACGGGACCGCCAAGGGTGTATCCGGCGAAGTTCTGGCGGATGACACGGCTCCACACGGTGCCAAAACAAACCGCGATGAGGTTGGCGAGTTCGAGGTTTATGCCCCGTCGGTGATCGTCACCTCGGGCGGGATCGGCGGCAATTTTGAGATGGTGCGCGAGAACTGGCCACGGGACAGGCTGGGTGAACCGCCCAAGGATATGGTGGCCGGAGTGCCGTTTCATGTCGATGGCCGCATGATCGGGATCAGCGAAAAGGCCGGTGGCCACGTGATCAACGGCGACCGGATGTGGCATTACACCGAAGGCGTGCGGAACTGGAATCCAATCTGGCCTTCACACGGGATTCGAATACTGCCCGGCCCAAGTTCGATGTGGTTTGACGCGCAGGGCAACCGGTTGAAACCGCCCTGCCTGCCGGGGTTCGATACGCTGGGCACGCTGCAGGAAATCCTGAAAACCGGCCATGAATACAGCTGGTTTGTCCTGACCCAGAAGGTGATCAAAAAGGAATTCGCCCTGTCCGGGTCCGAGCAGAACCCCGACATGACCGATGGCGGCTGGCGCGAGGTTCTGTTTCAGCGCGTTTTGACAGGGTCAAAAGCCACTGCACCGGTCGAGGCGTTCAAAGAACACGGCGAAGATTTCATCGTCGCCAACACCCTGACTGAGTTGGTCGGCGGCATGAACCAGATGGGTGGCGGCCTGATCGATGAGGCGCATCTGCGCGCCCAGATCGAGGCAAGGGATTCTCAGGTCGACAACCCTTTTACCAAGGACGCCCAGATGGCGGCCATACTGGCGGCGCGCAATTACCGCGGTGACAAGCTGATCAGAACCGCCAAGCCGCACAAGTTTCTTGATCCCGCCAATGGCCCGCTGATCGCCGTCAAACTGCACGTATTGACGCGCAAGACACTGGGCGGGTTGCAAACCAATCTGGACAGCCAGATGATCGGCGCAAACGGTCAGGTGGTCCCCGGTCTGTTTGCTGCCGGCGAGGTCGCGGGATTCGGCGGCGGCGGCTATCACGGGTACAACGCGCTTGAGGGGTCTTTCCTGGGCGGCTGCATCTTCTCGGGCCGCAATGCCGGGCGGTCGCGGGCCGTCGCGTGACGGCCCGTTTGGAGTTACTGTGCTTGTGCGAACTGCACCACCGGCTGACCAGCGCTATCCAGAAACACCAGCGTGTCCCCCTTGAACGCATAAGTGGTCACGCCCTGCAATGTCTTGAAGAACTGCCGCTCGACCTCATCCAAGGGTGGCGGGCAAGCCATCAGCGTTGCAGCCATGTTGTCGGGAAAGTCGATCTGACTGGCCGAAACCTCAGCTTGGCCGGAGAAACGGTTGCAACCACCGTTACCCGCAAAAGCCCCGCCTTCACCAAAGGACAATTCAGGGAGCTTTTCAGTCCCAAGCGCGGCACCGTTCAAACCGGTTGCGGTCCAGGTCGTATTCGCAAGAACAGCCGCTCCCTGAGGTTGTACCTGCACCAGAATAAGATCGGTTGTGTTACCAGAGTCGTTGGTCAGCACCGGACAGGCCGTGTCGGTAGTGAACAACAGCTTGTCGCCCTGCAGGATCGACCCACGCACCACATAGCGCATCCCATCCCGGATCAGCGCGTCATCATAGTTCAACTCAAACTGCGCAGGCACACCAGTCAGCGCATAACGCTTGGCCGACAAAGTGAACGAGGGCGCATCCGCGCGGGATACATCCTGCAACTGCACCAAAAGCGTTGCATCTTGCGGCACCGCAATCCGCTCACGATACGTGGCTGTTCCTTCGACTGTTCCGGCCGCAGCGAGGCTGCTAAGCGCGACTGATAAGGCTGTGGCCGCCAATGCGGCAGATCCGGTCCTGAGCATACGCTTGCTCCTTCCTATAAAATCACTTTGTCAAAACATTGTATGAACATCTGAGTTTACAAGGGCTTTGCCGGAACGCTAGCGGTTCTACGCCGGTTCTATAACGGCCAGATCAGCGGAATCAGCAAGGATGCCAGCAGCCCGACGGTTAGGTTCAACGGGATACCGACTTTCATGAAGTCCACGAACCTGTACCCGCCGGGACCATAGACCATCATGTTTGTCTGATATCCGATAGGCGTCGCAAAAGACGCCGACGCTGCCACCATGACGGCCACCACCAATGGCCGCGGATCAATGCCCACGGCCTGCGCCAGGCCGATGGCGATCGGCGTCACCACTACCGCCACCGCGTTGTTCGATACCAGTTCGGTCAGCACCGAAGTCAACAGGTACACGGCCCAGATGATCAGGAACGGTGGCAACGTGCTGAGACCGGGTGCAATTGCTTCGACTATCAACGATACAGCCCCGGATTTATCCAAAGCCGCGCCAATGGCCAGCATCGAGAAAATAAGCGCCAGCAGACGACCTTCGACAAAAGAAAACGCCTCGTCTGCGTCGATGCAACGAGTGATCAGAACGACTGCTACGGCCAGAATCGACAGCAACAGGATGGGCGCAACGCCAAATGCAGCCAGCGCCACAATTCCAACCAGAGCGCCGATGGCGATGGGCGCGTGACTGCGCCGGAACGCGCGGGCCGAGGGTTGGGTGACGTCAACCATATCCATGTCAGCGGCCAGTTTCTGGATATCGGCGGGTGCACCTTCCAACAACAGTGTATCACCGACCCGCACCACCAGATCATCCAATTGACGGCCGATATTCTGATTCCGCCGATGCACCGCCAGCACGTAGACACCGTAACGCCGCCGCAGCCGCAGCATACCCAGCGTCCGCCCCACCATACGACAACCAGGGGTGATCAGCACCTCGACCGTCTTGGTTTCAACAGCCGAGACCTGATCGACGCGTTTGAGTTCCTTGTTGCTCTGCAGGCTTAGCAACTCGGTCATTTGTGTGCGCAAGACCACGCGGTCCCCGAGATTCAATGTCACGCCCTTGAGGTTACGCCGCAGCGATTCATCCCCCCGGATCACGTCGATCAGACGCACGCCGGGGCGTTTGAACAGCTGAACCCCCGTTACCTCGCGCCCGATCAGGTTGCTTTCAGGCGGGATAACGGCCTCGGTAAAGAATTTCATCTGCGACCTGTCAGACAGCAGCGTGGCCATGCTGTCGCGATCCGGCAACAATCGCGGCGCAATGAAACGCAGGTAGATCATGCCATAGATCACCAGCGCAATGCCCAGCGGCGTGACTTCGAAAATCGTAAACGCCGCCATCCCCTGTGATCTTGCGACACCATCCACCAGCAGGTTGGTCGACGTTCCGATCAAGGTCAGCGTGCCGCCCAGTATCGCTGCATAACTGAGCGGGATCAGCAGTTTTGAGGCAGGAACATTCAGCGTGCGCGCGATCTGGACAAATACCGGGATCATGACAACAACAACCGGAGTATTCGACACCACCGCCGAGGCGATAACGACAAATGCCATCAGCATCCCAATGGCGATCCGCGGGTTGACCTGCGCCTGTTTTTGCGCTGTCGACGTGAACGCGTCCAGCGCACCGGTCCGCACCAAAGCGCCCATGATGATGAACATCGCTGCAATCGTCCAAGGTGCCGGATTGGACAGAACCACCAGCGCGCTCTGATACGGCAGAATGCCCGTCACCAGCATCAGCGCGACGCCACCGATGGCAACAACTTCGGTCGGGTACACCTCGCGCAGGAACATGATGAACATGCCCGCAACAACCATCAGCGCCAGTATCGCGCTGCCTGTTTCTGTCAGTTGGAGGAATTGCATTCTTGGTATTCTGTCCGAACCCTGACCTGGCATAAGCGCCCGGCAGGCAGTTTCCCGCATTGCGCGCAGCAGGGCAAGCCTGACATGACCCTATTGCGGCCCTGCTTGTTGCAATCGACCACCAACGCGTACCATTTGCACAGATTTGGCCTGACCATCACAGTCATCGGTTTCAACGAACACGCCGCTCAGCGTTGCATCCCCATTGGCCGGAGTGAACCGAGCCTTGGGCATTCCAGTGATAAACCGGCGCATCGGTTCAAGCTTGTCCATTCCGATGACGGAATCGTAGTCGCCACACATGCCTGCATCGGTTAGATAGGCAGTGCCTCCCGGCAAGATTTGTGCGTCCGCCGTCGGTACATGGGTGTGCGTCCCAACCACCAGACTGGCGCGTTTGTCACAATAATGACCCATCGCCATTTTCTCAGAAGTTGCCTCGCAATGCATATCCACGAGGATCGCCTGCGCCTGCCCGCCGCGCGGGTGCGACTTCAGAATGGGCTCGATGGCCGAGAATGGATCATCAAAGGGCCGCTTCATAAAGACCTGCCCCAAAACCTGAACCACCAAAATCTTGCGACCGCCTGGTGCGTTGAACAAACGGTGGCCCCGCCCGGGGGCACCCTTGGCGAAATTCACCGGGCGCACGATACGGGGTTCTTTTTCGATGAACTGCAACATGTCTTTCTGATCGAACGCGTGGTCGCCCAGTGTGAGGCAATCCGCGCCGGCGTCCAGCAACAGCTTGGCATGATCCCCTGTCAGCCCCATCCCATTCGAGGCGTTTTCGCCATTGACGACAACGAAATCCAGCCGCCATTCCTCGCGCAGGCGCGGCAGATGCTGTTGGACGGCCGTGCGTCCCGCGCGGCCCATGACGTCACCCAGAAATAGTATTCTCATTCAATCTGTCCTAAGTGTGGTAATGGGTAAGCACAAGCGGTTTAGCTGCCTGCATAATCTGTCAAAACACTTAATACCGGAGATTCCTTATGTCTCGCATTCTTCTGTCTGCCCTTGGCCTGGCTTTACTTGCAGCTTGTGACGAAAGCCTTTCGTCCGATGCAACCGCGCAACTGGCAAATCCCGCTGCGACCTACTGCATAGACAGCGGCGCCCGATACGAGATTCGCGATGGCGACAATGGGCAATCCGGCGTCTGTATCTTGCCGGATGGAACCGAGATTGATGCGTGGGAGTATTTCCGCGAAAACCATTCCGGCTGACACCGTCAGCTGCGAAACGTCAGGACCCGGCTTTCAGTGACAACCATATCCAGCGGTTGATCGGTCGGCTCAAGCGGCAACCCTTCTGCCTCTTGCGCGTCAAAAGCAAAGCCAATGGCCAGAGTCGGACGCCTGGCGCGCAGGCCCTCCAATGTGCGGTCATAGAACCCGCCGCCATAGCCCAGCCTGCCGCCTTGCGCATCAAATGCCACAAGCGGAACGATCAGGATCTCAGGATCGAAATAGTCATCGACCTCTGGCACCCTGGCCCCGAACGGGCCGTCTTTCAAAACACCCTCGGGCGTCCAGTGTGAGAACTTCAGCGGCTGTCCTGCGGCTTGGATAACCGGCACACCGACAGGGCCATAGGCCGATGCTTCGGCCATGGCAGCCAGCGGATCAATCTCGGTGCGGATCGGCATGTATCCCGACAACGGCACCCCCCGATGCCCCGCCAGAATCTCGGACAAACGCCCTGCGGCGCCGGGAACACAGGCGTCAAACGCAGCCTTGCGGCGGGCAAAAGCCGCCTTACGTGCGGCAGCCTTTATGTCGGTCAAATCGGTCACAGTAGAATCACGCTGGCAAGCCCCAGAAAGATGAAGAACCCCATGACATCCGTGGTGGTTGTCACAAAGGTCCCGGATGCCAGCGCCGGGTCTACACCCAAGCGGTCCAGCACCACCGGTACTACCGTACCTGCAAAGCCCGCGATCACCATGTTCACGACCAGCGCCGACCCGATCACGACACCCAACATCGGAGAATCGAACCACATCATGCCAACCGTCCCCAAAACGATGGCAAAACACAGTCCGTTCAACACGCCAACCAGCAATTCCCGCCGGATCACGCGCGCCACGTTGGAACCGGTAAGGTCGCGCGTCGCAAGCGCCCGCACTGCAACTGTCAGCGACTGCGTCCCCGCATTGCCCCCCATCGAGGCCACGATCGGCATCAAAATGGCAAGCGCCACCAACTGATCAATCGCCGCTTCGAACTGCGAAATCACCAATGAGGCACAGATCGACGTACACAGATTCACCGCCAGCCAGGGCAATCGGCGCTTGCTGGTCGCTGCCACACTGTCCGACAACGAGCTTTCGTCACTGACCCCCGCAAGGCGCAGCATGTCCTCTTCATATTCTTCATCCAACACGACCATTGCATCATCGATGGTGATCACACCAACCAAACGCCCGTCGCCATCAACAACCGGGGCCGAAATCAGGTGGTATTGGTTGAAGGCATAGGCCACATCCTCTTCGTCCTGATCGACCGGGATTGTGTGGAACTCTTCTTCGGCGATGTCATGCAGCGGGACGTCGCGCCGGGTCGCCATCAGCTTGCCCAGCGTGACCTGTGCAACTGGCTTCAAGCGCGGGTCGACCAGAACAACGTGATAAAACTGTTCAGGCAGATCGTCATTGGCGCGCATGAAATCGATGGCCTGCCCCACCATCCAATGCTCGGGTGCCATGACCACCTCGCGCTGCATAAGACGACCGGCCGAGTTTTCGGGGTAAGACAGCGCCTGCTCGGCTGCCACTCTCTCGGAATCCTCAAGGACGTCCAGAATGGCCTCTTTCTGAGGCTCTTCCAGATCTTCCAGCAGGTCGACAACGTCGTCGCTTTCCATGTCGCGCACCGCGTCGGCCAGAACATCCGGGCGCAGGACGTTAATCACCTCTTCGCGGACGGCCTCATCCAATTCCGACAGGATATCGCCGTCGAACTCTTTATCATAGAGACGGATCAGGCGGGCGCGGTCGTAAGCGTTGATCTGTTCCAGAAGGTCAGCAATGTCGGCCGCGTGCAGCGGCTCCATCAGCTCAATCAGCTTGTCGCGGTCATCCACATCAACCGCGTACAGAATGGCTGCTACGGTCTTGCGATCCAGCGCATAAACGTCATCGTCACTGGTGGGCTCGGTCACGGGTTCGTCAAAGCCTGTTGTCATTTCTGCCCCCGTTCCTTCGGTCATTGACCCCTAATTAGAAGAAGCAGCTACCGGAAAACAATGACAATGCGCCGATTTACCGACAAGTTTTGCCCGCCTATGCTGTTTCACGGTCCCAGACAGGCGGAGAATATCGATTATGGCGCAAAAAACGCTGCTGAAAGGACGCGTCCTGAGTTTCAACGGGTCCCCTTTTGAGGGTGATCCGACCGACGCGGTAACCGTCAGCGAGGCCCTGCTGATCGAAGGCGGGCGCATTTCTGCCGTAGCCGATGCCGACAGCCTGCGCGCGGCCCATCCTGACGCGGATGTTGTGGATCACGGCCAGCGAGTGATCATGGCCGGGTTTGTCGACGCGCATGTGCATTACCCGCAGACTGCAATGATCGCCAGCTGGGGCAAACGCCTGATCGACTGGCTGAACACCTATACCTTCCCAGAAGAGATGAAGTTCGGCGACAGCACCTATGCCAGCGAAATCGCCAACCGCTATCTGGACTTGACGGCGGCCCATGGCACCACGACCATGTGCAGTTTCTGCACCATCCATCCCGAAAGCGTTGATGCGTTCTTTACTGCCGCGCAACAGCGCAACCAGCGGGTCGTGGCGGGCAAGACCTGCATGGATCGCAACGCGCCTGAGGGGCTGCGCGATACCGCACAAACTGCTTATGACCAGTCTGCAGCTTTGCTGAACAAATGGCACGGTGTTGGTCGTCTCTCTTACGCGATCACGCCGCGCTTTTCGCCCACATCCACACCCGATCAACTGGAAGCGATGGGCGCTTTGTGGGCTGAAAACCCTCATTGCCTGATGCAAACTCACCTGAGCGAGCAAACCGACGAAATCGCCTGGGTGCGCGAGCTGTTCCCCGAGGCGCGTGATTATCTGGACACGTATGAAAAGTTCGGTCTGCTGGGCTCGCACGGCGTCTACGGCCACGTTATCCATCTGGAGTCACGCGAACGCGACCGCCTGCGTGAGGTTGACGCGGCGCTGATCCACTGCCCCACCTCAAACACCTTCATCGGATCAGGGCTGTTCGACATGAGCGGGTTGATGCATGAGGGTCACCGGGTTGGGCTGGCGACAGATACCGGCGGCGGATCCAGCTTTTCGATGCTGCGCACGATGGCGGCGGCCTATGAAATCGGACAGCTGCGCGGAGCACCCCTGCATGCGGCACAGCTGTTGTGGCTTGGCACCGTCGGTTCGGCACGATCACTTCGGTTGGATGATTGCATTGGCAACGTCGCAACCGGGATGGAGGCCGATCTGATCGTGCTCGACCTTGCCTCCACCCCTGCCATCGCCCAGCGCGAAGCGTGTGCCGAGGATCTGTGGGAGGCCATCTTTCCCACAATCATGATGGGCGACGACCGGGCGATCTCCGAGGTCTGGATCGCCGGTCAACGCGTCAGCAACTAGGATTGCAAGGCCCGGGCCAGTTGGGTCTGCCGTTCGATCACCGGCGGCATGTCCAACGTAGTGACCTGCCCGTCGCGCACGATCTGACGCCCTTCGACAAACAAATGTTTCACCCGCATCGGTCCGGCCAGCAGCAATGCGGCCGGGTCCCAGCTGCCCGCGCTTTCGATGCAACGTGTATCCCAAATAGCGATGTCAGCCCGTTTGCCGGGTTGCAGACGCCCACAATCGGGGCGGTTCAGAACATCCGCACCGCCGCGCGTGGCGATCTCCAGTGCTTCGCGAGACGACATGGCATCTGCACCGTAAGCCACACGTTGCAGCAACATGGCCTGGCGGGCCTCAAAGACCAGATTACCATTGTCATTGCTGGCCGAGCCGTCCGCACCTAGGCCAACTTTCACGCCCTGATCCCGCATCGCCCGCACAGGGGCAATGCCCGACCCAAGACGGCAATTGGAACAAGGACAATGCGCGACACCGGTCTGGGTTCTGGCGAACAGATCAATCTCGGCCCCATCCAGCTTGACGCAATGGGCGTGCCAGACATCCGATCCGGTCCAGCCCAAATCCTCTGCATATTGGCCGGGGCGGCAACCGAACTGAGCCTGTGAATAGGCAATATCTTCGTCGTTTTCCGCCAGATGAGTGTGCAGCATCACGCCCTTGTCGCGCGCCAACAAGGCGGTATCCCGCATCAGATCACGACTGACCGAGAACGGCGAACACGGGGCCAGCCCCACCCGGCACATCGCGCCTTCAGCGGGATCGTGAAACGCATCCACCACTCGGATCATGTCGTCCAGGATCGCCCCTTCGTCCTCAACCAGCGTGTCCGGCGGCAATCCCCCGTCACTTTCTCCAATGCTCATCGCGCCGCGGGTTGGATGGAACCGCAGACCAATCTCGGCGGCGGCGGCGATAGTGTCGTCCAGCCGAGCGCCGTTAGGATACAGATACAGGTGGTCGGAACTGAGCGTACATCCAGACAGAGCGAGCTCAGCCAGACCGATCTGGGCTGAGATGAACATTTCCTCAGGCCCAAACCGCGACCAGATCGGGTAGAGCGTCTGCAACCAGCCAAACAGCAATGCGTCCTGCCCGCCGGGCACTGCGCGTGTCAGGGTTTGGTACAGGTGATGATGGGTGTTCACCAACCCGGGCGTCACGACGCAACCGGACGCGTCCTGAATCTCGCCTATTGTTTGCAAGCCATGGCCGATCTGCGCGACCTGCCCATCCCGGATCAGGATATCTGCGCCCGAAAGCTCGCGGCGCGTGTCATCCATCGTCAGGATCGTGTCGGCATTCTTGATAAGGGTTTCAGTCATATCGCTCTCCTTGCACAAGCCCGTTTCATGCATGGAGTGCGAAAGCTGGCGGAAAACGGGCACAAGAACCAGCCGGGTGAAACCTACCCGACAGGCCGCTAAGCAGCAACAGATTTCAATAAGTGCGCAGGATTTCCAAGGCTGCGGCGTGAAGCTGCGGGTTGGCCGCAGCCAACGCACGGCCCCCGTTATGTGCAGGCCCGCCCTGCCAATCAGTAACAACGCCGCCCGCCGCCTTGATCACCGCAATTGGCGCCTGAATATCATAGGCCAGAAGACCAGATTCGATCACCAGATCGATTTGTCCCGAAGCCAGCAACGCATAAGCATAGCAATCCATGCCATACCGGGTCAGGCGCACATTCTGCGCCACCGCCTCAAATCCGGCGCGATCCTCGGGCGTGCCAACTTCGGGAAATGTGGTGAACAGAATCGCCTGATCCAGGGACTGCGTCGTCCGGGTTTTCAAACGGGATGTGCCGGTTGGTCCGGTCACTTGCGCCAAATCGGATGTCCCAACAAACCGCTCGCCGATATAGGGTTGATCGATCACCCCCAAAAACGGCGCGTCCTGGGCGTTCAACGCGATCAGAACACCCCAGGTCGGCGTGCCGCTAATGAAACCGCGCGTTCCATCTATCGGGTCCAGAACCCATGTGCGACCGCTGGTTCCACTGGACTGGCCAAATTCCTCGCCGAAAATTCCGTCATCGGGGCGGTGTTTGGCCAAGACTTCTCGCATGGCTTTCTCGGCATTTCGATCGGCCACAGTCACCGGATCAAAGCCGTCGGCGAGTTTGTTGTCGGTCTCAAGGTTAGACTGTCTGAAAAACGGAAGAATGACCGAACGCGCTGCGTCGGCCATTTTCTCAGCTACTTCCAGATCACTTAACGAGGTCTCTTGCATGCGCTACCCGTGCGGTTCGTGCGCGCCAGAGTCAAGCCCGGTCGATCACGCGACGTCGCTTAGCACCCGTGCAAGTTCAAATAGGCGGCGGCGCTGGTTTTCCGGAATCGCGTAGTAAGAACGGACCAGATCCAGAGCTTCCTTATCCCCCATCAGATCAGCAGGAACCGACTTTTTACCGGTAGGTTCTTTGGCGGCTTCTTCCAAACCTTCGAAGAAAAAGCTGACAGGAACATCCAACGCCTCGGCAATATCCCATAGGCGGGACGCGCTGATCCGGTTGGCACCCGTTTCATATTTTTGAATCTGCTGAAACTTAATACCAACTTGTTGCGCCAACTGCTGTTGGGTCATTCCAATCAGCCAGCGACGGTGCCGGACACGCTTTCCCACATGGACATCGACGTGATGGGTCATTGGTATTCTCCTATTCTACACACACAACTTACTCAGATGCATGACACGCCCCAAACACAACGTTAGCGAGTTGACCTTAACCACCCCCTAATCCGGAACATGTCCCCCTAATCAGCACCGTGGATCAATATTGCGTCTTTTTCGCTTTTTTTCAAGAAGGTTGAATCGACGGTACTGAATAAGATTTAAGGTTGTGCATTCTTTGCCCGACACACGTCGCCTTTTCAAAGTCACGGCAGATCAGAACGGACGCCGTATTTCGCGATCCGCAGGGTCAGAGATTGACAATTCGCGGCCAGCGCGAACCTATGCAAAAAACCACAGGAGTGCGATTATGCTGGCGTACCGAATTTCAATCTCTGGGGCAGCGGCCCAGCTTTGTGACATTGACGTTCCGCGCCCTGCCAAGGGTCAGGTTCGGGTCGCAATCAAGGCTTGCGGATTGAACTTTGCTGATCTGCTGATGCAAAAGGGCACGTATCAAGATACGCCACCAGCCCCTTTCACACAGGGAATGGAGATCGCCGGTATCATTGATGAGGTCGGCCCCGATGTGACCCATTTGAATCCTGGCGACCGGGTTGCAATTTACTCGGGCCAGGGCGGATTGGCAGAATACGGTGTGTTTGACGCAGACCGGGCAATTCCCCTGCCCGATTCCATAGGTTTTGAGGACGCCGCCGCAATCCAGATCGCCTATGGCACCAGTCATATTGCGCTGGACCATCGCGCCCGGTTGCAGCCCGGTGAAACCCTCTTGGTCACAGGCGCCGCGGGCGGCGTAGGACTGACGGCCGTTGAAATCGGGAAATTGATGGGTGCCACGGTGATTGCGCAAGCGCGCGGCGCGGACAAACTGGCTGTCGCGCAGGCTGCTGGCGCAGACCACCTGATTGATGCGTCAGAGGATCTGCGGATTCGCGTCAAAGACCTGGGGGGCGCGGACGTGGTCTATGACGCAATCGGCGGCGATGTGTTCAAAGCAGCGTTTCGCGCCACCAACCCAGAAGGCCGCCTGCTGCCGATCGGCTTTGCCGGTGGGGACGTTCCGCAGATTCCGGCCAACCACCTGCTGGTCAAAAACCTGACTGTGATCGGCTTTTACATCGGTGGTTACCTGACCTTTCGGCCTCAGATCGTTCAGGACAGTTTTGAAACCCTGTTCCGCTGGCATAGCGAAGGACGGATCAAACCTCATATCAGCCACGTCCTGCCGCTGTCCGAAGCAGAAAAAGGCCTGCAATTGCTGCGGGATCGTACGGCAACTGGTAAGGTTGTGATCACGCCCTGATCGCCGCTTAACCAACCACTGCTTTCAACGGGGCGCTGCCCAACATGCGGAAGTTCTGGCGCACCAGCGCGGCCAAAGCCTCGACCACTGGGCCACGCGCCGACTCCGCCCCGTAGAGATTGATCATATGTGCGGGCAGGTCGGGCAAAACGCCACCATCTTCGATCTGCGCCAGATGGGCGGCCTCTGTGCCGTCCAACATCGCGTGAACAGCAAGGTCGGCACTGACCGTCGCCTCGATCGTACGGTCGTTTTCGGTTTCAACGGACAGCTCCCAGGGGATACCAGCCTCATCCAGCGCAGCGATCACCTGTGGCCGGAACAAGCATCGACGTCCAAGCGCCAGAGGGATAGGACGTTTACGCCAAGCTGATCCGCCCGGTGCTCCGATCCAGCGCAACGGCAGCTCGGCAACGGTCTCGGCGCCCTCGGCCCAATTCGCCTCGGTGGTCAGGATCAGATCGCATTCACCCTTCTTGAACATATCCTTCAATTGCAGCGAATAAGATGACACCAACTGAACACGCACGCGCGGGAAATCCGCATTAAACCGCTGCAGGACACGTGGAATGGCCGGATAAACAATGTCATGCGGCACCCCTAATACAACCTCACCCTCGAACGCCTGATCTGTGAGTTTCGAGATCACCTCGTCATTCAGCGCGATCATGCGCCTTGCATAGGCCAGCAATTGATCGCCCGATGCGGTCAGCGCAATGGTGCGGCCACTGCGGTCCAGCAACTCAAGACCCAGCAGCTCCTCCAGTCGTTTCAACTGCATTGAGACCGCAGATTGCGTCAGGTGCAGGAACCCGGCCGCGCGTGTCACACCACCATGATCCGCCACCGCCACGAATGAACGCAGGGTCGTGATGTCCAAATTTCGCATCTTCACGATTCCTTATGTGTCACTTCATAAATATTCATTTTCAAAATGTGTCATATCGCGCCATATAAATCAAGGAAGTTGATGAGACGAGAAACATTCATCGCAAATCGTGAAAGGAAGTTCGTTATGACCCAACTTGAAATCTATAGCATCTGCAAACCACGCCGGCGTTTTTCGCTGACTTCAATCCGGGATTTGCTGTCTCTGCGACGCCAGCGTTGCCGTCTGGCCAAGCTGGATGACCGGGCCCTGGCCGACATCGGGATCACCCGTGAGCAGGCGGAAATTGAGGCCAGCCGCCCTGTCTGGGATGCACCGCAGTTCTGGCAAAAGTGAGTTCCGAATGCACCATTTCTCTGCAAATGGCGGTCTGCCACGGCTGACCGCCATTTTTGTTGCGCGTTTTAACCAGTTTCGTGCGCTAAACTCTTGAATCACAGCCCGTAGTTGCCGATATTTACGGGGAACGTGGTCTGAATGCAGGCCGCGACTGAAATATTGTGAAGGGAGACCCTTTAATGGCACAATTCGACACGGTCCGGACGGCGGCCGGCGCCCGCGCTGCCCAGATTGACGAGGGCCTACGCGCCCACATGAACAAAGTCTACGGCACAATGTCCATTGGCATGCTGATCACGGCTCTGGCCGCGTGGGCAATTGCCGGGCTCGCCGTCACGACCGACCCGACCAACGCGGTCGCTCAGATCGGTGCGGACCGTTATCTGACAAGCTTGGGCGGCACACTGTTCCTGTCACCGTTGAAGTGGGTGATCATGTTTGCACCGTTGGCCTTCATTTTCTTTGGCTGGGGCGCTTTGATGCGTCGCGGGTCGGCGTCAGCTGTACAGTTGGGCTTCTTCATCTTTGCTGCCGTAATGGGCGTATCGATGAGCTCAATTTTCATGATCTTCACGCCCTACTCGATCGCACAGACCTTCATCGTGACCTCGATCGCCTTCGCAGGGCTAAGCCTTTACGGTTATACAACCAAGCGCAATCTCAGCGGCATGGGCACTTTCCTGATGATGGGTGTGATCGGTCTTCTGGTGGCAATGATCATCAACCTGTTCCTGCAGTCGGGCGTGATGATGATGGCTATCTCTGCCATTGGCATCCTGATCTTCGCCGGTCTGACCGCCTTTTATACGCAGGACATCAAAAACACCTATGTGGCGCACGCCTCGCATGGTGATCAGGAATGGCTGGACAAAGCTGCCTTTGACGGCGCGCTGAGCCTATACATCTCGTTCCTGAACATGTTCCAGTTCCTGCTGATGTTCATGGGTCAGCAAGAATAGCGCGGATCTAAATTCCAAGAGTTCAAAGGGCGGGTCCTCAGCGACCCGCCCTTTTCTTTTGGCCGGCCGCAACCCTAGCTGTCCAGTTGTCGCCGCAGACGGATCGCAGCAGTCCCTGAAAAAGAACAAGCCCCGGCAAAGCCGGGGCCTGAATTCCTTGAGGTGGTTTTTCCTGCCTTAGCTGCAGTTCAGCGCCACGGCAAAGCCTGAGCTGCGCTCTGACGATCCTTTACGGAACACGTCGCCTGCAGGCAGGCAGCCGGTGAACTGCTCAGCATTGCGGCCAAAGCTTGCCCCGATGGCGTTGTCCACCTTGGTGCTGCTACTTGCGGTTTTCAGAACGCCGTACAATGCGCCGTTCACGTTGACCGTGCTTAGGTACAGGTTGGTGTCCGAGCCAGTCAGAGCGACCGCGCTGGTGTCGCTGCGACCGCCATTGTCTATAGCGACACGCGCGATCTTTTCTGCCTCGGTCTCATCTGTTGTCACGGGAATTGCCGGCAGAACAGCCAGTTCGGCGGGTACATTTGTTGCAGGCGGAAGGAAGGCCGCAGCGCCCGGAACGTCCGAGATTGTGCGGGGTTCACCATCGATCCCGGTAAATCCAACGCCTTCGCGGTTATACGGGTCTTCGCAGGCCGCAAGGGCCAGAACGGTCACTGTGGATAACAAGATTTTTTTCATGACGGCCAACATTTTGGAACGGTTTGTTGAAGCGTATGGCCAAGCCTTTGCAAAAAGCAACCCACCGCAAGGCCGAATGGCCCGGGCGCTGATGCTTCGTTGCAACGGCCCAAACCAAGAAAAAGGGGCCTGCCGTAGCAGACCCCTTTTTATTCTGTCCAAGCTGGACGGCAGATTACTTAATCTTGCCTTCCTTGTACTCGACATGCTTCCGAGCGACCGGATCGTATTTACGAATGGTCATTTTCTCGGTCATGGTCCGCGCGTTTTTCTTGGTCACGTAGAAGTGGCCCGTGCCCGCGGTCGAGTTCAGACGGATCTTGATTGTCGTCGGCTTCGCCATGGTTATCTCCTGCGTCCAAAAAGGCCGGGGCCTTTCGGTTGAATTCCTATGAGCGTGCGCTTTTACGCCCTGCACGGCCCATGTCAAGCGCAATCGCGCCTGCATTGGATACGAGAGGAAAAAGGCGCGAGCTTACGGGGTCGGGACCCCCATATAGGTGTGAATTTGATCGCGTTCCGCGCTTGAAAGGCCCAGCGCCGTAGCAAGCTGATTCAGATAGGAGGCCTCTTGCTGGTTGTCCACGCGAATCGCCGCCAGGGAGGTTGCATAGATTTGCGTCTTCAGCGGCCCGACGGAATCAGCGGCCAACCCCATGACGTCAATCGGAGCCTCTAGTTGCTCCAGCACAAAGGCGCGTTCTTCTTCGCTGACATCGTCACCCAGCGTGCCCAGAATTGTCTTTTTCTCCTGCTCATCCAGTTCACCGTCCGATTTGGCGGCCTGAATCATGGCGCGCAGCATCAGCTTGGCTTGCTCTTCCATGACCGCACCACCGGGTGTGCCCTTGAAGACGGTCTCCATCATGTCGACAGTTTGCTTGTTGCCGGCCTGCGCCGCCTGCATGGCGTTCATCAGCCCGCCCAGGCCAGCGGCACCTGCCGGATAGCCCATGCCCATCTGTCCAAACATTTTTTGCATACCGTCAGCTGCGCCTGGCATTCCGAACTGTTCGGCCATCTTGCCCAACTGGTCCATTCCGAAACCGCCTCCGGCTCCCTGCATCATGTCCTGCAGCCCGGCCATACCGCCCATTTGCTTGTATTTTTCCATACCTTTGGCAGCCGCAAATCCGACCGCGACAGAAGCCAGTGCTTTCATGAAACTCATGATTATCCTCCCAGTTGTTGCCTAAACGTGCAGCCTAGCAGGTTTTACGGCCCTGTGTTCAAAACAGGGGCTAGTGCGGCACAGCGCTGCTTCTGGCTTGGTGTGATTGCGCGCTGGCCAATACTTCGAAGCGATGGCGGAAGGGCGCGTTCCGACCGATGTGGCACGTCCTGAAATTGCGCCAATCACGCGTTCGTGATAGTCATGTCCAAACTTCTTGAGCCATGCGCCCCTCAACGAGCGTGGCGATCGAGGCGCCAGGAACGGGCAAGAACCTCTGTCGGCAGAGTTTGTAACCAAGGAGAAGATTTATGCCCATTTTCATTACCTATGCTTCCTATTCTCAATCTGGCGTTCAGGGCATGTTGAAAAAACCTGCAAACCGCACCGGACCGGTCAAAGCATTGATGGAAAAAGTTGGTGGCAAGTTGCTGGCTTTTTACATGACAACCGGATCGAATGATGTGGTTGTGATCAGTGAAGTTCCTGATGGGACAGATGCAGTTGCAGTTGGTATGGCTGTTGCTGCCTCGGGTGCAGTTGAAAAGATTGAAACTGTGCGCGCGTGGACCGCAGATGATTTTGTGGCAATCACCCAGAAAGCCGCTGGATTGACTGGGGATTATACACCCCCAGGGGGTTGAACGGGAATACGCGCGGAGGGCCTGTAAGCCGGATCTTGTTCCAGGGTTGCCCCCTTCGATGACCATTCCTCTAGGCCGCACATTGCTGCACGGCTCAAGCTGCCAACCCGGTCCCTCTCGGCCAGGACATGCCTAGCGGTGGTATCGGCTGACGCCGACCGACCCGCGCGGGGACCCTATTTGGCATTGCTCCCGGTGGGGCTTGCCGTGCCGCCCCTGTTGCCAGCGGCGCGGTGGGCTCTTACCCCACCGTTTCACCCTTACCTCGGACCGAAATCCGGGGCGGTCTGATTTCTGTGGCGCTTTCCGTCGGGTTTCCCCGCCCGGGCGTTACCCGGCACCGTTGTCTTGTGGAGTCCGGACTTTCCTCTCGGGTTTGCACCCCAGCGGCCATCCGGCCCTCCGCGCAGAGTGTGGGTATGCTGAGTGCCCACTGCCGTCAAGAGCGGAGAAGGGTAGAAGAGGCCAGCCCCTTCTTGGCCTGCGGCCAATTCAACCCCGGGATATTTCCGGCCAGATGAAGGGCGATTCCAGATCAGCGATCTTTGGATGCCAGGGGTACGAAATCTGCCGGAGCAAGGGGGCCATTGGCCCAGGGCCGATATCTGAGACGCACCGCGGCGAGCAGGGTTTCGTCGTCCACATCCGGTGGGAAACCCGCGTTTTCAACCAATGTGCGGA
Organism: Ruegeria meonggei; assembly: GCF_900172215.1. GTDB lineage: Bacteria > Pseudomonadota > Alphaproteobacteria > Rhodobacterales > Rhodobacteraceae > Ruegeria > Ruegeria meonggei. The sequence goes on from NZ_FWFP01000002.1 coordinate 212,915, forward strand.
ACGTTCGCATGGACGCGCATTGCGGATCGTTGTTCCGGCCGCGTTGGCCAGCCAGGTTCAGATACTCCAGCCGTTGCCAGGGGAACCGGGGGCCGGGATCGATCTTGCGACCTGGGGCCATGTCTGAATGGCCGATAACCCTGTGTGGTGAAATCGACCAACGCGCCATGGTTTGGGTCAGAAGGCGGTCCAGTACAGTCAACTGAGGCTCGGGGAACGGGTGTTTACCGGTATTGTCTAGTTCGATCCCGATTGAGCGGGAGTTGATGTCTGTTTGGCCGTGCCAGCTGCCGGCACCCGCGTGCCAGGCGCGGTCTTTTTCGTCGACCATCTGCCAGAGCGTGCCATCTGCACCGATCAAGTAGTGGGCCGAGACTTCATACGCAGGGTCGCACAAACGATGCAGTGCAGCCTGAGCACTGTTCATGGCAGTGTAATGCAGAACGATCAAAGATGGCATTAGCCCGTCCCGGCGTGGACCAAAATTGGGGGACGGGTGCCAGATGGGCGATACGGGATTAGTTGTTGACGGCACTGCGGAACGGGCCGGGATCCCAGCTGCAAGCATAGCCATCGCCATCCGGGTCCAGGCCTTTGCGGTCGCGCTGCGGCCCGCCGCTGGACAGGAATTCGATCTGGGCCTGATCGGCTGAGGCGTAGCGGGCACAATTGCGCTGTGCCTTGGCCTGCAGGTTGAACCCTGCGCGGCTGTAAAGCTGAGTGCCGACCAGGTTGGAAGTGCTTAACGCATACTGCACAATATTAGGTTGGCCATCGGTTCCGCGTTGCGGGACAGCGGTTGGTGCGACCACCTCATAGGTTTGGCGGTTTTGTTCGATCAGCGCCGCGTCGGATTCGATACTCCGGCGGTCAGACACAGCTGCAAAATCCTGTTCGTCGGAAATTGCCGTGTTGTTGCCCGCCTGCGTAGGGGCGCTTTGCCCTGAAGTGCTGGCCAAGGCTGCCGCTGTCGCAGAGGCAAGATCGGCGTCATCGCCCGTTGGCACGGTAGACGCTGCGCCAGGTGCTCCAAGCTGCTGTTCGGATACCTCAGCCGGGCTGAGCAGTGTGCCTCCCGAATACCCCTGCCCGGCCAACTGCGCCTCACGCTGGGCCTGATAGGACGGCGTATTGAACTCAGTCCCAGAAACGGGGGCCACCGTGTTGCAAGCGGCCACAAACCCAATTGCGGGGATCAGAAGCGTAAAGCGCATTCAGCTGCTCCGTCTTTCGTTGTCTTGCCTGACCTGAGGCTTACCACCATTTCCCGGGCTTTGCCACAAACCCGGCGGCGCTTTCCAGCGCATAGGCTGTGTTCAGCAGATCACCTTCGTCCCATGGGCGCCCGATCAGCTGCAGGCCAAGGGGCAGACCCTGTTTGTCCAGACCCGCAGGTATGGAAATACCCGGCAGACCAGCAAGGTTCACCGTGACGGTGAAAACGTCGTTCAGATACATCTGAACCGGGTCCGCCTCGGTCATTTCACCCAAGCCGAATGAGGCCGAAGGTGTTGCCGGGGTCAGGATCGCGTCGACGCCAGCCGCGAAGACGTCTTCGAAGTCTTTCTTGATCAGCGTGCGAACCTTGCGGGCGCGATTGTAGTAGGCGTCGTAGAACCCCGCTGACAGCACATAGGTGCCGATCATGACGCGGCGCTGGACCTCATGTCCAAAGCCTTCGGCGCGGGTTTTCTCGTACATCTCGGTGATGCCGTCCCCTTGTGCCATCTGCGCGCGGCGGCCATAGCGGACACCATCGTACCGGGCAAGGTTCGAAGACGCCTCGGCCGGTGCAATCACGTAATAGGCTGGCAGCGCGTATTTGGTATGCGGCAGTGAGATATCGACTATCTCGGCGCCTGCGTCTTTCAGCATTGCGGCACCGTCAGCCCAGAGCTTTTCGATCTCGGCCGGCATACCCTCCATGCGGTATTCCTTGGGGATACCGATCTTCTTGCCTTTGATGTCGCCAGTCAGCTTCGCCTCAAAATTCGGCACGGCCAGTTCGGCGCTGGTCGAATCCTTGGCGTCGTGACCACACATGGTTTCCAGCATGATCGCCGCGTCGCGCACGTTCTTGGTCATCGGCCCGGCCTGATCCAGCGAGGAGGCAAAGGCCACAATGCCCCAGCGCGAGCAGCGGCCATAGGTGGGTTTGATGCCGGTTATGCCAACAAACGCCGCAGGTTGACGGATCGAGCCACCGGTATCGGTGCCGGTCGCGGCCAAACACAGATCAGCAGCCACGGCAGACGCCGACCCACCAGATGAGCCACCCGGTGTCAGCTGCGCGTCATCATTGCCACGCCGCCAAGGGCTGACCGCATTGCCGTAAGTCGAGGTCTCGTTGGACGAGCCCATGGCAAACTCGTCCATGTTCAGCTTGCCCAACATCACGGCGCCTGCGTCGGCCAATTGCTGCGATACGGTGGATTCGTATTCCGGCTTGAACCCGTCCAGAATCTTCGAACCCGCCTGTGACGGCACGCCTTTGGTGCAGAAAAGGTCCTTGATACCAATCGGCAGGCCGCACATCGAAGGCGCATCGCCCGCCTTGATCCGCGCATCCGCAGCCTTGGCACGTTCCAGCGCGATCTCGGGGGTTTTGTGGACAAAGGCGTTCAACGCGTCGGCATCGTCAATGGCTGTGAGGCAGGATTCGGTCAACTCGACCGAAGTTACATCACCCTTGCGCAGCGCATCGCGGGCCTCGGCCAGGCCCAGTTTGTTCAGATCGCTCATGTCTTACTCCACCACTTTGGGGACTGCGAAAAAACCTTCGCGCGCGTCGGGGGCGTTGGCCAGAACCTTGTCCTGCTGATTGCCGTCGGTGACCACATCTTCGCGGCGTTTCAGGCGCATCGGTTCGACCGAGACCATCGGCTCGACACCATCAACATCCACTTCGTTGAGTTGCTCGATGAACCCAAGGATTGTGTTGAACTCGGACGCCAGCGCGGGCAGCGCGTCATCCTCGACCTTGATCCGGGCCAGTTTGGCCACTTTGGCGGCAGTGCTTTGGTCAATCGACATCGGAAAACCTCATATGCGTTAGGGGGGCATTTACCTGTCTGATGCTCCGGTCGCAAGACCGCCAGAGGACGGATGTCGCCCTGCCATGCTCTGTTTGCCCCAAACTGCCATTCAATTTTGCATATGCCCTATGCACAAAAGTAAACCGATTAGTTCATTTCTCGCCTTGAAAAGCTAAACCGTACTGTTCATTTCATTTCGTACGACACAACGCAAACCGGAGAACGAAAATGAAAACCCTCATTACTGCCCTTGTTCTGTCTGCGACCACCCTGACGGCCCCCGCATATGCATTTGTTCAGGTCGGCAGCCTGCCCCCGACGCTGACCTTCCCCAAACCTGCTCCTGATACGGTGACGCAGGATCAGACTAAGGTGGACAAATAAGTCTTCTCCTGTCCCGGGCCAGGGCCCCCTGACCTGGCTCGGGAATTTTTCAATTGAGTGCTGCACTTGCCCTGACATACCGCTACGATGGTGATGAAAAACCCGCCCGGGCTGCACCGCAGATCGGGCCAGCCAACGGAGCGTAAAATGAGTGCGCGAAAGCAATCGGTTCTGGACGCTATCGATGCGGCCAATATTCAAGACCCAAACCTCGAAGACGGCCAGCCAGCCGCCCTGTTGTACGGCCAGCGCATGAGCGCCGAGCTGAACCGACTTGTCCCTGACGCATCAGACCCGCTGCAGATTGCAGCACGTGGCCAGCATGTGGAACGCTGGAAGCTTGCCCGCACCGAATATCCAGAAGGCCGCGCCGGATATCTGGCCTGGCGCAAGGCGCAGGGGGTCCACCATGCCGAGATTGTCATGACCCTGATGGAACAGGGCGGCTATGGCGCCGACGAAGCCGAAGCCGCGGGTCGAATGCTGCGCAAACAAGGCATAAAACGCGATGCCGAAGTCCAATCGCTGGAGGACGTCATTTGTTTCGTGTTCCTCAAATGGTATTTTGCGCCCTTCGCCGCCAAACACTCAGCAGCGAAAATCCAAAGCATTGTTGAGAAAACCGCGCGCAAGATGTCAGCCGATGGTCGCGCGCGCGTGCTGACAGAGTTTGACCTGCCCCATGACCTTGCCGCCGCGTTTCAGGCCTGACGGGTACGGATCAGATGCCTTCGATACACCTCGATCATCCAACCCAGCATGATGGCGTTCAGGATGTGCCACAGAAAATGGGTGCCCAACGGGATTTGCCCACACAAGGGTTCATCCAGGGCGCGGAAGGTGACTGAGGCGATAAGAATCGTCGCACCAATCGCCAGACCTCTGGCCGTCTCTGGCACCCTGCCCCGCAGCAAGGCCGCATAGATCAGAATCAACAAGGGCACGGGCGCATAGGCCGCAGATCCGCCCAACCCTGGGATAAGCTGAAACACCGGCACAGTGACCACCGCATAGGGCACGAACAAAACCGTGCCTCCAAAGGCATAAAGCGGCCGCATATGCCAGACATCCCGGTTGATCGCAAAGATATAGACGAGAATGAACAGCAATATGGGCGTCGTGTCCGCAATGGCCGCCCAAACCTGTGCATGGGTGTGGAACATATAGCTACCGACACCGATTCCGACCAGAATGACAACCAAAGCTATCGCAACGGGCATCCCCTGCCCCCGCACCCGTCGCCACATGATCCAGGCGGCGACCAGAAAAGCTGCGTTTGTCACCGCATTTATTGGTTCGGCCCAATAGGCAGGCGACAAACGTTCGCAATAGCCGTCGATTTCCTGCAACCAGTCCATGAACTTTTACATAGCCGATGCTAGATTGAAGCCAACAGTTTGTTTTGGGAGGACGAATTCATGAACATCATCTGGTTGGGACACGGCAGCTTTCGTATTGAAACACAAGGGCAGGTCCTGCTGATCGATCCCTGGCTGACTGGCAATCCCGTTCTGGGCGAAGACCAGCACGACGCAGCGCTGGACGGGGCAACGCACATCCTTTTGACGCATACGCATTTCGACCATGTGGCTGATGTCGTCTCATTGGCTAAGCATCTCAACGTGCCAGTGGTCGGCCAATACGATCTGATGGGCTATTGGGCCGAGGCCGAAAGCCTGGAGACCATCGGCTTCAACAAGGGTGGTACGGTGAACCTGAATGGTATCAAAGTCTCGATGGTGCCAGCCTCGCACAGTTCGACTTTTTCCACACCAGATGGCCTGCGCACTGGTGGCAGTGAGGTTGGCTTCATGATCGCCTCCGAGGGCCACATGGTCTATGTGTCCGGCGATACGGATATCATGGCCGATATGGATTGGATGGGGGATTACTACAAACCCGATATCGGCATCCTGTCGGCGGGCGGTCATTTTACCATGGATATGAAAGGCGCCGCTTACGCGGGCAAGCGATATTTCAACTTCAAGACGGTGATTCCCTGCCATTACAAGACCTTCCCCATTTTGGAACAGTCCGCTCAGGTGTTGGCGGATGGCTTGCCCGGTGTCGACGTGATTGAGCCCGAGTTGATGCAGGCGATCACCCTTTAGGCTCAGCGCCGCGCGGCGAAGAATTCTTTCAACAGCGCGGTGGCCTCTCGCCCCCCGATGCCGTCGTAGACCTCAGGCACGTGATGCGCCTGACTGTGGGTGAAAACCCGCGCGCCATGGGCCACGCCACCAGATTTGGGATCAGCCGCGCCGTAATAGATGCGCCGAATGCGCGCTGCTGCCAACGCTGCTGCACACATCGCACAAGGTTCAAGTGTCACATAAAGGTCGTGATCCGGCAGCCTCTCGGATCCGGCGGCGGCGCAGGCTGCGCGCAGGGCCAGAATCTCGGCATGGGCAGTGGGATCGTTCAGTTCGCGCGTCCGGTTGCCCGCCTGTGCCACCACGTGACCGTCAGGCGCGACAATGACAGCCCCCACGGGAACCTCGCCGCGATCCGCAGCAGCGCGGGCTTCTACCAGTGCCTTGTCCATATGCGATTTAAACACCATGACCCTGACTGCATCAGAAACCCGCCTTTCGCAAGCGGACGGGATGCGCTATGGCCTGCGGATGAACAAAACCCCTCCTCCCGGCGACCGGATCGCCAAAGTGCTGGCCCGCGCGGGCGTCGCCTCGCGCCGCGAAGCCGAACGCATGATCGAAGCCGGTCGTGTGACCGTGAATGGCAAGGCCATCGACAGCCCGGCGCTCAACGTCACCGCCAAGGACAAGATCGCCGTAGATGGCAAACCTGTATCCGAACCTGAACCCTCGCGCCTGTGGTTGTATCACAAGCCCTCGGGCCTGGTGACGACAACCCGCGACGAAAAAGGGCGCGCGACGATCTTTGACAAACTGCCCGAGGACATGCCCCGCGTCATGAGCGTTGGCCGGCTGGACTTGAATTCCGAAGGTCTGCTGCTTTTGACCAATGACGGCGGCATCAAACGCAAGCTGGAACTACCTTCGACTGGCTGGCTGCGCAAATACCGTGTCCGGCTGAACGGCCGCCCCAAAGACGAAGATTTCGCCCCTCTGCGCAAGGGTTTGGTGATCGACGGCGAGCGGTTTTTGCCGATGGATGTGTCTCTGGATCGTCAGCAAGGGGCGAATGCCTGGCTGACCATCGGCCTGCGCGAGGGCAAGAACCGCGAGATTCGCCGCGCGATCGAGGATATCGGGTTCACCGTGAACCGCCTTTTGCGTGTCTCTTACGGCCCGTTCCAACTGGGCAATCTGAAACCCGGCGAGGTCGAAGAAATCCGCCGCCGTGTGATGCGCGACCAATTGGGACTGGAAGCAGAAGCAGACGCGCCGGTCAAACGCCCCGCGCGCGCACAGCGAAAACGACCCGTTGTTGGCAAGAAACCTCGCAAGTGACGCGGGTTATGCAACCTTTCCCCTAGCGCCCGGCCCCCTCATCCCCTAAATTTTCCGTGAGGAACGTCATTGAGGGGCACCATGTCCGGAACCGGAGTACAGAAACTGGCCTATGCGGCGCTGCTGGTGTTGCTGTTTGGTGTTTGCACCGGCGTGTTGGGGGGCTTGTAGGCGCATGGCCAAACGCTATGGCGGGAAATTCAGCCCTGACGGCAGCTCTGACCCATCCGAGCCACCCCGGCGCGGTCAGTTTGACGGCGCACGGGTGGAACCTGCCGGAGCGCGGGTGAACTTGTTGTTTCTGCCTGCCGTTCCGCTGGTGTTTCTATCGCTGAATGACGGTGCTGTCGGAATGACACTGGGTTTGGTTGCGGCGGGCTTACTGACAGGGGCTGCGTTCCTGTTGCGCGAAGGTCTGCGTGCCGAGGCCGCCTATAAATCGCGGCGTACTGCGCGGCGACCGGCTTTCCCCCGCAAGATATTCTCCAGCGTTCTCACCGGTCTGGGCGCGGCTCTTGCCTCGTACCGGACCGAGTTTCTGGATGCGACAACTGTGACCGAGGCCAGCCTGATTGCGCCCATCCTGTTCGGTGTCGTGGCAACCGCTTTGCATTCGGTGTCCTTTGGGCTTGACCCTATGAAAGACAAGGGGATGGAGGGGGTCGACACCTTTCAGCAAGATCGTGTTGCCCGCGTGGTCGAGGACGCTGAAACCCACCTGACCCAGATGACCGATGCCATTAAACGGGCCGGTGATCGCCGGATCGAGGCCCGCGTCGAACAGTTTCAGGACACCGCCCGCGATTTGTTTCGCACGGTCGAGGAAGATCCCCGCGATCTGGCCGGGGCGCGGAAATATCTGACCGTGTACCTGCAGGGCGCACGCGACGCGACAGTCAAGTTTGCCGATGTCTATGCCCGCACACGCGATGCACAGGCCATGAAAGACTACTCATCCCTGTTGGATGATCTGGAACAGAATTTCGCAGCCCGTACCCGCAAGATGCTCTTGGACGATCGCAGCGATCTGACAGTTGAAATTGACGTGTTGCGTGAGCGTCTGCAACGCGAAGGCGTCCGGTTGGACTGACCGGCCAAAATGTTGAGGAAGGATTATCCCCATGTCCGATGAGATCAAGAACAAGGCGGTCGAAGCCGAAACGCTGGTTCAGGAAGTGACCGCCGTGGCTCTGCCCGATCCAACGGCCGAGGTTATCACACTGGAAGAGGCCGACGAGCCTGTCAGCGCGGAAATCCGCAAGCGCATGTCTGAGATCGACATGAGCAATACCAATTCCATCGTCTCGTTCGGGTCGTCCGCACAGGCCGAGTTGCAGGAAATCAGCCAGGCCATGCTGGCGGATGTACGCAACAAGGATGTTGGCCCTGCCGGGGACAGCCTGCGCAATATCGTGACCACCATCCGGGGCTTTTCTGTATCTGAGCTGGACGTTCGCCGCGAGCGCAGCTGGTGGGAACGCCTGCTGGGGAAGGCTGCGCCTTTCGCCAAATTCACCGCGCAATACGAAGAGATACAGAACCAGATCGATCGGATCACGGACGACCTGCTGGGCCACGAACACACGTTGTTGAAAGACATCAAGTCATTGGACCTGCTCTATGAAAAGACGCTGGGGTTCTATGACGAACTGGCGCTGTACATTGCGGCAGGTGAGGAAAAGCTGACCGAATTGGACAGCCAGGACATTCCCGAAAAAGAAGCCGAAGTTCAGGCTGCACCCGAAGATCAACAAGTGATGAAGGCGCAGGAATTGCGCGATCTGCGCGCGGCCCGTGACGATCTGGAACGCCGTGTCCATGACCTGAAGCTGACGCGGCAGGTGACGATGCAGTCACTGCCCTCGATCCGGCTGGTACAGGAAAACGACAAGTCACTGGTGACCAAGATCAACTCGACCCTGGTCAACACCGTGCCGCTATGGGAAACGCAGCTAGCGCAGTCCGTCACTATTCAACGCAGCGCCGAAGCAGCTGCTGCAGTGCGCGACGCCAACGATCTGACGAATGAGCTGCTGACCTCAAACGCAGCCAACCTGCGTCAATCGAACAAAATGATCCGCGAGGAAATGGAACGTGGCGTGTTCGACATCGAGGCCGTCAAGCAAGCCAATGCCGACCTGATCGGCACAATCAACGAAAGCTTGGCAATTGCTGACGAAGGCAAAGCCAAACGCGCCGCCGCCGAACAAGAGCTGCAGAAGATGGAGGTCGAGCTGCGCGACACGCTGGCATCAGCAAAGGCGCGCAAGGACGGGATCGGCGACAACGCCGGAACTGCGGTTCCGGGCTAACGGCGGGCGGACCGTGCGGTTGCGGGGATATCTGAGGCCTGTACTAGGGGTTTTGTCGCTGTTGGCTCTGGCCAATTGCGATGAAACTTTGACATCCTCGGTTGCTCCGGAACCGCGACCTGCGGTGCCCGCCCCTGCGCCCAACGCTTATGTCCCGCCTTCGGCGGCCAGTCAGGATCTGGCGCGGTTTTACCAGCGGATCGAACGCGACCTGCTGACACGCGGTTTGCTGCGAACGGATGGTGGCGGTCCTGATACGCCCTATGACGCCAGTGATCTGGAGCGCAATTTCGAAACCATTGCCTTTTACAGCGAGTATCCGGATCACGCGGTAACAACGACGGCCTACACAACAGAAGGGCAGCTTAGCCGCTGGTCTGGCCCCGTTCGCGTTCAGGTCGAATTCGCCCCCACTGTATCCCCCGAGACACGTAAAAAGGATGCAGCCGAGGTCGAGGCGTTCACCGCTCGGTTGGCCAAACTTACGGATCATCCGATCTCGGTTGTCAATCGCAAGGCCAATTTCCACGTGTTTTTCGCCGGCAAGGATGACAGCGCCTATGTGGTGTCACGGCTGAAACAGCTTGTCCCCGGCATCAGTCAGCCGTCGCTTGATCTGATCGCCAATCCGCGGTCCAATATAGACTGCTTTGTGTTTGCGTCGCCAACCAAGGCAGCCCCTTATCGGTTTGTGCGGGCGGTGACCCTGATCCGGGCCGAACTGCCTGATCTGACACGCCGCAGCTGCATTCACGAAGAGATCGCGCAAGGTTTGGGGCTGTCCAATGACAGCCCCAAGGCGCGCCCATCGATCTTCAACGACGATGATGAATTTGCGCTGTTGACCAGCCATGACGAAAAACTGCTGACAATGCTATACGATCCGCGCCTTCAACCCGGCGTGACAGTGCAAGACGCCCGCCCTGTGGTGCGCATCATTGCACGCGAATTGATGGGCCAGCCGCTCTGAGCCCAAAAAGAGGAGACCCCTAATGGGCATTTTCGATTTTCTGACCGGCGAATTTATCGACGTCATTCACTGGGTGGATGACACCCGCGATACCATGGTCTGGCGATTCGAACGTGAAGGCCACGAGATCAAATACGGTGCCAAGCTGACCGTGCGCGAAGGGCAGGCAGCGGTCTTTGTCCATGAAGGGCAGCTGGCGGATGTGTTCACGCCGGGTCTCTATATGCTTGAGACCAACAACATGCCGATCATGACCACCCTGCAGCATTGGGATCACGGCTTTCAATCCCCGTTCAAATCCGAGGTCTATTTCGTCAATACGACCCGGTTCAATGATTTGAAATGGGGCACCAAGAATCCGATCATGCTGCGTGATCCCGAGTTCGGACCAACCCGCATACGCGCCTTTGGCTCTTACACAACGCGGGTCAAGGACCCGGCGAAATTCATGATCGAAATCGTCGGCACCGATGGTGAGTTCACCATGGATGAGATCAGCTTTCAGGTCCGCAACATTATCGTGCAGGAATTCAGTCGCGTGATCGCCGGGTCAGGCATCCCGGTTCTGGATATGGCGGCAAACACTGCCGATCTGGGCAAGCTGATTGCGGCCGAGGTTTCCCCGGTGCTTGAAGGTTATGGCCTTGAGATGCCGGAATTCTACATCGAAAACATCTCTCTACCACCGGCGGTTGAGGCTGCGCTGGACAAGCGGACCTCGATGGGTTTGGCAGGTGATCTGGGCAAGTTCACTCAGTATTCAGCGGCCGAAGCGATGACCGCAGCCGCCAACAATCCCGGACAGGGCGGCGGCATGGGCGCTGGCCTTGGCATGGGTATGGGCATGGCGATGGCCAACCAGATGGCGAATATGGCAGCGGGCCAGCCGAGCGGTCCGTGGGGCGGACCTGCCCCCGCTGCCCAGCAACCGGCAACGCATGCGGCCCCGCCGCCGCCCCCGCCGGTTGAACACGTCTGGCACACCGCAGTGGATGGGCAGACCAACGGGCCTTTTTCCAAGGCCAAGATGGGTCGCATGGCGACAGACGGCGAGATCACCCGGGACACCCATGTCTGGACCGCTGGTCAGGACGGCTGGAAAAAGGCCGGGGATGTTCAGGAACTGGCACAGTTGTTTACCATTTTGCCACCGCCACCTCCGGGGAGCTAACCCAGTGGCCGAAGCCGAAGAGACACGTCCTTATTCCAAGCGTGAAATAGTGCGCGCAGTCAATCTGTCGGCATTGCTTGGGTGGGCAGGGTGCATCGGAACTCCTGTTGTGAGTGCATCAATTCTAAAAGGCTTTGGCCTCGTCTCCTCCCTGCTCGCTTTGTTCCCATTCGCTTTCCTCGGGCTTCCGGTTGCCTTTTTGATCTGCTGGATCCTGGTGGCACCGTTTTTGCTGCTCGTGATGCGACGGACCGTGAGTTTCTGGCGAGCTTTTTACTGGGGCGCCGGTATCGGCGCCGCCATCGCGGCACTAAGTATCGCGATAAGGTACCATGTGGGTTGGGGCTATTCGGAAGACCCAACGTTCATGTATCGTATCAGAGGTGATGGTACCGCTCGCTTGATCGATGGCATTCTCACGAATTACGGCTGGTTGGTTTTGGCGCAAAACTCTACCCTGTTTATCCTTATTTGCTTAGTTGCCGCCCTCACGGTTCGCGCAATCATAGGTCCCGGGCAGGACTTGCGCTTAGGTAAGGTCAGGCAATGACCCAAGAACATCGTTTCCCCTGCGATCAGTGTGGTGCAGATTATCGCTTCAACCCCGAAGACGGCACTCTGACCTGTGACCATTGCGGGCATTCTGAGGTCATCGGGGCCGGACCCTGGGGTGGGGCCAGCCTGAAAGAGCTGGATTTCGACGCCGCCCTCGCCGATAGGCTTCCCGACAGTGACATCGAGGAAACCCGGGTTCTGACCTGCCCGAATTGCGCCGCTCAGGTCGAGTTTGATCCCGACACGCATGCAGCAGAATGCCCGTTTTGTGCCACACCGGTGGTGACTGACACAGGGGTCAGTCGGCACATCAAACCGCGCGGCGTGCTGCCTTTTGCACTGGATGAACGCGCGGCCCACACAGCTATGAGCGATTGGCTGGGTGGATTGTGGTTCGCTCCCAACGGATTGAAGGAGTACGCCCGCAAAGGCCGCAAGATGCAGGGCATTTACGTGCCCTACTGGACTTTTGACGCGGACACGAAATCCAGTTATCGCGGCGAGCGCGGCGTGGTTTACTATGAAACCCGAACCGTTATGCGGGACGGAAAACGGGTTCAGCAACGTGTGGCCAAGGTCCGGTGGTCACCAAAATCTGGTCGCGTTGCACGGTTTTTTGACGATGTGCTTGTGCTTGCGTCGCAATCGCTGCCCAAAAACTATACCGACGCACTGGAACCCTGGGATTTACCCGCGCTTGAGCCTTACCAGCCCGAGTACCTGGCCGGTTTTCGGGCCGAGGCTTATACGGTTGCATTGAAGGACGGCTATACCGAGGCGCGCGGTCACATGGCCCGCGTGATCGAACGCGATGTCCGCTTTGACATCGGCGGCGACCGGCAACGCATACATGCGATTGACACGGATGTGCGCAATGTAACCTTCAAGCATATTCTGCTGCCGGTGTGGATGGCCGCCTATAAATACCGCGGTGAAACCTATCGTTTTGTGGTCAACGGGCGAACCGGGCGCGTTCAGGGCGCGCGCCCTTGGTCCGCCATCAAGATCACCGTCGCCGTCGTATTGGGCCTGCTGGTGGCGGCAGGTGTCGGATATCTGGTGACGACAGGCCAGCAATAAACTCTGGGATCCTGCCCCCGCCAACATTGCGTTTTAAGCGCTTGATCATCCACCTGTCTGACGCCATCCTGCGCCTCGTCAACGCGGAGTGGAGGCCAGTGTGACGCTATCCGATCTTAACAGATTGCTGACCGGGCGGCATTCCTGCCGGGCATTTCGCCCGAACCCGGTGCCGCAAGATCAAATCGAACAGATTCTGACCAGCGCCTCCCGCGTCCCTAGTTGGTGTAACGCCCAACCCTGGCATGTGGTCGTCACCAGTGGCGTAGAAACCGACCGGTTTCGGGCAGCGATGCAGACAGAGGCCGCAACTGGTGCCCCTGCACCGGACCTGCCCTTTCCGACCTCGTATTCCGGTCCCTATCAGGAACGCCGCCGTGAATGCGGCTGGTCTTTGTACGAAGCCGTCGGCGTAGAACGCGGTGACCGTGCGGGCTCGGCTCGGCAAATGATGGAGAATTTCAGCCTGTTTGGCGCACCGCATTGTGCCATCCTGTCCAGCCCCGCTGAGCTTGGCCCCTATGGTGCGATGGATTGCGGCGGGTTCATTACTGCTTTTTCACTGGCGGCTCAGGCATTGGGGGTGGCAACAATCCCGCAGGCCGCCCTTGCCACTTACAGCCCCTTCCTGCGCCGGTACTTTGAGATTCCGGACGACCGGATCGTTTTATGCGCGATTTCATTTGGATATGCAGATAAAGACCACCCAGCCAATAGCTTTCGAACCGACCGCGCCGATCTGAGTCAGATCGTCGACTGGGTCGGGTGAGCATCGCAGCAAACGGAGACCGATTTTGCGCGCAGTTTTACAACGGGTTTCACATGCCAAAGTATCCGTCGAGGGTCAGGTGATCGGACAAACAGGTCCGGGGCTGATGATTCTGGTCTGTGCGATGCAGGGCGATGAGGAACACATGGCCGATCAACTTGCTGCCAAAGTGTCAAAGCTTCGCATCTTCAAGGATGAGGCCGGCAAGATGAACCGCTCGGTCGTCGATACCCAAGGCTCGGCGTTGGTGATCAGTCAGTTTACTTTGGCTGCCGACACGACGCGCGGTAACCGGCCCGGTTTTTCCGAGGCCGCCCCGCCCGAGGTTGGTAAACACCTTTATGAAGTCTTTGCCCAGCGGCTTCGAGATCATGGCGTACCAACCGAGACCGGGCAATTCGGGACGGATATGGCGGTGGAACTGGTCAATGATGGGCCAGTCACGATTTGGATGGAAAGCTGATGGACAGAAAAGACCAGGCAATTCGCATCTGGAAAGCCGGTGTTGACGCGGTTGGCGGTCACTCGGCGACCAGCAAAGTGTTGCACGCTATTCCTGAACCGGATCAAATTCTGGCAGTCGGCAAGCCTGCAGCGGCAATGGCCCGCGCGGCGCTAGAGCATTTCGGACCGATCCCAACACTGGTTGTGACCAAAGATGACCACGGGCGCGACCTGCCCGAGCATGTGACGGTGATCGAAGCCTCTCATCCGGTACCAGATGATCGCAGCCTGTTGGGCGGTCAGGCCCTGTGCAAAGCGGTTGAGGCGATGCCCTCCGGGTCGCATTTGCTGCTGCTGGTTTCAGGTGGTGCCTCTTCGCTGGCCGAAAACCTGGTGCCGGGAAAAACTCTGGACGATCTGGAGCAACTAAACAAAACCCTGCTGGCCCAGGGGCTGGACATCACTGCGATGAACACCGAGCGTCGCAAGCTTTCGCGGATCAAAGGCGGTGGGCTGCTGTCTCATTTTCAAGGCGACAGGGCGACGGTTTTGGCAATCTCGGACGTGCCCGGCGATGACCTGAACGTTGTTGGTTCGGGGATCGGTGCCGTCCCGGGTACTTATGATTTTCACGCCAGCACGCAGATCGTGGCGTCCAATGCCCACGCACGCACGGCCGCTGTTCAAAAGGCAAAGGACGAAGGCATCGCCGTGCTGGCCAATGAAGAATGCCTGCATGACGATTTCCTGAAAGTTGCCGCGTCGCTAGGCGAGCGTCTTCGCAACATGCCCAAAGGGGCCATGATTTTCGGAGGTGAGCCAACAGTTGTTTTGCCGGACAACCCAGGTCGAGGCGGGCGCAATCAGGCGCTGGCACTTGCCCTGGCGCAGGAAATTGCCGGGTGCACAGGGATCACGCTGGTTGTTGGCGGAACCGATGGAACGGACGGCCCGACGCAGGCAGCTGGCGCCATCGTAGATGGGTCAACCTGGGGGGATGGGGCCGAAAGCGCTCTGCGCGCGGCAGACAGCGGCAGCTTTCTGAACCGTCAGGGCGCGTTGCTGGTCACTGGCCCGACGGGGACAAACGTGATGGACCTGCTTGTCGCAATCCGCCAGTGAATTGACGGTTTTGTTAAGTCCTGAAATGTCGAAGGCGCTGAAAGTACTGCGATGACGCGACCCTCCAATGCGCTGCCAGATATTGAAGCACAACCAGACATCGGTATCACGATGCCCGATAACTGCCGGCCGTCCGCAAGAGTTTTACGTCCGGTGGATGCCGCAGACGATCCTGCCGCCGCTAGTCTCGAATATTCACCTAATCGCAAACGCGACGACACCCGCAATTCCTGCTGGACGCAAGAATTGAGTCGGAACGGCATCAAACTGCGAACCGAAACCTCCTGCCAGGTATGGCCGGATCGGGAAAACTTGTTCCTGAAGGTAAAAATAAATGCCTTTAAAGGCGAAACCTTGGTAATTTCCAAACCAACGGAGGATTCCGCACCTCGCAACCAGATGTAAATCTCGCGCGCGTTTGGGGCAGACTTTTGCTCTTGCCCGCCAGATAGAAATGCGCCTAGTTTGACTCATGCGTCAATAAAAAGCCTGAAAAAGGCCACCAAAACAATCCACAGGGAGAATTCTTGATGAACGAACAACTCACTCACATGACCAAACAGGTCACGGCCGGCAAGCTGACTCGCCGCGAATTCATGGGCAAAGCAGCGGCTTTAGGTGTTTCCGCAGCGATGGCCAGCACCATGTTCGCAGGCGCTGCACGCGCCGCAGGCCCGAAGAAGGGTGGCGATCTGAAGTTCGGCCTACAGGGCGGTGAATCAACCAACTCACTGGACCCGGCAACCTATGCAAGCTCGGTTCCGTTTCAGAACGGCAAACAGTTTGGTGACCAACTGGTCGAAGTGGCACCTGACGGCACGATCGAACCCCGCCTGGCCGAAAGCGTCGAAGGCAGTGCCGATGCCAAGGTCTGGACCTTCAAACTGCGTCAAGGCGTCGAGTTCCACAACGGCAAGACCATGACCAGCGAAGACGTGCTGAAAACCATGGAGCGCCATTCGAACGAAGATTCGAAATCCGGTGCTTTGGGTATCATGAAGGGCATCGAGTCGATGAAGGCCGATGGTGACAATTTTCAGGTCACCCTGACCGAGCCAAACGCGGACCTTCCGTATCTGATGGCCGACTACCACCTGATCGTTCAGCCCGACGGTGGCATGGAAGATCCGGGCGCGGGCATCGGCACCGGTCCGTATCAGGTGGAAGTCAACGAACCGGGCGTTCGCCATGTATACAAGAAATTTGCCAACCACTGGAACCCGGACTTCGGCAACTTCGACAGCGTCGAAGTGATTGTGATCAATGACGCAACTGCCCGTACCGCTGCACTGCAATCCGGTCAGGTTCACGCGGTCAACCGGGTTGAGCCCAAGGTTGCCGATCTGCTGGGTCGAGCGCCAAACCTGACGGTTCATTCAACTGCAGGCCGTGGACACTATGTCTTTATCATGCATTGCGACACAGCACCGTTCGACAACAACGAACTGCGCCTGGCCCTGAAACATGCGATCAACCGTCAGGATCTGGTCGACAAAGTTCTGCGCGGCTACGGCACGATTGGCAATGACATGCCGATCAACGCGGCTTACCCGTTGTTTGACGGGTCTATCCCGCAGCGTGAATTCAGCGTCGAAAAAGCGGCAGAGCATTACAAAAAGTCCGGCCATGACGGATCACCAATCATTCTACAGGTCGCTGATGGCGCCTTCCCCGGTGCTGTGGACGCGGCTGCGTTGTTCCAGCAGACCGCTGCTCAGGCCGGTATACCGCTCGAAATCAAGCGTGAGCCCAATGACGGTTACTGGTCCGAAGTCTGGAACGTACAGCCGTTCTGCGCCTCATACTGGGGTGGCCGTCCGGTACAGGACCAGATGTATTCGACCGCGTATCTGTCGACCGCAGACTGGAACGACACCCGTTTTAAGGTTCCGGCCTTTGACGAGATGCTGTTCCAAGCCCGCGCCGAACTGGACAACGACAAGCGCAAGGACATCTATAGCCAGATGGGTCAGATGGTCCGCAACGAAGGCGGCGTGATCTGCCCAATGTTCAACGATTTTGTCGAAGGCGTCAGCAACCAGCTGGAAGGCTGGGAAAGTGACCCGACACAAGAGATGATGAACGGCAACATGTCGCGCAAGATGTGGTTCTCCTGATAGGGCCCACGGTTAATGCATCCTATCATCAAATTGGTTTCCCAGCGCCTGGCGCTGGGACTCCTATTGCTGTTTGGCGCTTCGGCCCTGATTTTTGGTCTGACTGAAGCCCTGCCCGGAGACGCCGCGCAAGCCGTCCTGGGACAGTCCGCAACTCCTGAAGCACTTGCAAACCTGCGTGAGGAAATGGGGTTGAACCGCCCTGCCCTGACGCGTTATTTCGATTGGCTGGGGGGGATCGTTCAGGGTGATCTTGGCAAGTCGTTGACCAACAAGCTCGACATTGCTGATAGCATCGGGAAACGGCTTGGCAACACGTTGTTCCTGGCCAGTGTCGCAGCGATTGTGTCTGTTCCGCTTGCGATCTTTCTTGGCTTGCTTGCCGTCCGGTTCCGCAACCGCTGGCCGGATAAGCTGATTTCAGCCATCACACTTACGACGGTTTCGATTCCCGAATTCCTGATCGGCTACGTTCTTGTGTACTTTATCTCGGTCAAACTGGGCTGGTTTTCATCCCTTGCCATGGTCAACGATTCTATGTCCATCGGCCAGAAGCTGTACGCCGTTGCCCTACCGGCATTTGTTCTGACACTTGTGGTACTGGCGCAGATGATGCGCATGACCCGCGCTGCAATTTTGAACCTTATGCAATCGGCCTATATCGAAACGGCAGAATTGAAAGGTCTGTCGACCTTTCAGGTCATCGCCCGACATGCTTTCCCCAATGCGATTTCACCCATCGTGAATGTCGTAATGCTGAACCTCGCCTATCTGGTGGTTGGCGTCGTCGTGGTTGAGGTCGTGTTTGTTTACCCCGGCATGGGCCAATACCTGGTGGATGCCGTAACCAAACGTGACGTACCGGTGGTTCTAGCCTGTGGCGTCGTTTTCGCAGCCGTGTATATCGGCCTGAACATGGTGGCTGATATCGTATCAATCGTTGCGAACCCAAGATTGAGGCATCCGAAATGATGAAGAACCTTCCTATTTCGGCAGCCATTGGTCTGTTTTTCACTGGTGCCTACTTCTTTGTGGCGTTCACCGCTCCCCTGATTGCCCCCTACGGGATGGCTGAAGTGGTCGGAGACGTATGGGAACCTTCCAGTGCCCAACACCTTCTTGGAACCGACAATATCGGGCGTGACCTGCTGACCCGCATGATCTATGGCGGGCGCACGACGATCTTCATCGCGGCCGCTGCAACCTTACTGAGCTTTCTGACCGGCACTTCGCTTGGCCTGCTGGCCGCGGTTCTGGGCGGTTGGGCGGATCAGGCGCTTAGCCGTACGGTCGATCTGATTATGTCGATCCCCACCCTGATCCTTGCGTTGGTTATTCTGGCGATCGTTCCCGTAACCGTTCCGATCCTGATCCTGGTGATGGGCTTTCTGGACGCAACCCGCCCTTACCGGCTGTCACGATCTGTCGCCGTGGACATCAATGTGATGGACTATGTCGAGGCCGCCAAACTGCGCGGCGAAGGACGTATGTGGGTTATCTTCCGGGAAATCCTGCCCAACGCGCTGTCACCGCTTGTGGCCGAGTTCGGGCTGCGGTTCATTTTCATGGTGCTGTTTATCTCGACCCTGTCTTTCCTGGGTCTGGGCGTTCAGCCGCCGCTGGCGGACTGGGGCGGCATCGTGAAGGAAAACAAGGACGGCATTGTCTATGGCATCGGCGCGGCGCTTTATCCCGCTGTCGCCATCGCAACGCTGGCCATCTCGGTCAACCTGGTTGCTGACTGGGTTCTGAACCGCACCACATCGCTGAAAGGAGGCCGGGGATGAGTGATACCCTTCTCAAGGTCCGCGACCTCAAGATCGGCGCGACCGTCTATCCGCCGGGTGAAAAACCCCATGACATCGAAATCGTGCACGGGGTCAGCTTTGACCTCGAGCGCGGCAAGGTGCTGGGGTTGATCGGAGAATCCGGGGCCGGCAAATCCACTATCGGCCTTGCCTCAATGGCCTATGGCCGCGGTGGGGTCGAACTCACGGGCGGAGAGGTCTGGGTCAACGGGCGAGATATCCTGAAGACCCCGCACAGCGACATCCGCAATCTGCGTGGGGGTGAGGTTGCCTATGTCTCGCAATCCGCTGCCGCGTCGTTCAACCCGGCCAAGAAGATCATGGATCAGGTGGTTGAGGCGGCAGTCGAGCACAAGAAGTTTTCCCGCAAAGAGGCCGAAGGCCGTGCGCGAGAACTGTTTGCCAAGCTTGGCCTGCCCGACCCGGACAATATCGGTGACAGGTATCCGCACCAGGTCTCGGGTGGTCAGCTGCAACGCTGCATGACCGCGCTGGCCTTGTGTCCGGAACCCGATCTGGTGGTGTTTGATGAGCCGACAACGGCGCTGGATGTGACCACGCAGATCGACGTTCTGATGGCCATCAAAGAAGCCATTCGCGACACCGGCGTTGCCGCGCTTTACATCACCCACGATCTGGCGGTGGTGGCGCAGGTCAGCGACGACATTATGGTGCTGCGGATGGGTGACACTGTCGAATACGGCAGCACCGATCAGATCATCAACAACCCGCAAGAGGAATACACTCAGGCGCTCGTCTCGGTACGATCTATCGAGCATGAAGAGAAACAGCCCACACCGGAACCGGTGCTGAGCGTCGAGGGGATCACCGCGCGCTACAAAGGGTTGAACTTTGACGTGCTGCACAACGTCAATGTTGACCTGCATCCTGGGCAGACGCTGGCTGTTGTGGGCGAGTCCGGGTCGGGCAAGTCCACTCTTGCGCGGGTCATCACCGGGCTGCTGCCCCCGCGCGATGGTGAGATCACCTTTGCCGGGCGCAAGCTGTCGTCCAGTCTGGCGGGGCGCAGCCGTGAAGACCTGCGCGAACTGCAGATGATCTATCAGATGGCAGACGTGGCCATGAATCCGCGCCAGACTGTCGGGACGATCATCGGGCGCCCGCTGGAGTTCTACTTCAACATGCGCGGCGCAGAAAAGCGTAAGCGGATCATCGAATTGCTGGATGAGATCGAACTGGGCGAAAAGTACATGGATCGCTATCCGGCAGAGCTGTCCGGTGGCCAGAAACAGCGCGTTTGTATTGCGCGCTCGCTGGCGGCCAAGCCCAAGATGATCATCTGTGATGAGGTCACCTCGGCGCTCGATCCGCTGGTGGCGGACGGTATCCTCAAATTGCTGCTGGATCTGCAGAAGATTGAGAATGTTGCCTATCTGTTCATCACCCACGATCTGGCAACGGTGCGTGCCATCAGCGACAGCATCGCCGTGATGTATCAGGGACGCGTAGTCCGCTATGGCTCCAAGTCCGAGGTGCTGAGCCCACCCTTTGACGACTATACCGACCTGCTGCTCAGTTCTGTGCCCGAGATGCACCTGGGCTGGTTGGAAGAAGTTGTTGCCCACCGCAAAATGGAAAGTGCCGGGAACTGATTCCGGCATATTCCGCACCTTTCTGAAATCCCGGCGCTTGTCATAAACACGTGTCGGGATTTTTCTTTTTAAGGCGTGAACAGGCGACCTTTTTGCAACGAATCTCATAGGGTCGGCTGAACAATTCAACAAGAGGGTCAGGATATGGACCGCAAGCTACTCCTCATTATTCTGGACGGTGTTCCGTGGCGCAATTTCCGACGGTTGTTCGGCAATCTCGAAGGCTGGGTCGATAGTGGCGAGGCGCGGGTCTGGAAACTGCGTGCGGGTCTGCCTTCAACCTCGGCCAGTTGCTATGCGTCGATCCATACCGGGGTCACCCCGCAGGAACATGGCTGCACCGGCAATGGTAACGTCTTTCGGCTGAGCCACAAGGACGTCTTTAGCCAGGTGCGCGAGGCGGGCGGCGTGACCGGAGCGGTCGCCCACAGTTTCTGGTCGCAATTCTTCAACCGTCACCCGTTCGATTACGTGCGTGACGTGGAATATGACGAACCGGACAGCAAGACCATCAACCACGGCCGGTTCCACACCATGACCGGTTACGGCAAGACCAATCAAATGACGCCCTGCGACGTGGATTTGTTCGCGACACTGACCAACATGTGCCTGCGGTTCGGTTTGGATTATGGGTTGTTGCACACCAGCACGCTGGACAGCATGGGTCACAGGTTCTTTCACGACTGCGAGGAAATGGACCACGCCTGTTTCGTCATGGACGAGATGCTGGCACCCTTCATCCCGCGCTGGCGGCAATTGGGGTATGAGGTCATAGTGACTGCCGACCACGGCCAGGACGAGCGTGGTCACCATGGCGGCCGCGGTGCGCTGCAACAGGAAACGGCGTTGTATTACTTCGGTGATGCCGAGGGTCCAGAGGCCGATACTGCAATTGACCAGCTCCAACTTGCACCCACAATCTTGGACCGGACAGGCGCACCGGTGGCTGCAACGATGACAGCGCAGCCGTTCCTCAAGTGAGTTATCAGTCGTAGGGCCAGATGCTCTGACCCAGGGCCTCAACCGCGACCGAGATGCGTTCGAAACTGTCGGCTGCACGTTTTACGCTGGTGCGTGCGCGCAGGTATCCGTGCACAAGGCCCGGCTCATTGATCCAATGCGCCTGCCCGCCGGCTGCTGTGATCTGCTCCCAATAAATCGCCCCGTCATCGCGCAACGGGTCGCAATCCGCGGTCACAACCACAGTCGGCGGCAGCTCTGAGAAATCCGTGTCGTGCAACGGCGCAAAGGTTGGATCGTCTTGCGGCGTCTCACCCCCACATCGTACCTTTTCGTAGAAAAGTATCTCTTCCCGCGTTAACAGCGGCGCGTGGGCGTGTTCGACATAGGAACCTTTCGACGCATCCCCACCCAACCCGGGATAGATCAGGACTTGTCCCAGGACGTTTTCCAATCTGCCCCGCCCATGCTGTGCAACGGCGGCCGCAAGGTTACCTCCTGCGCTGTCACCGGCCAGAACCAGCGGGTCAGCGAATTCCCCGATCACCCAGTTCGTAGCGGTCCAGCTGTCCTGAAACTGGGCCGGATGCAGATGGTCCGGGCACAGTCGATAATCCACCGCCACTACCCGGTACCCGGTTTGCGCGCAAAGCTCTGCACAGACATCGTCGTGGCTGTCCAGCCCGCCAACGACGAAACCGCCGCCATGGAAATAGACGACGGTTCGTGTTGGGTCTCCTGCGGTGTAAACTCGGACAGGCACACCATTAGCGGACCTGTCTTGTGTATCCACCGCCATTGGGCGGGGTTGGCGAAAGTCGCGGCACATCGCGTCATACACGCGACGCTGATCTTCGATCGAGAGATCAACGGCGTCCTCAGGATAGCTTTCAGCCGTGCGTCTTATGAACGCCCACGTTTCTTCATCGATCAGGCGTTCATAATCCATGTCCACTCCTGGTCAGGCAGCCCGTTCCCATTGCTGAGTAAAGGCACCCAGCACGCTGTTAACATCCTCATCAGTCGCACCGTTGGGGTCAAGCTGTGCAACCAGTCCACGCTTTTTGTCGTCCACCACTGATACAACACGCGCAGCGCTGCCCGACTTTTCCAAAGCTTCGTTGTAGATTCGGATGATTGCATCCTTGCGCAGATCCGGCTTAAAGACTTTGCCGACCGCAGTCTTGGGCAGTTCGTCCAAGATTGTCAGGTGCTTTGGATGGGCGGCCCGCTCGTGGATATGAACCGAGCAATACTCTTTGAGCTCTGCTTCGGTAACCGAGGCACCGTCGATCAGTTCGACATAGACGCATGGTACCTCGCCCGCATGGGCGTCTGGCTGACCGATTGCACCAGCAAAGGCAACCGCGCTATGACCCAGCAGCGCTTCTTCGATCTCGGCAGGGTCAATGTTGTGGCCACCGCGGATGATCAGGTCTTTGGCGCGACCAGTGATCCACAGGTACCCGTCTTCATCAAACCGGCCAAGATCTCCTGACCGCAGGTATGTGTCGAAGTGGTACAGGTCTTTGTTTTTGTCGACCTCGGTATAGGTGTGCCCTTCGAAAACACCAGGGTTCGAGATGCAGATTTCGCCGATCTGATCGACACCGCATTCCTTGGGACCTTCGGGGCTGTCCAGCAGGATTTTGACATCCGTGTAAGGCAGCGGGATACCAACCGAACCGACCTTTTTATCGCCGTCAACGGGATTGCAGGAAACCAGACAAGTGGCTTCGGTCATGCCATACCCTTCGACGATTTCCACACCGGTTGCCTCTTCGAAGCGACGGAACAGTTCCAGCGGCAGCGGGGCCGAACCAGAGAACGCATTCTTGACGCTTGAGATATCCGCATCGACCGGGCGCTGCATGGTGGCCGAGATCGCCGTTGGAACAGTGATGATGAACGAGACCTTCCAGCGCTCGATCAGCTTCCAGAAATTGTCGAATACACCATCGCCGCGATAGCCGGCAGGCGTTGGGAACACCACATGCGCGCCTGACTGCACAGCAGCCATCACGATCACATGGCAGGCAAAGACGTGGAACAGGGGAAGCGGGCAGATCACCGTGTCCTCTGCACCGAACATCAGGGTGCCACCCAGCCAAGCATTATACATCATGCCGGAATATTTGTGCTGCGCGACTTTGGGCATGCCAGTCGTGCCGCCGGTGTGGAAATAACAGGCGACGCGATCTTCCTTGCTGTCCTCGAACGCAAGGGTCGTCGGCTGTTTGGCCAGTTCGCGGTTTAAGCTTTTGTAGTCCGCGTGGGCCAGATGTTCCTTGTCGGCCATTTTGGGACGTACAAACGGAACGATCCATGATTTCGGCGGGGTCAGATACCGATTCAGGTCAATCTCAAGAACAGTGTTGACGCTGGGTGCATGGCGAACGGCTTCAGCCACTTTCTGAGCCACATCGGTTTTCGGGAAGGGTTTCAGTGTAACCACAACCTTGGCGCCGGTTTCCCGCAGGATGGCGGCAATCTGCTCGGGCTCCAGCAATGGGTTGATCGGGTTTACGATCCCGGCAACTGCACCACCCATCATTGTGATCAGCGTCTCGTTGGAGTTTGGCAGGACATAGGCCACCACATCCTTTTCGCCAACACCCAGCGAACGGAACAGGTTTGCTGCCTGCGTGACCTTGTCCAGCAGCTGCGACCAGGTCAGCGTTTCTGCCGGATCGGTCGGGCCTGACATCAGCTGAAAGCTGGCGGCCGCGTTATTCGGATACTTTTTCGCTGTGCGCGTCAAAAGCTGATGGAACGTGACCGGGACGTCCCGATCTTCCCACGACATTTCCTGTTCTAGTTTCGCCTTGTCTTCTATTCCCGCAAAGGCCATTTCGGCTCCTCCCTGTTCGTCTCCCGTGTCACGCACAGGTTTTCCCATACAGGATGGAAGCAAAACCGCGCGCGTGCAAGCAAGGGCTTAGCGGCAGTGCAGTGCTGGGGGTAGAATAACGCTACGGCGGTACGAAAGCTGCCCCTGCGTCACCTCATTCAGCCGCCATACCGTCAGTGAACTGAAGCCGGGCCAATCGAGCGTACAGCCCGTCTTGCGCCACCAGATCGTCATGGGTGCCCTGAGCGACGATCTGGCCGGCCTCTAACACGACAATCCGATCCGCCTTTTTCACCGTCGCCAGCCGGTGTGCAACGATCAGCGTGGTACGCCCGGCCCGCATCTGATCGACGGCACCCTGCACAGCACGTTCGCTTTCGGCATCCAGTGCCGAGGTCGCCTCGTCCAGCAGCAAAACCGGCGCGTCCCGCAGAATCGCGCGTGCAATGGCGATGCGTTGTTTTTGACCACCCGACAGCATCACGCCCCGCTCGCCGACAAAGCTGTCATACCCGTCTGGCAAGGCCGAGACAAAATCATGGGCAGCGGCGGCGCGGGCGGCGGCTTCAACCTCGGCATCAGACGCGTCCAGACGGCCAAAGCGGATGTTTTCACGTGCAGAAGCTGCAAAGATAACCGGGTCCTGCGGAACCAACGCCATATGAGATCGAAAGTCCGCCCGGTCGATGTCACGCAAATCCACCCCGTCCAGGCGTACTTGCCCGGATTCGGGGTCGTAGAACCGCTGAATCAACTGAATAACGGTGGTTTTGCCTGCCCCTGACGGGCCTACGAAAGCCACGGTTTCACCGGGGCTGACCTGCAAGCTCAGATGATCCAGCGCCACGACACCGGGCCGCGCGGGATACCGGAAGGTCACATCATCAAAGCGGATCTCTCCGCGTACCGGGGTCGGCAAGGTCTGCGCCTTTGTGGGGTCGGTCACGGTGTCCTCCGCGTTCAGCAATTCGACCAAGCGTTCTGTGGCACCTGCTGCGCGCTGCAACTCGCTCCAGATCTCAGAAAGGGCGGCGACCGATCCGGACATTATGATGGAATAGATCACGAACTGAATCAGGACCCCTTCGGTCATCACCCCGTTGCGTACGTCATTCGCACCCATCCACAACACGCCAACGATCCCTGAGAACACCAGGAAAATCACGATAACCGTCAGCACCGCGCGCGTTTGAATGCGCCGCAGCGACACGACATATGACGTCTCGGTCATGTCACCAAACTGTGTGCGGCTGGCCTGTTCGTGGGTAAAGGCCTGTACGGTCTGGACCGCGCCCAGCGCCTCACCCGCGTTGCCGGATGAGGCGGCGATCCAGTCCTGATTTTCACGGCTGATCACGCGCAAACGCCGCCCTAGCACAAGAATTGGAACAATGACCAATGGTATAAGCAACAGTACCATTCCCGTGAGCTTGGCCGAGGTCAGGAGCATCAGAACTAACCCGCCGATGAACATCAACAAGTTGCGCAATGCGATCGAGACCGAAGAACCCAGGACCGATTGGATCAGCGTGGTATCGGTTGTAATCCGGCTGAGCACCTCGCCGGTCATGATGCGTTCGTAAAATTCGGGGCTCATTCCGATGACACGGTCGAACACGGCTTTGCGGATATCTGCCACAACGCGTTCGCCCAGCCGGGTCACCAGCGCATAACGGATACCGGTTCCCACCGCCAGAATCGCAGCAATGCCCAGCGCGGCCAGAAAGTACCAATCGAGCAATTCGCCGTCTTCGATACGAAAGTTGTCAACCACGCGACGCACCGCCAGCGGTAGGGTCAATGTCATGCTGGCCGTCAACACCAGTGCCAGCGTGGCGCCCAACATTAACAGCCGATAGGGTTTCATAAAGGGCCACAGTGAGGCCAGCACGCCCACTTTTCTTGACCGGGCGCGTTCTTCGCTGGCACCGGGCGCGGGTTTGTTTGCTGGACTGGCGGGAGCGGATCTTGCCATGTCTGGCCCTTATATCGTGTTCGTACCTGAGTGATCGCTTCTAGTCGGCAGCAAGACACCGGGTCAAGCAAGCTGGCACGGTTTGACGACCCAAAAGGGCTATTTGACGCATATCTAAGGGGCTGATTTTGGAGCGGGCGGCGGGAATCGAACCCGCTTCATCAGCTTGGAAGGCTGAGGTAATAGCCAGTATACGACGCCCGCTCAGCGGAGGTCGGTTTATGCGATGCGACTAGTGCCGTCAAGCGCCGTTCGACCCCGAAAATCAATTTCGCAGCAAGGAGTTTGGGGCATCAGTGGTACGGCTAGCCCAACGCAGGCAACCAGTCGCACGCGTCCAGATCGGCCGAAATGCGAATCATCGCGTCAAACCGCAGTGGCTGCGATCCGGACTGCCCGAGCAATTGGCCCGGATAGGTGGTCGCGGCGGCCAGCGCATCCTGCAGCGGTACGCCGACCTGAGTGACCAGAACCTGGATCGCAGTTGTCAGATCAAGGTCCGCCCCAGCCAGCGTCCCGTCATCAAGCGTCAGCCGCCCGTCTGTTCGCGTGATCCGCCGGCCCTCCAGCTCGAACTCGGTCTGATCCGTACCGGCCACGGCCATGGCATCGCTAACCAAAAAGATCTGTCCCGGCGCGGTTTTCGCGGCCCAGGCTGCGCGAATGACTTCGGGGTGAACATGGATACTGTCGGCGATCAGACCAGCCGACAAACTACCATTTGCCAGGGCAGATCCAACCAGTCCCGGTTCGCGGTTTCCAAGCTGGCTCATGGCGTTGAACAGATGCGTCACGCAGCGCGCGCCGGCTGCAGCATAATGCTGACAGGTGGCAAAATCCGCGTTGCTATGGCCCAACGAGACCAGAACACCGGCCTCGAACAAGCTGCGGACCTGTTCTTTCGTAACCGCTTCGGGTGCGAGGGTGACTTTGAGACAAGGCAACTCGGCTGCCGCGGCGATCAGCGCCTCAAGATCCGAATCCTGCATCGGGCGGATCAAATCCGCATCATGCGCACCCTTTCTCTCAACCGACAGGTGTGGCCCTTCCAGATGCAGGCCCGCGACACCCTGTACGCCGTCCCGAACGGCCTGTATTGCAGCCTCAACCGCCGCGCGGGTTTTTTCGGGCGTGTCTGTGATCAGCGTTGGCAACAGGGATACCACGCCCAGCTTGCGATGCGCCCCGGCGATGCGCCGGATCGTCGCGACAGAGGGATCATCGTTGAACATCACCCCGTCGCCGCCGTTGACCTGCAGATCAACGTACCCGGGGCTGATGATATCGCCGTTCAGGTCGATAACCTGCCCTTCGTTGCGCACCTGATCGTCAGGAACCAAAGCAGCCAATGCGCCTTCGCGAAAGACGATCGCTTGGCCGAACTGCAAACGCGTACCGTCGAACAAGGTCCCGTTTCGGAAAGTCACAACACCTGAGGTCATACCGTCTCCGTCACCTTCTTGAGATGGCGCGGGGCGTCAGGGTCGATCCCGCGCGCGCCCGCCACTGCCTCGACCATACTGTAGAACGACGTGATGGTGGCAACGGGATCGGTCAGCCAATGGCCCGTGCGCGCCACAGGCAACACCTGCGCGCGGGTCACTTTGTCCGTCGCTGCAAACACCGTCGCTCCCTTGCCTGCCAGAGCGTCGGCGGCTTCAGCTGTTGTCTGTTCCGCGGCGTCTCTGGCCGCAAAAACGATCGTTGGGAACCCGTCTTCAACAATCGAAACCGGGCCGTGCAGCACTTCGGCCGCTGAATAGCTTTCGGCGTGAATCTGGCAGGTTTCCTTGATCTTCAGCGCGGCCTCGTTCGACATCGCATACGACGGCCCACGCCCCAAGGTAAACAACGACCGTCCCGTGATCGTCTCGGCCGCTGCGGACCAGTCGCATGTTGCGGCTCTGGCCAAACAATCCGGCAACGCGTGGATCGCGCCGATCAGTTCATTATCCCCTTTGACTTCTGCCAACAGCCACAATCCCGACACCAAAGATGTGACAAAAGTTTTGGTCGCGGCCACGCTCAGCTCTGGTCCGGCATGCAGGGGCAGAACGGCATCTGTCACCTCGGACAGGCGTGAGTTGGTGTTGTTGGTGATCGCTACGGTTACGCCTCCTGAGGATCTCAGCGACCGGGTCATGCCCACAATATCCGGGCTTTGACCAGATTGAGATATGGACAGGCACAGAGCGCCCTTGGCTTGCAAATCAACACCGTAAATCGAATTGACCGACGGCCCGACCGAAGCAACGGGCAAGTTCAAGAAAAGCTCACTGGCGTATTTCAGATAGGTACAGGCGTGGTCAGACGACCCCCGCGCAACAGTAATCAAAAACTGGGGATCGGCTTGTTTTACCATCTGTGCTGCCGCCTGGATCCCCGGCGCGCCCTGGCTTAACAACCTGTCGACGGCATCAGGGATTTCCAGGATTTCCTGGCGCATTTTCGAAGTTCGTTCGGACATGAAGTTCCGGCCTTTCCGGTTACAACCGCAATTCAGCGACAAAATCATAGGCATCGCCGCGATAAAGGGACCGGGTCAGTTCCGCGACCCGCCCGTTTTTTAGGAATGAGATACGTTCGATATTCAACCCGGCCGCCCCTTCGGGAACGTCCAGCAAATCAGCTTCGCGCGCGGCCAGGTTCAGCGCTGATATCTTTTGAAGCGCCCGCACGGGCCGCCGCCCCAACCGATCCAGCACCTCATAGAGCGAGGTGGTCACCTCAATCGGATTCGGAAGGATATCCAATGGCAACGCAGCACGTTCCAATGCCAAGGGCCGCCCGTCAGCCTCACGCAGGCGATAGATGCGGGAAATCTGCTCGCCCTCTTTCAGGCTTAGCGCTGCAATCTCCTCTGGGGTCGCCGCGAATACACCACGTTCAAGCCATTTGGACGCGGTCTGCATGCCGCGGCTCGACATATCTTCGGTGAACGAGGTCAGATGTTTCAGCGATTGCTCCACCCGCGGCACCGGTTGCCGGATGAATGAACCAGACCCCTGGCGTTGTTCGATGACACCTTCCTGAACCAGTTCCTGTATCGCCTTGCGCACGGTGACGCGCGACAGATCGGTGATCTCTACCAATTCCCGTTCCGACGGCAGGGAGGAGTTCGGGGGCAGGACACCGGTATCTATCCCTTCTTGTAGCCTGCGCCGCAGTTGGACGTAGCGCGGTCCGTTTTCCGGGGTCAGCCAGCTGTCTGCGCGTAGGAAATCACTGATGCTCATGTCGGACCTCCTTTGCCAGGGCCAGCGCGCCGGTCAGCGGCGCACCCAGTGACGGGCGTATCACTGATTGCATCTCGGTCGGCAGGTAGTTCGCATAGTGCGCCGCAATTCCGCCGGTCAGACAGATCGCTTGACCGGGTTGCCATCGCAGTTTCCGGGCGGTTCCGGCGATGTAGTCTGCGCCGGCCTGCAGGATGCCCCGGGCCACGGGGTCACTATTTTTGGCGGCCGATGTCACCGAAGGGGCAAGCGCGCCAAACTGTGCGGGCGTGGCGGATCCCGCGAACCGAACAATTCCGGCAGGCCCTTGCAGGTCTGCCAACAGCTTTTGCGTCAAGGCCGTTTCGGCTTGTGTCCCGTCATAGGTGCAAAGTGTTTCCGACAAAGCCCGGCGGCCTACCCATTGGGCCGACGCCTCATCCCCAAGAACAGATCCCCAGCCCCCGGCAAACCGCATCGCGCCATTTGTCTGTACCGCCAGAAACGAGCCTGTCCCGCAATGGGCGATCAACCCATCCCGCGCACCCAAAGCACCACGCACGGCGGCGGGCCGATCATCGTTGATCCGCGCGCAAGCCAGCCCCAAGGCATCTCGCAATCGTCCGGCAATCTCATTATCCGTGACACCCGCCAACCCGACGAAGGCAGGCCATGTCACCATCTGCTGAACCGCAACCCCTACTGTGCGGGAGATTTCCATCATACCCGCCCGAATTTGGGTCAGGGCACCGTCGAAATCACTTGAGACATTGGCCGCGCCGGTTTCAGCGCAATGGACAATACCATCAACCTCACAGGCGACACGGCACCGCGTTCCACCGCCGTCCACCGCCAAAATCGCATTGTTCCGAGACTCAGTCATGACAATACCATTATAATACCTATTCACTTCAGGAAAGGCCAAAAAGAACCAAATACCGCCTATATATGCGAATTACACCGCAAATCTCGGTGTTTACGTGGAAAAAAGAAAATTGTGGACAGGTGGTATTAGATAGGTATTGTAAAGGGAACACATGGGGGATTCTCTTGACGCTGCCGTCAACCGAACAATTGCACGATGATGCCGACCTGCTGAACCGGGGCGACCTGGTCAGTTCAGCCCGAATTCTGGCCGCTGGCCAGATCGCTGCATCCAAAGCCGCGCTTGACGCCGCCGAGAGCATCGCGGCCGGTGCAAAAGCGATGGCCAACACAATTCGTGAGGGTGGTGTTCTTCACTATGCCGCCGCAGGATCCTCCGGGTTGATGGCAGCAGCTGATGCGCAGGAATTGGGTGGCACATTTTCGATCCCGACGGCTCAGCTGCGAATCCATATGGCTGGTGGGTTGCCGACCGGGGCTGAGATGCCGGGCGGTGTCGAGGATGCTGATGACGGGCTGCAGGATGCGCTTGGCTCTGTGCAGGCCCGTGACACGGTGATCACCGTGTCGGCCAGCGGCTCGACCCCCTACACACTGACAGCCAGCCGCCTTGCACGCGCTCATGGAGCAACTGTGATCGGGATTGCCAACAACGCGGGCAGCCCGTTGCTGCAAGACGCCGACATTCCCATACTGCTGGCCACGCCACCCGAGCTGATCTCGGGATCAACACGCATGGGGGCCGGAACGGCGCAGAAAATCGCGATGAACATGCTGTCCTCGCTGATGGCGGTTGAGCTTGGGCATGTGCACAGCGGCATGATGGTCAACCTGCGCGCCGATAACGACAAGTTGCGGGCCCGCGCCACGGGAATCGTCGCCCGTATCGCAAAAGTCGACATGACCAAGGCGCAGGATGCGCTGGATAAATCCAAAGGAGAGGTCAAGCCCGCCATACTGATCGCGGCCCAGGACCTGTCTCTGAAACACGCAACGGCGCGCCTGCAAGCCACCGACGACATACTGAATGCTGCTCTGGCGCAAGAGACATAAATGCAAACCAAACGGGAGAGAACAATGACGTACAGAAGCCT
The DNA here is from genome assembly GCF_900172215.1 of Ruegeria meonggei. GTDB lineage: Bacteria > Pseudomonadota > Alphaproteobacteria > Rhodobacterales > Rhodobacteraceae > Ruegeria > Ruegeria meonggei. The sequence goes on from NZ_FWFP01000002.1 coordinate 244,709, forward strand.
GAAACTGGCCTTACTGGGTACCACCCTGATGGCGACCAGCGCCCTTGCCGAGGACGTGACGCTGACCATCGAAAGCTGGCGCAATGACGACCTGACACTGTGGCAGGACCAAATCATACCGGCCTTCGAGGCCACACACCCTGGCATCAAGGTTCAGTTCACCCCCTCTGCCCCAGCCGAATACAATGCTGTTCTGAATTCGAAGCTGGACGCCGGATCAGCCGGAGACTTGATCACCTGCCGCCCGTTTGACGCCTCGCTGGCACTGTACGAGGCTGGTCACCTGACCGATCTGTCATCGGTTGAAGCGATGAGCAATTTCTCGGACGTGGCGAAATCGGCGTGGCAGACGGATGACGGATCAGCCAGCTTCTGTGTGCCGATGGCGTCGGTGATCCATGGCTTTATCTACAACAAAGACGCCTTTGCCGAACTGGGTATCGAAGTTCCCACCACCGAGGACGAATTCTTTGCCGCGCTCGACAAGATCCGCGACGACGGCACCTATGTCCCGATGGCGATGGGCACCAACGACCAGTGGGAAGCGGCCACGATGGGTTATAACAACATCGGCCCGAACTATTGGAAAGGTGAGGAAGGCCGCCAGGCGCTGATCGCTGGTGAGCAGAAGCTGACCGACGAGGCTTGGACTGCCCCCTATGCCACACTGGCCCGCTGGGGTGAGTATCTGGGCGACGGTTACGAGGCGCAGACCTATCCTGACAGCCAGAACATCTTCACTCTGGGCCGTGCCGCCGTCTATCCGGCTGGATCGTGGGAAATCTCGGGCTTTAACGCGCAGGCCGATTTCGAAATGGGTGCCTTCAAGCCGCCGGTTCAGAACGCGGGCGACACCTGCTATATTTCGGATCACACGGATATCGGCATCGGCATGAACGCCGCCACCGAAAACCCCGAAGCAGCTGAGACCTTCCTGTCCTGGGTCGCAAGCCCCGAGTTTGCCGAAATCTTCGGTAACGCCCTGCCTGGCTTCTTCCCGTTGTCGAACACACCGGTCGACCTGCAGGACCCGCTGGCCAAGGAAATCGTCGGCTGGCGCGATGAATGTGAATCGACGATCCGCTCGACCTATCAGATCCTGTCGCGCGGCACGCCGAACCTGGAAAACGATACTTGGGGCGCATCTGTGGCGGCCATCAAGGGCGCAAAATCCGCCGAGGAACTGGGCGCTGAGCTGCAGGAAGGCCTCGCCTCCTGGTACGCTCCGCACCAGTAAACTGAAAGATACCCGGGCGGTTGCGATCGCCCGGGTACCTCTGACCCTCCTATGAAAGCTGTCCCATGAACCGCCCCCGCATCCGCTGGCATATCGTCGTGTTCCTTGCACCGGCCGTTCTTGTCTATACGGCGGTGATGATCTTTCCGCTGTTCAACACGCTGCGCCTGGCACTGTTCACCGAAGTTGATCAGACCCGCGTATACGTGGGATTGCAAAACTTTCGGACGCTGTTTTTTGACCCGATCTGGTCTGAACAGTTCTGGAACGCCCTGGGCAACAACTTTTGGTTTTTCCTGGTCCACATGCTGGTGCAAAATCCCATCGGCATTGCGCTGGCGGCCCTTCTCAGCCATCCAAGCCTGCGGTTTGCGGCGCTATATCGGTCAGCGATCTTCATCCCTACAATCCTGAGTTTTGTGATCGTGGGTTTTGCCTGGAAGCTGATCCTGTCCCCCATCTGGGGCATCGCGCCATCGATGCTGGATGCGGTTGGTTTGAAGTCGCTGTTCGCGCCGTGGCTGGGCAAAGAGGAATACGCGTTGACCACGCTGGCACTTATCTCGGTCTGGCAGTTTGTCGGCATCCCGATGATGCTGATCTATGCCGCCCTGCTGACCATCCCCGAAGAAATTCTGGAAGCTGGTGAGATTGACGGGATCACCGGGGCGTCCGCCTTCTGGAAGATCAAACTGCCGCTGATCCTGCCCTCGATCGGGATCATCTCCATCCTGACTTTCGTGGGTAATTTCAATGCGTTTGACCTGATCTATGCGTCGCAAGGCGCGCTGGCGGGGCCCGATTTTTCGACCGATATTCTGGGGACGTTCATGTATCGCACCTTCTTTGGCTTTCAGCTGCAACTGGGCGATCCGCATATGGGATCGGCCATCGCCGGGGCCATGTTTGCCATCATCCTTGTGGGCGTATGCATCTATCTGTTTGGCATACAAACCCGCATGCGCCGGTATCAGATGTGAGGGCAAAGCGATGAACAAAGCACGCCGCAATCCTTTCAACACCGTCGCGATGCATGGCGCGCTGATCCTGTACACACTGATCGCGCTGTTTCCGGTCTTTGTTATCCTGATCAACAGCTTCAAATCCCGCCGCGCGATCTTTCGCGAACCACTGGCCCTGCCCAATGCGGACAGCTTCTCGATGATCGGCTATGAGACGGTGATGAAGCAGGGGGACTTCTTCCTGTACTTCCAGAACTCGATGATCGTCACAGTGGCGTCGCTGTCCTTTATCCTTTTGTTCGGCGCGATGGCCGCCTATGCGTTGTCGGAATACCAGTTCAAGGGCAACCTGATCATGGGGCTGTATCTGGCGCTGGGGATCATGATCCCAATCCGCATCGGCACCGTGGCGATCCTTGAGATGATGGTGGCGACCGGGTTGGTCAACACGCTTTGGGCGCTGATCTTGGTTTATACGGCGCAGGGACTACCACTTGCCGTGTTCATTCTGTCCGAATTCATGCGACAGGTCAGTGACGATCTGAAGAATGCCGGGCGCATTGATGGGCTGTCCGAATACACAATCTTCTTCCGCCTTGTTCTTCCCCTCGTCCGTCCTGCAATGGCGACAGTGGCCGTGTTCAATATGATCCCGATCTGGAACGACCTGTGGTTCCCCCTGATCCTGGCTCCGGCCGAGGAGACCAAGACGCTGACGCTGGGAAGTCAGGTCTTTATCGGGCAATTTGTCACCGACTGGAACGCGGTTCTTTCGGCCCTGTCGATGGCGATCCTGCCGGTCTTGATCCTCTATGTCATCTTTTCGCGCCAGCTGATCCGCGGCATCACGTCAGGGGCGGTCAAATGACCCGGGTTCTGATCGCAGGCCTAGGCAATATGGGGCTGAGCCATGCACTGGCCCATCATCACCTCCCCGACGCGCAGATCGTCGGGCTGGTGAATCGGTCTGGCTGTGTGGGTCATCCGGACCTCGCGGGCTATCCGGCTTTCTCAGACTACGAAACGGCATTGGCTGAAACCAAACCCGATCTTGTGGTAATTGCCACCTATTCCGACAGCCACGCAGATTACGCCTGCGCCGCGATGGAAGCCGGGGCGCATGTGTTTGTGGAAAAGCCGCTTGCCACCAATGTCGCCGACGCGCGACGTGTGGTCGACGCGGCCACCCGGCTGAACCGCAAGCTGGTGGTGGGCTATATCCTGCGCCATCATCCGTCTTGGATGCGGTTGATTGATGAGGCACGCGAACTGGGTGGCCCATATGTCTTCCGGCTGAACCTTAATCAGCAATCCTCGGGCGCAGAATGGGAAACGCACAAGGCGTTGATGCAGACCACGTCACCTATTGTCGATTGCGGCGTGCATTATGTCGATGTCATGTGCCAGATCACTGACGCACGCCCCCTTCGCGTAAACGGCATGGGTCTGCGCCTGTCGGATGAGATCGCCGAGGACATGTATAATTACGGCCAGTTTCAGGTGGTGTTCGATGACGGCTCGGTCGGCTGGTACGAGGCCGGCTGGGGGCCGATGATGTCTGAAACCGCGTTTTTCGTGAAGGATATCGTGTCACCTAACGGTTCGGTCTCGATCACGGACGGCAACAAAGGCGCATCCGCAGATATTGATGGGCACACAAAAGTCGGTGGCCTGCTGGTCCACACACCGCAAGGCGACCATACGATCGAGATGCCGGATGAGCCCGGCCATCAGGATCTGTGTGATGCCGAACAGTCCTATATGCTGCGCGCCATCACTGAAGATATCGACCTGACACGTCATATGAATGACGCCGTCCAGTCTCTTGCCATTTGTCTGGCCGCGGATGAAAGCATCCGCACCGGCCAGCCCGTTTCCCTTGAGGAGCCCGCACAATGACCGCTTTGACGCTGAACAACGTAAACAAATCATTTGGCAATGTGCATGTCCTGAAGGACATCACGTTGGAAGTGGAAGAGGGCGAATTTGTTGTCTTTGTCGGCCCCTCGGGCTGTGGCAAATCCACCTTGTTGCGAGTAATTGCGGGGCTTGAGGACGCGTCCTCGGGTGACATTCACATCGGCGGCCAGCAAGTCAATCTGGTGCCGCCCTCAAAGCGCGGGATTGCGATGGTGTTCCAAAGCTATGCGCTTTATCCCCATCTCAGCGTGCGCGGCAACATGACCCTAGCGCTGAAGCAAGAGAAACAACCAAAATCGATGATCGAAGAGCGCGTGGCCACCGCCAGCCGCATGCTGAACCTTGAGCCGTATCTGGATCGTTACCCCTCGGAGCTGTCAGGCGGTCAGCGCCAGCGTGTCGCCATTGGCCGGGCCATCGTGCGCGAACCCAAGCTGTTCTTGTTTGATGAGCCGCTGTCAAATCTGGACGCCGCCCTGCGGATGAACACCCGGATCGAAATCGCCAACCTGCACCGGGCGCTGGATGCGTCGATGATCTATGTCACCCACGACCAGACCGAGGCGATGACGCTGGCCGATAAGATCGTTGTCCTGCGCGACGGGCGTGTGGAACAGATCGGCAGCCCGATGGAGCTGTATAACAACCCGGCAAACCAGTTTGTTGCCGGTTTTTTGGGATCACCATCGATGAATTTTCTGCCCGAAGGGTTGCTGCAAGACGGTGGCCAGTCCACCATCGGCATCCGGCCCGAGGATCTGTTCCTGTCGGACGACGGTCCACTTACCGCACATGTCAGCCATGTAGAAAAACTTGGTGGTGACACCAATGTCATAGCCAAGGTTCACGACCATGATGTCACCGCGCGTCTGTTTGGCCAGCACGCGATTGCGGAAGGTCAGGACCTGCGCCTGGGCTTTGACCCCGACCGGGCCTATCGCTTTGATCCGGACGGTCAAAGACTGCGCTGATCAGTTCGCGACAACCTTTTTTTCTTAACACTGTCAATCGACCCTGCCCTGCATAGCATATGCGGGCCGATCTGGGCACACGCGTGCTTCTGACGCCAGGCGCCCGGCGCGTCCGGCGCGTCCGGCGAAGTTTCGCGTATGGCGTTCACAATGGTGTAAAGTCAGTCAGTAGGTATCCTTAATCAGGCTGTTATCAGCCTGTCACATTTGCCGCCTACATCCAATTTCAGACTTAACTCAGATAGCCAGGAGCCATCCATGAAAGACGTTGACCCCACCACACTTTCCGCCGATGACTGGGACGAGCTGCATTTCCCACGCCCTGAAGAAAACGATTTTGACCGCGTCGTAGAAAGCGCCATTTCGCGCCGTGGATTCCTGAGCGGTGTTGTTGCTTTCGGTTCGGGCGCGGCCGCTATGGGCGCCGGCCTGCTGACCTCAACCTCGGCGCAGGCGCAGTCCGCATCGCGTTTTGCCTTTACTCCGATTGCGGCTCAGACAGGCGGTGCTGTTCACGTGCCTGAAGGGTACGAGTGGAAGATGCTGATGCGCTGGGGTGATCCGCTGTTTGCCGATGCAGACGGCTATGACCTCACCGATGGTGGACCGGTCGAAAAATCGGATCGCATCTTTGGCGAAAACACCGACGGGATGGAGACTTTTGCATTCCAGGGTCACGAGTTGATCGCGATCAACCATGAATACCCGAACGGCAAGATCAATTTGCCTGCCTCGCAAGAAGGTGTTCCGGCCAGTGCCGGTGACGTTCTGAAGCTGCAAAACCTACAAGGCGTCACCGTGATGGAAATCACAGAGGGGCCCGAAGGCTGGTCTGTCGTCAAAGACAGCCCGTTCAATCGACGCATTCATCACAATACCCCGATGAATATCGTTGGGCCGGCTGCCGGTCACGATCTGCTGAAAACCGAGGCTGACCCAACTGGTACAACCTCGCTGGGCACCATGAACAACTGCGGTGCAGGCAAGACGCCTTGGGGTACCTATCTGACCTGCGAAGAGAACTTTAATGGCTATTTCGGATCGAGCGACGAAAATGCCAGCTATGACCAGAAGGTTGCTGAAGGCTTTAAACGGTACGGCCTGAGAGCAGAAAGCTGGAATGGGTATGAACTTTTCGATCCGCGCTTTGATACTTCAAAGAACCCTAACGAGCCGCACCGCCTGGGCTGGATTGTAGAGATCGATCCAACTCAGCCCGACAGCACGCCGGTCAAACATACCGGCCTGGGCCGCTTCAAACACGAAAACGCCGAGGTGACGCTGGCTGCTGACGGCCGCGTGGTCGTCTATATGGGTGACGATGAGCGGGGCGAATACCTGTACAAATTCGTCTCGAACGGCTCCTATCAGCCCGGTGGTGAGACCGAGAGCCTACTGAATGACGGCACGCTTTACGTCGCCAAATTCAACGATGATATGACAGGTGCCTGGCTGCCCTTGACGCCAGAAGCCACTGGAATGGAGGCGGCCGATATTTCGATTTTTACCCGCATGGCGGCCTCGGCTGCTGGCGGCACCACGATGGATCGCCCGGAATGGGTGGCCTCCAGCCCTGTCGCGGTTGAGGCCTATTGCTGCCTGACCAACAACAAGAACCGCGGAGTGAAACCCAACGCCGGTGGCGACGACACATCAGCCAATGCCCCCAACCCGCGCGAGGCCAACAAATACGGTCAGATCGTGCGCTGGCGCCCAGTGAATGACGATCATGCAGCCGAAGGGTTCGATTGGGATTTGTACGTGATGGCAGGCAATCCGACCGTGCATTCGGACGCCCGCGCCGGTTCGGCGAACGTGAACGAAGGCAACCTGTTCAATTCACCCGACGGTATGGTCATCGACTCGACTGGCCTGATCTGGATCCAGACCGATGGCAATGACGACAACGAAGAGGATTTCGCAGGTAATGGTAACAACCAGATGCTGGTTGGTGATCCAGTCACCGGCGAGATCGCTCGGTTCATGACCGGTCCGAACGGGTGTGAGGTCACCGGTCTTGCATGGTCGAGCGACCTGCGCACCATGTTTGTCGGCATTCAGCATCCGGGCAGCAATTGGCCCGATGGCGGGACACCCCGGTCCTCGGTTATCGCGATCAAGCGGGCCGATAACGGATTGGTTGGTTAAATCCTAAGGAAACGCCCCCGAAGCCAATCGTTTCGGGGGCTTTTCAGATATCTTTACCCAATGGCTCAAGGGGGCCGCCGGGTCCCAAAAGATGACGCTCGGACAGCCAGGGGTTCAGCTCCAGCGCTTGCGACAGGGCCGTGCGCGCTTCGTCCAGACGTTCCAAGCCCAACAAGGTCAGGGCCCGGCCACTGATTGCGGCAACATGATTGGGCGACAACTCAATCGCCCGATCCAGATCAGGCAGAGCGGCTTCGAAATCATGTTGCAGGTAATTGACGAACGCCCGTTGGTTGTAACCTTCGGCATAGTCCGGGCAATAGATCACCAACGCATCCAGAATGTTCAGCGCCTCGGCCAGTTCCCCAGCCTTGAGACGCTGCATTCCGCGATCCAGCAGCGCCTGTGCCTGCCAGTCCGGGGCATCGGTCCACAATTGCCACATCTGGCCTGATATGACCCGGGCCTCCTGCTCGGTCTCCGCGTCTTGGATCTGCGCGATCAGGACGTCCACGTCTGCTGCATGATCTACCACCTCGGCACAGGATTTCCCGTCCAGAGAGTGCGCCGCAGCTGGCGCGGCGGTCACGGCGATCATCAGACTAAAGGCTGCAAACCGGATCATTCCCTAATGTTGATGCAAATCCTGTGCCCGTCAACTCTGAGCATCTGGCGGGTTCGGCAACCCCGCCTCTTTTACAGCCTCCATCGCCACAAAGGTCGAGGTGTTCGACACATGCGGAAGGGCTGAAAGCTTCTCGGCCAGAACAGCGCGGTATTCAGACATCGAACCCGTGCGGATTTTCAGCAAATAGTCGAAATTCGACGCGATCATATGGGCTTGCTCGATCTCGGGCACTTTGCGTACCGCCGCGTTGAATTCGGCCAGCGCTTTTTCACGTGTGTCCGTCAAACGGACTTCGACAAAAGCCACGTGATCAAGCCCCAACCGGATCGGATCTAGCAAGGCGCGATAGCCGGTTATGATCCCGTCCGCCTCTAGTTTTTTCAGCCGTGCCTGCGTCGGAGATTTGGACAACCCGATCTGACGCGCCAGATCTGCAACCGATATGCGCCCGTCCCTGGCCAGAATCGCCAGAATCGCCCGATCAAACCGATCAAGACCAGAAAAGTCGTTTTGCATTGCAAATCCTCAGAAAATTAGGTCAATTGCCTACCCAAACCCAAACATAAGCCGATTGTTCTGACTTGGCGACAGTATACTCATCAAAAGACCGGAGGATACATGTCACACAGCCTGCGCACCCATATCGACAGCCAGACCTATGCCGATCAGTCCACAATACTGGACGCTCTGATCACACAGGCTGATCTGACCCAAGCCGACCGCACCGCGATCAGCGCTGCGGCTGCGCAATTGGTGCGCGACATCCGGGGCAGTACTTCGCCCGGCATGATGGAGGTGTTTTTGGCCGAGTACGGCCTGTCCTCGGATGAGGGTATCGCCCTGATGTGTCTGGCCGAAGCGTTGTTGCGCGTGCCAGACGCCGATACGATTGACGCGCTGATCGAGGATAAGATTGCGCCGTCAGATTGGGGCAAACATCTGGGGCAGTCCTCGTCCTCTCTGGTCAATGCATCGACATGGGCGCTGATGCTGACGGGTAAGGTTCTGGATGAGGGCAAATCTTCTCCGGTTGGCGCGCTGCGCGGGGCTATCAAACGTTTGGGCGAGCCTGTGATCCGCACCGCCGTTGGCCGCGCGATGAAAGAGATGGGTCGCCAGTTTGTTCTGGGCGAGACCATTCAATCGGCCATGGAACGTGCCAGCGGGATGGAGGCCAACGGTTATACCTATTCCTACGACATGCTGGGGGAAGCCGCCCGGACGGACGCAGACGCCGCCCGGTATCACCTGTCATATTCCCGAGCCATTGCCGCGATTGCCGATGCCTGCACCCATGACGACATCCGAGCCAATCCGGGGATATCAGTAAAGCTTTCGGCCCTGCATCCGCGTTACGAACTGGCGCATGAACAGCGGGTTATGAACGAGCTGATGCCACGCCTGCGCGCCCTATGCATCCTGGCCAAAGCCGCCGGGATGGGGTTGAATGTGGATGCAGAAGAGGCCGACCGCCTGTCGCTGTCTCTGCAGGTGATCGAGGCTGTGATGGCCGAGCCTGCTCTGGCCGGGTGGGATGGGTTCGGGATCGTGGTACAGGCCTATGGGCCACGTGCCGGGGTCGTTCTGGACACGCTGTACAACATGGCAGAACGCCATGACCGCAAGCTGATGGTCCGTCTGGTCAAAGGTGCGTATTGGGACACCGAGATCAAGCGCGCGCAGGTCGAAGGTGTGGACGGATTCCCGGTGTTCACCCGTAAGGCGGCAACGGATATCTCGTACATCGCCAATGCGCGCAAACTGCTGAACATGACCGACCGGATTTATCCTCAGTTCGCAACCCATAACGCCCACACGGTCAGCGCGATCCTGCACATGGCCGACACCCAACCGTTTGAGTTTCAGCGCCTGCACGGCATGGGCGAGACCTTGCACCAGATCGTCAAGGAACAGAACAATGCACGCTGTCGGATTTACGCCCCGGTCGGCGCGCATCGCGACCTGTTGGCCTATCTCGTCCGCCGCCTGCTGGAAAACGGTGCAAACTCATCTTTCGTGAACCAGATCGTGGATGAGACCGTTCCACCAGAGGAGGTCGCCGCAGACCCCTTTGACACCATTCAGGAACCAAAGCCGCATTTACCCACTGGTCCCGACCTGTTTCAGCCCGAGCGGCCCAATTCAAAGGGGTTCGATCTGCAGCACACCCCCACGCTCGACCGGATCGATGCCGCGCGGGATCAGTTCCGGGCACATCACTGGTATGCGCGGCCCCTGCTATCCGATGACGCACATCCCGAGGGTGACCAACCCGTGATCAACCCGGCCCAGCCACAAGACCGGCCTGGGGCCATTGCCCCTGCCAGTGCGCGCGACGTAGAACAGGCTCTGGCCTCGGCCGTTCCATGGCAGGCAACTACGTCGGTTCGGGCGCAAATTTTGAACGCAGCCGCCGATCTGTACGAGGCGAATTATGGCGAGCTTTTCGCCCTTTTGGCCCGCGAAGCTGGGAAATCCCTGCCCGATGCGGTGGCCGAGCTGCGTGAGGCGGTTGATTTCCTGCGCTACTACGCGGCCAATATCCCCGACGCCAAACCGGCGGGAACCTTTACCTGCATCAGCCCGTGGAACTTCCCCCTGGCGATTTTTACCGGTCAGATATCTGCCGCGCTGGCCACCGGCAACGCCGTGTTGGCCAAACCCGCCCCTCAGACGCCTCTGATTGCGCACCGCGCTGTCCAACTGTTGCACGAGGCAGGCGTACCGCAGGACGCTCTTCAATTGCTGCCGGGCGGACCGTCGGTTGGTGCAGCACTAACCTCGGATACGCGGGTGTCTGGCGTTGCCTTTACCGGATCAACCGCGACCGCGCTGAAAATCCGCGTGGCCATGGCCGAGAACCTCCGCCCGGGCACGCCGTTTATTGCGGAAACCGGCGGGCTGAATGCAATGATCGTCGACAGCACCGCCCTGCCTGAACAGGCCGTGCAATCCATCATCGAAAGCGCCTTTCAATCCGCGGGGCAGCGATGCTCCGCTTTGCGGTGCCTTTATGTGCAAGAAGATATCGCCGCCGATCTGCTGACCATGCTGGCCGGTGCAATGGATGCCCTAGAGGTGGGTGAACCCTGGTCAATCTCAACCGATTGCGGCCCGGTGATTGACGACACCGCACAGCAGGGTATTGCAGATCACATCGCCAAGGCGCGCACCCAAGGGCGCGTTCTGAAGGAACTCAGCACCCCACCCGAGGGCACCTTTGTCGCGCCCACATTGATCGAAATTCCGGGAATCGCCGCGTTGGAACGTGAAGTGTTTGGCCCGGTCCTGCATGTTGTACGGTTCAAGGCATCCCAGATTGATCAGGTCATTGCCGATATCAACGCAACTGGCTATGGCCTGACCTTCGGCCTGCATACCCGCATCGACGACCGCGTGCAGTACATCACCGAGGCCGTCCACGCGGGCAACATCTATGTCAATCGCAATCAGATCGGCGCCGTCGTAGGCTCGCAACCATTCGGGGGCGAAGGCCTGTCAGGAACGGGACCAAAGGCTGGCGGACCCAACTACATGGCGCGGTTCTGCACTCCGGACCGGCAAGTCAGCGCCGGAGCATGGCAAAGCACCCAAAGTGACCTGCCCGCAGCACAGAGTCGTGCGGTCAGTGTCCAGACCCAGTCATTGCCCGGCCCGACGGGTGAATCCAACCGGTTGAGTGAGTTCCCGCGCGCGCCTCTTTTGTGCATGGGGCCAGGCGCGGACGCCGTACTGGCCCAGGCCAACGCGGTCGAGGCACTGGGAGGCACGGCAATCCGCGCCACTGGAATGCTGGATCTGCAAAGGCTGGAAAACGTCACCGGCATCTCGGGCGTACTCTGGTGGGGGGATGACGACACTGCGCGGCAAATCGAACGCCATCTGGCCCGACGCGATGGCCCGATCCTGCCGCTGATCCCAGGCAAACCAGATCGCGCCCGAGTTCTGGGCGAGCGCCACGTGTGCGTAGACACAACAGCTGCTGGTGGCAACGCAGCGTTGTTGGGGGGTGCGGCCTAAGCATGCCTTGACGCTGGGCCGCGAAAAGCCCAGCGTCGCGCCATGTTCCCGATCCGAGACCACAACCCGTCAGGGCGCACGCCCTATGTCGTTTACCTGCTGATGGCTGCCAATATCCTGATCTTTCTCAGTTATGTGGGGATCATGGGTAACGATCAGCAGATAAGTCAGCTGTATTATGATTACGCTGTCATACCTGCACGGATCATGGATGGTTTTGCGTATGAAACCCTTGTGACATCGATGTTTCTGCACGGCGGCTGGATGCATCTGGCGGGCAATATGCTGTTTCTGTGGATCTTCGGCGACAACATGGAAGACGAGATGGGCCACCTGCCATTTTTGCTGTTTTATTTGGCCGCGGGTATCGGGGCCGGTCTGATCCATGTCGCCACCGCGCCGGGCTCACCCGTGCCGACCATCGGTGCATCTGGTGCGATTGCCGGGGTTATGGGGGGCTATTTGTTGCTGTTCCCCAAGGCACGAGTGGACATCCTGCTGATCCTGATCGTCTATTTCCGCGTGTTCACCATCCCAGCTTTTGTCATGCTGGGTGTCTGGCTTGGCATTCAATTCACCGGTAGCCTGTCCAGCAATCCTGACGAAGGCGGCATCGCCTATTGGGCCCATACCGGCGGCTTCTTCGTCGGCCTGGTACTAAGCATCCCGCTTTGGCTGAAACGCGGCGGTCCTGGATTCTGGAACCGCACGCATGGACACCCACCCCATCCCGAGAATAAGTTCAAGCTGGAACAGTCGCGTATTCCACGCGTACCGCGCAAATAACCGTCACGAGTCAGAATGCTCTGGCAAGCAGCCGCCACTTAGCTGCGTGATTTCCTGTGCAGCAGCCTTCACCATTTCACCCAGTTCCGGTGCGCGATCGGATTTGAACCGAACAGTCGGGCCGGACACGGAAATCCCGGCGCAGGGCTCGGCCCGGTCGTTAAAGATCGCAGCACCGATGCAGGACATGCCCTCATACCGCTCTTCGCTGTCATGGGACCAGCCTCGGGTGCGTGTCTGTGTGAGATCGACCTGCAGCGCATCGCCGGGAACACGGGTGTGATCCGTGAAACGTTCCGCGCTTGCTGCGCTTAGCGCCTTGTCCATCGCAGGGGCGCTCATCGCGGCAAGAATCGCCTTGCCGATACCAGAGGCATACATCGGCGTTCGCGCGCCCGGCGGGAAAAAGGCCCGGATTGGGTTCGGCGTTTCGACCTGCCCGACAAACACCACCTCGGCTCCGTCCGGCACCGCCAGATTGGCGGTCTCACCGCTGTCCTGCATCAGGCGCCGGAGGAACGGGCGTCCGATCTCTAGCACGCTGTTACGGCGCAGAAAGGATGCGCCGGTGCGATACGCCTCAATCCCGATCATCCACTCTTGCCGGTCCTCGTCAAAGGCCACGAAACCGCGGTTTTGCAGGGTCACCAGAATGCGATGCGTCGTGGCGGTCGGCACATCGACTTCGCGGGCCAGATCGCTGAGCACCACGCGTTCCAACCGCGCAACGGTTGTCAGTACGCCCAGCGCCCGATCCAGCGACTGCATCGTTCCCGCTGAGCTTTCCTTGAACAGCGATTTGGGCCTGCCGCGTGGTCTTTTTTGCGCGTCCAATGCCGATCCTCCCCTGCGTCCTGCCGCAGCTAATTTGCAAACTGAATTTTCCGGTTTCAAAAATGAAAAACGGAAAACGACAAACATTCAGCATGTTAGGTATTTTATGTCAAAAATGAAAATATTTTTCAAGAAAATTGCACGCCACCGCCTTTTCCCTGACACTCAGGTCCAAAGCGGAGGAACCACAGATGTCCAACCAAAACCCGGTCTTTATACCCGGCCCTACCAACATCCCGGATCGGTTGCGGCTTGCCATGCAGGTCCAGACGCAGGATCACCGTGCGCCTGACTTTGTCGAGACTTTTGCACCCGTGCTGGAAGACACCAAAAAGGTCTTTGGCACGACAAGTGGCCAGATCGTTACGTTCCCGTCCAGTGGCACTGGTGGGTGGGAGGCCGCAGTGACCAATACGCTCAGCCCCGGCGACAAGGTTCTGGTGGCGCGCTATGGCGTGTTCAGCCACCGCTGGATCGATCTGTGCGAACGCCATGGACTGGATGTTCAGATCGTCGACTGCCCTTGGGGCACTGGCGCACCTGCGGATAAGTTCGCGGACATTTTAACCGATGACACTGCACATGACATCCGCGCTGTTCTAGTCACCCATAATGAAACGGCGACCGGTGTACGTTCAGACATCAGCGCGGTGCGGCAGGCAATGGACAGCGCGGATCACCCGGCAATGTTGTTCGTGGATTGCGTCAGCTCTTTGGCATCAATGCCGTTTGAGTTTGACCGCTGGGGTGTGGACATCGCAGTGTCGGGTTCGCAAAAGGGGTTCATGTTGGCCACCGGTATGGCGATCTTGTGTGTCAGCCCCAAGGCGCAAGAGGCGACGAAAACGGCAAAACTGTCCCGCACGTTCTTTGATTTTGGGGACATGATGGCTGCAAACGCGTCAGGTGGGTTTCCCTATACACCGCCCCTGCAGCTGATCTATGGCCTGCGGGAAAGTCTTAAGATGCTGTTCGAAGAAGGCCTTGAGAACGTCTATGCCCGCCATCACCGACTGGCCGAAGGCGTACGCCGCGCGGTGGGCGCGTGGAATCTGAACCTGGTTGCTCAGTCGCCAGAACTGTATTCGGACACAGTCAGCGCGATCTATGTCCCCCAAGGGTTCGACAGCAACGCCCTGACTGACCATGCGTTCAACGCCTATGGCGTGTCATTTGGTGTTGGGTTGGGCCAGATGAATGGTCAAGCTTTTCGCATCGGCCATCTGGGCAGCCTGACCGACGTGATGGTCCTGTCCGGGCTCGGTGCCATCGAGATGGCGATGGCCGATCTGAACTATCCGATCACGTTGGGCAGCGGTGTTGCCGCAGCGCAGGACTATTATCGCGCGGGCTCGTCCGGACGCGCCAAAGCCGCTGCATAAGGGGAAGACATGTTGGATCACACTTCTGCCGCAGACCTAACCATCGCAGATATGCACGCCGCGCATGATCGGATCAAACCCTATATTCGGCGCACGCCGGTGATGGTTTCGGACTATTTGAACGACATGACCGGCGCGCAGTTGTTCTTTAAATGCGAGAACTTTCAGGAAGCTGGCGCATTCAAGGTGCGCGGGGCAAGTAACGCCGTGTTCGGCCTGAGTGATGAGATGGCAGCCAAGGGCGTCTGCACTCATTCAAGCGGCAATCACGCGCTGTCCCTGTCGTATGCCGCCGGACGACGCGGCATTCCCTGCAACGTGGTCATGCCCCGCACGGCCCCGCAAGCCAAAAAGGATGCAGTGCGCCGGTATGGGGGTACGATCACCGAATGCGATCCGTCGACCTCATCCCGTGAGGCGACATTTGCCGAAGTGCAAGCCCGTACAGGAGGCGAATTCGTTCATCCGTATAACGATCCTCGTGTCATAGCCGGTCAGGCCACATGCTCGGCTGAATTGTTGGAACAAACTGACGGAGTGGACGCGGTCATCGCCCCTATCGGCGGCGGGGGCATGATCTCGGGCACGTGCCTGACGGTTTCGAACTTGGCCCCCGACACCGCAATCTATGCCGCCGAGCCAGAACAGGCGGACGACGCATACCGGTCCTTCAAAGCAGGCCACATCATCGCTGATGATGCGCCAAAAACGATCGCCGACGGGCTACTGGTGCCTTTGAAAGAAAACACGTGGCACTTTGTGTCCAACCACGTGACCGACATTTTCACCGCGTCTGAAGATGAGATCATCGAAGCGATGAAACTGACATGGAAATACCTGCGCGTGGTGATGGAGCCATCTTCGGCCGTGCCCTTAGCGACCATTCTCAAGAACCCCAAAGTGTTTCGGGGCAAGCGCGTCGGCGTGATCATCACCGGCGGCAATGTGGATCTGGAAAAGCTGCCCTGGCTGAAAGGGTAAGGAGGAACGACATGAACAAACCTGTAAACGTCAAAGAGCTCGACGTGGGGTTCGACATCCCCGCCGCCATCGGCATGGACGAATCCGAGATTCAAACACCCTGCCTGATCCTTGATCTGGACGCGTTGGAGCGGAACATCAAAAAGATGGGGGCGTATGCCAAGGACCACGGCATGCGCCACCGGGTTCACGGTAAGATGCACAAATCCGTCGATGTCGCCAAGCGGCAGGAGGAGCTTGGCGGTGCGGTTGGCGTGTGCTGTCAGAAAGTCTCTGAAGCCGAGGTTTTTGCCCGGGGCGGTATCAAGGATATTCTCGTCTCTAATCAGGTGCGGGACCCGGCCAAAATCGACCGTCTGGCGCAGCTGCCCCAATTCGGTGCCCGTACGATTGTCTGTGTGGACGATATCGACAACATCGCCGATCTGTCTGCCGCGGCCGTTCAACACGGAACAGAGCTGGAAGTCTTTATCGAGATCGACTGCGGCGCTGGCCGTTGTGGCGTAAACTCCACAAGCGCAGTGATCGAGATCGCCAAGGCGGTTCAGGCTGCGCCCAACCTGAAATTCTCAGGCATTCAGGCCTATCAGGGTGCGATGCAGCACCTCGACACTTATGAAGCGCGTGAGGAAAAACTGAACGTTGCTATCGCAATGGTTAAGGATGCTGTGGACGGACTAAAGGCCGAAGGGATCGACTGTGATCTGGTCTCGGGTGGCGGCACCGGGTCTTATTATTTCGAAAGCAATTCAGGTGTTTACAATGAATTGCAGTGCGGATCTTATGCGTTCATGGACGCCGATTACGGGCGCATTCTGGATCAGGATGGCAAGCGGATCGATCAGGGCGAATGGGAAAACGCGCTGTTCATTCTAACCAGTGTCATGAGCCACACCAAGGCAGACAAGGCCATCTGCGATGCGGGCCTCAAGGCGCAGTCGGTGGATAGCGGCCTGCCCTTTATTTATGGGCGAGACGATGTGGAATACCTGAAATGTTCGGACGAACATGGCGTGATCGGTGACCCGGATGGCGTTCTGAAGGTCAACGACAAGTTGCGGCTGGTGCCCGGTCATTGTGACCCCACCTGCAATGTCCATGACTGGTATGTGGGTGTACGCAACGGCAAGGTTGAAACCCTTTGGCCCGTCTCGGCGCGCGGAAAGGCCTTTTGAACGATGAGGGATGTCATGAATACACAAACCGATGGCCTGCTGATCGTGGGCGAGGATCTTTGCGAGCAACTGGTAGGCCGCCAACAAGCCTTTGAGGCTGTGCAATCCGTCTTTGGCGCGATGGCCAGCGGCGGGGCGCGGAACTTTCCCGTCGTTCGCGAAGCCTTGGGCTATGCCGATGCGCTTTACGGCTTCAAATCCGGGTTCGATCAGCATGGTCAGGTGCTAGGGGTCAAATCCGGCGGGTACTGGCCGGGAAACGCGGAGCAGGGCCTGACCAATCACCAGTCCACGGTGTTTCTATTCGATCCCGATACCGGGCGGTTGTCTGCGCTGGTTGGTGGCAATTATCTGACAGCGGTGCGCACTGCGGCCTCATCAGCTGTGTCGATTGCACATCTGGCCCGCAAGGATGCCAAGGTGTTGGGCATGGTTGGCGCGGGTCATCAATCAACCTTCCAACTGCGCGCAGCGGCTGAACAACGCGATTTTGAAAAGGTCGTCGCCTGGAACCCGCATCCCGACATGTTGCCTCGTCTAGCTGCCGTCGCCGAGGAACTGGGACTAAGTTTCGAATCTGTCAGCCAGCAGGAGCTGGGCGCGCAGGCGGATGTGGTCATCACCATCACATCAGCGTTTGAGCCGCTGCTGATGGCAGGCTGGATTAAACCCGGCACGCATCTGGCCTGTATGGGCACGGACACCAAGGGCAAGATGGAGGTTGATCCCGCCTTGTTGGCCCGGGCCACTGTGTTCACAGATGAGGTCGCCCAGTCCGTTTCCATTGGCGAGGCGCAGCACGCCATAAGCAGCGGCGCGATAACCGAGGACGCAATTACACCCATTGGCTCGGTCATCAACGGGAACCACCCCGGGCGTTCCAGCGCAGATGAGATCACCCTGTTCGATGGGACCGGTGTTGGACTGCAGGATCTGGCCGTAGCCTCGGTCGCTGCAAAACTGGCGGATGAGGCCGGGCTGGCAACGCGCGCAACTCTTTAAAACGAAAAAGCGCGCCTCATTCAGGGCGCGCTTGCTCAGCAGATTTTGGGATAAGTCAGTCCCGGACGATCTTGGCAAACTGATCAAAGATCGGCTCGTTCGCACAGATCACTTCGCCATCTTCCAGAATACTGCCTTCGGGGTTCAGCGGCTGGATCAAACCACCGGCCTCTTTGACGATGATGATCCCGGCTGCCAGATCCCATGCGTTCAAACGGCGTTCCCAGAATCCTTCGTAACGACCAGCGGCCACATAGGCCAAGTCCAGCGCCGCAGCGCCCCAGCGGCGCACACCGGCACACACAGGCATAAGACGCGCCAGATCCTGCAGCGTGGCAGGCAGGTCGGAACGGCCGCCAAAGGGCAGGCCCGTCGAAAACACCGACTCGATCATACGATGACGACCCGAAACGCGAATGCGCATGTCGTTCATCCACGCACCCTCGCCTTTTTCTGCAAAGAACATCTCATCCTTGGCGGCGTCATAGATTACGCCGGCAACGATCTTGCCCTTGTGTTCCAACGCAATGGAAATGGCCCAATGCGGCAAACCGTGCAGAAAATTCGTGGTGCCGTCCAGCGGGTCGACGATCCAGCGACGGGTGGGGTCTTCGCCCTCGATCACGCCACCCTCTTCGGCCAGCCAGCCATAGGTCGGGCGCGCAGTCAGCAATTCCTCTTTCAGGATCGCCTCGGCGGCAATGTCCGCCTTGGAGACAAAGTCACCCGCGCCCTTCATTGACACCTGAAGGTTCTCGACTTCGCGAAAATCCTTGACCAGAGAACGCCCCGCTTTGCGCGCGGCCTTGATCATGATGTTGAGGTTTGCACTGCCAACCATTGTCCAAAGGCTCCTGTCCGGTCAAACCGCGCGTATACTGATGCAATGCGTCCTTGCCAAGAGGAATGATGCGCATAGCAGACCCGCGTCTGACGCCTATTGAGACTGCAGCTTGCGCGCCTCGGTTTCAGCCAGCTTGATCAGCTCTTGCACAAAGGGTTTTTCAAGGTCGTCAGTCCGTACCGCAGCATAAAGCCGGCGGGTAATTCCATCCTTGGTCAGCGGTCGGGTAACGTAGTCCGAATTGTACTTCACCTCGCGCACGACCCAGTCGGGCAACACCGAAATCCCCCGGTTCGAGGCCACCAATAACAGGATCACGGCGGTCAGTTCGACCTGCCGGATCGCGGCCGGTTCAACTCGCGCAGGGATCAGCAACTGGCTGAAAATATCCAGCCTCGTCCGTTCGACCGGATAGGTAATCAGGGTCTGGCCGCGAAAATCCTCGGCATCGATAAAGTCCTTCTGCGCCAGCGGGTGCGCCGACGCCGCAACGAACACGGCATCGTAGTCGAAGAGCTCAATGAATTCGACGCCTGGCAGGTTCTCGGGGTCGGACGAGACGACAAGATCGACCTCTTCTTTTTGCAGTGCGGGCAAGGCATCAAAGGCAAGCCCGGGCCGGATATCGACATCTACATCGCCCCAGGACTTGCGAAAGGTTTCCAGTACGGGAAACAGCCATTCGAAACAGGCATGGCATTCAATGGCGATATGCATCCGCCCGGTGCGCCCATCGCGCAGCGACGAGAACTCTTGCTGCGTTGCCTCGACCTGCGGCAGGATTTGCTCGGCCAGGCGCAACAGACGCAATCCAGCCGCCGACAGTTTCATCGGCTTTGACCGGCGCAGAAACAGCTCAACCCCGGCCTGATCCTCTAAACCTTTGATCTGATGGCTTAACGCAGATTGGGTGATGTTTAGCTGATCCGCCGCCCGGGCCAACCCTCCGCATTCATGGATCGCCTTGATCGTGCGCAGGTGCCGGAATTCGATGTGCATTAGATGAGACTCATGTTGTTCTTGAATAATATGAGTTTGTCTCACAATGCCAGAAGTGGCACAAGGGCTTGGAACGAAACACACGAGGCCAAAATGACCAAGCCAGACATCTCATTCGAGTTCTTCCCCCCCAAGACGCTCGAGGCTTCGTTTCGTTTGTGGGATACGGTTCAGACGCTGGCCCCACTTGACCCGCGTTTTGTCTCGGTGACCTACGGTGCCGGTGGCACAACCCGAGAGTTGACGCGTGACGCGGTTGCCACCTTGCACAAGTCATCAGGCTTGCCAGTCGCTGCACACCTGACGTGTGTCGATGCGTCCCGTCAGGAAACGCTGGAGATCGCCGATGCGTTTGCACGGGCGGGGGTCCAGGACATCGTGGCATTGCGGGGCGATCCGCCCGCCGGGCAGGATCGTTTCGAGCCGCATCCCGATGGCTTTGCAAACTCGGTTGAATTGATTTCCGCCCTGGCAGAGACCGAGATGTTCAGCATCCGTGTCGGTGCCTACCCTGACATTCACCCCGAAGCACAGAATGCGCGGACGGATGTGGATTGGCTCAAGGCCAAGCTCGACGCCGGCGCTGACGAGGCGTTGACCCAGTTCTTTTTCGAAGCCGAGACGTTTTTCCGGTTCCGCGATGCCTGCGCCAAAGCGGGGATCGACAAACCCATCGTGCCGGGCATCTTGCCGATCGAAAACTGGAAAGGGGCCCGGAATTTTGCCAACCGCTGCGGCACCCGAATCCCGGCCTGGGTCGATCAGGCGTTTGAAAAAGCCATTCGTGACGACCGCGAGGATCTGTTGGCTACCGCCCTGTGCACCGAATTGTGCTCGGACCTGATCGAAGGCGGCGTGGACAAGTTGCATTTCTACACGCTGAACCGGCCGGAACTGACGCGAGACGTATGTTTTGCACTGGGCATCACCCCAAAAACCGAACTGCAAAACGTCGCTTGATCATTCACAGGTGATCGAATGAAACCCCAACCTTTTTTTGGGTTCAGAACGTTTGATCACCGCCGACTACTAAGTGCCCTCTGCGGCACGAAAAACAATTGAGGCGTTGATACGGCATTACCATCTTCAATGTGATCAATCGTTCCATAAATTTGACAAAACCGTGAAGCTATAATCACTTAGTAATCAGTGTTTGTTTAATGAGTGAATTGAGTTATGGAGCCTGTTGATAAGATTAGGGCCCGCGCTGACGCGCTGGAGGCCCTTGGGTTGGACCAGAATGCCGGGTCTAACGAAATCCGTGACGCGTGGCGCCATATTGCTTTTCACGCGCATCCCGACCACACCCAAGGAGATTGCTCCAGTTTTTCGCGCGCGAAAGAGGCGTATGACTTGCTGCGGCGCGAGGGGATGACCGCCAAGGGACAATCCGGAAAACCCCGCAGACCCAAGTTGCGCAAGCGCGTGATTGAATTGGAAAGCACAGATATCGACGCGTGTCGGGTTTTACTGAACACGGCCCTGTCTCATAATCCTGATGGAGCGGCTGCGGATGCCGAGGGCCAGAATGTGGCCGAAGCGGATCATATTCCGGACGCCGTCGGATTCTTTGGGCGTCACCTGACTTATTTTGTCCCGACACCTGTTTGCGAAGGTGCCAATCGCGTCGCTCTTCCAACGTCATTTCTTGCCGCTGTACGCCGTATGGACACCGAAGTGCTCAGCTTTCAATCAAAGGATTCCGGTGCCGGAGAAGTCATGGTTCCCGAGGCCATCACTGCAAGCAAGTTTCCCGGTGCGCGAAGCGTGCGCATCAAGTTCGATGCAGATCAGCAGATGCGGGACAGTTTCTGGCTGGCAAGCTGACAAGCAAAAAAGCCCGACGCTGAACCGCCGGGCTTTTGGGGGCTAGAGTGGCCACTAGTTGGAAATCGGACCTTCAGAGGTGAACTTTGGAATGACGCTGGTCGACGCATCTGCGGGTTCGATCCCGGGCCAGTTGCCTTCGGCCAGATTGATATTTCCCGGAACGTCCTCTTCAAAAAAGCCGACAACGACATCGGTGATGTTTAAATACAGCTTGTTATCGACAATCCGCCACAGGTTGGGGTTGGCAGGAACCTTGCCGCCACGAGACACGCCGTAAGCGCAGTGGCCATCATATTGCGGTGCGTAAAAGGCCGGGTTCTCAAGGAACTTGTCGCGGTTTTCCTCGGTCGCAAACGCCCATGTGGCGCCGTTGTAATCTGCGGTAATGTCAGCGCGCCCGCGCACTGCCTCAGGCTGCGACTGACCGACCGGAGCCTGATCCAGGTTGCGATATGACACGACGTCATAACCAGAGACGGCGAATCCGGTGCCATCCACGTACTGATCACCGGCAAAGGCCGGAACTGCAAAGGCCAGTGTCGTCGCTAGGGTCAGGGCAAAGCGTTTCATGTGGTCAATCCTCTTGTCCTTAGGGTTGTCGACCGGAATTCCGGGTCTAATCGGACAATAGGGTATTTCCGGCCTTACGGCAGTCCTGCTCGCGGCGCTGTGACGTCGAATGAAGAAATGTGAGGTGTTGCCGCCCGATTGTTACAAATCCGCACTTACGTCCGGGGTTGGACTCTGGGCGTTGCAACATTAGCTGTTGAGATGAACGGGCACGTCACCCGAACTATGCTGAGAAAGGCAAGAGATGACCGAGCAATCCACTTACACGCCCCCCAAGGTCTGGACATGGGACAGTCAGAATGGGGGCCAGTTTGCCAACATCAATCGTCCGATTTCCGGAGCCACCCATGACAAGGACTTGCCGGTGGGACGTCATCCCCTACAGCTTTATTCATTAGCGACCCCAAATGGCGTCAAAGCAACGGTGATGCTGGAAGAGCTTCTTGCCCTGGGCCATGAAGGTGCGGAATACAACGCCTGGCTCATCAATATTGGCGAGGGCGATCAGTTCGGTTCGGGCTTTGTCGAGGCCAACCCTAACTCGAAAATTCCCGCGCTTTGGGATCGGTCTGGGGAAAAGCCCGTTCGGGTTTTCGAAAGCGCCTCCATCCTGTTTCATCTGGCCGAAAAGTTCGACGCCTTCCTGCCGAAATCCGGTCCCGAGCGTACCGAAGTTATGAATTGGGTGTTCTGGCAGATGGGCAGCGCGCCTTATCTGGGCGGTGGGTTTGGGCATTTCTACGCCTATGCTCCGGAAAAATGGGAATACCCCATCAACCGTTTCGCAATGGAGACAAAACGCCAACTGGACGTGCTTGATCGTCAACTGGCCGAAAATTCATTCATCGCAGGCGAAGATTACACCATCGCAGATATGGCGATCTGGCCCTGGTATGGCCAGTTGGTTCTGGGCCGTCTCTACAGCGCAGCCGAGTTCCTGGACGTCGAATCCTACACGCACGTGATGCGGTGGGCCAAGGCCATCGATGCGCGCCCGGCCGTTAGCCGCGGTCGCATGGTCAATCGCCCGTTCGGTGAGCCCCACACGCAGCTTCACGAACGCCACGAAGCCAGCGATTTCGAAACCCGCACCCAGGACAAGCTGGAAGCTGCGGCAGAATAACCTTTGGCGCCCCGTAGGTCAGGGATCGGCGGGGCGCTTTGAATTGGGCTATTTCAGGATGGGCGGCTGGTTCGGATCACTGCCCGGTGCGACTTGTTTTATAACGCGTTCCTGCGGTTGCGGCAGATCGAACCGAAGCCCGACCTTTGCCAACGATGCAGCGGTCGGATCATGTGGCGCAAAGAACCCCACATCCATCGCCCCGGCTTCGATGCCAGAGAAGGTCAGCGCCTCGGACGCGGCTTTGGCCAGTGCAGCTTCTGCGCCCTCAACCGTGCCAACAAACCCCAAAAGGTGGCCCGAGCCACCGTCCTCTGATTTCGTGCCCACCAGATACGCCGCTTGCGCCAAACCAACAGCTGTGGCCAGCTTTGCATCCAGCGCGGTCAGCAGATCTTCTGGCAACCCCACGGGAGGCAAGAACTCAGCAAGGCGTTGCTGCACTTCTTCGGGGCCGTGCTGCAAGGTGGTGTCCAACCAACCCAGCGCCTCGGACGGAATCAACATAGAGGACGGTGCCACCTCTAGGTTTAGCCCCAGGCCAATCCCCTGCCCCGACAGCATCGACGACAACACACGCCCGGACAGCGCCACATAGGGCACCGGGCGGCCAGCAAACCGGGACAGACGATCCTCGCGGTCGAAGGCCAGGACAAAGCTACCATCTGCCACGTCGAACAGTTCGGGCGAGATGTTTTCGCCTTTTGCCTCTTCGGTCAGCATCAGGAACAGCTCGCTATCCGCAAGCCGTTCGAAAAACCGCAGCCGGGCTGCGTTGTCGTGCAGATTGGCGTCCATGGCGACATGGGCGGCGTCAAGGGCGGATGTGTCAGTCATTCAGAACCTCTTGAACCCGCGCGCGCAGAACCGGCAAAAGCTCGGCCTCGAACCACGGGTTTTTCCTGAGCCATGCCGTATTCCGCCAGGACGGATGGGGCAAGGCAAATACCCGCGGCGCATAGTCTCGCCAATTGCGAACGGTCTCGGTCACAGGGCTGCGTACATGCAGATGGTACTTATGCGCATGTCCCCCAACCAGAATGGTCAGTGGTACTTCGCCTAATGCCTGCATCACTTTGCCATGCCATGTCTTTCCGCAAATTGGCGGGGGCGGCAGATCGGCCTTGCGTTCGTTGTAGCCGGGGAAACAAAACGCCATCGGAACAATCGACACCTGGGCGCGATCATAAAACACGGTCTCGTCAATACCCAGCCAATCCCGCAATCGGTCACCCGATGGGTCGGAAAACGGACGCCCCGACAGGTGGACGCGCGCGCCCGGGGCCTGTCCCGCAATCAAGATTGGTGCGCCCGGCTGAAACCAAACCACCGGACGCGGTTCATGCGCGGTTTCGGTTGCCGCGAACCTGTCTGCACAAATGCGGCAGGATTTGATTTCTTTCTCTAACGAATTCATCAGATCGCAAGATTTCCTGCATCATGTTGGTTGACGGTCGAGCTGAAAGATAGTCAACGCGGGGCCTCGGTCCAACCGGTGAAATAGTCACAATGCCGATGAAGTGCTGAGGTACGCATTGATCATTTGTTTCATAATTCGACATAATGTGGCCAACATGGGTCCGTAGTTTAACCACGCCCTCGCCGACCCGGTCGGTGCACAAACAAACCAAGAGCAGCAGGCTTTGAATGCTTGAGTTTGAGAATGTCAGTAAGTCCTTCTGGACCGGGACGCGCCGCAAGGTGATCCTGGACCGGGTCTCGTTCCGGGTTGAACTGGGCCGGTCGGTTGGCATTCTGGCCCCCAACGGCACCGGAAAAACCACGCTGATCAACATGATGGCCGGCCTGGAAAAACCTGACGAGGGTGTTATCCGTAAATCCTGCAGGATTTCGTTCCCAATGGGTTTCACGGGCGGCGTGGCTAGCAAAATGTCGGCGCTTGAGAACGCGCGTTACATCGCCAAAATCTATGGAATGGACCCCGACTATGTTGAGGCTTATTGCAGCTGGCTATGCGGTTTGGGTGAATATTTTGACCAACCCATGGCCACCTATTCATCAGGGATGAAGGCCCGATTTACCTTTGCGTTGATGCTGGCGCTGGATTTTGACATGTACCTGATCGATGAAGGGATGCCTGCCTCTACGGATGTCGAATTCAACAGAAAAGCAGGTGATATCCTGAAAGAACGCTTGCGCACGACCACTTTGGTAATTGTTTCCCACAACCCGGATGTTCTTGAACGATTTGCGCAACAGGCGGCAGTTCTTCTGGACGGTCAGCTTCATATGTTCGAAACCTTGGAAGAGGCAAAACAGCTATATGACTACCAAACCCAAGGCTAGAAAATACAATTGGCGTCGCAATCGTCAGGGGGTCGGCACGCCGGACGCCCGTGCCGATGCGATCTCGCGCATCAGGAAGGCGACGCAACCGACCGAGACTGGGAATGAACAGCAGCCTGCGACCGATATTGATGAAATCAAGCGCGAAGGGCTGACTGGGCGGCAATTGCGCGTCGCCCGGCGGCTGGCGCAAAAGAACGATCTTGCGGCGACCTCGGATTACGACGCAGTGCGGTTGCTGCGCTTAAAGGGCATCGACCCGTTTGAACGCGCCAACCTGCTGGAACTGGCGTCCGAAAAGGCACAGGCCGAGGATCAGACCCAGGACAAGATCACAATTCAGCTGCCGCAGACCGTCAGAGACACCCCGCAGACCTTGCCGGGTCCGGAACTTAGCCCGTCAGAACGCCGGGATTTTGAAATCGGTGAGATTCAAAAGGACATCGCACGCCGCCGCAAACGCAAACTTTTTGCCTTGTTTGCGCGTCTGGCGGTTTTTGTCCTGCTGCCAACTCTGATCGTTGGACTGTATTTCTATCGGATCGCGACACCGATGTACGCCAGCGACTCAGCCTTTTCCATCCTGCAAGCGGATGGCGGCGGTTCGATCGGCGGCCTACTATCCGGTACGCAGTTTGCCACAGCCCCGGATTCCGTTGCCACACAGGAATTCCTTGAATCAAAAGATGCTTTGCAGCGCCTTGAGGGGGACGTCGGGTTTTCCGAGGTTTTCAAGCAAGATTGGATTGACCCGATTCAACGACTGTCTCTGGACGCAAGTCTTGAGGAAACTTATAAGCTTTACAAGCGGATGATCGTTATCGGATTTGACCCTACAGACGGCATCATCCGCATGGAAGTTGCTGCGCCGGATCCGGACATTGCGGTCAATTTGTCTAACACGCTCATCTCTTATGCCGAAGACCGGATAAACGGGCTGACAGAGCTGAAACGCGAAGACCAGATGCGAGATGCCCGCGCTGGTTTTGAAGCCGCCCAACAAGAACGCAGAACAGCGCAGGAAGACCTGATCAAACTGCAGTTGGAGGGCGCCGTACTGGACCCCGAAAACGTCCTGACAGGTCTGCGAACCCGTATCACCGAAATTGAGATTCAGCTGCAGGACAAAGAACTGCAATTGGCGGCTCTACTGGACAACCTGCGCCCGAACAAAGCCAAAGTGGATGGGGTTCGTGCCGATATTGAACGTCTGGAAGCGGTTCATGAAGAGCTGAACGCGGAAATGCTGGATGTCTCAGCAGGCGAAAACTCGCTGGTTAGGTTGAGCGTTCGAATCCAGATGGCACAGGCGGATCTGGCGGCGCGCGATTTGATGCTGCAAACCGCAATGGAGCAGATGGAAACCACCCGGACCGAGGCGAACCGAAAAGTTCGCTATCTGACCGTTTCGGTGAACCCCATCCCAAGCCAGGAACCGACCTATCCGCGCAAATTCGAAAATACGATTTTGGCTTTCCTGTTGTTTGCTGGTATCTACCTGATGATCTCGCTTACCGCGTCGGTCCTTCGTGAACAGGTATCCTCGTAAGACACATGAAACATGTAAAAATCTCCGACCTAACGGTTGGCAATGATCTGCCGCTGACGATCATTGCTGGCCCCTGCCAACTTGAAACTGCCGATCATGCACAGATGATTGCGGGAAAAATGAAAGAGGCCTGCGATGCTGCCGGTGCGCAGTATGTGTTCAAGGCCTCATATGACAAAGCAAACCGAACGTCTTTGTCGGGAAAACGCGGCTTGGGGATCGATGCCGGACTGAAGGTTCTGGATGACATCCGCACGACGATGGGTGTTCCGGTGCTGACAGACGTCCACACCGAAGCACAATGCGCCATCGTCGCCGAGGCTGTGGACGTTCTGCAGATCCCGGCCTTTCTGTGCCGCCAGACGGACATGCTGTTGGCGGCTGGAAACACAGGTGCAGTCATCAATGTCAAAAAAGGACAATTCCTAGCCCCTTGGGAAATGCCGAATATCGTCGCTAAAATTGAGAGTACGGGAAACCGAAACATTCTGTTGACTGAGCGCGGATCTTCTTTCGGCTACAATACGTTGGTGGCTGACATGCGGTCGCTGCCGCAAATGGCCCAGACAGGCTATCCGGTTGTGATGGATGCCACGCATTCCGTGCAGCAACCGGGTGGCCAAGGCGGTTCCTCTGGCGGGCAACGCGAATTTGCGCCCGTTATGGCGCGGGCCGCTGTGGCCGTAGGCACAAGCGCAGTGTTCATGGAAACGCATCAGGACCCTGACAATGCCCCCTGTGATGGGCCAAACATGATCTATCTGGACCAGATGCCTCAGCTCGTTGACACGTTGATGCGCTTTGATGCACTGGCCAAGGCCAACCCAATTCAGATTTAACCAAGAGAGTTCCTATGACCAAACCGATCCCCGAGGTGACCCCAAACACCTGGAGCTTTCTGCGCGACCCAATGATCAAACCCACGGGTTTTCGTGAATACGACGCCCGCTGGAAATACCCGGAAGAAATCAACCTGCCCGGTATGACGGCCCTTGGGCTGGGTCTGGGCACGCAAATGCGCAAGCGCGGAATCGAGCCGGTGATCGCCGTTGCGAACGACTATCGTGACTATTCGCTGTCGATCAAGAACGCGCTTATCCTCGGGCTGATGCAGGCTGGCATTCAGGTCAAGGATATCGGCCCGGCGCTTAGCCCTATGGCCTATTTCGCCCAGTTCCACCTGGATGTTCCTGCCGTCGCCATGGTAACGGCCAGCCACAACCCCAACGGTTGGACAGGTGTGAAAATGGGCTTTGACCGCCCACTGACCCATGGTCCGGACGAGATGTCGGAACTGCGCGACATTGTCCTGAACGGCCAAGGGGTTGCGCATGAGGGCGGATCTTATGAGTTCGTCGACGGCGTCAAAGAGGCCTATATCGATGACCTGGTCGGTGATTTCAAACTGTCTCGACCGCTCAAGATTGTATGTGCCACCGGCAATGGCACAGCCGCGGCCTTTGCGCCTGAGATTTTTGAACGCATGGGTGTCGAAGTTGTGCACAGCCACACCCGGCTCGACTATACTTTTCCCAACTACAACCCCAACCCCGAAGCCTTGGAGATGTTGCATGACATGTCCGACACCGTGAAATCCAGCGGGGCTGACATGGCACTGGGATTTGACGGGGACGGCGACCGTTGCGGCGTGGTGGACGACGAGGGCGAAGAGATTTTTGCCGATAAGGTCGGCGTCATCATGGCCCGCGATCTGGCCAAACTGTATCCGAATGCAACCTTTGTGGCCGACGTGAAATCGACCGGCTTGTTTGCCAGCGACCCCGAGCTGATAGCACATGGCGTCAAGGCGGATTACTGGAAAACCGGCCACAGCCACATGAAGCGTCGGGTCAAGGAAATCAACGCCCTGGCCGGGTTTGAGAAATCAGGCCACTACTTCTTGGCCGAACCGATTGGGCGCGGCTATGACTGCGGTATGCGGGTGGCTGTTGAGATCTGCAAGCTGATGGACCGGAACCCGAATAAGAGCATGTCGGACCTGCGCAAGGCACTGCCGAAAACGTGGTCGACACCGACCATGTCGCCTTATGCCTCGGATACCGAAAAATACGGCATCCTTGACCGTCTGGTAGACAAGCTGGTCGCCAAGGCCCGCGCCGGCGACACTCTGGCAGGCCGCCCGATCAAAGAGGTTGTCACGGTCAACGGTGCTCGGGTCATTTTGGATAATGGTAGCTGGGGTCTTGTACGGGCATCATCGAACACCCCCAATCTGGTTGTGGTCTGTGAAAGCAGCGACAGCGAGGAAGAAATGCGCGCGATCTTCGCCGATATCGACGCGGTGATCCGCACCGAACCCGGGGTTGGCGATTACGATCAGACGATCTAGGACAGTCAGGCGGGGCGCGCTAAGCGCCCCCGCCTCAATCTCCGCCCAGCAGCTTTAGCAGACCTTTTTTGGCCTCTTCTTCAAGCTTGTTCTTCACCGCATCTTCGATGTCTTCGGTCTCGGTCACTGTGGTTCCCAACTCGCCCCCGACCTTATCCAGAACCTTTTGCTTGGCGTCATCTTCCAGATCCTTCAGCTTTCCTTCTGCCGCGGCCTCAATCACCTTGGTCAGATCGGGTTTGATCGAAGGGTTGCTCCACGGTCCGACAATCCGGACGGGAACCGACAAGCCCTCGCCGGAATTGGCGCGCAGGGCCACCGGAGTGAACAAATAGTCGATCCGGCGTCCGCCGATATCAACCTGCCCTGTGCCGTCAGCCCGGAAGTTATCCAGAGACATCAGCAGATCCTTGTTGGTCAGAACCCCTTTGTCGATCGTAATGCTGGCCGACAGACTGTTGAAAACAGTCGTTCCGCCAGAGCCCTTGCCACGCCCCATTAGCCGGTCAAGATCAAGGCCGGAGATCACCCCCTGCCCCACGTTCAGATTTCCCTTACCGCCGAGCGAACGCATAATCTGGTTTTCGGTCTGACCCACGCCCAGAAAATCGAACGCGCCCGAGCCGGAACCGGTAAAGCGGTCGATCCCCCCCAGCGTCGACAAGGCTTGTTGGATATCTATATTCTTGGCATTCAGCTTGCCGCCGACCGACAGCCCATTCCGGTTATTGGCAACCACCTGCCCGTTCAATTGCCCCGAAAACAGTGTGGCCGGGTTCATACGCAGAACCGCGCGGGACCTGTCCAGGCTGAGTGTCAGAACACTTGGCCCCAGCGTCAATTCCGGAACCGCAATCGAATTAGCTTTCAGGCGTATCTCTCCGTTGGCTAGGGCCAGAGCCGAGGCATCTATCCGCTCTGTCGACCAGCCGCTATCTTGCGAAGGGCCCGCGCCTGATCCACCGCCACCACCGGTTGCCGCAGGCTCAGAGGATGCCGCGTTATACCGCGACAGGTCGATATCGCCGCCTTCCAGCTTTGCCGTGATCTTTGGCGGGTCCGAAATCTCGATATCGGCCTCACCGGTCAGGCGGTTGTTGTCCAGTTGCGCCACCATATTGCGCAGTGAAACCCGGCCCTCTTTGGTATAGGTCATATTCGCGGACACATCGGCCACGCGCCCCAACCCAAAGGGCACACCTGTACCTGCCTGCCCAAAGGCCGCGAGCATCCGTTCTGTTTCTTGCGTTTTGACCTCCAGCTTGCCGTCCATCTCACCGGTCAGGTTGACGCGCCCGTCGAAACCGACCTCACCACCCGGTGCCGTCAAGGCCAGCTTTAACGGCGTAACAGCACCCGATGCATAGGCTGGCAGATCCTGGATCTTTAAATCGATGTTGACCTTGCCACCCGGCACCCGCATCCCGGCCTTCATCACCATGGGTGAGGTTGGACCGGGCCAACTGGCCGCAAGGTCGACATTCGAAAAATCAAACGTCGTCACCCCGTTTTCGACGTAAATCAACCGCGCGTTGGTCAGCTCGAGACGATCCAAAGTGACCTGGCCTGTTTCCGAGCCTGATGGCGCGCTGCCGCTACTACTGCTTCCGCCTGTTGGTGCCGGAGCAGCCACGGCCTCAAGCTCCCAATTGCCGCGCCCGTCTGACAGTTCAAGGCGCAACACCGGGTTATCCGCGATGACACGCCTGATCCGCAAGTCTCCGTTCAGCAGCGCCGCAGCGTCTACCCCCACGGCCAGGCTTTGGGCGCTCAGCATCGGTTCCGATCCGGCCCAAGGCGCATTACCAAACGTGACCGGCCCGGTCTCCAGCCCCAGAACGGGCCAGAAGGACAGGTTCACGTCCCCCGACAGCGTCAGGTCGCGGCCGGTCTGCCCTTTGACCTGCTCGGCCAGAATCGACGCCAGCTTGTCGCCCGGCATCAGCAAAAGGGCGCCAATCACCAGCCCGATAATGACCACAAATAGAAACAGGGTGCGCAACAGCCACTTCATTTTTCTGCTCTCCGCTTTTTGGCATGCGTTGAAAAGATCATTCAAAGCCTGCGTCACATTTGCAAGGGGAAGCTTTCCCCTCTATACGCCGCGCCATGACCACAAACCCGCCAAGCCTCCGCCCCGACCTAGCGCCTGCCGCTCGGATCACCGATACGCCTCGCCCGAACCAGCCGACTATCGGCATGGTGTCTTTGGGCTGCCCCAAGGCTTTGGTCGATAGTGAGCGTATTCTGACCCGCCTGCGCGCAGAAGGGTACGGAATATCACCGGACTATTCAGGGGCGGATGCCGTGATCGTGAACACCTGCGGTTTTCTCGACAGCGCCAAGGCGGAATCGCTGGACGCCATCGGCGAGGCGCTGGTTGAGAACGGCAAGGTCATCGTGACCGGCTGCCTGGGGGCAGAACCGGACTATATCCGCGAACACCACCCGCGCATCATGGCCGTTACCGGGCCACATCAATACGAACAGGTGCTGGACGCCGTGCATAGTGCTGTCCCACCGGACCCCGACCCGTTTGTAGACCTGCTGCCAGCCGCCGGCGTGCAGCTGACCCCGCGCCATTACAGTTACCTGAAAATCTCTGAGGGTTGTAACCACAAGTGCAAGTTCTGCATCATTCCCGACATGCGCGGCAAGCTGGCCAGCCGCCCGGCCCATGCGGTCCTGCGTGAGGCTGAGAAGCTGGTCGACAACGGGGTGCGCGAGCTGTTGGTGATCTCACAGGACACTTCGGCCTATGGGTTGGACAGAAGGTACGACGTGAACCCGTGGAAAGACCGAGAGGTGCGCAGCCACATTACCGACCTGGCGCGCGAGCTGGGGCGGTTCGATGCTTGGGTCCGGCTGCACTATGTCTACCCCTACCCGCATGTGCGTGATCTTATTCCGTTGATGGCAGACGCGGGGTGTAACGTGTTGCCCTACCTGGATATTCCGTTCCAGCACGCCCACCCGGATGTGCTGAAACGCATGGCGCGCCCGGCCGCCGGGGCCAAGACGCTGGACGAGATTGCCGCATGGCGCGCGACCTGCCCGGATATCACCTTGCGGTCGACCTTTATTGTTGGATACCCCGGTGAGACCGAGGCCGAGTTTCAGACCCTTCTGGATTGGATGGACGAAGCGCAGCTGGACCGCGTCGGCTGTTTCCAATACGAAAACGTCGCCGGTGCCCGGTCGAACGACCTGCCCGATCATGTTCCGTCCGAGGTCAAACAGGACCGCTGGGACCGCTTCATGGAAAAGGCGCAAGCGATATCCGAGGCCAAGCTGGCCGCCAAAGTCGGTCAGACCATCGACGTGATCGTTGACGAGGTCGATGACGAGGCCGCCACCTGCCGCACCAAGTCCGACGCGCCCGAGATCGACGGGAACCTGTTCATCGACGAAGGGTATGAGGCCCTCAAGCCCGGCGACATCGTCACGGTCGAGGTGGACGAGGCGGGCGAGTATGATCTGTGGGGCAAGCTGCGCTGACGCGGCCTGCCCGGTCACCACAGATAGGGCAAGCGTTAGTCAAGTTTATTGGTGGTTGCTCTGCAAATCGCGGATCATGTCAGGACACCCGGAACCCTTGTGAAGGAGAGTCCAATGTCCCGTCTTCGCCCCTTTACGCTGAAATGCGTTGCGGTGATCCTCGCTGCTCAGTTTGTTGCCGTGCCCGTCTACGCCGATGGTATCAGCATCAGTTCAGGCGGTGTCATAGTTGTAGGTTCCAAGTCGTCAGGCATCCTCCGCAGCAAACATCGCGTGCAAAGGTATTATGTCGCGCCCAGACCGCATCACCACAAAGCCAGGCCGAAGGTGCACTTCGTCAAGCCTGTCAAGCGTCATCGCCGTTTGCGGCTGGGGCATCACCCGAAACGGCAGTCGCCTTACTACATCCCACAGAAATACGGCATTCAGCACCGGAACTATCACCGTCGGGGGTTACGCCATCGTTACTGACCCCCAATCGACGAAGGGCAGGCAACAAAAAACCGCCCCGAGGGCGGCGCAGATACAAGGGGTGGTGCGGGCGGCTTGTGCAAAAGCCGCCCGCGGAATGCTTATTGTGCGACCGGGTTACACACGGTCTGACCTGCTTCGGTTGTCGCCAGTTCGGTACCAGCCGGGCAGCTTGGTGTGCCAAACTTGTCATACTCGGGCGTGATGTAAACCGGGGTCGGCTCCTCTTGCTGCGAGCATGCAGCCAATACCAAGGCAATTGCGCTAACGGCAGCAAATTTGAGTTTCATGTCCGTCAATCCTCTTTTAAATTTCTGATTTTGCCCAAGAATTCGGGGCCGGAATCAGAATACGGTCTCCGTGGCGTCATTGCAATGATTTCAATCACATGATCGTGAGTAAAGGCGAAACCACGCCTGTAAGGTGATCAAAATCAGCAGTTTTTTGAGCAACTTCTACCGTTTTTCGCGTATCACTCTAGAATATTTCTGGACATCAGCCAAAGACGGAGTAGCCAAATGTCAGATAGCCCAAACATCGCTCAAAAAGGGCCGTACCCGATCGAAGTAACCGAAGGAAAAAGCTATTTCTGGTGTTCCTGCGGGCAGTCCAAACGGCAACCTTTTTGTGATGGATCGCACAAGGGCACGGAGTTCGAACCCGTCAAATACACGGCTGACAGCAGCAAAAAGGTCTTTTTCTGCGGCTGCAAACATAGCGCAAAGATGCCCCTGTGTGACGGGTCGCATTCCAAACTTTAATCAGACCTTCAGCGCATTCAGAAGATCAGCGTTGGCGCAAAAATCCGGGGCGGCGCTCGCTTCGGATTGCAGCTCGGACAGCCACGCCATACACCGCCCGCTGCACCTAGACGCTCGGCAACGTGTCACCAACTCGGCGTATTTGTCGGCCGACAGACGGCCTTCAACCATCGCCTCGGCCAGAGAGATATTCATGCAGCGCGCGACGGATCGGGTGAGCCAAAAGTGCTTTTCAACATCTCCCAATACGTCCCGCGTCATCTCATTTCCTGCTCTTGCAGTGCCTTCAGTGCGGCAAAGCGCTGTTGATTGATGCATGCTTCCGGAGCATTGCTGGCAGCGTGATGCCGGCTTAGCCAATTCGGGCATTCCTTGGCCCAGCTACAACCGCGACAGAATTCGATCATGTCCGCCCAGTCCTGCTGCGACAAATACCCCTTTCGATGTGCTGCGACCACATCCGTACCCGTGGTCTTGCCCATTTGCTGGACAAGACGGAAATGGGTCATGATCTGTCCGAGACGCGGCATTGTACGCTCCAGCGGCTAGGGTATCAATTTACTGAGAAGGTCCTGGTTCCGGCAATATTCCGGTGTTCGCTGCGCGATTTCATCACGATCCAGGAAAGCCTGGCAATGGCCCGGGTTCGGACAATCCGTACATCGGATGACAGCGTCAGAAATCTCATCGATCGAGACATCCCCACCGATCGCTGCATTTTCCAGATCAACCCCGAGTTTCGTGGCCATCCGGTCGACAAGACCAGCATGCAGCCTCAGCGTTTCTCGGTTGGGCATTGAATGTCCTTTCCCTTTCGCACGTACGGGGAAGGATAGCTCAAGTTGGCGTTGGGCCATTTGACTCAGGTCAAAGCCTGGTGCCGATGTAATCCAGATAGGCCCGCGTGGCGTCCTGCACGCGGCGAAAGCGATCTCCGCCCAGCTTTTTGCCGCCGTACCAACGGGTGACTATCACGACGTGCCCCTCAAGCCCGGCGCGATCCAACATGCGCAGGATCACCATGCCTGCGCCACTTTCACCGTCATCAGCCTTGAGCGCACCCGTCGGTAAAACGGCCGCCCAGGTGTTGTGCGTGGCCTTTGCATAAGATTTGTCGGATTTGAGGTCCCGCAATACCGCATCTACGTCAGCTCGCGACTGAACCGGGGCTCCGGACACCGCGTATTTCGACCCGCGATCTGTCAGGATCACACCAAGCCGTGTTATCGCCGTCATTCTGTCAGCCCAAGCTGGCGCGCGGTATCCAGAACGATCTGAACGCGCTGCGCGTTTGGCGGATGCGTGCCCAAAAAACGATCACCCGGATCGGGAATGCGGGCGAAGTACTTTGCGCCGACCAGCGGGTTATAGCCCGCGTTATGGGTAATGATGGTACCAAGCTGATCGGCCTCAAGCTCAAATTCTTTCACATTGATCTGAGTACCAACTTCGGCCCCCAGTTTCTGCGAGCGTTCAAGGTCTTTCCCGTCTTCACCGTACAGCTTTCCCAGATCGCCGAAGATGACGGCGCTTTCTTTTGCGTTTTGCGTCTGTCGACCGATGTGACCCAACACATGGTGGGCTGCTTCATGCCCCATCACAAACGCCAGCTCATCCGCATTCTGCGCCGATTGGATCATCGCGCGGGTGAAAATGATAACTGGCTGATCTCTGTCGTCTACGGTCTGAAAGGCATTGGCAGGCGCGCGCGGATTCAGATCGACCAGAATCGTGAAATCACAATTGCTGACCTTGGCCTGCCGCAGACATTCGGCGCGCGCTTCCTTGCCAACCTTGCGACTAATTTCCTGAAAGGTTCGAGCCTCAACCTGAAAGTCCGCGGATTCCTGCGACCATTCGGTCACCGGCTGAATACGCGGGGTGTCGGTGCTGCAGGTCGCCAGCACCAGGGGAAACAGCAAAAAGGTCAAACGGCGCATTCATATTCCTTTGAAACGGCGACCCCGTTTGAAAAACCATAGCGCGGTGTCAGCAGGATCGCCACTGCCGGATTGCGATTGAGCGGGTTGCATTGCGCGCGCGCGCCCGGCACTCTGGTTGCATGTTTTCGATTGAGCATGAATTCGACTCGACGGTTATTACTCTGGTGGACGAAGGCGCCAAGCCTTTGCAGGAGGATGTTGTCATCAACAGCTTTGCTGAATGTGTAACAATAGAGCAGTTGGACCCGCGCACGGACCAGATGCAAAAGATAACCCTTTCACCCGAACAGGTGCGCGATCTGGCCGCGGCGCTGGATCTGCCGGAAGGGGTGTATCAGATTCACGAGACACCACCTCAGGGCGCATAGACAAACACCTTGTCCCGCGCGGCCTGCCCCTGTTTCAAGATCAGGGCCGAGGGCGCAACACCCAGTGCCGCTGCGAGTATCTTGCGCACGGCATCGTTGGCCTTGCCGTTTTCCGGTGCGGCCGTGACGGTGATACGTATCGCACCAATGTCAACAACGATGCTGTCTTTAGCTGCCTTGGGTGTGACCCGCACCGCAATCGCAGCACCGGGTATTGCGAGGCCGCTTAGATCGGGCATGTCACGCAGTTTTGGTTTCGCCATAGACCTCTCCTGATCTCAAACACTCTTGCATGGGGGGCTGGGGAATGAAATTGATCCAGCCAATCCAGCTGTTTGCTCTTGAAACCTGCCAGATGCTCAACCAGATACAGACTGCCCATGTAAAGGAAGTTAACATATGTCCTTGAATAACCCGGCTGCCCTTGAGTTTCTGCAAGTGCGGCGGTCGCGCCCGGCAAAGACACTGATTGCTCCGGCACCTTCACGGGTAGAGCTTTTGCCCCTATTGACGGCTGCAGCCCGCAGCCCCGATCACGGCAAGCTAGAGCCCTGGCGTTTCATCGTATTGGAAAAAGGGGCAATGGCCCGCCTTTCTGAACTGACGCAGGATTGCGGCGATGCATTGGGCAGATCACCCGACGATATCACAAAGGCGCGCAGCCAGTTCGATTTGGGCCAATTGGCCGTTGCGGTGATCGAAGTCCAAAAGCCTTCGGACAAAATCCCGGCGATCGAGCAAACCTATTCAGCCGGAGCAGTATGCCTGGCGCTTTTGAACGCCGCGCTTGCTGCGGGATGGGGCGCGAACTGGCTGTCAGGCTGGCAAACCCATGATCAGGGGTTCTGCCGAAAGGCGTTCGATCTGAAGGACAACGAACGCGTCGCGGGCCTGATCCACATTGCCACCGAAAGCAATACCCCACCCGAACGTCCGCGCCCGGATGTGACCACCCTGACCGAGTGGGTTTCAGAATGATGATCCTCAACGCCTTTTTCGCGGCCCTTGGTCAGATTGGTGACCCCAGGTTCCGTTCTGTCCTGCTGCGCGGCGTTGGCCTGACGATTGCGCTGTTGATCGCAGCCTGTGCCGGGGCGATCTGGTTGATCAACTGGCTGTCGGGGGATGAAATATCGCTGCCGTTTATTGGTGCGGTTCCATGGCTGAACGACGTGCTGAACTATTCAGGCATCTTTTTGGTGTTGGTTCTGCCGGTTTTCCTGATGATGCCGGTGGCCTCGGCCATCATTTCGTTGTTCCTGGAAGAGGTCGCGCAAGCAGTCGAGGATAAGAACTATCCCACCCTGCCCGGTGTGCCCGGCATCCCACTGCGTGAGAGCATCGCTGATGCGCTGAGTTTTATGGGCGTTTTGGTCGTCGCCAACCTGCTGGCGTTGATCCTTTATGCGATCTTTCCACCTCTGACGCTGTTCATCTTTTGGGCCGTGAACGGATTTTTGCTGGGGCGGGAGTATTTCACACTCGCCGCTATGCGCCGGCTTGGTCGGGACGGTGCGCGCCTGCTGCGCACCAAGCACACGGGCACCATCTGGCTTGCAGGAACCCTGATGGCCATCCCCCTGACGGTGCCGCTGGTGAATCTGGTGATCCCGATCATCGGGGTCGCCACTTTCACCCATATCTATCACAAACTGTCAGGGTCAACGCCCTGACGGTCAGCCGCGCGGCTCCAGTTGGTTCAGCCAGTCAAAGTCACGCACAGAAATCACGCCCGAGATAATTATTCCGGCAATGATTCCCCACAGCACCACCGAGATCCCGGTGGTGATCCATAGCTTTTTCTTCATGTGATGCACTTCCGGCGCGCCCGCATGGGTGCCCGGAACAATCTCGCCCAGATCGCCCTGTGTCTTGATACGGATCGGTAATACGACAAGCAGCGTCATGAACCAGATAACAGAGAACAGAACCAGTGCGGCAGTGATCGTCATGACAGCCTCATTTCTATTGGATTATACCTGCTCTAGCTCGACCAGGCAGCCATTGAAATCCTTGGGATGCAGGAACAGCACGGGTTTACCATGGGCACCGATCTTGGGTTCACCCGATCCCAGAACCCGAGCCCCGGTTTCCTTCAGGTGATCCCGGGCTGCGATAATATCATCAACCTCATAGCAGACATGGTGAATTCCGCCTGAAGGGTTTTTCTCCAGAAACCCGTTGATCGGGCTGTCGTCACCCAGCGGGTACAGCAATTCAATCTTGGTGTTGGGCAGTTCGATAAACACGACCGTAACGCCGTGATCCGGTTCGTCCTGGGGCGCGCCGACCTTTGCGCCCAGTGCGCTACGGTATTGCTCGGACGCGGCCTCAAGGTCAGGAACGGCAATGGCGACGTGGTTCAGGCGACCAATCATGGAACTCTCCTCTATTCTGCGTTGCGGCGGTTATGAGCGCTGATTGGGCAAAGAACAAGTGCGCCAAATTGCCGTTAACCCTGTGTTAGCCGGAAGTTCCTAGCGTGAGGCATCTGCTGATTAGGAGTTTTGCCATGGACGATTCGACACCCTTCGCTTCTCCCGCGCAGCCGACGGCTACGCGGCCGCTG
Source organism: Ruegeria meonggei (assembly GCF_900172215.1). Lineage (GTDB taxonomy): Bacteria > Pseudomonadota > Alphaproteobacteria > Rhodobacterales > Rhodobacteraceae > Ruegeria > Ruegeria meonggei. The sequence continues at coordinate 283,937 of NZ_FWFP01000002.1, forward strand.
CTGGGCCAGACCATTCTGGTTGTCGAAGACAGCCGCTATGTCTGCGACGCAATCCGTCTGATGTGTTAGCACAGCGGCGCCCGTATCTGGCGCGCCGATTGTCTGAAATCGGCCCGGCGTCACCTGCAGGTATACCGGCCATCAGTCATTCTTGTTGATATCGGCTTGCCCAACGGGTCCGGTACGGATCTGATTGCCGAGCTGACGGATTCATCGCCCCGAATTGGCGCGATCCTTGCCAGTTCCGGAGATGACTATGCGCAGGACGCGGCGCTGACCGCAGGCGCGGATGGATTTCTATGCAAGCCGCTAAAGTCGCTGGCCTACTTCCAGAAGTTTATTCTTGAATGTCTGCCCCCAGATCGCCGCCCCAACAACCTGCATGCCGTCCGAGATGAGGTCATTCGCCCTGATCCGATGGCTTATCAGGATGACATGGCACATATCGCCGACGTACTGGCCGGGCCAAACGATCACAGGACGTTGGATTACGCAGCGCAATTCCTGCGCGGTGTCGCCCGCGACGCCGATGATACGGTTTTGGCAAATGCGGCCCAAAGACTGGCTGCATCGCAGGCAGAAGGCACGCCGGTACCGCGCTGGCCGCACAGGTGGCCGGTATCGTGCAGGCCCGACTGGAACAACGCGAGGCGATCTAACGTGGCGACAGCTTATTTCATCACCGCATCAATCCTGTGCCTTTGTGCCTATCACCAGACCCGCACAGCGGCGCGCAACATCCGGGATGCACGTGGCACGTTGGGCAACCCTCTGGATAGGGGCGGGCAGGAATCTGGGCATCACAAGGCTTGCCCCAAGTAAGCCTGCCCAAAGTAAAAAGCCCGCCGCGGAGGTTGCGACGGGCAAAGTGTTACTCCTGCGGGATGATCCGCAGACCAAGTTCCATCAACTGATCCGAAGTCGGATCAGAGGGCGCATCCATCATCAGATCTTCGGCGCGTTGGTTCATCGGGAACATCATGACTTCGCGGATGTTGGCCTCATCTGCCAACAGCATCACAATCCGGTCGATACCCGCAGCGCAGCCCCCGTGCGGCGGCGCGCCATAGTGGAATGCGTTGAACAGGGCGCCAAAGCGGCTTTTCACTTCGTCTTCGCCATACCCGGCCAGCTCAAAGGCTTTGAGCATAATCTCGGGCTTGTGGTTCCGGATCGCACCTGAAACCAGTTCATATCCGTTACAAGCCAGGTCGTATTGATACCCGCGCACGTCCAGAGGGTTGCCCTGCAGCGCCTCCATACCACCTTGCGGCATCGAGAACGGGTTGTGTTCAAAGTCGATCGCGCCGCTTTCTTCGTCTTGCTCATAGATCGGGAAATCCACGATCCAGGCAAAGGCGAAACGGTCCTTTTCGGTAAGGTTCAAATCCTCACCGATCACATCGCGCGCCTTGCCTGCAACCTTCTCAAAGGCTTTGGGCTTGCCACCCAGGAAGAACGCGGCATCGCCTACGCCCAAACCCAGTTGCTGACGGATTGCTTCCGTGCGTTCTGGGCCGATATTTTTGGCCAGCGGGCCCGCAGCCTCCATACCTTCGCCCTGATCGCGCCAGAAGATATAGCCCATACCGGGCAGACCCTCTTTCTGGGCAAAAGCGTTCATGCGGTCACAGAACTTGCGGCTGCCGCCTGTGGGCGCGGGGATGGCGCGGATTTCGGTACCGTCCTGTTCCAGCAGTTTGGCAAAGATGGCAAAGCCAGAGCCGCGGAAATGGTCTGAAACCACCTGCATCTTGATCGGGTTACGCAGGTCGGGCTTGTCTGAGCCATACCACAGAGCCGCGTCCTTATAGGAGATTTGCGGCCAGTCCTGATCTACCTTACGGCCGCCACCGAACTCTTCGAACACACCCGTCAAAACCGGCTGGATCGTGTCAAACACGTCCTGCTGCTCGACAAACGACATCTCAAGGTCAAGCTGGTAGAAATCGGTGGGCGAGCGGTCAGCGCGCGGGTCTTCATCACGGAAACACGGCGCGATTTGAAAGTACTTGTCGAAACCCGACACCATGATCAGCTGTTTGAACTGCTGCGGGGCCTGCGGCAGGGCATAAAACTTGCCCGGATGCAGGCGCGAGGGCACCAGAAAGTCACGCGCGCCTTCGGGGCTAGAGGCCGTGATGATCGGTGTCTGATACTCGCGGAAACCCTTGTCCCACATGCGGCGACGCATCGAGGATACAACGTCCGAACGCAAAGTCATGTTCTGCTGCATCGCTTCGCGGCGCAGGTCCAGATAGCGATAGCGCAGGCGGGTTTCTTCGGGGTATTCCTGATCACCGAACACCATCAAGGGCAGTTCGTCAGCCGCGCCCAGAACCTCAAGCTCGCGCACGTAAACTTCGATCTCGCCAGTTGGCAGTTTGGTGTTCACCAGTTCGGGGGCGCGTGCCTTGACCGTGCCATCGATACGGACACACCATTCCGAACGGACTTTTTCAAGCTCGGCAAAGGCCGCGCTGTCGCCGTCGCACAGAATCTGCGTAACGCCGAAATGGTCGCGCAAGTCAATGAACAGCACGCCACCGTGATCTCGGACCCGATGCACCCAACCGGACAGGCGGACGGTTTCACCAACATTGGCGGCGGTCAGTGCGGCGCAGGTGTGGCTGCGGTAGGCGTGCATGAAATATCCCTTCGGGCGCAGAATTCGTCGCGCCGATACACCGCGTCAGGCCCGGAAAGTCAAGGCAAGTTGGGCCATCAAAACGGCCTTTGCACGTTGCCTGAGTAGAAATAGATGCCCAAACCCACCGCAAAGATGATGTTACCCGCAATTGCGTGCAGCAAGACCGCTAAGAAAAACGACCCGCGACTGCGATAAGCCCAGGTAAAGAGCAGCCCTCCGGCAAACGTCATGATGGCGACGATCCAGCTCCAGTACATCAGGTGCGCCAGGGAAAACAGCGATGCGTTCAGAAGATGAGCGAAACGTCCGTCGGGCAGGATCGCGTGGTAGCGGCGGAAAAACAGAGATCTAAACAGCAACTCCTGCGGCAACGCGGAAAGCGCCGGATAGCCCAGCCAGATCACCGCCAGAAACTCAAGCCGGTTGCGTAGCAAAAAGAAGGCTGCGTCGGGGCGCAGCACCATCACCAGCGCAGAACAAACCAGTGTCATTGCAACGGTGAAACCGGCAAGCTCGGCCCAAGACCAATTGCGCCAGTTATAGCGCAACTCTGCCCAGGCAAACCCCGGCGTGAAATGCAACAGCACTATGCCAATCCCCGTGAAGGTGAACAGCGATGGAAACATCCAGTTGGACGGGAAAAATACGGCGATCAGTATCGGCACGGCGATGAAAAACAGCCCAAATTCCAAACGCATACGCACATAAAGCGCTCCGGTGTCTGCCCAATCGCCTTGCTTGTTCACTGCGCTATCAACTCTGCCCGGATCAGGCCACGCAAGGAATTCCCGACATAGACGGTTTGCGCGTTTTGCAGATCGACCAAGGTTAGGACAGCTTCGGTAAATTGTTTTTTATCAACCATTTCCTCACGCAATATGCCGGGCAACAAACCGCAGGACAAAGCCGGGGTCAGTGCGCGCCCATCGGGCATCTCCAGAAACAGATTGGTGATCGTGCCCTCGCACAGCTCATCGCGTTCGTTCAGAAAAACCTGTTCGTCAATTCCCTGTGGTAGAGAGGCGCGGGCCGTGTCGTAGATCGCGCGCTGTGTTGTTTTATGTCGCAACCAGACATCAGAAGAGGTCAGGCGCGCTTGGGCGACATTTACCCGCCAGACCGAAGGGTTTGCGGCCAGCACACCGGTTGTCACGGCAAACTGCCCGTCCATTGCCAGTGTCAGGCGACACCGCAATGGTGTTATTGCGGTGACCTTATCCAATGTTGCAATAGCCCGATCCAAATCGAACGGCAAACCCAACCTGGCTGACGTACGCGCCATGCGGGCCAGATGCCGGTCGCGCCGTACAAACCCTTGCCCCGGTCGCAAGGCCAGGGTCTCGATCAAGCGGAAGTCAGGGTCGGTTGGTGGGCAAAGCGGGCTTTCCATAACGCTTCCTCATACTCGGACGGGGCGGTGCTGTCCCAGATCACGCCGCCGCCGACATTCAGCGTAGCGGTGCCATCCTCGACCATCAGCGTGCGGATCGCGACGTTGAACGCGGACCGGCCATCCGGGGCCGCCCAGCCGATGGCACCGCAATAGATGTCGCGGGGCCAGGGTTCGAGCTCGGACAGAATCTCCATGGCGCGGATCTTGGGCGCACCGGTGATCGAACCACAGGGAAACAGTGCCGTCAGAATATCCGACAGCTCTGCACCCAAATGCAGTTGCGCCTGCACCAGAGAGATCATCTGATGCACGGTCGCGTAGGTTTCCACCTTGAACAGCTCTGGCACCTTGACCGACCCGGCCAGAGCAACCCGGCTGATATCGTTGCGCAGTAGATCGACGATCATCAGGTTCTCGGCCCGGTTCTTTTCGTCGATCGACAGGAACGCCCGGCGGCGCGCATCCTCGGCCATGTCGTCGCTGCGCGGCTGAGTGCCTTTCATCGGACGGGTTTCAATCCCACGATCAGCATCGGTGCAAAAAAACAATTCCGGCGACCGGCTGAGCAGATCGGGCAACCCGTCCTGCTGAACCAATGCGCCGTGTCCCACCGGCTGACCTGCCGACAGTGCGGAATAAAACGCAGCGCTGTCGCCCGTGACCGTCAGGTCGATCGGAAAGGTCAGGTTGGCCTGATAGATATCCCCTGCCCCAATCGCATCATGAACCTGACGAAAGGCTCGCGAATAGCGCGGCTCGTCCCAGCGGGGCTGAAACGCCGTTACGCCTCCGTCCGCAGGGGGAAGCTCGCGGAGAGACGGGCGGTCGTAGACGCCGAAACACAGCAACGGCAAGCGGCGCCCTGCTGGCATACGATCCAAAAGACAGGGTTCCAGTGCATAACCCAGTTCATAGCTGGCGTAGCCTGCCAGCCAAGCGCCCTCGGCGCGTGCCTGATCCAGCGCCGCCATTGCCTGGGGCACTTCTTCCGCTGTGTCAGCGCGGATCACTCTGACCGGCCGGTCGAAACTGGTTCCGGGTCCGGCAGGTCCCTGATCGAAACGAATACGCAAGTGCATCCTCAATTTCCCGTGCTCCGCGGTATAGAGAATACGGCGTTAAGGGAAAGAGGGGAAAGCGGCAATTTCACCGCCGATTCCGATAGCCCTTGAACCTTTTCGCGCGGTCCCTATAACGCAGGACAATTTGGGCGCATGGGCGGTGCCCCGACTCGCTGACAATCAAAGGAATGAGGCCATGCCGAGAAGAACCGACATCCAGTCGATCATGATCATCGGGGCGGGCCCCATTGTTATCGGTCAGGCGTGCGAGTTCGACTATTCCGGCGCTCAGGCTTGCAAGGCGCTGCGGGAAGAAGGGTACCGGGTCATTCTGGTAAACTCGAACCCCGCCACGATCATGACCGATCCAGGACTGGCCGATGCGACCTATATCGAACCCATCACGCCCGAGGTTGTCGCCAAGATCATCGAAAAAGAACGCCCCGACGCATTGCTACCCACCATGGGTGGGCAAACCGGCCTGAACACATCGCTTGCACTGGAAGAGATGGGCGTGCTGGACAAATTTGGGGTCGAGATGATCGGCGCCAAGCGGGATGCCATCGAGATGGCCGAAGACCGCAAGCTGTTCCGCGAGGCGATGGACCGGCTTGGACTGGAAAACCCCAAAGCCACAATCATCACAGCCCCAAAACGCGACAACGGCAGCACCGATCTGGACGCAGGCGTTCAGATGGCGTTGGACGAGTTGGAAGAGATCGGCCTGCCCGCCATTATCCGCCCCGCCTTTACCTTGGGTGGCACCGGCGGTGGTGTGGCCTATAACCGCGAGGACTACATCCATTTCTGTCGCTCGGGCATGGATGCCTCACCCGTCAACCAGATCCTGGTCGATGAATCCCTGCTGGGCTGGAAAGAGTTTGAAATGGAGGTGGTGCGCGACACCGCCGACAACGCCATCATCGTGTGTTCCATCGAGAACATTGACCCGATGGGCGTACACACCGGTGACTCGATCACTGTGGCACCGGCGCTTACACTGACTGACAAAGAATATCAGATCATGCGCAACGGCTCGATCGCCGTTCTGCGTGAAATCGGAGTCGAAACCGGCGGATCGAACGTGCAGTGGGCAATCAACCCCGATGATGGCCGGATGGTCGTGATTGAGATGAACCCGCGCGTATCGCGATCCTCGGCGCTGGCGTCCAAGGCAACCGGTTTCCCGATTGCCAAGATCGCGGCGAAACTGGCCGTTGGGTATACTCTGGACGAGCTCGACAATGACATCACCAAGGTCACGCCCGCGTCGTTCGAGCCAACCATTGACTATGTCGTCACCAAAATCCCGAAATTCGCGTTCGAGAAATTCCCTGGCTCGGAACCCTACCTGACCACCGCAATGAAATCGGTGGGTGAGGCAATGTCGATCGGCCGCACAATACACGAATCGATGCAAAAGGCGCTGGCCTCGATGGAATCTGGGCTGACCGGGTTTGATGAGATTGAAATTCCCGGCCTGAATGTAGGGCTCTGGGACGAAGCTGACGACAAGGCCGCCGTGATCAAGGCGATCAGCCAGCAGACCCCGGATCGCTTGCGCACCATCGCTCAGGCCATGCGCCATGGTCTGTCGGATGATGAAATCTTTGGCGTCACCAAGTTCGACCCATGGTTCCTGGCCCGCATCCGCGAGATCATTGAGGCCGAGCGCGCCGTTCGCAAGGACGGTTTGCCAATGACCGAAGACGGCATTCGCAAGCTCAAGATGTTGGGTTTCACTGACGCGCGTCTGGGCAATCTGACCGGTCGGGACGAGGCCAATGTTCGCCGTGCCCGCCGCAATCTGGGCGTCGCCGCAGTGTTCAAGAGGATTGATACCTGTGCGGCCGAATTCGAAGCACAGACACCCTATATGTACTCGACCTATGAGGCCCCGATGATGGGAGACGTCGAGTGTGAAGCACGGCCCTCGGATCGCAAAAAAGTCGTCATTCTAGGCGGTGGCCCCAATCGGATCGGTCAGGGGATCGAATTCGATTATTGCTGCTGCCATGCCTGTTTCGCGCTGACTGAAACCGGTTATGAAACCATCATGATCAACTGCAACCCCGAGACGGTCTCGACCGATTATGACACTTCGGACCGCCTGTATTTTGAGCCGCTGACTTTTGAACACGTCATGGAAATCCTGACGAAAGAACAGGAAAACGGCACTTTGCACGGTGTTATTGTTCAGTTCGGCGGCCAGACCCCGCTGAAGTTGGCCAACGCGCTGGAAGAAGAAGGCATTCCGATCCTGGGCACCACGCCCGACGCAATCGATCTGGCGGAAGACCGGGAAAGGTTCCAGGCGCTGGTCAACGATCTGGGATTGAAACAGCCCAAAAACGGGATTGCCTCGACCGACGCACAGGCACTTGAAATTGCAGAAGAGATCGGCTTTCCGCTGGTGATCCGCCCGTCGTATGTTCTGGGTGGTCGTGCCATGGAAATCGTGCGCGACATGGATCAGCTGCGGCGCTACATCAACGAGGCTGTGGTGGTCTCGGGTGACAGTCCCGTGCTGCTGGACAGCTATCTGTCCGGCGCAGTTGAGCTGGATGTGGATGCCCTGTGCGACGGCACCGACGTGCATGTTGCGGGCATCATGCAACATATCGAAGAGGCCGGCGTACACTCGGGCGACTCTGCATGTTCACTGCCGCCATATTCGCTGTCCAAAGAGATCATTGGCCAGATCAAGGATCAGACGTTCAAACTGGCCAAGGCGCTGAACGTTGTAGGCCTGATGAATATTCAGTTCGCAATCAAGGATGACGAGATCTATCTGATCGAAGTGAACCCGCGTGCCTCGCGCACCGTGCCCTTCGTCGCCAAGGCCACCGACAGCGCCATTGCCTCGATCGCAGCGCGTGTCATGGCCGGTGAAAAGCTGGCGGATTTCCCGAAGCGTCCACCCTACAAAACCGTCGACGACACCAAGATCGCCGATCAGATGACACTGGCCGATCCGGATATGCCGTGGTTCTCGGTGAAAGAGGCCGTGTTGCCATTCGCCCGCTTCCCTGGTGTCGATACCATATTGGGCCCGGAAATGCGCTCAACCGGTGAAGTGATGGGCTGGGACCGTGACTTCCCACGAGCCTTCCTCAAGGCGCAGATGGGCGCTGGCATGGTGTTGCCCGCATCGGGGCGCGCCTTCATCTCAATCAAGGATGCCGACAAGACCCCGGCAATGCTTGAGGCGGCGCAAGTACTGGTCGAGCAGGGTTTTACCTTGGTCGCAACGCGCGGCACTCAAAGCTGGTTGGCGGATCAGGATGTGCCCTGCGATGTGGTCAACAAGGTCTATGAGGGACGCCCTGATGTCGCGGACATGCTCAAGGATGGTCAGGTTCAATTGTTGATGAACACAACCGAAGGTGCACAAGCGGTCGAGGACAGCAAATCCATTCGTTCCATCGCGCTGTATGACAAAATCCCTTACTACACCACTGCTGCCGCAAGCCACGCCGCCGCGCTGGCGATCAAGGCACAGGCCGAAGGGGATGTTGAGGTCAAGTCGCTGCAAGGCTAAGCGCGCCCCACACATTCGATAAAGCAAAACCCCCGGTCGATGGCCGGGGGTTTTTCATTTAAACAATGGCTTGCGGGTGCGCGTGCTTTCGCCTCTCTTCCCGCTGGAAGAACACCATGTAGAACACCGGCGCAGCCACCATCGTCAGGATCGTGGCAAAGGCCAGACCGCCCATAATGGTCACCGCCATCGATCTAAAAAACGCATCCGTCAGCAAAGGCGCCATCCCCAGAATGGTGGTGATCGCCGCCAGCATGACCGGCCGCAGACGCGAGACCGAGGCCTCGATAATCGCCTCGTGCAAGCCTTTGCCGGAATCGCGGACCAGATCGATTTCCTCGACCAGGACGATGCCGTTTTTGATCAGCATCCCCGACAGGCTGAGCAAACCCAGCAGCGCCGTGAAGGTGAACGGCAGGCCTGTGCCCAACAAACCGATCACGACACCGTTCACCGACATCGGCACCAGCAACCAGATGATGATCGGTTGGCGTATTGCGTTAAAGATCAGCACTGATATCAGCACCATGATCAACAGGCTCAGCGGCAGCTGGCGCCCCAGACTTTCATTGGCCTCGCCTGCATTTTCGAACTCACCGCCCCACTCCATACGATAACCTGCGGGCAGGTCCATTTCTTCGATGGCCTGACGCACCTCGGAATGGACTTGCGCTGCGGTCATGTCCGGCGGGATGTCGGCCCCGACTGTGATGGTCAGCACGCGGTCACGGCGATGAACCAGCGTATTCAGCGCCTTGTATTCGAACCCATCGACCATCTGCTCAATGGGAACGAACCTCTCTGACTGGTCCGAATAGACCACCTGATCCACAATCGAGTAGGCCCCGTCTGCCGGGCGTCGCAGAATGATCGGGATCAGACGATCACGTTCGCGGAACACACCGCCGGTAATTCCATCGGTTGAGAATTGCAGCGTGGCCGCAATGTCTTCGCGGGTGACGCCAGCAGTCTGGGCACGTTCGGTTGCATAGATCGGTTGAACCGCCAGTTCCTGTTCGCGCCAGTCGTGATAGACGTTCAGCGCGTTGGGTGAAGCGGCGCGCATTTTCAACACGGCCTCGTCCGCCAACTGACGCAGAACCGCAGGGTCACTGCCCGAGAACCGCGCCTGGATCGGATCCCCGCCGCCGGGGCCAAAGATCAAGCGCTTTGTGCGGAACGTTCCCTCGGGGAACTGCGCTGATCCAAATGCGTCCAGGTCCGCCTGCAGTGCTGGAATATCGTCCAGAGTTTCCGTGCGAATGATCATGTGACCATAGCTGGGGTTTGGTTTTTCTGCCTCATAGGTCAGCAGGAACCGGGTTGCGCCCTGCCCGACAAAAGTAGTCACCGAGACGACGTCCTCACGCTTGGCCAGCCAATCTTCGAACACCGTCATATCGGCAGCGGTGCGGGCGATGGGTGTGCCTTGTGGCAGATTGTAGTGTGCAAAAAACAGCGGCGTGTTCGAGTCAGGGAAGAACTGCTGTTTGACCAGCGCAAACCCGGCGAAACAAACAACTGTCACACTCACAAGCGCGGCGATCACCAGCCAGCGAAAGCGTAAGGCCCAGCGCAGAATATGACCGTAAACACGGAACATGACCCCTCCATAGGCATCCACTGCGCCTTCTTTGCCCTGCTGAAAAAAGTAGTGCCCCAGCATCGGTGTCACCGTCAAAGCCAGAACCCAGCTCAGCAACAGCGAGATCCCGATCACCGCAAACAAAGAGAACATGAACTCACCCGTTGCATCCGGGCTAAGGCCGATGCCAGCAAAGGCCATGATCCCGATGACCGTAGCCCCCAGCAATGGGATTTGCGTCTTTGATGCAGCCTCGTCAGCTGCATCGCGCGAATTCTTACCGCGCAGCATTGCGATTTGCATGCCCTCGGCCACGACGATGGCATTGTCTACAAGCATACCCATGGCAATGATCAGGGCTCCTAGCGAAATCCGCTCCATCTCGATCGAGAAGATCGACATGAACAACAGCGTTCCCACTACGGTCAGCAACAGGGTCGAACCCACGACCACAGCCGCGCGCCATCCCATGAAAACCGCCAGCACGGCCACCACGATGGCGACCGACATCGCAAGGTTCACCAGAAAGTCGTTCGAGGCCTGCTCGACCACCACATGCTGTTGATAGATAGGAAGGATCTCGACTCCGAACGGGATTTGTGGGTCCAGTTCGGCGAATTTTTCATCAGCGCGTTTGCCGACCTCGACGATGTTTTCACTCGACAGCCCCGCGACCCCCAGTGTGAACGCTTCGCTGCCGTTAAAGCGGATCATGACCTCGGGGTCGGTCTGGCGGCCCCGATACACATTCGACATGTCGAACAAGTTGATAACCTGCCCCTGCGATCCGACGGATAGGCCGGCAATCGCGGAAACAGTGTCAGACCCTTCGGCCGTCAGAATCGTTGTGCGGCCATCGTCTGACCGGACAGACCCCGATGCATTGACGGAATCTGCGTTGGCAATCGCCTCGTTGATAGCTTGCAGGGGGACGTTCTGGTTTACGGAAATAGCCAAATCGGGCTCAACAAAGATTGCCTCGTTCGGCAGGCCCTGAACCTCAACATCCGCGACACCGTCTACCGTCAGCAACTCGCGCCGCAGGAACGTGGACAATTCGTGTTTTTCGGCGTCCGAAAATCCATTCGCAGTCACCGCGTAAAACAGCCCGAACACATCGCCAAACCCGTCATTGACAAAAGGCTGCTCGGCACCAGACGGCAAAGCTCGGGATGCATCACGCACTTTGGCGCGCAGTTTGGTCCAGATTTCGGGCAATTCAGTTCCATCATAGGTGGATTTGATTTCAACCTCGATCAGCGAGAAACCGGGCTGATTGATCGAGGTGATCGTGTCGACTTCGCCCATCTGCTGAATGGCAGATTCCAGAGGCTCGGACACTTCAAGGGCCACCTGTTCCGCAGTGGCGCCGGGATATTGGGTGGCGATAACGGCGTTTTTGATGGTGAAGGCAGGATCTTCCAATCGGCCCAACGACAGGAAACCCCAGATACCCCCAAACAGGGCAATCACGATGACCAGCCACGTGTAAATCGGCCGGTCGATAGAGGCGCGTGCGATGTTCATCTGTCAGCCCCTCAGTTCGCAAAACCGACAAAGCGGCTGACCGTCTGACCGTCGGTCAATGCAGCCCCACCGGCTACCACGATCTCATCCCCGTCCGACAAGCCGCTGAGCATGCGCACGTCACCGGTTTGGGTCGGCTCAATCGTGACCGGGACCCGGCGCACGGTGCCTTCGTCTGCCCCAGCCGGCGAAAACACCATGACGCCGATTTCGCCTTCGGCATCTGCAACAATGGCGGTGTTTGGGATGACGATGCCGGTCTGGTTGTCCTGCACTTGAACATTGACCGTCACTGAGGACCCCGGCAGGATTTGCAACCCCTCGGGCGGGGTCAGTCCGAACTGAATGCGGAATGTCTGGCCAACACTTGAGGATTCGGCGTCGAATTCGCGTATTTGCAGCGGGAAAACCTCGTCACTGACCGGGAACTTGGCCGTGACTTCAATGTCACTCTGCCCACCCGACCGCTGAAACAGAATCTCAGGCACATCAACTTCTATCCGCAATTCTGACATGTCGTGGATTCGCACAATGGGCGTTCCGGAGGCAACAGTTGTGAACGCCTCGACCGAGCGGCTGGAGACCAACGCATCAAACGGCGCGGTCAACGTGGCCTGCTCAAGATCGTATTCGGCATCACGCACGGCAATCTGAGCCAGCTGCGCGGCGGTTTCCGCGTCATCCACAGCCACCTGACTTGCGGTCGTGCCACGTAGGCGTGACAGTCGGGCCAGCGTCCGGTCGGCCTGTTCCTTTTGCAGAATGGCCCGGTCATGGCGCCGCTGGAACGGCTCAAGGTCCAGTTCGGCAATCAGCTCATCCTTGGGGATCACAAAGCCTTCGGTCACAGGCATATCAACGATTTGACCGGCCACCTGAAAGGCCAGGTCAACCGTCTGACGTGCCGCTACCCGGCCAAAGAACTGGCGCGAAAACCCTGGTGTAGTCTCCTGCACCACAATCAGTTTCACCGGTTTGATAGCCTCTTCAGCCACAGCAGACGTTGCAAATACGGTCAGAGCGACGCTCAGAACAGAGAAGATTTTCATTTCTTCAATCCCTCGGGAATTCCCGTTTTCATTATGTTTTCCCGGATTTTCCGGGCCAGTCGTGCGAACTCAGCAGTCTCGGCGGGGGTCAGCCCCGAGGCGCGTTGAAACAGGGCCCCCGCCTCTGTCACCAGCATTTGGCGCATCTCAAGGCCTTTCTCGGTCAGAACCAACAACCAGGCACGCCGATCCTCGGGGTCGCTTTGACGGGTCAGATACCCCGCCTTTTCCAGCGCATCTGCGGTTGAGGTGATCGTAGACGGAACCGTCAGCATATCTGACGCCAGAACACCCATGCGCTTGGGCTGATCCAGCTTGATAAGCATGTGGCATTCCTGATGGGTCAATTCCATTTCAATGCAGCCAAAGCTTTCTTCCAGCTTCCAGTACAAAGCATACACCCCCATCATCGCCTGCATTTCCGGGCTGAGGCGCTCAATCAGTGCGCTGTCATCATGTGTCATGGACCGAATCCCTGTGAGATCGTGACCTCGCATATACTTCGAAAAATGAACTATTCAAGAATTGAAGCTGATTTATTGTGAAGTTTGATCTTCCCTCGGGTCAATATCACTTGAACAAACCCGTCTGTGTCTGCATTTTGGGCAAATCCGAAAAACTCAGGTCAAATCATGTATACGCCAGCCATCACCGGTACCGGTGTTTTCACGCCAGAAAGCGTCATCACCAATGCTGAACTTGTTGCAGCGTTCAACGCTTATGCCGACAAGGTCAATGCTCAGAACGCTGATGCCATCGCCGCAGGTGAGACGGAACCGATGCAGCATTCCTCGGAAGAGTTCATCGTCAAGGCCTCGGGGATTGAAAACCGGTATGTGATGGACAAGACCGGCGTGCTGGACCCGGATGTGATGCACCCCTCGCTGCGTCAGCGCAACGATGACGAGCCGGGTATTATGACCGAGATGGCCGTGGACGCCTGCAAAAAGGCGTTGGAACAGGCGGGACGCCGCGCCGAGGATGTTGATCTGGTGATCTGCGCCGCCTCGAACCACGAACGCGCCTATCCCGCGGTCGCAATCGAGATCCAGCAAGCCTTGGGCATTGACGGATTTGGGTTCGACATGAACGTCGCCTGTTCGTCAGCCACTTTCGGCATTCAGGCGGCGGCGGACATGGTCCGCTCGGGTTCGGTCCGCTCTGCGCTTGTGGTCAATCCCGAGATATGTTCCGGCCATCTGGAATGGCGGGACCGCGATTGTCATTTCATTTTCGGGGACGTGGCCACCGCAACATTGATTGAACGGATCGAATACGCCAGCGGCCCGCATTTCGAGATTCTCTCGACCCGCTGCGCCACGTCCTTTTCCAACAACATCCGCAATAACAATGGCTTCCTGCGTCGTTCACGCCCCGATGGGGTGGTTGACCGGCGCGACATGCAGTTCATGCAGAACGGTCGCAAGGTGTTCAAGGAAGTGCTGCCCATGGTCAGCAAACACATCTCGGATCACATGGACGCCGAAGGGGTGACAAGTGACGACCTAAAGCGTCTGTGGCTGCATCAGGCCAACAAGGCGATGAATGATTTCATCGGCAAAAAAGTTCTGGGCCGCGAGCCGGAAGCAGGCGAGCAGCCCAACATTCTGCAGGACTACGCCAATACATCCTCGGCCGGATCGATCATTGCCTTTTCCAAGTATTCCAATGATCTGACGGACGGAGATGTCGGTTTGATCTGTTCGTTCGGCGCAGGCTATTCAGTTGGGTCGGTAATTGTGAAGCGGCACGGGTAAGCGCCGGGCGCTGTCCAGGCTTTACCCACCTTCGACGGGTCAGAGTGGTTTGTTAGTAAGGGCAATGCTTTAGAGAAGGGGCAAACGCCTCATAAATCTTTTCCTTTTGCGCGTCGGTTGGCTCTAAAGCCTCCCGAAATCCCGACTTGGCCTTGGTTTTAATTCCACTGTAGGGAAACCCGAGTTTAGCCGATATTTCAGTAAGTTCGTCATGAAGGGATTCGTATCTGACGATACGATCGACGATAAGCTGGCCATCCGCATCCACGTATTTTTCCACATCCATCGGGAACCCACCTCGTTCCACATATGCGTCCCAGGTCAACTCACTGTTCCCCTCACCATGATAGGGGCTGTTTTTGAGCATTGAGTAATGGCTGATGCACTTGCTCACAGGTTCGCGTTCCACACAAAACTTGAAGTACGAGTTGAAAATTTCCTCGCCGATGATGTCCCGTACGAGGCTGGCACTCATATGGTTGCGAAACTCAGACGGCCCTTGCAGATCCGATGCGGGACCAAGGTCATAGTTCCTTGGCTCATGACCAGAAACCGGGGGGCGAATAGGCGTAACAACATCTCGTTTGCCCATGAATTTACTCAGGTCCACTTCGGTTGAAGTCCCCGCCGTCTTTGCCGTCTTGATAAAAATGAACTGATACTTATGGCTCAGTAGCATCTATTCGAATTCTCCTAAGTGAGTGCTTGCGATCGAAAGCGCTCAAGCCTCAGCCTTGTTCCACAGGTTTTCGGGACCGGCAAGAAATGCTGTTACGAGTC
Source organism: Ruegeria meonggei (assembly GCF_900172215.1). GTDB lineage: Bacteria > Pseudomonadota > Alphaproteobacteria > Rhodobacterales > Rhodobacteraceae > Ruegeria > Ruegeria meonggei. Next base: position 299,280 of record NZ_FWFP01000002.1, read on the forward strand.
CACGCAATCAGCTTTCCCGGTGATTCCCGAATTTACGCTGTCCAATACATTGGGCGCCCTGCGGTTCACAATCGAATCCTTGGGTTTGCAAGCCAAATAACGTCAACCTTAGCTGACGCTTTCCTCTTCCAGATGCAGCTTCATCTCAATCAGAACCTGTTGCAGCAGGCTGGTTTCCCTCAGCAGACGCTTGGCTTCGTTCACGGTGATGATGCCGTCTTCGATCGCGGCCTGGTATTCAGTCATCAGCATGGCAAACCGCTGGCTCAGCGCGATGACGTCCGAATTTACCCCACCGGTGCGCGGGCTTTCAGTATTTCGGCCGTCGTAAGACAGCGTGATGTTTTTAAGGTCCGCCAGCGCCGAGGTGACATGAGGAAAGTTCGCCACCGCCTCAAGCCGCGCCACGGCATCGACGGGCATGAACCGGTCCGTGTGTTCGGTGTTGTCTGAATAATACCGGCCCAGTGTCGCCTTGGACTTGCCAGTGATTTCGCACGCGGATTCGATTCCGACATCCTTAACCAACGCTTCAGTGTGCTTTTTCAGATAGGCCCCGATATCTGCCATTTTTTTACCTTCTCTGCCGCCTGTACCCACAACATCTGCCTCTGTGGGGGAAAGGGAAATGAAAATTCCCATACTCGATTCATAATTGAAATGTCATATGTTGGCTATCCCTCAGATATGCAGGGGTTTTGTGAGTGAGTGGCGGCGGTTTACGCCGGTAATGAGTGTTCGCGGGGAAGAATTGTAACCTCGTGTTGTTACGGCCGCACGTTGGCCGGCAACGTCACCGTTGTGGACGCGGAGGTTCCATCCCCATTGAGCCTACGCTCTGCCTCTGCAACCACAATGGTGACGTCGCTTCTTTTTTGATTTTTGGCATCTTGCCCGCAAGGAGAGGTCCATTTAGACCCGGGTACATGGCAAAGCTCTATTTCAATTACTCTACTATGAATGCAGGCAAATCGACCGTATTGCTGCAGGCATCGCACAACTACCGCGAGCGTGGCATGGACACTTACCTGATGACAGCGGCGCTAGACGGGCGTGCTGGCACGGGGAAAATCGCCTCTCGCATTGGTATCTCTGCCGACGCCGATACGTTCGGGCCTTCAGACGATGTGTTTGCGATGATCGAACAGCGCATGAACCAAATCCAGATCACTTGTGTCTTTATTGATGAGGCTCAGTTTCTGACCCAGGATCAGGTCTGGCAGCTGGCCCGTGCTGTGGACGATCTGCGCGTGCCAGTGTTGGCCTACGGGCTTAGAGTGGATTTTCAAGGGCATTTGTTTCCCGGCTCGGCGGCCCTGCTCGCCTTGGCAGATGAGATGCGCGAGGTGCGCACCATCTGCAGATGCGGGCGCAAGGCTACTATGGTGATTCGTCAGGACGAAAACGGCACAGCCATCACCGAGGGTGCGCAGGTGCAGATCGGCGGAAATGAGACTTACGTCTCGCTCTGCCGCAAACACTGGCGCGAGGCGGTTGGCCGCTAAACCGGGTTTGGCAACGGGCGACCAGCGACAAAGGCCGCCACATTGTCCAACGCCATATGCCCCATATCGGTGCGCACTTCTTCGGTCGCGGTGCCCAGATGCGGCAGCAGGGTCACGTTGTCCATATCGCGCAAGGCCTGCGGTACGGCTGGTTCGAACTCGTACACATCCAGACCTGCGCCTGCGATCTGATGTGCCTGCAAGGCTGCTATCAGGGCTGTCTCATCCACGACTTCTCCCCGTGCGATATTGATCAGGATGGCCGAAGGGTTCATCGCCTCCAACACCTTTGCATTGATCAGGTGGCGTGTTTCGGCCCCGCCCGGCACAGCGAGGATCAGGAAATCTACCGCGGCGGCCAGTTCATTTAGCTCAGGGATATATTCTGCAGGAAAATCCACGTCCTTTGGGCTGCGTGATTGGTAAGCCACCTGCATCCCGAATCCAAAGTGACAGCGCCGCGCGATGGCCTGACCAATACGGCCCATGCCTACGATGCCAACACGCTTACCGGTGACGTGATGGCCCAGCATCTGAGTTGGATGCCACCCCTGCCACGCGTCTGCGCGCACCAGCCGCTCACCTTCACCTGCGCGGCGGGCTGTCGTCAGCAGCAACGTCATCGCGATATCTGCCGTGGCATCGGTGACGGCTCCGGGCGTATTAGAGACCGCAACGCCGGCAGCACGTGCCGCATCAACATCGATGTGATTAAATCCCACCCCGAAATTTGCCAGTAGCTTGCAGCGCGGCGCGGGAATTTCGGCAAAGACCTGTGCCGAGAACAGATCTCCGAGGGTTGGCACCACGATATCGAACTCGGACAACGCACGCAGCATTTCACCCTGCGCCAGAGGCAGGGTGTTGTCACGAATTTCTACGTCAAACTCGGCTCGGGCGCGTACCTCGACGCTTTCAGTCATTGGTCGGGCGATCAGCAGGCGCATCAGTGCATCCGCCCGCCGGTGGGAACGTCGCCATCCGGCCCGATCAGCACGATCTCCCCCTGTTCGTCCGGCAGTCCCAGCACCAGGACTTCGGACATAAACTTGCCGATCTGGCGCGGCGGAAAGTTAACCACAGCCATCACTTGCTTGCCGACCAAAGACACCGGATCGTAATGCGCGGTGATCTGGGCCGAGGTTTTACGCTCTCCAATATCGTCGCCAAAATCGATCCACATCTTGATCGCGGGCTTGCGCGCCTCGGGGTACGGTTCGGCCCGGGTTACTTCACCCACACGGATGTCGACCTTAGCAAAGTCGTCGAATGAAATCTCACTCACGAGACAGCTCCTTGGATCGGTCGGTTGCCGCTTTGACCGCGCGGTGCAGTAGATCGGGAAACCCCTGGTCTTCATGCATCAGAACCTCAAGCGCGGCTTGAGTGGTCCCGTTGGGAGAGGTCACGTTGATGCGCAATTGCGACGGGTCCTCATCAGCAGCCACTGCCAACGCCCCTGCCCCCGCGACTGTGGATTTGGCGAGCTTCATCGCCAGATCATGCGGCAAACCCTGTGCCTGCCCGGCTGCAGCCAGCGTTTCGATCAGGTGAAAGACATAGGCCGGACCAGACCCGCTGAGGCCGGTGACGGCGTCAATCTGCGTTTCGTGATCCAGGCGAACGGTTTCACCAATGGCCGACAGCAGGGTCTCAGCCAGCGCAACATCTGCGTCAGCGGTCACCGGGTTACCAATCAACGCGGTGATTCCCTGCCGGATCGCCGCAGGCGTGTTTGGCATGGCGCGCACGATCGGAGTACTTTCACCCAGCACGCCTTCGAACGTGGCAATCGACGTGCCCGCAGCGACCGAGATGAAAAGGCTTTTGCCACCGCCCAACGCTTTGATCGCAGGCAAAGCGTCACCCATCATCTGTGGTTTCACGGCGACAAGTACAACTGCCGGGGTCTCGGGGAGTGGCGTGTTGATGTTAACGCCCTGTGCCTTCAGCCAGTCCGAGGGGTTCGGATCAATCACCCAGACCGCTGACGCAGGAAGACCATGCTCTAACCATCCGGCGAGCATGGCCGATCCCATCTTGCCGCATCCCAGAAGCACCAGCCCCTGTTCGGCGACACGTGACATGTCCATGATTGCCCCTCCGCTTAGACATCGCTTTGGGGCAAAGGTTTACGCGCGGCCGTAGGCCTCTGCAATGGCGACTTGCATTGCGTCTTCGGGGGTACGGTTGCCCCATGTGACGAGTTGGATCGCCGGGTAATAGCGTTCGGCGCTCAGCACTGCTGCGGTGATCATCGTGTCGATCTGCTCCGGGCTGGCCATCTGCCCGCCGGCCAGAACCAGACCATAGCGGTAGACCATCAGCTTTTGGTTGGCCCAGTAGGTGAATGCCCCGGCCCAGCACTGATCATTCATCTTGTTCAGCAGCTCATACAGGATGGTCTCGCGTTCTGACGGCGGCTCCATCTCGAACGAGCAAACCATGCGCAGTGTCTCGTCATAGTTGGACCAGGCCAAAGTGATCGAATATGTGCGCCACTGCCCTTCAACAGCCATCGCAATCTGATCATCTCCGATCCGGTCAAAGTCCCAGTCGTGATGTTCAGCAAGATGTTCAACAATATCGATAGGATGAAGGTCTTCTTCCAGAAACTGTTCGGAAAGGGCCATAACGTCACCTCACTACTCTCTAGCATTTTGGGACTGGCAGCGCCCCAGCGCTAGTTGCCTGCTCTACAAGCCGGGCTTCCCCCAAAGACTTGTACTAAATATGGTGCGATGTGGGTGGTGGTCTGGCAACCCCATTTGTTGGGGATAACAGCAATAAGTTGTGGACAGTTAGCAACGGCGATCAAAATATTGCCACTGCGTGTCGCTTTGTCTTGATTAAATTCTGCGACCCGTCAAACTACACCGCACGCACAACCCGATGCCTCGGGTTGCGCGGCAGATAACTTGTCCCAAAAAAATCTGAAACCGTCGAAACGCTGGCGCGTTACTTGTCCAGTTTCGCTTCAAGCGCCGCGATGCGCGCTTCAAGCGCTGTATTCTCTTCGCGCGCTTTCTGCGCCATCGCACGGACAGCATCGAATTCTTCGCGCGTGACAAAGTCGCGGTCGGCCAGCCAGCGGTCGATCATCGACTTCATCGCGGTTTCGGCCTCTTCCCGTGCGCCCTGGGCAACACCCATCGCGTTGGTCATCAGTTGAGATACGTCATCTAGAATCTTGTTGCGGGTTTGCATGGCTTTACTCCGATATCGCGGTTTGTCTCTATATGGGTAAAGATTGGCTCGGGCTCAAGGTTGACTTGCCCCGCAAACCCCGGGCAATGAGACGCACATGCAGGCTGTTCTAAATTTCCCCGATCTGTCGCCCGAATTGTTCTCGATCTCAGTGTTCGGGTTCGAGTTCGCCCTAAGGTGGTACGCACTGGCCTATATCGCCGGTATTCTGATCGCATGGCGGTTAGGGGTAATGGCGCTAAAACGTCCCGCCTTGTGGCCAAACAACAAGCCGCCGATGCAGGCCGCGCAACTAGAGGATCTGATCACCTGGATCATCTTGGGCGTGATTTTGGGTGGACGGCTGGGGTTTGTCTTGTTTTATCAGCCCGGCTATTATCTTTCGAACCCGATTGAGATTCTAAAGGTCTGGCAGGGCGGCATGGCCTTTCATGGCGGATTGCTGGGGGTCGTGGTCGCCTCTTACCTTTTTGCGCGGCGCTATCAAATTCCGGTTCTGTCCATGGCAGATCTGATTGCGCATACAGTACCACCGGGGTTGTTGCTGGGGCGGCTGGCAAACTTCATCAATGCTGAGCTTTGGGGTCGACCCAGCGAATTGCCATGGGCCGTCGTGTTTCCAGGCCCGGCTGCACAGGATTGCCCTGGTGTCTTGGCCGGAATGTGCGCGCGACATCCTTCACAACTATACGAAGCCGCGCTGGAAGGCTTGCTGCTGGGGGCGTTGCTTTTGTGGTTGGCCTATCGGCGCGGCGCGTTCCACAGACGTGGTCTGATCTTGGGGATATTCCTTGCAGGTTATGGCGCCTCACGTTTTTTCATCGAATTCTTCCGACAGCCCGACGCACAGTTCATAGCGCCCGGTAACCCACTGGGGCTGGCGTTGCATGTCGGTGGTCACGGCCTGACAATGGGACAATTGTTGTCGCTGCCTATGATCGCGCTTGGGCTGTGGTTTGCCCTGCGTGCGCGTTCCACGCAATGAGCCTGACGGATCACCTGTTGGCGCGTATCGCTCATGACGGTCCGATAACTGTTGCCGACTATATGACCGAATGTCTGCTGCACCCGACACATGGGTACTACACCACGCGGGACCCGCTGGGCACGCAAGGAGATTTCATCACAGCCCCGGAAGTGAGCCAGATGTTCGGCGAGCTGATCGGGCTGAGCCTTGCACAAAGCTGGCTGAATCAAGGCCACCCTGACCACTTTGTTCTGGCCGAGCTCGGGCCGGGTCGCGGCACCTTGATGGCTGACATCCTGCGGGCCACACGCAGCGTTCCGGGCTTTCACGATGCGGTCGAGGTTGCGCTGCTGGAAGCCTCGCCTACCCTGCAGAACCTTCAGGCACAGACGCTGAAAGACTACGCGCCGCGCTGGATCGAATCCGTCGCCGACCTGCCCGAATCTCCGCTGTTTCTGGTTGCTAACGAATTCTTTGACGCTTTGCCGATCCGCCAGTTCCTGCGCGATGGGGACAGCTGGCGCGAGCGGCTGATTGGTGTGGAAGATGGCGCGCTGACCTACGGGCTTGGTCCGCGGGTCCCGCAGATTGCGTTGAAGCACCGGCTGGACGACACAAAAAACGGCGACCTGGTCGAACTTTGCGCGGCGGCGATTCCGATCATCACCGTGATCGCGGGGCGAATCGGCACTCATGGCGGAGCTGGATTGATTGTGGACTATGGTGATTGGCATTCGCTGGGCGATACGTTTCAGGCCCTCAAAGCGCATGAGCGCGCCAACCCGCTGGCGGCGCCAGGCCAGTCCGATTTGACGGCGCATGTGGATTTCGAACCCCTGGCACTTGCTGCCCGCGCTGCCGGGTGCGCCTATACACGACTGACGCCACAGGGCGTGTTTCTGGAACGGCTGGGGATCAGCACCCGCGCGCAAGCTCTGTCCGCGCCACTCGGCGGGTCTGAGCTTGATACGCTGGTCAGCGCACATCGCCGGTTGACGCACCCTGATGAAATGGGAAACCTGTTCAAAGTGCTGGGCCTCTACCCATCGCCATCCTCACCGCCACCGGGACTTGAGCCATGACATTGGAAATTCTGACTTCGGATATGTTGTCGCCTGTGCGTCACGGGTTCTTCAGCCGCCGCGGCGGCGCCTCTTCCGGGGTTTTTTCAGGCCTCAACTGTGGCTACGGCTCATCCGATCAGACCGAGGCGGTCTCTGTCAATCGGACCCGTGTGGCCAACGCAATGGATGTTTCCCCCGAGGCGCTGATCAGTGTTCATCAGGTCCACTCACCCACTGTTTTGACGATCGATAGCCCAATCAACGGCGACAAGCCCAAAGCGGACGCCGTGGTGACGGCAACCCCCGGACTGGCCCTTACGATTCTCACGGCGGACTGTCAGCCGGTACTTTTTGCCGACGCACAAGCAAACGTGATCGGGGCGGCGCATGCCGGATGGCGCGGCGCCCTGGATGGCGTGCTTGAGGCGACGCTTGACGCGATGGAGGAACTGGGTGCAAAACGCGAAAATACAGCGGCTGTAATCGGGCCCACAATCTCTCAGCAGGCTTATGAAGTCGGGCCTGAATTTCTGGACGATTTCGTCGCAGAATCAGCTGAAAACCTAAGGTTTTTCGCAAACGGAGCCGGGGACAGGCTACAATTCGACCTGCCCGCTTTTGGGCTGCACAGATTGCGACAAGCCGGGATCGGACAGGCGGAATGGACGCGCCACTGCACCTATTCGGATCCAGACAGGTTCTATTCGTATCGCCGGGCGACCCATGCGAAAGAAGCAGACTATGGCCGCCTGATTTCTGTCATTAAATTATAAGTCTCGCCCCAATTGTGGCGATATGGCCGCTTTTTCGCCACATTTAGTGTGTCTATTCGAGTCGGAGCAATTTGATTTTTATTGTCCTCTCTCAGGTGTTTACTAGTTGGTGCTTCCTCAGAGTGTGACAGCTTTAATGAAGAGGAAATGTACGGCTTCGGTAGTCCTGAATTCATCCCCTACTAGCCTTATCACCGCCGTATTGGTCGGCCAGGTTACGGCTTATAGGGACCAGGGGCATCAGACCCCAAACCAGCAGGATGATAAAATGAAGCCAAAATCTCGCTTCCTTAATGCGGTGGTCGAGGCCACCAAAGAGAACGAACTGGAGATGCCCTGGAAACGGGTTTCCAGTAACTCGGTCAGAGTTGCACGCCGGCTGGCAACGCGACGCTGATCACTAAGGCCCGGGGAGCCAAGCTGCCGGTTCCCAGAGTCAAGACGCGCAACGGAGGGGTGCTCCGATCCGCTGTGCGACCAGCCGCAAGTTTTTGCGCGGCGTGGGTTCGGAGCGTGTGTGCGTAGGTAATTTTCGCCTGCGTTTTTACGAGTTTGTCTGGGGGGTCAATGTGTTGACCATTAGTGTGCAAGGTATATTCGCGATGCGCGACCGGTTTTGGTCGCGGCTCTGTGGTAACCCTTCTCATTCAAGACAAAGAAAAACCGATCGGGCGGACCTACACAGGGGTTCAGTCTGCCTGAACGGATGTTAGAGGGGTCGGAATAACCATGACTATTCCATATTCTTTGTCCCGCGCTGCCAGAAATGCCGTTGGAACTTCGGTAGTTCTGCGCGATGCGCCAAGGCCAACAACAAAGCAAAAGGCGCAGTTGCGCCGCTATGAAGTCAGTACACTGATGAAAAACGGGGAAATTGCGCAGACGCGCCATATTGCCCCCGCTCTGCCTGTATTCGAGGATGCGTTCTGCGCTTTCACACGCGGGTCGCTGGTGGAAACCGAAAGCGGTCCGATGGCAATCGAGGACCTGCTGCCCGGCGACACAGTGCTGACGCAGGATGGCACTTCCGAAACTGTCGTGTGGAAAGGGTCAGTGACTTTGATCCCGGGGCGTGTGGATTCCAGGGGCCGAACACGCCCGCTGACACGGATCATGGCAGATACGTTCGGGATGCAAAAACCGCTGTCTGGCGTGATTGCTGGCCCGTCTGCACGGCTGGTAGGCACGCCCGGCCATCTGCGCCACATCCACGGCGACGATCAGGTTCTGACCCCGGTTCATGAGTTTCAGGACGGGATGAGTGTTATCGAGACACTGCCACCGACGCCCATCGAACTGTTTCATATCTGCCTGAAACGGCATTCAGTCATTCGGGTCGACGGGTTGCAATTCGAATCCTACCATCCCGGTATCAACGCGGTGCGCAGGATCAGCCATTCGCTACGGTCGATCTATCTGAACCTGTTCGCGCATGTCGATTCGCTGAACGATTTCGGCCCGCTGGCCATGCCGCGTGCCGGCGACGGCGAGATGGACGCACTGACAGCCTAAGACCGAAGAAACTGCAATGTGGGGGCATTATGCAGCTGATAATAAGTTGGGTACTTTCGCTGATGGTGGCAGCCTTTTTGCCACCATCAAAACAACAAACAAAGCGGATGATGTTTACGCCGTCCGGCTCATTCGTTCTTCCAGAACGTCAAAAGGTACGCCGGGTTCGTCTTTTGCGCCGCGGATAACAAGCGATGTCTTGACGCTGGCCACGTTCGGCGTGGTCAGCAATTCGCCTGTCAGAAATTGCTGGAAACTGCTGAGATCCGGCGCGACGCATTTCAGGATAAAGTCCACCTCGCCATTCAGCATGTGGCACTCGCGAACCAGCGGCCATTCGCGGCAGCGTTCCTCAAAAGCGCTAAGCTCCGCTTCGGCTTGGCTTTCCAGACCAACCATAGCAAAGACCTGAACTTCGAACCCGAGTTCGCGTGAATTCACCTCGGCATGGTAGCCGCGGATCAGGCCGGATTCTTCCAAAGTACGCACACGCCGCAGACACGGCGGCGCCGAAATACCGACGCGTTTTGCCAGCTCGACGTTGGTCATACGACCGTCAGCCTGCAATTCCGCTAGAATCATGCGGTCAATCTCATCCAGCCGAGTCGCGACCATCAAATGCTCCTGATTTTTTCGGTTGTTATATCAGCACCCGGAAGATGCGCAATAATCTTTCGTGCTTGCGCAATATTGTTTATTTTCAATGTTCTTTTTTTTGCGCTCTGCACCGCGTGCATAGCGGATACAAATCCGGAAGGGGCTTTAAGCCCCGCCCGGTGGTCGCTATATCCATCCGTCAGGGGCCGCGCGCCCATATCAGGCAGATCAAGCTGGGGGTACCATGGCCGAAACACGACACACCAAGGTTCTGATCATCGGATCGGGACCGGCCGGTTACACTGCGGGCGTTTACGCCAGCCGTGCGATGCTGGAACCGATTTTGGTTCAGGGCATCGAGCCCGGCGGTCAGCTGACCACCACCACCGAGGTCGAGAACTGGCCCGGTGATACCGAAGTTCAGGGTCCCGACCTGATGGTCCGCATGCAAGACCACGTCAAAGCGATGGGCTGCGAGGTGATTGGCGACATCATCAGCGATCTGGACCTCAGCAAACGCCCGTTCACCGCCAAGAGCGACAGCGGCGCCACCTACACTGCCGACGCGGTCATTCTGGCCACTGGCGCACGCGCCAAATGGCTGGGTCTGCCCTCAGAAGAAAAGTTCAAGGGTTTTGGCGTCTCGGCCTGCGCCACCTGTGACGGTTTCTTCTATCGCGGGCAGGAAATCGTGGTGATCGGTGGCGGCAACACCGCCGTCGAAGAGGCACTGTTTTTGACCAATTTTGCCAGCAAGGTCACGCTGATCCACCGCCGCGATGAACTGCGTTCCGAGAAGATTCTGCAGGATCGTCTGTTTAAGAACGACAAGATCGAACCCCTGTGGTTTCACGAATTGGATGAAGTGATCGGCACTGACGCCCCGCTGGGCGTCGAAGGCGTACGCGTCAAGAACGTGAAAACCGGCGAGATCAGCGAGATCCCCTGCAAAGGCGTCTTTGTCGCCATTGGCCATGCCCCGGCCAACGAATTGGTCAAGGACTCGCTGGAGACCCACATGGGCGGATACGTGGTCACCAAGCCAGGTTCGACCGAGACCTCGGTGCCCGGCGTTTTTGCAGCAGGCGATCTGACCGATCACATCTATCGCCAGGCCGTCACCAGCGCCGGGATGGGCTGTATGGCTGCGCTGGATGCTGAACGATTTCTTGCCGAGCAGGAATAATCCAATGCTGGAATTCTCCGGTCCGGTCTGGAGAATTCTGTTTCAATCCAAGGCAAACGCCCCTTTGGCCCCTGCCCGGGCGCCAGAGGGGCGTTTTCACCATTCGGGACAAGTGGCGCTTTATGCGTCGCTCAGCCCAGAGGGAGCCGGAATTGCAATCCGGCGTTACGTGTCGGGCGGTGATCCCCAACGGGTTCTGCAGCGGGCAAAGGTGACAATGGCGCAGATGGTTGATTTGCGCGGCCAGTCCGATGTGTCGATTGTCTGGCAGGACGTTTTTGACCGGCAGGGGCATTCTCCGACATGGAAGTTTTCAGACCAAGCGCGCGACACAGGCGCTGATGGGGTGATCTACAGCTCACGCTCTCGCCCGGATCTGAGCCATTTGGTTCTGTTCACCACATCGCCGGCGCATATCCGCACCGTTGGTCCACCGTCAAACTGGGTGCCGCCATACACAACCATAGCTTGACCGCTGCGCGACGCCGTATCAGACTCGCGGCAAGGAAAGCGAACGCAGGTGATCTGATTGAATAGTGTTCTGTGGCAAGGCAGCTGGGCAACCCGGCTGAGGATCGGTAGTGGCCTGATCCTGTTCACTTTTGCGATCTTCCATTTCATCAATATCGGGCTGGGCTTGTTTCATACCGATTATCTGCATGGCATGCAGGATGGGCGCAAAGCTGTAACCCGGCACGACGTCACGAGCGTGATCCTGTACGTCGCCTTGCTTTTTCATTCCGGTTTGGCGCTGTATTCTATCAGCAAACGCAGAACCCTGCGGATGCCCTTTTCGACCGGGTTACAGGTGGTTCTGGGGCTACTCATCCCACTGCAGCTGATCTCTCACATCGTTCAGACTCGTTATGCGCATGAGGTGTTCAACGTAAATGACGAGATGGGTTACATAATCATCCTGATGTGGCCCAGCAACGTAATCTGGACCCAAAGCCTACTACTGCTGCTGGTTTGGATACATGGCTGCATTGGCTTGCACATGTGGTTGCGTCTAAGCCGCTGGTGGTCAAAGACGGTGCCTTACTTGATCGGTCTGGCCGTGTTCATCCCGTCTTTTGCGCTGGCCGGATTGCTGACCGAGGGACGACGATTGTGGACGGATTTCGCTGATCCGTTTTTGCGCGACCAATATATTGAACACTATAACTGGCCTACGCCCGAAGAGTTTCAGGCCCTGTTCAGCGTCAAAAACAACGCCCTGTTGGCCTTCTGGATCGCTTTGGGCGTATCCCTCGCAGTCTATGTCTTACGCAAGCTTTGGCGCAGGCGGCACTCGGTACGCGTCAAATACGTCGAAGGCCCCGAAGTCGTGGCCGAAAAAGGCATGACGCTGCTTGAGATTTCGCAGGCCAATGGCATCCCGCACACTGCGCTGTGCGGAGGCAAAGGGCGCTGTACCACTTGCCGCGTGATAGTTGAGGATGGCGCCGCCAATCTGCCCGACCCCAGCCCGACCGAGGCCCGCAGCCTTGCCGCCGTCAGCGCACCCGAAGGGGCACGTCTGGCCTGCCAAATCCGACCGACCGAGCCGATAACGGCCTTTCGCATGTTCCGGTCTGGTGGCGGGCGCAACCGGGCCCATGCCAGCCAGGGCCAAGAGAGGCAACTGGCAGTTCTGTTCCTGGACATGCGCGGATTCACGGCGCGCACCACTGGCCAGTTGCCCTATGATATCGTTTTTCTGCTCAACCGGTTTTTCGACGCAATTGTCCCTGCGATCACCGCAGACGGCGGCGTGGTCGACAAATACATGGGCGACGGGCTGCTGGCCGTATTCGAGACGTCGGATGCCAAAAGCTCGGCCCGGGCCGGGCTGCGGGCGGCCGCTGATGTCAGCCGGGCGCTGGACATCTTCAACCGCCAACTTGAGGCCGAAGGCAGCCCCCGTATTCGCATCGGCATGGGCCTGCATCTGGGTGATCTGGTTCTGGGTGAGATCGGGGCCGCAGGAAATGCTGCACGCACAATAATCGGCGACGCAGTGAATGTAGCCAGCCGTCTCGAAGCGGAGACCAAAGCGCTGGGGGTCGAGCTTTTGGTGTCAGCCGAATTGTTGCAAGAGGCAGGTCATGACGGTGATATGAGCAGCCTGCGATCCTTTAACCTGCGCGGGGTGACCCGCCCGATTCCCGCTCTGCCCGTCCCAAGCGCTGCAGTGCTTGGGACCGAAATGGCCGCATAGGAACGCATTTACCTTTTCAGGTCGAATTGCCGCCCATCTGCGGGATTTTGGCCGTAATATGCCCTGATTACTGGAAAATCCTTCCATTCCGGAGAAAAACCGCGCATATCGTCCTTTGTTTCATGACTGTATATGGACTTTGACCACTGACCGGGGCAAACGCCCCGCAAACGCCCTTGAATCACCGGCAAACCTCACTTCGACAAGAGTATTCCAATGACGATGTTAAGCAACCTGACTCCGATCCCTGAACTGTATGTTTCGTACGAGTCGGCGCAGAAATTGAAGGTAGAAGCTGCCGATCTGACCAGCTGGGACCTGAGCCCGCGCCAGATCTGCGACCTTGAACTGCTGATGAATGGCGGGTTCAACCCGCTCAAGGGCTTCTTGTCCGAGGCGGATTACGACAACGTCGTCGAAAACATGCGTCTGGCGGATGGCACCCTGTGGCCGATGCCGATCACGCTGGATGTCAGCGAAGACTTTGCCGACAAGATCGAGCTGGGTCAGGACATTGCCTTGCGTGATCAGGAAGGCGTCATTCTGGGCACCATGACCGTGACTGATCGCTGGACACCAAACAAAGCGCGCGAGGCCGAAAAAGTTTTTGGCGTTGATGACGATGCGCATCCTGCTGTAAACTACCTGCACAACGTCGCGGGCAAAGTCTATCTGGGTGGACCCATAGTCGGCATTCAGCAACCCGTCCACTATGACTTCCGTGCCCGCCGCGACACCCCGAACGAGCTGCGCGCCTATTTCCGAAAGTTGGGCTGGCGTCGTATCGTGGCCTTCCAGACCCGCAACCCGCTGCACCGCGCGCATCAGGAGCTGACCTTCCGCGCCGCGAAAGAGGCACAGGCCAACCTGCTGATCCACCCGGTTGTCGGCATGACCAAACCAGGCGATGTTGATCACTTCACCCGCGTCCGCTGTTATGAGGCGGTTCTGGACAAATACCCGGCCTCGACAACGTCGATGTCGCTGCTGAACCTGGCAATGCGCATGGCCGGCCCGCGCGAAGCGGTTTGGCACGGATTGATCCGCGCCAATCACGGCTGCACCCACTTCATCGTTGGCCGTGACCACGCTGGCCCCGGCAAGAACTCTGCCGGCGAGGATTTCTATGGTCCATATGACGCGCAGGACCTGTTCCGCCAGTTCCAGGATGAGATCGGCGTCGAAATGGTCGATTTCAAACACATGGTCTATGTGCAGGAACGTGCCCAATACGAGCCCAATGACGAGATCGAAGACAAAGACAATGTCACGATCCTGAACATTTCGGGCACCGAACTGCGCCGCCGTTTGCGCGAAGGTCTGGAGATCCCCGAATGGTTCTCGTTCCCGGAAGTTGTGACCGAGTTGCGCCGCACTTCACCGCCCCGCTCGGAGCAAGGTTTTACCGTATTTTTCACCGGCTTCTCTGGGTCCGGCAAATCCACTATCGCCAACGCGCTTATGGTCAAGCTGATGGAGATGGGCGGTCGTCCGGTCACGTTGTTGGACGGCGACATCGTGCGTAAGAACCTGTCGTCAGAACTGGGTTTCTCGAAAGAGCATCGTGACCTGAACATCCGCCGCATTGGCTATGTCGCCAGCGAGATCACCAAGAATGGCGGTATCGCCATCTGTGCCCCGATCGCGCCTTATGCCACCACCCGTCGTGCAGTGCGTGAAGATGTCGAAGCGTTCGGCGCTTTCTGCGAGGTCCACGTGGCCACCACTATCGAAGAATGCGAACGCCGCGACCGCAAGGGCCTGTATAAGCTGGCACGCGAAGGCAAGATCAAGGAATTCACGGGCATCTCAGACCCTTATGACGTGCCTGCCAAACCCGAGTTGAGCGTGGAGACCGAGAATGTTGACGTCGATAACTGCGCCCATCAAGTTTTGCTCAAGCTGGAAAGCATGGGCTTGATCGCCGCATCGTAAACCCAAAGAGTAGTCGCAAAAAAGGGCAGCGCTTATGCAAAGCGCTGCCCTTTTTCGTCAAATTTGGAACGATCAATTTCGACCGTTTGCAATTGTGTTGGCAACGTCCTGGGCGTTGATTGGCGCACCCGAGGCGCGCAGTAGATCGCCGACCTCCCAATCACCGGCATTGACCGGCGCCGGGTTGTCCAGCAACGCCATCAGGTCCGGATCGTCATTCGGAGTCCAATTTGGCATGTTGCGCACATAAGACATCGGATCGCCGTCGAGAAGCCCGCCGAACACCTCGGCAACGATGGTCCCGCCGACCTGTCCCAACATCCGGCCCGAATTGTTTGCCGGCAAGATCTGGCTTTCCTTCAGGATGTAATGCCACAGAATATCCTCGTGTGGGTCACCAATTGCATGAGGCGTCAGGCCCATGCGATGTGCCACATCCGTTCCTTTCGGCAGTTCCAGCCGCATCGAGCGCAGCAGGTTCAGGAAGGCCAGTCTGTTGGGTTTGGGATCAGGCCCTTCGGGCAGCGCAAACACCGCCGATGACAGCTTGGTATCGATCCGGCGCGCAGGTTGCGGGAACGGACCGCCAGAATTGATGTCAAAGAACCAGTCCCATTGCAGCGTATGGCGATGGGGGAAATGGCGGAAGCCACGCAGGTCATGACGAATTTTCCCGCCCGAGTCCGTTGGACCATCGGGGTGGAAGATAGGCAATTCGGTTCCAAACCCAAGCCCGGTGTCATCGTCATCATTGACGTTGATCTGATAGCCCGGTCGGATCAGAGAATGGCCAAAACGATAGGCCGCGACAGAAAACTCAACCGGCATGAAGGGCTGATAGGACCAATCATAAACCGTGCCGTTGAACTTATGGCAATCCGCCTTGTCCAGAACGCGGGTCCAGATCGCATCGCTGACTAGTCGTTTGATGAAGTCGTTCCAAACCACATATTGATAAAACCAGCGCACCTTGCGCTGCGCCTCCTGAAACATCTCACCGTCAAACTCGAATTCGGTGCCCTCATTGTCTGGATCGCCGGTCGCGAGCTGCAACATGACCCGGTTGTGCAGACGCAACATTGCCAACTGGAACTGGGACACAATCACATTTTCGTCGTTGCGCATATCGCCGATGATGGCGCGGCCTTGCCGGTTGCGCTGTAGGTCCGGTTCGTTCGAGCCCGCCACCTGTTTTTCGCCGGTCCAATCCTGTTCGGTCGTCCCCAGCAGGAACAGACCACCGCGCTTCTGGTCATACATGAACGGCTCATCCGCCGGGCCTTCGCCATAGAGGCAATCAAGGTCTAGACGCGGCGTGCGGAAGTTGTCGAGCTTGTCCGGATCGCTCTGACGCATCAGCGACGAGGTCGGATCAAAGGTTATGTCGTGATCCACGAACTGGCCGAAATAAGTGTACCCGGCGGGCAGGTTCGCATTGTCCAGATTGTCCTGCCCGGCTGTCTCGCTCATGGAGTTTGTCGCAAAGTCGCGCAGAGCGGCAACTGCAGCAGCGTCGTCGGCATGGGGCGACTGCCATGGGGGAAGGGTGCGGAAGAGACGCCCGAACGGGCCTTTATATTGCTTAGATCTGGGTAGGCTGGAAATACCATACCTGGATGATGAAACGCTCATCGCTATGCTCCTAGAAAATGGGTCTGTTTGAAATGCTGACCAACTCTTATGTCGGTGCCAAAAATGCCGGCAATTGAATCAAAGTCTTAAAAATAAGGGCCAAAGACTATGTCTTCCTAAGCTGGCCGCAGGCGAATTTTACCAAAAAACGGGGTTTGAAAAAAGGTCAGCGCAATTGACTTTGCGAAAATCGGCCAACGGCGCTGTAACCATCAACCGATACAACCACTTGCAATCAAAGAGACAAAATCAAATTTATCAATCTAAGGCAATTCGGCCCGCAGCGCGGCGACTGCGCGGCGCTCGAACGCACCAAATTCAGCCGCCTGTTGTTGAATTGAGTGCAGATGAGGTAGTCGGCGGGCGTAATCTTCCGGGGAAACGGATTGAATTGCGCGGTGAATATCGGTCTCGGTCTTACACAGGACCATGCCTGATGTGTCGAAGAAATCACTGATATTCGGACAGCCCCAATAGATCGGAACAGTCGCGCACAGGATCGTGTCGGTCAGTTTCTCCGAGAAATAGTTCCGCTCACGCACATTCTCTATCACCACGGAAAAGCGATACGGGGCCAGCCCGTCTGATTTGCGTTCAAACGGCGTATAGCCGCGACCCATGATCTCGACATCCGCGCCGCTGTCTCGGACCCAGTTGATGACCGAATGGCGCAATTGATGCCCTTTGAGGTTGCGCTTGGCCGAGGCAATCAACGAACAGGATTTGGTTTTCTCAACCGACAGCGCCTGCCAATCCGGAACCATAGTGACGCCATAGGGCAAGAAAACCGCGTTTGGTATGCCCTGCAACAACACATCATGAAAAGTCAGCACCCGAAAGAACCGGCGCCACGTATAGCGCAGCATCCGGTCGTGTTTGGCGTGAATGGCCGAAGGTTCACCCATCATCAGCGAAATCTGCGCACGGGTGCCCCGGCGCAGGCCCAGATGAACGGTGGAATTTGGGTACATGATCAGATGATCTGTGCGCTCCAGATCGCCTACGGTCTTGCCTGTCAGGCGCTCTGGGCAGCCTTCGGGCCAGATCAGCTCGGACAAGGGAACCCCGGCCAGTTTCGGCCCCAATCGGTGGCCATACGGCAGGATAGCGATGGCCGGGTTAGCCATCATGCAGCTTCCGACAAATCGACCTGACCGCGCATCAGCACGAAGCCGCGACCGGCGACCTTGATGCCGGTCATCGCATCGGCAGGACCCACGCGCGTGACCGTGGCCTGACCTGGGCGGCCCATATCGTTGCCCTGTTCGGCTGTGAACGTATCTTTGGGCATCAGCCCATGTTTCCAAAGATACGCCGCCATCGCGCCTGTGGCGGACCCGGTGAACGGATCTTCGGGCGGGCTGGGCGGCGCCAGCAGCAGACGCGAGAATGTATCGCCCGCACCGGTCGCCCCCTTGAGTGTCACCAGGAACGGTTCAGCCACGTCAGAGCCGGAAAAGCCAGCCCGTTCAGCCACCTTGCGCAGCGGCTCTTCGACCAACTTTGCGGCGCGCAACGCATCGTGATCGCGCAGAACCGTTACGCAGAAGGGCAAACCGGTGGACACCAGTTGCGGGGGCGAGATGATGGCCTCTTGCGGCAGGCTGACGGCGGCCGCGACAAGATCGGCGGGAATGTAATCGCCGAATTGCGGTGCGATCTGCGTCATCTCGATCTCATCGCCATTGAAACAGATCGGAACAATCCCGGCCCCGGTTTCCAGCGTCAGCGTATCGCCCTGTATCAACCCACGCGATCGCATTGCGGCCACTGTGGCGATGGTGGGATGCCCGGCAAATGGAATTTCGCGGCTGGCAAGGAAATAGCGCACTCTGATGTCGGCCACATCGGACGGCCCGGTAAATGTGCATTCAACCAGAGAGGTTTCGCGCACATAATCCATGCAGGTGTCCTGGGCCAGCACCGCACCACCATGGACCACGGCGCAGCCGTTTCCGCCAAAGGCGCGACTACTGAAGGCGTCTACCCAATCAAAGTCAAACCAACTCATGTCTCACGCTCCGCTCTGCGATACTTTCACGTTTCGCATATCTCGCCCGCAGGGCAGCGGATGTCACGGGGAAATCGCGGGGCGGAACCGTTTCAGTGAACGGCCACCGGTGAAAAGTCATGTTCACGCGCCAGGTTGAACGCCAGCTTGCGGTCGGCGACCAACGCCAGTTGCTGACCATCTGAATCGTGTACGGCGTACAGGTGATGCAGATCACCGGCCTGTTCACGCAGTTCCCGAGGCAGATCAGCGACTTCAACCATTTTGACATAGACGATCCGGTCGCCTTCGGTGTTCAGTTCAATCGGTGTATTCATAGCTCTTACCCCTTTCGTATGTTGATTGTTTGCACCACGGTTTCCGGGACGGCACGGGTCAGGTCCACGTGCAGCAGACCGTTTTCCATGATCGCCTCACCCACCTCGACACCATCAGCCAGCACGAACATGCGCTGAAACTGGCGCGCCGCGATGCCGCGATGCAGAAAGACGCGCCCTTCGCTGTCGTCGCGTTGACGGCCCCGGATCACCAATTGGCGATCCTCGATGGTGATCGACAGGTCCTCTTCCGCGAACCCGGCCACAGCCAGGGTGATGCGATAGGAAAAATCCGAGGTCTGTTCGATATTATAGGGCGGATACCCTTCGTTACCGGCCTTTGCAGACCGTTCCAGAAGGCGTTCCAATTGCTCGAACCCCAAAAGATGCGGGTATGAGCCAAGAGTAAGTTTTGACACGTATTTTCGTCCTTTATTGCCAAAGCGACGTATTGAGCGGCCCCGTAGCGGCAACCGCGTATGATAGAATATGGGAAGAAACCAGGATGTCCACAAGGTCTGGCCGGATAAACCCTGACACACTATCTTGTGTGGAAAGCACCACAATAAACACTGAGTCGCCCATGAACGCGCCCACCGATCTTTCGATGAAAACAGATGAAGTTTTGCGCGTGGAGCTGGAGGTTTTCCGCCGCCAGCACCGTGACCTGGACGAAGCGATCGAGGCGCTGCAGGCCAAAGGCACGTCTGATCAACTGACGATCAAGCGATTGAAAAAGCAGAAACTGAAGCTGAAAGACCTCATTCGGTTGATCGAAGACCGCCTGACCCCCGATATCATCGCCTGAAACCTCTGTACCGCATTGCCACATAACCGGATTTGGCTATAGTGCGCGCTCTTTCGGCAGGCAGGGACACAAGCGAATGAGCGATGTGAAAGTGGGGATCATCATGGGCAGCCAGTCGGACTGGCCCACGATGAAAGAAGCCGCAGACATTCTGGATGATCTGGGCATCGCGTATGAAAAGCGCATCGTCTCGGCACATCGCACGCCAGACCGTTTGTGGGATTACGGCAAAACTGCTGTGTCGCGTGGATTACATGTGATTATCGCCGGAGCCGGCGGTGCGGCGCATCTGCCAGGCATGATGGCCTCAAAAACCCGCGTGCCAGTGATTGGTGTTCCTGTCCAAACGCGGGCGCTGTCCGGCGTAGATTCGCTGTATTCCATTGTTCAGATGCCCAAGGGCTTCCCAGTGGCAACCATGGCAATCGGCTCGGCGGGCGGCACCAATGCCGGCCTGATGGCGGCCGGTATCCTGGCCTTGCAAGACAGCGCACTGGCCGACCGTCTGGACGCGTGGCGTCAAGCTTTGTCGGCCTCTATCCCCGAGGAGCCCGTCGATGACTGAGACCCTGCAGCCCGGCGCTAAGATCGGAATTCTGGGCGGTGGTCAACTTGGCCGGATGCTGTCGGTCGCGGCCTCTCGTCTTGGGTTCGTGTCGCACATCTATGAACCCGGGATGAACCCACCTGCCGGGCAGGTCGCTGACCGAGTGACCACAGCGGCTTATGACGATGCCGAAGCCCTGCGCGCCTTTGCAGAGTCGGTTGATGTCATTACCTATGAGTTCGAAAACATCCCAACCGAAGCCCTGGACCTGCTCGAGGCACATCGCCCTATCCGTCCGGGTCGCGAGGCGCAGCGTGTCAGTCAGGATCGCCTGACCGAGAAGGCTTTTCTGCAAGGTCTGGGGCTGCAAACCGCACCCTTCGCCGATATCACCGATCTGAACAGCCTGAACGCAGCAATCGACCAGATCGGCACGCCCGCCATTCTGAAAACCCGCCGCTTTGGCTATGACGGCAAGGGTCAGGCCCGGCTGCATGCGCCTGAGGATGCCGGGGCCGCGCTGGCCGATATGGCCGGTGCGCCTGCGATCCTCGAAGGGTTTGTGGAATTCAGCCATGAGGTCTCGATCATCGCAGCGCGCGGGCTGGATGGGCAGGTGGCCTGTTTCGACCCTGGTGAGAACGTGCACCGCGACGGTATCCTGCACACCACAACGGTCCCTGCCCGTCTGCGTCCAGCGCAACGTACAGATGCGGTTCTACTGGCCGCCAATATCCTGAATGCGCTGGACTATGTTGGCGTTATGGGGGTTGAACTGTTCGTGACTCCGCAGGGCCTGATCGTAAATGAGATCGCGCCCCGGGTGCATAACTCGGGCCACTGGACACAAAATGGTTGCGCAGTGGATCAGTTCGAACAACATATCCGCGCCGTTGCGGGGTGGCCGTTGGGCGACGGCCAGCGTCATTCGGATGTGGTGATGGAGAACCTGATCGGTGGCGATATGGACCGTGTACCGGATCTGGCGCGGGACCGCGACGTGGCACTCCATCTTTATGGCAAGGCCGAGGTTAAACCCGGCCGCAAGATGGGTCATTTCAACCGCATCGCGCGGTAAATCAGCCGACGAACCGCGCCGCAATATCTCCGGCCATGTAACTGACCCGCCCGCCTGCCAGCGTGGCGGCGACGCGGTGGGTTTGCCCGTCCAGAATGACCATATCGGCACGTTTTCCTGCGCTCAGCGTGCCCCTGTCCTGCAACCCAAGAACCCGCGCTGGCCCCGAAGACACCAGCGCCCAAGCGCCGGCCAAATCAACCAACCCGGATTTGGCTAACATCAGCGCTGCGCGACGTGGGCTGGGATAGTGGTAATCCGAAGCCAGCGCATCACACAGCCCAAGCGTGATCAGATCCAATGCGCTGGCATTGCCTTTATGCGATCCCCCACGCACCACATTGGGTGAGCCTAGAATGATGTGATCCCCGGCTGCCCGGGCGGCTTCGGCCGCTTCAAGCGTTTCCGGAAATTCTGAGATTTTCGCACCCCGAGCGCGCCACTCGGCACGGGTTTGGGCTGTGGCGTCATCATGGCTGCCCATGCGTACGCCCTGCCGGTCAAGAACCGCACATAACGCGTCCAAAGCCGCTGGCACCTCGTCCCGGCGCGCGTGCATGGACATCAGCACCTCAAAGTGCCGGTCCGGATTGCGCCCAGCCTTCAGCGCTTGCCCGGTCAGGCGTTGCGGTTTGCGCCCTTCGGACAAACGGTCATGCGGCAAGTGGTCGTTGAACACCACATACCGCACCTGCCAATCCGCAATCCGGTCCGCGAGGTCGTCATAGTTATCCAGCATATGCGTCTCAAAGCGCAGCTGCGGCATCAGATCGGTGACGACGCGATCCTTGACCGAGGCGATGGCATCAAACACCTGCGCCGCGAACTCAGGGCCACGCACGCCGCCTTCCCAACTGTGGAACTGCGCCAATACGCCTGTGGTGATGCCGTTGGCGGCCAGTTCGGCCTCGACCGAGAGGATGCCCTCCCCCATCTGCTTCATTGCCCCGCGACGGGGCGCGATATGGCGTTCGAACCCATCCCCGTGCATGTCGATAATACCCGGCAAAACGAGATAGCCGGATAGATCGATCCTTTTCCCCGTGCGGTCGGGTTGGATGACACCATCAGCCAGCGACAGGTCAGTAAATGCCAGCCCCCGGTCCAACAACACCTCTGCCCCAGAAAGGGTCAGGTTCAAGGCATTCATTGCGTTGGCTCCGACGCAGGTTCCGAGCAATCCAGACCGATGCATATTTCATCGATGATATCCGATACCCCGTCCAGCCACGTTATTTGCGGGTCAAACTGGCCGAACTCGATAAAGTGCAACGCCTGCGCCATGACGCGCGGGTTGTTCATCATAAAAGTATGCGTCACCGGTAGGACAATGTGGTCTTTCATCCCTTCGACCCGGGTGGTCGTGATCGACACCTTGCCGTCATCGCGCCCATCAATCAGTGACGAGAACAGCGGGTTCAACGAGTTCTCACCCGCAATCACCCCAAGCTCGAACTCCACAGGGGGCAGTTTCCGGGGGATCCCTTCGGGACCCGTACCAAGTTCTAGTCCGGCCGGACCGTTGAGCATACCAAACACTTCCCACGCACCCAGCTCATCAACAAGCTGGCTGCCCTGGTTGGGTGGGCCCAGCATCACCACACGTCCCAGATTCTCCGGGTCATGATCCTGCAACCAATAGCGCAACAGAATGCCACCCATGGAATGCGCCACGACATTGGCTTTGTCTTCACCACAGGCCGCAATCGCATCCGGCACGGTCTGGATTGCAAGCTCGGCGATTGGCAGGTCGGTCGAAGGGTAACCCGGGCGCACAACAGTGTATCCATGCGCCTTGAACAGCTGCTCCATCACCGTAAACGACGCCTCGGTTCGGGCGAGCCCGTGCAAAAGCACAACGCATTTGGCACTGGCCATGGCCGGGGCGAATAGCAGAAAAAGGGCAAGCAGATATCTCATAACCGCCAGATAAAGCCTAAGCGGATTGTATTAAACCCCCAGCCGCGGTTTCAAGCGCAGGACGGCCAATGCGATCCCGCCCAGAACCAGCGCGGCACCAAGCATCAGGCGCAAACTGGCAACCTCACCCAGAAAAACAACGCCGCCTACGATAGCGATGATCGGAACGCTTAGCTGCACGACCGCAGCAGTTGTTGCGGCCAATTGCGGCAAAACACGGTACCACAGGGCATAGCCCAGGCCTGACGTAACCCCTCCGGCCAATGCGGCCAGCAGGTATCCAGAGGCGGTCATGTGCCAGTCGCCCCCGGTTGTCAGCAAGGCTAATGCCGTTACGGGCAGTGCCACAACAAAGTTGGCTGCTGTTCCGGCCAGGGCGTCGGGCTCGGACCGTCCAACCAGCGAGTAGATCGCCCAGCCTATCCCCGCAACACCCATCAGGGCCGCTCCTACGGGGTCGACCTGCACTGCGTCGGTTGGCCATAACACATAGGACAGACCGGTTACCGCAATCACCGCTCCGGCGACCTGCCGCCCGGACGGAGCATTGCCTGTGATCGAGGTCACCGCGAACATGGTGATCTGTACCACGCCGAACAGGATAAGCGCGCCAAGCCCTGCATCCAGTGTCAGATAGGCGATGGAAAAACCGATCATATACAGCGACAACGAACCGGCCCCGGCGACCCTGCGCCGGTTCAGCAAGGGCAGATGACCGGCCCGTAGATAGACTAAACAGGTCAGCACCACGACGCCTGACAGCACTCGTACAACCGCAAAGCCGGCAGGGTCGCTTGCGCCGCTGTCGATGGCCAGACGGTTCAGGATCGAATTCGCCGCAAACGCGCACATGGTCAGGGCGGTCAGAAGAAACAGTCTCATGTCAACGCCATAGCGGGTTTGCAGAGGCTTGGACACTCACTTTCCTGCTCGACCGCCCCGCAAACGAAAACGGGGCCGCCCGTAGGCGACCCCGTTCCTAAGCATTATGGCGTCCCCTTCGGCAGACTGGTCACAAGACCAGGTGCCTATCGGGGTCGTCAGAATTCGCCAGGGCGAATTCGACGATCTTACATCATGCCGCCCATGCCGCCCATGTCGGGCATGCCGCCACCAGCAGTTGCGCCATCTTTGGCGGGTTTGTCGGCAACCATGGCTTCGGTGGTGATCAGCAGACCTGCAACCGACGCCGCATCTTCCAAAGCGGTACGGACAACTTTGGCCGGGTCGATCACACCAAAAGCAAACATGTCGCCATATTCTTCGGTCTGAGCGTTGAAGCCAAAGGCTGCATCGTCTGATTCACGAACTTTGCCTGCGACAACCGCACCGTCAACGCCTGCGTTTTCAGCGATCTGGCGCAGCGGCGCTTCGATGGCTTTGCGAACGATGGTGATACCAGCATCCTGATCTGCGTTTGCGCCGCTCAGAGTTTCCAGAACTTTACCCGCCTGAACCAGAGAAACACCGCCGCCTACGACAACGCCTTCCTGAACAGCAGCACGGGTCGCGTTCAGAGCATCGTCCACACGGTCCTTACGCTCTTTCACTTCAACTTCGGTCATGCCGCCGACGCGGATAACCGCAACACCGCCTGCCAGTTTGGCAACGCGTTCTTGCAGCTTCTCACGGTCGTAGTCCGACGAGGTTTCTTCGATCTGAGTGCGGATCTGAGCAACACGTGCTTCGATCTCGGCTTTCTCGCCAGCACCGTCAACAATGGTGGTTTCGTCTTTGGTGATTTCGATTTTCTTGGCGGTGCCCAGCATGTCCATGGTGACGGACTCGAGCTTCATGCCCAGATCTTCGCTGATGACCTGACCGCCGGTCAGGATTGCGATGTCCTGCAGCATGGCCTTGCGGCGATCGCCGAAGCCCGGTGCTTTGACAGCAGCAATTTTCAGGCCGCCGCGCAGTTTGTTGACAACCAGAGTTGCCAGAGCTTCGCCTTCAACGTCCTCAGCAATGATCAGCAGCGGCTTTTGCGACTGGATCACCTGCTCGAGCAGCGGAACCATCGGCTGCAGCGAGGACAGTTTCTTTTCATGCAGCAGGATCATGCAGTCGTCCAGATCTGCGATCATCTTGTCTGCATTGGTGACGAAGTAAGGCGACAGATAGCCACGGTCGAACTGCATGCCTTCGACAACATCAGTCTGGGTTTCCAGGCCTTTGTTTTCTTCGACAGTGATAACACCTTCGTTGCCGACCTTCTGCATCGCGTCTGCGATCTGCTGGCCGATTTCAGTTTCGCCATTGGACGAAATGGTGCCAACCTGAGCAACTTCAGCGCTGTCTTTGACTTCACGCGATGCTTCTTTGATGCCCGCGACAACCTTGGCGGTTGCCAGGTCGATACCGCGCTTCAGGTCCATCGGGTTCAGGCCAGCAGCAACCTGCTTGAGGCCTTCTTTGACGATGGACTGAGCCAGAACGGTTGCGGTGGTGGTGCCGTCGCCGGCCTCGTCATTGGTGCGGCTGGCGACTTCTTTCACCATCTGCGCGCCCATGTTTTCGAACTTGTCTTCCAGTTCGATTTCCTTGGCAACCGAAACACCATCTTTGGTGATGCGCGGTGCGCCGAAGGATTTGTCCAGAACCACGTTGCGGCCTTTGGGGCCCAGGGTTACTTTGACAGCATCGGCCAGGATGTTCACACCAGCCAGCATGCGGTTACGGGCATCGGTGTCGAACTTGACGTCCTTAGCAGCCATATCGTTTCTCCTTGAGAAATATGTTTGAGATAAAGATCAGAGAAAGCGCGCAGGCCTTACTCGATGATCCCCATGATGTCGCTTTCTTTCATCATCAGCAACTCTTCGCCGTCGACGTTGACCTCAGTGCCCGACCATTTGCCGAACAGGATCTTGTCGCCAGCTTTTACAGCCATTGCGATCAACTCGCCGCTGTCCTTGCGGGCGCCTTCGCCGATCGCAACGACTTCGCCTTCGCTGGGCTTTTCTTTTGCACTGTCAGGAATGATCAGACCACCAGCGGTTTTTTCATCGCTTTCGGTACGGCGAACCAACACGCGGTCATGAAGCGGTTTCAATGCCATCTTTGCAGCTCCTTGGGCTCAAAGTTTATTTATCCTCCCCTCGTCGACTGACGAGGCGTTAGCACTCGAAGTGTGTGAGTGACAACGACGCATAGCTAGGGAGTCGAATCCCCCGAGTCAACAAGTTGCAATGGATTTTTTCGCAATACGCTTCAGTCGGGCTGATCCCAGCTGTAAGCCCAGTGTTTCAGCCCGTCCTGCCCCGCCGTCGTCAGGCCATACACACCCTTTTCCACCTTGTCGAACCAGCCATAGTGATTGTCCCGCATCAGGCGCGTTGCCTCGGGCACTCCGGTGGCTTTGGCCACAACCGAGCCCTTGGTGGCGCCGCATTCGGCCAGATGTGCCGCACATTTCAACGCGTCCTGGCGGTAGGCCGTGACAATGCCGTGCCGGGTGGCGCCACCGGAATTGGGGTCACCCTCTAACCGATCGAATTCACGCAATAGCCGCGCAGCATTGGCTTTATTCTTGCGCGGCGCATAGGGACCGGGATCACATTGCACCTCAACAGTTCCATCTGCGCGTACGGTGATCAGCCCAAGGCCTAACCTGCGGCACAGCGCCAGGTTATCCTTCAACGCCCGCCGGGCGGTGCGCCCTTTGGGTTTGCAGACACCGATATACACCTGATCTGTTACCTTCAGCCGCGTAATGGCCTGATGAAACAGCGCCAGTGAGAACCTGAGTTTCAGCTCAACGACCACCGGGTCGCTGCCCGCGCGTACGGCCACCACATCGGCTGCGCCGACCTCGCCTTTGACGGTATAGCCTTGACGCTCTAACAGCGCCTTGATCGGGGGATAAAGATCCTGCTCGCGGTCCATAAGCTCATGCTATGCAAATTGGTGCGGAATTCCAGACACAGATGTGCACCTCGCTGATCCGACCTTGTGGAAAGGCCGTCATTGCTTATGCATGGTCGCACCTCATATTTGAACCGAACCGTCCGGGATGATGTCAATGCGTTTCCTTCTCTCCCTTGCCTTATTGGTCCTTCCCTTCGTAGCCCACGCGGCCTGTGAAGGCCGAGATCTCAGGCCCCGCCTGACGGCGCAGGAACAGGGTGAGCTTCAGCAGGCGTTGAAAGATTTTCCCTTCCCGGAAGGCAACCACTGGATTGCCCGCAAGGACAAAACGGTTCTGCATTTGATTGGAACACTGCATATCAACGATCCGCGTATGGATGCGGTGGTGGAACGCCTGAAGCCAACACTCAGCCAGGCCGACGCGTTCTATTTCGAGGTTACACAAGACGCGATGGCAACCTTCGAGCGAAATCTAGCCCACGACCCGAGCCCGGTCATAATTACCTCTGGTCCCACTCTGATTGAACTGATGTCCGAAGAGGATTGGGCCGCCCTGTCCGCCGGTCTGGCTGAACGCGGCATCCCCAGCTGGATGGGTGCCAAGATGCGCCCTTGGTTCCTAAGCATGATGTTAAGCGTCCCGCCCTGCATATCCGAGGACCCAGACGCCAAATACGGAATGGACGCCCGCCTGACCGATCTGGCCACCGAAAATGGCATCTCCCAGCACTCGCTGGAACGGATTGACGACCTGATGGCGATTTTCGACAGCCACCCTATTGAGGAACAGGTGCAGTCACTGGTCCGGATGGCCGGTGCGTTAGAGGCCAGTGAAGACCAGTTGGCGACGATGGCAGATGCCTATCTCGAAGAGAAGCACGGCCAGATCCTGCAACTGGCACGGCTTCAGGGCCTCGATGCGTCGGGGTTGGACCCCCAGGTTTTTGAGGAAGAATGGAACGGGTTCGAACAGAAGTTACTGATCGACCGCAATAACGACTGGATGGATCACATTCTGGACATCCAGGATCAGGTGGCCGTGATTGCCATTGGCGCAGGGCACCTGGGCGATGACCACGGGCTTTTGAACCAATTGCATCAGGCGGGGTATACACTGACCCGCGCGCCCTTCTGATTAGACCCGGTGAAATTCAGACTATCCGTCGCAGCGAGAACTCTGCCGGGTGACAACCCATGCAGACCACCCTATAAGGCGCGCAAATTCACAATCCGCTGGACGCTGACATGACAACTCTTGTATTTGGCCATAAATCCCCCGACACAGATTCCACTGGATCGCCCATCCTGTGGTCCTGGTACCTGAACGAAGTCAAAGGCGAACAGGCCGAGCCCGTATTGCTGGGCGAGCCCAACACCGAAGCTGCCTTCATGCTGCAACGCTGGGAGCTACCCAAACCGCGCATCATCGAGGACGTGGCCGCAGACGCGCCGGTTGTCATCGTTGACACCAATAACCCTGCCGAACTGCCCGCCAGCGTCAACAGCGCCGACATCCGCGCCATCATTGACCACCACAAGCTGGTCGGCGGTCTGGAAACCAAAGGTCCGATCGACATCACTGTGCGTCCGCTGGCCTGCACCGCAACCATCATGGTCGACCTGATGGGCGACGATGCCGCTAAGATGCCCGAATCCGTTAAAGGCGCGGCCCTAACCTGCATCCTGTCGGATACGCTGGAGTTCCGCTCGCCAACCACTACCGCACATGACCGCGAAGTGGCCGAGAAACTGGCGGCAGAGCTGGGCCTCGACGTCTCGGCTTATGCGGCTGACATGTTCGCGGCGAAATCCGACGTGTCGTCCTTTTCAGATGCTGAACTGATCCGCATGGATAGCAAAGAGTATGAGGTCGATGACACCAAGTTCCGCGTCTCGGTTCTGGAAACCACTGCGCCGAGCGTTGTGCTGGACCGCAAAGCCAGCATCGCGGCGTCGATGGCAGACGTGGCCGAGGAGGACGGCGTCGATGAGGTTCTGCTGTTCGTTGTCGATATCCTGAACGAAGAGGCGACTCTGCTGGTGCCCAACGATCTGGTCAAAAGCGTTGCGGAAAAGAGCTTTGGCGCCTCGGTTGATGGTGACTCCGTGGTTCTCCCCGGAATCATGAGCCGGAAAAAGCAGATCATTCCAAATCTGAAAGTCTGACCTGCGTAGGTACGGTGTCCGCGACTGACACCATGTAGCGAGGCTCTGCCTCGCGCTCCGGGATATTTTTAGCCAGATGAATGAAGAATCCCCTGCTTCATCTGGCCAAAAATATTCTGGGGAGACGCCTGCAGGGCGGCGGGGGCGAAGCCCCCTACTGGTCAAACCAGCGATCCTCTGCCATAGGCAATGTCGGTACTGCCGACGCGGCAACAGGGGCTTTTCATGACACAGATCATCCACACGCTTTCCGAAATCTCTGATCGCTATAAGGCGTTGTTTGTCGATCTCTGGGGTTGCGTGCATAACGGTATTACAGCGTACCCAGAAGCTGTTGAAGCGCTGCAGGCTTACCGCGCGCAGGGTGGGATTGTAGTTTTGGTCACGAATTCTCCGAAACCGCGGGCCGGTGTAGGAGAGCAACTGACGCAGTTCAACGTACCCGACGATGCCTATGACACCATCGCCACCAGCGGAGATTCCGCACGATCTGCGATGTTTCGGGGCGAGGTTGGCCATAAGGTTTACTTCATGGGGGAATGGGAACGCGATGCGGGGTTCTTTGAGCCACTGAAACTGCTGCACCATCCCATTCACATCGAACGTGTCCCGCTGGACGAAGCCGAGGGGATTGTCTGTTGCGGGCCATTCGACCCGATGGCAAATCCAGCGGTCAATCGTCCGGATTTTCTTTATGCCAAACAAAAAGGCATGAAGCTGCTCTGCGCCAATCCCGATATCGTGGTCGACCGGGGGGAAATTCGTGAATGGTGCGCAGGGGCATTGGCGCGGCTGTATACAGAAATGGGTGGTGAGAGCCTTTACTTCGGCAAACCCCACCCACCGATCTACGATCTGGCAAGACGCAGGTTGCAGGAACTGGGCCACGACATCCCGGACGGGGACCTTTTGGCAATAGGCGATGGCCCTCATACCGACATTCTGGGCGGTATGGGCGAAGGGATTGATTCTCTGTTTATCTCGGGCGGCCTTGCGGCTGCAGAAACTCAAACGTCACGTCATCCGCACCCCGAGTCCCTAACCGACTATATTGCACGGGAAAATATAAATCCGACCTATACGATCGGCCGTTTGCGATAGTCAGAAAAGACTTGATTTTCTGCAGTTGCGAAGTAATAAAGTTGCCAACGGAGGGCGACTTTGATTGTTTTGTTGCCCAAACAATTCGAGTGAGGGCGACATGTTGGACAATCTTCCACGCGGAACGATCTGTATCGAAGACATTGAAATGGGCATGGTCCGCTACCTGCGCAAAGTGGTAACGGACGAAGATATCGAAATGTTTGCCCAAGTTTCGACCGACCGGAATCCAGTACACCTGGACGACGACTACGCCCGCGACACGATCTTTGAAGGGCGTATCGCACATGGGATGCTGACCGCCGGGTTGATCTCGGCCGTGATTGGTGAACAGCTGCCCGGCCACGGGACAGTCTACATGGGGCAATCGCTGAAATTCCTGGCCCCGGTCCGCCCCGGCGACATGGTCTATGCCGAGGTGAAGGTGGTCGATATCGACTTTGCCAAGCGCCGCGTCAAGCTGGATTGCCACTGTGCAGTTGACGGCAAAAAGGTGCTGGTGGGCGAAGCCATGGTTCTGGCCCCATCCCGCAAGTTCGACTGAGGAATTCCTGACGTCCCGAGCCCTTGAACATGCGCGCTTGTCCCGCTAGGCAAGCTGCATGCAGATCATCCGGGATTTCCAATACTTTGAACCTGAAAACCGCGGCGCCAGCGTGGCGATCGGGAATTTTGACGGTGTTCATATCGGCCATCAATCAGTGATTGAATTGGCACGCAACGCGGCCCCGGACGCACCGCTGGGTGTGATGACCTTCGAGCCGCACCCGCGCGAGTATTTTGCCCCGGACGCACCGCCTTTTCGCCTTATGCGCGGCAATGCCCGCGCACACAGGCTGGAAAAACTGGGCGTGCGGAAACTATACGAACTTCCCTTCAACGCAGCGCTGGCCGGGCTGACACCCGAAGAATTTGCCCGGAATGTAATCTGCGACGGCCTGGGCCTGTCTCATGTGGTTGTGGGCGCGGATTTCTGTTTCGGCAAGGGACGCAGCGGTACCGCGGATGACTTGGTTCGCTTTGGGCAAAAGATGGGGTTTGGTGTTACTGTCGCGCCTTTGATGCAGCGGTCTGAGAATGTTGTCTCCTCAACCGCGATTCGCACCGCACTGACCGAGGGCCGCCCTGGTGATGCGGCCACCATGCTGGGCCACTGGCACCGCATCGAAGGCCTGGTCATCGGCGGCGAGCAACGCGGGCGCGAACTGGGCTTTCCGACCGCGAACATGTCCATCGAAGGTCTGCACCCCCCTAAATTCGGCGTTTATGCGGTTCTGGTCGATGTGCTGGATGGGCCCCATCAGGGCAGCTATCACGGCGCGGCCTCGGTCGGGACGCGGCCGATGTTTCAGGGCGAAGTGCCCAATATCGAAACCTTCCTGTTCGATTTCTCGGGCGACTTGTATGGCGCGACCCTGTCTGTTGGGCTTGTCGACTATCTGAGACCTGAAATGACCTTTGACGGGCTGGGCGGGTTGATCGCCCAGATGAACGCCGATTGCGACAAGGCCCGCACCTTGCTGGGCGCGTTATGACCACGGATCCGATCGACCGCGCAGGTCTTGGCCCCCGGTTCTGGGAACGCAAGCCGCTGACCAAGATGAACCAGCGCGAATGGGAAGCCCTGTGCGACGGCTGTGGCAAGTGCTGCCTGAACAAACTGGAAGATGAAGATACCGGTGAAGTAGCCCTGACCTGCGTTGCCTGCCGCTTGCTGGACGACGAGAACTGCCGATGCACACAATACGACATCCGCCATCAGTTTGTGCCCGAGTGTATCGTGATGAAGCCGGGTAATATTGACGACCACGCCTATTGGCTGCCGCAGACCTGTGCCTATCGGTTGTTGTGGGAAGGCAAGCCTCTTTACGACTGGCACCCTTTGATATCAGGTACGCCGGACAGCGTGCATGCTGCCGGAATCTCGGTTCAGGGACGTACGGTGTCCGAGTTCGAAACCCCCATCGAAGAGTGGGAAGACTATATCATTGAGGAGCCCAGCTGATGTATTTCGCCTCTGACAATTCCGGGCCAGTTCACCCGCAAGTCATGGCCGCCCTGAATGCGGCCAACGAGGGCTATCAGATGGCCTATGGCGCCGATACCCTGATGAACGAGGTCCGGGATCGCATTCGCGGCATATTCGAGGCTCCGGGGGCGGCGGTGTATCTGGTGGCCACAGGAACAGCGGCAAACTCTCTGGCGCTGGCAACGCTGGCGCAACCGTGGGAAACCGTGTTCTGCTCACCCGTGGCGCATATCCACGAGGATGAGTGCAAC
Source organism: Ruegeria meonggei (assembly GCF_900172215.1). Lineage (GTDB taxonomy): Bacteria > Pseudomonadota > Alphaproteobacteria > Rhodobacterales > Rhodobacteraceae > Ruegeria > Ruegeria meonggei. Next base: position 331,953 of record NZ_FWFP01000002.1, read on the forward strand.
GCGCCCGAGTTTTACAGCGGCGCCAAGCTGACGCTAGTGCCCGGCGAAGATAAGATGACCCCCGAGGCCCTGCGCGGCTCTATTCTGGCCGAGGAAACACGCGGCGTGCACGGACCGCAGCGCGGCCCGGTATCGATCACGCAAGTCACTGAACGGGGATCGGTCTATTCGCTGGCCGAGTTGCAGGCGCTGTGCGCTGTGGCCAAGCAATACGGCCTGCCCATTCATCTGGACGGCGCACGTTTTACCAACGCGCTGGTCGCTCTGAACTGCTCTCCGGCCGAGATGACATGGAAGGCCGGCGTCGATGCGGTCAGCTTTGGCGGTACCAAAAACGGTCTGATGGGGGTCGAAGCGGTTGTCTTTTTCGACGAATCCAAAGCCTGGGAATTCGAACTGCGCCGCAAGCGGGGCGCACATTTGTTTTCCAAACATCGTTATCTGTCCGCACAAATGGCGGCCTATCTGCAAGACGATCTTTGGCTGACCATGGCGCGTCAGGCGAATGCCAACTGCGCGCGACTGGCCGATGGGCTGCGTGCCAAAGGCGCATCATTCCTGCATGATCCGCAGGCCAATATGATCTTTGCCCAGTTTTCCCGCGCGCGGCACAAGCAGCTGCATGAGGCCGGTGCGGTGTATCACCTGTGGGGGGCAGAACTGGATGACTCGGATGACGCGGAAATTCTCGCCTGCCGACTGGTTTGTGACTGGTCCATCAGCGCCGAGCAGATCGACCAGTTTCTGGACCTGCTCTAACGCAACCGGTGTCTGAGGGATTGTTGCGCTTATGACGGCAAGCCGTCCCAGAACGCCGCGATTGCAGCACCGGTTTCGCGCGGATGCGAGATGGGACCCATATGCCCCGCCCCGTCGATCACGTCGCTTTCAGCCTGGGGAAGGCGGGTCTGCAAACCACTGTTGATGGCAACCATCACCTTATGAGTATGAGAGCCGTGCAGCAGTAGAACCGGCATGTCGGCCTGCGCAATCTTGGAGGGATCCAGCAGGCCCATCGTATCGTTGAGCAGCGCGTTTTCCACTGCCCCCACCAAATGAATACCCCGCACCATCCCCGCGCGCGCGGGTTCGGGCAGATCTGCCCATTGCGGGCCAGCGTCCCCGGCCCACATGCGATTGAACAGGCGGGCGGCCAGGGGTTCATCCCCAGCGGCAATTGCATCCATATAGGGTTGCGCGACGTGCGCATATTCCGCGACCAGATCCGGCGCGTCCTGCTGTGCGACGGCAAAGAACACCGGCTCGACCAGAACAACGCTGCGGACCAGTTCAGGATGTTCCACCGCCAGCCGCAAGGCGATCATCGCCCCAAAGGAATGGCCAATCACATCCATCGGCTCGGTCAGATGTTCCAGCGAGGCCTCGGTCAGACGTTCGAACAGATGGCCCTGACGGTCCCAATCCGGGCTGCGTCCGTGGGACAGCATATCCGGCGCAACAAAACTGGCCTGCCCTTTCAGCACCGCGGCAAGACCGGCCCAGACACCGGAATGGGCAATGGTGCAATGCAGGGCCAGAACCTTACGGTCGCCCTGACCTAAGTGGCTGACATGTAAGTTTTGCGCGACGGACATCTTGGTCTCCTACCCTTATTGGTCGGCCAGGTGTCGGTCCAAATCCTCCAGCCGGTCCTGACCCCAGAAACGCTGGTCGTCCCCGGTGATATAGAACGGGGCACCAAACACACCGCGCTCCACGGCCTCTTCCAGATTGGCGGTATAGGTCTCGGCCCCCAGCAGCAAGCCACTGTCGGCCAAATCCGAGGAAAACCCGGCGTCAGCCAGACAGGCACGGATGACATCGTCCTGCGCGATGTCCTTTTCCTCGGCCCAGCAGGCGCGCACAAAGGAATGCACCAGCTGCCCCACATCCCCTGACCCGTCCTGAATGGCGGCGATGATCGCGTATGAGGACGGCGCCGCATTGGTGGGCCAATGGGCCGGTTGCAGGTTGAACGCCATACCCAGCTTTTTTGACTGGCGCTGCATTTCTTGCGTCCGGTATTCGATGCGCGAGATATGGCGGTCCTTGGGCGGAACACCTCCTGTACGTCCGAACAGGGCGATGATATCCAGCGGCTTGTAATTGATTGTCGCACCATGTTTGGCCGCAATCTCCTCCAGGCGCAGTCCCGCCAGGTAGGTGTATGGCGAGAGTGTCGCAAAATAGTAGTCAATTTGGGCCATGTTCACTTTCTCCGCAGCGTTATCTTTGCTGGACGGTAAGGCCATGCTAAGCGGTGTCAACATCACGAATCTGTCACATTAGCCTTTGCTGCCCGGGGACCTACAGCCGATGCCGACACTCCACGAACCCAAGCTGATCGCTGGGAACGCCAATCTTCCGCTTGCCGAATCCATTGCCCGCCGCATGAGCCTGTATCGCGGTGTCGATCAGGGTCTGGTCGATGCACGGGTCGAACGGTTCAACGACGGCGAGATTTTCGTCGAAGTGTTCGAGAATGTCCGCGGCGAGGATATGTTCATCGTTCAGCCGACCTCGAACCCGGCCAATGACAACCTGATGGAGCTGCTTATCATCGCGGACGCCCTGCGCCGATCCTCCGCGCAACGGATCACTGCTGTGATCCCTTATTTCGGCTATGCCCGCCAGGATCGCCGCACCAAGGCCCGTACACCGATCAGCGCCAAGCTGGTTGCCAACATGTTGACCGGCGCCGGGATCGAGCGGGTACTGACCATGGACCTGCACGCGGCACAGATTCAGGGGTTCTTCGATATCCCGGTGGATAACCTTTATGCCTCGCCGGTCTTTGCGCTGGATGTGAAAAACCAATTCAAGGACAACCTGGACGAGATCATGGTGGTGTCACCTGACGTCGGCGGCGTCGCCCGCGCCCGCGAACTGGCCAAACGCATCAACGCGCCCTTGTCGATCGTGGACAAACGCCGCGAGAAAGCCGGAGAAGTGGCCGAGATGACCGTCATCGGTGACGTCAAAGACAAGATCTGCCTAATCGTCGACGACATGTGCGATACGGCTGGCACCCTGTGCAAAGCGGCGCAAGTCCTCCTGGACAACGGTGCGAAGGAGGTTCACGCCTACATCACGCACGGCGTCATGAGCGGCCCTGCGGTCGAGCGTGTGACCAACTCGGTTATGAAATCTCTGGTGCTGACGGACACGATCCAGCCAACCAAAGAGATCGCCAAGGCCAAGAACATCCGTGTGGTACCAACCGCTCCGATTTTCACCCAGGCGATCCTGAACATCTGGAACGGAACCAGCGTGTCGTCCCTGTTCGAGGACAAGACCCTGACTCCGATTTATGAGTCGCTGTATCACATGGATTGAGTTGGGTGGTCGACAAAGGGATGGCCGGCTGTTGCAGTCCACTACTAGAATATCAGACTTCAGTCATTGGCAGGCTGTCGAAGCAAGTCTTGGAATGCGCGAAAGTACTCTTTTTGGCCTTCGGGAGTGAGGTGGATCGTGTCGAAATAGAGATGCTCTTTACCGCGCAAAAGCGGCAGCATATCGACGTATTCGACGCCGGTCGCAGCGATGACACTTAGTAGAAACCTTCGGTCATTTTGCAGCGGTGTTGACAGTTCGGACCGTGTTGGATGCAGTAAGACAACCACGCGGTCAACATGATCCCGCGCTTCGTCAATGAAAGCGCGCAGAGCGCGCGGCCCCTTCACGTTAATGTTCTGGGGCTCACGGCAGCCTGATTCCTGCCGCGCCAGACCACCCAAGGCGGGAATAAACTTCGGACCGTATTTCCGCACCGATTCAACAATGGCCAACAAGGGTCGTTCTGTTACGAAATCCGGACCCAACTGCGTGCAATATCGAGGCAGATCCCACAAGTCATGCGTGCTGAACACAACAAACAGCGTATCCGCCTGGAACCAACCAAATTCCTGAAAGTAGTTGCTAAGGTTCTCGGGACCCCAAGAGCCTTCGGATACATTGCCGACCCATGTTCCTGGCAGCGAATCGTCCAGGGCCGTCGATGCCAAATCCGCGTGATCCACGAAAGATGTACCGTTCAAAACGCTGTCTCCAGCGATCAGAATGTGCCTTTCAGGATTTTGTGGGATCGGGCGCGACCGCATGGATTTCGTATTGTACGAAACACGGTTGCCAAATCTTTTGTATTCTCCTGGTAGGGCCCGGTATTCGATATTGGAATCGACGCGCACCAAAGGCGGATCGCCTAGACCCAGTACCAATCTTGCAAAGACTTCGACTGCCAACAGCATTACACTGCAATAGGCCAGGAGTTTCATGGTTCTGGACAACACACGCCTACTGATCATGTAGCGGAAATCATGAGATTTCCCAGTCATCTTCATGAGCGACCTCGCCAATGGCCGTCCATGCTATCCTGATCCGAGCGATGCGAGTGTCAGACCATGTTCTGAACACTGCGTTGAAACCTTCGGGCGTGACATCCTTGGCAGCCACTTCGGCCCTCAATGCCGACGTTGTGTCGACATCCCAAAGCGACACGCTGATCTGTACGGCAGGGACAGACCGGAACGGTTGACTGAAGACAACGGTCGAGCTGCGTTCGCGAGTGCCTTCTCCAGTCCACATGTCACCGCCGTCGGAAAATTCCGAGAACAGGACGGCTTCGCCTTGGTCAATGCCAACCGGGTGCGTAGTGAATATCTTCATTCTTTTGTCTTTTTACTTGAATTTCCGCAGATTACCCTGCGACTTTGACAAAATCACGACCAAAAAAAAACGGCCCCACAAACGTGGGGCCGCCATATCGAAAAAGACTGTACGGGCCTTAAAGGCTCATATGTGTTCCAAGAGCTTCCATGTCCGCCAGCAGCTTTGCGGCGTCATCGACGATGGTCTGATCGTCGCCACCTTTTGCCGCTTCGTGCGAGGCGCGGGCCTCGGCGATCATGTCGTCCAGATGCGACCGGGTCACTTCTGCAACCGGAATGGCTTTTTCAGCCAGAACCGACAGGCTATCGCCGTTGATCTGAGCAAACCCGCCGGTGACCAGATATTCGCTGGACCCTTCGGGTGACTCGACCTTCAACAAGCCGGGGCGCAGCGTGGTGATGGTGGGGGCATGATCCGGCATCGCCGTCATGTCCCCGTCCGCGCCGGGAATCTGGACCGCGGTGGCCTCAAGCGAAGCAAGGCTCCGCTCGGGGCTGACGAGGTCGAATTGCATCGTGTTTGCCATCAGGGATACTCCTTAGGCGGCTTCCGCTGCCATCTTTTCAGCTTTTGCAATCACTTCGTCGATACCGCCAACCATCAGGAAGGCTGCTTCGGGCAGGTGATCGTATTCGCCGGCAACAACAGCTTTGAACGACGCGATGGTCACGTCCAGAGCAACCTGAACACCGGGCGAGCCAGTGAAGACTTCGGCCACGTCGAACGGCTGCGACAGGAAGCGTTCAATCTTACGGGCACGGGCCACGGTCAGTTTGTCTTCTTCCGACAGTTCGTCCATGCCAAGGATCGCGATGATGTCCTGCAGCGACTTATAGCGCTGAAGGATCTGCTGAACGTCGGTCGCAACGGTATAATGCTCGTCGCCAACAATCGCTGGGTCGAGCAGACGCGAGGTCGAGTCGAGCGGGTCAACAGCCGGGTAGATGCCCTTTTCCGAGATTGCACGGTTCAGAACCGTGGTCGCGTCCAAGTGTGCAAACGATGTGGCAGGTGCAGGGTCGGTCAAGTCATCCGCAGGGACGTAGACGGCCTGCACGGATGTGATCGAACCCGACTTGGTCGAGGTGATCCGTTCCTGCATCGCGCCCATGTCGGTCGCCAGTGTCGGCTGATAACCCACAGCCGATGGAATACGGCCCAGCAGAGCGGACACTTCGGAACCGGCCTGTGTGAAACGGAAGATGTTGTCGACAAAGAACAGAACGTCGGCACCGGTCGAATCACGGAACTGTTCCGCCAGGGTCAGACCCGACAGGGCGATCCGCATACGGGCTCCTGGAGGTTCGTTCATCTGGCCGTAAACCAGCGCGATTTTCGAATCTTCCAGCTTGTCGGGAACGATAACACCGGATTCGATCATCTCGTGGTACAAATCGTTGCCTTCACGGGTCCGCTCTCCAACACCGGCAAACACGGACACACCCGAGTGCACTTTGGCGATGTTGTTGATCAGTTCCATGATCAGAACGGTTTTTCCAACACCGGCGCCGCCGAACAGGCCGATCTTACCGCCTTTGGCGTAAGGGGCCAGCAGGTCAACAACCTTGATGCCGGTGACCAGAACTTCGGATTCAGTTGCCTGATCCGAGAAATCCGGCGCGTCCTGGTGGATGGCGCGGGTTTCTTTGGTGTCCACGGGGCCCTTTTCGTCGATGGGCTCGCCCACAACGTTCAGGATACGGCCCAGAGTAGCGTTACCAACCGGAACCGCGATCGGTGCGCCGGTGTCGGTTACGGCTTCGCCGCGGACCAGACCTTCGGTCGCGTCCATCGCAATGGTACGGACAGTGTTTTCGCCCAGGTGCTGTGCAACCTCCAGAACCAGCTTCTTGCCGTTGTTGGTGGTTTCCAGCGCGTTCAGAATTTCAGGCAGCGCATCATCGAAGTGCACGTCGACGACGGCCCCGATAATCTGTGTGACTTTGCCTTTTGCATTCGCCATGTTTCGTCTCCGGTTAGTCTCTACAGCGCTTCGGCGCCGGAAATGATTTCAATCAGCTCGTTGGTGATCACGGCCTGACGCGAACGGTTGTATTGGATGGTCAGCTTGTCGATCATCTCACCTGCGTTGCGTGTCGCGTTGTCCATCGCGGACATCCGTGCACCCTGTTCCGAGGCTCCGTTTTCAAGCAGAGCCGAGAAGATCGCAGTCGCAACCCCCTTGGGCAGCAGGTCAGCCAGGATGGCCTCTTCGCTGGGCTCGTAATCGAAAATGGCACCGCTGTCGTCGCCGCTCGCGTCGTCCTCGAACGAAGCGGGGATGACTTGCTGTGCCGTCGGGATCTGAGTCACAACGTTGACGAACTTCGAATAGAAGATCGTGGCAACATCGAACTCACCCCCGTCGAAACGGGACAGGACGTCCTTCGCGATGTCTTGTGCGTTGGTATAACCCAGACGCTTGACCTCGCTCAGATCGACATGTCCCACGAACAGATCGCCGTAGTCGCGTTTGATCGCGTCACGGCCTTTCTTGCCAACAGTCAGAATTTTGACCGTCTTGCCCTTGGCTTGCAGTTCGTAAGCCTTGGCACGAGCCAGCTTGGCAATGTTCGAGTTGAAGCCGCCACACAGGCCGCGTTCAGCTGTCATCACAACCAGCAGGTGGACATCATCGCTGCCCGTACCACGGAGCAGCTTGGGGGCGCTGTCGCTGCCCCCGACCGATGCCGCCAACCCCGTCATCACGGCATTGAACCGTGCAGCATAGGGGCGCGAGGCTTCGGCAGATTCCTGGGCGCGGCGCAGTTTTGCAGCCGCGACCATCTGCATGGCCTTGGTGATCTTGCGGGTCGATTTGACCGACTCGATCCTGTTTTTAAGATCCTTAAGATTTGGCATGTGCCCGCCTCTCCCTTAAGCGAAGGTTGCGGCGTATTCGTCCAGCGCAGCCTTGATCTTGTCGGAAGCATCACCCTTGATCTTGGGATCTTCGTCGGTGATCCACTGAAGCAGGTCGGCGTGCTTGCCACGCAGATGCGACAGCAGGCCAGCTTCATAGCGGCCAACATCGGTGACGTCGATCTTGTCGAGGTAACCGTTGGTCCCGGCGAAGATGACGCAGACGATTTCCGCGTTTGTCAGCGGCGAGTACTGCGGCTGCTTCATCAGTTCAGTCAGACGTGCACCACGGTTCAGCAACTGCTGGGTCGCGGCGTCAAGGTCGGAGCCGAACTGCGCAAAGGCAGCCATTTCGCGGTACTGAGCCAGCTCCAGCTTCACCGGACCAGCAACCGACTTCATCGAGTTGGTCTGAGCCGAAGAGCCCACACGCGAAACCGACAGACCGGTGTTCACAGCAGGACGGATACCCTGATAGAACAGCTCGGTTTCCAGGAAAATCTGACCGTCGGTGATCGAGATCACGTTGGTCGGAATAAAGGCTGATACGTCACCACCTTGGGTTTCGATAACCGGCAGAGCGGTCAGCGAGCCGGCACCGAAGTCTTCGTTCAGCTTGGCCGAACGCTCCAGCAGGCGCGAGTGAAGATAGAAAACGTCGCCAGGATAGGCTTCACGTCCGGGCGGACGACGCAGCAGCAGCGACATCTGACGATAGGACACAGCCTGTTTCGACAGGTCATCATAGATGATCAGGGCGTGGCGGCCATTGTCGCGGAAAAATTCGGCCATTGCGGTTGCGGCATAAGGTGCCAGGAACTGCATCGGCGCCGGGTCGGACGCGGTAGCGGCCACAACGATCGAATAGTCAATCGCACCGGATTCTTCCAGTTTCTTCACCAGCTGCGCAACGGTCGAACGCTTTTGACCGATGGCAACGTAAACACAGTACAGCTTTTTGGACTCATCGTCGCCAGCCGCTTCGTTATAGACTTTCTGGTTCAGGATGGCGTCCAGAGCAACGGCAGTTTTACCTGTCTGACGGTCACCAATGATCAGTTCCCGCTGGCCACGGCCAATCGGGATCATCGCGTCAACCGATTTCAGGCCGGTTGCCATCGGCTCGTGTACCGATTTACGCGGGATGATGCCCGGCGCCTTGACGTCTGCAACGCCGCGCTTTGTCGATTTGATCGGACCTTTGCCGTCCAGCGGGTTGCCCAGACCGTCAACAACACGACCCAGCAGTTCGTCACCGATTGGAACGTCCACGATCGAATTTGTGCGCTTGACGGTGTCACCTTCTTTGATGTCACGGTCAGAGCCAAAGATAACAACACCAACGTTGTCGCTTTCCAGGTTCAGCGCCATACCCATGATGCCGCCGGGGAATTCGACCATCTCACCGGCTTGCACGTTGTCCAGGCCGTATACACGGGCAATCCCGTCACCGACGCTCAGCACGCGGCCAATCTCGGCCACTTCGGCTTCCTGACCAAAGTTCTTGATCTGGTCCTTCAGGATTGCAGAAATCTCTGCAGCTTGGATTCCCATTTATCCGACCTCTTTCATTGCATTCTGTAGGGAGTTGAGCTTGGAACGGATCGAGCTATCGATCATTTTCGAGCCCACTTTAACGACAAGACCGCCGATGAGGCTTTCATCAACGGTCGCATTTATTGTCACGGTCTTGCCCACACGCTCGGACAGCGTTTTGGACAGTTTTTCCATCTGGGTTTTGGTCAACGCCTTGGCCGAGGCGACATCTGCGGTCACTTCGCCACGCTCGTCGGCCAGCATATTGCGCAGAACCTGCACCAGTTGCGGCACAACAAACAGGCGGCGCTTTTGCGCCATCAGAGCCAGCGTGTTGCTCAAGATAGCATGCAGGCCCATCTTTTTTGCAATCGCGGTAATTGCTGCTTCCTGTTCTGCGCGAGACACCAGCGGCGATGCAATCAGATCGCGCAAATCGGCGCTTTCGCCCAAGGCGGTTGCCAGATCATTAATGCCGGTTTCCAGACCTGCGAGGTCTTTATTCTCTTTGGCGATCTCGAAGATCGCGGTGGCATAGCGCACGGCGATGCCTGTGGAAATCGAAGCTGGTTCGGACACGTCCACCCTTCCGATATTTTGGGCCCCGAATTCGCGTTGCGGCAGCTACCCCGGGGGCGTGAAGAAACCCCGTCCAAACGGCCGGGGATCAAAATCACCGGGGATGTAACAGAGGCGAACTCAGCTAGCAACATATTATCACGGCAAGGGTCTTATCCACAAAATGTGTAGTTTCAATAAGTTACACTGGGTGCGACCCTTTGGTACGCCTGATCCGGCAGAAAAATGTTACGGAAGTGTAGGTTTTTGCGATTCCTGTGACCTTTTTTCCGCATTTTCGCGCTTTGGCCGCATCTGAAATGCCGCTGATTTTTAGGCCGGCTTCAACAGCCCATCCAACGCTTTGATCGGCTTGCGCACCGCGTCTTTAGTGACGGTGCCGCTGGGCGGTCTGATATGCTTGGTCACCTCAACCATCAGAACGCCGCCAGCCATGACTGTTGGAACCCGCTGTCCGGTTTTTTCGATCAGGCTGCCCGATTTCAGCCAGAACCGCCGAAAAGAAGGCGGTAGATACAAAGCCGAGCAATGGCTTTCCCGAACAAAGTGATGAGCCTTGAGCTGGCTTTCCAGCTGAGACGCGGAATAGGGGCGTCCGAACCCGAACGGTGTCTTGTCGCTGCGCGACCACAGCCCCGCTCGGTTGGGCACGACAAACAGCGCCCGTCCGCCGGGGCCAAGCACACGCCAGCACTCGTTCAGCAATTCACTTGGCTGGCTAGAGGATTCAAGCCCGTGCATCACCACCAGCTTGTCCACATGGCCGGTTTCGATCGGCCACAACGTCTCTTCGGTCAGGACAGAGACATTGGGCATCCCCGCGGGCCATGGCATCACCCCTTGCGGGCCAGGCATAAGGCCGATCACGCGCCGCGCGTCTTTCAGAAAAGGCCGCAGCAATGGCACGGCAAACCCGAATCCAACAACCGTCTGACCCTTGGCCTCGGGCCATAGCTCGGTCAGCCGCCCGCGTATTGCAGCCTGCGCCGCACGGCCCAAGGTACTGCGGTAGTAGAAATTCCTCAGATCCTGAACATCAAGATGCATTGCGGACACCCGGTCAATCGGCTTAGCTGAGCGCAGTCTAGCAACGAAAGGGCAAAAGGCCATGCCTCTTGAGATCGTCACCATCCCCTGTCTCAGCGATAATTACGCATTTCTGGCGCATGATGCCGTTAGCGGCAACACCGCATTGATCGATGCCCCCGAATCCGGCCCGATTCTGGCCGAACTAGTCAGGCTCGGCTGGACCCTGTCGCACGTTCTATTGACTCATCACCACTGGGATCATGTCGACGGTCTGGCTGGTATTTTGGAAAAACACCCCGCCACAGTGATTGGCGCCGCTGCTGATGCCCACCGCCTGCCGCCTTTGGATCAACGGGTTGTCGAAGGCGACGTATTCGAAATAGCCGGGGAACCGGTGCAGGTGCTGGACGTCTCGGGGCACACAATTGGCCACATCGCGTTTTACATGCCGCAAAGTGCGGCGGTGTTCACTGCCGACAGTTTGATGGCCCTGGGATGTGGTCGCTTGTTCGAAGGCACGGCCCCTCAGATGTGGGCCTCTCTCAGCAAACTGGCTGCCTTGCCCGACGAAACAATCGTGTATTCAGGCCACGAATATACCCAGTCCAACGCCAAATTTGCCGTTACGGTCGACCCCGACAACGCCGCACTGCAGCAGCGCGTGGCTGATATCGACCGCGCCCGCGCCGCCGGAGAGCCCACAGTGCCCTCGACCCTGGCGCTGGAAAAGGCCACAAACCCGTTTTTACGCGCTGCAGATTCCGCGATACAGGTTCAGCTGGGGATGACAGATTCTGACCCAGCGTCAGTTTTTGCTGAGGTGCGGACTAGAAAAGACCGTTTCTAGTGCCTATTTCGCTCTCTTCACGGCCACGGTCACAACAAATGTGACTGTCAAGTGAAAGAAAACCCTTGAAGCCGGGCAACTATCAACCAAACTCTAATAGTATGAGGACATGGTTGGATGGGGTTCCGGCCGAAACCTGCCCCCTTTCGACCCAAGACAGAGGAGCACCCGCGTGCCTTCATTCTCGAGCACATTAGAACAAGCCATTCACGCGGCTCTGGCAGCCGCGAATGAAAGGCGCCACGAATTCGCAACGCTGGAACATCTGCTTCTGGCGCTGCTGGAAGAACCTGACGCCATCCGCGTCATGAAGGCCTGCAGCGTTGATTTGGATGATTTGCGCAGCACTCTGGTTGAATTCATAGACGAGGACCTTTCGAACCTTGTCACAGACATCGACGGGTCCGAGGCAGTGCCTACGGCGGCCTTCCAGCGTGTCATTCAACGCGCGGCAATTCACGTCCAAAGCTCGGGCCGGACCGAAGTGACCGGTGCCAACGTTCTGGTCGCCATCTTTGCCGAACGCGAAAGCAATGCAGCCTATTTCCTGCAAGAGCAGGACATGACTCGCTATGACGCGGTGAATTTCATCGCACATGGCGTAGCAAAAGACCCGGCCTATGGCGAAAACCGCTCAGTTTCCGGTGCCGACCAGGTCGAGGAGGAAATTCAGGCCAGCTCTGGCGAAGGCGAACAGAAAGAAAGCGCACTGGGTAAATACTGTGTCGATCTGAACGCGAAATCGCGTGCGGGCGACGTTGACCCGCTGATCGGCCGTTCCTCGGAAGTTGAGCGTTGCATTCAGGTCCTGTGCCGCCGTCGTAAGAACAACCCGCTGCTGGTGGGCGACCCCGGTGTGGGAAAAACCGCCATCGCCGAGGGTCTGGCCCATAAGATCGTCGGCGGCGAAGCGCCCGATGTGCTGTCCGAAACCACGATCTATTCGCTGGACATGGGCGCGCTGCTGGCAGGCACCCGCTATCGCGGGGATTTCGAAGAACGGTTGAAGGCGGTAGTCACTGAATTGGAAGAACATCCTGACGCGGTGCTATTTATCGACGAAATCCACACTGTGATCGGTGCTGGTGCGACGTCAGGAGGCGCGATGGATGCGTCAAACCTGCTGAAACCTGCCCTGCAGGGCGGCAAGCTGCGCACCATGGGCTCGACCACATACAAGGAATTCCGTCAGCATTTCGAAAAGGACCGCGCGCTGAGCCGCCGGTTCCAGAAAATCGATGTGAATGAGCCTTCGGTTGAAGACAGCGTGAAAATCCTGCGCGGTCTGAAGCCCTATTTCGAAAAGCATCACGATATCAAATACACTGCGGACGCTATCAAGACCGCGGTGGAATTGTCGGCGCGGTACATCAATGACCGCAAGCTGCCCGACAAGGCCATTGATGTAATTGATGAGGCCGGTGCAGCACAACATCTGGTCGCCGAAAGCAAACGTCGCAAAACCATCGGCGTCAAAGAGATCGAGGCCGTGGTTGCCAAGATCGCGCGCATTCCACCCAAGAACGTCACCAAGGACGATGCCGAGGTTCTTAAAGACCTCGAAACATCGCTGAAACGTGTCGTATTTGGTCAGGATGATGCGATCGTGGCACTGTCCAGTGCGATCAAACTGGCGCGCGCTGGTCTGCGTGAACCTGAAAAGCCCATCGGCAACTACCTGTTCGCTGGTCCGACCGGTGTGGGTAAGACTGAAGTCGCGAAACAACTGGCCGATACGTTGGGTGTGGAACTACTGCGCTTTGACATGTCCGAATACATGGAAAAACACGCGGTCAGCCGTTTGATCGGTGCCCCTCCGGGTTATGTCGGGTTTGATCAGGGTGGTTTGCTGACTGATGGTGTCGACCAGCATCCGCATTGCGTACTGCTATTGGATGAGATCGAGAAAGCGCACCCTGACGTTTTCAACATCCTGTTGCAGGTGATGGACCACGGTGAGCTGACAGATCACAACGGCCGTACTGTGAACTTCCGCAACGTGGTTCTGATCATGACCTCGAACGCGGGTGCACAGGAACAAGCCAAAGCCGCCATCGGTTTTGGTCGTGACCGCCGTGAAGGTGAGGATACCGCCGCGATAGAGCGTATGTTCACGCCGGAATTCCGCAACCGTCTGGATGCGGTGATTTCCTTCGCACCGCTGCCAAAAGAAGTTATCCTGCAGGTGGTTGAGAAATTCGTTCTGCAGCTTGAGGCGCAATTGCTGGATCGTGGGGTGACCATCGATCTGACGCCAAAGGCCGCCGAATGGCTGGCTGACAAAGGCTATGACGACAAGATGGGCGCACGCCCGCTGGGTCGTGTCATCCAAGAACACATCAAGAAACCGCTGGCCGAAGAGCTGCTGTTCGGCAAGCTGGCCAAGGGTGGCTTGGTCCGCGTGTCGGTCAAGAAGGGTGATCTGAACCTTGATATCCTTGGACCTGATCAGCCACGCATTCCGGGCGACAAACCGCCCTTGCTGACGGCGGACTAAAAGCTCTGGACACAACAACAAAGCCCGCCATCACACTGGCGGGCTTTTCCTTTTCCGCGAGGATGCACAAAAGACCACCTGCTCGCGCAGGATCAAATACCGGCGGAAGCTTCCATCACACGCCAACCACATGACGGTGTCATCTGATCCACTTCAAATTGGAACCATTTCCAACACCGCCCGGCCCCTGGTCGAATTTCCGATCAATCGGCAGATTGGACAATGCGCAAAACAGCAGCGTGCCTACGTCACCGTGTCCGACAAACAAAACGTCACCTTTGCCGGAATCGGACAGGTAGGCCGTAACGGCCTGGACGATACGCGCCTGTGCAACCACGGCCCGTTCCCGGCCTCTTACACTGACTTCCAGATGACCGAAGAGCTGGTCCGCGACGGACTCAAACTCTTTTGGCGGCAATAACCCGTTGGCGCTGCGGTCGTTTTCATGCATGTCAACGCGGGTTTCGGCCACGAACCCCAAACGCGGTTGCCAGCGGGAGGGCTGTTTCGATGGCCTTTGTTTCGGTGCTACTGATGACCCGGGTCGTTCGGTTCAACATGCTTGGTTTCCCGGCCAATTGCGCGACCCGCAAACGCCCGCCTTCGTTCAGCGACCAATTCGGCACCCCTAAATCGGGATCAATCGTGACCTGTGGGTGCGTCAGGTGTCGGGCCAAACGCCGGTGGGCGGACATGGCTACCGCTCGGTCAGTTTCAGCTCAATCCGGCGGTTCTGGGCACGGGCTTCGGGCGTGTTCGCTGGGTTGACGGGCTGGAACTCACCAAACCCGTTGGCCGCCAGCCGGCCTGGCGGGATACCCAGTGCCTCGACCATATAGCGCACCACTGACAGGGCCCGCCCCTGGCTGAGTTCCCAATTGTCGCGATACCGGCCCGAGCCAGACACAGGGACGTTATCTGTATGACCGTCAACCCGGATAACCCAATTCAAACCTTCAGGGATTTCAGCCGCCACACTGCGCAGAATATTGGCGACTTTAGCGACCTCCTGCCGTCCTGCACCAGACAGCACGGCAGAGCCGGTATCGAACAGAACCTCGGACGAGAACACAAACCGGTCGCCTTCGATCCGGACACCTTCCTGATCCCCCAGCACGTCGCGGAGGCGGCCGAAAAACTCGGACCGATACCGCTCCAGATCTTCGGCTTGTGCGGTCAGCTCTTCGTTCCGCCCGGATAATTGCTCAGCCTCAACTTCCAAACGAGCGCGCTCGGCCTCTTCCAGCAAGCGACGGCGACGTTCCTCGGATGCGGCACGGGCCAGCGCAGCATTCAAATCCTGACCCAGCGTCTGAATGCGAATATCCGCGGCGGCGTTTCGATCTTCGTAATCGTCCAGCAGAGCCTGCAACCCGCCCAATTGATTGCGCAGCGCTGCCATCTGCTGGTTCAGCAAAGCCGTCTCTCGCTGTGCTTTTTCAGAAATCGCTTCCTCATCAGACAATGTATCTCGGGCCACAGCCAGCAACGCGGCACGTTCTTCGGCTAGCGACCGCTGTGCCTGTGCCTCGGTCTGCGCCTGTGTCTGGGCGGCAAGCGCGGCCTCTAGCCGGGCCTTCAGATCCTCACTGTTCAATTCACCAAATTGCCGTTCCAGTTCCGCTTTGGCCGCCTGTGCCGCCGCCAGCAGGGTCAGCGTCTCTTCGGCTTCTTTCCGTTGCGCCTCCAGCGCAAGGGTCATGGCTGTCAGCTCAGTATCTGCGTTTTGCAGGCGGTTTCGCAGGTTCTCCGCAGCAGCGGCCTCGGCCAACTTGGCAGCCTCTTCGGCACTCAACTCGTCCTCAAGCTCGGTGATACGCGTGGTCTGTTCGGCATCGCTTTCTTCCAGGTCCGCGACCAATGCCTCCAACGCCTCGCGCTGAGCGGCGGCCAGTCTTGCGGCCTCGGCCTGTGCGTCGATTTCGGACCGACTTTGCGCAAGGGCCAGGTTCAGCTTGTCTTGCTCGCTCTGCAATTCCTGCCGCTGCGTTTCCAGCGTTGAAATTTCGCCCCGGGCCCGTTCCTGATCGATCAGCAACGCCGCGACCTGAGATTCGAAATCGGTCAGTTGAATCTGCGCCTGTACCAATTCGGTTTCAACCTGCGTCAGAGTTGAGTTGAGCACACCCAAGCGCGCTTCCAACCGACTGTTTTCCCGTTCTTCCAGGCCCAGTGCACCTACCAGAGCGGCAACTTCGTCGGACAGGGCGGTCAATTCGTCCTCTTGCCCCGAAATTGTCTCGCGCAGCACGAATTGCACCACCATAAAGATGGTCAGCACAAAGGTCAGAACCATCAAAAGCCCGGTAATCGCATCCACGAATCCAGGCCAGACCGAGCCCTGAAAGCGCTGACCTGTGCGACGGGACAGAGCCATAACTTACTCACTTTCCGGCGCGGTGCGCACCGCACCTCGGGGAAGTGTCAGGGCCTTGACCAGCAGTTCGATATCCTTGCGCAGCTCGCTCATGCTTTCCTGCCGCCCGGCTGAGATTTCTTCGAGGATACGAAGCAATTGCACATCCATCGACCGCAGGCGCATCCGGCTTTCGGCGTCGATCCCCTCGCCCGTTCCTTGTTCGCGCAGGTGGTCCAGCAGGGCGTCCTGCCCCAGTGCCACGCGCTCTAGTGCCGAGGTCACGCCATCGTTGTTTGACTGGCGCTGGTTCATCTCACCAATGGCATCCGCCAATTGACCCAACCGCGACGACACCGCCGCGCGATCAGATTCTTGCGCCGAAAAAAGATCCTGCAGCGCGTTCATCTGTTCAGACATGGCATCCAGCACAGGGGTCAGCACCGCCAGTTCGGCCCCGCCCTCATCGCCCGCGGCAAAGCCAACGCGCGTAATCGAGGACAGCCATTCCTCAAGTTCGCGGTAAAACCGGTTTTGACCATGTCCAGCGAACAATTCCAGCAGACCAACTATTAAGGATCCGGCCAAGCCCAACAGCGATGACCCAAACGCGACGCCCATGCCCTGCAGCTGTGCCTCCAGCCCAACCATCAGTCGGTTGAAGACGGCCAGCCCCTCTTCGCCTTCCTGCGGGTTGAGGCTGCGGATGGTGTCGACAATGGCGGGCACGGTAGTGGCCAACCCGAAAAATGTACCCAGAAGGCCCAGGTAAATCAGGACGTTGGTAATGTAGCGCGTGATCTCACGCTCTTCTTCGACGCGCTCGGCAACGGAATCCAAGATCGACCGTGTCGATGTAGAGCTGATCTGCGACCGCGCGCCCCGTTCCCGCAACAGCGAGGCCAGCGGTGCAAGCAATTGCGGCGTTCGGGCGTCTTCGCGGACAACACCGCCGACAAAGGCCTCGATCCAGCGGACCGATCCGATCAACTGCGTCACCTGATAGAAACAAGCGAAAACGCCGATAAAAAAGACCAGAATAATAAAGCCGCTCAGGTAAGGATTGGCCAGCGCCACCGGCATCACATACGGCAACGCCATGAAGACGCCCAACCCTGCCAGACCGATTGCGATCAACATCATCGCAATCTGACGGATGGGATGCGAGAATTGGGGTCTCGCGCCCTGATGTGCCTGCGCCATGCGCGTGGTTCCCGGTTTTTGCCTGCTTTGGCCTGAATCTAGCGAAATTCCACCGGTGACGCCAAGGGTTTATGCGGTGATGCTGCGGACCCGTTGCGCTAACCACTCAAGATCGGGATCCTGCAGGTCGATCTCGGTCAGATGTTCAGCGGTGTTATACAGATATTCGGTATTCGGACCCCGTCCACCTACAGCATGGGCAATGATCTGCGCCTGCTCTTCAAGCGGCATACCCCCACAATACTGCACGTGATCGGCGTCAATCACATACGTCACGGCAGTGAGCACCGCACCACTATCCAGATGCACATCCAGCATCTTTTCGACATAGGCCGAGGAAATCAGTTCTCGCTCGCGCAATTCATGCAGGGTGCGATCTTCGTGGCCGGCTTCGACCGCAAAGGCCAACCCCTTGCAGTTGGCGTCACTCCGTTCGTCCAGCGCCAGAACAAGACCGGGATGGTCTTCGGTGCCGCGGTGGTGGATCGAGCTCATGCAGAAAGACCGGGCATATCCGTGCAAAGTGGCGCGCTCGCTGCGGGCCACCGGAAAGCCCGGATTCCACAACAACGACCCATATCCGAAAACCCACATCGTCATAGCACTGGTCCTTGCCCGTTTGCGCCTATAAACATCAATTCCAAGACAGGAAAAAGGGCCATCTGTCATGCGCGGTCTGGTACGATTCATCATTTTCATAACTGTAATCTGGAGCGCCTATTGGTTCGTTGCCGGAATTGGACTGCGCAATGCAATCACGACATGGTTCGACAAGCAGCAGGAACAAGGATGGCAGGCAGAGTTTTCCGACGTGGAAACAGCCGGTTATCCGTTGCATCACATGACCCGACTGAACAGTCCGGCGCTGGCCGATCCGGTCAATGGCACCGCCTGGAGCGCCGACTGGATTGAGTTCCAGAGCCCCGCAATCTGGCCCGGCCGACAGGTTCTGCGGTTTGCCGACACCGATCAGCGCTTGTCGTATTTCGATCAAACAGCCACCATTCGGGCCAGCGAATTGCAGGCCGAGCTGCAATTGCAACCCGGCGTAGCACTCGTGCTGGAGAAAATGGCGCTGACTGCCGGGCCGTGGTCGATCACCGATGGCACCGACGCCTTGGCAGGCGGTAACACGCTGGCCTTGGTGATGGAGCAGACCGCAACGCCTGAGGCTTATGTGATAGGCGCCCGCATGGACGGGTTCACACCCGGCGACGATCTGCGCCACCTTATGCGCTCGGCCACGACCCTGCCCCAGGCGTTCGAGACGCTGGAACTGGACATGACCGCCACGTTCGACAAACCCTGGGACCGCTCAGCCCTAGAACAGAGCAGACCGCAGCCTGTGAAGATCGATCTGCGGCTGGCCGAGATGAAATGGGGCGCGCTGCGACTGTTCGCGGCCGGGAAACTGGACGTTGACACACAAGGCATTCCAACTGGTGAGATCGCGATCAAGGCCGAAAACTGGCGCGACATGATCGCCATGGCCAACGCGGCCGGTGCCTTGCCTGACCAGGCGGTCGATCCGGTGACGCGGGCGCTGAACTTCATGGCCGGACTGGGGGGCAACCCGAACGCTTTGGATTTACAATTGAACTTTCGGGACGGTTTTGTTGCCCTTGGGCCGCTGCCCCTGGGACCCGCGCCCCGCCTGATCCTGCGTTAACGGCAGTACGGACCACTGCGATATCGTGCGGTATCAAGATGGAAGTGATCCCGATGATAGCGGTCCGAATTCGGCCCCAGCACAGTACCAAACGGGCCGCACGCCCCCCGCCAAACCTTGATCAGCTGACCTTGTGACGGGTTCTTTCGCCATCCGTTCAGAACCGTAACCACCTCACCATCAGCCATCTTGAAACCCGAGATATCGATAGCGCGCCCTTTTCCATGCTCTGATATCCGCGCGCCTTTTCGGTTATTGCGGGTGCGGCAAGCATAATGCGCAGCAATCTGCAGTTCGACTACGGGGCCGCGCCGTTTGAACGTGGGTTTGACAACTTTGTCGACCCAAGTATTCAGGGCGACCGCCGTGCCGCAATCCATCGTTGATGGCCGGCTTAAAGTAACCCCCGAGATCGAGGTGATCTGAACGGCATCTTTAATGCCGCAGGCTTTGATTTTGCCGCGGACTTTGCCCACCGCTTTACCCTGAATGTCGATGTCACCGCACACTGAACCTTTTCGGCGCTTGCGCTTTTTGAACAGTGCCTCTTGTTCCAATGCCTTGGGCCGCAGGTATGGCATCAAGGACGTGTCCGGCCCAAGCAGGGGCAACTCGGACGGTCGCGCGGCTACGGCCAGTACCTGAGGCGAAACCGGGCGCAACTCTGGCCGTAAGTTCACCGATGGGGCCGGGCTGCTGAACGCCAGTGCTGCCGTTGCAATCGGTCGCGTTAGGGGTACCAGAGATTGTTTCGGAGGTGCCGCGTTGGACAAGCTGGCGCTAACCGCCACAAACCCAATCACAAGTAACCCCCAGCCGCGCCTCATGAGGCACCCTTGCCGCGCCCAAAGTCGGGCGCATCGGTATCCTGACCCGCGTCAATGATCCCCCGGCGGATCGCGCGGGTGCGGGTGAAGTAATCGAACAGATGCTCTCCATCCCCGGTGCGGATCGCGCGCTGCAGGGCAAAAAGCTCTTCGGTGAAGCGTCCCAGAATTTCCAGGGTTGCATCCTTGTTGGACAGGAACACATCGCGCCACATCGTCGGATCCGAGGCCGCGATACGCGTGAAATCCCGGAAACCGGCAGCAGAATACTTGATTACTTCACTGTCGGTCACGCGGCGCAGGTCATCGGCCACGCCGACCATCGTGTAGGCAATCAGGTGCGGTGCATGGGACGTGACAGCCAGAACCAGATCGTGGTGATCTGCGTCCATCTCATCAACATTCGATCCCAACCCTTCCCACAGGGTACGAAGTTGGGTAATGGCACCCTGGTCAGAGCCCTCGACCGGCACCAACAGGCACCAGCGATTGTCGAACAGCTCGGCAAAGCCGGATTCCGGGCCCGAATGCTCGGTCCCGGCCAACGGGTGCGCCGGGATGAAATGCACGCCGTCTGGAATATGCGGCGACACTGTCTGAATGACGTGCCGCTTGACCGAGCCAACATCACTGACCGTTGTGCCCGGTTTCAGAAAAGGCGCGATGTCTTGCGCGACCGCCTCCATTGCGCCAACCGGCACACACAGAACAACCAGATCCGCGCCTTCAACTGCCTCTTGCGCGGTGTCGCACACCCGGTCGCACAGCCCAATGCGGCGGGCGGTATCCCGGGTCGCCTCGGACCGGGCATAGCCGGTTACCTCACCCGCAAGACCTGCACGCTTGATCGCCCAGAACATCGACGACGCGATTAAGCCCAGCCCAATCAGCGCCACGCGGTCATATACCTGGCTCATGCGACGCCCCCTTTGAACGCGGTGATGGCCGCAACCACCCGGCGGCAGGCCTCTTCATCGCCCACGGTGATCCGCAGGGCGTTTAGCAGGTTGTAGCCCGCAACGCGGCGCACAATCAAACCTTTGGTTTTCAGGTAGTCGTCACAGGCCTCTGCCTCGGCCTGATCTTCAAAGCGCACCAGAATGAAATTGGTGCAGGACGCATCCGAGGGCACGCCGACTTTGGCCAGTTCCTCCGACAGCCACACACGCAAACGCGCGTTTTCAGAATGGCAGAAAGTCAGATAATCCTCGTCCCGGATCGCTGCCTCGGCAGCGGCCAGAGCGGTCAGCGACAGGTTAAAGGGCTGGCGCACACGGTTCAGCACATCAATGATACTTTGCGCGGCATAGCCCCAGCCAACGCGCATCCCGCCAAGGCCGTAGATCTTGGAAAAGGTCCGCGTCATGACCACGTTCTCGAACCGATCGACCAGCGCCGCACCACCATCGAAATCGGCAACAAATTCGGCATAGGCCCCGTCGACCACCATCAGGCAGGTCTGCGGCAACGCTTCGGCCAGCCGTACCAACTCTGCCTCGGGGATCATGGTCGAGGTCGGGTTGCCCGGATTGGTCACGAACACAATCCGTGTCTGGTCGGTAACCGCAGCAAGGATATTGTCCACGTCCACATGGCGGTTCTTTTCGGCCACCATAAGCGGTGTCGCACCGACCATACGGGCGATGATCGGGTACATAGAGAACCCGTGTTCGGTATAGATCACCTCATCGCCGGGACCGGCATAGGCTTGGGCCACGAACTGCAACACCTCGTCGCTGCCGACACCACAGATGATCCGGGCCGGATTCAACCCATGGCGCGTCCCAATTGCGTCGCGCAGGCTGGCGTGATCGGTGCTGGGATAGCGATTCAGCGTGGCCGCGCTGTCGCGCACCGCCTCAATCGCCTTGGGGCTGGGACCAAACGGATTTTCGTTTGAGCTCAGCTTGATCACATGCTTCACCCCGGCCACATGTGACTGACCGCCCTGATACAGTGCGATGTCCATAATGCCGGGTTGAGGGGTGATCTTGGTCATAAGAGGCTCCGATTGATTGAGCCCCTCATACCTCTCTCAACGCGTTGAGAAAAGCGGCAATTCCGTCACGCCGCTTTGAAGCGGGCCGTCGCGGGGTCCGCGTTGTAGAACGGCGCGAATTCCTCGGTTCTGCGGGACAGGTCGTTGACACTGTCGATGATGAATTGAACCGTTTCCTCGCTCATCAGATACGAAAAGTTCAAACGTACCCAACCGGGTTTCTTCATTTCTTCACCCGCAGACAGCGCCGCGTGCAACTCCTCAGAGGTTGCCCGATCGATATCCAGCAGGCGATGCGCGTAAGGCCCGGCACAGGCACATCCGCCGCGCGCTTGAATGCCATAGATATCGCTGAGCATCCGGGTAAACAGCTGTTGATGCACCGGCTGGCCGGAATTATCCCGCACGAGGAAGGAATAGATCGGCAGACGATGGGCGTTTTCAGCCCCTAGCAGGGTCAGGTTCGGGTTGTCCGCCCACCCGTCCAGCGCCATGCGGTTATACTGCGCCTCGCGCCTGGCGATCTCATCGGTTCCCACGACATCTTTTACGATAAAGGCAAGTGCGGCGCGGATGTCGCCGATCACATTGGGCGTTCCGGCCTCTTCCCGCGTCGCAAGGTCTTCGCTGTAATCATGCCGCCACGGCGACACAAAACTGACAGTGCCACCACCGGGCCAGCTGGGGCATGTGCGGCGCGCCGCACCCTGGTTCACGATCAGCACACCCGAAGCGCCGGGCCCACCGGGAAATTTGTGGGGAGAGACGACGATGGCGTCTTTGCGCGCATCATCCGGCCCCATATCCATGGGTAAATATGGCCCGCCACCTGCGTAATCCCAAACCGACACCGCATCATGCGCCTTGAGCAACCGGGTTATCGGGTCCGGATCTGTGATGATCCCGGTCACATTTGAAGCCGCCGAAAAGGACCCGATGATCAGATCAGACCCCGCTTGGGCCAACAGCGCCTGTTCCAACGCAACAAGATCAACGCCTCCTTGCGCGGCCTCAGGTATCTCTATCACCTGCGCTTTGCTTTCCCGCCACGGCAGTATGTTCGAGTGATGTTCATAAGGCCCGATCAAAACGACCGGCCGGTCAGCAGCTTCCACACCAAGCAGGCTGACCAGCCGGTTCAGGCCCGCTGTGGCACCAGACCCGGTGAAGATCACCGCGTCTTCTCCCCTCGCGCCAACGATGCGGGCAATCTCTGCGCGCGCTTCGCGACGCAGACGGGTCATGTACGAGCCGCAATAGGAGGCCTCGGTGTGGCTGTTGGCATAGAAGGGCAGCACCTGGTCGGTGACAAAATCCTCAACCTGCCGCAGCGCACGCCCCGAAGCGACGTAATCCGCGTAGACCAGCGGCACGTCCCCATGCAGACCCGGGATCAGAATGTTCTCTCCGATCTGTCCGTCGCGCAGAGCGGAATTGTGAGTGGTGGATTGGATGTCTGAGCGAAATTTGGACAAGGTCATGTGAAGGGCTCCGTATTGCCTCTCCAATATGATTGAGGTAGAGCGCAGAAACTTCACCTATCTTTTGATAGATTTCGAGTTTTTTGTGTCATATGAATTAGTATGAGCAGAAAAATAGATCAAATTGACAATCGCATCCTGCGGGAATTGCAAACTGACGCCACGCTATCACAGCGTGAACTGGCAGACCGGGTCGGGCTGTCACAAAATGCGTGCTGGCGGCGCCTGAAAGCGCTGAACGAAGATGGGGTCATTATCGGTTCAACCGCACAGATCGCACGGGAAAAGCTGGGGCTCAGCCTTGTGGTTTTTGTAATGATGCGCACACGCCACCATTCGGCCGAGTGGTTGCAGGCCTTTCGCAGCCATGTGCTGACCATTCCCGAAGTGGTGGATTTTCACCGAATCGGAGGGGATTATGACTATCAGCTCAAGGTGGTCACACAGGACATGGCATCCTACGACAAAGTCTATCAGCGTCTGATTGAAAAGGTCGAACTGGACAGCGTGACCTCTTATTTCGCGATGGAGGCGATTGCAGAAGGGCGCCCCTTACCGATCTGATCCGCTCTTCATCTGGCCCCATATACTCAGGGGGCGGTGCTGCACGCCGAGGGCAAGGCCACTAACAAAAAAGGCCACGCAAACAGCGCGGCCTTTTCGAAATTCAGGAGTTCGGCGAAGATTAGTTCTTCGCGTAGAATTCAACAACCAGGTTCGGCTCCATCATGACTGGGTACGGCACATCGCCCAGGCCCGGTGCGCGAACGAATGTCGCTGTCATTTTCGAGTGGTCGACGTCGATATAGTCAGGCACATCACGTTCGGCCAGCGCAGCTGCTTCCAGAACAACAGCCAGTTGCTTAGACTTGTCACGCACTTCGATCACGTCACCTTCTTTGACACGGTAGCTGGGGATGTTGACCCGCTTGCCGTTCACTTTGACGTGGCCGTGGTTCACGAACTGACGCGCTGCAAACACTGTTGCAACAAACTTGGCGCGGTAAACGACTGCGTCCAGACGACGCTCCAGCAGACCAACCAGGTTTTCACCGGTATCACCGGAAACACGCTCAGCTTCGGAATAGATGCGGCGGAATTGCTTTTCGGTCAGGTCGCCGTAATAGCCTTTCAGCTTTTGCTTGGCGCGCAGCTGGATGCCGAAATCAGACAGTTTGCCCTTGCGGCGCTGACCGTGCTGGCCGGGGCCATATTCGCGGCGGTTAACCGGGGACTTCGGACGACCCCAGATGTTCTCGCCCATGCGGCGATCGATTTTGTGCTTGGCAGACGTGCGTTTGGTCACGGCTGATCTCCTTCTTTAGGTCGAGGCCCGTAAAGGCCACTATGAAGGGCGTTGTCCTCTTGAGGTCTCCCCCATGACAGGCATCCCCTTGCAGGGGCCACCAACACCAATGAAGCCGCGCTTATATCCGCAGAACAGGCAGAGTCAACACACTGCGCGCGACTGTACATAGTTTTATTGAAATAGACCTCTGGCCAGTGGTCCAGTCAGTCGGCCACGCGCCCGGCACTCACCACAGAGCGCAAATGTTGGACGTCCGGGCGTTGGGTGACACGCGACACAGACGGAAACGCGACAACTGTGTCATCAGCATTCGCCACTTCACCGCTTTGACTTTCAAATTCAGTGACTTCGCTGATCCAATACTCCTGATCCCGCGCCGGGCAGTCTTTCTCGAACACCAGGATCAGAGATGAGTCGCCCTCGACCACGAATAGCGCGGCTGCAAACTGCTGCGCTCCGTTCGTCAGGACAATTTGACCGCTTGCGTTATCTGGAAATGCCGACGCCCTATTGGAATAGTCCAAGGTCGTTGTATTTATCTGCGCTCCGCCAGTTTGCACCTGACTTTGCTCGGCTGTTTCATCCAGAAACCAAGCCTGCCCGCGCCATGACCAAGCGGCCCCTACATTCAAAAAGGATTGAGGCGCTGCCTCAAGCCCGTCGATTTCTGTCTGAGCCCATAAAATGGCTATACGACCGTGTTCCCCGGCTCTCATAATACCTGCCTGTACCTTTCAACAAATCACTACTCACTAAAAGCGTACTATCAGGGGTAATTTTGGCAGAAAAGAGACGTTAATGCAGCGTTCACAAAAATGTTGCCGAAGCGTCATTTCAATATGAGACTTCGGCATCATTCTTTCAACTTTAGCGGGAAAGAATCTTGCCCGTCAACCGCATTTCGAGTGCCCGCAGCTGCGGCAGGTCATGCACCCTTCGATCATCACCATGTCGAACTGGCCGCAGGACGGGCAGGCCTTGCCCCGTGGTGCATCCATGTTCACCACCTGCGCTTGCGGATCGGACTTCAAACCCGTGCCCTCACCTTCAAGGAAGCCTATATTGATCAGGTGTTGCTCAATCACACCCCCGATAGCGGCCAGAATTGAAGGGATGTACTTGCCCTGAACCCAAGCCCCGCCGCGCGGGTCGAACACAGCCTTCAACTCTTCAACCACAAAGGACACATCACCGCCCCGCCGGAACACGGCCGAAATCATCCGGGTCAGGGCCAGCGTCCAGGCGTAGTGCTCCATGTTCTTCGAGTTGATGAACACCTCAAACGGCCGACGCCGCCCACCAATGACGATGTCGTTTATGGTCAGGTAGATCGCATGCTCGCTGTCGGGCCATTTCAACTTGTAGGTCGACCCTTCCAGAGATTGTGGCCGGTCCAGCGGCTCGGACATATAAACGACCTCGCCGCCATCAACCTCATGCGGGGCTGCTGCGTTTTCACCGGGTGCGGTGTCTGCACTTTCCGAGACGGTCAAAACAGATCCGGTCACATCGTTTGGACGATAGGTGGTGCAGCCTTTGCAACCCTGATCCCAGGCCTGCATGTAGACGTCCTTAAACGCATCAAAGCTGATATCCTCAGGACAATTGATGGTTTTCGAGATTGAGCTGTCGATCCATTTCTGCGCCGCCGCCTGCATCTTGACATGGTCAGACGGAGGCAAGGTCTGCGCGTTCACAAAATAGTCCGGCAGCTCAACATCACCAAACTTGTCGCGCCACATCTGCACGGCATAGTCCACAACCTCTTCTTCAGTGCGCGAGCCATCCTTTTGCAGCACCTTTCGCGTGTAGGCATAGGCAAACACCGGTTCGATCCCCGAGGACACGTTGCCAGCATATAGGGAAATCGTCCCCGTGGGCGCAATCGAAGTCAAAAGCGCGTTGCGAATGCCGTGTTCGCGGATCGCATCACGCACATCCTCATCCATCTGCAACATTGTGCCACTGGCGAGGTACTTTTCGGCGTCGAACAAGGGGAACGCCCCTTTTTCCTTTGCCAAGTCTACCGACGCCAGATACGCGGCGCGGGCGATCGCATGCAACCAGCGCTCGGTCTGACGCGCCGCCTCGTCCGAGCCATAGCGCAGCCCCAACATCAGCAGAGCATCCGCCAGCCCGGTAACGCCCAAACCGATACGGCGTTTGTCTTGCGCCTCAGCTTCCTGCTCGGCCAGTGGAAACTTCGAGGTATCCACCACATTGTCCATCATGCGAACAGCCGTCGCGACCAGATTCTGCAGGGCATCCTCATCCAAGTGTGCCGCGTCCTCGAAAGGTTCTGCCACCAATCGCGCCAGATTGATCGATCCCAACAGGCATGCGCCATAAGGCGGCAGCGGCTGCTCACCACACGGGTTGGTCGCGGCAATGGTCTCGACATAACTCAGGTTGTTGGCCGCATTGATGCGGTCGATGAAGATCACGCCCGGCTCGGCATAATCATAGGTGGCCTGCATGATCTTGTTCCACAGATCACGGGCCTGAACAGTGTGATAGACCTTGTCCCCGAACACCAGTTCCCACGGGCCATCGGCCTTGACCGCCTCCATGAACGGATCGGTTACCAGCACAGACATGTTGAACATGCGCAGACGCGCCGGGTCGGATTTGGCAGTGATGAACTGTTCGATGTCCGGGTGATCGCACCGCATGGTCGCCATCATCGCCCCACGGCGAGACCCGGCAGACATGATCGTCCGGCACATCGCATCCCACACGTCCATGAACGACAGCGGCCCCGAGGCATCAGCAGCCACCCCATGCACATCCGCGCCCCGCGGACGAATGGTCGAGAAATCATAACCGATCCCCCCACCCTGTTGCATGGTCAGCGCGGCCTCTTTCAGCATGTCGAAAATACCGCCCATGCTGTCGGGTACGGTGCCCATGACAAAGCAGTTGAACAGAGTCACCTGACGTGCGGTGCCTGCCCCTGCGGTGATGCGCCCCGCGGGCAGGTATTTAAAGTCTGCCAGGGCTTCATAGAATTTCTCTTGCCAAAGGGCCGGGTCCTTTTCCACCCGCGCCAAATCATTGGCGATACGGCGCCAACTATCTTCGACTGTCTGGTCAATGGGCGTGCCATCCGCTTTTTTAAAGCGGTATTTCATGTCCCAGATCTGCTCGGCGATGGGGGCGGCAAAGCGGCTCATTGGTGATTCCCTGTTCTGAAAGAGGTTGTCACAGTACTCCAAATCACACCCCGACCACAACACCTTGATAGCGTCAGAGACCAAGCTACAATATAAGGGTGAGCCTTGGGACGACTCTGTGGGAAAGCTGTGGATAAGTACGTAAATCTGGTAAAATTGTCGGTCGGATCGGAAAGCGTCGATACCCTGATCGCATGGCAGGACAGCCGCAAACCTCTGTACGAGGACGGCTGCCCGCGCCACGTCACCCGTATGTGGCCCAAGCGAGAGGCCGAGATTTTGAATGGCGGATCAATCTATTGGGTGATCAAAGGCGTCATCCAGTGCCGCCAGCGCATCCTACGGCTGGACGAAGTACGCGGCGAAGACGGTATCCGCCGATGTGCTATCGTAATGGACCCCGAAGTGCATCGCACGCAAAACGCGCTAAAACGCCCCTTTCAGGGCTGGCGCTATCTAAAGCCCGAGGACAGCCCCGCCGACCTGCCAAAAACCCGCGAACAGGACGACGCCCTGCCCGAGGATCTGAACCGCGCGCTGGCGGATATCGGCCTGCTGTAATCAGTCCAAACGACCCAACAGCTGCGACAGAACAGCTTTGTCCGCCGCATCGTAATTGGCCACACGACTGCGCCACAGCGTCGCCTGAGATTGCAGGATAAGCCCGTCCGTCAGAATCTTCAGATGGTTCGCGCGCAAGGTTTCCCCGGTTGAGGTGATATCGGCAATCGCCTCGGCGGTTTCGTTCATCACTGTGCCTTCGGTCGCGCCCTGGCTATCGACCAGAGTGTAGTCCGCCACGCCCGCATCGGTCAGGAACTCGCGCACCAGCCGGTGATACTTCGTGGCGATCCGCAGCCGGTGCCCGTGGGTCTTGCGAAAGGCGGCAGCGACGGCGTCCAGATCGTCCAGAGTATCCACATCCACCCAGCAAGCCGGCGTAGCGATGATCAGGTCGGCCCTGCCAAACCCAAGCTGCGACACCTCTTGTACCTGCTGTTCCCAGCGCGGCAGTTTCTCGTGCACCAGATCAATGCCGGTGACACCCAGATGAATGCGCCCCGCCGCCAGTTCGCGTGGGATTTCCCCAGCAGACAGCAGAATCAGTGACACGCCGTCAATGCCCTCGACCTTGCCTGCATATTCACGATCCGACCCGCTGCGCGACAGCGTTATGCCGCGCTTTTCGAACCACGAGAAGGTTTTCTCCATCAACCGACCCTTCGAGGGCACGCCAAGTTTCAGGCTCATTGCGCGTCCTCCTCGATCTCAAGCATCAGGTCCGGGCGCAGAACACCGCCCACGGCGGGAATTTCTGCACCATTGCCCAATTGCCGGGTCAAAGCGTCATAGCGCCCGCCGGTTGCGATCGGTGGCAAATCAGGGCGGCCTTCGGCATAAAACCCAAAGACGAAGCCATCGTAATACTCCATCGACGTCCGCCCATAGGCTGCTTCGAAGTCCAACCGATCCACATTCACGCCGCGCGCCTGAAGCGAAGCGACCCGCGCCTCAAGCCGGTCAAGTGCCGGGGTGATCTGTGGCAGATCCACAGCCACATCGCGCAACTGTTCCAGTGCAAAGGGCATGGTTTCGCGCACATTCAGCAATGTTTCCAGCCCGGCCAGTTCAGTGTCAGAAATCGGTGACGTATCGCGATCCGCGCGCAATGCTTCGATCCGCGCCTCGATCTCGGACAGGCGGCGTTTGCCGATCATCGGCACGTCAATGTCCAATACGTTGTCCGCATCCAGCAGTGAGACGCGCCCCTCCGGCCCCGGTTTACGCCCGGCAAAACGATCCAGCAATACGCGGAACCGACGGGGCCGCCACAGGTGCCGCATCAGCGCGGCCTTGCGACGGTCAGTTGTGCGCAGACCTGCAACCGCAGCCGTCAAAATGCCGATATCCCCAGTTGCCGCCCGCAGAGGCAGGCCACGCAGTTGCAGGGCAAACAGCGAGAACACCTCGGCATCGGCGCCGGCAGGATCATTGCGATCAAACACCTCATACCCGACCTGAATATATTCGTTCGGTCGATCCGGGTCGTGTTCCTGACGGCGAAAAACCTCGCCGGAATAAGTATACCGCGCGGGTTCGGCCCCATCACTCATATGCATCTGAACAACGGGCATTGTGAAATCCGGGCGCAGCATCTGCTCACCGCGCAGTGCGTCCGAGGTTACATAAGCACGGGCGCGGATATCTTCGCCATAAAGGTCCAGCAGCGTATCTGCCGGTTGCAACAGCGGAGGATCCACGACCTGCGCCCCTGCGGCCTCAAATCGGACCCGCATCATCGCAGCACGCGCCTGTATCTGGGAACGGTTGGCCATCGCTCAGTCCTGACTGTCCAGAATTTCGCGCACCTTGGCGACTAGGTTACCACGTGGCACTTCGAACTGGCTGGGACGTTCTTTCCATTCCTCCAGCGTGGCGCTTTCAGCGATTTTAGCGCCTAATATCAGGTCTTTGATCTGCACGATCCCGTTGGCCTTTTCGTCACCACCTTCGATCACCGCGATGGGCGAGTTCCGCTTGTCCGCATATTTCAGTTGATTGCCGAAGTTCTTGGGATTGCCTAGGTACACCTCGGCGCGGATGCCTGCATTGCGCAGTTCCGCAACCATGGTTTGATAGTCCGCCATGCGGTCCCGGTCCATGACGGTCACGACCACTGGACCCTTGGACTGTGCAGTGATCCGACCCTTTTCGCGCAGGGCGGCGAGCAGGCGGTCCACGCCGATCGAGATTCCGGTTGCTGGCACTTCCTGCCCGGTGAACCGCTTGACCAGATCGTCATAGCGACCGCCGCCTGCGACGGAGCCAAACTGGCGTTTGCGACCTTTCTCGTCGAAGATTTCGAATGTCAGTTCGGCCTCATAGACGGGGCCGGTGTAATAGCCGAGGCCGCGCACAACCGAAGGATCGATCTCGATCCGGTCTGCACTGTATCCGCCCGCATCCAGCAGCGCGCCGATCTGCTCCAGCTCGGCTATGCCATCCGCACCAATCTTGCTGTCGCCGACAGCGGCCCGCAGATTGGCCAATGTTCCGGCGGCGTCCGCCGCCTTGGACGTCAGAAAAGCAATCACAGGCTCTGCCTGATCGTCGCTGAGGCCGACACCGTCGATAAAAGCGCCCGACGCATCCAGCCGCCCTTTGGTTAGGAGCTCGCGCACTCCGGCTTCACCCACCTTGTCAAACTTGTCGATGGTGCGCAGGACATTGTCACGAGCAGCGGCGTCTTCACCCAGCCCCATCGCCTCGAGCACGCCGTTCAGAACCTTGCGGTTATTGACGCGAACCAGATAGTCGCCGCGCGGAATACCGACAGTTTCCAGCGTATCCGACAACATCGCGCAGATCTCGGCATCCGCAGCCATCGAGGCGGTGCCCACTGTGTCCGCGTCACACTGATAGAATTGACGAAACCGCCCCGGTCCAGGTTTTTCGTTGCGCCAGACCGGCCCCATCGCATAGCGGCGGTAGGGCGTCGGCAGATCGTTGCGGTGCTGCGCATAGACCCGGGCAAGAGGCGCAGTCAGGTCATAGCGCAGGGCCAACCAGTCACCTTTGTCGTTGTCGTCGACCTCTTGCCACGCGAACACGCCCTCGTTCGGGCGATCCACGTCGGGCAAGAACTTGCCCAGTGCCTCGACGGTTTCAACCGCGCTGCTTTCAAGTGCGTCGAACCCATAACAATGATAGACATCCGCAATCGCCCGCAGCATCTCGGTGCGTTGGGTGACTTCCTGGCCGAAATAGTCGCGGAACCCTTTCGGCGTTACGGCCTTGGGGCGGGGCTGTTTCTTTGGCTTGGCCATGTGGGGCGTCCTTGGGAGTGTCCATGTTCCGCGCGCGGTCTATCCCATGGTCTGTGTCGGGGCAAGCCAAGCCTCGGGTTTGGCGCGCGCTTTCTCTGGTCATGACGCGCCTTGGCCGCTATGACCCGCGCAGGAACGCAAGCCCCCACAGGAACCCGCCATGCAGCATCTGGAAGAACAGATCGCCCATCTGACCCGCACAGTCGAAGAGCTGAACGCGATCGTCACCCGCCAACAGGACGAGATCGACCGCCTGACTCGTCATGTCGAGATGCTGATGCGCCGCGAAGGGGAACGCTCGCAGGAGGGCTCAGGCGGGGTTGTTTTAGGGGATGAACGCCCGCCGCATTACTGACCGGTCACAACCCCAGCGTCGTTTTCACGGCATTGTCGACCACGCCGCCCAGCAGGGCATCTTTATCGTCAGAGCAGCCTTCGGACAACGCGGTCAGAAAAGTCTCGCGCAGCGCGGCTTTGTCCTCATCCGAGGTTGCGTGGTCGCCGATATCTATCTGACGGTTGTAAATCGACAGGGCCGTCATCTTTTCAACAACGGCCAGAACATATGTCTCGTCCCCGTCCGCCTCTTCGATAACCGACGCACAGGTGTGGTACATTACCGGCAGAGCGTCCTGAACCATTTGCTCTGCGGCCTCATCAGCATGTACCAGACATGGTGTCGCCAGGAAAAAGGCGAAGGACATAGCTTTGAATTTTTCATACTCATAACAATTACTTCCAGTTATGTCCGATGATGGCACCAGCAACTGCCCCAGCCGCAGCCCCTTTGCCGTCGCCTATTATTGCGCCAACGCCCGCCCCGATCAAAGCGCCTTCAATTGTCTTTTTCTTCTTTTTGTCATCCGCCAACCCGGCGGTTGCCATCGCAAGCGCCGCTATGGATGCCAATGTCACCGTTCTCAAACCAATAGATGAAATTCTCATTTCGGTGTCCTCCTGTATCACAACCGAAAGGGTATGCAGGGTCAGCCTAGCGGGGGTAAAACCCCGTGGCAACAATCGGCGTGCTCAGATCTCTTCCACCGACATCACGCCATCCAACGATTTGATCGCGCCCTTGATTTGGGGATTGATGGGGAAATCCTGCCCCAACTCCATCTCGACATCGCCGGGCAGGCCGGGATCAATCAGGAACATATGAATGGGGCCCTTCGCTGCGCCCTTTGCGGCACCTGCCGCGTCCGCCAGAACCTTTGCGACAGTTGGCAGGACCTGCGGTTCGTCCACAAAAATGCGCAAGCCAGTCGCCCCTGCTTCGGCCACGACCGAATCCACCGGTCCGACCGAGCGGCCCAGCAGTTTCAACTGATCGGATTCCATCGTTGCTTCGGCGGTCAGAACCACCTGCGCGCCAGTTTCAAGGAACTCGCGCGATTTCTCTAGCGTGTCCGAGAACAGCGTGACCTCATAGGCACCCGTTGGATCCGAGAGTTGTGCAAAGGCAAACCGGTTGCCCTTGGCCGATTTGCGTTCCTGCCGCCCGGCGACAACGCCCGCCATCTTTGCCATGAACGGGCCCGAGCGCGCACGCGCCATGACGTCGTCCAACGTCATAACATCCTTTCGTCTCAGCGCAGGCATATAGTCGTCCAGCGGGTGGCCAGAAAGGTAAAAGCCAATGGCCTTGAATTCTTCGCTCAGGCGTTCAGCCGGCAACCAATCCGGCGAGGGAGACAGGCGGGGTTCAGGCAGATCATCCCCGGCCTCGCCAAACAACGACACTTGGCTTGAGTTCTTCTGGTCGTGGATCGCTGCCGAATACTGAACCAGCGGATCAAGGCTTTCAAATACACGGCGGCGGTTCTTGTCGAGCTGATCAAATGCCCCGGCACGTGCCAGCATTTCCAGCGGACGCTTGCCCACCTTCTTCAGATCAACCCGGCGGGCAAAGTCGAACAGGTTGACGAAGGGTTTTTCGCCGCGCCCCTCGACCACAAGGCCCATCGCCTCGACACCCACATTCTTGAGTGCGCCCAGCGCGTAGACCAAATGCCCGTCGGCCACATCAAACGTCGCCAGCGACCGGTTCACACAGGGCGGCACATAAGGCAGTTCCAGCCCTTTGCGGACCTCTTCGAAATAGATCGCCAGTTTATCGGTCAGGTGAATATCGCAGTTCATGACACCCGCCATGAACTCAACCGGGTGGTTCGCCTTTAGCCAGCCGGTCTGATAGCTGACAACCGCATAGGCGGCGGCGTGGGATTTGTTGAAGCCATAGTTGGCGAACTTCTCCAGCAGGTCGAAAACCTCAGAGGCCTTTTTGGCATCGACGCCATTCTCGCCTGCACCTTTTTCGAACTTGGGCCGCTCGGCATCCATCGCCTCTTTGATCTTTTTGCCCATCGCGCGGCGCAGCAGGTCGGCCCCGCCAAGGCTGTACCCCGCCATCACCTGTGCAATCTGCATCACCTGTTCCTGATAGACGATGATGCCTTGGGTTTCCTCAAGGATATGATCGATCAGGGGGTGCACGGATTCGATTTTGCGCAGCCCGTTCTTGACCTCGCAATAGGTCGGGATGTTCTCCATCGGACCAGGGCGGTACAGCGCCACAAGAGCCACGATATCTTCGATACATGTGGGCTTCATGCGTTTGAGCGCATCCATCATGCCCGAGCTTTCCACCTGGAACACAGCCACCGTTTTGGCCGCCGAATACAGCTTATACGTCGCCTCATCATCCAGAGGGATGGCGTTGATCTGGTTCACGGCCCCGTCTGCGGGCTCATAAAGCTCGGTGCCGTCAGCAGCGATATGCAACGGTCGGTCAGATTTAAAGATCAGATCCATGGCGTTCTGGATCACTGTCAGGGTTTTCAGACCCAGAAAGTCGAATTTTACCAACCCGGCCTGTTCTACCCATTTCATATTGAACTGGGTCGCAGGCATGTCTGATCGCGGATCCTGATACAGCGGCACCAGCGCATCCAGAGGGCGGTCACCAATCACCACCCCTGCCGCGTGGGTCGAAGCGTTTCGCAGCAACCCTTCGACCTGCTGACCATAGTTGAGCAGCCGGTCCACCACTTCTTCGTTGCGGGCCTCTTCGCGCAGACGGGGCTCTTCCGCCAGCGCCTTTTCGATAGAAACCGGTTTGACACCTTCGACCGGGATCATCTTGGACAGGCGGTCCACCTGCCCATAAGGCATCTGCAAAACGCGCCCGATATCGCGCACAGCTGCCTTGGACAACAACGCGCCAAAGGTAATGATCTGCCCCACTTTGTCGCGGCCGTATTTTTGCTGCACGTAACGGATCACCTCTTCGCGGCGGTCCATGCAGAAGTCGATATCAAAGTCGGGCATCGAAACCCGCTCAGGGTTCAGAAAACGTTCGAACAGCAGGCTGTATCGCAGCGGGTCAAGGTCAGTGATCGTCAGCGCATAGGCCACAAGAGAGCCCGCGCCAGACCCCCGCCCCGGCCCAACCGGGATGTCCTGATCCTTGGACCATTTGATAAAGTCGGCAACGATCAGGAAATAGCCGGGAAATCCCATGCCTTCGATGATGTCCAGTTCGAAATCCAGCCGTTCCTGATATTCCTCCAGGGTCACCGCATGCGGGATTACAGCCAGACGTTTCTGCAGGCCCTCCTTGGCAATACGGCGCAGCTCTGCCACCTCATCATCAGCAAATTTCGGCAGGATCGGGTCGCGGCGGTAGGCCATAAAAGCGCAGCGTTTGGCGATTTCAACCGTGTTCTCGATCGCTTCGGGCAGGTCAGCGAAAAGCGTAACCATCTCTTGCTGTGACTTGAAATAATGCTGCGCGGTCAGGCGGCGGCGGCTGTCTTGTTGGTCGACATAGGCGCCTTCGGCGATACAGATCAGCGCGTCATGCGCCTCGTACATGTCTGTGGTTGGAAAATAGACATCGTTGGTGGCGACAAGAGGCAGATTCTTGGCATAAGCCATCTCGACATGGCCACGCTCGGTCAAACGTTCAGACACTGGCTGGCCGTCTTCGCCGGGGTGGCGTTGCAACTCAATATACAGCCGATCCGGGAACATCGTTGCCAGACGATCCACCAGTGCCTCAGCCGCCGGGCGCTGTCCTTGTTGCAGCAGCATCCCTACCGGGCCCTCCGGCCCGCCGGACAGACAGATCAAACCGTCTGCGCGTTCGGCCAGTTCGTCCAGCGTGACCTGTGGCAACTGCCCGCCCTTGTCCACATACAGGCAAGAGCTGAGCTTCATCAGGTTCTCATAACCGACCTCAGACTGCGCCAGCAGCACCAGCGGCGCGGGGGCTTTGGGCTTTTCGCCGGGCTGCGCTTGCAGATAGGTCAGATCGACCTGACAGCCCATGATCGGCTGAACCCCGGCGTCGCTGGCAGTGACCGAAAACTCCAGAGCTGAAAACATGCTGTTGGTGTCAGTGACGGCGACGGCGGGCATCTCCATCTTCTCACACAGGGCAGGCAGCTTTTTCAGCCGCACGGCGCCTTCCAGCAGGGAGTATTCAGTGTGAACGCGAAGGTGAATGAATCGTGAATTACTGCTCATACCGCTTAGGCTATCGCAGTCAGCGCGGCGGCAAAAGCGCGAACAGCAGCTTCGGGATGCCTAAAAAATCAACGCTGATTATTCGGCTTTTTCAGAAGGTGCTTCGGGGGCGAAGTTGCAGCCTAGACAGAAAACGCTTTGATTTCAAAAGACTGAACATTAAACACATGTTACGTCTTCACGCTGTTTGGGCGCAATGGTGCATTATAAAGGCAGTTTTTCTTGCCAGATAAGCCGCGCTGTTTCTAACATCAGACTGCAAGCTATCCGCCCGCCACTCTTTCT
This sequence comes from Ruegeria meonggei, assembly GCF_900172215.1. GTDB lineage: Bacteria > Pseudomonadota > Alphaproteobacteria > Rhodobacterales > Rhodobacteraceae > Ruegeria > Ruegeria meonggei. The sequence goes on from NZ_FWFP01000002.1 coordinate 368,633, forward strand.
ACGTCGCATCGAAGGAGGGCACCGAAGGGCGCAACCGGGTAAGGCGACGGGTTTCTCGAATGGATATCACGTTTCTTCTGAACGGAGAGACAGTGGAGCTGGCGGATGTTGATCCGACAGCGACCCTGCTGGACTGGCTGCGCGAGGATCGCGGCCTGACCGGTACCAAGGAAGGCTGCAACGAAGGCGATTGCGGGGCCTGCACCATCATGGTGACGGATGAGGATGGTGCGAAGGCGCTTAATTCATGCATCCTGTTCCTGCCTCAGCTACACGGCAAAGCAGTGCGCACGGTCGAAGGCGCAAGCGGACCAAATGGAGAGGCTCACCCTGTGCAACAGGCGATGGTCGATCTGCACGGCTCGCAATGCGGGTTCTGCACCCCGGGCTTTGTCATGTCGATGGTGGCTGGTCACGCCACCGGGGCAACGGATCACGACACCCAGCTTGCCGGAAACCTGTGTCGTTGCACAGGCTACGCGCCGATCATCCGCGCCGCACAAGCGGCCGAGGATCAGCCTGTACCCGTCTGGGTCAAGGATAAACCGGTCGCGTCGCCGTCATCGCCCCCAATGTTGCCTACGTCCTCGGACGCGCTGGCCACAGTGTACGCTGACCACCCTGAGGCTACTCTGGTTGCCGGAGCCACGGATGTTGGCCTGTGGGTCACCAAACAGCTGCGGGATCTGGATCCGGTGATTTTCCTGAACCGCTGCGATGATTTGAAACAGATCACAATCACCGATCGTGAACTCCGCTTTGGCGCCATGGTCGACATGAACCGCATGGGCGACGCGCTGGTCGATCTGCACCCGTCTTACGCTGAGATGATCCGCCGCTATGCCAGTGTTCAGGTGCGCCATGCAGCCACCGTAGGCGGCAATATCGCCAACGGCTCGCCCATCGGGGACAACCCGCCTGCCCTGATCGCCCTGGATGCGACACTGCATCTGCGCAGGGGCGATACGCGGCGACAGCTGCCGCTGGAAGAGTTTTTCCTCGACTACGGCAAGCAGGATCGTGTGCCCGGTGAGTTTGTCGAGGCCGTCAGCTTCCCGCGCCAAGCGGACAGGCTGAAATGCTATAAGCTCAGCAAGCGGTTCGATCAGGACATTTCTGCCGTTTGCGGTTGTTTCAACATCACTGTTTCGGACGGCACCGTCACACAGGCGCGCATCGCTTTTGGCGGCATGGCTGGCATTCCGAAGCGGGCAACCCATGTCGAGACCGCAATCATTGGCAAACCCTGGACGCACGCGACCGTAAAGGCCGCGCTGCCCAGATTTGCCGAAGATTTTGCACCACTCACAGACATGCGCGCCTCGGCAACCTATCGGCTGGAGACGGCCCAAGCGCTGCTCGAGAGGTATTTCCATGAGGATCAGGGGGACGTGACAAACGTGCTGGAGGTGACGGCATGAGCGTGACAAAACCCCTGCCCCATGACGCGGCACCACTGCACGTATCCGGTACGGCGCGGTATGTGGATGACATCCCGACCCCCAAGGGCACGCTGTATCTGGCATTCGGCCTTAGCCCGATTGCCAAGGGCAAGATCACGGCGATGGATTTGTCTGCGGTGAAAACTGCAGACGGGGTCGCAATGGTGATGACTGCCGAGGACCTGCCTTTTGCCAATGACGTCTCGCCCTCGATCCACGATGAACCGCTGCTGTCGGACGGCACGGTAAACTATATCGGCCAACCGGTGTTCGTTGTGGCGGCCACCAGCCATCTGGCTGCGCGCAAAGCCGCACGTCTGGGCAAGATCGACTATGCCGAGGAAACACCTATTCTGACCATTGAGGACGCCCTGGCCGCGGACAGCCGCTTTGAAGACGGCCCGCGCATCTACGCCAAAGGCGACGCGGATGCGGCTATCGCAAGTGCCGCCCATGTGATCGAAGGCAGTTTTGAGCTTGGCGGGCAGGAGCATTTCTATCTGGAAGGTCAGGCCGCATTGGCCGTGCCGAATGAGGGCGCGGACATGCTGGTGCATTCCTCGACCCAGCACCCAACCGAGATACAGCACAAGGTAGCTGATGCTCTGGGCGTTCCGATGCATGCGGTCCGGGTTGAAACCCGCCGCATGGGCGGAGGGTTCGGGGGCAAGGAAAGCCAGGGTAACGCGCTGGCCGTCGCCTGTGCCATCGTCGCTCGGGCGACCGGCAAGGCCTGCAAAATGCGCTATGACCGCGATGATGACATGATTATCACCGGCAAGCGCCACGCGTTTCGGATTTCTTATCGTGCCGGGTTTGATGATCACGGCCATATTCAGGGGGTGTCCTTCCTGCATCACGCCATCTGCGGTTGGGCACAGGACCTGTCCCTGCCCGTCGCGGACCGCGCGATGTTGCATTCCGATAATGCATATCTTCTGCCCAACGCGCGGATCGAAAGCCATCGGTTGAAAACCAACACCCAATCCGCCACTGCCTATCGCGGTTTTGGCGGGCCGCAGGGCATGGTTGGCGTCGAGCGAATGATGGACCACGCCGCGCACACGCTGCGCATTGATCCGGTTGAACTGCGCCGCAGGAACTATTACGAACCGGCCCATGCCGTGGCCGAACAACCGCCCGAGGAAAAACCGCTGGGCCGTCCCGACCCGCACGAAGACCTTACCAGTCGCGGCGCTGTTGATACGGCGCACGCTCCGGTACGTCCCTTGCCCGCTGGTGGCAATACGACGCCCTACGGGATGGAGGTCAGCGATTTCGAACTGCACGGTATGACCCAGGCACTGCTGGAATCCAGCGACTATGCCAAGCGCAAGGCAGCTATCGACAAATGGAACGCCGAAAACGCTGTGGTTAAGAAAGGCATCAGCTTTTCTCCGGTCAAGTTCGGCATTTCCTTCACGCTGACCCATTTGAACCAGGCGGGTGCTTTGGTGCACGTGTATCAGGACGGCTCAGTCCACCTGAACCACGGCGGCACAGAGATGGGTCAGGGCCTGTTCCAGAAGGTTGCACAGGTTGCAGCCTCACGGTTTGGCATCCCGCTGGAGATGGTGAAGATTACCGCGACCGACACAGCCAAAGTGCCGAATACCTCGGCCACGGCGGCCTCGTCCGGCAGCGATTTGAACGGGATGGCCGTGAAGGCGGCCTGCGACACGATCCGCGACCGGATGGCGGACTATCTGGCTGAACGGCACCAGGCTGATCCTGCCAGCGTCATCTTCACTGACGGTCATGTTGAGGTCGGCGAGGAACGCTACACCTTTGCCGAGGCTGCTGCACTGGCCTATCAGGGCCGGATCAGCCTGTCAGCAACGGGGTTCTACAAGACGCCCAAGATCGAATGGGATCGCATCAAAGGCCGGGGACGACCATTCTTTTACTTTGCTTATGGAGCCTCGATCACCGAAGTTGCGGTTGACACACTGACTGGCGAAAACCGCATTCTGCGCACAGATATCCTGCATGACGCAGGTGCCTCACTGAACCCTGCGCTGGATATCGGTCAGGTCGAAGGCGGCTATGTGCAAGGCGCGGGCTGGTTGACGACCGAGGAGCTGGTCTGGGACGGCAAAGGCAACCTGCGCACGCATGCGCCCTCGACCTACAAGATCCCGGCCTGTTCCGACCGGCCCGACATCTTCAACGTAGCCCTTTGGCATGGTGAGAACCGCGAGGACACAATCTATCGCTCCAAGGCGGTCGGGGAACCCCCGTTCATGCTAGGCATATCCGCCTGGCTGGCGCTGTCGAATGCGGTGGCGGCCTGCGGTGACCGTTATCCGGCGCTGGATGCGCCCGCTACGGCCGAACAGGTGTGGCACGGCATCCAAAAGATGAAGGGAGACATTTGATGGGATTTGACCTTGAGGCTTTGAGGGAGGCGGTCAAAACCCACGGGACAGTTACCCGGGTGGTCATCGCCGCGATCAAGGGATCGTCCCCGCGCGAGATCGGCGCGGCGATGCTGGTCTGGAAGGATGGGCAGAGCGGCACCATCGGTGGCGGCACCCTGGAGTATCAGGCGGCAGAAGCGGCACGTACCCAAATCCATCCGGCCCGTCTTTCCCAGCATGCGCTTGGTCCCGATCTGGGGCAGTGTTGCGGCGGGGCGGTGACACTGGTCAGCGAAATCTATGACATGGGCGCGGTCGATCGGCTGGATGATACGATCATCGCTCGCCCAATGGCAGCGCCAGAGATGCCTTTATCCGTCAAACGCGTGCTGGCGCAGGCGCGCGGTCAAGGTATCGACCCAGACCCGCAACTGTTGGAAGGCTGGATGATCGAGCCGGTTCACAAGCCCACACGCAATCTGTGGATCTGGGGCGCGGGCCATGTCGGTCGGGCGCTGGTTGATGTGCTGTCGCCCCTGCCCGATCTGGCCATCACCTGGGTGGACACCGGATCAGACCGGTTTCCTGATAAGGTACCGGGCGGCGTAACCGTCGTTCCGGCAGCGAAACCGGCCGAGTTGGTGCGCCACGCACCAATTGACGTCGAACACCTTGTGCTGACTTACTCACACAATCTGGATCTGGAACTGTGCAACAGGCTGCTTTTGCACGATTTCCGCTTTGCGGGGCTGATTGGCTCGGCTACGAAATGGGCGCGATTCCGGTCGCGGCTGGCGGCCCTGGGCCATGCGCCCGAACAGATAAGCCGGATCACCTGCCCGATTGGTGATCCAACGCTGGGTAAACACCCGCAGATGATCGCCGTTGGCGTCGCAACACAAGTGCTGCGCCCCGCCCGGCAGAACGACTTGAAGAAGGACCTGAGCGCGTGACCACTCCACTTCTAAGCTTGCAAGGGCTGACCAAAGCCTATCCCGGCGTCGTGGCCAATGATCAGGTGTCCTTTGACATCGGTGAAGGCGAGGTTCACGCCCTGTTGGGCGAGAATGGCGCCGGCAAATCCACGCTGGTGAAAATGATTTACGGGCTGGTCAAGCCAGACAGCGGCACCATGTTGCTGCGCGGACAGCCCTTTGCGCCACCCGAGCCCCGCGCAGCCCGCGCAGATGGGATCGCGATGGTGTTTCAGCATTTCTCGCTGTTCGACGCGCTGAACGTGGCTGAAAACATCGCTCTGGGGATGGAAAACCCGCCTGCCATGGGGGACCTGGCCTCGCGCATCCGCGAAGTTTCGGAAACCTACGGCCTGCCGCTGGACCCCTTTCGCACGGTTGGCGATCTGTCGGCCGGTGAGCGTCAGCGGGTCGAGATCATCCGATGCCTGTTGCAGGATCCCAAGCTGTTGATCATGGATGAACCGACCTCGGTTCTGACCCCGCAAGAGGTTGATATCCTGTTTGAAACGCTGAACAAACTGCGCTCCGAGGGCACTTCGATCCTGTATATCTCGCACAAGTTGGAGGAAATCCGTACCTTGTGTGATCACGCCACAATCCTGCGGCTGGGCAAAAACGTAGGGGAATGCGTTCCTGCCGAAACCTCGGCCCGGGACATGGCCGAGATGATGGTCGGTTCGACCCTGCAGACACCTGAACGGTCCGGGCGGGATTTTGGCGAGGTTGCGCTGGATGTCAGCGGGTTGTCGGTGCCGTCGCCGTCAGAGTTTGGAACCGCGCTGAAGAACGTCCACATGGCTGTCCGTAAGGGTGAGGTGCTGGGCATCGGCGGGGTTGCCGGCAATGGTCAGGATGAATTGCTGGGCGTCCTGTCGGGTGAAATCCTGACAGCCGCTGACGCAATCAAATTTAACGGTCAACCGATTGGCAAGTTGGGCCCCACCGCACGGCGCAGGCTGGGGGTGCTGACCGCGCCCGAAGAACGGCTGGGACATGCGGCCGCGCCGGATATGAGCTTGACCGAAAACGCTTTGCTGACCGGATCGGTACGCGAAGGGCTGGAAAACAATGGCTTCTTGAAATGGGCCGAAACCAAAGGCTTTGCCGAAAAGATCATTCAGGCCTTCGACGTCCGAACACCGGGGCCGGAAAACGCGGCGCGGTCCCTGTCAGGCGGCAACCTGCAGAAGTTCGTGATCGGACGCGAGGTGTTGCAAAACCCAGACGTGCTGGTGGTGAACCAGCCAACATGGGGTGTGGATGCTGCCGCCGCCGCTGCGATCCGCCAGGCCATTCTGGATCTGGCGGCCAAAGGCACCGCAGTGGTCTGCATAAGCCAGGATCTGGACGAATTGATGGAAATCTCAGACAGCTTCGCCGCCCTGAACGAGGGCCGCCTGAGCGCCCCGCGCACAACCACTGGACTGACGGTCGATGAGATCGGCCTGATGATGGGTGGCGCGCACGGCATGGAGGTGGCCCATGTCTGAACGGTTGCAAAAAAAGATGAATGCGGGGGTATGAGCGGATGATAGTATTGGAGAAACGGCCACAGCCATCCAAGGCGTGGTCTTATGCCACCCCCTTGGTTGCTGTACTGGCAACGATGGTGTGCGGCGGTATCTTGTTCACCCTTTTGGGCAAGAACCCGATCGAGGCCATCGGCACCATTTTCTGGGAACCCTTGTTTGGTGAGTTTGCCTTTTATTATCGCCCGCAATTGCTGGTGAAAGGTGCGCCTTTAGTCTTGATCGCCATTGGCCTATCGCTGGGCTTTAAGGCAGGCATTTGGAACATCGGCGCCGAAGGGCAGTACATCATGGGCGCGATCTTTGGCGCCGGGGCCGGTCTGGCATTCTATCCATTGGATGCGTGGTACGTCTTTCCGATCATGGTGATCGCTGGCGCGTTTGGCGGTTGGCTCTGGGCGTCCATCCCGGCTTTTTTGAAGGTCCGGTTTGGCACCAATGAAATCCTCGTCTCGCTGATGCTGGTCTACGTGGCCGAACAGATGCTGGCCTCGGTGTCGCTGGGCTTGCTGAAGAACCCTGAAGGGTTCGGTTTTCCCGGCTCGCGCAATTTGCAAGCCTATGACAGCGCACATAATGCCGAGCTGATCGCGGGATCGGGCATGCATTGGGGGGTAGTAACCGCGCTGATTGCGGTGATCTTTTCCTATATCCTGCTGAACAGGCATATGCTGGGCTTTCACATTCGGCTGACAGGTGAGGCCCCGCGTGCGGCGAAATTCGCCGGTGTGAACCCGGCCCGCCTGATCCTGTTCTGTCTGGGCTTGTCCGGCGCGCTGGCCGGGCTGGCGGGCATGTTCGAAGTGTCCGGCCCCTCAGGCGTGGTCAGCATCGACTTCAACGTGGGCTATGGCTTTACAGCGATCATCGTGGCCTTTCTGGGCCGGTTGCACCCGGTGGGCATCTTGCTGGCCGGTGGCCTGATGGCACTGACCTATATCGGCGGTGAGATCGCGCAATCCCAATTGGGTCTGCCTGCCGCCGCCATTCAGGTGTTCCAGGGGATGCTGTTGTTCTTCCTGCTGGCCTTCGATCTTTTGACCAACTACCGCATCCGTGCGGCCCGTAGCGAGGTAGCGTGACCCATGGATCTTAGTGAGATTAATCCCGTACTTCTGGTAGCGTCCCTGATGGTGGCCGCGACGCCCCTGCTGCTGGCCGCAATCGGAGAGCTGGTCGTCGAAAAAGCAGGCGTTCTAAACCTCGGCGTTGAGGGCATGATGATCGTTGGCGCAATCAGCGGCTTTGCGATCTCGGTCGAGACCGGCTCGCCCTGGCTGGGTTTTATCGCCGCAGCCATTGGAGGCGCGGTGCTATCCCTGCTGTTTGTTTTGCTGACGCAAGTAGCATTGGCGAACCAGGTGGCCAGTGGTCTGGCGCTGACGTTGTTCGGCCTGGGCTTTAGTGCCCTTCTGGGGCAGGGCTATGTCGGGGTCAAACCACCCAGCATGGGGGAAATCCATATCCCCGTGATCAGCGACATCCCTGTCATTGGCCCGATCCTGTTTCAGCACGACCCGATCCTTTACCTGGGAATTGCCCTGACAGCCGCTGTCTGGGCCACGCTTAAATACACGCGCGTTGGTCTGATCCTGCGCGCCGTGGGCGAAAACCACGATGCCGCGCATGCGTTGGGCTATAAGGTCATCAAGATCCGCATCCTGGCGATCCTGTTTGGCGGTGCCTGTGCAGGGTTGGGAGGGGCCTATATCAGCCTGATCCGTGTCCCCCAATGGACCGAAGGCATGACCGCCGGTGTTGGCTGGATTGCGCTGGCGCTGGTGGTCTTTGCCAGCTGGAAACCATGGCGTGCCTTGCTGGGTGCCTATTTGTTCGGCGGCATCACTGTTTTGCAGCTTAATTTGCAGGCGGCGGGCGTTGCCATTCCAGTCGAGTATCTGGCAATGTCGCCCTACATCATCACGATCCTTGTGCTTGTGATCCTTTCGGCCGACAAGAGCAGCGCACCTGCCTCATTGGGTCGGATATTCCACGCCTCGCACTAGAGGCCAACTAAATCAACTTGGGGAGTAACTACATGAAATTCACATCTCTTTTGACCAGCGCCGCCATGGCGCTGGGTCTGGCGACAACCGCCATGGCCGAAGACAAAACCAAAGTCGGCTTTGTCTATGTCGGCCCCGTGGGCGACGGCGGATGGACCTATGAGCACAACAAAGGCCGTCTGGCTGTCGAGGAAGAGTTTGGCGACAAAGTCGAGACCGTCTTTGTTGAATCGGTCCCCGAAGGTCCCGATGCAGAACGCGTGATGACCCAGATGGCGCTGGAAGGCGCGGATCTGATCTTTACCACTTCGTTCGGTTATATGGACCCGACTATCAACGTGGCCAAAAAATTCCCGAATGTGAAATTCGAGCACGCGACTGGATACAAGACCGCCGACAACGTCTCGGTCTATTCGGCCCGTTTCTATGAAGGCCGCGCCGTTCAAGGGCATATCGCCGGTAAGATGACCAAGTCGAACACCATCGGTTACATCGGATCCTACCCGATCCCTGAAGTGATCCGCGGTATTAACTCGGCCTATGTCCACGCCAAAAAGGTAAACCCGGATGTCGAGTTCAAAATCATCTGGGCCTACACTTGGTTCGACCCCGCGAAAGAGGCCGACGCGGCCTCGGTTTTGATCGAACAGGGTGCAGACGTGATCCTGCAGCACACTGACTCGACCGCGCCGCAAGCAGCCGCGCAAGAGGCAGGCAACGTCATCACCTTTGGTCAGGCTTCGGACATGAGCGAATACGCACCCTTCCCGCGTGTTTCATCGATCATCGATGATTGGGCCCCTTACTACATCGCGCGCACCCAGGCCGTGATGGATGGCACCTGGGAAAGCGCCAACACATGGGACGGAATCCGCGAGGGCATGGTTGCCATTGGCGAGATCTCGGACGCGGTTCCGGCCGACGTCAAGGAAGAGGCGCTGGCGCTGAAGGCGGCAATGGCGGCGGGTGAATACCACCCCTTCACCGGCCCGCTGAAAAAGCAAGACGGCAGCGACTGGCTGGGTGAAGGCGAAACTGCCGATGACGGCACGCTGGCGGGCATGAACTTCTATGTCGAAGGGCTGGAAGGTGAAATTCCGCAGTAAATCGGTTCGATCCGTAAGAACGAAAAGGCCCGCGAATTGCGGGCCTTTTTTGTATCTAAAGCAGCGGATCAGATGCCCGCCAAGTTACTCGGCTTCTGGCGTGTGCCCGTAATACTCATAGGTGCGTCGCAAGATTTCACCGTGTAATCTGATGATGTCAGCGCCATCCTGTTCAACACGAAACTGCCCGCTTGCATCCAAGCTGGCGATAGAGATTACGCCGGACATAAACTCCAGCCCTGCCTTGTTGATCGGGCACAGCATCATCGCCCCGTCCCCGGGTATTTCCCCATGCCCGCCGGCCTTCACATTTCCGGGGCCGGGAAGACCTCCGTAACCACCTGTCAGGCCTATACCCGAGATGGCCGGTGCGACAGTAACATTAACTCCGGCACTTGTTTTTGCCTGATACGTCATCACGTACGCCGCTTTGGCCTGCAGAGCGTTCAGATTCAAATGACGGAAATTGGGTGATGCAAGCTGCAGCGGATAATCCAACTGGGTATCGACAAATGCAATAGCACCGGCGACGCCTGCTTCGTCCAGCTCGTTTACGTATTCTGTGGCCACCTCACGTATGGCACGGTGCATCGACTCCTGTAACTTTGGGTCCGAAACAACCTGGTTCCATTGCGCAACTTGCGCGGTCGCGGCTGGTGGCAATGCTGCTCCGAGGAACGCAGCCCCTAAGGCCAGACAAACGAGTTTTTTGACGATGTACATAGGTTGCTGCTCTCCCTTGGAATTCAGTTGCGCCACAGTGGCCTTGCTCCAAACTCGTTGGAACTATGAGGAATCCGCCTCGTTACGTAAATCCGGTTTCACATTAAATTTGGCGCAAGGACGCAGCGCCAGGCAGTAATCCTGGTTAGGCGCATGCCACTGCAGGATGTAGCCAGCATCCAAACAGGGAACGAAATTCCAACCGGCACGAGGAAAAGCTTGGCGGGACACGGCATGGTGCTGACGTGTCCCGCTGTCGTCGAAGTTTAGTGCCCGCTCAACACCAGTGTATTTACCGGCATCAGGATCAAACGCAGTCGCAGCCCTGCGGCATGCACGACACCAATAGTGTCGACGACGTGCAGGAATGCCCCTTCCCAAAAGCCAAGATCTTCGTGTTCCAGCCTTTCGTGATTGTCGGTATAGACATTGGCCAGACAATTGCTGCCCGGTGGAATGTCATCGGCCATGCCTTTGTAGAGCGGTTCAAAATACACCAGAATCGAGCCCGGCTTGTTGTTGGTCTGAACGTCGCGCAGCTCATCCGTAGGCCGAATCTGGCCGGACGGGATCACATCCTGCACCTGAACCACGACAACCGGAATCACGGTGAAGGGTTTTGTCATGCAGCCAAGTTCGCCAATCATGCCCGGCTTGATAACCTGAGCAGAGAGTTGGTTGAACGCCGCCTGAAACCGGTCGTGACCCGAAGAAGATGGAACCAGAATGCCCGCCGGACGTAGCAGCGGACTGACGTAATCGCCAACCTGCAGGCCGAACTGTTCGACCCGGCCTGTAACTCCGGCGCTGATTACGGTTTTGTCCAACTCAGTCAGCGCCGCATCAAGTTGAGCGTTGGCACTGGCCAGTTGCGCCGGGATCAGCTCTTCGATTTGCTGAACAACGGCGGCACGTTTTGCCTGCGCGGCTTTCAGCTGCGCCTCACGCTCGGCTACCAGATTTTCCAATCGGTCAATTTCAGCCAGACGCACAGCACTTGAACCCTCATCCCGCAATGTGGTGTTCCGCTCGAGGTCTTCCAGCGACTGATCCAGCGCTGCGCGAGCCCCGGCTATACCGGCCTCGGCCTCGGCCAGATCGGTTTCTGCCACTTTCAACGAGGCCTGAACCTGCGCGATGTCTGCATGAGCGGCCTCAACCATCGCCGTTTGGGTGAAATCCTCGATCCGGAAAATCGGCTGCCCGGCAACCACCTGCTGGTTGTTGGTCACGTAGACCTCGGACACACGCCCGCCCAGTTGCGGCAGGATCGTGACGGTGCGGAAATAGGACGCCGCCGTCTTACTGGCGGGGTGGAAGTAAAACAGGGTTGTGATCACGGTCAGCGCCAGAATGGCACAGGTCGTCAGGCCCCAGCGCAGCTCGTACCACATGGTGAACAGCGTAATCTCGTGCCCGATCCGTTTGCCCTGAACGAAACGGCGGAACAGATAGTCGGGCAGCACCGTCACCAGTGCGCACATCAATGTCTCAAGCATCTCTTACTGCTCCTGCTGGGCGGTGTGGTCTGTGGGTTGAACCGGCGCAGGACCTTCGGAACGCTCAGTGCCCAAAGATCGGATCGCATCCGCAATTGCCCGCAACGGAGCGGCAACATCGGGAAACTGGAACCCAGCCACCAGAACAGCCGCAACCCAGAACAGGCCGTTATGGGTAAACAGCGCCAGCAGGGCCAGTATTCCCACCAGTTGAAACTGCGGGTGGTTGGATTCATGCGCTAGCTTTTCAGGAATTGAATGGAGCGTGAAATACCCCACCCCGATCAAAACGATCACCAAAACGGTAAAAATGAACATGAAAGTTAAAAGAAAATCACTGCCGTCCGCCTGGGTCACGTAAGACGGAATATGCCCCGTGGCCATTGGGTGTAGGTCTGTGTTGCTCACCCTGCCCTCCTGTATCTGTGTGACCCTTGTTTGGATGGGTTGATGCGCAAATTCAAGCCTGCTTAAAGTTCCCAAAGGGATCAAAGGCGTATTGGCGACTATTTCGTCGCGTAGATGTCAAATTTCGAAAAGGGAATACATGATTGACTTTCTGATCATTGGCGGCGGGATTGCCGGGTTAAGTGCAGGTGCGCGCCTGTCCAACCATGGGCGTGTTACTGTGTTAGAGGCCGAGGATGCTCTGGGCTACCACACGTCCGGACGCTCGGCTGCGTTGTTCGAACAAAGCTATGGTCCAGCTTCGGTTGTCGAACTGAGCAAGGCCGGGGCCAACTTTTTGCGCGATGAAAACGGTGGGTATCTGACGCCACGCGGCCTAATGCTGGTTGGCGGCAAGGATCAGGGGGCGGTTTTTGATCGCGATATTGTTGATCTGAACATGCAGGCTATCTCGGTTGATGACGCGCTGCGCCGGATCCCGATCCTGAACCCCGATACCGTTGGCTACGCTGCTATCAGCAAGGGCGCTTTTGACATCGACACCGACAGGTTGTTACAGGATTTTGCGCGCATTATTCGCCGCAATGGCGGTGAGGTTCTGACCAAATGCAAGGTGAGCCGCATTCAAAAAGACGGGTCGTGGCGAGTCGAGGCCGGCCAGGTTTTTGAGGCGCGCAATCTGGTCAATGCCGCCGGGGCCTGGGTTGATCAGATCGCCGCCTTGGCCGGGATTGCACCGATCGGCATAGTGCCGAAGCGCCGATCAATGGCGCGGCTACCCGCGCCAGGCGGGCATGATGTTCGGAATTGGCCCATGATGCTGGGCACGGGCGAGACGTGGTACGCCAAACCCGATGCGGGCAAGCTTCTGGTCTCACCATCCGAGGCCGATCCGGTCGCGCCACAGGACGCCTATGCTGACGATATGGTGCTGGCCGAAGGTCTGGCCCGGTACGAAAAGATGATGACCCAGCCCGTCACCCGGGTCGAGGCGAACTGGGCCGGGCTGCGCAGCTTTGCACCGGACGGAACCCTGGTGTTGGGGCCCGATCCGTCTGATCCGTCCTTCATTTGGTCCGCAGGTCAAGGCGGGTACGGGTTTCAGACCTGCCCGGCGGCCTCACAGCTTATTGCCGATCTGGCGACGGGCACCCAGTCAGTGCTGGATCCGGCGGTTCTCGCGGCACTCAGCCCGAACAGGCTGCGCAGGTGACCAAAAGACCCCTGCCCTCTAGCGCAAGTGTGGCAAATCAGGGCGAGGGCGATCGGCTGATCGCCCCCGCTGCAACACGCAACGCAGACGCGCTGTGCGAACTGTTGTGCCAATGGGCGCCCGACACCGGCAAAGCGCTGGAGCTTGCCAGCGGCACCGGGCAACATGTAAGCGCCTTCGCGCAGTGCCTGCCGAATGTGTTCTGGCAACCTACCGAGGTTGCAGCGGATCGGCGGCACAGTATTGATGCTTATGCCGGCGGACTGTCCAACGTCGCACCCGCTGTTGCGCTGAACGCCACTGAAAACGGATGGCACCAACATCATGGCGGTCAGAATCTGATCGTCTTGATCAATCTGGTGCATCTGATCAGCTGGCAGGAAACCCAAACTCTGGTTGGTGAAGCGGCGCAGACCTTGCTGCCCGGCGGTCGGTTCATCCTGTATGGGCCGTTCAAACGTGGCGGGAAGCTGACCAGTGACGGCGACCAGAGGTTCAACGACGCGTTGATCCAGCAAGATCCGGCAATCGGCTACAAGGACGATACAGATATCGCGGGGCTGATGACCCGGCACGGCCTGACCATCCTTGAGACTGTCACCATGCCCGCCAACAATCTGGCTTTTGTCGCCGAAAAACCGCCCGACTGAGCAAAAACGGGCGGCTTTGTCTGGCACCGCCCGTTTTCGTGACCTTAGCCGTCCTTGCGGATGACCTCGTTTTTAGGATCGTAGGGACTGTCGCAGGTGACGACCGCATCCCACAGCTTGTCCTGCAACTTGACCTTCAGCTTGGTGCCTTCGACTGCCAGATCGGGCGTTACATAGCCCATACCGATGGATTTCTCGAAAGCCACCGAATACCCGCCCGAGGTCAGACGCCCGACGCGCTCACCTTCCGGCGTATACAGCACTTCGCGGCCCCAGGGATCGGCATCATCCGGTCCGTCGATCAGCAAGGTGCAACATTTCACGCGCACGCCGGTTTCGATCATTTTGTCCTTGCCGTGAAACTCTTTGTTCAAGTCCACAAAGCGCGGCAAGTCAGCCTCTAGCGGGTTCGCGTCGCGGCCCAGTTCGGTGCCGAAGGCACGATAGGATTTCTCCTGACGCAGCCAGTTCTGGGCACGAGCACCGACCAGTTTCATTCCGTGCTTTTCGCCTGCCTTCTCTAGCAGATCGAACAGATAGTTCTGCATTTCCATCGGGTGGTGCAGCTCCCAGCCAAGCTCACCGGTATAAGCCACGCGGATGGCGTTGACAGGGCACATGCCCAGCTCAATCTGACGGGCAGACAGCCAGGGGAAGCGCTTGTTGGACAGTGCGGTGTCCGGATCGGCGTCTTTGATGACCTCTTTCAGAACGTCTCGCGATTTGGGGCCAGCGATGGCAAAGACGCCCCACTGGGTGGTCACATCCTGGATTTCGATATAGCCGAACTCGTCCATCTTGTCTTCAGCCGCCTTGCGCAGGAAGTCGGCGTCATACTCGGTCCAGGCACCGGCCGAGACGATGTAGTAGTTGTTCTCGCCGTTGCGGACGATGGTGTATTCAGTACGTGTGGTGCCATGTGACGTCAGCGCGTAGGTTAGATTGATGCGACCGATCTTGGGCAGTTTGTTGCAGGTGAACCAATCCAGGAACTGTGTCGCGCCAGGGCCTTTGACGACGTGCTTGGTGAACGCGGTCGCGTCGATCAGGCCGACGCCTTCACGGATCGCTTTGGCTTCGTCCACGGCATGCTGCCACCAGCCACCGCGACGGAAAGAACGCGCGTCGTGATCGAAGTTTTCTGGTGCATCCAGCGGGCCATAGTAATTTGGCCGTTCCCAGCCGTTGACCCAACCAAACTGAGCGCCGCGCGCCTTCTGGCGGTCATAGGCCGGTGCAGTGCGCAATGGACGGGCTGCCGGGCGCTCTTCATCCGGGTGGTGCAAGATGTAGACGTGGTCATAACATTCTTCGTTCTTGCGCGCGGCAAATTCGGTGGTCATCCAGTTGCTGGAGTACCGTTTGGGATCCAGCGAGGCCATGTCAATCTCGGCTTCGCCATCAACCATCATCTGCGCCAGAAAGTATCCGGTGCCACCTGCAGCAGTGATGCCGAACGAGAACCCTTCGGCCAGCCACATGTTGCGCAGGCCTGGCGCGGGACCGACCAGCGGGTTGCCGTCGGGCGTATAGCAGATCGGGCCATTGAAATCGTCTTTCAGACCACTTTCCTCACACGACGGAACCCGGTGGATCATCGCCATGTACTGTTCTTCGATCCGCTCTAGTTCCAGCGGAAACAGGTCGGCGCGGAAACTGTCGGGCACGCCATGTTCAAAGCACGCTGGCGCGTTCTTTTCATAGACACCCAGAATCCAGCCGCCACGTTCTTCTCGGACATAGGACTGTGCGTCAGCGTCCCGGATAACCGGATGCTCATCCCCTCCATTCGCGCGATACTCGACCAGCGCCGGGTCTTTATCCATGACGATGAACTGATGCTCGACCGGAATGGCAGCCATTTTGATGCCCAGCATTTTGGCAGTGCGCTGCGCGTGGTTGCCCGACGCGGTCACCACATGTTCGGCGGTGATGACAACCTGCTCATCGCCGGGAACAAGGTTCCCGCCCTGCTCAACCATCTTGGTACAGGTGACTTCCCAATGAGTACCATTCCAGTGGAACGCATCGGCCTGCATCTTGCGCACGATCTCTGCGCCATGCTGGCGCGCGCCCTTGGCCATCGCCTGCGTTACATCCGCCGGGTTAATGTAGCCATCGGTGTTGTGATATATCGCACCCTTCAGGTCTTCGGTGTTGATCAGCGGCCAGCGCGCCTTGATCTCATCCGGGGTCAGCCATTCGTACGGCACGCCACAGGTCTCAGCCGTTGAGGCGTAGAGCATGTATTCGTCCATACGCTCTTGCGTCTGGGCCATGCGCAGGTTGCCGACAACTGCGAAACCCGCGTTCAAGCCAGTTTCTTCCTCAAGCTGCTTGTAGAAATCGACCGAGTACTTGTGAATATGCGTCGTGGCATAAGACATGTTGAACAATGGCAGCAGGCCAGCCGCGTGCCAGGTTGAACCGGACGTCAACTCGTCCCGTTCGATCAGCATCACATCGTCCCAGCCCGCCTTGGCCAAATGATAGGCGATCGAGGTCCCGATGGCGCCGCCGCCAACGACCAGTGCTTTGACTTGGGTTTTCATAGCCGGGTGTCTCCCCTTGGAATCTGTTGCCACCATATGGCGCAATTGATTCCCCCGGCGCGACATTCATCCGACCAGTGATACTAAAAAAGCGACCCCCAATCTCTTGACGGTCACTTTTTAACTAGGCCAGGGGCGGAATTACCCGCCGGTCAAGGTACACTTCTTGAACGCCGCTTTGGTGGAACATTTGCTGGACAGACCAGAGCCACCTTTGTTGACGCGCACTGGGGTAGCTTCGGCGCTGTCACCCTTCTGGAACATGGACTTCAGCCCGCCCAAAAAGCTGCCCGACCCCGCCTGTGCACCCGTTGCCTGGGTGCCGTCTTCGGCTTGCTCACCGCTAAATGAGGCAACGAGACGTCCCAGAACGTTTTTGCCGTCAGCATCCGCCTTTTGGGTTTCCTCCAACAACAGGTCACTCAGCCCTTTGCGGTAACCGACCTGAACAAGGTCATCTGCAGATTGGATGTTGTTGGCCGTCAGATCAAACGTATCACCGGGCAAGCCGTATTGCGCGGCCAACGAGTTGGCCACCAGCGCCAGCCCGTCGATATTGTCCAGCCGCATCCGGGCCAGTTCTGCCCGCAGCTTAACGAACTCTCCCCGAAGCGCAGCCATGTTGATGGCCAGCTCGGCCTCGCTTTCGGGATCGGATGCTGCATCATTGGCAACACCCGGCACAGGTTTGTCCAACAGTCCATTCATCGCTTCATAGTCTATCTGAGACAGGAAGGCGTAAACTTCAGGCGCGGGTGCATCCGAATAGAGCTGCACCCGAATCTCCTGCCCTAGCCCAAGTGTTCCCTTGTAGATGTTGAACCCTGCCGGTGCGTCCAGATTCGAAACAGTTGCCGTGATCATCGCCCAAAAAGCCCGATCATCTACAGTGATCACGCTGTATTCATTCTGCGCAAACTGGAAATAGGCGACACCGCCGATAACGCCAAAGGGGGCGTAATCCCGACCGCCGAAATCCATCGCGGCCACGGATTGGGCAATACTGCCAACCAGCGAGTTAGATCTGGCGTCTTTCTTGAGCTGCACCTGAAGCCAAAGGGTGTATTCGCCCTTTTCATAGACCCAGCTGATCTGATCCATTTTTTTGGCTAGCGTCTCGACCTTTTGCACTGCGACATTGCTGGCCAGGGGCCGCGCGGCCGCGCTGACGGTGGCTAGATGCGGTCCTTCGCGGGCATTAAGCGTGAATTCACGATCGACAATCGCCCGACGCACCCAGCCGTCGCCAGTTTCAGGCATGTAGGGCTTGCCACCGGCATGCCAGCGTTTCTTTCGTTCACGCTCAAGCTGTTCGGCATCCAGTTCTTCGTTATACGCAGCAAAACGCGCCTTGAACGTGCCGATGTACGCGCTGACGGACAGGGTGCCCTCGTGCTTTTTGTCCTGCTGAAAATAGTCCAGCCCGGCTATGACCAAAACAATAACGACGGCAAAGCCAATGAACCTTAGTGCGTTCATTAGAAACCTCAAATTCTAACACTGCTCTTTTGCGAAACAGATAGCGGTAAATTGAGGCACTGTTATGGCTTTGATGTAGAAAACCGATGTCAGATCAGGGCTCAGAGCCCGGCAAAATCTTGCCCGGGTTCATAATATTATCCGGATCCAGAGCCTGCTTGATTGCAGCCATAAAATGAACTGCGGATCCAAGCTCTTTAACCAGATAAGGCCGCTTGCCCTGGCCTATCCCGTGCTCACCTGTGCAGGTTCCATCCATCGAAATGGCCAGATCATTCAGCCATCCGACAAAACCATCCGCCTTGGTCACCTCGTCCGGGTTATCCATGTCGATCAACAACAGGGTATGGAAATTCCCATCACCAACATGTCCGACAATCGGTGCCAGCAGGTCAAGGTCTTCGGCCTTTTCCCGCGTTGCGGTAACGCATTCAGCCAGCCGCGAGATCGGGACACAAACATCTGTGGAAATGCCGCGCGCACCGGGGCGCAGTTGCAGACTGGCCCAATACATGTCGTGTCGGGCCTGCCACAGTTTGTTACGCTCTTCCGTGGTTGAAGTGGCGGCAAAGTCAGTACCGCCGAACTCTTCGGCGATCTGACCAAATGTCTCGGCCTGTTCGGCTGCACCCGCGTCAGAGCCATGGAATTCCAGCAGCAACAGCGGCGTTTCCGGCAAGCTGAGTCCGGAATAGGCATTGGCAGCCCTGACTGACAATTCGTCCAGCAACTCGATCCGGGCGACGGGGACGCCATACTGAATGGTCATCATCACCGCCTGACAGGCCGCATCGACTGTCGAGAATGAGCAACGGGCCGAGGTGATCGCCTCGGGGATTCCCTGCAGGCGCAAGGTGATTTCCGTGATAATGCCCAACGTCCCTTCGGCACCAATAAGCAGGCGGGCCAGGTCATACCCGGCTGAGGATTTTTTGGCTCGATGGCCCGTGCGGATGATCTGCCCGTCCGGCATCACGGCCTCAAGGCTGAGGACGTTGTCCTTCATGGTGCCATAGCGCACGGCGTTGGTACCCGAGGCACGGGTTGCCGCCATGCCCCCCAGTGACGCATTCGCGCCCGGATCAATCGGAAAAAACAGGCCCTGATCGCGCAGATTCGTGTTCAGATCCTCACGCGTCACACCGGGTTGCACGACGCAATCCAGATCGCTGGCGTGAACGGCCAGAACCTTGTTCATTTGCATCAGATCGACCGAGATACCACCAGCCGGCGCATTCACATGGCCCTCAAGCGAGGTGCCAGTGCCAAATGCAATGACCGGCACCTTATGCTGGGCACATGTCTGGACGATCTCGGAAACTTCTTCGGTCGAATGGGGATAAACCACCGCATCCGGGGACTGGTTTTCAATCCAAGTTGTCGTGTGACCATGCTGTTCGCGGATCGCCTGCCCGGTTTGCATACGGTCCCCGAACTTTTGCTTTAGAATGCCGACAGCCGTTTCAATTCCGGCCTCGTTTCGCGGCAACGCGGCTGCCTGCACCATGTGGTTACTCCCTTATTCGCCCAGCGCAATACCTTCGCGCCGAGGATCGGCACCACCTACCAGCACGTCGCCGATTTCAATCGCATGCAATCCCGAGGTCAGGTCGCGAGGATTAACTTCGAACCCCTGTTCGATCAGCGCATCCGCGAACCCTTCGGCCGCAGTGCCCTGTTCGACATCATAGGTTCCAAAGCGGTTGACCATATGCGGTAGGGACAGCGCCTGTTGCACATCCATATCCCAATCCGCCCAGGCGATGATCGACTTGGCCACATAGCCGATGATCCGGCTACCGCCGGGTGACCCGATAGCCAGAACAGGCGCACCGTCCTGCATCACAATTGTCGGGCTCATGGACGAGCGCGGGCGTTTGCCGGGCTCAAGCCGGTTGGCAATCGGCACGCCGTCACTGTGGGTTTTGAACGAGAAATCGGTCAGCTCATTGTTCAGCAGGAACCCGTTGGTCATCAACCGCGACCCGAACCCGTTTTCGATCGTCGTGGTCATCGACAATACGTTGCCATACTGGTCCACGATCGAGATATGCGAGGTCGAGGGCAGCTCAATCGACATATCATCAGCCCAGTTCGATGCGTGATCAAATTCAGGATTTCCCGGTCCGACTTCGGTCAGTGCGCCCTCTCCGCCAAGTAGTTCACCCCGTTGGGACAGATAACCCGGGTCGACCAGACCCTGCGTGGGCATGGGGACAAAGTCGTGATCGGCCATGTACCGACCACGATCCGCAAAGGCCAAACGCGAGGCGTCGCCGATCAGACGCCAGGTATTGGCGTCCTCGGGACCCATGGCGGCCAGATCATAGCCTTCCAGCATGCCCAGAATCTGCCCGACTGTCAGGGCTCCGGACGACGGCGGGCCCATACCGCAAACCTCGTAGCTGCGATAGGCGGCGCAAACCGGTTCACGCTCGATCACCTGATAGAGTGCCAGATCGACGCCCGACAACACACCCGGATTTCCCGGCGCGTTTCGCACCGTGCTGACAATCCCCGCGGCAATTTCGCCGCCATAGAACCCTGCGGCCCCGTCACTGGCCAGAACCCGCAAAGTGTCTCCATAGGCCGGGTTCGTCAGGCGCTGCCCCTGCTGCAAAGGCGCGCCGTCGGGTAGAAAGTACTCGGCAGTCACCGGAAAACGCGACAGTCGTTCGGCGTCTGCCTCAACTAGTCCAGCCAACCGGGGCGAGACCAGAAACCCGTTGTCAGCCAGGGTGATACCATCATGAAACAGGCCTGGCCACGGGCTGCGGCCCCAGCGCCGGTGAGCCTCTTCCAGCAGCGCTGGCGTGCCGGGCGTGCCAACGGACAAGCCACCAACAACCGCATCAAAGAACTTGAGCGGCTCGCCGTTATCGTCGTGAAACAACCTGTGCGTGGCCTCTAACGGCGCGGTCTCGCGCCCGTCCAGCGTGGTCAGCTGACCGGTGGCCGCATCATACCAGACCAGAAACGCACCACCACCAAGACCCGAGGATTGTGGCTCGACCAGACCCAGAACCACTTGCACGGCAACCATCGCGTCAGCGGCCGAGCCGCCTGCCCGCAACACCTTGGCCCCGGCCTCAACGGCGAGGGGATTCGCCGCCGCGACCATCCAGTTCTGTGAGGTCACCGGTTCGCCAGCCAGTTTGGCCTCAAGCGCCGCGATGACCTCGTCGGTCAGGCCCTGAACCTGGCCCTCAGAGGCCCCTTCGGGCGCGACGGCATCTGCGGTCTCTTGCGCAAAAGTCGGCCCGGCAAAAGCAAACGCCGTCAAAAACAATCCTGAAATCAGACTTCGTCTCATAGTATCCTCCTGAAAAATCGAAATTTGCCGCCTTGGCCTAATCCGAACGCCTTACAGCATGGATGGTACGACCTGATCCGGCGGGCGGTGGCCATCTTCGAACGTTTTGATATTGACGATAACTTTTTCACCCATCTCGATCCGCCCTTCCAAAGTGGCCGATCCCATATGCGGCAGCAAGACGACATTCGGCAGCTGCCGAAGGCGCGGATTGACGTCCGTGCCGTGTTCATAAACATCCAATCCAGCGCCCGCGATGTCACCCGAACGAATTTGACGCGTAAGCGCGTTTTCGTCGATCACTTCTCCTCGGGACGTGTTTACGACAACGGCCGTGGGCTTCAGCAGCTTCAGCCGCCGCGCATTCATCAGATGAAAGGTCGATGGTGTCGACGGACAATGAACAGAGATCACGTCCATTCGCGCCACCATCTGGTCCAGGCTTTCCCAGTAAGTTGCCTCAAGCTCTTGTTCGATCTCTGGACGCAGGCGGCGGCGGTTGTGATAATGGACCTGCATCCCAAAAGCGCTGGCGCGACGAGCGACGGCCTGACCGATCCGGCCCATCCCCAGCACCCCAAGGCGGCGACCACCGATCCGTCCCCCAAGCAAGGCGTTCGGAGACCAGCCGGTCCAGTCGCCTTTTTGCATGACGGACAACCCCTCGGGTATCCGGCGGGTTACGGCCAGTATAAGCGCCATGGTCATGTCAGCGGTATCGTCGGTCAAGACGCCCGGCGTGTTTGATACCAAAATACCGCGCTGACGCGCCGTTGCGACGTCGATGTTATCGACCCCTGCCCCGTAATTCGCGATCAGACGCAGGTTTTCACCCGCCTGTCCCAGCAGCCCACCATCGATCGAATCCGTCACGGTTGGCACCAGAACATCGGCCGTTTGCACCGCCGTCACAAGTTCTTCGCGCGTCATGGGCGTATCCGAGTCGCGCAGCTGCACATCGAACAATTCGCTCAACCGGGTTTCAACCGCCTCGGGCAACCGTCGCGTTACGACAACACTCAGACGTTCTCTTGTCACCTTGGCACTCCCATCGCTTTGCAAACATTCGCGCGCCATGGCATCGTGGCGCAGGATAAGGCGGGGCACAAGAACCCCAAAGCTATTGAGACGACCTTTTTTCGCAGCAAGATAAACAAGTACAAGAGCAGACAGGCAGTGAGTGGTTCTCGACCGGTGAAACGCCGTTTTTTGGCGATAGTGTCCGTATTTCTGATCGCAGCTGGCGCGTTGCCCGCCAGCGCGCAGGACAAGCGCGGCCCTGTGACAAACCTTCCACTGCCGCGTTATGTGTCGATGAAGGCCGCAGAAGGTAACGTGCGCCGCGGCCCATCGTTGACCCATCGAATCGACTGGGTTTTCAAACGGCGCGGCATGCCGCTGCAGATCACAGCTGAATATGGCAATTGGCGCAAGGTGCAGGATCGCGACGGTGCCGGGGGCTGGGTCCATTACGCGCTGCTGTCCGGTGTGCGCACCGTACTGATTGAAGCCGAGATGCTGCCAGTCTACATCAACCCTGATCCCAACACGCAGGTCAGCGCGCAATTCGAATCCGGTGTCGTTGCGCGACTGGGGAGCTGCAGCATTGACTGGTGCTATGTTTCAGCGGGCGGTTATCGCGGCTGGACGCTCAAATCGAACCTCTGGGGGGTCGATCCGTCCGAAGTCCGCGAGTGATCCAGAGGCCCTGGCCTGCGGTCACGACGTACGGTCAATGAAATCACAGGTCAGACTCACCAAATCCGCGCCGACATCCTCTTGCAGGAAATGTCCGGCTTTCGGCAGCACGACATGAGGCTGACCTGCTGCGCCTGGGCACAGCTTTTGGAAAACTGTATCAACGCCGGCCATAATCTGATCGTCGGCCCCAAAGGCGGTCAATACCGGGGTCTGCAATTCCTGGATCACCTTCCAGGCCTTACGGTTTGGCGCGGTGGCTGGATCATCAGGTGAGGCAGGCACAAGCATCGGGAACTGCCGCGCCCCAGCTTTGTAGCTTTCGTCGGGAAATGGGGCATCATAGGCCGCGATGACCTCGTCTGACAGGTGTGAAACAGTACCCCCTTTCAAAATCCCCCCGGCGGGAAACACTGGCACGTCTTGGCTGAACTTGCGCCAGTTATCAAAAGCGGTGCCCATCGGTTGGTCGCCCGTTGGCAACGCGGTGTTGGCCACAACAACGCGCGCGAATCTGTCCGGCATCTCAGCCCAAAGCCGTAACCCAATCAGTCCACCCCAATCCTGACAGATCAGAGTAATATTGCGCAGATCGACTGCGCGTAGCCAGTCCCCCATCCACATCACGTTGCGCGCATAAGTGTAATCACCGCGTTCCGAAGGCTTGTCCGAACGCCCGAATCCGACCAAATCTGGCGCGACCGCTCGGTGCCCTTTGACCACAAAGCCCGAAATCATATGACGGTATAGGTACGACCAGCTCGGCTCACCATGCATCATCAGAACCGGGGCGGCCCCGCGTGGCCCTTCATCCACGTAGTGAACACGCAGCTTGCCGCCTTCGGTATCGTCTACATCTGTGTAATTTGGAGCAAAACTGTAATCCGCGAGGCCTTGAAACCGTTCATCTGGGGTGCGCAGGGTTTTCATATCTCACCTGTGTTTTTGATCACGATAGCTTTGGGTCGCCACGACCCTGCAGCTTGTATGGTTCCATGAAACAGCCCGACACCGCCGATCGCAAGCCTCAGTTCAGGGGCGCCGGTTAACATTTCGTTTGGTCAGCGATGCGAAAAACCTGCGATCAAGGCCCAGTCGATCGGGCCGCAAACTCTGGTAACTAAAGAGGTGTATTCACACCCTTGCACGTCCCGAAAAATAATTTTCGCGGCATGTTCATTTTTTGTCGGAAAGGTCTTGAACCCTCCAATCAACAATCGTAGATAGCGCCTCACCGTTGGGGTGTAGCCAAGTGGTAAGGCAGCAGTTTTTGGTACTGTGTATCGTAGGTTCGAATCCTACCACCCCAGCCATGATTTTTCCTTTGTGATAAAGTTCGGATAAGTGCCTGATCGACCGCAGGAGGTGCATTGCTTTAGTGCAGCTTCTCCTCCAGGGGCAGGACCCGCTAGGTAGGTTGCCAGCATTTCTGCCGCGTGACTTATGCGCCTGTATTTCAGGGGTGTATCATAAGCAATCCACTCAGACTGACAATCAGATGGGACTTCTTCAGCCGTAGCCGGTCTGCACAAGCTCTGCACATCTGCTGCGGATCATCTGCATGTGTTTCCTCCACAGTTGGGGAAACTACAGGCGGAGAAAGACATGCCCAAGAAACTCGTCATACGTGGCCTTCCCCACTCTCTGGCCCGCGACGGCTGGTGGCTGGCAAGCGAAAGCGGCTATCAGGTGGGCCAATCGCCACCCGTAAGGCCACCAGAAGCAGCGCGGGAGGATGACAAATGGGTGCCCCTTTTGGGCGCACTGGCTTTGTTGGTTTTAATGGGCGATCAGCTGTTCTGGGGTCATAAACCCGGCCTATCTCTGGCTATTTTCGCATGGTGTATATTTGCGGCGGCAAACCTGGACGCCTCTGATCGTCGAAGAACGCTGCCCGCTGCCGGGATATTGCTGCTGATGACCTTACCTGTCCTCGAGCATGTTCAGCTGTTGTCGCTGAGCTTTCTTGTGCTGGGTCTGTTCGGCGCCGTTGCCATGTTGCACCTCCCGGACACGGTTGGCGTGCGCGCCACCGGGCCGTGGCTGGCGGCCGCCACCCTGCGACTTATGGGGCGGCTACCAACTGCGGGTCTTCTGGATTGTGCAGCGCAGATGCGGATTTGGCGCAATCGCCACCGCCTGTCTGATCAAACCAGCCAATCATCGGTCAGGGCCTTTATCCGCAACTGGGCTTTTCCTCTGGGTGGTGTTCTGGTGCTGAGCACGTTGCTCATCAGCGCCAACCCTGTGCTGGAACATATGTTGATCAGGATGCTGCACGTGGATATCGATGTCTTCACGTTGGTGTGGCGCTGCTTGCTTTGGGTTGGGTTGGGACTTTTGATCTGGCCATTCCTGTCGGCCACCGCCCCAAGCTCCGCCGTCAACCTGTCGGTGCCCAGTTGGGATAGCTCTCGCGTGTTGAATGCCGGGTCAGTGTTTCGGGCGCTGGTGCTGTTCAACCTGATGCTGGCTTTGCAAAGTGTGATGGATATCTCGATCTTGTCTGGGCGCGCTGCCTTACCCGAGGGCATGAGCCACGCCACTTACGCGCATCGCGGGGCCTATCCCCTGCTGGCCACAGCCTTGCTGGCTGGCACCTTTGCCCTGGCCGCGCGCCCGTTCCTGAATCAAAACCCTGCTCTGAAACCTTTGCTACTGCTGTGGCTGACGCAGAATGTCTTGCTGACCCTATCGGCAGCCTTCCGTCTGAACCTTTACATTGGCGCATTCGGCCTGACCTACTTGCGTGTTTATGCCTTGATCTGGATGGGTTTGGTGGCGCTGGGTCTGGCAATGGTGACCTGGCAGGTTCTGCGCGAGCGATCCTCAGGTTGGTTGGTGTTACGGATAGCGGCCCTTGGTGTCGGCACCCTATACGTGTGCACCTTTGTCAATTTCGCGGCGCTGATCGCGACAGACACTCTGTCGCGTGCGGCGCATTCGGGAAAAACTGACCGCACTGACTGGGTATATGTGTGCAGCCTCGGGCACACAGCGGCCACGGCAATCGTTGCGCAGACCAAACGCCAACCGCTTCTGCATATACCCGGCTGGGCTTTTGACTGTGTGCATCCGGAGCCAACACAATTAAACTGGCGCGAATGGGACTTTCGCACTGCGCGTGTGAATGGCTATCTTGCGACAAATACATATAGCGAGGCGCAATGAAGATCCTGTTGGTTGATGATGACCCCGGCCTGCGGGATCTGGTTGGTCTGGCTCTGGAACGCGCGGGGTTTAGGGTGGTGACCGCCAGCGATGGCCAGATCGCCCTGACCCACGCAGCCCGCGAAACACCCGACCTGATCGTGCTGGATATCGGATTGCCGGAACTGGACGGGTTTGAGGTCTGTCGCCGCATCCGGACCCGATCCGAGGTCCCGATCCTGTTCCTGACCGCCCGCGATGATGAGATCGACCTTATTCTGGGCCTGGAAATGGGGGCCGATGACTACGTCACCAAACCGTTCAGCCCGCGTGAATTGGTAGCGCGGGTGCGGGCCATTCTGAAACGCACTTCGGGCCCGCGCCCAACGTTCGTCATGTCCCATGGTCGGATCACATTGGACCCCGGGGCGCATATCTGCCGACTGGACGGTCAAAGCATTCCCCTGACAGCAACCGAGTTTACGCTGCTCGCCGCATTGGTTGAGCGCCCGTCCCAGATTCACAGCCGAGCCCAGTTGATCGGCACCGTCTGGGGGACCTCATCACAAGTGTCTGACAGGACGCTGGACAGCCACTTGCGCAACCTCCGGGGCAAGCTGGCGCAGGCTGGTTGCGCAAATGCGATTGAAACGGTGCACGGGGTCGGCATTCGGATTCAGGACATCACCGCATGAGGCGCAGGTGGCGCCCAAGCCTTGCCTTTGTTCTGGGCGGTGCATTGTGCGGCACCCTGCTTTTGTCGCTAACAGGGCTTGTGGTGTTTCGATACCTTGGGCCCGATCTTGGATACCGCAATGCGGCCTTTCTTTTGGGGCTGATCATTACCGTAGTGACGGCCATTCTGGGCTGGCTTCTGGTCCGACTTTTGTTGCGGCCGATAACCGCCCTGGAACGCTTTGCTACACAGGTTGCCCGCTACCCAGCCGAACCATCGCAGCCACCGGCTCATTTCGGCACGCAAGAGCTCCGGATCACCGCCCAAAGCGTGATCGACATGGCAGACACGCTGCGCAACCGCGAGACTACAATCCGCAGCTTTTCCGACCATGTCACGCATGAGCTGAAAACCCCGGTCGCAACGTTGAAAGCCGCCGCGGAACTGCTGCGTGACGATGTTGCGCTATCTGACGAGAACCTGCGTCTTGTTGACCAGATCGCCAGCGCCACCCATCAAATGGAGCAGCAGATCGAAGCGATGCGACAGGTGGCCCGCGCCCGCGAAGCCCGCCACGAAGGCTCGGCTACACTAGACAATGTCGCCGACACTTTACGGAGCGACTTTCCGGCTCTGGCGTTTAACCTGGAGGGCGGCCAAGTTGACCTTCCGATCGGCCCCGAAGGCCTGCTGGTGGTCCTGCGCCAAATGCTGAACAACGCGCTGGAGCATGGCGGACAGGTCGTGCACCTTGTGGCTAAGGTACGCGACGGGCAGGTTTGCGTGCAGGTTGGGGATGATGGGCAAGGTGTTTCCGTTGGCAACGCAGAACGTGTTTTTGATCCGTTCTTCACAACGAAACGGGATCAGGGCGGAACCGGTATGGGACTAGCAATCGTGCGAAACACATTGCGCGCGCATAATGCGGATATCACCCTGGATTCTGTAGCAACTGGAACAGTGTTTTCCATCCGGTTCGACGTGTATTGATTGTCTACACCCAAGAGGTTCAACGGCCAGAGTATCACCCGGCCGGCGGTCGCGACCATCCGAGTTGAAAACAGCAAGGCTCTTTGTTTCTACCAAAGACTGACGAACCTCTTTTTCTAGATGCTCATTCGCACACAAGAATGGTTACTCTGTGATTTGCGGCGACTTACCCTTCCACCCTGCCGCTCGCATGGCTTTGGTCAAATCCAGAACCGGTTGCGGGTCCACAAAGACCCGGCGTTTCACGGCTTCCAGAGGGAAATCAGGCCACGTCTTCGCGAACATCCGCGCCAGACGACGCGCCTCGGCGGGTTGGTCGTTGTTCCAGCGTGCTGCCATCAGATATGCGGTCGAGATCGGACCAAATGCGCCCCCTTCTGCAATGGCGTTTTCAAACGTTTCAATCGCGGACACATAGTCACCGGTATGGAACTGCGCCGCACCCAAAGCATTGCCTAAAACCAGCCCGCCACCATCCCCACGCAGGTTTTGATACCGCTCCGCATGCGAAAGGATGCGTTGAAAATCAGATGTATAGAGGGAAATCAACGCGTCAAACTCGGCAACATGCGGGTCGTCGGGTGCCAGATCCGTTGCGCGTGCAGACAAGCTGGTAGCCCGGCTGAAATTACCGACACCGTACTCATACCACGCCCGCGCTGATAGGGCCCAGGGAGCATCCGGTGCCAACTCTAACGCGTGGGCACTGTTACCGTCGGCAGCCTTGAACAGCTTATCCGCAACTGGAAGTTGAAACTGAAGAATAGCCAGCATGGTTTCAACTTGCGCCGCACCCGCAAAACCGCAGAAATACAACGGGTCGCGCTGGATCGCGGTTTCAAACACCAGCAATCCCGGTTGCAGACGCGACAAGTCGACAATCGGGAATATCAGATCACGCCCGGTACTGCACAGGTTCATCGCCTCAACGCGGGTTGGTGAGACATCATAGATCGTCGTCTGCTCGCGCCCGGGCACATGTGACGCGGAATTCCACAAGACCTGCGTCGTCACGATCCCAATCCCACCGAGTACAAACGCGCCGGCAACGGCAATTGCCACCCATAATTTGCGGTTCTGCTTCGGGTTTCGACCAATATCCCCACCCGACCGAAACTCGGGCGCATAGCGGCCGACGGGCAGAGAAATCACGACCTCATCCGCCGAACCGTCGTTTTCGTAATAGGCTTGTAGCTTACGCCGGACCCGCCCTGCATCGACACGCACCACCCCTTCGCGTTTGGTCAAGTCATCCACTTCGTAGCCGTAGACATCCATCGCGATGGTCTTTGCGCGGATCTCTTCCGTCCGACCAGCCAGCGCCTCGGTCACGACATAGGACAGGAACGACTGCATTCGGGCCGCACCGTTGAACTCCTTCGAGGCCAGAACTCTCTCGAGCGCTGCTTCAACCTGATCCCGGGAAGGCGACCGCGGTTCAGATTGCTGATCGTTGGCGGGTGGGTCAGTCAGGAACTATCCCTTCCAGGTAAGGACTTGGCGGTATGTTGCTACGGTAACACGCGGCCTAATACGTTCAAGTCACATTCGCATATGGGCATGATTGGGCGACAAATCTAACGGACCCCGCAGCAATGACAGATGACCGTTTCTTTGCAGCACAGTTCCCAGGCGCGGCCAAACAACTGCGTGCCCTGAGAGCTGGCGACTCAGAGTTCGACCAAATCTGCGCGGATTACCACGAGGTGTACTCCGAACTGACGTTGGCCCGGACTGAAGCGGCGATGTCGCAAACCCGGTATCTGGCGGATTTGGCCGAAAGCCTCTCGGATTTGCGCACCAGTATCGAAAAGCGTTTGCCGGCCCAGCCGGCAACGCGCGTTCACGAATGAAAGGATTAAGATGAGACCACTTAGCATTCTGCCCGTTCTGCTGTTCAGTGCCGGTTCTGCACTGGCCCAGCAAACCCCGATCGTTCACGACGGCGAGTATGAGTTCCTGCGCGCGCAATTCGGCAAGGTTTGGGACACGCAGGATGCCGAGATCGACGCCCGACTGGCCGAAATCCGCAGCGCAAACGATGGTCAGCCGCCCAACTTTCTGTACATCCTGATTGATGACGTAAGCTTTGGTCAGATGGGTGACCGCAAGATGAACTATGTCATGGGGATCGAAACACCTCAGATCAATCAACTGGCCACTGAAGGCCTGTCGTTGATGCGGATGTATACCGAACCCTCCTGCACACCCACACGAACGGCCATGCTGACCGGCCGCCATCCGGTTCGCGCAGGGGTCGAAGAGGTCAAGGTTGCCCTGGTGGGCGAAGGCCTTCCGGCGAGCGAGGTCACCCTGGCCGAGATCCTGAAAGAGGTCGGCTACAACACAGCCCATATCGGCAAGTGGCATCAGGGCGATATCGAGCAATCCTATCCACATAATCAGGGCTTTGACTGGGCCGCCTTCCCTCTGCATCAGCAAGTCCAACTTAGCCTGATGACGACCGAGGCGATGCGGGCCAATAACATGCTCGGCTATACGCCCGAGGGGCAGAATAACCAGTTCCTGCTGGACGAACGCTTTAAACCTTTTGGTCTGGTTGCCGGGGTTGAAGGCAGCACCGGCGGCCCGGCGAGCGAAATCGACATGTCTGCGGGTGAGGTCTGGACCCAGGCCAAGTACGAGGACATGAACCTGCGATATCAGCAGCAGGCATTGGAACAGCTGGAACGGGTCGCAGCCGAGGACGCGCCCTTCTTCCTGCAATACTGGCCGCTTTACCCGCTGAACTTTGTCTATCCCGATCAGGCGCTGTCGCGGAACGGCGGGTTTCATGCGGACAAGCTGCAGTTGCTAGACGGCTGGATCGGTGATCTTCTGGTCAAGCTGGACCAAACCGGAGAGGCCGACAACACGATTGTCATCCTGATGGCCGACAATGGCCTGATGTACCATTACGAGGGTACCTCGGGTCTGAACCAACTGATTTACCGTGGTGGCAAGACCCAGCATCTTGAAGGCGGCGTCCGCACCGATGCCTTCATCCGCTGGCCAAACGTTATCGAACCCAACAGCGCCGCAGGCGACATCTTTCATGTGTCCGATATCTTTACCACCATGGCCCGTATCGCCGGGGCAACCGATCATATCCCCCGCGACCGTGTGATTGACGGCATCGACCAGACGGCCCTGTTGCTGAACGGGGAAGGCAACGGGCGGCGCGACTATGTGTATGTCTACGAAGGCCCGGTGCTGCGGTCGGTGGTCAAGCAAGAGTTCAAGATGCACCTGCCCGCCCCCGGACAGCCCGGCGCGGCCGCGCCGACTTACAACATCTATCGCGACCCGCGCGAGGAACACCCTTTGGTCGGGTACTCGCTTTGGGCTGGGGCGTCTTTTCAGGACATGGTCAAACGCCACCAAAAAATGATCGCGAAGTATCCGCATTCTGAAATTGGCAAAGGCCTGCCCTATGACGGCATCGACAACCTGCGCCCGGAAACGGAACTGACGCGTGAGGTGTTCATGAGCTGGCAATGAGACAGGCCCGTAGAAATCTTCTGTCTGATATTGTAATATTTATATATGACAATGATTTTGCGGATTAGTCACTGATCACATCACGCAGACACGTGGGAGAATGGAATGAAACTGACATGGTCGACTATTCTGACGATCGGGTTTATGACCCCATCGGCCCATGCTCAAGAAAACCCAATTCAGCACGACGCCGAGTTTTACATACTAAAAGCTCAGCACGAAGAGCAATGGGAGCATGATGATGCTGCGGTTGATGACGCTCTAGCGGCATTTCGGGAAGCAAACGACGGCAATCCACCCAACATCATAAGCGTGTTGATCGACGATCTGGGTTTCGGCGATATGGGCATACCTGAACTTAACGCCGTACGCGGGTATGAAACCCCCAACATTAACGACTTTTCGGATCAGGCCATGCGCATGGTTCGGATGTACACCGAACCTTCATGCACACCAACGCGGGTGGCACAGATGACTGGGCGTTTGCCGGTGCGGATGGGCATGGGTAATACGCAAGTCGACATCGCCGGAGAAGGCCTTCCGGGTCAAGAAGTGACTCTGGCAGAAGTACTGAAGCAGGCCGGTTACGCAACCAGCCATGTCGGCAAATGGCACATGGGTGATATTCCGGAAAGTTGGGCGATGAATCAGGGGTTTGACTATGCCCAGCACGCAATCCACCAGCAAGGTCAGTTAACGATTTTCCATGACGACGCGATCAAAGAGCAGGTTTCGGTAGCAATTCGGGACTACGACGACAAGTACACCGTCGACCAATGGTTTCGCCCTGATGCCTCTGCTATGATGACTGTCATCGAAGGCGATCCTGACGGTCCAATTCGCGAAATCCGGATGGAAACCGCCGAACGCTGGAATGCCGCCAAGTACGACGAGATGAACCAAGCCTTCCAAGACAAAACTATGGAAGAATTGGAACGTCTGGCAGGAGGTGAAGCACAGTTCTTCCTGCAATACTGGCCGATGATCCCACTGGACAACACTCGTACAGGTCGCACAGGCCCCAAGAGCGCCAATGGTGGTCTCTACGTTGACAAGATGCAGCTTCTGGACCAATGGCTTGGTGATCTGTTCGTTAAAGTAGACGAACTTGGACTAGCCGATAACACCATCATTGTCGTGATGGGCGACAATGGCCATTTCACCAAGTATTCCCCGCAATCCGGGTTCACTCCAATGATCTTCCGTGGTGGAAAGGCCGACACTACCGAAGGTGGCGTGCGAGTGGATGCCTTTATCCGGTGGCCAGGCATGATCGAGGCAGACGGGTTGCTGAACAGCATCATTCATGTCTCTGATCTCTATACAACGCTGTCCCGATTTGCCGGCGCCGATCAGTTTATTCCGCGCGACCGCCTAATCGACGGAGTTGATCAGTCCGCCGCGCTGCTTTTGGACGATGAATCCAAATCACGCCGCGATCATGTGATCATCTATTCAGACAAGAAACCCGAAGCGATCGTCAAAGATCAGCTCAAACTCATCTTGCCCCCGCCGGGTAAAAACCCAATCGCGGCCAAATTCTTCGATCTCTATCGTGATACCCGCGAAGAATTCTCTGTCTCAACCGAAGTAGGCGCGTGGGGTGGACAGGAGTTCGTGCGCATACTAGCGCGACACATGGCGCGAAAGGAAAAGTACCCCGACACCCCTCCGGCTTACGGCGTGCCTTATGAAGGGATTGAGAACGTTCGTCCGGAAACGCAGCAAGCTGTTGAGGCATTTATGATCAAGCGTGCGTCACCACAGCAATAATTGGTCGCAGTCCACGGTATCCGAACTCAAACATCAGGAGGTCCAAATGGCAGGAAACGTACTCTTCGCTCTTGGCTTTACCGTTTCGCTTGGGATCGGCTTTGTCTACTTTCGGGACCTGGGGGATATTTCGCAGATGGTATTGAAGGTAAAGCGCAAAAACATGGTGCGCTTTATTCGCCACGAATATCGTCTGATCGCCATCGGTCTGGGCGGGTACGGGGTCGCGACTATAGCGCATTTTCTGATTGGCGGCGGGCCGTTCTGGGCCTGGGGCCTTGGAACAGTGCTGACGGTTTTACTATATGGGTTTCCCTATGTCTGGGTGCATCTGGGGCTGCGCAATCAGTTGAACGATGCAGCCTTTTTTCCTATCAGCGAGGCACAGAAATATGTCGGCCCCACCGCCCCGGTCATCGTCATTGACAACAACGGCCACGCCCGTGCGCATCCGGATGCTCAGATCATGCGGCCGCATCTAGCGGGCGACGCGACCGGCTTGGGTGGCGAAGACGTCGTGATGACCTATTGTGCGATGGCAAATCTTGGCCAGGGCTATGCGCCCCGGATCGAAGGCAAGCGCCTGAACCTTGAGGTTCTGGCCCAGCATGGCAACAACCTGATCCTTCGCGACAACGAAACCGGCGAGCCGATCCAGCACATCTATGGCTTTCGCGAGGCTGACCGCGACTCGTCTGCAACTGGCCCCGCCTGCCCTGTGCGCCCTGAGGCGCAGATGAAACCGTGGCCGACCTATCGCATGAGTTTTCGCGGCTTTCAAAAGGCGTTTCCAGAGGGTGAGGTGTTTTTGAACAAACCGTCCCCAAATCCCTTGCTTCGACTGCTGGACATGGTGACCGAAATCACCTTTGGCTGGGGCATCAGCCGCCAGCATCAGGAAGATGCACCAGTGATGGACAATATGGACCACTCGGATGACCGGCTGCCGAACAAAACCTATGTCTGGGGTGTCACGATCGGCCAGGACGCCGCGTGCTGGACGGATGATTTTGTCATCGAAAACAATTGGATCGTCAACGCCACTGCCGGTGGACGCGACATTGTTATAAGCCTGGACCCGAGATATGAAAGCCTTGGTGTCTGGTACAATGACAGCGGCAAGCCGGTTACGCGCTGCGATTTCTGGGGCGCGTCGGATCAGGGTCAGTTGCAACGGGTCGAAACCTTGCGCGCAGGTGTTTTCTGGCATGTATGGTCCGAATTCTTCCCGGACACCGACATAAACCGCGTCGGTTCGGACGTGCGGACAACCAACAAAGCGGCGGCATGATTATGACCCGCCCGAACCGTCTTAGAGATAATGATACAACCCAGTAATTGGAGGGACTCAATAGTGTTGAAGCAAGGATTGAAAAGCAGTGCTGTGGGGATGGCGCTGTTTGCTACAATGGCGACCGCCGCCTCGGCCCAGCAATCGGATTGGTCCTATGAGGCGACCATTTATCTGTTCATGCCGGAAACAGATACCAGCTTTGAAACGGCTTTGGGACAGGTGGATGGGACGCTCAGTTTTTCGGACGCGTTAGAAAATCTGGACTTTGCCTTTATGGGCGCGCTGGCCGCAACAAACGGGCGCTGGAGCGTTTTGGCGGATTACAATTACACAAACCTGTCCTTCGGCAACACAGCCCCCGGCCCGGCCAACTCGGATCTGGATACGTCGGTAAAGACCCAGTTTCTGACGGCAGCGGTTGGGTACCGGGTGCGTCAGGATCCGCTGGTCTCAGTAGATCTGACAGGCGGTTTCAGATGGTACAGCACGGAAACTGAATTCACCCTTACACCCGGAACAATGCCCGGCCGTACCAATACCGCAGACGACAGCTGGGTTGACCCGATTATTGGCGCGCGGGCGCGGTTCACCCTGTCCGACAAATGGACCAGCACAACTTATGTCGACTATGGCGGGTTCCGCAGTGGCAGCCAGACTTGGTCGGTTTTGGTCACGGCGGATTATGCCATCAACGACAGATGGATGCTGCGGGGCGGGTACAGGTATATCTCATTTGATCACGAGATTGACGGTAGGGACTATGAATTCAGCCAGTCCGGACCGTTGTTCGGTGCCACATACCGGTTTTAATTGGCAGGAAGTACGGCTCTTACGGGTCGCGGTTCCTCTGCGCTTGGTCATACACCGTGCAGGGCCAGCGATACCCCCTGCCCGATCCCGACGCACATGCTGCACAGGGCACGGGTCTGACCGCTGAGTGATAGCTCCAATGCCGCCGTTCCAACAAGTCGCGCCCCGGTCATACCCAGTGGGTGGCCCAACGCAATCGCCCCACCATTGGGGTTGAGGTGATCCGCCATAGGGTCAAGTCCCAGCCCCCGCGCCACGGCAATCGCCTGGGCCGCAAACGCTTCGTTCAACTCGACCAGATCAAAGTTTGCGGGTGATATCTTAAGCCGGTCACACAGCTTTTGCGTTGCAGGCACGGGTCCGATCCCCATAATCCGAGGGGGCACGCCTGCACTGGCTGCTCCTTCGATCCTGGCCAACGGTATAAGCCCATGCAACCGCACGCCCGCGTCACTGGCCAGCAATAGCGCTGCTGCGCCGTCATTGATGCCCGAGGCGTTTCCAGCCGTGACCGTTCCATCTCGGCGAAATGGTGTTTTCAGGGCGGCAAGCCGGTCCTGAGTGGTTTCTCGGGGGTGCTCGTCCTCCTTAACCAAGGTGACGTTGCCCTTCGGATCTGAGACCTCGACAGGAATGACCTCGCGCGCCAACCGACCCGATTGCTGTGCGCTCAACGCGCGGCGCTGGCTTTGCAGGGCAAAGGCGTCCTGATCCGCACGCGAGATACTCCACTCGGACGCCACATTTTCTGCCGTTTCCGGCATGGTCTCGATGCCCCATGCCCGTTCAATGTCCGGATTGACGAACCGCCATCCGATAGTGGTGTCAAAGACCTCTGCCCGGCGCGAAAAGGCCGCGTCGGGTTTCGGCATTACCAATGGTGCGCGGCTCATGCTTTCAGACCCGCCTGCGATTATCAGGTCTGCATCACCTGCCTGGATCATCCGCGCCCCGGCGATCACCGCATCCATGCCCGACGCGCATAGTCGGTTGACCGTAAAGGCTGGTACGGCTTCCGGAAGACCTGACAACAACACCACCATGCGGGCGAGGTTTCGATTGTCCTCTCCAGCCTGATTTGTGGCCCCTAGGATGACCTCATCCACCGCAGCCCAATCTGCTTGTGCGGATCGTTTCATCAGGGCTTTGACCGGCAACGCGGCCAGATCGTCCGCCCGCACTTGCGACAACGCCCCGCCATAGCGCCCAATGGGGGTGCGGACATAGTCGCAGATAAAGACGTCTCGCGCTGTCATGTCAGATGCGCGGTGGCTTCGATTTCGACGACGGCATCATCCTCGACCAGACCCGCGACAATGATCATCGACATTGCTGGAAAATGCCTGCCGAACACCTCGCGATAGGCGGCGCCGACCTCGGGCTGTTTGGCCAGGTATTCGCGTTTGTCGGTGACAAACCATGTCAGCCGGGTCACGTCAGTCACCTGACCGCCTGCGGCTTCGACAATCTCTGCAATGTTTCGAAGGGCCTGTTTCATCTGCCCGACAAAATCGCCGCTGACAAATTTCTTGTTCGCGTCCCAGCCGATCTGGCCACCGATATGCAATGTCCCGTCCTTGGTCAGCACCCCATTTGCATAGCCCTTGGCGGGCAACCAATTGTCTGGCTGGATGATCTTGTGGGTCATGATGTGTCGCCCCTAAATGTCTGTAACTTGTTGCGAATTTGGTCAGGCCATGCCGTAGGGCGGCCGTTGGCATCAACGTGAACCAACGTCGCGGATGTTATCAGTCGGGTTTCGTTTCCACAGCGCGCAGTCATCGAGTAATCCGCCGAGCTGCGTCCGATCTTCGTAATATCCAACTGGAAAAGCAAATGATCGCCATGCCGACTGGGAGCCGGAAACTGGGTCTTGATCTGCGCTGTCGGCACCGCGCTTACGCGGTGCAGATCGTGGAACGGAACGCCCAACCCCTGATCAAAGAACGCTTCGACGCAATCATTTATCATCTCAAAATAGCGGGGAAAGAAAACGATACCGGCGGGGTCGCAATGCTTGAACAACACCTTTTGTGGGAACTCAAATGCCATCAGACCCCCACATATCTTTCCGAGATGTCTTGTGTCACGTCCGCCATTACGCCGGACCAGACCGTGCGGCCCCGTTCCAGAATAACCGCCTTGTCCGACACCCCCGCCAGCTCTTTCAGCGATTTGTCGATCAGCAGGATAGCAACGTTGGTCTCTTGTTTCAGGCGGTGCAGAGCGGCCCAGATTTCCTGTCTGACGATCGGGGCCAGACCTTCGGTGGCCTCATCCAGAATCAGCAACCGAGGGTTCGTCATCAGCGCCCGGCCAATGGCCAGCATCTGTTGCTCACCGCCCGACAGCGAGGCGGCCCTCTGCCCTTGCCGTTCACCCAAGCGGGGGAACAATTCGGTCACCCGGCGCAAAGTCCAATCGCCGGGGCGCGCGGCGGCAATCAGGTTCTCGCGCACGGTCAGGTCCGCAAAACAGCGCCGCCCTTCGGGCACAAGGCCCACCCCTTTACGGGCAACCTTGTGGCTGGCCAGCACATGCAGGTCCTGACCGTCCAGCACCAGAGTGCCCTCCGACCGGATCGTCCGGCAGATGGCCTTTACTGTGGTTGTTTTGCCCATCCCATTGCGCCCCATCAGGGCGGTCACTTCGCCCTGGCGCATCTGCAGATCGACACCAAACAGCGCTTGGCTGACGCCGTAACTGGCCGATAGATTTTCGATCCGAAGCAGGGTCATGCCGCATCCCCCAGATACGCATCGCGCACTTCAGTGCTGGCGCGGATTTCATCCGCTGTGCCAGTGGCAATCACCTTGCCATAGACCAGCACGCTGATCCGGTCGGCCAACGCAAACACCGCATCCATGTCATGTTCGACAAGTAGAATAGGCGCCTCAACCCGCAACCCGTCAAGAAACCCGGTCAGCCGCTTGGATCCGCCTGCGCCAAGACCCGCCATCGGCTCGTCCATGACGAAAACCCGAGGCGACAATGTCAGGGCCACCGCGACCTCCAGCTGACGCCGCTGGCCATGGCTGAGGTTGGCGCAACATATGTCACGATCATCACTTAGGCCGACGCGTTCCAACGCGGCCTCGGCCCTGTCGCGCAGTTCGGGCCGTTTCAAGGCGGGCTGCCAGAACCGCCAGGCCAAACCTTCGGCCCCCATCGCGCCCAAAATGGCGTTTTCCAGCACCGTGTCTTCCATGCACAATTGAGAAATCTGGAACGTACGCCCCAGGCCCGCCTGCGCCCGCGCTTGCGTGCTGTGCCCCGAGACATCCTGACCACACAGCAGGACCTGCCCGGAATCCGGCCTCAACCCACCACAAATCTGTTGGATCAACGTCGATTTTCCGGCACCGTTCGGGCCGATAATGGCGTGAATCTCTCCGGGCTTCAGATCGATCGAGACATTGTCCGTGGCCTTCAATGCGCCAAAGCTTTTGTTCAGGTTAAGCGTTGCGAGAACGGGATCAGACATGTGCGCCCTCTTTTCCGGTCAGCAGACCGATCAATCCGCCGCGTCCGAACAGCACGATGCACAGCAGTATCACCCCAAGATAGACGTGCCAGAAATCTGTGAGTTCGCCCAGAAAATGCTCGAGCGCTACGAAAACACAGGCGCCGATCACCGGCCCCATCAGCCGACCGACACCGCCAATGATGATCAGAACGATCAGCTCTCCCGACAATTGCCAGCTGAACATCGTAGGCGAGACGAAACGGTTCAGATCTGCAAACAGCGCCCCCGCCAACCCGGTGATGGCACCCGAAATCACAAAGGCCAACAACTTTAGTCGCATTGGGTTCAAGCCAACGGTTTCAACCCGCGTTCCTGCCTGGCGTGCGGCGTTCAGGGCCAGCCCAAAAGGTGAGGCCTGAAGGCGGGCAAACAGAAACAGCACCACGCATAGCAGTGTGAAACAGATCGCGTAGAACTGGATCGGTATCAGCGTGTTCAGGCCCGGAAAGTCGTTACGGACATAGATCGACAGCCCGTCCTCACCGCCATATTGCGCCCAGGAAATGGCGAAGTAGAAAAACATCTGCCCAAAAGCAAGCGTGATCATGATGAAATAGACACCGGATGTGCGCAAAGACAGCAGCCCGATAAAAAACGCCACCAACCCCGAGGTTATCATAGCGACCAGCCAGATTACCGGCATGAATTTGGTGCCGTCAGTGGTGAACAAACCCAGTTCAAGCGCTGTATAGGTCTGAGCGTGAAAGGCCAGGATGCCCATCGCATAGCCGCCGATCCCGAAGAACACGGCATGTCCGAAACTGACCATGCCGCCGATCCCAAGGACGATGTTCAACCCAACTGCCGCTAGCGCCAGGATCACGGCGCGCGTCACCAGAGTGATCGTAAAGGGCTGATCTGCCATCACCGCCCAAAGCGGCAACGCCAGCAGGCCAGCGATCATCAGGCCATTCAGGTATTTCTCGTCCAGCCTCATGCGCGTGCTCCGAACAGGCCGGTGGGTCGCCAGATCAGCACTAGCCCCATCAGCACATAGATACCCATCGACGCCAGTGCCGATCCCGTCTTTTGCGCAGCACCGTTTTCCATGAACAGCTTGAAAAGTTCAGGCAGGAACACACCGCCCAGCGTGTCGGTCAGCCCGACCAGCAGCGCTCCTATAAGAGCGCCACGCACCGAGCCAATTCCGCCGATGACGATGACGACAAAAGCCAGGATCAGAACCGGCTCTCCCATACCGACCTGCACCGACTGGATTGCGCCCACCAAGGCACCCGCCAGCCCCGCCAGCGCAGCACCCAAAGCAAAAACCAGCGTATAGAGTTTGGAGATGTCGACGCCCAGTGCGGCGATCATCTCGCGGTCGTTCTCTCCGGCGCGGATCTGGATTCCCAGGCGCGTGCGCTCAATCAGGGCCCAGAGACCCACCGCGACCGCCAGCCCGATGCCGATCAAGGTCAGGCGGTAAAACGGGTATTCGATACCGCCGGGCAGCGTCACAGGCCCGGACAGCGCATCGGGGATATCCAGAAACAGCGGGAAAGACCCAAACAACCAGCGGGTGCCTTCCGAAAAGATCAGGATCAGCGCAAAAGTCGCCAGAACCTGATCAAGATGCGGGGCGCTATACAATCGCCGGATTACGACCATCTCGACAATCGCGCCAGCCAGCGCAGCAGCAGCCAGCGCGGCGATCAGCGCCAGCAGGAACGACCCCGTAACCCCGGCAACAGCTGCGGCAGCAAAGGCCCCGATCATATAGAGCGAGCCATGGGCCAGATTGATCAGACCCATCACGCCAAATATCAGCGTCAGGCCAGCCGCCATCAAAAACAGCATGACACCGAACTGCAGCCCGTTCAGAATCTGCTCGATA
Source organism: Ruegeria meonggei (assembly GCF_900172215.1). GTDB lineage: Bacteria > Pseudomonadota > Alphaproteobacteria > Rhodobacterales > Rhodobacteraceae > Ruegeria > Ruegeria meonggei. Next base: position 409,145 of record NZ_FWFP01000002.1, read on the forward strand.
ATCAGGATCGAGGACATGGAAACTCCGGTGATCTGCCCGCCCCGCAATCAGGGCAGGCAGAAGCTCAGTTACATTTTGCACTCAGCCGCATAAGCATCCGAGTGGTTTTCAAGCGCAACGCCGAGGATTTTGTTGGTGAAAACGTCACCTTCTTTTATCACTTCGCGCGCATAGATCGTCTGAACCGGATGATGGTTCGGCCCAAAGCTGAAATCGCCACGAGTGCTGTCAAACTCAGCGGCCCGCAGCGCCTCGCGGAAGGCATCAGCATCAGACGGGTCAGCTTTGTCCAGTGCTGACAGCAACAGGTTTGCGGTATCGAACCCTTGGCTGGCATACAGCGACGGCAGACGACCATATTCGGCCTGGAAGCTTTCGACAAACGCCGTGTTGGTCGGGTTATCGATATCCTTGTTCCACTGCGAGGTGTTCACAACACCCATCGCCGCGTCGCCCACCGCCTGCAGGATGCCCTGATCAAAGCTGAAGGCCGGCCCGACCACAGGCAGGTCGATCCCACTGTCGGCATATTGCTTGAGAAAGGATATCCCCATGCCGCCCGGAAGAAAAAAGAACACGCTGTCGGCATCGCTGGCACGGATCTGCGCGATCTCGGCAGCATAATCCGTCTGGCCCAGTTCGGTATAGACCTCACCGGCCAGCTCCCCTTCGAAAAAGCGCTTGTAACCGGTTAGGGCATCCACACCCGCCGGATAGTTCGGTGCCATGATAAAACTTTTCTTGTAATCCGCACCATTGGCATAGGCCCCTGCCGCCTCGTGCAGGTTGTCGTTCTGCCAGGCGACGTTGAAGTAGTTTTGATGGCACCCCTTACCAGCCAAAGGCGAAGGGCCAGCGTTGGGCGACAGGTAGAACACGTTCTGGTTTACGGCGGCAGGGACAACGGCCATTGCAAGGTTTGACCAGATGATGCCGGTCATTACATCGACGCGCTCGGACTGGATCATCTTGTCGGACAATTGCACCGCGATGTCCGGCTTACGTTGGTCGTCCTCGATCACAACCTCGATGTCGTCACGGCCCGATTGAGCAATCGCCAACATGAACCCATCGCGCACATCGATCCCCAACCCGGCACCACCGCCCGACAGGGTAGTGATCATGCCAACCTTGACCTCGGCCAATGCGCCGGTGGCGCAAAGCGCAGAAAATGCGGCGGCCGTTAGAAACTTTTTCATCTTCATCTCCCTTCGTTGGTCTTTAGAACGCAACTTATGTCATTTTTCTCATCGTTCGGTCTATGCCCCTGACAGGGCAAAGTTTTTCATCCTTGCACCAGTTGCCCAAACTAACACTGATCACGCCTTGCCCGACGAGGAGGATTTCAGCCGGAACCGTTGAATTTTTCCCGTCGCGGTCTTAGGCAAAGAGTCACAAAACACGACAGAGCGCGGATATTTGTAAGGCGCGATGACAGACTTCACATGGGCTTGAAGAGCGGCGCTTAGTTCGTCACCTGCGTTCGCACCGTCGATCAGGACAACATGTGCCTGAACAATATGCCCACGTTCAGGATCGGGGGCCCCGATCACGGCGCATTCCGACACGGACTCATGTCCCAGCAATGCGGCTTCGACCTCGGGGCCAGCAATGTTGTATCCGGCGGACAGGATCATATCGTCCTTGCGGGCGGCAAAATGGAAATAACCGTCGGCATCCTTATAAAAACTGTCGCCAGTGATGTTCCACCCGTCGCAGACATACCCTGCCTGCTGGTCATCGTTCAGGTATCGGCATCCAGTGGGGCCACGCACAGCCAGCCGTCCGACCTGATCAACCTCGGCCTCGGACCCGTCACTGTTCAAAACTTTGGCCTCATATCCTTTCACCGGTCGTCCCGTGCAGGCCGGTCTGTGGTCGTCAAACCGGTTCGAGATGAAGATATGCAGCAATTCCGTGGCCCCGATGCCATCAAGCATCGGCTTGCCAGTGCGTTCCATCCAGTGGTCATAGACGGGTTTGGGCAGGGTTTCACCCGCAGACACCGCAGCGCGCAGGCTGGACAGATCGGCCCCATCCTCAATCGCTTGCAGCATCACGCGATAGGCCGTCGGGGCGGTAAAGCAAACGGTAGCTTTGTACTTTTCGATGATCTCGATCATGCCGGGCGGCGAGGCCTGTTCCAGCAAGGTTGCCGTCGCCCCGAAACGCAGCGGGAACACTGCCAGCCCACCCAACCCGAAGGTAAACGCCAGGGGGGGCGAGCCGACAAAAACGTCCTCGGGCTGTACGTCCAGCACCTCGCGCGCGTAACCATCGGCGATGATCATCAGGTCACGGTGGAAATGCATGGTGGCCTTTGGCTCTCCGGTCGAGCCCGAGGTGAACCCCAGCAGAGCCACATCGTCCCTCCCCGTCTGCACGCAATCGAATTGGACAGGTTTTTCAAGGGCCAGTCGGTCAAGCTCTGCATCGTGGTTCGAGGTTCCGTCAAACCCAACAACGCGTTTCAGAAAATGGCTGCCCTCGGCGCAGGCCTGCATTTCTTCCATCAGGCGGGTGTCACACAAGGCAAACTGGATTTCTGCCTTATCGACATGTTTTGCCAGCTCACCGGCGCGCAACATTGGCATGGTGTTGACGACCACAGCGCCGGCCTTGGTTGCAGCCAGCCAGCAAGCAACCATAGCCGGGTTGTTGGCCGACCGGATCAGCACCCGGTTTCCCGGCTGCACGCCCAGATCTTCGACCAGCACATGGGCCAGCCGATTGGTCCAATCGCTGAGCTCTTTATACGTCCGCTGCCGCCCGTTGCCGATCAACGCGATGTTGTCCCCAAACCCTTTGGTGACCATTGCATCCGTCAGCTCATAGGCGGCGTTCAGAAAATCGGGATAGTTGAACCCCTCCAACAGGAATTCCGGCCACTGGCCCAGGGGCGGCAGGCTATCGCGGCTGAACGTGTCTGTATGCGCAGAAGGACCCAGCATCACTGTCCGTCCTCCTGATGCGCAGCCATGGTTTGACGTGCTATGACGACCTTTTGCACGTCTGATGCGCCCTCATAAATGCGCAGCGCCCGGATTTCGCGGTACAGTGACTCTACTGTCGTGCCAGAACGCACGCCGTCGCCGCCAAACAGCTGCACCGCCTTGTCAATCACCTGTTGCGCCTGATCGGTGGCAAAAAGCTTGGCCATCGCCGCCTCACGCGTGACACGGGCTGCGCCACGGTCTTTTGCCCACGCCGCGCGATAGACCAGCAGTGCCGCTGCATCCACATCCAGTGCCATGTCAGCAATTTGGCCCTGAACCATCTGCAGGTCGAACAGCGGCGCGCCCTGCACGTGTCGGGCACCGACCCGGGTCAGAGCTTCATCCAGCGCCCGCCGGGCGAAACCCAGCGCCGCCGCCGCCACGGTCGAGCGGAAAACATCCAGCACGGACATTGCAATTCGGAACCCTTCCCCGGGCTCACCGATCATCGCCTGCGCGGGAACGCGCACATCGTTGAACCGCAGCGTCGCCAATGGATGTGGGGCAATGGTCTGCAAACGTTCGGTTACTTCGAACCCCGGCAGGTCGGGCGTGACGATGAATGCTGATAAACCCCTGGAGCCGGGCCCTTCGCCGGTGCGGGCGAACATCGTGTAGACATCCGCGATCCCACCGTTAGAAATCCAGGTCTTTTCCCCGCGCAGAACGTAATGATCCCCGTCCAGCGTGGCGGACATGGTGGAATTGGCAACGTCCGACCCCGATTGCGGCTCTGTCAGCGCAAAGGCCGAGATTGCCTGCCCGCTGCGGGTTTTCGGCAGCCAGGCAGCTTTTTGTTCGGGTGTTCCAAACAGCGAGATTGCCCCGGTTCCAAGACCCTGCATCGCAAACGCAAAATCCGCCAATCCATTATGACGGGCCAGAATTTCCCGGGTCAGACACAACGTCCGCACATCCAACTGCCCGGCCTCGTTTGCCGTGGGATGCAACAGCCCGGCTGCGCCCAGCATTTGGACCAAATGACTGCAAGCAGCGTCAGTGTCCCCGTGGTCGACCTCTAGCCCGATCGCGACCTCTTCGACGCGCGCGGCCCATTCACGGTGGTGCGGCTCAAAAAACGGCCAGGACAGGAAGCTCTGATCTGCCATCACTCGCCCTCGAACACTGGTTTTTCTTTTGCGACAAAGGCGCTGTAGGCCCGTTCGAAATCTCCGGTCTGCATGCAAATGGCCTGCGCCTGTGCTTCGGCTTCGATGGCCTGCTCAATAGACATCGACCATTCCTGCGCCAGCATGGTCTTGGTCATCATATGGGCGAAATTTGGCCCCGCTGCGATGCGCCGAGCCATATCCCGCGTGGTTGCGTCCAAGTGATCCGCATCAACCACGCGGTTGTAGAACCCCCAACCCAAGCCCTCTTCAGCATTCATGGACCGGCCAGTATACAGCAGCTCGGCCGCCCGCCCCTGCCCGATGATCCGGGGCAGAATGGCGCAGGCACCCATGTCGCACCCAGCCAGCCCAACCCGGGTAAACAGAAATGCACATTTTGCACGCGGTGTCGCGATGCGCAAATCCGAGGCCATGGCAATGATCGCCCCCGCCCCAACGCAGACGCCGTCAATAGCAGCAATCACCGGCTTGCCGCAATTCACCATCGCTTTGACCAGATCACCGGTCATGCGGGTAAAGGCCAATAGCTGTTTCATATTCATCCGGGTCAGGGGCTCGATAATATCATGCACATCCCCGCCCGAGCTGAAATTTTCTCCGTTCGACGCAAACACGACAACGTCAATGTCATCGGAATACACCAACGCGCGAAACCAGTCGCGCAGCTCGGCATAGCTATCAAACGTCAACGGGTTCTTGCGCTCCGGCCGGTCCAGGGCGATCGTGGCAATGCGGTCTTTGACTTTGCATCGAAAGTGCTTGGCATCATGTGTCATGTAGGTCCTCTGGCAGGCTGAATTCCGTGGTCAGCGTTCGGGCCTCTTGGGCTGAGAACTGACCCAGCATCTCTGCGATCCAGGCCTCATGTGCGGCGGCCTGGCGAGCGAACTCTTCACGCCCTTTCCGCGTCATCCGCACGCGGTGGGCACGGCGATCCCCGGGCACAGGTACGCGCACCAGCAGCCCGTCCTCGGCCAGGCGGTCAACGATGCCGGTGACATTACCATTTGAGACCCGCAGCACACCGGAGATTTGGCTCATCTTCAGACCATCCTCGAACCGGGACAAGGCGGCCATCACGTCGAACCGGGGCAAAGTCGTGTCGAATTCTGTGCGGAAGTTCTCGCGTAGCTGCGCCTCGATCCCGCGTGTGGTCTTGAGCAGCCGCAGCCACAGGCGCAGCCTCTCTTTCGAGGCGTCCTCAAGCGGGGTCTGGGCCATGGTCCGGGTCATATTTCCCCCCCGGAGATGCTGAGCGCATGGCCATTGACCGATCTTGCCGCGTCTGAACACAGCCACATCACCGTACCCGCAACCTCGTCAACATCGATAAAGCGGCGCTGGGGGTTGTTCTGGTTCAAGGATTTCGCGGCGTCCTTCGCGCTCATGCCTGTCTTTTCGACGATGTTTGCAATCGAACGATCCAGCATGGGCGTATCAACAAACCCAGGACAGACCGCGTTAACGGTGATCCCCGTCGGGGCCAGTTCCACGGCCAGGGCGCGGGTCAGACCAACAACACCGTGTTTCGCCGCACAATAGCCCGAGATATAGGCCCCGCCCTTTAGCCCCGCGATCGAGGCGATGGCGATCAGCCGCCCGGTTCCGGCGGCCTGCATATCCGCCAGTCCCGCCTGCCAGACATTGAAAACACCCACAAGATTGACCTCGGTCATGGCGCGCAGGTTATCTGCGGTCATTTTGCGAAAGGATATCGAGCTGGCCGCGCCCGCATTGGCGATGACCGCCGTAACCGACCCACGCGCTGCGCGGGCGGCATCGAACGCGGCTTGTACCTGCTGCGTGTCGGTGACGTCGCAGACCTCATAGGGCAGGCCTTGTGCGGCCAGGGTTTCCTCGGTCCGGCCCAAAAGGGTAACCTCGGCGCCGCTTTTGACAAAGCTCTGCGCGATCGCCGCACCGACCCCGGTACCGCCGCCTGATATCACTACGTGGCTCATACTTTTCCCGCCATTTCTGCCTCACGGTCGGCCAAACGCCAGGCCTGATCGCGCCCGGCCTCATAGGGCCTTGGCCAGATTTCCTGCCGGTCACCCAGTGCGGTCGCGGCATGCAGCGTCCAGTACGGGTCGTTCAGGTGCGGCCGCGCCAGACAGACAAGGTCAGCCCGTCCTGCCATCAGGATCGAATTGACGTGGTCCGCCTCATAGATATTACCGACCGCCATTGTGCTGATGCCCCGTTCATTGCGTATACGATCCGAAAACGGGGTCTGGAACATCCGGCCATACACCGGTTGCGCAAGGGCCGAGGTCTGCCCGGCAGAGACATCCACGATATCGGCCCCAGCCACATCGAACATCGCGGCGATTTCAACCGCGTCTTCCGGCGTGACGCCATCATCGCCTGCCCAATCATTGGCCGAAATGCGCACGGCCATCGGCTTATTTTCGGGCCAGACGGCCCGCATCGCCGCAAAGACTTCAAGCGGATAGCGCATCCGGTTTTCCAAACTTCCGCCATATGCATCCGTGCGTGTATTCGATAGCGGTGAAATGAAGGAAGAGATCAGGTAGCCGTGGGCGGCGTGCAACTCGATCATGTCAAACCCCGCCCGGTCCGCCATTTGGGCGGCAGAAACGAACTGGGCCTTGACCCGGTCCATCTCCGCGCGGTCCATCGCCTTTGGCACCGCGTTTTCACCAGACCACGGGATCGCTGCGGCTGATATCAGCGGCCAGTTTCCCGTCTCCAGCGGCTGATCCATGCCCTCCCACCCGATGCGGGTCGATCCTTTGCGGCCCGCGTGGCCGATCTGACAGCAAATCATGGCCTCTGTTTCCGCATGAACAAAATCGGTCAAACGGTGCCACGCCGCCTCATGCTCGGGTGCGTAAAGCCCGGGGCAGCCGGGTGTGATCCGTCCCTCGGCGCTGACACATGTCATTTCCGTATAGACCAACCCCGCCCCACCCTTGGCGCGTTCGCCATAGTGGATCAGATGCCAATCGGTCGGGCAGCCATCGACAGCTTTGTATTGCGCCATGGGCGACACCACGATCCGGTTTTTCAGCACCATGTCCCGCAAGCGATAGGGTGCAAACATAGGCGCGCGGCCTGGCGCGTTGATGTCACCGCCGGCCTGCTGCATGAACCAGGCCTCTGCCCGGCCCAGCCAATCCGCATCGCGTTCACGCAGGTTTTCATGGCTGATCCGCTGCGACCGGGTCAGCATGGAATAGTTCAGCTGCACCGAGTCCAGATCCAGATACCGCTCAACATCCTCGAACCACTCGACCGAGTTCCGGGCCGCGGATTGCAGGCGTAGAACCTCTAACCGGCGCTCATCTTCATAGCGGGCAAAAGCGACCTCAAGCGTCTGTTCCGAGGTGATGTATTCGGCCAGCGCAATGGCGCTTTCCAACGCCAGCTTGGTGCCAGATCCGATCGAAAAATGCGCCGTGGCTGCAGCATCGCCCAGCAGGACAACGTTCTTGTGGCTCCACTTTTCGCACAACACCCTTGGAAACCGCAGCCAGGCCGATCCGCGGATATGCTTGGCGTTTGTCATCAGCGCATGACCGCCCAGATGATCTTTGAAAATCCGCTCGCAGGCGGCAATCGACTCCTGCTGAGACATGCCCGCAAACCCATAGGCCTCAAATGTCTCTTGCGTGCATTCGACGATGAACGTCGCGGTATCTGGGTCGAACTGATAGGCATGCGCCCAGACCCAGCCCTTGTCCGCATTCTCAAAAATAAAGGTGAAGGCGTCGTCGAATTTCTGGTGCGTACCCAGCCAAACGAACTGACACAGGCGCTGGTCGATATCCGGCTGGAAAACCTTGGAAAATTCGGTGCGTGTGTTTGAGTTCAATCCGTCCGCAGCGATCACAACGTCATAGTCGCGCATATAGCCTGAGGCCGACATCGCCTCGGTCTCAAACCGCATTTCAACGCCAAGGTCCCGGGCCCGGTCCTGCAGGATCAGCAGCAATTGCTTGCGCCCGATGCCGCAGAAGCCGTGGCCGCTGGACACGGTGCGCTGACCATTGTGAACCAGTGCGACGTCATCCCAATAGGCAAAGTGGTCGCGAATACGTGCGGCGCTGTCAGGATCATTGATTGCCAGATTGTCCAGCGTTTCATCCGACAGGACCACACCCCAACCAAAGGTATCATCGGGTCGGTTACGTTCGATCACCACAACCTCTGCCCCGGGATCACGCAGCTTCAGCGAAATCCCAAAGTAAAGACCGGCAGGTCCGCCGCCGAGGCATGCAACGCGCATCGTTACCCTTCCCCTCATCCGTCATCGTAGTTGAAACGCTAGACCGAGTCGGCCATCCCTTCAAGTTAAAATATTTTATGCTTGAAGTTTATTGATGTGAGAGTAGGCTTCCCAAAATCTTCCACAGCGGCGGAACAGGTGTCTGATGGTGGTGAATGTCGAAACGAAGGGCGATCTGGCGGTTGTGACGATCAACAACCCGCCCGTGAACGCAGCCAGCCATGCGGTTCGGGCAGGGTTAATGGCCGCCATTGCTGATACGGAAAGTAGCGGCGCTGTCCGGGCCGTCGTACTGCGTGCCGATGGCCGGACTTTTACCGCAGGCGCGGATGTACGAGAATTCGATAGCCTCCTGCAGGAGCCGCATTTGCCGGACGTTATTCTGGCGCTTGAAGATGTAACAAAACCCTGGATCGCTGCCCTGCATGGAACCGTTCTGGGCGGTGGGCTTGAAATTGCACTTGGATGTTCGCACCGCATAGCACAGCCTGGCACCAAGCTGGGTCTGCCTGAGGTGACTTTGGGCCTGATCCCCGGCGCCGGAGGAACCGTTCGACTGCCGCGCCTGATCGACCCCGTTGCAGCGTTGAATATGGTGGTCAGCGGCAAACCGGTTTCTGCGGAAAAAGCGCTTGAACTTGGGTTGATTGACGACATTGCAGACGGCGATCTGACAAGATGTGCCTGTGCAATGGCGCAAAAGGCCGCCGACGCCCCAAGCAGAATACCCTTGGGTCGCAGGGGCGCACCGGCTGTCCAAGACACGCTGCAGTGGGAGGCGCTGAAGTCGAAGAGCATCGCCAGAGCACGCGGCGCGCACGCACCGGCCGCAGCAGTGCTGGCAATTCAAAGGGCGCTCGACCTGCCTGCAACAGAAGCGCTGAAATCGGAACGCAACGCTTTCATGAGCCTCAAATCTGACCCTCAAAGCGCGGCCCTCCGTTACATATTTTTCGCCGAACGGTCTGCATCGAAACTGCCGGAATTGGACAGTGTAAAGCCCAGATCAATCTCTTCACTAGGTGTGATCGGTGGCGGCACGATGGGAGCAGGCATTGCCGCGGCCTGTCTGCTGTCTGGTATTCCGGTCACCTTGGTTGAAAGGGATGATGCGGCCCGGACTGCTGGGCAAGATCGGGTCATGGGTATTCTGACGGACAGTCTGAACCGTGGTTTGATTGACCAGAACAAGCACGAGGCCCTAAGCGCGAACCTGACAACAGCCATCACCTATGACGCCCTTGCAAAGACCGACTTGGTCATTGAGGCCGTGTTCGAAGACATGGCGCTGAAAACCCACGTGTTTCAAGCGTTGGACGGGGTCGTGCGGCCCGAGTCAATTCTGGCAAGCAATACTTCGTACCTTGATATACAAGCCATCGCCAATCAGACCCGCCACCCCGAGAGGGTAATCGGTCTGCACTTTTTCTCTCCTGCCCATATCATGAAACTGCTTGAGGTCGTGATCCCCAGCCACGCCGCCGCGTCCGCGATTTCCAGTGGCTTTGCGCTGGCCAAGCGTCTTGGCAAGATCGCTGTCCCTGCGGGTGTGTGCGACGGGTTTATCGGCAATCGCATCATGTCGGCCTACCGGCGCGAATGCGATTACATGATTGAGGACGGTGCCCTACCCTGGGATATTGACCGAGCCATGCGCAGCTTTGGCTTTCCCATGGGGCTATTTGAAATGCAGGACCTTGCGGGGCTCGACATCGGATGGGCCAGGCGCAAAAACCGTGCTGTGACCCGAGACTCAACTGAGCGCTATGTCCATATTGCCGACAAGCTGTGCGAGGCCGGACGGTTCGGGCGCAAGACCAACAAGGGTTGGTACGAATACAACGATGGCAAAGCAACGCCCTCCGGTTGGGTTCAAGATCTTGTGCTGTCAGAATCTGCGCGAAAAGGGATCACGCGCGGACTCATTACGGACGAAGAAATCAACCAGCGCATCCTGTCCACCATTCAAACCGAAGCACAGGCTTTGCTTGCCGAGGGCATAGCACGGCGGCCTGAAGATGTGGATGTGGTGATGGTCAACGGCTATGGCTTTCCAAGATGGCTGGGCGGTCCGATGTACTTGCACGCGCATCCTTTGACCGCTAACTGACGACGTCTCACTAGACCGGCGCGAACCTGATTGCGGAATGGGTTGAACAAAACCAACGCGGCTTGCGAAAGAATTGTTGACGGAAGCACATCCTGTCGCCCAAGGTCATGCACAGCCAGACGATAGGAACCTACAGCTGTGACAGCCAACGTTCGACACCCAATGATGCGTCGCGACACCGGGTGCGATCTGGTCGCCTGACCCGCTGGAAACGAACCGCGCATTCTTGACCCGACATCGGGTTTGTTTCCTCTTTTCAGGCTGATACTCAAATGATCCATACAGATGGATTGCGTATGGCAATCGACATTGGTGGGACCTTCACCGACACCGTTTTGGTGAACAATGCGTCGCAAGTGGTCGCGACCGCCAAGACGCCCACGACACCGAACCGCCCTGCTCTGGGCGCCGTCGCAGGCGCCGAACACGTTCTGCAGGTCGCAAGCGCCGAATGGCACCAGGTGACCGGGTTCATTCACGGCACAACCCTGGCCACCAACGCGTTGATTGAGCGTCGGGGCGCCGAAACCGCGACCATCACCACCCACGGCTTTCGCGATATACTTGAGATTGCGTATGAGCGGCGCCACAGCCAATATGCCATCGATCTGGTTAAACCCAACCTGATCGTTCCGCGCACGCATGCCCTGACCATCGGTGGACGCATGAATGCCAACGGGCGAGAGCTTGAGCCGTTGGAAGAAACAGGCATTGAGCCGGTGGTCGATGCACTAAAGTCTCTGCAAGTCGACGCTGTTGCGATTTGCCTGCTACATGCCTACGCCAACCCCGCGCATGAATGTCGGTTGCGCGAATTGTTGACCGACCACTTACCCGATCTCGTCATCTCGCTGAGCCACGAGGTTAGCCCCGAAGCCCGTGAGTTCGATCGGCTATGCACCACGATTGCCAACGCCTATGTCCAGCCGCTCATGGCGAGCTATCTGCAGGATTTTGAGGCACGGTTTCGACAAAAGGGTCTGTCCTGCCCGATCCTGATGATGACTGCGGGCGGTGGCATGACCACGCTGGACACCGCGACCCGGCTGCCGATCCGTCTGGTCGAATCCGGCCCGGCCGGTGGGGCCGTTCTGGCCGCGCGTATCGCTGAGGCAACGGATGAAACGGATGTGCTGTCCTTTGATATGGGCGGCACCACCGCCAAGTTGTGTCTGATCGACGATTTTCGCCCACAGACGGCGCGCAAGTTCGAGATCTCGCGCGCCGAAAGGTTCATCAAAGGCTCGGGCATGCCGGTTCGAATCCCGGTCATCGAGATGATCGAAATCGGGGCCGGTGGCGGATCAATTGCCAGCGTCGACAGGCTGGGCCGTATTCAGGTCGGCCCATACAGCGCCGGATCCGATCCCGGCCCCGCCGCCTTTGGCAAGGGCGGGGACAAACCCACCGTCACCGATGCCGACCTGACACTGGGCCTGATCGAACCGGGCCGGTTCGCAGAAGGGCGCTTGCGGATCGACCCGGATGCTGCCCAAAGGGCACTGGCACTGGACATTGGTGAACCGCTGGGCCTGCCGCCGGATCAGGCGGCTTTCTCGGTCAGCGAGATTGTCGACGAAAGCATGGCCAGTGCGGGTCGGATGCATGCGGTTGAATCCGGCAAAGACCTTGGCAACCGGTTGATGATCGCCTTCGGCGGCAACGGGCCGCTGCACGCCACCCGCGTCGCACGACGGGCACAGATGCGCCGGGTTCTGATCCCACGCGACCCCGGCGTCGGCTCGGCGGTTGGGTTCCTGTTTGCACCCGTGTCGTATGAGGTCATCCGCTCGCGCTATGCCCGTCTGGACAGTCTGGACATCGACGGGCTGAACTCGTTCTTCGCGTCGATGCAGGCCGAAGCGGAACAGGTCGTGCGGGCCGGAGCGCCCCACGGCCAACTGCAGCAGCGTCGGATCGCTTATATGCGCTATCACGGGCAGGGTCATGAGATTGAAATCCGAATGCCCGACCGGGCGCTGGACGTGTCGGACATACCTGTATTGGAACAGGCATTTGAAGCAGAATACAGCCGACAATTCAGCCGGATCGTTCCAGGCATGACTATCGAGATTTTGAACTGGGGCCTGTCGGTCTCATCGCCTGCGCCAGCGCAAGGCGCGTTTTCGGAAACGCCGCCCCAGCACGCCGTGATGTCCGACGAAACCCGGCAAGTCCTGTGTGATGTCAGCGGGGAATGGCGGCCAGCGCAGGTGTTTGACCGGGCGGACCTGACGGCAGGGGCAACACTCACCGGCCCGGCCCTGATCGTTGAGGCGCAGACAACCACATTCGTCAGCGCAGATTTCAGCGCTGATGTGGACGGCCAGGGCAACATCTGGCTGACACGGCACAAGGAGGCATCGCGATGATCCAACCAGACACACGCCTGCAAGTGATGTGGAACCGCCTTCTGGCCGTGGTCGAGGAACAAGGGCAGGCGCTTATTCGTGCCGCCTTCAGCCCGATCGTGCGGGAATGCGGTGATATCTCGGCCGGTATATTCGATGCACAAGGGCGGATGCTGGCGCAAGCGGTCACCGGCACCCCCGGTCACATCAACACAATGGCCGAAGCCGTCAAAACCCTGCGGTCGCGCTTTGCCCAAAGCGACATGAAGCCTGGCGATATTTATTTGACGAACGACCCGTGGATCGCCTCGGGTCATCTAAACGACTTTCTGCTGATGATGCCGGTTTTCTATTGTGGCACCGTCATCGGATATACGGCCTGTACCTCGCATCTGGTGGATCTGGGTGGTCTTGGCATGGGGCCTGAAGGCTCGGACATCTATGACGAAGGTCTGCTGATCCCGCCCTGCAAACTGGTCAGCGCGGGCACTGTCAACGCGTTGTTGCTGGAGATCGTCAAAGCCAATTCGCGCGAACCGATTGCCAATGAGGGCGACATCTACGCTCTGATTGCCTGTTGTGAGGCGGGGTCCAGCAGGCTGATCCAAATGATGCAGGAATTTGGCCTCGCCGACCTGAACACCCTTTCCGATTACATCATCGAGACGTCGCGGCGTGGCACGCTTGACGCCATCGCTGCTTTACCCAAGGGCACATGGCGGCATGTGCTGACTGTAGATGGCTATGATCAGGACATCGGCTTGCACGCCGCCCTGACCATAGCCGAGGATCACCTGCTGCTGGATTTCGATGGTACCGCAGCCTGCGTCGGCAAGGGGATCAACGTGCCGCTGAATTATGCTACGGCCTATTCGGTCTTTGCCCTGCGCTGCATCATCGGGGCGGATATCCCCAACAATGCGGGATCGCTTGATCCGTTTCGGGTCACGGGCCCTAAAGGCTGCATCCTTAACGCACAGCGCCCCGCGCCCGTCGCAATGCGGCATACACTGGGACAGATGACGCCCGATCTGGTTTATGGCTGCCTGTCGCAGGCACTGCCTGACAAGGTCCCGGCCGAGGGTGCGTCCTGTATGTACGACCTGCCCCTTCGCCACGCCCCCGAGGCCGTGGACCGGGGCGATGATCTTTTCGCGCTGGAACTTGTGTTCAACGGTGGAACGGGCGCGCGGCCGCGGTTGGACGGCCTATCCGCCACCGCCTTTCCAAGCGGGGTCTGGGGCAGTCAGGTTGAGACGACCGAGGCCGTGGCACCGATCCTGTTTCACCGACGCGAATTACGCACCGATTCTGGCGGCGCGGGGCGGTTTCGGGGCGGCCTCGGTCAACACATCGAACTCAGCGCGTCACAGGATCAGGATCTGATGCTGTTTCTGTCAGTTGAACGCATCCGCAACCCCGCCAGTGGCCGCAACGGCGGACAGGATGGCGCGCCCGGCTGTATCACGGTTGAGCCCGGCAACCGCACTCTACCGGGCAAAGGCGAGGTTCGGATAAAGGCAGGTGAGAGGTTGATCTTTGAAACCCCCGGTGGCGGCGGGTATGGCCCCCCCTCTGACCGTGCCGATGATGAAGTGGACACTGACATTCGGTCCGGTCTCATTACTCGCAACGCGGCGGAGACCCAGTATGTGAGGAAGACATGACCCTACCTCAGACCCATATCGCCCAAATGTCCCCCTATGCGCTGGCTGACCTGAGCGCACCAAGGGGGAAACCGCTGATTTCATTGTCCCAGAACGAAAGCCTGCGCCCACCCAGCCCCATGGCGATCGAGGCCGCGGCAAGGGCGATGAGCACATCGATGCTCTACCCTGATCCGGACTGGACTGGGTTGCGCAATGCCCTGGCAGACCGGCACGAAATTGACCCCGAAGGCATCTTGTGCGGCAGCGGGTCGCTCGACCTGATCGGCTGTTTGGCCCGCGTGTTTGCAGGGCCGGAGCGGGCTGTATTGGCGCCCGCCCATGCATACCCTTTCTTTCGAACCGCGGCACAGGTCGCAAACGCACGGTTCGACACCGCCCGAGAAGAGGATACCGTCGTCAGCGTTGACTCCCTGCTGGGTGCGGTTCGGTCAGACACGGGGCTGGTCTTTGTCGCCAATCCCGGCAACCCAACCGGAACACGCATCCCGAAGTCCGAGCTTTCCCGCCTGCGAGAGGGCCTGCGACCGGACATTCTGCTGGTAATTGACGAGGCCTATGGAGAGTTCGCGGATCATCTGGGCGAGCGGTGCTTTGATCTGGTTCAACGTGGTAACACTGTTGTGTCGCGCACGTTTTCAAAAGCCTACGGAATGGCCGGTTTCCGCGTTGGCTGGGGCCTGTTCCCGCCTGCAATTGCCACCGAGACGCGCAAGGTTATGAACCCAAACAACATCCCGGCGGTAGCCCAAGTGGTGGCCACCGCAGCTGTGCAGGACGCAGCCTATATGCGCGACACCTGTGAGATGACGGCCAGTTTGCGGGACAAATCCGCAGCCGAGTTGCGGAAAGCTGGATTTGACCTCTCACCCAGCTTCACCAATTTTCTGCTGCTGAACCTGGGCAGCGCTGAAAAGGCGCGGCAAGCCGACGAGGCGCTGCGGGCCGAAGGCGTGTTCCTGCGCCCGCAAAGCGGCGCAGGCTTGCCCAACGCTCTGCGCATGACCATAGGTTCGTCAGAGACGACGGACTCAGCCGTTACCATCCTGAAGCAGTGGAAACAGGAGGAACAGACATGACCCCTTCCAGAGGCCGCGCCCGGTTCGGCGTTTTGGTTCCGTTCACCAACACCAATCTGGAACCCGATCTGGCACTTATTAGCCCGGCAGGCATTTCCCTGCATGTGGCGCGGATGGGTGGATATGACGAGGATGAAGTTCCCGACGAAGCCCAGATGCATGGTCTGGGGGCCGCCGATCTTGATGGGCCCCTGCACCTGTTGATGGGGGCAAAGCCGGATGTCGTCATTTACGGCTGCACCTCGGCCACACTGACACATGGCCCCGCATTTGACCGCGACTTGGCCGCGCGGATCAGTGCAGGAAGCAGGGCGCACACGGTCACCGCCGCCGGAGCGCTGGTACATGCGCTGACAGTGCTCGACGCCAAGCGCATCGGATTTGCTTCGCCCTATGTGCCGGCCATCAACGACATGGCGATTGAGTTTCTGGCCGAACTGGGCGTCGAAACGGTCCAACGGTCCGAAGTGTCGCAACGATTGGGCAATGCAGGGCAAGGGGCACTGGACCCTGATGCGGTGTACCAAATGGGTATCGCTGCGGACCACCCCAAGGCCGATGCGCTAGTCCTGTCGTGCACCGACATGCGCAGCGTCGAAGCTCTGGCCCGGATCGAGGACACAGTTGGAAAGCCGGTGATCAGCTCAAATCAGGCGATGCTGTTTCAAGCGCTGCAGGTGTTGAAAATACCCGATCCGATTCCCGGGTTTGGTCGACTTTTGGAACAGTCGCGGTAAATGTCCCGGACGGTTTCAGGCCTTCAGCTCACTGATCGTGGTCACCCCGATCTGAGCCATCGCAATACTGAACTCATCACTCAGTACCTCCCACAGCTGCTGCAGCCCGGCCTCTCCTGCTGCGGCCATGGCAAACTGCATGACCCGACCGAAGAACACGAAATCCGCGCCTTGTTTCAGCGCTTTGGCGACATCCTCACCCGATCGCAGCCCACTGTCATAGAAAACCGGATATTCGGGCCCAACAGCGGCCCGGATCGCCGACAGCGCCTCAAACGCAGACGGGGCACTGTCCAGCTGTCGCGCGCCGTGGCTTGAAACCTGCACCGCGTCGACGCCCGCCGCCTTGACGGCCCGCGCGTCTTCGGGGTCCAGCACGCCTTTGACAACAAGTTTTCCGCCCCATGTATCGCGCAGACGGGACAGCGTATCCCATGTCGCCCGCGCCCGGCTTTCGGTGCGGTCAAAGTCATACCCATCCATTTGAAAGTTGGCCATTTGTGGCTTTCCGCGAAACAACGTCGCCAATGACCAGCGGGGATGCAGGGCGAAATCCACAAACTGGCGCGGACCAATCCGGAAGGGCATCTTGAAGCCATGGCGCAGCTCTCTGGGGCGTCGCCCGACCTCAGGAACGTCTACGGTCAGCACCAGCGTTTCATACCCTGCAGCCTGCGCGCGTTCGACCAGTTTGAAGGTTCCTGCCCCGTCTCCGCTGAAATACAGTTGAAACCAGGCGTTGCCCTCGGCAGCTTCGATCAACTGTTCCATCGGCGTCGATGCCACGGTCGACACGCCCAGCGGCACCAAATTGCGTGCGGCCAGCCTAGCCAGCATCAGATCCGCCCCGGGGGTGGACAGGTTGCACATGCCCATAGGTGCAATGCCAAAAGGCCGTCGTGCCTGTTTGCCAAAGAGATCCGTGGACAAAGACCGCTCGCTTACATCCCGCAGCACCCGCGGGCGCAACGTCATTGCGGCCAGCGCGGCGCGGTTGCGGGCGGCACCAACCTCTGCCCCCGCCGCCCCGTCAATGTAATCAAACACCATCCAGGGCAAACGACGCCGCGCCAATCGGCGGGCGTCTTCTGCGCTGTGAATGGCGGATGGACCCATCAGGCCTGAACGGCCTTCATAAAGCGGTCGCGGATCACCACCGGATCCATCGTGATCGGGGGCATTTTGGCATTGCCGCTTTCACACTTGCTGACAATGATCGTCATCTGTTTGGCGTCCAGCGCCTCTTGCAGCACGCGCCCGGTGTCTTCGGCCTGACATTCGATCACGCGCTCACACCCTGCGGCCTGCGCCATTTTCGTCAGCGAGGTTTTCTGCCCCGCATAGGTTGGTTGATCCCCGGTGGACCCGTAAGAGCCATTGTCGACGATCAGTAGGATGTAATTGTCAGCCACGTTATTGGCGATGGTTGGCAACGTACCCAGATTGGTCAGAACTGACCCATCCCCATCAATCGTGATCACCGGTTTCGGCTGCGACAGCGCCAGCCCAAGACCGATGGACGAGGCCAGACCCATCGTCCCCAGCATGTAGAAATTGGACGACTGGTCGTCGATAGCGTGCAACTCCTGGCTGGGGATGCCGATGTTGCAGACGACAAGTTGATCACGCAGGATCGGGGCGATTTCCTTCAGGATTTCAGAACGGATCATTGGTCGCCGTAGCCTCCCCAGAAATTGGCGTCGGTCAGGATGGCGACCGGCTTGTTGCACATGAACGTGTATTTCAGGATCGCGTCGAACTCTTCGACATCGGCCTGATGATGAAAATGGTAGGTCGGGATGTTCAGCTGCGCCAACAGGGCCTTGGTATGCACTGCCATTTCCACCTGACAGGCAATCGGCTCGCGCAGCTCACCCCGGTACGAGATCAGCATAGGCAGCGGCATCCGGTAATACTGGATCAGCGTCGCCAGCGTATTAATAGTCACACCGATGGCCGTGTTCTGCATGATAATGGCCGGGCGTTTGCCGCCCATCCAGGCACCGGCACACAGGCCCATGCCTTCGTCTTCCTTGTTCGAGGGGATGTGAAAGATGCCGTCGCGCTGGTCGATTTCCTCTATCACTCCTGCCAATTGCTTACACGGCACGGTGGTCACAAACGAGACATCGTTTGCGGCCAGATCGTCAGTGATCTTCTTGTCGATATTCATATCTGGTCTGTCTGTCCTGTTTGGGGCGCCCGCGGCGCGATTAATTGATTAAACCCTGCGATGCACATGCACGGCACAGCCGGCATGGCGCACAACCCGTGACGCAGTTGATCCCAGGAAGTAATCGCTGAGGCCCGGCTTGTGCGAGCCGATAACGATGCAATCCACATCGTTGTCGTTGGCGTAGTCGATAATGGTCCGCGCGGTGTGCCCACGAGTAATTTCAGGCTTGATGCCATCCAGCCCCGAGACCTTTTCCCGCAGCAGGTTGCCCGCCGCGCGAAAGCCTTCGGCCACCGTGTCCTTGTCAAGATACGCACTGACCGAGCCCTGCGGCATCTCATAGACGTGCAGTGCAACGATCTCGGCACCATCCGCTGACAAAGCTCGGGCCACCTGCAACGTGTGCTGCGAAATACCGTGATCCAATGCCATGGGAACCAGAATTTTCTTATACATGAATACCTCCGTTATTGCCGGGCCTAGACCCATGGTGCGAGGATGATTTTCGGGGCCGCGACAGCCCCCTTGCGCAAGTCCCGGAACGCCTCAGCCCCATCGGACAACGCCCGTTCTTCGATCCAGTCCAGACGGCCCAGGCGACCATCGAATATGGCCCGTGCTGTCTGGCGGAAATCCTCGGCCGTGTAAGTATAGGTGCCGACAAATGTGATTTCTTGCAAGGTCATACGGCGGATATCCAACCCTCTGGTGTCCTCGCCCAGCCCAACATGTGCGATCACGCCGCCCGGTTGAACCCGTGCAGAGGCCAATGCCCGGGTTGCCGCAAATCCAACTGCGTCGACCACCAAGGGAAACGTATCCTCTGTTTCTGCGGCCACATTGAAACCGCCAACGCCCTGTAGGTAGTTGCGCCGCAATTCGCTGGGTTCAACGATCACAACATCGCCCGACCCCATGGCCATCAATGCCAGGGCAGCAGCCACACCGATGGCGCCGCCGCCAATCACCAAAGCCGTTTTGTCCATTCCCGGATGCAGCGCCTCAAGGCCCAGACGCGCCGCGTGCCAGCTGACAGCCAAGGGCTCGGCCAACGCAGCCCGGGCAAAGCTCACATGATCCGGCACCGTAACCAGATTGGTCTCAGGCATGGCAACGTATTGGGCAAAGGCCCCTTCGCGCGGCGGCATCGAGATGATCTGGCGGTCAGGGCACAGGTTCTCGCGCCCCTCGGAACAGGCCGTACAGGCGCCGCAACTGACCAAAGGGTTGATCGTCACCCGGGCCCCATCCCGCGAACCACCTGTTATCACACCTGCAGCCTCGTGGCCCAGGATCAAGGGCGCGGGACGGCGCGCATCATGACCCAGATACGCGTGCATGTCCGATCCGCAGATACCAACGGCCTCAATGCGGATCAGATGCTCACCCTCGCGCGGGGATGCGTCCGGAACGTCCCGAAATGCCACCTGTTCAACACCCTCATAGACCAGCGCTTTCATTTTGCGGTGAACCCCCCGTCGACCATCAGGACCTGACCTGTTACGTAATCCGACGCCTTAGAGCACAGAAACAGGATCGGCCCGTCGATATCCTCCATCCGGCCATTGCGCCGGATACAGGTCTGGTCGGCGTTGCGTGCGGCACGCTCAGGGTCATCAAAGACAGCCTGTGTCAGTTCCGTGGGAAAAAACCCTGGCCCGATGGCGTTGGCGGTAATGCCATGCGGCGACCACGCTTCGGCCATTGCGCGGGTCAATTGCCCGATCCCGGCCTTAGTGGCGCCATAGGCAATCCCCCCGGGAAACGCCCGGGTCGTCTGCAGTGAGGCAAAGTTAACGATCCTCCCCCATCCGCGCTTTTTCATTGCAGGCACCATGGCCTGACTTAGAAAGAACGGCGCGCTGAGGTTCAGAGACAGGGTCCTGTCCCACCCTTGTGGTGTCACATCGTCCGCCGCTTCGCGTGTATTAACCCCGGCCGCATGGATCACAATGTCAGGCGCGCCGAATTTAGCGTTGACCTCGTCTACCAGCGTTCCGATCTGTGCGCGTTCAGCGATGTCTGCCACGACGGTACCGGCTTTGTCACCGATTTCAGCCTTCAGATCATCCAACGCCTCGGCCCTGCGGGCAACACCGACCACCTGCGCACCAGCGGCAGCCAGCGCTTTGGCAACCCTGCGACCAAGGCCAGAGCTTGCCCCGGTTATACAAGCCACCCGCCCAGTCAGGTCAAATAGCGTACGGGGGTCATCCATCTGCGGTCAGGTCGAACTGTTCATCCGGGAAATACTTGGCCAGACGCACATCTGCCGCGCGGGCGTGACCTTCCATTCCTTCCAGGCGCGATATGCGGGCAGTGGCCACAGCAATAGACTTGGACCCTTCCCGCGTGGCCCGCTGCCATGTCACGATCTTCATGTATTTGTGGACACTCAACCCACCTGTGTAACTGGCCGCACCAGAGGTCGGCAGCACGTGGTTGGTACCCGTCGCTTTGTCGCCGTAAGATACCGTCGTTTCTTCTCCAAGAAACAATGAGCCGTAGCAGGTTAGCCGGCTCAACCACCAATCCAGATCCTCGGCCTGAACGGTCAAATGTTCGGGGGCGTATTCGTCCGAACAGGCCGCCATCTCTTCGCGGTCCGAACAGACGATCACCTCGGCATAGTCGCGCCACGCGGCCGAGGCGTTTTCGCGATTCAACTCGGGCAGATCCTCGATCAGTGTTGGCACCAGATCCATCACCTTTTGCGCCAGCGCGCGATCATCCGTGATTAGCCAAACGGGCGAGTTATAGCCATGCTCGGCCTGGCTGACCAAATCGGTCGCCACCACAAGCGCGTCCGAAGTGGCATCGGCAAGCACCAGGCTATCCGTCGGACCCGCGATCATATCGATGCCAACTGTGCCGTAAAGAATGCGTTTTGCTTCGGCTACAAACTGGTTGCCCGGGCCCACAAGAATATTGGCACTCGGCAGGCCGAACAGGCCGTAGGTCATCGCGGCAACGCCCTGCACGCCGCCCATAGCCAGAATGCTGTCAGCGCCACAGATATGCGCAGCATAGACAATCGCAGGTGCAACCCCTTCGCCAGGGCGCGGCGGAGAACAGGCGGTGATGTGGCGGCACCCAGCAACCTTGGCCGTCGTCACAGTCATGATCGCGCTGGCGATATGGCTATATCGCCCGCCAGGAACGTAGCAGCCCGCCGCATCGACCGGGATCGCCTTTTGACCAGCGACAAAGCCGGGCACGATCTCCATCTCGACATCCGACACCGTTGCTTTTTGGGTTTCCGCAAAGCGGCGCACATTATCATGAGCAAACCGAATATCAGCCTTCAGCTTTTCTGGAACCAGAGCAATTGCGGCGTCTATTTCGGCCTGTGTCATCAAGACGTTGCCTTCGAACTTGTCGAACTTGACCGCGTATTCCAGCGCCTTGGCGTCACCGCCTACTTCGATATCAGCAAGGATGGTTTTGACCGTATCATGCACCTCGGTGGCATGGGATTGAGCGGTCAGGGTCGCCTTTTTCAAATAGTCACGAGGCATAGTCAGCAAGTCCTATTGGTAAATTGCAGGAAGTAGGGTTGTTGAAACCGCTGGAACATAAGCGATCAGAAGAACGACGATCAGCATCGTCAATACAAAGGGCACCGCACGGGCTGCAATCTTCAGAATGGACTCACCGGTAATGCCAGATACGACAAACAGGTTCAGTCCCAGCGGCGGCGTAATGAACCCCACGCCCAGCGCGGTGATCATCATGATGCAGAACTGGATTTCGTTCATGCCGATATTATCCGCGAGCGGTTTGAGGATTGGTGCAAGGATCACGATGTTGGGCGTTGTTTCCATCACACAGCCAGCCGCAATCAGAATGCCGATCATCAACAGGATCAAAACGTAAGGATCGTCCGTCAGCGCCGTGATCGACGCTACGAACCCCTGCGGCACGCCCATGATCGCCAGCGCCTCGGCCAGCGGCGCCGAGAAGGCGATGATCGGCAGGATCACACCGTTCACTTTGGCCGAGCTGACCAGCATCGACGGGAAATCCGCCAGCGTCAGAGTGCGCATGATAAAGCCCATGACGATGGTGACGACAACGGCGGTCGCACCGGCCTCGGTCGGTGTTAGGCGACCCGAGAAGATACCGTAGAAGATGATCCCGGGGACGATAAACGCGTACCATCCGGACTTCAGCGCTTTGCCCAGATTGGCCAGCCATTCACCAAACGTCATCACCCCGCCGCCCTCGTACAGATAAATGCGGTTCACGATAAGGTTGGTGATCAGGATCGACAGCAAAATGGCCAGGCCGGGAATAAGAGCTGCCAGAAACAAGGTCGAGGCGGAAATCCCCAGAACAAGGCCGATGATAATATAGGCAATAGACGGCGGGATCAGAATGCCGGTACAGGCACCTGCAGCCACCAACGCGCAGGCATAGGGGCGTGGATAGCCGCTTTCGACCAGCCGGTTGATGGTCATACGCCCCACAGCAGCAGCCCCCGCAGCGTCTGAGCCCGAGATCGCGGCAAACATACCACAAACGAGAACGGTCGCCGACCCAAAGCCACCTTTGGTGAAACAGGTCAATGCCTCGGCCACGTCCAGGAATTTTCGGGACAGTCCCGTTCGGACCAGAACGTCTCCGGTCAGGATGAACAGCGGGACAGCGGTTAAGGCAAAGGCGTCGATGCCGGTAAACAGGCTTTCTCCGACAAGGCTAAGCGGCAGATCGCCGGACATGACCAGCATGACGATCGCAGCCGTTCCAATCGCGGCCCAAACAGGAACCGCCATCGCAATCAGGGCAACGAACAGGATGACAGGCAGGTAAAAATCCCAGCCCAGTTCAACGGATTGATTGAGGGTACCCCAGAGCATTCTGTTTCTCCTCAGTCAAACAGCTTGTCACCTTCGAAGACGGGGGTGCCGTCACGAAGGGATTTCAAATCACGCATGAAGGACTGGATTAAACGCCAGATCATCAGGGCAAATCCGGTGGGAACGGCCATCAGGAACCAGACCTTGGAGATCCGTAAACCATCCGTTACAGACCCAAACTTGGCCGAGACATGCACCGCCTCATACGACCAGTAGAGCGCAATGACTGCCACGCCAAACATCACCAGATCACCGAAGATATACAGCAACGCCTTGGGGCGCGGCCCAAGGTAATGCATGATCACGTCGATGCGAATATGTGCCCGTTCCTTGACCGCCGCAGCGGCCCCGATCCAGGCAAGGTAGATAAAGGAATAACGGACGATTTCTTCGCCCCAAATTGAGGAAAAGGCAAAGATCTCCCGCCTCAGAACCTCAATAGCCATGGTGATGACCAGCATCGTGTAGAACACCAGCAGCAACCAACGCTCTGCGTTTCGGTCTATATTCTGAAAAATGGTCATCACGTCCCTCGACGATAGAACAGCCAGGCCAAAGCCTTCTGGTTCGGGCCCTTTCAGGCCTGGCTGTGAGTGGTAAAACCGGGTGCCCGATCGGCGCCCGTCACGGCAGCTTTAGGCGTCGTGAACGTAGTATTTGCCCTGCGTTCCAGCCGCTTCGACCAGTTTGTCGAACTTATCCATCGATCCGGCCAGTTCAGTCTTGAACGGATCCCATTCAGACCGCTGATAGCCACCAACATCTTGCCATTCCGCCAGTTGATCATCTGTCAGCGACTGGAATTGCACACCGGCCTTGTTCAGCTCGGCCATGGCATAAGCACGGGCTGATGGCACTTTGGACAGGTTCTGGTGGCTGGTCATTTCCGCGCCCCACATGATGCCTTCCTGCACATCGGCAGGCATCGAATTGAACCATTCAAGGTTACAGGAATAAACCTGACTGTCCGGCACCGCCTGCGTGAAGGTGACATTGCTGAGGATGTCCTTGAAGCCAAAGACATAAAGCGCACCTACTGAGGGATCCAGCGCATCTGCGACACCCTGTTTGATTGCCGAAGGTGTCTCGCCCCAGGCCACAGGTGTCGGATTCGCGCCGACCATGCGGTAATACTGCTGCAGCATTTTTGATCCCGGCACGCGGAATTTCACACCGCTCATGTCGCCCGGCGTGACAATGGGGTTACCCCCCTGACGCACGGCCACAACACGCGGGTCGATCACCACGTAAAACAGTGCTTTGAACCCTGCGGCCTCGACCTTGGGGTGTACTTCGCTTTTCCATGTGTCGGAATGGACAAGGTTTGTGAACCGCTGGTTCGAACCACACAGATAGGGCATGTTGATCAGATCAACGGTTGACGCAAACGGCGCGAAATTCGACAGCGAGTGCTGTGCGGCCTGAATGGTGCCACCCTGAACCTTCTGCACCAACGCGCCACCCGCGCCCAGCTGCCCGCCCGGGGCCAGCTTGACATAGACCTTGCCGTTGCTGGCGTTCTGGATGTTTTCCTTCAGATCCAGCTGCATGATCGGATAGCTGCGCGACGCCCCCAGAACATAAGCGGTCGCAATCGTCATGACGTGATCAGCGGCCTTCTCGCGCTCGCTTTCTTCCTTGGCTGTCTGCGCCGCGGCCTCGGATGACCACAACACGCCGCCAGCCCCGGCAACCAGAGCAGCAGTGAACGCACCCCCGGCGCTCAGCTTCAGGAAGTTGCGGCGTTCTTCTGACGCAAGCTTGTTTCTGTCGTTGTTCATTTAGTGCCCTCCCAAGCAGAAAAGTCAGCCGTCGCTTTCTGCGTCGCGGTCAGCTTCTTTTTTCAAAATTGCGACAACGAATAGGATCGAGGCCGCGAACAGAACCAACATCTCTCCTACGTCCCCAAGGAATGCACTGGCTGCAAAAGCGCCCAAGGCCACGTTCGCAAAGTAGATGGCAAACACGATGGCGGATGCAGTCAAAAACATTTCAGGGATTCCCTTTGGATTCGGCTCAATCCCATTTGTAAGCGCTTACATAAAAAATGCAAGCGCTTACATGAGCCACTTCCATTGGCGCTTGGTAAAGTCTAAACTTATAGGCAAAAGCGAATTGCGAGTTTGAAAATGTCGAAACTTCGGTCCGCGCCGACGCTGGAGGATGTGGCCAGGATGGCTGGGGTTTCGACAGCAACTGTGTCGCGTTGCCTCAACAGTCCTGACAGAGTGGTCAAAGCGACGCGCCAACGGGTTTTGTCCGCAGTTGACACGCTGGGCTATACTCCGAACTTTGCTGCGCAAGTGATGGCGGCGAAACGCACTTTCACCATAGGCGCGATCATCCCCACAATGGAGAACGCGATTTTCGCCCGCGGGCTACAGGCGTTTCAGGAAGAGCTGCACCAGCGCGGCTATACGCTGCTGGTCTCAAGTTCTGCCTACAAGCCCGACCTAGAAGAAGAACAGATTCGCACCCTGGTCGCACGCGGCGCGGACGGGCTGTTGCTGATCGGGCATGATCGCGATCCAAAAATCTATGAATATCTGGATCGGCGGAAAATCCCGGTGCTTGTGGCCTGGTCATACTTGCCTGACGCTCAGGTTCCGTCGATCGGCTTTGACAACCGCGCAGCTATGTTCGAGCTGACAAACCGCGTGATCGGGTTGGGTCACAAACGGATCGGTATGATTTCCGGCATCAGTGCGGGCAATGATCGTGCCCGCCTAAGGGTCGAAGGTGTGCGTGATGCGGTGGCGCAGAACGAACTGGCCGTATCGGACCTGCGGATCATCGAAACCCCTTATGAGATCGAAAACGGAGCAGCGGCGTTTTCCAACCTGATGTCCAAGGGCACCCGACCGACAGCCGTTTTGTGCGGGAACGATGTACTGGCGGTAGGTGCAATTCGCCGAGCGCAAGAGATGGGCCTCAGGGTGCCCCAGGATGTCTCGATCACCGGGTTTGATGATATCGAATTGGCCCGGATCGCCACCCCCGCCCTGACGACAGTGCATGTGCCGCATCGGGACATGGGCCGGAAGGCCGCGTTAGAGCTGGTTGGGATGGTGGAAAAAACGGCGGACGGCACGGCGCTGCGGCTGCCGACAACAATTGTTGAACGTCAATCCCTTGGACGCCCCGCCAAACCTTAGGCCGCATCCGTGTCCATCGTTCGAAAATCGTTCCTCAACCAGGCATGGGTTGCGCACATCGGGTCGGTGAAATGCTGCCGGATCAGCTTTGTCATAACCTTCTGGATCAGGGCCGAGGTCGTCTCTGGGTATACTTCCGTTGTGAAAAGCGAGACGGTCCGCACAAAGTTCCTGCCCGGGAACGGAATGGCCTGAACGCTGTCATGGAATTTTTGGGCGCGGTGAAAACAAGCGGCTGTTGTAATCGCCCAACCACTGCCTTCGGCAACCAGACCCATTATGGATTGGTTGCATTCCAGCTCGAACCGATTTGGTAGGTTGTGTTTGCTGCGGGCCAGCTGAATTTCGATTTGCTTCCCGATCATATAGTCCCGCGAATACCGCAGCAGTGGCAGGCTAGCATCGGGGGTAAACAAGTCTTCGGGTGCATCTTCGTAGGATTTTGGCAGAATCACGATGAACGGGTCGCGCATCAGCGGGTATTCGATCAGCCCTACGGTCCGCTCGGACGGGCGTGTAGCGACCCCGGCATCCAGTTTGTGTTCCTGCAGCTTGGCAATGATCTCGTGGCTGGGCCGCGTGAAGTGGCGAAAGTTGCAACGCGGCAGAGCCTGCGCCAGAAAGCGGAACAGATCAGGAGCAATCTGGTTGTCGAAATCGTCGATCAGAGCCAGACGCAAATCCGTTGCGTGCCGCCAGTTCCCGGACCGAATCTCAGCCTCACCACGTTTGAGTACTGTCAGCCCGTCGCGCACATAGCGCGCAAAGACTTCACCGGCAGGGGTAAGGCCCATCGGGCGGCGCCCATGGTCAACAAGATCAAGACCCAGGGCACCTTCGAGGCTGCGCAGGTGGTTCGACACGGTGCTGATCGACAGCCCGGTTTCAGACGCGACCTGTTGGATCGAGCCTGACTTGGCAACCAGCTGAAAGACTTCCAGCCAACGAAGGCTCAGAGATTTCGACACCGTACACAACCGCTGTTTCGATTACTTCGAAACTATCGAAGCAAAGATTTGCCCGTGCGGCAATGAAGAAATGTAGAAGCCGCGCCGAGTTTACCCCCTCATCCGCCTGAATTCCGGGTCATAGGGCGAGGGTGCGATGACCGTCGCAGGCACAGTCTGCCCGCAGGAGTCCAACTCCATCCCCGTCCCGATCTCTGCCAATTCAGGGTCGACAAACGCATACGCCAGGTTCATTCCGGTGCGGTGTCCCCAGTCGCCTGACGTGATCGTACCGACGACATGTTCACCGTGTATCAAAGAAGCGCCCGGATGTGCGGGTCTGGTGGCTGAATCGATTTGCAACGCGACCAGTTTCTTATGTGGCCTGCCTGCCTGTCGTTTCTGCAGGGCCTCACGCCCGATGAATGCGCCTTTGTTCAGTTTCACAAACCGGTCCAACCCGGTCTCGAAAGGATCAAACTCGGTTATCAGATCAGCTTTCCAGTGCAAAAAGCTCTTCTCCATTCGCATCGAATCCACCGCGCGTGCGCCGAACAGCTTTAGCCCATGGGTGTCACCAGCCTGCCGCAGCACCAGATATGCCGCATAAAGCGAGGCGTTCGGTATATGGATTTCATAGGCCAGCTCACCTGAGAAACTCACACCCATCACCGTGGCGGGGGCAATCCCGATGAAGCATTCGCGCACGCTGAGCCAGGGGAATGCTGCCGCTGACCAGTCGCCCCGCGTACAGGCAGACAGAACGTCCCGTGCCTTAGGCCCTGCAAGAACCAGAATGGTCTGATCGTTGGTCAGACTGCGCAGATGGACATCCTCGCCCCGCCGCACATGCTGGCTCAACCAGTCCATGTCATGAAGCTCACTCGCCGCGGCAGAGCCGTACCATACTCGGGAAGGTCCTCGGTCGCTGGCCGCCAGATTGGCGACAGTTGCCTCTCCTTTGACCATCCCGTGACGGTTCAGAAGGTAGCCCAGCCCGACCCGTCCATCCCGCCGCGTGACAGTGCCACAGAACATCCAGTCCAAAAAGCTGTGGCGGTCGGCACCCGTGATCTCAATCCGGTTGAACCCGTTGACCTCGGCCAGCCCGACGCCGGTTTGCACGTTGGCCACTTCGGCTGCGATAATATCGAAGGTTTCGTCAAAATCGAAACTGAGCGTGGGGGAGAAATCGGGCGAGGGCTTGATGTAGTCCACACGCTCCCACCCGTTGACCACGGTAAACTCAGCCCCCTCTGCCGCAAGCACCGGTGTCAAAGGCGTCGTCTTTGCCGGTCGGCCAGCCGGGCGGTGTTCGTGCGGAAAGTGGAACCGGAATTCATTTTGATAGTCCTCAATCGCCTTCAGCGCTGTCAGCTCTACATTGGCGTGGCCCGCGAACCGCCGCGGGTCGATGCACCAAGTATCATAGCAGGCCTCACCATGCACGATCTGTTGGGCCAGCAACCACCCGTGACCACCGCCTTCGCCCAGGCCTGCGCGCAGGCCTATGATGCAAAACGCGTTGCGCTTACCCGGGATCGGCCCCACCAACGGTGCACCGTCGATCGTATAGGTGATCGGGCCGTTGACGATGGTATGAACCCCAACGTCCATCAATGCGGGCATGCGGGCAAAGGCTCCCTCAAGCACATCCGTCACCCGGTCCAGATCGTCGGGGCACAGCGCATTGACAAAGTTCGGGTCGATCCCGTTCATACCCCAGGTTTTGCAATCCTGTTCATAGAACCCCAGCAACAGCCCGTTCTTTTCCTGACGGCAGTAATAGTCGCTGATCGGACAGCGCAGCAGCGGCATTCTGTGACCCGCATCCCGAATGGCCGGGATCTCTTCGGTCAGGAAATACTGATGCTCCATCGACGCGACCGGGTGATGCACGCCCATCATCGCGCTGACCTCGTTTACCCTGTAACCGCAGGCATTCACGACGATGTCACAATCGATATCACCGTGTTCAGTATGCACGGTCCAGGTGTCATCGCTGTGCTGTGTCAGGGCGGTCACCGGCGTGTTGCGATAGACCTCGGCCCCTGCTTTTCTTGCCCGACGCGCCAATGCCTGGCACAGCTGCGCCGGATCGATATCCCCATCCATCGGGTCCCACAGCCCGCCGATCAGGTTCTCGGTCGAGATCAGAGGATGGCGGCGGGCGCATTCTGCGGCATCAATCACCTCAAACTGTACATCCATACCCTGGGCCATCGAGGCGAAGTGGCGATAGCCCTGCATCTGCGCCTCGGTATTGGCCAGGCGGATACCACCATCCCCGTGGTGGTAATTGATCGGATAGTCCGGATCCTCGGCCAGTTCCTTGTACAATTGGATCGAGTGGGTCTTCAGGCCCACCATCGTCTGGTTCATCCCGAAATTGGTCACCTGCGCTGCCGAGTGCCAGGTGGTGCCCGAGGTCAGCTCGTTCCGTTCGACCAAAACCACATCGGTCCAGCCTTCCTGCGTCAGGTGGTACAGTGTCGAACATCCGGCGATCCCGCCACCGATCACAACAACTTGGGTGCGCGACTTCATTGACCCTGCTCCTTTTGGTTCGGCACAAGTCTTGCGGAAAAATGGGACAGGCGGACAAGAAAGCTGTGGCCTGTGTTAGAAAAACGAAACTGCGATTGAGGATTCTGATATTCAAACTTCGCCTTTGCGATAGGTGCGAATTGCATCTTACGGTGCAACACACGAAACCATGGGAAAGAGACTGGATGCCATCTGAGGGTGTAAGACGCAGCGGCCGCCAGGCCCGTCACGCGCAACGTGCGGCCAAGCCTGTGGTGGACCCTTGCCCACCGGGCCAGAGCGGTGGTGCGTTCAAGCCCTTGACCCCGTCCGAGATCGATCAGATTTACGACACCGCCCTACGCCTGTTGGAAACCCTCGGTATGGGCAATGTCCCTGATCGGCTTGCCGCGGACCTGCGGGCGGCAGGCGCGTTACCGGGCACACAAGATCGGCTGCTTTTCCCGCCTGCTATGGTCGAACGCGCTATTGCGACCGCTGCCAAGACCTTTACCTTTCACGGGCGGGATGCGGGCCGGTCTATCGATGTGGGCGGCGACCGCGTGTATTTTGGCACCGGCGGGGCAGCCGTTCAGACGTTGGATATCGACAGCGGGCTCTATCGCCCGTCTACCCTGACCGACTTGCATGACTTCACCCGGTTGCAGGATACACTGGCAAATGTCAGCTGGTTCACACGCTGTTGCGTGGCAACCGACGTGCCGGATGTGAGCGACCTGGATATCAACACGGTCTACGCACTGGTGCGCAACACAACCAAGCCGGTTGCGACCTCGTTCACGTTGGCCGAACATGTCGCGCCGATTGTAGAGATGCTGGATATCGTGGCCGGAGGTCCGGGCGAGTTTGCCAAACGACCCTTTCTGAAAGCCCATATCAGCCCGGTGATTTCCCCGCTGCGCTATGGTGAGGATGCGGTGGACGTGGTTTACGAATGCGTTGCCCACAACATCCCTATGTCCTGCATCACCGCCGCGCAGGCGGGCGCGACAGCACCAGCGACGATGGCCGGATTTTTGGCACAGTCCCTGGCCGAGACATTGGCAAGCCTGGTTATGGTCAACACGATCAAGCCGGGCTTTCCGATGGTGTTTTCAAACTGGCCCTTCATCGTGGACTTGCGCACCGGGTCCTTTGCCGGAGGTAGTGGGGAAACCGCCATCCTGAACGCGGCTTCTGCTCAGATCACAAACTGGTTGGGCCTGCCTTCGGGCGTGGCGGCGTCGATGACCGACGCCAAGGCGATCGACGCACAATATGGGGCCGAAAAAGGCATCACCTCACTGGCTGCTGCACTGGCCGGCGCGAACCTGATCTATGAAAGTTCGGGCATGACGGCCTCGCTGTTGGGGGCAAGTTTTGAGGCCTTTGTTCTGGACAACGAAATGCACTCTCACACCTATCGCGCCCTGCGCGGGATTGAAGTCAGCGAAGAGAACCTTGGCTTTGACGCGATCTGCCAGTCGGTTCTGGGTGACGGGCATTTTCTAGGCAGCGCCCATACTTATGCGGCGATGGAGCGTGACTATTTCTACCCCGAACTCGCCGACCGGCAAGAACCCAGAACGTGGCAGATAGAGGGTGCAAAAGATGCCTGGTCCTCGGCCCGTCAGGCCGCGAAAGAAGTTCTGGAGACACATCACCCCCGATACCTGACCGCAGAACAGGACGCGGAAATCCGCAAACGGTTCCGCATCCTAAGCTGAATGCATCAGGCATTCCCTCGCCGTGGATCAGCCGCTAGGGTCCTCTGAGAAACCTGAAAATGATGGGGCACTTATGACCAATTCGTTTTTTCAGCCGGTATCAGCGATGGAGCTTGCCCGGTTCGCCGGTGTCCCGACATTTATGCGCTTGCCAAACATGCCGTTGGATCATGACCGTATTAGCGAGGTTGAGCTGGGTCTGATCGGCATCCCATGGGACGGCGGCACGACCAATCGCCCCGGTGCACGGCATGGTCCGCGCCAGTTGCGCGACTTTTCCACCATGATCCGGGCGATGAACCCAGTCACCGGTGTTGCGCCCTTCTCGCTGGTCAATTGCGCGGATCTTGGGGATGTCGCGCCGAACCCGGTGGATATCCACGATACGCTTGACCGGGTCACAACGTTCTACTCGGACTTACTGGCCCGAAGCATCACGCCGCTGACGGCCGGGGGTGATCACCTGACCACCCTACCCGTTCTGCGCGCGTTGGCCGCATCAGGGCCATTGGGGCTGATCCAGTTTGACAGCCATACTGATCTGTTCGACGATTACTTTGGCGGCCACAAATTCACCCATGGCACCCCCTTCCGCCGCGCGGTCGAAGAAGGTCTGATCGACCCCAAACGCTTTGTTCAGGTCGGCATCCGTGGCACCGCGTACAACACCGAGGATATCGAGTGGGGTGAGGCCCAAGGCATTCGCATCATCCGCATTGAAGAGCTGTTTGACCGCGGCATCGATGATGTCATGGCCGAGGTCCGGCAGATTGTCGGCACGGCTCCGACCTATTGCACCTATGACATCGACTTTGTCGATCCGACCTATGCCCCAGGCACCGGGACGCCAGAGATTGGCGGCCCCAACAGTTTCCAGGCCCAGCAGGTTATTCGCAAGATGGGCGGCCTGAACCTTGTCGGGGCCGATCTGGTCGAGGTCTCTCCGCCCTTTGACGCCAGTGGTGGCACCGCCTGGCTGGGCATCTCGCTGATGTTCGAACTGCTTTGTGTTCTGGCACAGGCGGTGGAGGCGCGGCGCTAGCGAACGTTTTCAGCAATCATTGAGATCATCTCGAACATCACCGCAGCCGCTGTCAGGGCGGTGATGTTGTTGGGGCTGTCCTTGGTGGGCATCATGCAGACGACGTCTCCGCCCACGATATTCAGCCCGCGCGCGGCGCGCAGGATGCCCACGGCCTCATCAATGTCGAACCCCTTTTCGCCGGGCTCCAGATTTGAAACCGCGGGTGCGATGCTCGGGTCGAGGCAATCCAGATCAAAGGTGATATAGACCGGGCGATCGCCCAGAACCTCTTTGGTCTGCGCCACCACATCCGCAAGCCCGCGCTGGCGGAACTCACGCATGGTGACGATGTTGTAACCATAATCATAAGAGGGTTGCAGCCAGTCCAGACTGCGCGGATGCCCCCGCAGCCCGATCTGCATTGACCGGGTCGGATCGACCTGTCCCTGATCTGCCAGATAGGCCCCCCAATGGGCCGCTGATTTCTTCGCACCCAGAAAGTGGTCAACCTTGGTGAACACATCCGTATGCGCGTCGAGATGCAGAAGGCTGATCGGCTCACCGCCGGCCAATTTTCCACCGCCCAGCGCCTGTACGATCCCTCCGGTGATTGAGTGATCCCCGCCAACCGAGACGGGGCGTGCGCCTGCCGCGTCGATGTCTTTGAAAAAGGTGGTGATGCGTTCGATACAGTCTTCGTTGTCATTGGCTTTTGGAAACGGCACATCGCCCACATCGGCAATCTTTGCGCTATTCCAAGGGTCGATTTCGAACAGCGAATGCACCCGGCGCTGTACGGCCGAGACATGGCGCAGGGCGCGCGGACCCAGATGCTGATCCCGTTCAGTGGTACCATTGCCGGTAGAATGTGGCACCCCGACCAGCGCGATATCCTGATCCTGCGGCCCGACATTGGGACAGCGAAACAAGGTGGGCACGCCCCACCAGTATAGGTTTTCCATCATGGACTGTTCGTAGCGGTCGGCCATTTCTTGCCCCGTTCAAAGAAAAACGCCCCCGATCAGAACCGGGGGCGTCGGATTTTAGAGTTTCTCGTCTTCTCGACGGAAGGCGCCCTGAACAATCCGGTCCATGACCATAGCCAGGAACAGGATCGCAAAGCCCCCTAGCAGGCCGGGGCCCTTGGCCGCGTATTGCAGCGCTTCAAGGATTTCCTTGCCCAGACCACCGCCGCCAATCAGCGAGATGATCACAACCATCGACAGGCACATCAGGATGGTCTGGTTCACCCCGGTCATGATCGACGGCAAGGCCAGAGGTATTTCCACGTCCTTCAGCAACTGCCATTTCGAAGCTCCAAAGGCCACAGCAGCCTCTTTGATACTGTCGGGCACCCCGCGCATCCCAAGCGCCGTCAGTCGGATAACCGGCGGCATGCCAAAGATGATCGTGGCCAGAATGCCCGGCGGGTTACCAGTGCCAAAAAAGGCGATGATCGGGATCAGGTACACGAAGGCCGGAAGCGTCTGCATCAGATCCAGTACTGGTTCCGCCCCGCGATAGGCGCGCGCGGATTTCCCAAACCAGATGCCCAGCGGGATACCGAATACAACGCAAAGCAGCACCGCGGCACCCACAAGCGCCACGGTCTCCATTGCGACATCCCAGTATCCCAGCAGCGCGATATAGGCCAAGGAAGACGCGGTGAAAATCGCGACACGCGGCCCCGCAGCACGCCACGCGGTGACACAGATCACCAGCATGACAACAGGCCAGGGCGACCCGATCAGCGCAATGGTCAGCCCGTCCAGAACCGTCCGGACCCCGCCGACAATGCCGTCAAAGACGTCACCACCGGCTGCGGCTGCGGCGTCAATCTGCGCCTCCATCCAGCTTGCAAGAGCGGAGAACAGCGTGCCGCCATCCTCACCCAGAAACAGCGCCGACACTTCTTTTTCAGGGAAGGCGTCCAGCATGGCCAAAGAGGCGTTGACCGTAAACTTGTAGACAATCAAAGGCCCAATCGCAGCGATCAATACGGCGCCTAGCACGGTGTTGCGCGTGGATCGTCCGCTTTCGGTAGTGGCCGGATCCGTTCGCCAGTTCGAGTACTGCTTTTCATAGACCCGGTCCGCATAAAACCCCTGCACCAGTTTGAACACCAGCAGCATCAGCAAGCCGGTGATCATGATGCCCACAGCCTCGGACTGCGCCGCAGCCGCTTTTTCGAAACTGGAATCTGCCGCCTTTTGGATGTTCTCAGCCAGTTTGGTGAACCGGTCGATATCCGCCTTTTCGGTGGCATCAGCTGCCCGACCCAGCAATTCGTTTGCGCGGTCCTGCTGACGGGTGGCGCGTTCCGCCAGATCGGCGCCGGGGTTGCCCCACGCGCCGCGTCCGATCTGCACCCAGGCAATGATTTCGAGGATCAGGAAGGCCCAGAACATCCCCCAGATTGCGCGGGAAGCGGACCAGAACGGGCCCAGAATTGCCGCCCAGTGGTTGAATGTGTTGGGCAAACCGCTGGTGGCATCGTGGATTTTGTGAAACGATTTGACATAGTACTCGCCGTTTGGACCTGCAAACTCGTGGATCGAACGGTCCAGCGCCTCGTGATCAACTTCGATATCCGAGGCGGCGGTTACTTTCACTTCTGTGGTTGCATCAGTCATTTTTGCCCCCCTGAATACCACGCAGCAGACGCGGCTTTGTGACGACACCAATGTCGTTGCCTGAATCGGTGATGATGACCGGCAAATCCGTATTGACGGCAAGGTCAATCAACTGGTCCAGATCAGCGCCCTCATCTGCGCGCAGTGCGCCCTCGGTTGGGCCGGAATAGCTTTCCAAAGGCTCCATGATCGAATGCGCCTTGACCAACTTCAGCTTGGAAATCCCCTGCACAAATTCGCGCACATAGTCGTCGGCGGGGTTCATGACGATGTCTTCCGGGGTTCCGATCTGCACGATCACACCGTCTTTCATGATCGCAATCCGGTGACCGATGCGAATGGCTTCGTCCAGGTCATGGGTAATGAACAGTGTTGTTTTCTGCAACTGGGCCACCAGTGCCTTGAACTGATCCTGCAATTGCAGCCGGATCAAAGGGTCAAGGGCCGAGAACGGTTCGTCCATCAACAGGATTTCCGGATCAGAGGCCAGCGCACGGGCGATCCCGACCCGCTGTTGCATCCCGCCTGACAGTTCCTTGGGCAAACGATCCTCATACCCGGTCAGGTCTACCAAACCCAGCGCGTGGTCGGACACCGCCCAACGTTTGGATTTCGAGACTTTGCGAATCTCCAGCGGATAAGCCACGTTATCGCGGACCGAGCGGTGCGGCATCAGTGCCATGTGCTGAAACACCATCCCGATCTGTTGCGCCCGAATGCGCCGCAGTTCAGCCTCGGATATCTTGGACACGTCATGGCCCAGGATCTCGATCTTTCCGGCGGTGGGTTCGATCAGGCGATTCACATGGCGCACCAGTGTCGACTTGCCGGACCCCGACAGGCCCATGATGCAGAAAATCTCGCCCCGAGGCACGTCGAAGGTCGCGCCCTGCACGCCGACTACGCAACCAAATCTCTCAAGGACTTCGGGTTTTCCTATCCCCTCGTCCCGTACTGCGGTCATGGCTTCTTCGGCACGTGCGCCAAAGATCTTCCAGACATCCGTCAGT
This sequence comes from Ruegeria meonggei, assembly GCF_900172215.1. Classification (GTDB taxonomy): domain Bacteria; phylum Pseudomonadota; class Alphaproteobacteria; order Rhodobacterales; family Rhodobacteraceae; genus Ruegeria; species Ruegeria meonggei. The sequence goes on from NZ_FWFP01000002.1 coordinate 445,527, forward strand.
TTAACGACTGTTTCGGTCATACTTGTCCCTTTGATGCAAAACAGGCCGCCGGGTGATCCCGACGGCCTGCCCGAGTTTCAGTTCCGGTCGATGTCAATCACTCGGACATCCAGCCCAGAACGGCATCTTCGTTCGCACCAACCCATTCTTGCGCATAGGCCTCTGGTTCTTTGCCTTCGATCACCAGCGCATAGGTCATGGCCGACACTGTATCAGTGTCCAGTTTCATGTTGGACAACAGGGTGGCCACTTCGGGATGCTCGTCTTCCAACGACTTGGCGAAATGCAGGTGAAGGTAGGCAAGATCCCATGCAACCCCAGCATCGGATTTCTCGAGCCAGTCCGGATCGTCCGTGGGCTGAAGAACATTCCATTTGGCTGCGTCATAAGCCGGTTCTTCCAGGATCTGCATATCATGCAAGGCAAACACGTAATGCGGCGTATAGCAGAACCCGACCCATGGCTCACCGGCTTTGATCGCGTTGTCGAGGTTTGCGTAGGCAACAGTCTCGTCAATCTCGGTCAGCTCAAAAACCTGATCATAGCCATAGGATTTCGCGCGGATTTTCTCGACATTGGTCGAGGCCCAACCCGGCGCACCAATCCACAGCTCACCCTGTCCGTCGCCATTGCTGTCAAACAGCGCGGCGTTGTCGGGGTTGGTCAAATCTTCGATCGACTTGATGTCATTGGCCTCTGCCGTCGCCTTGTCGACGCACATACCCTGAAACGCTTCGACGCCATTGGCGTTGAATGTCACAGTGCCTTTGTCAGTGACATAAGTGTCATGCAGATTCTGCTGGTTCGGCATCCAAACCTCGGGGTGGACGTGCATGGCACCAGAATCCATGGCCTCGAACACGATCGGGTTGGTCCCGTTTTGCAGTTCGACCTCAAGCCCAAGGTTCTGTTCAATTGCTACTTTGAGAATATGCGCCGTCGCATTGACCGACGGCCAATTCGGCACACCAATCACGATGTCCGCAGCCATTGCCGGCCCGGCGATCACCATTGATGCGCCTCCCAGTAATGTAGCTAGTTTTTTCATTTTGTATCTCCATGTTGGGCATTTGTGGCGCATGTTTTTCTTACCCCTGGGGCAGTGTGCACCTTACAAATAGTGTCGAGAAGGCGATGCTTCCCAAGCTTTCGGCCAGCGGCCCGTTGCGCTGGTTTGGCCAGAAAATTGAAGCATGTGATCATATCGGCCATCAAGGCTTACCTTAGACAAAACCAAGTATGCGATATCATCATAGTTTAGTTTCGGTTTTTTGCAAAACACCGTCAGTCGGCGACTGAAAACTGGTCAGGCAGAGTTTCGCTCCATTGACGCAGTTTCTCAAGAAAGCCCAGCGCAGAGCATCCAAAGTCGGTTAGGGAGTACTCCACGGACACTGGCGAGGTTTGCATGACTTTTCGATCCACCAGGCCTTGAGCCTCGAGTTGGCGAAGCCGTTCAGTGATCATCTTCTTACTGGCCCCGCCAATCATTCGTGACAGGTCATTGAACCGGACCGGCCCGTCTTTCAGGTGCCACAGAATGGATCCGGTCCATTTACCGCCCAGAATGCGCATTCCAGTTTCAATCGAGCATGGCTGGAAACACCCGCGGTCAGCCTGTTTTTTCTGTGCTTCATCCGACTTGAGCCTTGCAGACATCACATACCCCTCATGAGTTTGAAGGTTACCAAAAGTATACTGGTTGATTTTCGAAACCTAAGTACACAATTTCACCTCGAACCCGCGACACGTCAAGGGATTCACGCAACATATAGGACACGGACATGAGCAACATCCTGATTTTGAACGGCACGCAACCCTATGAAGGTGCTCCCGGAAAACTGAATGCCAGCCTAACCGAACAGGCGCGCAGCATCTTGACTGACCTGGGTCACGAGGTCCGCATCACCACCGTAGCCGACGGGTATGACCCAAAGACTGAGGTCGACGCGCATTTGTGGGCAGACACAATTCTGATGCAGTTCCCTGTGAATTGGATGGGCGTGCCGTGGCCTTTCAAAAAGTACATGGACGAGGTCTATACCTCGGCAATGGACGGACGGTTTGCCGACGGGGACGGCCGGACATCTGATGCCCCCAAGCAGAATTACGGCATGGGCGGCAAGCTGAACACCAAGAAGTACATGCTATCGGTCACATTCAACGCGCCAAAAGAGGCCTTTGACAACAAGGCCGAGCCGTTCTTTGCAGGCAGCAGCGTAGATGACCTGATGCGCCCGCTGCACCTGACGGCCAAGTTCATTGGCCTGCAGCCCCTGCCTACTTTCACAGTATTTGACGTTATGAAGAACCCGACCATCGAGACTGATTTCAACCGGTTTGAAGCCCATCTGAAAAACGCGTTTACAGAAGTGGAAACCGTCGCTGCCTGAAGTTCACGCCTTTGACCGCGAGGGCAGCGAAAGAGCGGGCCGAGTTTTCTTTCCGCAGATCGCTGCCCCAGTGGCCATGACGTATAGGATGACGTGAAAAAGGGCTGACGGGTATTCACCCCTCAAGGCTAGCCCAGGCTTTGCGACAGAATGAACTCCGCGGCTTCGTCTGCGAGGGACTGGAACCGGGTTCTCTCGCTGACATACAGATAGACCTGTCGTTGATGGCTCAGATCGGAAATCGGGCGAAAGGCGGTGGCTTCAGGGATAAACTCGGCCACCGTTTGCGGTAAAACGGTCACCCAGTCCCCGGTGCGTACCATCGTGATCAGCGAATGCGTGTTGTGTACCGTGACATCAGCCCGGGCGATGGCATCCAGAAACCGCTGTGACTGAATAAGATCGCACAGCGCGTTCCGGATGAACGGTACCGATGTCACATCCGCCAAGCTCGGCGGATCAGGCCGCGCGATCAAGGGGTGGTCCGCGGCGCAAACAAGGCCGAACCGGTCCTGCAACAGCGGCACCGCCCGCACATTGTTCAGGGCTTGGTGCCCCGATGCGATCCCGATATCCGCCTTGCCTTCGACCAGCGCATCCAGCACCTGCTGGGTATCGGTATCGCGCAGTTCGATCTTCAACCCGGGATGGGACCGAGTCATATGGGCGAGCACTCTTGGAAACACCAGCGCCGCGACCGAGGGGACAGACACGATACGCAACAACCCCTGCTCGGCACTGGCCGCTGCTTCGATATCCAGAACAGATTGATCAAACTGGCGCACTTGCTTCAGGGCCGTTTCAAAAACCTGCTGACCCAAAGCCGAAAGGCGGTTTTTACGCTCTCCCTCGAACAGCTTTTTACCCAGATGATCCTCTAACTGCTTGAGAGTCATGGACACGGCGGACTGCGTGCGCCCCAGCCGGTCTGCCGCTTCGACCAGATTGCCGGTTTGTGCGACCACACAAAAGCAGCGCAGGGTTTCGATCTTCAAGGCCATACTTCAATCCTTTTGAAGTCAAATCAATTTAATTGAGTTTGACTGATATTGCCCAAAAAGGCCATCCTGTGCCAAATCCTTTTGTGAACCTTTGGGGGGCACCGTGACCAAACTGAACCTGATCGCTGGCGAATGGCTGGCAGGCGAAGCCGAGATTGAAAACCGCAACCCATCGGACCTGAGCGACTTGGTTGGCATGTTTGCGCAGGCCGGCGCTGATCAGCTGGACGCGACACTGGATCAGGCGCAAGTGGCTCAGGCGGAATGGGCCGCCTACGGGATGGAGCGCAAACAAGCCGTTCTGATGAATATCGGCAACGAGTTGATGTCCCGCGCCGAAGAGCTGGGCACTCTGCTGTCCCGCGAGGAAGGCAAACCGTTGGCCGAAGGCAAGGGCGAGGTGTATCGCGCCGGTCAGTTCTTTACTTATTACGCTGCCGAATGCCTCCGCCAACTGGGTGAGAATGCCGACAGCGTCCGCCCCGGCGTTGAGGTCGACGTTCGGCGCGAGGCTGTGGGCGTAGTGGCTATCATCAGCCCGTGGAACTTCCCCACAGCCACCGCATCCTGGAAAATCGCGCCAGCGCTGTGTTACGGCAACGCGGTGGTCTGGAAACCGGCAAACATCACCCCTGCATCCGCCGTGGCGTTGGCCGAGATCATTGAACGTCAGGACATCCCCAAAGGCCTGTTCAGCCTGGTGATGGGCTCGGGCCGGTCGATTGGTCAGCGTTTGGTTGAAAGCCCCAAGGTCAACGCAATTTCTTTTACCGGCTCGGTTCCTGTGGGCAAAGGCATCGCCGCAGCCGCGATCCAGAACCTGACCAAGGTTCAGATGGAGATGGGCTCGAAAAACGCGCTGGCCGTGATGGACGACGCCGATCTGGACTTGGCCGTGACACTGGCGCTTGGCGGTGCCTTTGGCGGCTCGGGTCAGAAATGTACTGCGTCGTCGCGGCTTGTGGTCCACGCGGGCGTACATGATGCCTTTGTCGAGAAACTCGTCGCGGGCGCACAAGCCATGAAAGTGGGCCACGCACTGGAAGAAGGCGTTCAGTTGGGCCCGATCGTCAGCCAACAGCAGCTGAGCGAAAACCTCGCCTACGTTGATCTGGGCAAATCCGAAGGGGCTGAACTGGCCTGTGGCGGGCTGCGTCTGGATATGCCGCATGACGGCTATTACATGTCGCCCGGTGTGTTCCTGAACTCTACCAACGATATGCGCATCAACCGAGAAGAGATGTTTGCGCCGCTCACTTCGGTCATCAAGGTCGACAGCTATGACGAGGCGCTGAGCGTCGTGAATGACACCAACTTTGGCCTGACCTCGGGCATCGTCACACAAAGCCTCGCCCGGGCCACGCATTTCCGCCGTAACGCGCGCACTGGCGTAGTCACCGTGAACTTGCCCACTGCAGGCACTGATTACCACGTGCCCTTTGGTGGACGTGGCGACAGCTCGTACGGTCCGCGCGAACAGGGTAAAGCGGCGGCTGAATTCTACACCACCGTCAAAACCGCATATATCAGCGCGGGGAACCCGGTCTGATGCGCATCGACGGGCTGCAATATGCCAACTGGTCGGAAAAGATTTTCCGGCAACTGCGCGAAGGCGGCGTGGACGCGATCCACGTCACCATCGCCTATCACGAGAACTTTCGGGAAACGGTTCTGAACTTTGAGAAATGGAACCGCTGGTTTGAACAATATCCCGACCTGATCATGAAAGGCCGCTGGGCCAGCGATATTGACATCGCACGTGAAACGGGCCGGACAGCAGTGTTTTTTGGCTTTCAAAACCCCTCGCCCATCGAAGACGATATCGGTCTGGTCGAGATCCTGCACGATCTGGGCGCACGGTTCATGCAGCTGACCTATAACAACCAATCACTGCTGGCGACCGGGTGTTACGAGGCCGAAGACACCGGCATCACCCGCATGGGCAAACAGGTCATCAGGGAAATGAACCGTGTGGGCCTTGTGGTCGACATGAGCCATTCGGCTGACCGGTCGACCATCGAAGCCGCCGATCTGTCCGAGCGTCCGATAGCCATCACGCACGCCAACCCGCACGAGTGGTCGCCCGCACTACGCAACAAAAAGGAAGAGGTGATCCGGGCAGTGACGGAAAAGGGTGGGATGCTGGGCTTTTCAGTCTATCCTCATCACCTAAAGGACAAATCCGACTGCACTGTTGAAAGCTTCTGCGAAATGATCGCGCGCACTGCGGACAAATATGGCGCCCAGCACCTGGGGATCGGCACAGACCTGTGCCAGGATCAACCCGACAGCATCGTCGAATGGATGCGCGTTGGGCGCTGGACAAAAGAGATCGACTATGGCGAAGGCTCAGCTTCGGCCCCTGGTTTCCCGCCAATGCCCGGCTGGTTCCAGGACAACCGTGACTTTGGCAATATCGAAACAGGGCTGCGCGCCGCGGGCATGAACCAGGACGAGGTTTCAGGTATCATGGGCGGAAACTGGTATCGTTTCTTTGCTGAAAACTTCGGGCCACAAACCGCATGAACTCAGCTGGCGCTCATATCCCGCGTCGCGACCCCGCGCAGGTTATGCGCCTGTCACGGTTGGGGTCGTTGCACCAGTGTCGGCTCAGCTTCATGCGCCAACTGACCCGCCGCATGGCGCAGGAAAACTGGACCTTCAGCCGCCCTGTCTTTGACATCGACGCCAACGGCGTGGGCCATGCCGTATACACCGCGCAAGGCCTCACACATGCTTATTCCCTTGTCGCCTTTGCCCATGACCTGCCGCCCGAGCAACGCTCGGACCGGGTCATTGCCGAGGCCTGGGACGCCACCTTTACCCTGTTCGACGGCATCCCGACGGCCGACGATATCGACCGCCTGTCCAAAAACGTCCCTCTGCAAGAGGCCGGGCGCGTCAGTGAAAATGAGTTGTCGTTGTCGCGTGCAAACCGCTCAGTCCGGCTTTGGGCACATGTGGTCGACCAGCTCGCCGTCGGACAGCAACCGGACGTTCAGCAGATCTATCAGGTCGGCTATCTGATGCGTACCACCGCCGTTTACGGGTCGGGTAAATTCGGAGCCGCCGACCGTGAGAAAACCGCAGCGCGGCCCGAGCTGAATGCCCCTTTCCAAACCGAGATGTTGTCGGTCTATCTGACCCGAACCTTTGTCCGAGATCTGGTGCAGCACATGGCGCGAGCCAAGGGCGGGGACCAAACTGCGCAGCTGGATCCCGCAATCGCCCGCTGGCTGGGGATCGGCAACTCGACCGGGCTGGGGATGGCCCCGTTCATCGTCAACCATCCGGTGCTGTTCAACAACTGGATCATGGTCCGCGAAGAAGCCATCGCGCGTGTGCGGTCCTTGCCGACCGCGTCCGAAACAGAAGAAAAGCAATTTCGCGACACCTTTGCGCGCTCTAGGTTGTCAATGTCCTGGTGGCAGTCCGAGCATCCGATCCAAATCGAGAAACTGGCCGATCTGACCAGTGATCTTCTGGCCATCACCGAATATCTGGACCAGAACAACCTGACACAGGATCACCCCTGGGACAGGTTGATCCGCTGGTCCGAGACCGCGCTGAGCGAAGAGGGTCAAGAGCTACTCGCCTCTCTGATCCTTGAGCCCTACGGCGATTTGGTGGACGGGTTGACCAGTTGCATGGCCGACAGCAACACGCAGGCGCAGGTCATCGACGGTGCCATGTCAGTGGCCGAGGTTCGCGCTCTGATCCAGGCCAGCTTTGACTGGGCACTTGATCTGGACTGGGCTGCCGAGGCCAACCGCGCCCGCGCTTGGTACGTATCCGAGGAAAAGCTGGAACCCCGGCTGGGCGAACGGTTCGAAGAACCAATTGCCGACTATGAGCAACCTCTGGCTCCGGCCCGGGATGCAGCCATCGCCTTTGCTGCATTGAGCGACTGGCACGACGACGTGCCAATTGCAGAGTTCCTGACGCGTCATCCCGAACATCGCCACACGATCCGACGGGCGCAGATCGGGCGTGTCGCCCCATACGGTGAAATCCGTGACAATACGATCAGCGCCAGTGTCATGCCCATCGACATGCTGCGCGCCAAGCTTTCCTTTTTTGGTGCGACACATTTTGACCCGCGCTCGGACCGCTGGGTGCGTATCTGCATGTATGCCGGCGCCCCATACCCCGAGGACCTGACATCAGAAACGGCGGATATGTGGGTCTATCCGGAGCCCGCAGCATGAGCTTTTCCCTTAACGAAGTCGAATCCACGTCAAAGCGGGCTGCCCGGGGCGCTGGTTATAGCTGGGGTCATGCGGAAGAAGCCGCAAAAGCCACCCGCTGGCTGTGCGCGCAGGGTTTAGACGGAGTTGGCGCTTTGGCACAGTTACTACAGCTTGATCTGGTGAAACCACCAGAAGCCCCTGCGCCTGATATGAACGAAGACGGCCGGATCAGTCAAAGCATGCTCTGCCCGTTGACAGCAGGCCCAGCGGTGTCCGATCGCGCACAGCATATCACCGGCTCCGCTGTTTCACTGAGCAACCTGGCAATGCCCATCTTGTTGCTACCCTTTGCGGCAAACGCGGCGCGATTGCTGAAATCCTGCATTACCGTCACCTTTGATGGGGTAGACATCGTGACCGATGGCTTTGCCATATCCAATCCGAGCACTACGCCAGATCACGCGAAAACCGTTTCCGTCAGAGTTGGCGGGACCCTGACCGGCACCGTCCAACAGCAGACGCGGGCAACGCCGGATCCCGCCGACTGGACCACGTTGAACCGTATTGCCCACCGAACCTATGCCCCCGCAACCGAGGAATCCCGCCTGCGCGGGGCCGGTGCGGGCCTGTCTGACAATGACTGAGAGATTGAACATGGTTGAAACCCGGACCCTGACCCTTGCTGAAATCGAAGATCTGGCCTTCCGCGCGCTGGTCGCTGCTGGCACAACCGAGGCAAATGCCCGCCCGCTGGCCGTTGCCACAGCAGCCACCGAGGCGGATGGTGTTGCCAGCCACGGTCTGGCTTACATCCCGATCTATTGCGAACATGTTCAGTGCGGCAAGGTCGACGGCTCTGCTCAACCGGTTCTGTCTCAGCCCCGTCCGGGCGTAGTGAATGTGGACGCTGCAACCGGGTTCGCACATACCGCGATTGACATGGGGTTCGAAGCCCTGATGCCCGCAGCACGTGAACAGGGCATTGCCGCATTGGCAGTGCGCAACAGCTATAACTGCGGCGTTCTGGGATATCACACCTTCCGGCTGGCACAGGCCGGGTTGGTTGGCTTGGGCTTTACCAACGCGCCCGCATCTATTGCACCGTCTGGTGGCGCAAAGCCGGTTGTCGGCACCAATCCTTTCTCGGTCGCGGCCCCGGGAACAGATGGCCAGCCTGCCCTGCTGATCGACCAAAGCGCCAGCACTATTGCCAAAAGCGAGGTCATGAAACACGCCCGCGAAGGCAAACCGATCCCCGTTGGTTGGGCACTGGATTCAGATGGCAATCCAACCACCGATCCCAATGTCGGGCTCAAGGGCTCAATGGCGCCGTCTGGCGGATACAAAGGCGTTGGCGTTGCCTTGCTGACTGAGGTGATGGCCGCTGCACTGACTGGCGCGACCCTGGGTCTGAACGCCTCGCCGTTCTCCGGCACTGCCGGTGGGCCGCCGCGTACAGGTCAGTTCTTTATCGCCATTGACCCGACCGCAACAGCTGGCGACGCTTTTGTGTCCGGCCTGGAAGAGCTGGTCGGCGCGATCCACTCACAAAACGGCGCGCACCTGCCAGGGGACGGGCGACGCACCAAACGAATTCTGGCCGAAACAGACGGTGTCGCAGTGAATTCGGCCGTTCTGGACAAAATTCAGGCCATCTTGAGTTAACGAAACACCGTAATGTTGTCCCAACAACAGCGCCCCGTCAGGCGTAAATTTGACAAACCCCAGACGCCCGGCTTCTCACTCAAAAGAGAAGTCGGGCATTTTTTCTGACTGTTTCAAAACACGAATAAGAAAAAATCTACCGCGGTTTCCCAACCCCATGATATCATCAAATCAGAATATAACACTACAAAGCCGTTCAGCGGATTCATGATGCCATGGAATTGGGAGGTTCTTATGCTTCGATTTTACGCCTGTTTGTTGGTTCTGATCTATAACCCAGCAAGTGTTCTGGCAGACGCCGTACCAAGCAAAGAAGCTGTGCAAGGCACCTTTGCCGAGCGACCCTTCTCACCCTATGCCAACCGCTCGTTCCCGGAACGTCCGTTTTGGGGGGACACACATCTGCATACTGGGCTTTCATTGGATGCCGGAGCCTTTGGCAACACTTTGTTGCCCGATGAGGCATGGCGATTTGCTAAGGGTGAACAAGTCATTTCGTCGACTGGCCAACCGGTCAGGTTGGCGCGACCCCTGGATTGGATGGTGCTTACCGATCACACGGATCTGATGGGATTTGCTCCGGATTTGCAGGCGGGAAAACCCGGGGTTCTTGCCGATCCGAAGGGTTTGCAATGGTATGAGGGCTATATGGCCGGCGGTGAAGACGCAGCCAAGGCAGCCTTTGATATCATCACCAACTTCTCTCAAATGACATTGCCCGAGGTATTGCTGGAATCCTACAGCCCCGGTGCTGACGCCTTTGCGTTTACCTGGGAACAGATCGTGCTGGCCGCAGAACGCCACAACGACCCCGGAACCTTTACCGCGTTTATTGGCTTTGAGTGGACCTCGGTCCCCAAAGGGTTCAACCTGCATCGGAACGTTATGTTGCGCGATGGCCCGATCCGGGCGTTGCAGATGGTGCCGCCGGTCACGCAGCCGCCCTATGGCGACACCGACCCAAAAGCGCTGTACGCATGGCTAGAGGAATACCAGGCCAACACGGGCGGTCGGGCCGTTGCCTTTGCCCATAACGGAAACCTGTCCAACGGGTGGATGTTCCCAACAGAAGACACCTATCACGGCGGCAAGGTGGACGAAGAATACGTACAAAACCGCGCCAAGTGGGAGCCCCATTACGAGGTCACACAGATCAAGGGGGATGGCGAAGCTCATCCTTACCTAAGCCCGGATGATCCGTTTGCCGACTATGAGAACTGGGATGTCGGCAACCTCGATATCACCGAACTGAAAACCGAAGACATGCTGGCCGGGGAATACGCCCGAGAAGCTCTCAAGCGCGGTCTGGCGCTGGAAGAGAAATTTGGTGTGAACCCCTATAAGTTCGGTATGGGTGGTGCAACGGACAGTCATACGTCGCTGGCAACCGCCGAAGAGGAAAACTATTTCGGCAAATCCGTCAGTGCTGAACCGTCCGCCACGAGAGTCCTGCATCCGTTTGTTGAAAGCGAGCTAGGGGCGTTTGAGGGCCATACACTCGTCGCGTCGGGATACACCGCCGTTTGGGCGTCCGAAAACACCCGCACTGCCATTTTCGACGCGTTCAAGCGCCGGGAAACCTACGCCACGACCGGCCCTAGAATCGGTTTGCGGTTCTTCGGGGGATGGGACTTTGCTGACGAAGACCTGCTGACCCGGCTGGTGGCCGATGTCGGCTATACCAAAGGCGTGCCAATGGGCAGCGACCTGCGCCCGCGTGAAGGAGATGGCGCGCCCAAGTTTCTGATCGGTGCCCTGCGCGACCCGATCGGAGCAAACCTGGATCGGGTTCAGGTCGTCAAAGGCTGGCTGGATGCCAACGGAGAATTACAGGAGCAAGTCTATAATGTCGCCTGGTCGGATAATCGCGCGCTGGACGCTGATGGAAATCTGCCCGATGTAGGCAATACTGTTGATCTTGAGGCCGCAAGCTGGAGCAACACAATCGGCGCCTCAGAGCTGCTGACGATCTGGACAGACCCTGATTTCGATCCGGATGCGCGGGCCTTCTATTACGTGCGGGTTCTTGAAATTCCGACACCGCGTTGGGTGCTGTATGATAAACTTCGGTTCGGAATTGACCTGCCGGAAGAGGCACAGCTGACCCATCAGGAAAGGGCTTACTCGTCCCCAATCTGGTACACACCGGGCGCGTGATTGATCCAGCGGGGAAAACCGCTATTCCGGGGGCGAAAGCCTTCCTTCTGGGAAGGTCTTCTGCCCCTTGATAGTTCCAATAAATACACGGGGTTTCCGCATGGCAGATCCAACGGATCAAGCCAACGATTTGATGTCTAACACTTCCTGAGCCAGGGTTGCCTATGCGCATTCTCAAAGAACCACTTTTTCATTTCATTCTGATCGGATTCGCCATCTTTGGCTGGTTCCATCTGGTTTCTTCCGAAAACGATGTGCCTGCAGACATCCAAAAGATCACCATTGACGCAGATGACATCGCCCTGCTGACCAGCCGGTTCGAAACAAGCTGGAAGCGCACGCCTAACGAAGCAGAGTTTCAGGCGTTGATAGATGCTTTGATCCGCGAAGAGGTTCTTGTTCGCGAGGCCCGAAACCTCGGCCTGGATCGCGGCGATCAGGTTGTCCGCGCGCGACTGGCCCAAAAGATGGACTTCCTGACCAGCGCCATCGCCTTGTCCGTGACCCCGGAAGATGCTGTTTTGCAAACGTTCCTCGACGAGAACGCGGCGCGGTTTACAACCCCCTCTCTGATTGCCTTTGATCAAGTTTATCTGGGCGACGCGCCCGAGCCGGACGACATCGCACAAGCGCTATTGGCACTGGAAGCCGGGGAAGACTGGTCCAACCTAGGAGTGCCGTCTCTTTTGCTGCGGTCCATGCCTTTGTCGGTGACAAGTGTTGTGGATTCGACCTTTGGCCGCGGGTTTTCAGCCAACCTTGAAAACCTGGGGCCCTCACTCTGGTCCGGCCCGGTCCAATCCGGGTACGGGCAGCACCTTGTCCGGGTCACGCAGATGCAACCCGAGCAGTTGCCTCCGCTTGACGACATCCGCGATGCGGTTGTGTCAGAGTGGCGTCGTGAGGCCGGTGACGATCTGGCACAGGCCCAATACGAAAGTTTTGCCGCCCGTTACAAAATCGAGACGCCGACGCCTCAAGAGGACGAACAGTGAGAGCCGCGGTCTTTGTATTTCTGGCACTCAGTCTGATCTGTGCGCCACAGGCCGGAAAGGCCCACGCGCTGGATCCGGGGTACCTGGATCTGCGCCAGTTGGCACACGGCACCTGGCAAGTTCTGTGGCGTGTTCCTGATGTAAAAGGCCAGCCCATGAATATTGGGGCGGTACTGCCCGAGCATTGCAAGCCCGGCCGCAGCCCGGAACCAACCTCAGAAGGTGCGGCCTGGGTTTCCACTTGGGTCGCCGAATGCGACGCAGAGATTGCGGGCCAAACAGTGACCATTGATGGCCTGGAAAGACAGAAAAACGAAGTTCTACTGCGCCTGCAGCCCCTGAATTCTGAAACGGTAACGCTGCGATTCACACCCAAATCACCGGTTCTGACAATCCCTGTTAATCCGTCAACCTGGACCGTGCTTGTCAGCTATTTCCAATTGGGCTTCGAACATATTCTGGCCGGGTGGGATCACCTATTGTTTGTCGTCGCTCTGTTTGTCCTGGTGCGTGACCCTTGGCGCCTTGTTGGGGCAGTTACGGCTTTCACAGTTGCACACTCGATTACTTTGGCCATGGCCACATTGGGGATTCTGAACGTGCCGGCCGCACCGGTCGAGGCCATAATCGCACTGTCGATCGTGTTTCTGGCGCTGGAAATACTTAAACACAAAAAGGGAAAGCTCAGGTTATCAGAGCAATACCCGTGGATCGTTTGCTTTTGCTTCGGCCTGCTGCACGGGCTTGGTTTTGCGGGTGCCTTGTCTGAAATCGGGTTGCCGCCGCAAGATATCCCCACGGCGCTTCTTGCCTTCAACGTTGGTGTCGAGGGTGGCCAGCTTGCATTTATCGGAACCTTGTCCCTGCTAATCCTTACGTGGCGCACCGTAGCGCCGCCAATCGCTGCACAGTTTCACTCAATCGCCGCACTCGTTGCTGGTTACGCCATTGGTTGTGTGTCTGTTTACTGGCTTGTTGAGCGTATCAGCGGCTTTTGACGTTCCCGGCAAGGGTCGCCTGATTCTGACTGGCCTAATACGATGTCTAAATGGTGCCCGGGGGCGGCACAAGCAACCTGTTTGAGGTTGTTCATTCTTGTTCAGGTTCGCATTCATATACAACCTTCTAGCTGAATAAACTGTCCGGACTTGTCTTGCCGTGTTTGGCGCTATCCAATAAGATAAGGTGGATATTGGGGTGGATATAAATGCGGGCAACGAACAGACTTTCAGCTTCCTTTGTAAAATCTGCACCGGTCGGTAAACACTGCGATGGAGCTGGGCTTTGGTTTATTAAACGAGACGACGGTGGCGCGCAGTGGATGCTTCGTGTGACTGTGCATGGCCGAAGGCGCGAAATGGGCTTAGGCGGCTATCCAACTCTTTCTCTTGCAAGTGCTCGAAGTGTTGCACAGCGATGGCGCACGGTTGCTGCGGAAGGCCGTGATCCGGTCAAGGAGCGTGAAGCAGAGGCACGTGCGGCGCGGCGGGAAGATGTTTCACTTGCGGTTCTGACTGCAGATGCATTCGAAGCGCGAAAGGCTGAACTCAAAGGCGATGGAAAAGCAGGGCGTTGGCTCTCACCGCTAAATGGGCATGTACTGCCCAAGCTTGGAAAGGTGCCAATAACAGACATTGACCAGCGCGACATTCGCGACACCCTGGCCCCAATCTGGCACACAAAAGCCGACACAGCGCGCAAAGCAATGAACCGGCTAAACATTGTCTTTCGCCACGCGGCCGCGCTTGGATTGGACGTTGATCTTCAGGCAACCGAAAAAGCCAAAGCGTTGTTGGGAAAGTCACGTCACAAGCCGAAACACATCCCAGCGATGCTGTGGAGCGATGTCCCTGCCTTCTACTCAAGCTTAGAGGAACCCTCGCTCACGAACCTCGCTATGAGGTTGCTCATCCTAACCGGTGTTCGCTCTAAACCTTTGCGCTTTATCCGGCTCGAACAGATTGAAGGAGACGTCTGGACTATACCCGGTGAGGCCATGAAAGGTCGAAAAGGGGCAACAAGTGATTTCCGTGTGCCGCTTTCGCAGGAAGCGCAACGCGTTATCGACCTTGCCCTACCGCATTTCAGAAATGGTTTCCTTTTTCCGAATACACGGCAGGGCGTGATCTCTGATATGACGCTCTCAAGGATGATGGAGCGTCGCAAATTGGACGCCCGCCCGCATGGCTTCCGCAGCAGTCTTCGCGACTGGCTGGCTGAAGCCACCGACGCACCTCACGAAGTAGCGGAAGCAATGCTGGGACACGTAACTGACTCTGGTGTCGTTCGAGCTTACAGACGCACAGATTTTCTTGAGCAGCGTAGGGTGTTGAGCGAGCAATGGGCGAGCTACGTGTGCGGTGGAACTAGGGAAGTCGTGTCTTGCGTCTCAACACGGTAATTAACGCTAGCCGGGACCACTCTAAATACAGTGGCTGAGCAAATCTAAACAGCTACATATTGAATTGCACCAATTAGTCCGCTAACACTGGAATTGTTGCTGCGCAAGATGTGCAGCTCGTCTTCCCCGACACGGGGGCACCCATTGGTGGGACGAGCGGCCGTTTGCGATCATTCTGGCTTTCGTCCCGAGTAAGAAAGGACGACTGTCACAATGAGCACATCCACGGCGACTTCCGCAAAATACCTGACCCTAATGGAACTTCGCGAGAAGCTCGGGAACCGTTCTCGTTCATCCATTTATGCCGACCTGGCTGCAGAGCGGCTTCCCAAACCCGTCAAACTGGGTGGTCGTTTGCTGTGGATCGAAGAGGAAATCGATTCCCACCTCCGCGCTCTGCGCGATGGCGACATATGCTAATCGCGCGCAGTGGAGGATCCATTATGGTCGATCGCTTCGATACATCGACAATAGCTAACATCACTTGTGACGCTGTAAGCCCAAGGGAACTTGGAAAGCTGCGGCAGGTTACTCACGATGAGTAATTTCAACGCCAAACGTGCCCGCACAAAACGTCCCTGCCCACTTTGGGTAGACGCATTCCAGC
Organism: Ruegeria meonggei; assembly: GCF_900172215.1. Classification (GTDB taxonomy): domain Bacteria; phylum Pseudomonadota; class Alphaproteobacteria; order Rhodobacterales; family Rhodobacteraceae; genus Ruegeria; species Ruegeria meonggei. Next base: position 460,936 of record NZ_FWFP01000002.1, read on the forward strand.
GTGATACTCAACCCCTCGCAGCCGATGAAGTTGGCGCCTACATGCTTATTCTCATGGCGATGTGGGTGCGCGAAACATGTGATTTCCCTGATGATGACCGCCGTCTAGCGGCGGTCTCCAGGGTATCTTTCCGCCTCTGGAGGTCACGCATCGGGCCTGCCATCAGGGAGTTCCTTGAAACCGAAAATGGCGTCCTAATTTCCCGCCGGTTGCGAAAAGAAGCTGCTTACGTCGAACGCCATTGCAAGACTCAATCCGACCGGAAATCGGGGAAAAAAACGGGTAACCCATTGGGAAATACAGGAACACTATCAACCGAGGGAAAATCCGCGGTTGCAACCGTGGATACCCCCACGGACAAACCTACCCAACTACCCAACAACCCAAATATTACCATTCCTGACGGAATGGACGGCAACGCCGTCGATGCGACAGATGTCGTTTGGTCGAAGTGCAAGGGTTGGCTGGTTTCGAAAGGTGTCGATGACCGCCAGGCCCGCAGTGTCATTGGCAAGTGGCTGAAGAGGAGTTCAGTTAGCGAGGTTCGGGCGGCCTTCATTGACGCCTACCACGCCAAAACCGGAGACCCGATCCCCTACATCACCGCAATTCTCGGCAAGCCTGCACAGCCTACCACGGCTGAACTCATGGCGATGGCGAAGGAGGTAAATGCAAAACGATGACCATGTTCGACCGCAAGCGGCGGGAAACCTTCTTGACCGACAAGATCACCGGCTATCTCGACCGCAAGGCCCCGCCTCGCAGCCTCGGGGCTCAAGCTCAGGCCAACGAGATGGCCTCACTGGTTCGTTGCTTCATGCGTTTTGCCCCGAAAGACGGTTACGAGGATTGGTGGCCGAACTTCGAGGATCGGCTTGACGAGGACGCCAAGACCCGCGCATGGCCCACCGCCGGAGAAATTAAGGCGGCGGCAATGGCAATCACCGGCCCGTCCTCCCGGCGCATTGCCGAGGGCAACGAGTTTGACCCTCTGGATGTGAACGCAAAGCGAATGCATGCCGGTGAGCGGGTGTCTGATGGCTATCTCTATGGGCGTCTTTCTGTCGAATTGGTGGCAAGTGGGAAAGTCAGTGAAGCCCAGATGCGCCGCTATCGCGCGGCGTTTATCTTTTGGCTCAAAGACACCTACGACGAACCAATTGCGTTGGCGAAAGTTGCCGAGTTCGAAGCCCGCCATGCCGCTGCGGAGGCCGCTGCGCATGAACCCTTAGAGCCGCGCGCCTTGCCCAAGCCGCAACCCAAGATAGTACCCAGACACGAATGGGATGGTGCAGCATGAACGCAATGTCAAAACTAGCCTCTATGGAAAGCAAGGGGACCGGCGCCACCCCCTTCGCCTCGCGCCCATCATGGGGTTTGCCAACTATGTTAACAAATGTTGGTGTTTTCTGATGGGGCGACCGACCAATTTTGAGAAGAAATTCCGTGCGCGCTTTCAGTGTGACCCCATTGATTGGCAGGCACTACAGTCACGTTGGCGGCCGTGCCCAGCAGAGGCGCACAAGCACCCAAACTATCGGAGGGATTGCTCACAGTGTCGCGGTGCAAACTGCAAACAGATGGCGGAGCTGGGCTTGAATGATTCCGGTGAACGACTGCCTAAGTCAGAGCGCCCAACATGCAACGCTAAGACCCGTGCAGGAGGCCAATGTCAGGCACGTGTAGTACCTGGCAAGCGGCGATGCAGGTTGCATGGTGGTCTCAGTACCGGCCCCAAAGGGAAACGAAGAAGCAAGGCCAATCTTGAGCAAGAGGGCGACTGAAGGGAGGCGGGCGACGCCTCCGTAGTACTGCCGGTAGAGCACGCAATCCGTTAGTAGTGGGTCTATATAGTGTTACGATTTCGTCCGTTATCTACCCTGTCTCAACGACGTCGCTGTCCGACACATCGTTCTGAAAAATAGCCGCCTGTAGAACTGATACCATCCGGTTCACGCAAAAACCCGAAAGCTCAAACTAGTTCGCACTGAGTTGCATAATACGAACTTCCAGTATCTTTTTTGCAATCCCCAATTGTGCGGTCAAAATATCGACCCTTTCACGGTTCCGTTTTCCAGCGGCCTTTTCGATGGCCAATATTCCATCTTGGAGGGTTCCTTGCGCCCTTCTTAGCATCGTCATATCTCTGGACTTAGATAGACCAGCAATTTGGTCTGCAACGAACGTAGCTGTGTATTGGTCGAAAGATAATCCTCGTTTAATTGGTTCCGAAATAGACTTGAATAAATAGCCTAAATCTCCTTCTGCTGCCCCAATATAGCCTGTCATCGCCCTGTTTAGCCAGTCTGCTGTTTTTGAACGATCAATCTTCTTAGCCGAAGCAGCAAAATGCATGGCCCAAAGGTAAGCTATTATTGATTGTGTGAAAAACGTCAATTTATCAGGATTGCCGCTTCCAGATATCGACCGAGCTTGCGTTGACCTGCACTCACCGATCTTCGAGTAAAATTCGGATCTGTGTCTGTCAGAAAAGTTTTCGTCAGTAGCAACACGCTCACAAAGTGAAACCGCTTCTAGAAAACGATACCCTGTTTTGCGCTCCGCGTAAAACCACGCACGAAGCATAAAAATATCTTTGTAGCCAAAGCTATCAGCTTTCTCAAACAAACCACGCGCTTTCGACAGATCAGGCGGCTCTGATTGCACGTAAGCTTGCCCTAGAACTGATAGGAACTTTGGATTTACTTTTACAGCATCGTTCTCGTCGATTTGCTTGGCCTCCAAGACCACTTGACCGTACTTTCCTTCACGCACAAGCCGTTCGAATTTGATAATCGTCGTGGCTTCTTGCGGAGTGGATTTAGCTGTGTCCCGACGGAAGTGTTCAACTGCACGCTTGACTGCCTCGTAGTAAGGAAGTCTCTTTGATACTGATCGAACAAAGCCCTGCGCAGATGGAGAGAGACTGTACCCAGTAGTTTCGTCATCCTGGGTCGAAATCTTCAAGAAAATGTTTGCGGTTTCGTTGATTGCAGATCGCACTTGGTCGTTAGAAGCGTTTGTTATCGCGCAAATCGCGTCGAACCCCAGCGGGCCACCATACTCCATAAGAGCTGCAAGGACTTGGCGGCTTTTACCGTTAAGGTCCAGCTTGTCGTATTCTCGTTGATAGAGGTATTTTCTAGCGGCCTCGCCCCCCTTGTCTTTGAAGTCTCTTAGAGCCTCGTGATAAGAACTACAGTTTGTTCGGAGACCAACAACGGTTTCTATAAGCAGTGGCAAACAAGAAGTTTCTTCCGCGATACGCTCTATTGCGTCGCTGTTTGGCATCTGGGGTCCAAACAACTCGCAACACTCTTCTAAAAACGCGGGAAGTTCCGCTTCTTTATCTAATCCCGGAACAGAAATTGCTGAGTTTTTAGCATAAGAAGCGTCATTTCTAAGGGTATAGATCAGCTTTATGACCTTGCGCGCTTGGCTACAAAGTAGGAACAAGTCTTCTTCACCTGTATCCTGACCACTCCTACTGAGCGCGTCGATGTCGTCGATCACGATCAACCCGTTATAGGTATCAAAGAGACCTCTTATTTCATTGAGCAAACCTTCTCCACTCAGCAGCTCTGTTTCGGCTTCCGAAAATCCACCGACATCTTTCAGTATCAAACGATACAATTCCTCAGCTGTAGAAAACTGCCTACTGCCAAACAATTGCTCTGCGCCGATGCGAACGTTCAGTTCGGTCTCCTTCGAAGAAACAAATAACGCAAAGTCCAGCTTCTCCCCATTTTGCAGACTTGCAGCTTTCCAGTTGTACGCGACTTGGTCCAAAAACTCATATGCCAACGTGCTTTTTCCAGAACCACCAGGTCCCGAAAGATAAATTCTTGGCATCCGGCTCAGCAAAAGCCATTTCCAAAGCTCAGTCGTCAATTCTGTACGACCAATAAAGTTAGGTAGTGTAGACGGCGATGGAGGTGCTGAGTATTGAATACCCGAAATATTTTCATCTGCTTCGTCGAAAGGATTTTCGCGGCGCGAAAACACTAAAGGGAGGTGATGGCTGCTTGCGGTTTTTGCTTCATGGCGTTCCCGTATGTACAGCTTGCCCTTGTCAATTTGATGGTAGGTTCTTTGAGAAATGACTGGTTCCGTAGTTGTGCGCTTTGGAACTAACACAACAGATATCGTTTTGCTGTCGCCTCCGACCGTCAATTCGTAATTTCGCCGAATCAATTCGAAGCGCGTACCAAAAATTTCAGTTACTAGGGAATTGAATTTTTCAACATCGAACGATCCATTTACACCGACCGGTTTAAAGTCCTTGTCACGAACGCCAAATACAACGATCCCACCGAATGTATTGTGAAACGCTAGAAACAGTTTTAGCAAACCTGATCGATAATTCTCGTCCTTTGGAGCCGGGAAATCCTCCTTGAAGTCGAGCAGAACATTCTCTTGAATTACGAACTGATCGTTTTTAGTGTCATATAGATCATCAAAAAGATCAAAAAAATCTTCTGAAAGACTCCCTGCACAAACCGCCTCATGCAATTTCGTAATTTCGGCCTTCATTACACCAACCTTTGTAGTCTTGTTTTATGTTAGAGGAGACGAACTTTGGGAAAGCTAAACCTGATATCGCGATTGATAGGATAATTTAACTTCCTAATCTGAGAGTTTCGTGGATATCTTCGGCTACTATGCGGGCAAGCTGCACGGGCACCGCATTGCCCAGCTGTCGCATAGTTTCAGTCCAAGAACCGTGAAATACCATGTCATCTGGAAAAGTTTGCAGTCGCGCGCTTTCGCGAACAGTAAAGTAGCGAATTGAGCCATCTGGGCGTCGAAGCATATTTTCTCCGCCCGGTACGCCATGCACTCCGGCTTTTAGTGTTTTCGCTGGTTCGTCTAGTGGGCTGCCGGTATGACCCGGATAAGAACGCGCACCGGGCTGAAAGTGATGATCATGGAAGTGTGCTGCCAAATCAGGCTGAATCTCCGGGTCTGGGAGATCGCTAATAGCCTGTCGAACCGTAATCCAAGGCAAACTGTCCGGTTTGTCCTTCAGTTTTTCAGCGCGCGCTTGGCCCCTGCCACCCTCAGGTCGATTCTTCTTTGCAACTTCAAGTAGGTCCCAATATTCTCCGGAACGCCATTGCGACCAAAGTAATGCGTCTTTCGAGTGCGTTTGGTTAGGAAAATGCCAGCGGATTTCCGTATCTCCTCGAAAACCAACAAAAAACACCCGTTCACGCCGTTGGGGAACGCCGTAGTCCGCAGCATTGAGAACCTGTTTTATCACGCGGTAGTGTAAGCCATCCTTAGAACCAAAGGTGTGATGCTCTTCCAGCCGAGCGAGGTGTTCGAGCCACTCTTCGTTTTCCCGCGCGACAACGTCAGGATACGACAGTTGCAAGTGAATATACTCTAAGTAGTTGGCAAAACTACTACGCGTCAGCCCCTTGACGTTCTCGAAAAGAAACACGGAAGGCTTTAATTCTCTCACAGCACGTATCGCTTGAGGAAACATATCTCTCTCGTCGAGAAACGCTCTATGCTGTCCACCCATTGAGAACGGTTGACAAGGTGGACCTCCTGTAACCAACGACACGTCGTCTGAAATGGATGTGAAATCAAAGTCTTTTACATCACCCTGATGAATTGGCCAATGGGCAATCGGATGCAAGCCTCTGGCTTTGTTCTCTCGCAGAGTATCACAAGCCCAGCGATCCCAGTCCATAACCGCAACAGGCTCAAATCCAGCCAAGCTGGCTCCCATGCCTAACCCGCCCGCACCAACGAAGAGTTCCACCGAGCGCATTAGTTCAAATACTCCTTGATTTCCCTTTCAAGCCAATCTTCATCTTTAACCTGACATTCCCAAATCACTAACGAACTCCAGCCCATTTTCACAAGCAACTTCGAGTTTCGTTGGTCCCTCTGCTTGTTCTGTTCCAATTTCGGGTACCAAAAGTCCAACCTAGATTTGGGCAGGCGTGCGAGACGGCAATTCGTATCATCATGCCGATGCCAGAAACAACCGTGAACGAAGATTACCTTCCTTTTAGGCCTAAAAACCAAATCAGGCTTCCCAGGCAAATCCCTACAATGGAGACGGTAACGATAGCCCATACCGTGAACCAAACGGCGCACCAACAATTCGGGCTTTGAGTCTCTCCCGCGAATACGCTTCATACGTTCGCTTCGCTGTTGCTCCGTCAGTGTATCCAATTTTTGTATCTACCCCGCTAGCCGAGCCTATTGTTGCTTAGAGCTTCTACGCCAGCCAGACTGGGCGTGATCTTAAGTCAATCCAACCAGACGATCTTTTGGATGCCGAGCCGCTGGGACGCAATTTCAACTACGTCACGCTCTGACGCTAAATCAAACTTTGCCGCTGACTCCGTCAGCACGACCGCAAATGGCTTGCCAATCTCAAACGAACGCTCAAAGATAGCCATAAGCGTAGCTTTCCATTCGCTCGATTTACTCCACGCAATCTGTCGACCGTCGGACAACAAACAACCGTGAGGTTTTATATAAGTTTCGGCTATCGCTTCGTCTTGCGCTATTCCAAGGACTCTCATTATGCGAGTTGGATCGGCAGACGCCTCGCGCATGTATGATTTTAGCAAAGTATCCTTTATGTAAACACGGACCTTTCGCGGATCCATATACCGGCCCAATCTGCCCCCAATTGCCTCAGCTTCAGTCCAATTTGTGTAGTACCTTGACTTATCGGTCGATGCCAAAGCCGACCAGTTCAAACGATCAGCTTCCTCCCATAAGATCTTCCGAATTTCTTCTCGAACTTCGGCAGGAACTCTCATTGCACATTTCCTGATTGAGTAGGCGCCGGAAATTCAAATCGAGGGATTTCAAGTTGTGGGTCGCCTTCTCGAAGCATGAGGTCAGCCTGATCCTTGAGCCACTCAAGCATAAAACTCCCTGCGGACGCATCCCGAAAACTAATTAGATTTTGGCCTAGTGGAAGTCGCTCGATAGGGCCCGAAGCAGACTTTTCTAGCTCCACAACTTCCGCCATGCGGCGCAGATCAGTAACAAAATCCAAGACAATCACCTTGTCCTTTCCATCACTTATGCGGAGTCCACGGCCTAACTGCTGCACGAATATTCGCCTGCTATGTGTCGCTCGCATAAAGGCGATTAAATCTACATCTGGCACATCGACCCCCTCATTAAAGAGGTCCACGCTTGCAAGAAGGTCAATATCACCTCTACGGAACATTGCCATTAACTGATCACGTTCGCGCGGCTCATGTCGCGAGGAAATGGCTTCCGCACGCAAGCCATAGCCGCGTAACACACCAGAAAATGCCTCGGCGTGATCGACTGTTGGCGAGAACACAATTCCACCACGTCTTTTCTCGCTAATGAAAGCTTCCGCTATGAGACGAGCCGCCTCTTCATCGCGGGTAGGCATTAGAAGCCTCTTATTCAATTGGTTCAACGAGTAATTATGCGCCGAAATATCCTGAACAAATTTCCAATCTATGTTGTCCGCAAGCAGTCGGTAATCGACTTCGCACAGAAAACCGTGCTGCAAACCATCAGAAATGCCCAGCTGGATCAGTGGCTTGCCAATCAGCTCATCAATGTCAAATCCATCTCCCCGCCAAGGCGTCGCTGTTACTCCACCAACCATAGGCGGTTCGAGAGCATCAATGGCGCTTCGAAATGTCCGAGAACCTATATGATGCGCCTCGTCAACTAAAACCAATCCAAAGTCGGGAAGGTCGTCCAGCCTCCCAATAACGCTTTGTACAGTTGCGAATGTTACCCCCTCAAAAAACGAAGGTGTTTCACTGCTTGAGAGTAGATGTGTTGGAATCCACTTGGGAAGCTGTTGCCAAAATCCAAATTGGAGTTGTCTTACGAGCTCAACCTTGTCAGCCAGAACCAGAACTCGATTGTGCGGAATCAGCTGATCGCGATACAGGTCTGCGACGACTTCCGCCATTACGACGGTTTTCCCCAGTCCTGTAGCGAGTACCGCTTGCGCTTTGCCTGTGTCTGTAAGTCCTTCCCTGAATCGATTGACAGCTTCGGTTTGATAAGGCCTCAAATCTCGGCGAGTTCCTGTGTACTCATCTACTTCTTTCGACAAGCGCAACAGGCGCGCTGGATCGAGAAGTTCGACGGTTATCCCTATTCTGCGTAAGCGATCTACCTCGGCTTCAATTCCCCCACCTATGGCACGGGATGTAGCGACGATCATTCTATTCGCTTTATAGAAAGTTCCAGCATCTACAACTTCTTGAACGGCCGTCTTTGGCGCAGGCGCGGACGTCGTGTGCTTACACTGAACAACCCAAGTCTCCCCATTCTTCACACCGAGCACATCCGCGCCTTTGTCACCAGAACCACCGACAACGCGTACGTCTTCAAAACCTGCGTGCATTAATAGCCTTGCCACGTCGCGTTCAAAGGCTTGCCATGGTCCTCTTAGCAGCCGCCGGTCATCAAGAAATGCCGTCATTCGATCATCTCGGAATCCGGTTTAATCAACTCAAGCGCAAGCACGGCTCTTACTACTTCGCTTCTCGGTTTCTCTATCAAGTCATCGCTCGCTTGCTCGGACAACCAAATCGCATCAGACAGCAAGGATGTATAGCGGCCCAACACGCTAGCGCGAGCTTCGTCTGTTATGCTTGGGTCGCCGTAGTCGAGGTGCTCGTAGGGGGCATCCCAAATTGCGCCATCAAAACAGAGCTCCGGGCGTTTCTTCACAATTCCAAGCAAAATCTTGAAAGGCGCAGAAACGAGAAACTCGCCATTGGGCGTGACATCCGTTGGCTTGATCTTTTTTGTTGCCAACGCTCTCATAACGGTAGTTTGCTCTTCAAGATTCAAATCATCGAACAGTGTACCACGCTCTTCTTCCGGACATTGAGCAACCAATGACCTGGCGATATCAGTAAGAACCAGAGTAGCGTCGTTCGGTAGCGTCTTAAAATCTAGATTGTTTTCCTCTCCGTAGGTTTGGCGGTACTCAGATAGAATGCTTGCATAATCCGGCTTTTCCAACAAATTGCGCGTTTGATCAGCTGTCTCGTGAGCCAGATGAGAAAGCAACGCATCGCGCGGCGTTACTGTTACAGACCGAAAAACTGGATGACTCGGATCATATAGAAAATGGTGCGTTTTGGTCGTCACATCTCCCATTACAAGTGCCCATGGGACACCCGTGGGCAAATCCGGGTCCGCCGGCTCTACCTCGAAGGCCAAAATATTCCATTTCAGACCGGATGAAGCGTGATTGTACCTTCTACTAAGCAAAGGTGCTTCCCGACGCGGAGGAAGCTTTGGTTTTGCCTCTTTAGTCGGAGATTTTTTTTTCCCATCGTCGGGAGGGTTGTCACTTGGAGGAGGATCACCAATCAATCCCGGCGGCAGGTCTACGCCACCACTGGAATGACTGTCCGAACTCCCAGCACTAGTTGTACGCCTGTTACCGAGCAACAATTCCCTGTCTGCTGCCTCGACAAGCTCCCACCACTTTGCGTCGTCTTGATATTCAGGAGCACCATCATGGTATTGGTTCGACATCTCCAAAGCACGTGCATTGTCTTTGACAATCAATATTCTGCCATAGGCGCCGGCGGTTTTAGAGTGCGGGCTAGTGCGCCTAAATGCTTTAAAAAGTCGAAACAACGGCGAATCGTTGGCTCCGTATCCAAGGTCCTTTGCTTTCTCAGGTAGAAGTGGTCCATCTCCCCTTACGATACGAACCATTTCATCCCATGTTGGATCAGCGCGATCAAAACGGTCTTTTGCGTAGCTAACACGGCAATGATCTATGTGAATCTCGCCGACTATTCTTCCGCGGTTGCGTTGGTCGTCAATGGGATACTCCCTCAGTTCGTTTTCGCCATCGCTCCAAGAAAACAAATCCTTACTACCAATTTCAATTTTTCTACCGTTGCGAATAAAGTCTATGCCGAACTCAGACTGATGTAAGTATCTTTGTATTCCCAGCCAACCAGTCACTCTTCGTTTTCGGCTGACCACAGAGTTTGCCATCTCGCAATTGGGACAAGGTTTACCTTCCTCTGCACCGCGCAACCAACTCATGCAGCTGGTGCAATATAGTCTTTCGGCAAGTTCGCTGTTAATTGAGGTAACGGCATTTACGGTAGTGCCGCCCGGCCCAGGCACGACCCTGTCTTCATTCCAAAGACAATGCCTGCGGGCTTCAACGCGTTTGTGGTTGACGTACAGCTCAAAGCTTATTGGTACACCATTTTTTCGCAGCATCGAGGAATATGCCTGCGCGAGACGTTTTCGAGTTGTGGTTTGGTTTGCATTTTTCGCAAGCCACTTTCGTTGTTCTGGCTTCAGTTGCTTGATCGTAATTTCGGTACCATGTTGTTCCGGATCAGCCTTTGGTCTTGTAAAATGTGGTGTCTTGTAGTGCCTTTGGCGGCGCAACTTTTCGAAATCAATCAGCAGCCCATGCCATTCTCTTTCTCCCTTACGTGTTGTCCACACTTCGGTCAGCGATCCAAGCCGGGCGGTGGCAATGTTAAAACCCATCCCAAAGAGACCCAAACTATCAATCGGATTGTTTCCAGACCAACCCGCCCGCACAGCCCGTTCTAGAACATCCGGCGCCATCCCGGAGCCATTATCAATGACCCTCAGCGTGGCCCCATCAACATTTGCTTGGGGCAAATGCACATCGACCCGTGTTCCGGCGATAGCGGTACCTGCTCGACTCTCCTTTAGAAAGCCATCGATAGCATTGTCCACAAGTTCTGCCACGCAGCGCCACTGATCGATGCTTATTTCGCCAAGCATCGGCAAAACACGAGGATCCGGTTCTAAATTAAACTCCCCAGCTACTTGACCAATACTTGGTTCAGCAATTGCCATTTCTCTTTATCTCCGACTAAATAGCGGCACTTTTGACGCTTAATCAGGACGTTACCGAGGTCTCAAACCAGACACAACCGATGGAAGAATTTACTTCGCAGGAACTCTTTCGAAAGCCACCTACTGGGCTCGAGGATTACTTCGAGCGTATGCGTCCGATCGTGGACAACACAATTCTAAAACTCAGCAAGGCCAAATTTCGTGAAGACCCCATTGCGGGTCGAAAATACTCGCGTGCGACTTCAATTGTCAGCTCAGCTTACAAACGGCACGGCACTCTGCTGGTCCAAGCGTTGCTTGAGAGACTGAGGGACTGCGCTCATCTTCGCGTGTGGACAGAGGACGATTTCAAACTTTCGCACGAGTCTCTCGAAAAAACGCGCGTCGTCGAACGAATTGAGGCACTAGTGAATACACATTTGCCATACGGCGATCGGCAGCGATCAATTCGAGTGGACATGTTTGTTTTGGACGAGCATCGCAATTCGCTCAATGCATACAGCATAAAAAGAGGAAATGGCTCATATGACGGCGGCAAACGACGATCTATACTTACTGAACTAATCAGAACCCAAATGCTCCTGAAAAGCTATGCAAACAGCCTCGATATTGATCCAGTTTGTGTCAACGCGCACATCATATTCTACTATGGCGTGATGTCCTTGACGCCCCCGTTTGCGATAGACGGCGGTGATCTTGATAAGCACTTCAGTTTCCCAGTGCGAGAGGCCATAGAGTTGGTGAATGACTACTTCGCGACAATGCTTAGAAATCTAATCGAAGAATAGACCTGGCTAAAAATAGATGGTCAGCTGCCGTCATCAAGGACGGCAAGGTATATTGGTAAATTACTCCCGCAGCCAATTCGGAGAACGCGATGTCTTGGTGGGACATCACAAAGGCAGGGGATGCCAACCCGCGTCGAACCTTGTGCCAGGCGGTGACGTTCATGATGCTTCGCGCATGCCTCTTCTGGCTACGAACTTGGGTATACCATGATGCGAAGCAACGAGGACGAAAGGAAGCAAATGTTGCCCTGACTCGGCGCAATGCAGTCGTCTTGCACCTTATGTGGCGAGACGGGACGTCATTCGATAATGCTGCGCCGCCAGTAACCGCCTATACAAACCGATCAGAAATGTATGATTGCACCTCACTGAGCGGCAATTCAGGAGACGAATTTCCGCTCCTGACGTAGAATTTATCCTGTGGTGGTCCACGCTTCGACGGCAGCGTCAGCTAGACCGGTGTGTTTGAGGGCTTCACTGCAACCATCTGGCGCAGGCCTCCCTCAGCAGGGGATCGACTGTGGAACCGAACGAAGAATTGTGAGCACCCGGGCCGAATGGGTGGATATTGAGGTGGATAAAACCCACCTTCTATCTGGATTTTGTATAAAAATCATACAGATGGTAAATATTAGTGGTGCCCGGGGGCGGAATCGAACCACCGACACGAGGATTTTCAATCCACTGCTCTACCCCTGAGCTACCCGGGCACGGGAACGATATCTATCGTTGGGTGGAGGCCTTCTATGACTTGCTACAGGCGGTGTCCAGAGGCTTTTTGACATTTTTTCAATGCGGGCGCAGTTGGTCTATTTCGCTGTCGGGCACTTCCGTTTCCATATCCTCTTCCCGCTGCGACGGGACCGCGTAGGACCCGTTCAGCCATTTGGCCAGATCAACGTCGGCGCAGCGTTTAGAGCAGAAAGGGCGAAACCTAGCGACCGTGTCCTCGGCGCAGATGGGGCAGCTCATTTCAGCATCTCCGACAGCGGAATGCGACCGCGTTTGCGCTGCAATTCGTAGTGACCCAATGGGGTCCAGCCAGCCAGATTCGTCTCGATTCCATCAGCCTTGAGCGCCGCGCGCAGGGCTGATTCAAAGCCTCTGCGATCCTTTTTAGGCATGGGAGCCAGATCTAGGGTGATCTGCCCGCCCAAGCCCCTGACACGCAGCGCGCGGGGCAAGGCCTTGGCGCAGGCAAAGTTGGCCTTGGTACCGGCCGCCAGCGAGGTATCAGCACCAGTATTGACGTCCACGGCCACCAGCGCTCGGGTCGGTTGGATAAACAAATGGCCACCTCCGGACAGCGGCTCAGATATTCCGCGGGCGGTATCCAGCGCGTCAAGGACGCCGTGCGTTTCAAACCCTCCGGCTTGGGTGACGACTTCGGCCGGATCGGTCCAGTCACGCCAGGCAAGAACGTGAGGTCCGTCGCCACCCAGCAACAATTCGGGTTCGGTTCCCGCGTCGTTCAGAACTTGCTCGGCATGGGCCAGCATCGCGCCGATGTCTTCGGCAATCTCAGCAACGTCTTCGCCCTGACAGCACGACCGCAGGATAAGGCCGTAGTCGCTGCCATCCATACTGTCATGCGCAATTTCAAGAAGGCGGTCGCGTTCATCCTCGTCCCGGATACTGCGCGAGATATTCAGACCGGGCGCATCGGGCGTTACAATCGCAAATCGGCTTTTGAACAGGACACGTTCGGTAACCGGCAGCGCCTTGCCCGGTTCCGCATACCCTGTCACCTGAACCAGCATCAGGGTTCCGGGGGCCAGACCTTTGGCCTGCCGTAGGAACGCCGGACCATCGGGAGTTGTCAGGAACATGCCCCCTTGCCCTTTGACTGGGCGGTCAGTGCGGGCGCGATAGATCGTGCCGGGCGCAGGCGCGTCTGCGGCAATCAGAAAATCCTCAAGCTTGCCGTCCACCATCAAAGCTGCGGCTTCCCGGTTTTCGATATGATCCAGAACGATTGTACGACCCTTCATGGGACCTCACGATACAAAGGATAGCCGATGCCCTGCAAAAGGGCGGCAGTTTCGGATAGTGGCAAGCCGACAATGCCGGTGAAAGAGCCGGAAATCCAGGGAATGAAGGCCCCAGCGGGCCCCTGAATGGCGTAGGCACCCGCTTTGCCCTGCCAATCCCCCGTCGCCAGATATGCGTTGATTTCCACATCCGACAGGCGCTTGACCTTAACTTGGGATACGACGTCGCGTTGCAGCACCCGATCCCCCCGCCGCACCGCGACCGAGGTGATCACACGGTGGCGTCGACCGGACAGAGCGTGCAGAAACTCTGCCGCCTGCCCGGCATCATCTGGTTTGCCAAGAATTCGACGGCCCAACGCAACAGTGGTGTCCGCGCATAGGGTGAAATCGCCGCTATCCGCCTGAACCGCCTGCACTTTTGCGCGCGTGATACGGTTGCAATATGGTACTGGCAGCTCGCCCCTGAGCGGCGTTTCGTCAATGTCAGGGGCGCGGATGGCATCAGGTTGCACGCCAAGCTGGGCCAACAGGTCCAGCCGCCTTGGGCTGCCCGATCCTAAGATAAACGCCATTGCGGCAAGCGTTACTTGAAGCGGTAGTTGATCCGACCCTTGGTCAGATCATAGGGGGTCATTTCGACCTGTACTTTGTCGCCGGCCAGAACACGGATGCGGTTCTTGCGCATCTTGCCTGCCGTATGTGCGATGATCTCATGGCCGTTTTCCAGCTCGACCCGAAACGTCGCATTAGGCAGGAGTTCCTTCACGACACCGGGAAATTCGAGCGTATCTTCCTTGGCCATGTTGTCTCCATCATTACGTTGCACCCGCAGAATCTGCGGGGATGTGCGCCTAAATGAGCCTATTTCGGGCTTATTTCAAGGCCTCAATCACGAAAGCGGGGATATTATGACTGTTTCGGCCCGGGGAAGTTGCTCGTGCCAATGGGTCCGGTTCAGCACATGACCGTCAGCGCGGACATTGGCGATCGCCGAAAGGTCGACATCGGCGAAAACCCATCCGGGTTGGTTCAAGGTCCCTTCGGCCAATACGCCGGTTTGAGGAAACCCTTTGTCAGGCGGGCCAAACACGCCGCCCGTGCCAGTGTTCTTGTCCACGGCCTCGGACCAGTCATTGTTGCCAACCAGCGAGGCCATGACCGTAACGCATTGATTTTCCAACGCGCGTGACATCGCCCCGATGCGGACCCGCCAATACCCCGACAGCGCCTCGGTGCAGGAAGGCACCAGGATCAGGTCGGCCTCCTGCAGGGCACGGCCCAATAAGGGAAATTCGCCGTCATAACAGATCAGCACCCCAATCTTGCCCAGCTCGGTGTCGAACAGCTTGAGCGGGCCGCCCGGCGCGATGTCCCACTCCTCGCGCTCGAACCGGGTCATGATCTGTTTGTCCTGATGGTCGCAGCCACCGCCCGGCGCATAAAACGCCGCGCGATTCACAGGACGCCTGAAGCCATCATTTACCGGGGCTGAGGCACCCAGAATATAGATCTTGTGCGCTTGGGCCAGACGAGTGTGCAGGTTATGCACATCCTCCATCCGGTCCGAGACCGCCCGGATCGACCGCTCTAGATCGCCAGCGACATCTGCCCCGTCCAGCGTCGACAGCTCCATCGCGCCGTATTCCGGAAAGACCAGCAACTCAGCCCCCTGCCCCGCGGCCTCCGAAACCCAGCGGTCCAGCTTGTCCTCGTACTGTGCCCAACTGTCGAGCCAATCAAGGTTGTATGCAGCGGTGGCGACTTTCATATCGGTTACCCTTGGGTCCATTTTCGCGCGAGATTAGAAGCAGACATCACAGGCTGTATAGTCAAATCTGTTCGTTTGCTCGAAGGACCGACGCAACAGCGTCTCTAAGGGTCATCCGGTTTGGACGGGCGCGGGTCCCAGCCATCTTCGTACTCGCCCAATACTCTGGACAGATGCAGCAAAGACGCAAACAGCCGCGCGTAAACATCCCGCGACAACATCGGCTTGTTATCGTCCAGCAACTGCAAAAGATCGACCACGCCCGAAGAAAACGCGTCGTAGATTTGCTTGTCCACCGCGGTGGGATCCAGGGTCCAATAGTTGTGTTCGTCATAGTAACTGGCTGAGTGGGGTTCATCATCAATCATCAGGCGACCTCATTAAGTTGAGGCACAGGTGGGACCGGAATCCACATGGACAAGATCACTGGCAGGAAGTCACAAGAACTTGGCAGGTCGGGAAATAAGTTATCGCGGATGGGGCTTTAGTCAGAACCTTCCGTTGCTGTCGTGTTTTGGCCAAGCCGCTGGTTCCCGTTTACAGATCCCTGATCCAGAACTGCAACGGCTTTGGTGTCTCATCGACTTCCCCGATGTCTTTCCACGAGAATTGCGCGACAACTCCGGGCAGTGGCACATAACCCCGCGCGCGCCAGAACGTATCCAGTGGGCGATATCCTTCGGGGCGTTGCGGGTGATCCGCCGCGCGCTGGGCGCTGCAAAATGCGCATTTGGAGAAGCCAAACCTACGGGCATGTGCCTCGCGCAGGTCAAAGAACCTGTGCCCGATCCCCTGCCCGCGATATTCGGGCAACAAAACGGATTCGGCGCAGTAGAAGATGCCGCCCAGATTCAGACCAATGCCTTCAAATGCGGCGGCGAAATCCTCGGCGTGGTCAGTCAACGGCGCGCCTGCGGATGCGCCGATCAGACGGTCCTTGTCGAAGGCGCCAAGCACGATGGCCCTGTCGCTGTCACGATAGGATTGCAGGTACTTACGCTCGTACTCCAGATCACCATCATAGAGATAGGGCCAGGCGTGAAAAACTTCGATCCGCAGGCGGGCAACGTGGTCCAGAGCGTCAGCCAGTGCCACCCCGGTCAGGGGGCGGACGTCGGTGACCTTAGCCATTGGATACCTGTTTGGTCCAGTCGGCGAGGTTGTAGAACGTGGTCACGCGGGTGATCTTGCCATCGTGTAAGTCAAAGAATGAGCCGGCAGGCAGGCGATAGGTCTGACCGTGCGCCTCGGGCAGACGCTCATCGGTTTCAAGATAAGTGCCGTTGACGATGAATTCGGCAGCCGCGCGGGTGCCGCCTTCGGCGTCGAACACCACAATATCGGTCAGGTTTTCGCGGTAACTACGGTTCATATGGGCGCAGAAGGCCGCGAATTTCTCTTTACCGACACGGATCTGGCCTTCGTTCACGTGATGGGCCACGTCGTCGGACAGGCAGTCCAACATGCCGTCCACATCCCCGGCATTGAAGGCTTCGAAATAGGTTTTGACGGTCTGGTTCATGATCACTCCGTAGGTTCGCCCCAGCGGTCTTTCAGATGCTGGATGATCTGATCGCGGGTCTGTCGGTAGTGATGTAACTTCTGTTCGCGGGTTTCGCCCATCCCGGTAGGGTCCATTATTGGCCAATAATCGACATCCAGATGAAATATCCGGGTCAGTTCCAGCGCCCTGCGCTGGCTTGCGGGTGACAGCGCCACGATCAGGTCGAAAGAGCTGAGATCGTCGCCCCATTCCTGCATCTCGTCAAACGAGCGCGAGCGGTGGCGGGACAGTTCGACCCCGATCTCGTGACAGGCCGCAATGCAAAAGCCATCGATCTCAAGGTCGTTATGGACACCAGCGGATTGCACATAAGTGCCGGTGCCATAAAATTTCTTCATGATGCCTTCGGCCATCGGTGACCGAACCGAATTATGGTCGCAACAGAACAGAATGGACTGCGGCAGAGACGTCACCCGTCACCCCCCAAAATGCAGCACGCAGATCAGCGTGAACAGGCGGCGGGCGGTGTCAGTGTCGATATCCGCTTTTCCCTCCAGCCGTTCCTGCAACACGCGGCTGCCTTCGTTGTGGATGCCGCGCCGGGCCATGTCGATGGTTTCGATCTGGCTGGGTGGCAGGGATTTTACCGCGTCGAAATAGCTTTCGCAGATCTGAAAATAATCTTTGACCACCTGCTTGAATGGTCCCAGCGACAGGTGAAACTCGGCGGCTTTTTCCTCGGCCTCGGTGGCGATATCAAAGACCAGCCGCTTATCCCGGATCGACAGCTGCACATGATAGGGACCATCGGGCACTACACGGTCATCGCGCCGAGGCAACGCAAAGCTGTTTTCCTCGAGCAGATCAAAGATCGCGACCTTGCGCTCCTGCTCGATCTCGGGGGTCGGCGGGGGCAGGTTTCGGTCGTCCAGTTGGATATGCGAAATACGTGTCATGTGTGTCTGGTCCATTCAGATCAGCACAGACCTATAACAAGCGAATTGGATCGGCAACGCCCGCGCGGGCAGACATTGCGGGAATTCATCCGTTGAGGCGTTTCAGACGCGCGGTCACCGACAACCCATGCGCCTCCAGGCTTTCGGACCGGGCCAGTTGTTCCGCCGCAGGTCCAATTGCGCGCAACGCCTCGGGCGTCATTTGGCTGAGCGTTGTACGTTTGAGGAAATCCATCACGCTGAGGCCAGACGAAAACCGGGCCGACCGCGCTGTGGGCAGAACATGGTTCGGGCCGCCAACGTAATCGCCGATCGCTTCGGGCGTGTACTGGCCCAAAAAAATGGCACCGGCATGAATGGTTTTCGCGCTAAGCGCCACGGGGTCCGCCACGCAAAGCTCTAGGTGTTCCGGGGCGATGCGGTTTGACAGGGTGGTCGCTTCGTCCAGATCGCGGACAGTGATGATCGCTCCGAAATCGCGCCAACTGGCCCCTGCAATCGCGCGCCGCTGCAGGGTTTTAAGGCGTTTTTCAACCGCCTGAGCCACAGCCTGTCCAAAGGCCGCGTCATCGGTGATCAGGATCGATTGCGCACTTTCGTCATGTTCAGCCTGGCTGAGCAGGTCCAGTGCGATCCAGTTTGGGTCGTTGTCGCTGTCGGCAATCACCAAAATTTCCGAAGGGCCTGCGATCATGTCGATCCCGACCTTGCCAAAAACCCGGCGTTTCGCAGCTGCCACAAAGGCATTACCGGGGCCGGTAATCTTGTCGACGGGCGTGATGCTTTCGGTGCCATAGGCCAAAGCTGCAATCGCCTGTGCGCCACCGATGCGATAGATCGTGTCCACGCCCGACAATTGCGCCGCCAACAGGACCACCGGGTTTACCACCCCGTCCGGCGTTGGCACGGCAATGGCCAGCCGTTCAACCCCTGCCACCTTTGCCGGGATCGCGTTCATCAGCACCGAAGATGGATAGGATGCCAAACCGCCGGGCACGTACAGACCAGCCGCCGACACCGCCGACCAACGCCAACCAAGGGTTGCCCCAGCCTCATCCGTCCATTGGAGATCATCAGGCATCTGCTTTTCGTGATAAGACCGGATACGATCTGCCGCCAGCTCCAGTGCGTGGCGGTCTACATCAGAAACTTTCGCGACGGCCTCGGCAATCTCGGCAGCCGAGAAGGCCAGCGTATCGGATGTAAGCTCAAGCCGGTCGAACTTGGCGGTCAGTTCGATCACCGCCGCGTCGCCCCGGGCCCGCACATCGGCAATGATCTGGGCCACAACCGCATCCACATCCGGGCTGTCTTCGCGCTTGGCGGACAGCAGGGTCTGAAAGGCGGTTTCAAACTCGGGCGATGTGGTGTTCAGGAAAACGGGCATGGTCTTGCACTCCGGAGCGTTTGATCGGGACATATCGCCGGGATGGGCGGGCCTCAACCCTCAGTGCGCGGGGTGCAGCGATTTGCGCATCTCGCGGCAGGACAAATCCTGGCGGTCACAACGCTGACCGGTGGCCTGCCAACCCTGCCGCAGATAAAACGCCTGCGCGGTCACCGTCGCCTCAAGCCGGGCCTCGGTGCATCCGGCGGCAATGAGTTCCCGTTCAAGACGGTCCAACAGGGCCGCCCCGATACCGCAGCCGATATGGTCGGGGTCGATGTACAGCAGCGTGATTTCACCGGTTTCGATCAGGCCACCCACGGCAGTAACCTGCCCGGCCTGTTCGGTCAGCCAGATCTGCAATCCGTCCCTGATCCATCCACGGATGGTTTCGGGATCCTTGTTCGCCGTCCATTGCGCAATGACCTGCGGGTCGTCCTGGTGATCTGCCCGGCACAGTTCAGTGATCGACCGGATCAGAACCCGGCTGAGGTCAAAGACGTCAAACACAGTGGCACGACGATGTACCAGACCTGCCGGGGGTCCGGAGAACGCCTGTGATATGCCGCGCTTATTCCGGATGGTGCGGGGCCTGACCCGACGGTGCCTGATACGGGCGAGTTACGTCCTTGAGCGTGGCGTCCAGCGCCTCGACCGACAGGCGGATCGCGCCATCACCCGCCAAGGTCAGCAAGATCTGTCCGGCCCCGTCTTCTGCCGCTTCGAAATCGACGGACAGCAGCGACATAACCATATCCTTGTCGCTGCGATCAACGCCCTGGCTTGAGACAGACAGAACCGAATCAAACACCAAAACCGACTGTACGCGTTCAAACGGACGGTTGCGGCTGGTGGCCGCGTCTTTGTCTTCCCATCGAAAACGGTTCAGCAACAGGCCGAAACGACGCTCGGACGGGCGCCATGTCATCTCGGTGATCGGAAACACCGCGTCCTGCGTCAGGGTTGAGATCACCTGAAGGTCATCATCATCCTGCGCACCCAGATTCAGCGGGGCCTCGCGCCCGTCATGGAAACTTGCGTCTGTCATTGGCCTTTTATCCGTTCAATTTTTGCGCCTACGCCTTCCAGCTTGCGCACCACATGCTCATATCCACGGTCCAGATGATAGACCCGACTGACCACTGTTTCCCCTTCAGCTGCCAGACCGGCAAGGATCAGTGACACCGAGGCCCGCAAATCCGTCGCCATCACCGGGGCCCCCTTCAGGCGCTCAACACCTGTTACCGTGGCAGTCCCGCCATGTACCTCTATATCCGCGCCCATCCGCACCAGCTCTGGCGCGTGCATGAACCGGTTCTCAAAAATCCGCTCTTCCAGCACCGAGGTGCCCTCGGCGGTGCACATCAGCGCCATCATCTGGGCCTGCAAATCGGTTGGGAATCCCGGGAACGGTTCGGTGACCACATCCACCGCTCGGACCCGGCCATTCTTGCGGGCGACTTTCAGACCCTTGTCGGTTTCTTCAACGCTGACGCCGGCCGCGTCCAGTTTGGCCGCGAAGGATTCAACAAGACGCATGCGACCGCCCAAAAGCTCGACCTCGCCACCGCAAATGGCCGGGGCCAGCATGTACGTGCCCAGCTCGATCCGGTCGGTCACCACCTGATGGGTTGCGCCATGCAACCGGTCGACGCCTTGGATTTCGATGGTCGAGGTCCCCTCGCCCGAGATTTGCGCGCCCATCTTGCGTAGACATTCAACCAGATCGACAATCTCGGGCTCTCGCGCGGCGTTCTTTAAGACAGTGGTGCCTTTGGCCAGCGTGGCCGCCATGACGATGTTTTCCGTCGCACCAACCGAGGCGAAACGCATTTCATGTACCCCGCCTTTCAGCCCGCCCGGAGCCTTGGCGTGGAGATACCCGTCTTTGAGTTCAATCTCAGCCCCCAAAGCCTCAAGCCCTTCGACGTGCAGGTCCATCGGCCGCGCGCCGATCGCACAGCCACCGGGCAGCGACACAACCGCATGCCCAAAACGCGCCAGCAGCGGGCCCAGCACCAGATTTGAGGCCCGCATCTTGCGCACGATCTCATAATCCGCTGTCTGGCTGGTTAGGTCGTGGCTGGACATCGCTTGCACTTGGCCATCCTGCAGTGACGACACCTCGGCCCCCAACGACTGCAGCAGGGCCGTCATGGTCTTGATGTCGCTGAGACGTGGCGCGTTTGTCAGCGTCAGCGGTTCTTCGCTGAGAAGCGTTGCGGGCATCAGCGTCAGGCACGCATTTTTAGCCCCCGCAATTGGTATCTGACCGTTAAGCGGCCCGTTGCCTGTTACCAGAATCGAATCCATTTGCTCTTATCCCTCGTCCTTGCCGGCTTTGTCGTTCGGGGTCGCACGCGCCTTGGCCTGCGCCTTACGCCGCGCCATATTCGCTTTCAGCGCCGCTTTCAGCCGCTCTTCGCGCGCATCCCCGGATTTGCCAGGCTTTTTTGGTGCATTTTTGTCTGCCATGGTCTTTCTCTACAGGAGGGAAAAAAAACCGTCCAGACACCCTTGCGCCGCGTTTCGTTTGAGTCTAATCACCCGCCCACAGCGCTGCTGTAGCTCAGAGGTAGAGCACTCCCTTGGTAAGGGAGAGGTCGAGAGTTCAATTCTCTCCAGCAGCACCATCTTTCCAGACAACCGCATATTCCACCAGGCAGGTCCCGGATAAGTGTATCGTGAGCGCGCATTGCTTTCTCGTACGCCTATGCCTCCAGATTTGACAGAATCCTTAGTCGGTGCTTACTTAAAACGCAGGATAATTGCCTGAATTTTCGATTGTTATCAGCACGCTGAGGTGCCGGGATCGGCATCCCCCACCAGAATGCAAGTCTGGAGATTTGATGATGGAACTAATCGCTGAACAGCTGCGCGCCTTTCCGATCATGGCGCTTTTTCTATGCCTAGGCCTGGGGTACGGCGTCGGAAAATTCAGAGTTGGAAAATTCGAACTGGGCGGAATTGCCGGAACCTTGCTGGTGGCAGTTTTTGTAGGTCAGATTGGCGGGATCACCTTAAGTACAGATGTTCAGAACGTCTTTTTCTCATTGTTTATTTTTATGGTCGGCTACAATGGTGGGCCCCAGTTCTTTGCGGCTTTGAACCGAACCGCACTTACAAAACTGTTGGCAGCCTTCATGATGACCCTCTGGGGATTGTTTTTCGTGATCGTTGTGGCGCGACTGGCCGGGCTCGACAAAGGGCTGGCAGCAGGTCTTGCGGCCGGAGGATTGACGCAATCGGCCATCATCGGCACCGCAGGCAACGCCATCGACTTGCTTGGCCTTGCAGCGGATGAAGCTGAAAAGCTGAAAACCAACATCGCGGTTGGTTACTCTGTCACCTACATCTTTGGATCGATCGGTCCCATTCTGGCGGTCAGCATCATTCCAATCATCATGCGCTGCGATCTACGGCAAGAAGCGATCAAGCTGGCCCAAAAGCTCAGCGGTGGCGGTCGTAAGCTGGCAGATGGTGAGTTCCTGCCAATGAACCGCTTTGAGGCCCGCGCCTATCAGGTCAATGATGACGCCGCCATTGCCGGCCAAACCGTCAAATCCATCGAGGCGGAGTATGACGGTGACCTTTTGGTCGAACGGCTGCTGCAGAATGGCGTGCCGGTGGATCCAGCACCGGATACCGTGGTCGGCGTGGGCGACGTAATCGTGGTTTCGGGCCTTGTTGTAACGTTGGTTCAATTCGAAGGCACGGCAAGCGGTGAAATCGGAGAATACCCGCCGGAACTGACCGTCGTCGAGGAAAGGCGCAATGTCGTGGTCACCAATCGTAAACTGGCTGGTAAAACCCTTGAACAGCTGAACAAAGCGTTGACACCGGATCAGCGGCGCGGTGTCCATATCTCAAAGATCACACGGATGGGGCATGACGTCCCTGTTCTGCTCAATACCGAGATCCACGCAGGCGATGAGATCAGCATTGTTGGCCACAAGAACGACCTGAATCGCGTGGCCAAACAGGCAGGTTATGTTCCGCCTGCGGCCTCGGTTACGAATTTCATCGCATTGGGGATCGGTGTGGCCGTCGGCTATCTGATTGGCGAGATCAGCTTTGTCATTGCCGGAACCAAGGTTGCATTGGGGTCGGGTCTTGGATGTCTCATAACAGGGCTGATCATCGGATACCTGCGTATCCGTCGACCCAAGATTGGCGGGATCAATCGAGGGGCTGCCAACTTTTTGCAAAGCTTCGGGCTGGCGGTGTTTGTCGGTGTCGTTGGACTGAACGCGGGCAAACCTGCGCTGGAGGCAATTCAGCAATACGGAATTACCCTGCTGCTGCTGGGCATCCTGGT
This sequence comes from Ruegeria meonggei, assembly GCF_900172215.1. Classification (GTDB taxonomy): domain Bacteria; phylum Pseudomonadota; class Alphaproteobacteria; order Rhodobacterales; family Rhodobacteraceae; genus Ruegeria; species Ruegeria meonggei. Next base: position 484,508 of record NZ_FWFP01000002.1, read on the forward strand.
CACAATGATGCCGATGATCGTGCAGTTCCCGATCAACTATTTCGCGCTGCGCATTCGCAACCCGGTTGAAGCCTGCGCAGTGGTGACCGGATCACGCTCGGGCAATCCAGGATTTGCGACCTTGTTGGAAAAGGCAGGCAACTCAACCCCGACACCGGCCTTTACCATGACCTACGCGGTGGCGAATATCTTCCTGACGCTTTGGGGGCCGCTGGTCGTGGCTTTTGTGCCCTAGGCTACATCAGCAGGATCACGATGACCGAGCCCCAAAGCGCCAGCAACACGTTGCCGACCGCATATCCCAGACCATAGCCCAGCGTGGGCACCTGGCTCTGAGCGGCTTCCTGCACGGCAGCAAGACCTGGGGCCGAGGTTCCGGCCCCACAACAGGTCCCGGCCAGAACGCCCTCATTGATGCCAAAGACCTTGCGGCCGACAAACACGGCTGATCCATGCGCCAGCAACACGATGGCCACCGACCCCAGGATCAAGGACGGCCCGCTTTCGACAACTCCGGTTACAAAGCTGGGTCCCGAGGTGATGCCGACACAGGCCACAAAGACACACAGGCCCAGGGAATCGAAAATCCACAGGGTCGCCTCGGGAACAAACCCAAACGTCCTGTGGACCGAGCGCAGCCATCCTGCCATCAACCCGCCCAGCAGCACCCCAACCGATGTGCCAAGCCCCAGTTCAATCGCGCCGTATTTCAGCGCAGGAATACCAATGAGCCCGCCTAGCAGAATAAAGAACGCCACAAAGACCATATCGGTCTTATTTGTTTCGCGATCCAGGTAGCCCAGTTTGGCAGCAGCGTCCTCGATATGGCTGCGGGTGCCCGACACTGTCAGAACATCCCCCATATGCAGGGTCACGCGGCGAAAAACCGGCAGCCGCTCGCCACTGCGCATGATGCCCCGCAAGAATATGGTGCGCGCCTCAGGGCGGGCGGACAGCTCGGCCAGTGTCTGGTTCACCACGGCCTTGTTGGTCACGACGATATCGCTGGTTTCTACTGGCAGATCGAGCAATTCCGGATCTTCGACCTCTTCACCCAGCATACTTGTGTGATCGATCAAATAGGATCGCAGCCCGGCAATAGCAGCGATATCACCCGTTTCCAGAACCATATCGCGGGTCGTGGGCAAGATCTTTTTCCCCCGGCGCACCCGGTCAAAAAAAGCGCGCACATGGGGAGGAACGCGGGCTTCGATCTCGGCAATTGTCCGGCCCGCAAACTCGGGGTTGATGCGATAGGCGCGGGCCTCAAAGTCGCGGTGTTCGGACACCATCGGGGCATCATTGTTGTCCAACTCAGCCTCATGCTCTGCGCAGGCTTCTTTCAGGGACCGCCCATAAAAGCGGGGAGCCAGTTGGGTGTGGAAAAAGATAGTGGCGACTACTCCAACAAAGTAAGCCACCGCAAAGCCGGTGGCGATTTCTCCGTCAAATATTTGTTGTGCGGCAGGGTCGGCACCGGTTTTGGCAAATGTGTCAATGGCCACGCCCAGTGTCGCGCTTTCGGTGACACCACCAGCCAAAAGCCCCGCCGCGATCCCCACCGACAACCCCATCAAAGGTGCCAGTAGCGCAGCAACCACCAAGGCCACGACGCATAACAGTGCAGTGATCGCAATCTGCGGCAACGCCCCAAAGTTCAAGGATCGAAAGAACTGCGGCCCTGTTCGATATCCGATGGAAAATAAAAACAGTAAAAAGAACGCCTGTTTCAGATCGTCCGAGACGACCACCCCGGTCTGACCAACCAGAACGCCGCCCAGCAAACAGCCCGCCACCGACCCGACCGTAAACGAGCCGATGGTGATTTTGCCCAGCGCATAACCCATGGCGAGACTGCAGAACAAGGCTAGCTCAGGGTGGGTGCCAAAGATCGCACCAATCAATTCCATCCAGGTCTACCCCTGTGTCCTTGCACCGTCCCCTTACCCATGCAGCGACAATCCCTTCGAGGCGCGATAGGCCTGCACATACCCAATGGCAACCGCACGCACGGCCCGGCCGATCTGGCGATAGGCGCTGTCATCGAGATTGGCAAAAGACACGCGCGCTGACCAGTTTGGGGCGTCAAAGCCCGACCCGTTCAACAACACAATCCCATGATCCTGCGCCAGCTTGAAAGAGATATCCAGCGGATGGACATTTTCCTTGATCCAGCCAACCACCTCTTCTCCGACGTATTTCCGCAGCCAAAATTCAAAGTCGAGTATGCCGTAATACCGGTCGAACAAAGGATTTTCGGGCACCTCGATGCCCATGCCTTCGACCAGTTCGGTAAAACGGTGTTCCAGAATGCCCTGACAGAAAGCCTGATAGCTTTTGTCTTCATCCATCATTTCCACCAGCGAAAACAGGGTCATCATCACCTGTTGCGGTAGTGACAGACCGGCAGTGTGGTTGAGCGCCACATCGCGGCTGTCAGCAACAATCCGGTCGATGAACTTGAACGAGGATGGATCGGGCGTCAGGGTCGTATACCGCGCCTCGACCTTTGCTTTGACCTCGGCGGGAGCTTCGGCAATCATCTTGTCGAAAATGTTGTTCTCGGCGACCAAAATGGTGCCCAATCGCCAACCCGTACACCCGAAATACTTGGAATAGGAATAGACCCCGATCGTGTTCTCTGGAAGGTGCCCCATGACCGACTGGAAGTTAGGAACAAAAGTGCCATAAACGTCGTCGGTCAAAATGATCAGATCCGGGCGGCGTGTTTTGACAAACTCGACCAGCCGGGCCAAAACCTCGGGGCTCATCGCGACGGCCGAAGGATTGCCTGGATTGACCAGAAACAGCGCTTTGACCTTTGGATCGGCCAACTGTTCCAAGTCCGCATCAGTCAGCTGGAAATTGTCCTCCTCTTCCGATGACACATCCACCACGTTCAGCGCGTAATCCTCAAGCTCGGGCATTTCCAAATAGGGTGTAAAGATAGGCGTCCCTAGAGCGATAGTGTCGCCTGCATTCAGCAAACGCTGATTTTTAAGCGCCTTGAAAATATAGCACATTGCGGCCGTTCCGCCTTCAACCGCGTAGATGTCGAACTTGGTGTCGGGCCGGTGCCCCGCGCACATTGCCCACATCAGGTATTCATGGACGATGATCTCATTATGTTCGAGACACCGATCCGGCATCGGATAATGGTCGCCCACAATCCCGTCGGTCAGCTCCAGTACAAAGTCGTCCGGAGTAAAACCGAATTTCTGTACCGCAAAATCCACCATAGCAGCCAGCGTATCAGCGCCCGGAGGACCGCTTTGCCCCTGGGACGTCGCGCAATAGGCCTTGAGCCGACCGTAACTGCCCGGCCCTTGCGGTGTACCCGCCAGACCAACCTGTGGTTCATTGCGGTGCCGCTGGGCCTCGGTCATCGCAAACTGACCCAGCAGGAAGAACGCCTCGCGCGCTTTGGTGGCGATCCAGTTGGGATTGCCGCGTCCCGCGTTCAGATAGGGCAAGGTCGACTTGTGCGCCTCTTTCTGGGCCAGCTTGATAAGCTCGTCCTTGATCTGAAACGGGCTCAGGTGTTCGAACTTGTGAAGATTCAGCGTGTCCGGCATGGCAGTAATCCCTTCGTGTAAATCATCGGAAGCAATCAAACCGATGGTACGAAAGGATTTATGCCTGTGTAAACGGCTTAGTCATGAGTGCCGGTTTCAAGGGGCGATCAGTTCAACCGTCCGGACGCAGCCAACGCGCCAACCAGTGAATTTTCAATCTCACCCGGCAGTTCCCGGCCCTTTTCGTACAGACTTGCAGCAACCCAGCCCACCATATGGCCGCGGGCCCCAAGATCGTTTGCGCGCACCAGGGTCGGCGACGTTCTTTCAATATTGACCAATGCCATTGAGCGTTCGATTTCATTCTCGCTGAGAACCATTTTTACCGCGCTGAAGATGTCCACCGAGACCTGCAGCGTTTGGGTCTCAAGCCGATGCGCAGCATCCGTCAACATTCGGGTGCAAAACGCGGACAAGAAATACCAGCGAAAGATTGAAAAAACGCGGTCCTGCATTTCCCCATGTGGGCTGACATCGACAGAGGCTGTTTCAGCAATACGTTCAAATGCAGCCTCGGCTGCCCGGGACGCCTTGCAAATCTGACTTTCGCGTCTTGCAATCGAGATTACGCGCGGGGCGAATTCCATTGCGACTTCGTGGGTTTCCAAATTCATGGTTGTCCTCCAACGCTAACACTTGTTGAGGACATGGAGACCTTTGCAGAGATTTTGTTGTGATTTGCCGCCATTTTTTGCAGAAACTGCCTGATTGCTGACTGAACAAAAATGCCACAAACGGACATTTTACGCAAACAAAAGCAGTCGCCTCAACGCACTAGACGGAAAAACTGTGGATTCCTGACAGCACATGAATTGCGGCGGACATCACGATTCCAGTTGCCGCGCACATAGAACTGACACGTTCTGGCAATAGTTATGCCAATTTCTGCATCTATGAATACTCAATCCTGCTGCTCAGTTTACTAGTTTTTCTTTAACGAGGGGGTACGAGCGGGACCAGGGGGTGAGCGCCTGCACTTTCGGGTATGCCAAAAGGCAGAGATGCTCCCCCCGCCCGCAGTCCATCAGTCAATCTTGTTTTTCTGCGCATGCGGCGTGACGCCAAAACTCGACCGAAAAACGCGCGAAAAGTGGCCGGGGTTTTCGAAACCGCAGGCCATGGCGACCTCGGTCACCGACGCTTCGGTTTGCAACAGAAGTTTCTGCGCGCGTTCCAGGCGCAGCTCCATGAAGTATTTCTTGGGTGACGTATTGAGGTATTTGCCAAACAACCGCTCAAGCTGCCGGGTGGAGATCCCAAGATCCTCAGCTATCTGCGACGGAGAGACTGGCGCCTCGATACAGTTTTGCATGATCTGGATCGCCCGGGCCAGGTGAGCGTTGCGCATCCCGTTGCGTGATTGCAGCGATACCCGTTGTTTCGCTGTGGCGTTGCGCACCGCGTTATAGACCATCTGGTCGGCGACTGCGATTGCCAGTTCCTTACCATGATCTCGTTCAATCAGGTGCAGCATCAAGTCAGCGGTGGCGGTGCCGCCCGAGGCTGTGATGTGTTTTTCGTCGGCTACAAATACGCTGCGCACAAGGTTCACCTCTGGGAAGGCTTCCATGAAGGCGTCGTGATACTCCCAATGGATCGCCGCCTGCATCCCGTCCAAAAAACCCGCCTCGGCCAAAAGCCAAGCCCCGGAACATAGCGCTCCAATGGGTGTTCCCCGCGCCCGTTCCCGCCGCAAGGTCGCCAGCAGCGGTCGGGTGACATGATTGCGCATGTGGATGCCCGACAGCACAAACAGCTGATCGGTCTTGGGCAGGGTCTCCAATCCCCCGTGTACCAACGTCACCACCTCATTTGAACAGACGGCCCGCGCACCCTCTTCCGATACCAGAGCCCAGTCATATAGCTTTTCCTCGCTGACCAGGTTGGCAATTCGCAACGGTTCGACGGCGCAGGAAAAAGCGAGGTGCGAAAACTCCTCGATCAGAATGAAGGTGATGTGCCGCGTCTGGCGCATATGTGTTTCCATTTTAACTGCGTCTTGGGCCGGTGGCTCAAATGATGGGTCATGCTGCACGATTTTTTAATGTATACAAGTTGTATTTTCTTCGGATACAAGAAATGCAGGGCCGCACCGACGCGATTCGCGCCGGAAGACGCAGGGGAACTGAATGAAAGACGATGCGAAATCCCGAAAAACAGCGCTGACAGAGCATCTGAAAGCGTCGATTCTGACCCTGCGCCTGCAACCCGGCTCGGATCTGGATGAGGCGCACCTGTCTGATGCCTTCGGCCTGTCACGCACCCCTCTGCGTGAGGTATTCCGCCAACTGGCGGGCGAAGGTTACCTGGACTTGCGGACCAACCGCAGTGCGCGGGTGACCGAAATGTCTTATACTACGCTGCGCGATTTCTTTCTGGCCGCGCCGATGGTCTATGGAGCGATCTTGCAGCTGGCGGCGCAGAATGCCACACGCACGCAGATTGATGAACTGAAGGAAGCCCAGCAAGCCTTCAAGGCTGCGCTTCGGTCTGGTTCGGGCGAGGATCGCGCGCTGGCAAACAACCGCTTTCACGATGTGACCGGAGAGATGTCCGGCAACGTCTATCTGCTGCCGTCATTCAATCGGTTGCTGATCGATCACGCGCGGATCGGGATGACCTTTTACCGCCCGCAAACGACCAGCATATCCGACAACCTGTCCATGGCCAGCCAACAACATGACGCCATCATCGCCGCCATCGAGGCGGGCGATGAGGCGGCCGCTGCGCAGCTTGCCGAAGACCACTGGAACCTGTCACGCGATCAGATCGAGCTGTTTGTGATGCCTGACGCGCTGGACGCCCCAATGGGCATCGCGCCGCTTTCTAAACCTGCATGAGGACGGAATGAACCCAATCTTCAGATTTGAGGGGATCTATACCCCGGTGGTCACGCCCTATCACGACGATGGCCGCGTGAATTGGGACGCCCTGGCGCAGGTGATCGAATACCTTATAGCGCATGGCGTGCATGGTCTGATCACCGGTGGGTCGACCGGTGAGAATTATGCCCAGACGGTCGACGAGCGGCTGGAACTGGCGCGATTTACGCATAAGCAGGTGCAGGGCCGCTTACCGCTGGTTGTGGGAACTGGTGCGATGCTGACACCGGATTCTCTGGCACTGGCCTCGGGCGCGCGTGAGATCGGAGCGGATGCCATCCTGCTGGCCAGCCCGCCTTATTCCGTACCGACCGACCGGGAAAACGCGCTGAATGCGCTGGCCATTGACAAGGCGGCTGATCTGCCGGTGATGCTGTACAATTATCCGCATCGCACCGGCACCATGATGGGAGAAGAGTTCCTGGACCGCGTCGGCCGCAGCCGGAACTTTTGCGGCATCAAGGAAAGCTCGGGTGATATCAACCGGGTGCACCTGCTGGCGCGGGACTATCCGCATATCCAACTGGGCTGTGGCATGGACGATCAGGCGCTGGAGTTCTTTGCCTGGGGTGCGCCGTTCTGGGTTTGTGGAGGATCGAACTTTTTGCCTGCCGAACATGTCGCGCTTTACAACGCCTGTGTGGTCGAGGGCAATTTTTCCAAGGGTCGCCGCATCATGTCGGCGATGATGCCGCTGATGCGCGTGCTGGAACAGGGCGGCAAGTTCATCCAGACCATCAAACATGGCGTCACCATGAACGGGATCGAGGCGGGTGTGATGCGGCCCCCGCTGAAGGGTCTGAACAAGGATGACAAGCGCGCGTTGGAACAGGTGACGCGCGTGCTGAAACAGACAATCGCTGACATTGTGGCTGAAGAATAGGATTGGGGGTAAGAGATATGGATCTGCTGACACAGGACGAATACAAATCCATCGCCACCGGTCTGGACCTGCCAACCGGAGCCTTCATCGACGGCGCTTATCGCCCGGCGATCTCCGGCCAGACATTTGGCACGGTGAACCCGGCAACCGGTGAGAAACTGGCCGATATTGCCGCCTGCGGCGTGGCGGATGTGCACTTCGCCGTTGAAAAAGCGCGCGAGGCTTTCGACGACGGCCGGTGGTCCAAGCTGCACCCGTCGGATCGCAAGGATGTGCTGATCCGGATGTGCAAACTGATCACGCGTAATGCCCGCGAACTGGCGGTGATGGAAAGCATTGACAGCGGCAAGACCATCTATGACTGCGAAACTGTGGACGTGCCCGAGACGATCCATTGCCTGAAGTGGCATGCCGAAGCGATCGACAAGATCTATGATCAGGTGTCCGCTGCCAGCGATGATCACATTGCCATGATTGTGCGCGAACCGATTGGCGTTGTGGGTCTGGTGCTGCCGTGGAACTTCCCCCTGCTGATGCTGGCGTGGAAAATCGGGCCGGCTCTGGCAGCTGGCTGTTCGGTGGTGGTGAAACCGGCGACGGAAACTTCACTGACTGCGCTGCGTCTGGCCGAACTGGCGATTGAGGCCGGGGTGCCGCGTGGGGTGCTTAACGTCGTGCCCGGTGGGGGCGCAGAGGTGGGCGAGCCCATCGGGCGGCATATGGATATCGACATGGTGTCCTTCACCGGGTCAACCGTGACCGGAAAACGGTTCCTGACTTATTCGGCAGAAAGCAACGCCAAAGAGGTCGTGCTTGAGATGGGCGGCAAGAACCCGGCCATCGTGTTGGAGGATGCCGAAAACCTCGACCGTGTGGCTGCGCATGTAGTCAATGGCGCGTTCTGGAACATGGGCGAGAACTGCTCGGCCTCTTCCCGTCTGATCGTGCATAAGGCCGTGAAACCCGAGCTGCTGAAGCGCATCGCTCATCACGCCAAACAGTGGAACATCGGCGACCCGCTGGACCCCAAGACCCGCATGGGTGCGCTGGTCAGCGAAGGGCACTACACCAAGGTTTGCGGCTATTTGGGTCAGGCGGAAAACGTCTTGATCGGGGGCAAAGCGGACAAGGGGTTCGTCGAGGCCACGGTGATCGAAGTGCCAGGCAATGATGCCCCGCTGGCGCGCGAAGAGATCTTTGGCCCCGTCCTGTCCGTGATCACCGTGTCGGGCTTTGACGAGGCCATCAAGATCGCCAATGACACGGAATACGGCCTCTGCGCCTCGATCTTCACGGCCAACGCAAAACGGGCCATTCGCGGCGCGCGGATGATCCGGGCGGGCACCGTGACCATCAACAGCTTTGGTGAGGGGGATATCACCACGCCTTTTGGCGGATACAAGCAATCCGGTTTTGGCGGGCGGGACAACTCGGTTCATGCCCATGATCAGTACACCCAGTTGAAAACCATCTGGATCGATCTGGCCGATGACGCAGATGAGGCCGTGGATTGAGCAGCTACACGGCCCGAACCCTGCCGGTTCATCGCGGCCCGGCGGCGTGGAGTATTATTTTGGGCGACTCGTCGCCACCGCAACAGCTGGACGGTGATCTGACGGCAGATTTCGTGGTGGTAGGTGCCGGTTTCGCCGGGTTGTCTGCGGCGCGGCGTCTGGCGCAATTGCAACCGGGTGCCACGGTGGCCGTGCTTGAAGCCGGACGTGTGGCCGAGGGTGCGGCGGGGCGGAACTCGGGGTTTATGATCGACCTGCCGCATGATCTGTCGTCCTCAGATTATGCCGGTGCAGGGAACGACGCCGCGATGATCGCGCTGAACCGTCAGGCGATTGCCTTTGCCCGAACAGCGGTCGAGCAATACCAGATCGACCCGAATTTCTTTGACCCGGTTGGGAAGGTGAACGGGGCGGTCAGCGCTGCGGGGCACACCCACAACCAAAGCTATGCCAGGCACTTGGCCACACTGGGCGAGACCAGCGAGATGCTGGACCCACAGCAGATGCACGACCTGACCGGCTCGTGGCATTATCGGTCTGGCTTGTACACATCGGGGACGGTGATGCTGCAACCGGCTGGATATATTCGCGGGCTGGCCATCGGCTTGGCCAGTTCTGGAGTCCGCATTTTTGAGAACTCCGCCGTGACTACTTTCGAAAAACAAGGCAGCGCGTGGCAGGTCGAAACTGCGCGAGGGCGCGTCAGCACTGGCACAGTTATCCTGACTGTGAACGGGCATCTTGAAAGCTTTGGCATCAAACGGGATCGCCTGATGCAACTGTTTCTGTTCGCAGCCATGACGCCTGAGTTGGACACGGATGCTATGGCCCAGCTGGGCGGGCAGCCTCGCTGGGGCGTAACGCCATCTGACCCGATGGGCACCACCATGCGGCGCATTGATAGCGGTCAGGGCGGCAATCGCGTCATCACCCGCACCTGCGCAGCCCTGCGCCCTGGTATGGCAGCAACTCAGCGTGATCTGGCACGTGCCGCTCGGGTCATGCAGCGCAAGTTCGATCAGCGGTTCTCTCAGCTTGCCGGCCTGCAGATGGAGCACCACTGGGCCGGACATCTGTGCCTGAGCCTGAACGGCGTCTCTGTCACGGGTGAAGTTGAACCGGGCGTCTATTCCGGCTGTGTTCAGAACGGGTTGGGCACCGCGCGCGGCACCTTGACGGGTATTGCCGCGGCCGAACGCGCTTGCGGCCACAGCTCTGACATCGCCCGGCATTTCGACGCCGAGGATCAGCCCAAACGCCTGCCGCCACGACCCTTCCGCGAGATCGGAGCAAACGCTGTGCTGCGCTGGAAGGAATGGTGCGCGCGGGATGAATGATCAGGGCAGGCTAAGCTGCGCCATGCGGCCGCCATCAATCGTGTAAACTTGACCGGTGATGAAACTGGCCTCGTCCGAGGCGAGGAACGCCACCAGCGCAGCAACCTCTTCGGGCGCGCCAGTGCGGGCAACAGGGTGGATGCGTTTGATCTCTTCGTGAAACGTATCCGGGTCGGGCATCGAGGCTATGAAATCCACGTTCAGTTCTGTGTCGATCCAGCCCGGGGCAACCGCATTGCACCTGATCCCCTCACCTCCGTGATCCACGGCCACCGCGCGGGTCAACCCGTGCAACCCGGCCTTTGATGTGCCATAGGCGGCGTGACCGGGATTGCTGCCCAGCCCCTCAATCGAGCCGACATTGACAATAGCCCCTTGCGCCTGCCGCAGATAGGGTAGCGCGGCTTTGATCATCAGGAATGGTGCGGTCAGGTTGACGGTCAGGGTGCGCTGCCAGTCGTCCAGGCTCATATCCTCAACCGAGGCTTCCTGCATCATGCCTGCGTTGTTGATCAGGATATCCAGACGCCCTGCCCGTTCAACGACCTGAGACACCACGGATTGCGGACTGTCTGCTGTGCTGAAGTCTGCCTCAATCCCTTCGAAATCAGGATCGGACCCGCGCTGCGCCGTAAACACGCGTGCACCATCTTGTTGCAAGCGCTGCGCGATGGCGCGCCCGATGCCACTGCGCCCGCCGGTGACAAGGGCGGTTTTGCCTTGGAAACGGGTCATCGGACTGGCTTGCCTCCGTTCACTTCGACCAAGGTTCCGCACATGTATCGCGCCGCGTCCGAGGCTAGAAACATCACCACATCCGCGATATCTTCGGGTTCCGCGACCCGGCCCAGCGGCACGGTCTGGCCCAGTTCGGCCACGGCGCTATCTGCGTTAAACCCTCGTTTTTCAAAGCCCGAACGTAGCATCGGAGTGTTTACCTCATTCGGGCAGACAGCGTTGATACGGATCCCCTGATGGGCATGGTCCAGCCCCATGCACTGGGTCAACGAAGCAATCGCAGCCTTGGTCATGCAATAGACCGCGTGATTGGGTCCGGGCCGCAGCCCCCAGCACGAGGCCGTGTTGACAATCGCACCGCCGCCACGCGCGGCCATGATCGGAATTGCTGCGCGGCAGATGCGGAAAGGAGCCTCGACATTCACGCCCAAAGAGAGCGACCAGTCCTGATCCGAGGAGTCGACAACGGACCCGCGTGTGATGACACCAGCGTTGTTGATAACGATATCCAACCCGCCCAGCCGGTCCGCTGCCTGCTGTGGCAAGGTGTTCGCATAGTCGGCGTCCAGCAGATCGCCGGGCAGATGCGCATCGGCGTCGATCCCCGCCACTGAACGATCTGCAACAGCGACGCGTGCGCCTGCCTGACGCAGACACTGCACGATGGCCGCTCCGATCCCGCCTGCAGCGCCTGTGACGAGGGCTGTCTTTCCGTTCATATACATTGCCCCTTGAGTTCTGGCTGGAAAAAGCCCGCCCAATGGTCCGGGCGGGTGAGTTTCAGTGGATGTTCACTTAGTAACTTTGGTTCAGTTCATCCGCAGCTGGGATTTCCCGTTCGCGCCGAGCAATATAGTCCAACAACGCCTCGTTCCTAGCTTCGTCCAGCTTGGGTTCCTGGTATTCCGCCAGCAGAGTCCGCGCGCGGTTCAAGGCGCGTTCAGTAATTTCGACACCCCCCTCGGCCTGCCATTGCTCGATCGAGTTGTTGTCGAACATCTCAGGCATAAAGAAAGCCTCTTGAAAGTTGTCCTGCGTGTGCGGATGACCCAGATAATGCCCACCGGGGCCAACGTCCCGCACGGCAGCCAGGGCCTGATCAAAGTCGTGCCACTTCGGCCCTTCGGCCATGCGATAGGCCATGGCACATTGTTCGGCATCAACGATGAACTTCGCGGTAGAGCAATGCATCCCAGCCTCATTCCACCCGGCCGAGTGCCAGATGTAATTGGCCCCAGAGTGCATCACCGCCTGCAACGTGGTTGCGGATTCATACCCAGCCTGCGCGTCAAACGTCTTGGCCCCGCCCAGCGTGTTCGAGGTGCGCCATGGCACGCCGTAATGCCGCGCCATTTGCCCGATCATAAAGTTCATCAGGCTGATCTCGGGCGTGCCCGCCATCGGCGCACCGGATTTCATCGACACGGTCGACAGATAATGGCCATAGATCGCAGGCGCGCCCTTGCGAATAACCTGCGTGTAGGCCAGCGCGCTTAGCGCCTCGGCATTCAGCTGCGCCACGGTGGCGGGAACGGAGGCGGGTGTATTGGCCCCACCCAGCACGAAGGGCGAGCACAGCACCGGCTGGTTGCGGCGGCTGAACGCCCGCATGGCACCCAGCATGGTTTCGTCCCAGACCAATGGTGAATTGCCGTTGCAGTTACCTGTGGTGACAGGGTGATCCTCAAGGAAGTCCTCGCCAAACAGGATCGCGCACATGTCCATCACGTCTTCGGCGTTCTTGGGGCTGGTGGTCATACCCATGAACGTCTTGTCAGAATGTTTCATCGACGAATAGGTAATACGCAGGTGGCGCTGGCTTATCGGGTGGTCATAGGGTTCGACGATGTGATGCGCGCTGGAATGCAGCGCGGGCATCATGTGGCTGAGCTTGTGGAACATCGCCAGATCGTCCAGCGTCGGGTTGCGGCGCACATCGTCCAGATCACGTAAAAAAGGTGCACCGGTCATCGGCACAAAGATCGATTGCCTGCCCCCCAGCCGAACGTTCTTGTTCGGATCACGGGCGTGATAGGTGAAATCCGACGGGATCGTGGCGATCAGCTCGCGCACCAGTCCGCGATCCAGATAGACCAGTTCCCCTTCCACTTTGGCGCCCGCTTTCTTCCAGTCTTCCAGCGCAATTGGATCACGGAACTGAACGCCAACGTTCTCCAGAATCTCCATCGAGGCGGCGTCGATCTGGTCGACCTGCGCGCCATCCATGACCTCGCACAGGGGGATGCCCCGGGTCAGGCCGGGCAGCATTTCAAAGTTCGGGGCTGATCGCAGGGCGCGGCGGGCCGAGCGCCCACCCGAGCGGGTTGCAGTACGAATGTTCACAGGGCAATCCTCCAGTCTTGCCTGTCAGATTGGGGGATTCGTTGCGCGTTGACCTCACTGATTGCGATATCTGCTTGCAAGAAGCGACACCGGGTCCGGAACGAAAAACGCCGCCCCGGGGATGGGGCGGCGCTGAGTGTGTCAGGCGGGCTTGCGTTTATTCAGCAGCTTGCGCCGAAGCACTGTGCTTGTCCCGCTGGCTGTCACGGAACAATGCCTTTGTCAGAGCGACCATCATCAGGCCCATCACCATGGTGAAGGGTAGCGCGCCGATGATCATTGCATTGCGCAAGGCATCCATCGGGTTGTTTTCCCCCGCCGCAAGGATCAGCGCACCGATCACCGCCGTCAGGATCACACCCCAGATGATGCGGTGCTTGATGCCTGTCTCTTGGCTGCCGCCGGACATGATGGTGTTCATCACCAGAATGCCCGAGTCAGCGGACGTGACCAGGAAGGTCATGATCAGGATCACGCACATGACGTTCAGCATGGACAACAGCCCACCGTCGATCATGTAGGACAGCGTCACGAACAGCTTGTTGGTGTTCGATGCACCAATGATCGCGCCTTCTGCGGCACCGGCCAGTTCCAGATCAATCGCTGTACCACCCAGAACCGTCATCCATGCAAAGCACACCAGCGCCGGTGCGAACACACAGCCCAGAATGAACTCACGCACCGAACGGCCCTTGGAAATGCGCGCCAGGAACAGGCCCACAAATGGCGAGAATGCGATCCACCAGGCCCAGTAGAACGTGGTCCAACCCGACTGCCAACCGAACTGACGGCCTTGCTCGCCCGCGGCATAAGCTGCGGCCAGGGTTTCTTCGTCCAACTCAGCGGCTGCGCCTTCCAGACCGCTTTTGAAGCCATCAAAGCTGCCCCAGGCATTTGTTGCGCCACCCATCAGATCATCTGCATGGGCTTGCGCGGCCTCAGGCAAGCCCGCAGCAAAGGCGTCCGCAGACATCGGGCCATAGGCGCCGAAGCTCATGGAGACAAAGTGGATGATGTAATCGACCATCGCCGAGCCATAGGTGGTCAAGGCAAAGACGAAAGACCCGAAAATGATGAACGTGCCTAGCAGAATGATCGACAGAACCAGGTTCAGGTTCGACAGATACTTAACACCCCGGCCAACACCGGACACGGCCGAGATGATCGACAGTGTCATGATGACAACCAGACCTGCGACCAGGCCAACCTTGCTGGGCGTGGGAACGTCGCCGCCCAGATCCATCACCCATTCCATACCGGTTATCGCGTAAACACCGTCAATGAACTGGCTGACGCCGAAACCGATGGTCACGGATACACCCAGGATCGTTGCCACAACGCCCAGAACGTCAACCACATGGCCAAGGAATCCGTTCATCAGGCGGCCGAACAAGGGTGTCAGCGCCGAACGAATTGTCAGTGGCATATCGCGCGTATAGGCGTAGTAGGCCAGCGACAGGCCGGTCACCACATAAATCGCCCAAGCGTGGAAGCCATAGTGCAGGAACGTATAGCGATAAGCCGACTGGATTGCCTCGGGCTCGTTCGGGGTCACGCTGCCCGACACAGTCACAGGGTTCGATCCCCACAGGCCCAGCGGCTCTGCGGTGGCAAACACCATCAGACCCACGCCCAGACCAGCACCGAACATCATCGAAAACCATGAGAAGTTCGAGAACTCGGGCTTTTCACCTGGAGTACCCATAACGCGCCGCCCGGTGGCAGGGATGATCGCAACAACTGCGAGGAAGAAGAAAAACAGCCCGACTATGACAACGTAGAAGCCGTTGAAGCTTGCCAGAATGTTGCTGTTCCAGCTTCCCAGCGTGCTATTGGCATTGGCCGGGAAAACAAGTGCCCAAAGCACCAGTCCAACCATGATGGCCTTACTGATCAGCGCAATGGGAACGCTGTAATTTTCATAGAAACCGGCATCCGCCGTTTCTATCTCTAGGTCCGTAAATGGCTCAGGTAATGACATAAGGTTCCTCCCAGTTGTCACATTCACTTTTTGGGTCTGCGCCGGTAAGCTGGCATTTGCATGATGCTCCCGGTTTGTTATTGGTTCAGACCGTCGCGCTGATCTTCTCTAGCAGCGTGGCGGTTAGCGCTACGGCTGCTCTAGCGGAATTCTGGCGACTCATGCCCGGCGGGCACGCATTGCCCACTAACTGATACGGCGCGATCAGGTTCAGAAGTGGTTACGTCAGGCTCCAAATTCGCCAATTTCGATTTAAGGCAGAATGCAGCTACAGGGCGATATCAGTCAAACTCAATTAACTTTAGTTTGCTTCAGAAAATATGAAGTTGCGAACCAACCTGCTGGAATTCAACCGACGCTGGCGTCAGTGCGATGCAAACGGACCAACCTTGTTACTTTCCCGACTGCCCTTTCTCCTTTCCTTTCCGCATATTCGGTCGCGTAACCGTCATTGGCGATCTCAGGTCGAAAACCGACGGATTTACTCGGCGGCAGCAAAATCTTGCGATACCCAACGTTTCTTGATCTAATTGCCTACAGGCTTCACCGCACGTCGATCCAACCAAAACCGACACATTTCCACAAGCCGACGACCCTTACTGGAAACATGTCATTCAAAATCACCTTTTGAAAAGTTTCCTCTGGTGCACAACACGAAAAAATCTAATACTCAGTTGAAATCAGCTAACCTGTATGCCAGCAAGACGCCCTAATTCATGTCCCGACGCCATTATAATTTGCCGCCGCTTACCACATTGTCGGCTTTTGAGGCAGCAGCCCGTCATCTAAGCTTCAAAAACGCCGCCGAAGAGTTGTCGGTTACTCCAGGTGCTGTCAGCCACCAGATTAAGGCGCTGGAAGGTGATCTTGATACCGTTTTGTTTCAACGCAAGCATCGCGGTGTTGACCTGACCGAGGATGGCAAAGCGCTGTACGAGGCACTGTCTTCTTCCTTCGGGCGTATCTCAAAAGTGCTAGCCACAATCCGCGACCGCACCTCCGGCGGCAAGGTCACTGTCGGTTCAACCACCGCAGTGGCAGCCCTGTGGTTATCCCCGGCGGTGATCCGGTTTTGGCGTGACAGGCCCGAGGTCAACGTGGATCAGCTGTCGCAAGATCGCCCGTTCCGTGATCGACCTGATGTGGATTTCTTTATCCGCTACGGGCAGGACAGCGACCCGAATCTGTCCCACACACCACTGTTTCGAGACCACCTGGTCCCCGTCGCCAGCCCAGAGGTGGCAGAAAGGCTGATTGGGGCAAGTCTGGAGACGTTGGCGGCTGAGCGGCTGATCCATCTAGACTCGGAAGATCGCAGCTGGACCACATGGCCGGAATGGTTCCGGCAATTGGGCTGCAATGACACCATCCCGATCGAATCCCGCGTCAACAGTTACTCTGTCGCCCTGCAACTGGCGCGCAAAGGGGCCGGTCTGGCATTGGGCTGGCAACGCCTGATTCAACCTATGCTGCAATCCGGCAAACTGGTGGCCGTCAGCCCGCATCACCTGACAGCGCCCAAGCAATTCTACCTTGTTGGCCGTCCGGATGAAGAACTCTCGGACAGTGCCCGCGCTTTGAAAACATGGATCCTGCAAGAGGTTGAGAACGTTTCGGTTTAGGTGAAATCACCCACTGATGAGCTTTTCTGATATTGAGAAACAGCCACCCCATCCGTCAATACTGAGGGGACGCATCCAGCGAAACCTCAGGAGAGCCCGATGAACAAGCATAGCGCGCTGTCTTCCGTTCTGGCCGATGTAACCGTCGCCAACGGTCTGCCGAACGAGCATTATGTCGACCCGGCCATTTTTGCCGAGGAGAAAAGATCTGTGCTTTTTGCCAACTGGTCCGGGATCGGATTTGGCAAGGATGTCCCCGAGGAAGGTGACGCCAAGCCGGTCGATTTTCTGGGCATGCCGCTGCTGATCGTTCGCGACCGGGATGGCGAAGTTGGAGTATTCCAAAACACCTGTCGGCACCGGGGTATGATCCTTGTGGACACGCCGCGAAAAATTGGAGGCGCCATTCGCTGCCCCTATCACAGCTGGTGCTACAGCCTGAAGGGCGAGTTGCGCGCAACCCCCCATGTGGGCGGTCCGGGTCAGAACAAACACGAAGACGTCAATCGCGATGAACTGGGCCTGATACGGGTACGATCCTTTGTCTGGCGTGACGTGATCTTTGTGAATGTCGACGGCAACGCGCCCGCATTTGAACAAGTCCACGGTGCGTTGATGGAACGCTGGGGCGATTTTGACAAACCGATCTTTCACGGCGGCGAAACGTCCTCGTTCAAGCTGGAAGTCAAGACCAACTGGAAACTCGCGGTCGAGAACTATTGCGAAAGCTACCACCTGCCGTGGGTCCATCCGGGCCTGAACAGCTATTCCCGGTTGGAAGATCACTACAATATCGAAGTGCGTGGTCAGTATTCTGGGCAAGGCACGCTGGTCTACCGGCAACTGACCGATCAAGACGGCGCGACCTTCCCGGATTTCGAAGGGCTCAGCGACAAATGGGATGAGGGCGCGGAATATGTGGCGCTTTATCCAAATGTCCTGTTCGGCGTGCAGCGCGACCATAGCTTTGCCATCGTGCTGGAACCTGTGGATCAAGGAAACACGGTTGAACATATTGAGCTCTACTATGCGAAAAGCATCGAAGACACGCCCGAATATGACGGGCTGCGCGCCTCGAACGCGCAGCTGTGGAAGACGGTTTTCGAAGAGGATGTGTTCGTGGTCGAAGGCATGCAAAAGGGGCGCCACGGGATGCTGTTCGATGGTGGGCGGTTCTCGCCTGCGATGGACGGGCCGACGCACAATTTCCACCATTGGGTCGCGACACAAATCGAAAACGGCCGCGCCGAGTAACGCGATCGGCTGGTCGTCTCTTTCGACTGGCTCAGACGGGGACCCGATGGACAAAACCGAACTGGATCGCCTGTTGTTGGACGCGCATGATCGCAATGATCATGCCGCGTTGATCCGCTATTACACTCTGGCCGCCGACACCTGCGAGCAGGCGCAGGACATCGACGCGGCCTGTTTCTACCTAACCCATGCCTTTGTTTTTGCTTTGGAATGTGGCGCGGCAGAGGCGGACGCATTGAACCAAAGGCTTGTTGCCCATGGTCGCGGGCATCGGTTGAATTTCTCGGATTAGTCTTGGGTTAAATTCATTCACCCCAACATGAAATTTATGCCCATTGCCCGTGCGATTGCGATGGTGACACATGGCAGCGAACCCAACTTGGATATGGCAGGCTCATGAAAACGAAGGCACAGGCGGTGGTGATTGGCGGCGGGGTGATCGGGTGTTCGATCCTCTATCATCTAACCAAACTGGGATGGACGGATGTTGTTCTGCTGGAACGGGATGAGTTGACTTCCGGGTCGACCTGGCACGCGGCGGCAAACATCCATGGGCTGCATGACAGCACAAATATCAGCCGCATTCAGCATTATACGATGACCCTCTACAAAGAGCTTGAGGCCGAAACCGGCCAGAGCTGCGGCGTGTTTCAACCCGGTTCGCTGTATCTGGCGCAGACCGAAGAACGCGAACATCAACTCAGGCTGCAGGCGGCCAAGGCCAAGCTTTATGGCATGAACTTCTATGAGGTCAGCATCGAAGAGGCCCAGCGCCTGAACCCGCTGGTCAATTATGACGGCATCCGCTGCGTGATGTTTGAGCCTGATGGCGGTAATGTGGACCCCTCAGGCGTGACCAACGCCTATGCGGTCGGTGCACGCCAGCGCGGGGCTGAAATTCATCGCTTTACCCCTGTCACCGCGACAGACCAGCAGGACGACGGCACCTGGATCGTTCGGACACCTAAAGGGGATACCGCAACCCCGTGGGTGATCAACGCTGCCGGCCTGTGGGGCCGCGAGGTGGCGAAAATGGCCGGGATTGAATTGCCTCTGCAACCAACCGAGCATCAGTATTTCGTTACAGAGACCATGACTGATGTGGCCGGGCACGGCACCCGTCTGCCCTCGGTCAGCGACCGGGATGGTGAGTACTACCTGCGACAGGAAGGTCAGGGCCTTCTGGTTGGGGCCTACGAAAAAGACATGAAGTTCTGGGCCGAAGATGGCACGCCGCTGGACTTTGCCCATGATCTGTTCCCTGACGATCTGGAGCGGATCGAAGAGAACATGATGAACGCCATAGAACGCCTGCCCGCCGTGGGCGAGGCCGGGATCAAACGGGTCATCAACGGGCCGATGATCTGGTCACCGGATGCGAACGTGCTGATGGGACCAGTGCCCGAGATGGACGGCTATTTCTGCTGTAACGGCATCATCCCCGGATTTTCGCAATCCGGCGGCATGGGCCTGATGGCCGCGCAATGGATCGTCGAAGGCGAGACCCAGTATGACATGTTCGCCTGGGACATGGCCCGCTTTGACAGCTGGGCCACGAAAGCGTTCACCAAAGCGCGGGTGCAGGATCAATACGCCCACCGCTTTGCCATCCATTTCCCCAACGAAGAACGCAGCGCAGGTCGCCCGGCCCGCACACGGCCCATCTATGACAAACAAGCACATATGGGTGGGGTGTTTGGCCTGAACGCCGGATGGGAGCATCCCCTGTGGTTTGCCGACACGCCCGGTGCCAGTGATACCAACGGCTTTACCCGCCAGAACTGGTGGGGTCCGGTGGGCGAGGAATGCAAGATGCTGCGTGAACGCGCCGGTATCATCGATATTTCGAACTTTGCCAAATATGTCTGCACAGGCCCGGGGGCCGAAGACTGGCTGAACGCGGTCTTTACCAACCGGATGCCCAAGACGGTTGGGCGGTCCTGCCTGACGCCGTTGATCTCAAAACGTGGCGGGATCGCCGGGGACTTCACCGTGACGCGCTTGGGGGCCGAGGAATTCTGGATTATCGGTTCCGGCATGGCGGAACGCTATCACAAACGGTTCTTCAAACAGATGCCCCTGCCTGATGGCACCACATTTGAAAGCCGGACAGAGGCAATGTGCGGCTTCAACATCGCCGGTCCGAAATCGCGCGAAATTCTGCAGCGCCTGACCAATGTGTCGCTTGCCACCGAAGACTTTCCCTTCATGCGCTCAGCCAGGATCGAACTGGCAGGGATCGAGGTTCTGGCCCTGCGCGTGTCCTTCACCGGCGATCTGGGGTGGGAGGTTCACTGTGCCACCAAGGATCAGCCCCGCCTGTATGATGCGCTGATCGAGGCGGGCAAAGCCTTTGGAGCTGGCCCCGTAGGCAGCCGCGCCCTGATGTCCTTGCGGGTTGAGAAAGGCTATGGCTCTTGGAGCCGCGAATACAGCCCCGAATACTGGCCGCATGAGGTGGCGCTGGATCGGTTGTGCAAATTCAACAAGGATTTCCTGAACAAGGACGCCGCGATGGAGGTTTTGAAATCACCGCCGCGTGAAAATCTTGTTCTGTTGCATCTTGATGAGGGCGACGTGACCGCCTCTGACGCTGATGCGACAGGAGGCGAGCCGATCTTCAAGGACGGGATCGGCATCGGCCGCGTGACGTCGGGTGCCTATGGCTATTCGGTCGACATGTCGCTGGCTCTGGGCTTCGTAAAGAACGCTCAGCCTGGTGACGAAGTCGAAGTGATGGTGCTGGGACGACCTCACAAGGCCGTCATTCTGCGGGAACCGCCCTTTGATCCCAAAGGCGAAATCCTGCGCGGCTGATCGAACCGTGATCAGCCCCTGACTCAACGGGAAGCTGTTCACGCGCTCCTCTCGGTTTATAGTCCGAACCGACCATCACGGTCGCTTCGGGAGGGCAGGACGCATGGAACACAGCACGGACATGCTGATCGTCGGCGCCGGGTTCACGGGGCTGACCATGTCGATTGAAGCGCGCAAGCGGGGCATCAGCGATATCACCATCCTTGAAAAGACAGGGGGCATCAGTGGCACATGGCGCGAAAACACCTATCCCGGCGTCGCTTGCGATATTCCCTCGCACCTGTACTCGATGGCCTCACACCCAAACCCGGACTGGCCCCGCGCCTATGCGGGCGGAGATGAAATTCAGGCCTATCTGCAAAAGATCTGCCGCGAAGAGGGTTTGTATGACCTGTGCCATTTCCACCAACAGCTGAAATCCGCGCGATGGGACGGGGGCCGTTGGCATATTGAAACCGACGAAGGACAGCGTTGGACCGCACGTTTTCTTGTTTCGGCAATCGGCGCTCTGCACTTGCCAAGTATTCCCGACGTTCCCGGCGCAAACGGCTTTCCCGGCCCTTGCTTTCATTCAGCGCAATGGGACCATGACGTAGACCTTGCGGGTAAACGCATCGCAGCTGTCGGAACTGGGGCATCTGTCGTCCAGTTTGTCCCTGAGATCGCGAAAACCGCCGCTCAGGTCACGATTTTCCAACGCGCGGCCCCGTATGTTTTACCGCGACCGGACGGTCCCATTGCCCCTTGGCTGCGCAAGCTCTACCGCAGGGTCCCGCCAATGGCTCGGCTACGGCGCAAGCTGAACTACATGTTCTTCGAATACCGCCACCGCGTGTTTCGCGGACAAAAGCGGATGGTAGCATTTGCCATGAAAATGTGGCGCGATGCGCTTGAGAAAGAAATCACCGACCCGCAGGATCGCCAAACCCTGACGCCGGACTACCGGATCGGCTGCAAACGCATCCTAAGCTCGAACGATTGGTGCTCCACGCTGGCACGGGACAATGTGACGGTGGTTCCAAATGGGGTCGCCTCAATTGACGGGGATCAGATTACTGCCAGCGACGGCAGCCAGAGGCAGGTCGATGTTTTGATCTGGGGCGCCGGATTTCACGTCACCGACGCAGTTCAGCGGCTGGACATCACCGGGGCCGACGGCCTGGCATTGCGGGATGCCTGGGCCGATGGGATGCAGGCCAATCTGGGTACCGCAATAGCCGGGTTCCCGAACTTCTTCATCCTGTTGGACCCACATACGGGTCTGGGCCGCAACTCGGTCGTTTTGATGATTGAAGCCCAGGTGAGCCATATCGGCCGGGCGCTGGAACAGAAGAGCCGTGACAAGCTGCGGGTCATAGCGCCAGACGCGGCGAAGCAGGCCGCTTTTACACAAGAGATGCAGGACCGGCACGTTGACAGCATTTGGCAGACCGGCGGCTGCACGTCCTGGTATCAGGACGCAGATGGCCGAAACACAACGCTTTGGCCGGGCATTGTCGCAGAGTTCGAAAAACGCATGGCCCAATCCGGGCTAGAGCAATACACCCCTGTCACACCCCAAGGCGGAGCCCACTGAAATGACCACAATCCTATTAATCCTCCTCGTAATCACGGTGTTCCTTGCCAGCATGCATCTGTGGACCCGCAAGTTGACCCGAGAGGGCACAGAGAAGGTTCCGCAACCAGGTGAGGTTGTCTCCGTGCGCGGCGGCAGCATTCACTATGTCGAAAAAGGGGATCCCGCGAACCCGACCCTGATCATGATCCACGGGCTGGCCGGGCAACTGCAGCACTACACTTATGCGTTGATGGACAGGCTGACCGACGATTTCCACGTCATCGCGGTGGATCGGCCCGGAAGCGGGTATTCCACACGCGACACAGCCGATCTTGCCCGCTTGCCGGAACAGGCCCGCATGATCATGGAGTTTCTGGACAAGAAAGGCGTTTCTGACCCCGTTTTGGTCGGCCATTCGATGGGGGGCGCGGTGTCTCTGGCCATGGCGCTGGATTATCCTGACAAGGTTGCAGGTCTGGCTCTATTGGCCCCTTTGACGCACGAAATGCCAAGCACTCCGCCGGTATTCAAACCGCTTGAAATCCGGGCCGAGTGGTTGCGGACGCTGATCGGAAATACAGTTGCTGTGCCCGTAGCAGCCAAAACAGCGCCCAAGACCATTGGGGCTGTGTTTGATCCCGAACCCGCGCCTGCGGATTTTCTTGACCGGGCCGGTGGTGCACTGGGTCTGCGCCCTTCGGCGTTTATCTCGGCGTCGCAGGATGTAATCGGTGTCGATGCCAGCATAGGGGCGCAATCGCAACGCTATGGCGAGCTGAACCTGCCCGGTGGCGTCTTGTTCGGCGCCGGGGACGTAATCCTGTCGCCTGCCGCACATGGGGCACCAATGATCCAATTCGGGTTCAGCTACGAACAGCTTGAAGGGATGGGTCACATGATCCCGATCACCGCGCCGGACACCTGCGCCGCGTTCATCCGCGGGATCTCTGATCGCGCACGCATCAAGGCCTGAGCGAAGAAGGAAAAGGGTGGATCGACGGTCAAAAAGAATCCCGCTGAGAGCGCCTTTTCCCTCTTGACCCTCACCGGCCCCTCCCTTAAATCGCCTTTCACTCATGGCGGAGTAGCTCAGTTGGTTAGAGCAGCGGAATCATAATCCGCGTGTCGGGGGTTCAAGTCCCTCCTCCGCTACCATTAAATCAATCACTTACCGTAGTTTCGCGCCCTACCCGCCCTAGTCCTGCTCATTCTGGGGGACATATGGGGGACATGAGTACTGATTTCGCCGCTCAGCGCTCCATTTTGCATCATTAAGAAATGGTCAGCCGAATATGAGGTTCGGATCGCGAATCATCTAATGTCGGTCGAGTGTCACCAGTTGCCAGTGAGTGCGGCAAACACAACAGTAACAAAGACCACGGCCACCAAGATAAAGATTGCCACTCCTTTATCTTCTTCGTGAACGTATACAGGGCCACCACACTTAGGGCAGGGCTTTTTGTTCATGTTCTTTAGGCTTCGGCAGGTGGTCCCACCAAGCTCCGCTCAGTCACCTTTCAAATCGCTCAATGAATGTCCTTTAGCTTCATGATTTACTGCGCCAAATTGTGAGCTAGCAATACATATTCCGCACAAGGCATGGGTGTGCAAAGGTTAACACATTGTTAACGGAGATTGATTGTGAAAACCCTATTTTCAGCCTGCGTGGTCGCTCTCGCTCTGTCCTGCTCAGCCGCTTTTGCTCAGTACGGTGCTCCTGCTCCTAAAGAAGCTACTCAACCCGTCTCAACAAAAGCATTCTGGAACTTGCTTGACCAAACCGACAGAGCCAAGGTCATCGATGCGGCGTGTTGCAAGGTTTGTCGGAAGGGCAAGGCCTGTGGGGATAGCTGCATTAACCGAAGCTACACGTGCCACAAAGGCCCAGGATGTGCTTGCAACGGGTAATCGACCGCTATTCACCGCTAAGAAGCGGTCCCGATATCACTGCATTCAGTGAAAAAACCGGCCCATTTGCTGGACCGGCTGCACGGTGGATGATCGGTTGTCGTTGCCGCTTTGCGGGACAAAGCGGTCGTTGAAATGGCGCTCACAGGTGAGTCCTGATAACACGAGCGATGGGTCTTTCAGTTCAGTTCTGAGTAGAGCATTCTCGATACCACTTTAAGCCATAGTATAACGCTTGAATGGGAAAGCCGAGAAAGCACACGACAATGACCGCTTGGCCTCGACCCCTTGGCCACTGAATAATGCTCTCGTACCAGAAGGAACATGCGGTCATCACAACCGCCCCGACAAAAATCGTGCGTAACGTCTTTTGTTTATTGGATAGGGGTTTCCAATCAAGTTGCATATCTTGCCACATGTTTGTTTCAGCCATGAAGTGTGCATCGGTTGGTCATCGGCCCGCAACCGCGCTCATATGTGTACTCGTTTGTGGAATGTATGACGATGTAACGACACATGTAAATTGGGCTCAAAGCAGACCTCCATTGAAAAGCCACATGGCTCAAAGGACTTCCTCCCTTTCAACCTCTAGCCACCACCAACGGCGGTTCCTTCGGAAACGACCGAATATCAAACCACTTGAAGCACGTCCCGTCCGCGTTGCATTTATCGCCCATATGAAGGAACGAACCCGCTGTCCTATGCCGGATCAGAGCGGCCCGAAACGCCCTCAGGTCAATCAACCACCAATTCACGATGGTCTGCCCGGGATGTGTCGCAAACTCTGGGGTCTAGTTGACGAGCCTGCGTGATCTGAGGTTTGTACAGGTCGAAAAATTCCGAACAGGTTATTTGAGCATGATCTCGTTAAAGGGCTGTCATTTCCCCAAGGATG
>NZ_FWFP01000011.1 GCF_900172215.1 Ruegeria meonggei
ACCACTGCCAGACAGTTGTTTGTGAAGTAAACAACGAGAGAGCGCTTGCCCAAACCGACGACCAAGAATATGAAAACCAGACCCGCAGACTCTCGTTATGAATGAGGGAGCCTCGGGGCGCAGGTCAGTTGCAATGATCCTGAGACTCGACCACTTTCACAAACGCCAACACTGGCGCTGTCATCACGTACACCGATGTCGATCTAGCCGGCGGATATTTCAGCCAATTTGTTAAATTCACCGGAAATAATACCGATGACGGCGTAAGTGGCTAAGTTGGCCTGAATGTCCAGTTTCAATCAAACCAATCCAACAACCGCAATAGTGCGTTTGTGTAGTTTCGTAGATGAACCAGGTGAATTGCTATTCAGATACATGAGCAAGCTTTCCATCCCAGTCTTCTGTCAAAATTTTGGGTTCCGGCGGATCAGCTATGTAAGACGGAGTCATAATTTGTGTCCCATTTTCATTGAACACGTCTACAATGTTCTCCCGAAGATCCGACAATATCTTTGGCAAGCTTGATCCACGAGAAGTGTAGGCATTGATTTCATAGTTGATAGCGTAGTCTGCCAACTGGGTCCAAAGCACAAATGGCTCCGGACTTTTTCTCAGCCCTTGAGTTCGATGTGCCGCCTCTATGAGCATCGCTTTGATTTTCCGTGGAGGCTCCTCGTACCCAATTCCTACGGTTGTATGAACCAACAGTCCGCGGCCATCCACTTTTCGGGAATAATTCACAACTTCGGAATTGAGCAGTTGAGCATTTGGAATGCTGATCATCTCGTTCTTGATCGATTTGATGAGCGTTTCCATCAGTTTGATCTCAGTTACGTCGCCAATCTTGTCACCGACCTGAATTCGATCACCTACATTGGTACTGCGCCTGTAGATGACAAACAGACCGGCCATCATATTCGAGACGACCGTGTTCGACCCCAACGATACCATGATACCGGCAAGTATAGTCAGGCCCTGAAAAGCACGAGAGTCAGATGCGGGAATATAAGGGTAGGCAAACACCAGCGCGATAACAATCAGCAAAGCCCTGCACAGCATTTTTGTTGGTGCAATCCAATGATCTTCAAAGTCTTTCAGTTGGAAAGCGCCGCTCTCGACGTTGTCGAAAAAAAGATCGAGGCCTCGAATTCCTAACCGTGTCACAGCTGCGATGATTGCGAGCATGATCAAGTTGGGGATATATCCAACAATTGCCAAAACGACAGATACGAGCGGCTCGCTGACGTATTTCAAAAGGATTTGGGCAATGCCTTGTGTTTCTGCAAAGGAGAGCAGCACCAATGAGAGGTAATAGTAGAAAAAGAACAAAAACAGGACCCACATCAATATGTGGATTGTATAGACGATAATCGAGGCGATTGCCCTGCTTCTTAAGATCGACTTCGTGGCCTCCTCTACGCCTTCAGCTCTCTTTTCCAAATTCCGTCTTATGTAGTTTAAAAGTTTTCGCCGCTTCGCAAAAAACGCGTATGAAGCGAGGGCGAAGACTGCCGTCCAAGCAAATGCAGCCATCGCACTATCTACTCTGCCCTCATTGGACCGAGCATCTCGGTATTGAAGGATTGCAGTCTCAATCGCTTCTGCCTGTAGCCCAGCAAGAACTTCAATAGCCATTTGTTCGTGCTCAGCATCAGCTTGGGTGGTTATCGTAACCATCTGCCCGTCAACGCGTATCATTTTCCCAAATTCGGCGTCCGAAATCTCAAGCTGAACTGAAACTTTCGTGGATGAATCGGCGACCTGAGCAATACGTTCCTCAATCTTTCTCGCTCGTTCGGTTGCGGGCAACGCACTCGAGCCGCGAACCAAGAATAACTCTTCGCCATCCACAATCACCGGCGCAATATACTCGGGATCATCTCTCTCTTCAGTCGGTGTTAGAATTTCTTCTGTCTGAGCAAACGCGACACCGCAGACGAACAGAAGTGGCAGTAACCAAAGTGTAAGAGCCCTCATGATTTTGCTCCTTCTACGGGGATTATGTGCACATCGCGTTGCGGGAACGGTATGGATATACCTTCCGTGTCAAACCGCTCTTTTGCGTGACCAGTAAGGTCCCAATAGACGGTCCACTAGTCATCTGACTTGGACCAAGGGCGGCAGAAGATGTTGACGGAGTTGTCTCCCAACTCACCCACGAAAATTTCTGGTTGTGGTGTCTTCAGACAAAGCTGGTGACGCGCAACCAAGTCCTTGAGGACCTCAATTGATTGGGCAGCGTTGTCCGAATAGGCGATACCAAAGACCAGATCGACCCGACGTTCTTCGGATGCACTTACATTAGTAATCACATCCCCCCAAATCTTACTATTTGGAACTATAATAATCTGATTGTCGAAAGTTCTGATCTTGGTCGAAACCACCGACATCTCATCCACAAACCCAGATGAGCCGCCTACTTGAATATAGTCGCCAGTGTCGAATGGCTTGAGAACCATGATCATCAGACCGCTTGCGAGGTTTCCCAGCGTTTCCTGCAATGCAAAACCTAGGATGAACGACAAACCGCCGAGCACGGCAAAAAGCGGTGTAACGTTAACTCCGAACAAAGCTAAAACGACGAGTATGCCAAGGACGAAAACAGCCCAGTACACGGCGGTGGCAATGAAGCGTTTCAGCATTCTGGAGATAGTTGGAATTTTATTCAGACCCTTTTCGGTGACCCGGCGCACCATTCGAGCAATGAACATCATGGCCCAAACTGCCAACAAAACACCCAGACCGGCCATCAGCAGACCGACGCCCCCATCCCACGAGAACAACCACGCCCAAGCGTTCTGAAAAAGTGTTTGAAGATCGGTCGTTTTTAGGGCTCCCGTTTTCAACGCGAGAATATAGTCAGTATGCGGCTCCAGATCTTCCGCCTTTGCGCCTTTCAGGGTCCATGCTTCGAGCACCAGGCGATACTTGTCGAGAATGTCTGATCCAGAGTCGTTCAAGGAGGACAACTGAGACCGCAAGCTGTCTTCCCGAGTTCCGCTCGCCGAACGAAGTTGCAAGTTTACTTGCGCGACTTCTTCGAGCCGAGAGCGCACATAGTTCTGCCAAGTACCAGCAACCTGGGAAAGTTCATCCGCAGTTAAGGGAACAAGTAGGATCTCGAGATCGTCGGCCGCAATCATCTCATCAGCGACTGCATTGATGAGATCGTCATTCTCGACTTCCAAAGCCTCTTGGTCGGCCTCAGTCTCTTGCGCGCCGGCAGGAAAAGCACTCGCTAGTGCCGTGAACCAAATGAATGACCAAATCGTCAACGTTCTCAGTGCTCGTCTCATCTGTCTGTCCCCTAATTCTTTAACGGTCGAAAAGAGCACACACAGACGCAACAAATCCAGACTTATGTTTATGTTTGAATATTTCCCTGTGACGAACCCCACGGATTTTTGGGTCGCAGTCGATATAGAGAACCTCTCAAATTGGCGGAACCACAGATCTGCGAACGAAACTGAAATTTCCGCAGAGGGGTCATAAGCTTGCCGTGCACGTAGAATTGAGAGCCTTTTCCATTAGACCCATTAAACCAAGATAACGACCTCCTGGCGACACCACTCACTTGCGTCTCCAGGAGGCAACCAGACAAGTCTGGCGAATGCGCGAGCAACAGAGGTAATACAAATTCGCCACGCATTCGATTACTTGAATCTAAAACACAACAAATCAAGTAATTTTACGCGCGCCAAAAGTTTGCTCTCGCGTGCTTGAGAATTTCTTGTTTATTCCAGCTTACACGTCCGCTCCAGAAAACGTGGCGGCGCTGTGCAAATGGCAGGTTACGAACTTGGACTATAGCGAACAGAATTTGCGCTCATGCCAACTTGGTTGACTAACCGCGGCCAAGTGCTCATTCTACATAGTCTGGCTAGTCCCATCGTCAGGCTAGTACCCCGCGTTGCCCATCATCCCAGATAAAGGTGACGCGGGGAACTTTGATCCATCTTTCGATCAGTACCGTAGCACCAACACCCCAAAACTACCGCCCGCGTTATTCACTTGGTTTCCCTCCGAATGATGCGGGTTCTTTTGGGGGGGATGGACGAACTACTTCTGATTAAGGACTGGGTGATGTCTGGCTGGCTTAAACTTCGGCCAACTGTTCGGGTGCGCCACGGAAATGTCGGCACTGGGCTCTAAGCGGACTTTCCAGAAAATACTCCAAGTACCGGACCAATCACCTTGGTCGCCAAGGGGATCAACACAAACCCCCAGGCTAGGCCAAACACACCGTCCATCGTCGCTTTGGCAATCCACTCAACAGCGCCTACATACTGCGCCGACACCATGTGCCCAACAACGTAAGCCCAGTCATGAATATGGTGCCCCAGCCAGCCAAAGCCCAAAACCTCGAGCCCGTGAATGATGATCGAACCACCGACCCACAGCATCGCCGCAGTGCCTACGATAGACAGTACTTTCATCACCACCGGCATCGCTTTGACCAAACCCCTACCCGCTCCGCGGCCAATCGGTGTTGGCGCGTTTTTCGCCAGGAAAAGCCCGACATCGTCCATTTTGACGATCAACGCGACCGAGCCATAGACCGCCAGCGTTACGCCAAGGCCAACAACCGCAAGCGTCGCGGCCTGCATCCAGATGTTCGGTGCCTCAATCGCGGCAAGTGCAATGGTCATGATCTCAGCCGACAGGATGAAATCGGTCTTGATCGCGCCCTTGACCTTCTGCTCCTCAAGATGACCCGGATCTGGATTTTTCATATCTTCGTCAATGACGTGGCTGCCATGCGGAAACAGGACATGAAAGATCTTTTCAGCGCCCTCGAAACATAAATAGGACCCGCCCAACATCAACAGTGGCGTGATCAGCCAGGGCGCAAAATTGGCAAGCAACAAAGCCACCGGAAGCAACAAAACGATCTTGTTGAAAACAGATCCGCGTGCAATTCGCCAGATGATCGGCAATTCGCGCGCTGGTGCGAAACCCTGAACGTATTTCGGCGTCACCGCAGCATCGTCGATTATGACACCAGCGGTCTTGGCCCCGGCCTTACCCGCCGCAGCCACGACGTCATCCACCGAAGACGCCGCAACTTTTGCGATCCCTGCTACATCATCCAACAGGGCCAACAGACCGCTCATGCTGCTTCCTTTCTTATCATCTGCCGCTTCCGGACCCTACCTGATCGGGCGGCTAGCGCAAGCGTTAGCGCAACCGGCGCAGGTTTGCGCTAACACGTTAAAAATATGTCACTTTTGCTCTTTTGAGAACGCCAAATGACCGTTATATGGCCCAGAAAGCAAGCGCATCTGGAGGCTTCATATGACCATCAAGGTCGGTATCAATGGTTTTGGCCGTATTGGCCGCTGCACCCTGTCGCACATCGCCGCTTCGGGCCGGAACGACATTGAAGTGATCAAGGTCAACGCAACAGGCCCGCTGGAAACAACCGCGCATCTGCTGAAATACGACAGTGTCCACGGACGCTTTCCCCGTGACGTCGCCATCACCCAAAACTCGATGGACCTGGGCCGTGGCCCGATGGAGATGTTCTCGACCTATAACATGAACGAACTGGACTGGGATGGCTGCGACGTCGTACTTGAATGCACCGGCAAGTTCAACGATGGCCTGAAAGCCAACACCCATCTGGAACGCGGCGCCCAAAAGGTTCTGCTGTCGGCCCCCGGCACAAATGTGGACAAAACCATCGTCTATGGCGTCAACCACAACAGCCTGACCGTTCAGGACAAGATGATTTCGAACGGCTCGTGCACCACGAACTGCCTTGCGCCGCTTGCCAAGGTTTTGGACGAAGGCATCGGGATTGAGCACGGCATTATGACCACGATCCACGCCTATACCGGCGATCAGCCGACGCTGGACCGCCGTCATGGCGACCTTTACCGCGCGCGGGCCGCATCCATGTCGATGATCCCGACCTCGACCGGCGCGGCCAAGGCGTTGGGTGAGGTTCTGCCCAACCTCAAAGGTCGTTTGGACGGGTCTGCCATCCGCGTGCCAACACCGAACGTATCAGCCGTTGACCTGACTTTCCGCGCTGGGCGCGATGTCACGGTCGACGAAGTGAACGCTGTCGTTCGCGAAGCCGCGCAAGGACCGATGCAGCGTGTTCTGGGCTATGAGCCCGCACCGCTGGTGTCGACCGACTTCAACCACACCGAAGAAAGCTCGATCTTTGCGCCAGACCAGACGCGCGTGGTGAACAATCGCATGGTGCGTGTGTTGGCTTGGTACGACAATGAATGGGCCTTTTCTGTACGCATGGCTGACGTTGCAGTTGCGATGGGCCGGCTTAACTAAGACCACTTTGAATTCTTGAACCTTTTTGCCCGCTCAGGTTATCTGGGCGGGCATTGTCGTTCGGGGCCACTATGACCAATCAAATCGCAATTTGGCTAGGCCTGCTGATTCTAGGCGGGTGTGTGGTCGACTATGCCCTGTTTGGACCCGAGCATTTTGTGTTTTTGGGCAAAAAGCTTTATGCCTTTCTGGACTGGCTCGCTTTCTGGCGCTGACAGAGGTTTTGCTTGACTTTCGTGTCAACTTAGCTTTGTTAGCGCTAACTTAATATTGGCCGACATTCGGACGGAGCAGAACATGACACTCAAGCTGGCAATAAACGGATTTGGACGGATCGGACGCGGTGTTCTGCGTGCGGTAATGGAATCGGGCCGCACGGATGTCGAGATTGTTGCGATCAACGATCTGGCCAAGCCGGAGATAAACGCGCATCTGTTTGAGTTCGACAGCGTGCATGGACGCTACACAAAACCCGTAACCCTGACGGATGCCGGTCTGGACGTCGGCGCCGGCCCTATCCGCCTGACCAGTGAGCGTGAGCCGGAAAAGCTGGATTGGTCCGATGTAGATGTTGTTCTGGAATGCACCGGTGTTTTCCGGACCCGCGAAGCCGCCTCTCGCCACTTTGAGAACGGTGCGACCAAGGTTCTAATTTCGGCTCCCGCGCGTGGTGATGGCGGCGTTAAGACTATTGTCTTTGGCGTCAATGATGACGAACTGACTGCCGAGGACAGGATCGTGTCCAACGCATCCTGCACCACCAACTGCTTGTCTCCGGTCGCAGCCGCGCTGGATGCGGGTCTTGGTATCGTGCACGGAAACATGACCACCGTTCACGCCTATACTGCCAGCCAGCCGGTTCACGATACAGCCGGCAAAGACCCTTACCTGTCGCGCGCCGCAGCGTTGTCGATGATCCCCACCACCACCGGCGCGGCATCCGCTGTCGGCTTGGTTCTGCCGCAGCTGGCGGGAAAACTGACCGGCCAGGCAATCCGCGTTCCAACGCCCAACGTCTCGGTTGTGGATCTGGTTGCCGAAGTCTCGCGCCCAACCACGGAAGAGGAAGTAAACGCGCTGTTCACTGAAGCAGCCGCTAAGATTCCGGGTGTTCTGGCTGCTGAAGACCGACCGCTGATCTCAGTGGATTTCAACCATGATGCGCACAGTTCGACCGTTTCTCTGCCAGAAACCAAAGTCACCGACGGCACGCTGGTCCGCGTGCTGGCCTGGTATGACAACGAATGGGGTTTCTCGAATCGGATGCTGGACACAGCGGCGGCGATGGGTGCCCTAACCTAACCTTTCACGCAAAGCGGCATTGACGCGAGGCGTGACGAAATTCGACACGTCCCCGTCAAGCCGAGCGATCTCTTTGACCAGTTTCGACGCGATCGCCTGATGCCTTGCTTCGGCCATCAGGAACACGGTTTCGATGGAATCGTCGAGAACCCGGTTCATGCCGACCATCTGGAATTCGTACTCGAAATCTGCCACCGCCCTTAGTCCGCGGACGATGATCTGTGCGCCGACGTCGCTGGCACAATCGATCAGAAGATTTTCAAACGGATGCGCGACAATTTCAGTGGCAGTCTGTGCGGATAAAAACGCACATTCTGCCTCGATCATTGCCACGCGTTCTTCCAGCGAAAACAATGGTCCCTTGTCGCGGTTGATCGCAACGCCAATGACCAACTTGTCAACCAAAGCAGACGCGCGGCGAATAATGTCGATATGACCCAAAGTGATTGGATCGAATGTTCCGGGATATAATCCAACCCTCATAGGGGCCTCCTGCGCAACAATATTTCCGCGCTAGCAAACATAACTTCACCAAAGGTGCAAGAGGGTACGGGGCAGTCAGGACCTAATGCCCCATGATCATGCCTTCCAATGCGTCTTTTTCCATCGCCAGCTCGGACAGCTGTGCTTTGACGACATCGCCCAGGGTCACAATACCTATCAGTTTGCCGTCTTCCAGAACGGGCATGTGCCGAAAACGGCCTTCGGTCATGCGTGACAAAACATCCTGTACTGAGTCCTGTTGTGATGCTGTCTCCAGCTCACTTGTCATGTAGGTACTGACCGGCTCGGTCAGGCAACCGCTACCGCTAGAGCCCAGTTCCCGCACGATGTCACGTTCTGAAAGGATACCCGCCGCCGTCTCACCACCATCCTCAGACACGACCACCGTCCCGATGCGCTTTGCCGCCAGAATTTTAGCGGCCTCGGAAACGGTAAGCGACGGGCTGACGGTTTCAACCGCCCCGGAGCCTTTGGATTTCAGAATGGCCTGAACAAGCATACGCGGAACCTCCGAAATAACTTCCTGTTTTCCAAAGCGTTGCCGGAATGCCTGAACCTGTCAAGGTGAAGCTTCGGCTTCAAGTCGCTCAACCTCTTCGCGAATACCCTGGCTTAGTGCCTGCGCAAAGCGATTCAGCCTCTCGTTACGTTGGTCGCCTTCGTGACGGACCAGATGAAAACTCCGGGTCAGACTGACCTGATCTGTCAGAATTTTCTGCAGACCGGGGTGGAACGGCAGCGTGAAATCATGAGCCACACAGATCCCAGATCCCAACGCAACCTGCCGCAATTGCACCGAAACCGAGTTTGAGGCCAGAGCGACACGGTCAATGCCAATGTCCACCAAATAGTCCAGCTCGCGGTCAAATATCATGTCAGGGATATAGCCAATCATCCGGTGCCCTCTGAGATCCTCCAGAGATTGGACCGGTAAGTGATCCGCCAGATATGCCTGCGTTGCGACCAAATGCAGCTTATAGTCGCATATCCTCTGAACCAGAAGTTTCCCGGCGGTCGGCGCGCTGACCGTTACGGCCATGTCAGCTTCGCGGCGGGACAGGTTGATGATGCGCGGCAGAGCGAGAATCTGGATGTCCAGATCCGGGTTGGCATCACAAATCTTGGCGCAGACCTGCGGCAACAGGTAATTTGCGCTTCCGTCCGGGGCCCCTATTCTGATCTGGCCACTCAGCGTTTTGGACGAACCAGCAAGCGCTCCCGCCGCCGCGCGCATGGCCTCTTCGGCCTGCAACCCATGTGCCATCAGCCTCTCACCCGCAGAAGTCAGAACATACCCTTGCTGCGATTTTGTGAACAGCGGCGCGTCCAGAGACACTTCCAGCCGCGCAATCCGCCGACCAACTGTGGCCGGATCGATCTTTAACAGCCGTCCGGCGGCGGAAAGGCTTTCCTCGCGTGCGACGGCCAGGAAGACGCGCATATCGTCCCAATTTGGAGCCATTGGCCAACCTTTGCATTTTTGCAAAACACCTTTGAAACATTGCCTCTGTTCAACCTATTTCTGCAAGCCTATTCTGCGCAAAATCATCCGAGGAGATTGCAATGTCCGAACTGTCCCATTTCATCAACGGTGAAAGCGTTGCCGGTACGTCTGGCCGTTTTGACGATGTGTTCAACCCGGCCACGGGCGAAGTGCAATACAAATGCCCGATGGCGAGCGTCGCAGAAACTAATGCAGCCATTGAAAGTGCCGCAGCCGCGCAGCTTGTATGGGGTGCAACCAATCCACAAAAACGCGGGCGAGTGATGATGGCCATGGTTGGCCTGATGAACCGCGACATGGATAAGCTGGCCGAGGCGCTCAGCCGCGAGCACGGCAAAACCATTCCCGATGCCAAAGGCGATTTGCAGCGCGGGCTGGAGGTCATTGAGTACTGCATCGGCGCACCTCAGATGCTGAAGGGCGAGTATACCGACAGCGCGGGTCCGGGCATCGACATGTATTCGATGCGTCAGCCTTTGGGGGTCGTCGCCTCGATCATGCCGTTCAACTTCCCGGCGATGATGCCATTGTGGCATGTCGGCCCTGCGTTGGCGTGTGGAAACGCGGTGGTTCTGAAGCCGTCTGAACGTGACCCTTCGGTGCCACTGATGTTGGCCGAACTGTTTGTTGAGGCAGGCTTGCCCAAAGGTGTCTTCCAGGTTGTTAATGGCGACAAAGAAGCTGTGGACACGCTTTTGGACAGCGACACCATTCAAGGTGTCAGCTTTGTCGGGTCGACGCCGATCGCGCAATACATCTATTCGCGCGCAACGGCGAATGGCAAACGTGCACAGTGCTTTGGCGGGGCTAAGAACCACATGATCGTCATGCCCGACGCGGACCTGGATCAGGCTGCTGACGCTTTGGTTGGTGCCGGGTTTGGCGCGGCTGGCGAACGGTGCATGGCCATTTCGGTTGCTGTTCCGGTCGGTGACGAAACGGCAGACGCGCTGATCGAAAAGCTGATCCCCCGGGTCGAAAAGTTGAAAGTCGGTCCCTATACGGCGGGCGACGATGTGGATATGGGCCCTGTCGTGACCGGTGCTGCGAAAGAACGTATTCTGGGGCTGATCAACTCGGGCGTGGAACAAGGCGCGAAGCTGGTGGTCGATAACCGTGACTTCAACCTGCAAGGGTACGAGGACGGCTTTTTCGTCGGGCCGCATCTGTTTGACCACGTCACACCTGACATGGATATCTACAAGCAGGAAATCTTTGGCCCGGTTCTGTCGACATTACGTGCTGGATCGTACGAAGAAGCGTTGAAACTGGCGATGGACCATGAATACGGCAACGGCACGGCGATCTTCACCCGCGACGGTGACACAGCGCGCGACTTTGCCAGCCGGGTGAATATCGGGATGGTTGGCATCAACGTACCGATCCCGGTTCCGCTGGCATACCACACCTTTGGCGGCTGGAAGAAATCCATGTTCGGGGACCTGAACCAGCACGGTGCCGACAGCTTTAAGTTCTATACTCGAACCAAAACCGTTACCGCGCGCTGGCCGTCCGGTATCAAAGAAGGCGGCGAGTTTAACTTTAAGGCAATGGACTGATCTGCTTGACTGACATGTAAATACCCAACCCGGCCTGCATCAGGCCGGGTTGTTTTCGGCGGTACGTTGCCAGAACCCAACAATTTTTGCGGCCTCACGATAAATTCAGAGGGCAAACTCTGGAAAAACGGATCCGTCGGCAATAATTTACCA
The DNA here is from genome assembly GCF_900172215.1 of Ruegeria meonggei. GTDB lineage: Bacteria > Pseudomonadota > Alphaproteobacteria > Rhodobacterales > Rhodobacteraceae > Ruegeria > Ruegeria meonggei. The sequence goes on from NZ_FWFP01000011.1 coordinate 11,320, forward strand.
TCAAATCGTTGTTCGAGCATTTCCTGAACCGGAGGCAAAATTGTCAAACTCCCGTATGACCCGTCGCTCTGCGTTGCTGGGGGCCGCGTCCCTTCTGGCGACGCCCGCAGTGGTACGCGCGCAAAGCGCCGATGCTTTCCCAGAAAATGAAGAGGCCATCAGCACGCAACTGCCGGTACGCCGCAATGTTTCGTCGTTCTCACAGCAAAACTGGCAGGATCACTTTGATGAGCTGGGTGTTGGCTGCCTGTTAGCAGATATCACAAGCCGCGCGGTGCATTACTGGGGGGCGGACGGAACCTATAAGCTGTACCCAAGCTCGGTTCCGATGAGCGAAGAGCTGACCAAGCGCGGCTATACCAAGGTTGTGCGCAAAACCGAGAACCCAAGCTGGACACCGACATCGTCGATGCGGGAACGTGACCCGTCCCTGCCCGTCCGTATGGATGGCGGCGCGCCAGGAAATCCACTTGGCACCCGCGCTATGTATTTGGGTTGGCCGGCCTATCTGGTGCATGGAACCCACGACACGCGCAAGATTGGGCGTCAAAGCTCCTCCGGGTGCATAGGCCTGTACAACCAACATGTTGAGGAACTGTATCCTCTGGTTCAAGTCGGAACCCAGGTCAGACTGGTCTGACTAAAAAAGCCCCGGTCTTCAGAACCGGGGCTTTTTACTGCAAGTGGTAGTTGTTATTCCGGCAAGATCACCGCGTCGACCACGTGGATCACGCCATTGCTGGCTTCGATGTCAGCCTGAACCACTTTGGCGCCATTGACCTTCACACCGTTTTTCGCGTTCACGCTCAAACGATCACCCTGGACGGTCAGAACCTTTGCGCGCTTGCCCGCGATATCGCCAGACATCACTTTGGCCGGAACCACGTGATAGGTTAGAATCTCGACCAGTTGGTCTTTGTTCTCAGGCAGCAACAAAGTTTCGACCGTGCCTTCGGGCAAAGCAGCAAAAGCCTCATCCGTGGGGGCAAAAACTGTGAACGGTCCATCGCTTTTCAGCGTATCGACCAGACCTGCCGCCTGAACCGCTGCGACCAGCGTGTTGAAAGATCCGGCCGAAACGGCGGTATCCACGATATCAGCGGCCTGAGCCTTTACGGGCAGAGCAAGTGCAAGTGCGGCGGCAGCGCCCATGAATGTACGGCGAAACATGGCTGTTTTCTCCTCTCCAGCTTGTTATGGAAAGGGTTACGGGCGCTTCGCTGCGCCGGATCACTTTAGGATCATTTTTCCTTGATCTGCACCCAGATGCTTTGGGCGCGACCCTCCTTTAAAAAGGGTAATGCCTCAACCGCATCAGGGCGATCCTGCTGCAGAAAATACCCCGGCCAAAGCATTGAATACGCAGACGATTGCAGCAAAGCATGCAGCAAATACTGCTCACCCCAACCCGGGCAGTCATAGAAAAATCGCTTGGGGTATTCATAAGGCAGAAAAACATCGTGCACATGGATCACTACACCGGGCTTCAACGTCGGAATGATGCGGCAAAACAGATGCGCCACGTCATTGCTCATACGAACAACGTGACTTGAGTCGATGAAAAGAATGTCTCCGGCCTCAAGCTGTTCGAACAACGCCGGATCAACTTCTTCCAGCCGTTTCTGTTCGAACCGGTCGACCACATGGGCGATATCGGCGCGCGGATACGGGTCAATCGCGGTGATCTGCGTATCAAGCCCGCCGTCGGTGATCGCCTGACGGGTCACACGGGTAGAGTTTCCGCACCCGACTTCAATCACACGCTTGGGCGCAAACCGACGGATCATCAGATACAGCGCTTCCGCATCCGGGCTGTCATAATAGCCGTTGCCGATACGATATCCGGTCTGGTTGCGCGCAGGGTCTTTCAACGCGTCCAGCGCATCAGCATGATCCTTGAACTCGGCAACAAGTTGGCTGATATCGAACCCCTCCATCCCCGGCGACAGGGCGTAGGCCGGGCGGGTTAGCCCCCCTGCCCGCTCAAAGGCCTCAAGCCGCGTGCGCTCATCCTTCTCGGTCACTTTGTCGATCAGTTTCACACCAAATCGATCAAAAATGGCATTGAGCCGTAGGAATTTTCTGGGTTTCACACGCAGGCTCCGGATGGGACATAACTGATCTGCTCCATAACGCTGCGGGTGGGGGCTCTGCAAGCGCTGCGCGGTCAAACACTTGGCAAAACGCAAAAATCCGTATTCACTGTTTAGAATAGTTAAGCGAGGGCCGCCATGCAGCAGGAATACACGCTGGGCATCGAAGAAGAGTATCTGCTGGTCGATCGCGACAGCCTTGAGCTCGCCGAAGCACCCGCCGCCCTGATGGAGGCCTGCCAGGCCGATTTCCAAGGCCAGGTCAGCCCCGAATTCCTGCAATGTCAGATCGAAGTTGGCACCCGCCCCCACACAACGATCAAATCCGCACGTGAGGACCTAAAGCGCCTGCGTTCTTGCGTGGCGGAACGCGCCGCCGACTACAACCTGGCCCCGATTGCCGTGTCCTGTCACCCGTTTGCCGATTGGAAGAAACAGCACCACACCCGCAAAGACCGATATGACGCTTTGCAGCACGCATTGGGTGGTGTCGCGCGGCGGATGTTGATCTGCGGCATGCATGTGCATGTCGGGGTCGAGGACCCAGCTTTGCGCGCCGATCTGATGCCACAGCTGTCGTATTTCCTACCTCATCTTCTGGCGTTGTCCACATCGTCTCCGTTTTGGAATGGAGAGGATACGGGGCTGTCCTCGTATCGCCTGACTGTCTTTGACAACCTGCCCCGTACCGGCCTGCCGCCGGTTTTGGCCAGTTGGTCCGAATACGAGCGAACCACCGGCATTCTGGTCGAACTGGGCGTAATCGAGGACACCACCAAAATCTGGTGGGACCTGCGACCGTCCCACCGGTTCCCGACCCTGGAAACCCGGATCATGGACGTGCAGCCTCGGCTTGAACATACCTTGTCGCTGGCTGCATTGCTGCAAGCCCTGACGCGAATGCTGTGCCGGCTGAAGGATCGGAACCTGCGGTGGCGAAACTATGATCAGTTCCTCATCGGTGAAAACCGCTGGCGTGCGCAAAGGTACGGAGTGGGAGAAGGTTTGATTGATTTCGGTGATCGTTCGATCAAACCCATGCCCGAGTTGATGGGTGAATTGATGGGGATGCTGGCGGAAGACGCCGAGATTCTTGGAACCATGACCGAACTGGCGCGCCTGCAACAAATCGCACAGAACGGAACCTCTTCCACCAGACAGCGCCGTGTTTACGCCGAAGCTTCGGCCCGCGGCGAAGATCCGGGCAAGGCAGTCGTCAGGCATCTAATCGAAGAATACCACTTCGACCTCTGAAGCCCGGCGCCAAAGATTGCTGCCCGTGCAAAACTTCTGTAAGGATTCAGAAATAAACACTCGTTCAATTCATTTGGTAGCGTGGGAGGCAAGCCTTGGATTTCGCATTGACAGAAGAGCAGACCGCGATCTTCGACATGGCGTATGAGTTCGGGCAGGAAAACATCGCCCCCTACGCCCAGAAATGGGAGGCGGACGGAACCATCCCCAAAGACCTGTGGCCGCGCGTTGGTGAGTTAGGTTTCGGCAGCCTGTACGTACCCGAAGACAGTGGTGGTTCGGGCCTGACCCGATTGGACGCGACCCTGGTGTTTGAAGCTCTTTCAATGGCTTGCCCCTCGGTCGCAGCGTTCTTGTCCATCCACAACATGTGCGCAAAAATGCTGGACAGCTTTGCCAGTGACGACCTGAGATCCCGCATTATGCCTGATGTGCTGAGCCTGCAGACCGTGCTGAGCTATTGTCTGACTGAACCCGGATCTGGTTCTGACGCGGCCGCTTTGAAAACCCGAGCTGACCGCACGAATGAAGGCTTTACGCTGAACGGCACCAAAGCGTTCATATCAGGTGGTGGTTACTCTGATGCTTATGTCTGCATGGTGCGCACCGGTCAGGAGGGGCCCAAGGGGATATCGACGGTCTATGTCGAGGATGGTGCGCCCGGTCTTAGCTTTGGAGCGCTGGAACAAAAGATGGGCTGGAAAAGCCAACCCACTGCGCAGGTCCAGTTTGACGATTGTAAAATCCCGGCGGAAAACCTTGTTGGTGTCGAAGGCGACGGTTTCAAATACGCGATGATGGGCCTGGATGGGGGACGGTTGAACATAGCCTCCTGCTCGCTTGGGGCTGCACAAACTGGGCTGAACATGACGCTGCAATACATGTCCGAGCGTAAGGCTTTTGGCCAATCCATCGACCAGTTTCAGGCCTTGCAGTTCCGACTTGCCGACATGGAGATCGAATTACAGGCCGCCCGTACCTTTCTGCGTCAGGCCGCCTGGAAGCTGGATCAGGGAGCCCCGGACGCAACCAAGTTTTGCGCTATGGCCAAGAAGTTCGTGACCGAGACCGGTTCGAAAGTTGTTGACCAATGCCTGCAATTACACGGCGGCTATGGCTATCTGGCGGATTACGGGATCGAAAAGCTGGTCCGCGACTTGCGTGTTCATCAGATCCTGGAAGGCACAAATGAAATCATGCGGGTCATCGTGTCTCGACAAATGCTTGCTCAACGCTGAGGATAAAATGGCAGATATCGACATTCGCATCTCGGGGCGCGCCGGACGCATTACGCTGACACGGCCCAATGCGCTTAACGCGCTGACCTATGACATGTGCATGGCCATCGATACTGCCCTTCGCAATTGGCGCGAGGATGACGCAGTTGATCTGGTGATCGTCGACGCCTTGGGTGAGAAGGCCTTTTGCGCCGGCGGCGATATTGCCGACCTTTATGCGGCAGGCCTGAAACAGGACTATCAATTCGGACGTACCTTCTGGCAGGATGAATACCGGCTGAACGCCATGATTTTTGAGTATCCCAAACCCGTCGTCAGTTTTCTGCAAGGTTTCACAATGGGCGGAGGGGTTGGCATCGGCTGTCATGGAAGCCATCGCATTGTTGGTGAAAGCTCAAAAATTGCCCTTCCGGAATGTTCCATCGGTTTGGTGCCTGATGTCGGCAGCACGCTGATGCTGGCGCTGGCACCGGGGCGTCTGGGCGAATACCTAGGCACGACCGGCCACCGAATGGGCCCCGGCGACGCCCTTACTGCCGGATTTGCTGATCATTACATCCCATTGGAACAATGGCCGGGCCTGATTCAGATGCTTGAGGCCTCAGGCAATGCCAGCCTGTTGGCGCAGCACGCTGCGGAACCACCCACCAGCACGCTGAAAGACCAGCAACAGCGGATCGATGCCTTGTTTGGCGGTGAGGGGTTGGGTGACATCCTGAATACGTTGCGCCGCTCGGACGACGATATCGCTGCTGCGGCGCTGACCCTCATGACGCGCAACGCACCGATCTCTATGGCTTGTACGGTGGAAATGCTGCATCGTCTGCGCAGCCCGACGCTTACGCTGCGAAAAGCGCTGGAACTTGAATACCGCTTCACCTTTCGCGCAATGGAGCATGGTGATTTTATCGAAGGCATCCGCGCACAGATCATCGACAAGGATCGCAACCCGCGTTGGCAGTTTGCCGATCTGAACGTGCCGGCGGTGACCGTCTCAAAGATGCTGCAGCCGCTTGGCAAAGACACGCTGACATTCGAGGAGAACTGAGCAATGAAAATCGGGTTTATCGGTTTGGGCAACATGGGTAATCCGATGGCTGCCAACCTTGCCAAGGCGGGCCATACGGTAACGGGTTTTGACATGGCCGACGTCACGGTTTCTGGCGTCAGCATGGCCACTTCAGGACCCGAGGCCGCAGCGGGTGCCGATATCGTCATAACGATGTTGCCGAATGGTCATATCCTGCGTGCAGTCGCGGATGAGATCCTTCCGGCGATGCAATCAGGTGCCGTTTGGATCGATTGTTCAACTGTTGATGTCGACAGTGCCCGCGCCGTCGCTGATCAGGCCAAAGATGCAGGCGTCTTGGCCGTAGACGCCCCCGTATCCGGTGGCATCGGAGGAGCAGCGGCCGGAACACTGACCTTCATGGCGGGTGGTAGTGACGCAGGTTTTTCCAAAGCATCCCCCCTGTTCGACATAATGGGCCAGAAGGCCGTTCATTGTGGCGAATCCAGCGCGGGTCAAGCTGCCAAGATTTGCAATAACATGATCTTGGGCGTGACTATGATCGCAACCTGCGAGGCATTCGCCCTGGCAGACAAGCTTGGGCTGGACCGGCAAAAGATGTTCGACGTGGTCAGCACATCCTCAGGATATAGCTGGACGATGAACGCGTACTGCCCCGCCCCCGGTGTTGGGCCGCAAAGCCCGTCTGACAATGATTACCAGCCCGGTTTCGCAGCCGAGCTGATGCTGAAGGATTTGCGTCTCAGCCAGCAGGCCGCCGAAAGCTCTGACGCGGATACGCCGATGGGACAGGCCGCAACTAAATTGTATGAGCAATTCGTCGAAACCGAAGGCGGATTGGGTAAGGATTTCTCGGCCATGTTGCCACGCTTTGAAAAACGCGGTCGCGGATGACCCCATCGGCGGGGAGTTGCCCACAGGGTTGACCACCAGACAACAAGCGACCATCTGTCTAAAGATCCACCGTAGAGGTCAAAGGAATTAGGATGTCGCGCAAATTGCCTGTCACTTTAGCGGTTTTCGCTTTTGTATTGACTCCGACCCTTGCTTCGGCGGGCAATGGTAGTGGCAAAGCTGGACACTGCCCGCCGGGTCTTGCCAAAAAGGCAGTTCCATGCGTGCCACCGGGTCAGGCAAAAAACTACTACAAGAAAGGCGATTACATCGCCCGCGACTATCGCTGGATCAATGATCCCAACCGATATGGGTTGCGCCGGGACGGGTACTATATTCGCGCTGGAGATTACGTTTACCGCGTCGACCCAGACACGCAAAAAGTGCTGAACCTCATCGGAGCAGTGGCCGACATTCTGTATTGATCCTTACTTAAAGGATTCCGCATCTAACGATCCCCGCTAAAAATAATCACAATCAGTGGGTTAGATCCCAGCTGCTGAAGAACTGCTGCGCCTTCACGCTCTTTTTTCTTTTTGGAAACAAACGAAAGCAGCGCCTGATCATGTCAGGGCCCTGAGGGAACCAGCCGATCTGAACGTAGGGTTCGCACAATTCAATTTGACGTCCTCATTCCGCCGGCTGGCAAGAGGTTGCAGCTTTAGCTTTGCGCTTCCTTTTTGCCGCCGCATCTGCGCCGTAGGTTCATGTTACGACTGGCCCATTTCCGAACTCACATACGCTACAGGTTGCGACGGAAGTTACTCCGCCGCAACTTGTTCCGGGTTCAACATCTGATTCAGATAATGACCGGTATGGCTGCACTCGACAGCGGCTACGTCTTCAGGCGTTCCGATGGCCACGATTTCACCACCACCATCGCCCCCTTCAGGACCGATATCGATGATGTGGTCAGCGGTTTTAACAACGTCCAAATTGTGCTCGATCACCACAACCGTATTGCCCTGATCGACCAATTCATGAAGCACTTCCAACAACTTGCGCACGTCTTCAAAGTGCAGGCCAGTTGTCGGTTCATCCAGAATATACAGCGTTCGCCCGGTCGAGCGTTTGGATAATTCCTTTGACAGCTTCACCCGCTGCGCTTCCCCGCCTGAAAGCGTGGTCGCTTGCTGCCCAACCCTGATATAGCCCAGACCTACGCGTGCCAGCGCATCCATCTTGTCGCGGATCGACGGCACGGCTTTAAAGAAGTCCTGCGCGTCTTCTACGGTCATATCAAGGACATCCGCGATGGACTTGCCCTTGAATTTGATCTCAAGCGTCTCGCGGTTATAGCGCGCACCCTTGCAGGTCTCGCAGGTGACGTAGACGTCAGGCAGAAAGTGCATCTCAATCTTGATGACGCCGTCGCCTTGACAGGCCTCGCACCGGCCGCCCTTGACGTTAAAGCTGAACCGCCCGGGCTTGTATCCCCGCGCCTTGGCCTCGGGCAGCCCGGCAAACCAATCGCGGATCGGAGTGAAGGCCCCGGTGTAAGTTGCTGGATTCGAACGCGGAGTCCGGCCGATCGGTCGTTGATCAATGTCAATGACCTTGTCCAGGTGCTCTAACCCTTTGATCGTCTCACAGGGCGCAGGTGTCTGGCGCGCGCCGTTCAGGCGCATCGAAGCGGTTTTGAACAGAGTCTCGATCGTCAATGTGGATTTCCCGCCACCCGACACGCCGGTCACGCAGACAAATTTGCCCAGCGGGAATTCGGCAGTGACGTTTCTCAGGTTGTTTCCTGTGGCTTTGACAACAGTAACCTTCTTCTTGTTGCCTTTGCGCCTTTCAACCGGGACCGAGATTTCACGCGTGCCCGACAGATACTGACCTGTCATCGACGCAGCATCCGCAGCGATCTGGTCGGGCGTGCCCTTGCTGACCACCTGCCCGCCATGAACCCCGGCACCGGGGCCAATATCGAACACGTAATCGGCCTCTCGAATGGCTTCTTCGTCATGCTCAACAACAATAACCGTATTGCCCTGATCCCGCAGGTTTTTGAGGGTTCCCAACAAGCGGTCATTGTCGCGCTGGTGCAACCCGATTGAGGGTTCATCCAGCACATACAAAACACCCGTCAGGCCCGAACCGATCTGACTGGCCAATCTGATCCGCTGGCTCTCGCCACCGGACAGGGTGCCACTCGAGCGGGACAGCGTAAGATATTCCAAACCAACGTTATTCAGGAACCCAAGTCGTTCGCGGATTTCCTTGAGGATGGCGCGCGCGATCTCATTATTCTGGACACTCAAGTGATTGGGGACATCCCCGATCCAGGCCAAAGCCTCTCGGATCGACATTTTGACCACCTGACCCACATGCAGCTTGGCAATCTTAACGGCCAGCGCCTCTGGTCGCAGGCGATAGCCGTGGCATGCGCCGCAAGAGCGGTTGTTCTGATACCGCTCGAACTCTTCCCGAATCCAAGCGCTGTCGGTCTCGCGATAGCGGCGTTCCATGTTCGGAATCACGCCTTCGAAACTGCGGGTGACCTGATAAACGCGCCCGCCTTCGTCGTAACGGAATTGGATTTCCTCATCGCCGGATCCGCGCAGAAACACCTGCTGAACCTTCGCGGGCAGGTCTTTCCATGGTGTGTTCTTGTCAAACTCGTAATGCCGCGCAATAGCCTCGATGGTTTGGAGGAAATACGGTGACTTACCCTTGCGCCAGGGGGCCAGCGCCCCGTCATACAGTTTGAGTGTCTGGTCCGGCACCACCAGCCGTTCGTCAAAAAACAGCTCAACACCCAGACCGTCACAATCGGGACAAGCCCCAAATGGAGCGTTGAAAGAAAACAAACGCGGTTCGATCTCGGGGATCGTGAAGCCACTGACCGGGCAGGCAAAGTTCTCACTGAACGTGATGCGCTCGGGGTCGCCTTCGCGCGGCGCGGTTTCCAGAATGGCAATGCCGTCGGCCAGATCCAATGCGGTCCGCAGACTGTCGGCCAGCCGCGTCCCCATCCCTTCGCGCACCACCAAACGGTCGACCACCACGTCGATGTCATGCCGGAACTTCTTGTCCAACGTGGGCGGTTCGTCGAGCTCATAGAACTCACCATCCACTTTTACGCGCTGAAAACCCTGCTTTCGCAGTTCCAGGAACTCTTTTTTGTATTCTCCCTTGCGGTCGCGCACGATAGGGGCCAGCAAATAGCCACGCGTCCCCTCCTCCATTGTCATGATGCGGTCGACCATATCCTGCACCTGCTGGGCCTCGATGGGCTGGCCGGTGGCCGGGCTATAGGGCGTGCCTGCGCGAGCAAACAACAGGCGCAGATAGTCGTAGATCTCGGTGACCGTGCCCACTGTTGAGCGCGGGTTTTTCGAGGTGGTTTTCTGTTCAATCGAAATTGCCGGGGACAGACCGCTGATATGGTCCACATCCGGCTTTTCCATCATGTCCAGAAACTGCCGCGCATAGGCAGACAGGCTTTCGACATAGCGCCGCTGCCCTTCCGCATAGATCGTGTCGAACGCCAGCGAAGACTTACCCGAGCCCGACAATCCGGTGATCACCACCAGCTGATCGCGCGGAATATCCACATCGATGTTTTTGAGGTTATGTTCGCGCGCGCCGCGCACCTCGATATTCTTCAGCTCAGCCATTTTTGGCCCCCAACACACATGAAACCTAGAAATAGGCGAGCGGCGCTGAGTCTCCAATAGAAAAGTTAGAACAAAGTGAGAACTGGCGGCGAAAAACCGATCACTCCTGACAGCTTATGCCAAAGCGCACGCAATCTGACGGCATATCCGAGGAAACAGTGAATTCAGGAATAAATGGCGCGGTTGACGGGGCTCGAACCCGCGACCCCCGGCGTGACAGGCCGGTACTCTAACCAGCTGAGCTACAACCGCGCATCTATTTCGTTGTCCATTTACCCGGACCCAGGCTGACAGCGATGGCGCGGTTGACGGGGCTCGAACCCGCGACCCCCGGCGTGACAGGCCGGTACTCTAACCATCTGAGCTACAACCGCCCGCTGCCCGTTCATTGCTGAACGTTGGGGTGTATTATGGGTACGCCCCGACATCGTCAAGCGGCGTTTTCAAGTTTTTCGCCGGAACGGGAAAAATTGTTGGCTAAGGATCGAAAATCGGCAGAATGGTCCGACTGGCGAAATCAACCGGGTTCGCCATCCTTTCTAACAGGATGCGACCGTGATAAATGACGCGAGGTTTTGCCACCTGCAGAGTCACATTAAGACCGCTGTCGCTGACTAAAGTGTACATATGGACCAATAAACCACCGTCAAAAGAACACTGATTGGATGATCCGTTGAACCAATGCAACAATACCTGCAACAGCCAAGAGTAAGACACATTTGCGCCTTGAAATCCCCGCCTTAGATTTCGACTATATTGGCAGTCAGAAACGCGACGATTTTTGCGTTTAGAACTTCAAAAACGAAACGCATCCGAACCCGGTACAATGCTGCCAGGCATCAGGACGCGAAAGACACGGAAACGGTAGTAAATTATGGCAATCGCAGTAAGTAACTCTCCTGGTAACAACCCCACAGGAAATCCATTTGTCGACAGTCTGATCTGGGGATCTTCCTGGTCTGGCGGCACCATCACCTATTCTTTTGACCCTGGTTACTATGGCGACAGCGCTTTCTCATTAGCGATGAAATCTGCAGTTCGTGCAGCCTTCGACATTATTGAAACCATTATTCCGCTGAATTTTTCCGAACAGGGGTTTCTGACTGGCGGGGGGGCCTTTATCAATGACGTCGACATCACCTACGCTCTGGTTTCACAAAACTATCTTGGCGGTCCGGGCAGTGTAGGATTCCACCAAGTTCCGGGTGATTCATCACTTGCTAGCGATGGAAACCAAGCCATTTTCGGCCTGTTTGGATATGATTCAATAATCTACAATCCTGAGGGCCTCCAAAAAGGCGGCGCTGGTTTTTCGGTTATCTTGCATGAAATTTTACACGGTTTGGGTCTTGCACATCCACATGACACTGGCGGTGGGTCATCCATTTTTCCAGGCGTCTTCTCATCGACCGGTGATTACGGGTACCAGGGCCAAAACCAGGGCATTTTTACAATCATGTCGTATAACGAGGGATACGCTCAGGCAATTCCGGTTACTACGTATACCTACGGCGATGTTGCGACACCGATGGCGCTCGATATTGCGGCATTGCAAGCGATCTACGGAACGGCATCCAACGCAACCGGGAACAACGTGTACAGCCTGCCCGGATACAACGGCGCGGGGACACATTGGTCTTCGATCTGGGACACCGGTGGAAATGACACGATTTACGCTGGCGGGGTTCAACGAAACACGGTCATTAACCTAAATGATGCGGATCTTTCAGGCTCGGATGCTGGTGGCTCGCCGATCTATGCCGCAGGTATTCAAGGCGGGTTTACGATCGCCAATTCGGTTGTAATCGAAAACGCAGTCGGTGGTACAATGTCGGACACAATTATCGGCAATGAAGTCGGGAACTGGCTGGATGGTCGCTCTGGAAACGACATTATCTATAGCGGGTCCGGAAATGACCAGATCATTGGAGGAGACGGCAACGATACACTTTCCGGCGACAACGGCTCGGACATTGTGTCTGGTGGAAACGGAGTAGACAACATCATTGCCTACGCGGGCGACGGAAACGACAACATCAATGGTGGTGGAGGTTATGACTGGCTACGCTTTACCGGGAACACGTCCATAAATCTGGATCTGTCCAACAAAGGTCAGCAAAACACCGGCTACGGGTTTGATACCATCCGGAGCATCGAACATGTTTCAGGAAGCGATGCAAATGACCAGATTACTGGATCAAAAGTTGCCAACATTCTGAATGGAAGAAAAGGAAGCGACACACTTGATGGGCAAGAGGGCGACGATACCCTCAACGGCGGCAGACACAGTGACATATTGATCGGCGGCAGAGGTCGGGACACTATTAACGGTGGCAACGGCGCGGACATTATTGAAGGTGGCAAAGGCCTGGATTTCATGAACGGCGGTAATGGCCCTGACACTTTCGTCTTCACAACGATGCGTGACAGCACGAATTCAACGATCTATTCCGATGTAATTGGCGATTTCCGCTCTGGTGAGGATAAAATCGACCTGAGCGCGATTGACGCCAGTGAAATTTTGCCAGGTGATGACGCATTTATCTTCAGGGGTCAGGGACCGATCACAACATCTCAGGAAGGTGAGATTTCCTATCTGAAAATCGATGCCGCGGGGACTGCGAACGACAGAACCTATGTCTTTATTGACTCGGACGCCGACAAAGCCCGCGAAATGGTGATCGAATTGACGGGGCTGCACGACCTGACGGCCAACGATTTCATCCTCTGATGTCCTAGCAACTGCAGAGCGAGGGTCTTTTGCGCCCTCAATGCCAGACGGGTATTAATACCTGCAAAGGGCAAGCAACAAAAACACTGTTTTGCTTGCCCTTTTGCTTTTTCCCAAATTTCACCTATCCTGATCAGGCACCCTTGCGAACTTTTGAGACTCGCTATAATAGGCTTGCGCACGGGTGATTAGCTCAGTGGTAGAGCGCTTCGTTCACATCGAAGATGTCAGGAGTTCAAATCTCTTATCACCCACCATCCTCCCCTCAGTAAATCTTTGCAAGACGCGGCATATCCGGCGAAACCGGTGGAGGATTCGCTGAATTCAAAATTCCTTTGCTAATAAAAAAGGGCGAGGTCACAGACCCCGCCCCAATCGTTTGTCCCGAAACATTAATGCGCGGTTGCTGAAGCACCACTTCCGTCCGAAGTCACTTTGGCCGCCGCCGCAGCGGCTTCTTCTGCGGCTTCGTCCCATTCAACAGGCTCTGGATCCCGCACCAGCGCCTGCTTCAACACTTCGGACACGTGGGAAACGGGAATGATTTCAAGCCCTTCTTTCACGTTGTCCGGGATCTCGGCGAGGTCCTTTTCGTTCTCTTCCGGGATCAGCACTGTTTTGATCCCACCGCGCAAGGCCGCCAGCAATTTCTCTTTCAAACCGCCGATCGGCATCGCGTTTCCACGCAGGGAAACCTCTCCGGTCATTGCTATGTCCTTGCGCACCGGAATACCGGTCAGCACCGACACGATCGAGGTGACCATTGCCAAACCGGCGGAAGGTCCGTCCTTGGGCGTTGCCCCATCCGGCACGTGGACGTGGATATCCAGCTTGTCGAACTTCGGCGGCTTCACCCCGATCTTAGGCGAAATCGAACGGACATAAGACGAGGCCGCATCGATGGATTCCTTCATCACATCGCCCAGCTTGCCGGTGGTCTTCATCCGGCCCTTTCCGGGCAGCTTTAGCGCCTCAATGTGCAACAGATCGCCACCGACGGACGTCCAGGCCAGACCAGTGACAACACCAACCTGATCATCCTGTTCAGCCAGACCATAACGGAACTTCGGCACGCCCAGGAAATCATCCAAGTTTTCAGGTGTCACGGTGACTGCATCCGCCTCCTTCTTGATGATCTTAGTCAGCGATTTCCGCGCGACCTTGGCGATCTCACGTTCCAGGTTCCGCACACCCGCCTCACGGGTATAGGTGCGGATGATCGATTGCAGTGCCTCATCGGTCAGTTCAAACTCTTTGTCCTTCAGGCCGTGGTTTTTGACCTGTTTGTCGATCAGGTGCTGCTTGGCGATTTCGCTTTTTTCGTCTTCGGTGTAACCGGCCAGCGGAATGATCTCCATCCGGTCCAGCAAAGGACCGGGCATGTTATAGCTGTTGGACGTGGTCAGGAACATCACGTTGGACAGGTCATATTCGACCTCCAAGTAGTGATCCATAAATGTGCTGTTCTGTTCCGGGTCCAACACTTCAAGCATGGCCGAGGCCGGATCGCCGCGGAAATCCTGCCCCATCTTGTCGATCTCATCGAGCAGGATAAGCGGGTTCGTGGTTTTCGCCTTTTTCAGCGCCTGAATGATCTTGCCGGGCATCGAGCCGATGTAAGTCCGGCGGTGACCGCGAATTTCGGATTCGTCACGCACGCCGCCAAGGCTAATGCGAATGAACTCGCGCCCCGTGGCTTTGGCAACCGACTTCCCAAGCGAGGTCTTACCAACACCCGGAGGGCCAACAAGGCACAGGATCGGCCCCTTCAACTTTTTCGAGCGCTGCTGAACGGCCAGGTATTCGACGATCCGTTCCTTGACCTTCTCAAGGCCGTAATGGTCATCGTCCAGAATGGTCTGCGCGCGGCCCAAGTCTTTTTTGACTCGGGATTTGGTGCCCCAGGGCAGAGACAGAATCCAGTCCAGATAATTGCGTACAACCGTCGCTTCGGCAGACATCGGGCTCATGTTACGCAGCTTTTTCAGCTCGCCCTCGGCCTTCTCCAGCGCTTCTTTCGACAGTTTGGTTTCGGCAATCTTGGCTTCCAGTTCAGCAACTTCGTTGCCGCCGTCCTCGCCGTCGCCAAGTTCCTTCTGAATGGCCTTCATCTGCTCATTCAGATAATATTCGCGCTGCGTCTTCTCCATTTGGGATTTGACGCGGGTCTTGATCTTTTTTTCGACTTGCAGAACAGACATTTCGCCCTGCATCAAACCATAGACCTTTTCCAGCCGCTCGCTGACGCTGAGGGTTTCCAGAAGATCCTGTTTTTGTTCGACCTCTATGCCCAAATGGCCCGACACAAGGTCAGCCAGCTTGGCGGGTTCGGCGGTTTCACCGACGGCAGAAAGCGCTTCTTCGGGGATGTTCTTGCGCACTTTGGCGTAGCGCTCGAACTCATCAGAAACGGTACGCAGCAGCGCTTCGGTTGTGGTGACGTCGCCCGGAATTTCGGTCAGATATTCTGCGCGCGCCTCAAAAAAATCTTCGTTTTCCAGAAATTCTGTGATCTGTACTCGCGCCTGGCCTTCGACCAGCACTTTGACTGTACCGTCCGGCAGCTTCAGCAGCTGCAGTACGTTGGCCAATACACCCGAGCGATAAATACCGTCCTGAACCGGGTCGTCATCGCCTGGGTCAATCTGGCTGGACAGCAAAATCTGTTTGTCGTCCTGCATCACCTCTTCCAGTGCGCGGACGGATTTTTCCCGACCCACAAACAGCGGCACGATCATATGCGGGAAAACCACGATATCGCGCAGCGGCAGTACGGGGTACGAAGAATTCAGGGGCTCTTGCATGCTCAATCCTTATCATTGGCAAGACGGCTCTGGTCCCTCATCGAGGCAACGCCCGGCCATCTCCTGTCTTGGACAATAAAGGTGGGGCAGACACCGCCCCTTTTCAACCTCATCATCATTTGTCTGAATTAGAATGACCTGTGGTTTTTCGGACTGCAAGGCGTCGCAACAACATATCCACCGATTTTAACATAGCAGGCCGATTGTCGGAGCTTAAATCGGCTCAATATCCCCTTGCGCGCGTTGCGCATGGAATTCTGACTGCCAGCTTTGGAACGTACCTGTCGCGATAGCATCCCGCATGCCCTGCATGATTTCCTGAAAATAGTGCAGGTTATGCCAGGTCAGCAACATGCCCGAGATCATCTCATTGGCTCGAAACACATGGTGCAGATAGGCCCGCGAGTATTTGGTGCAGGCCGGGCAGGAACAGGACTCGTCCAACGGGCGCGGATCATCGGCGTGGCGCGCGTTTTTGATGTTCACAACTCCGTTGCGGGTAAACACCTGCCCCGTGCGGCCCGAGCGGGATGGAAGAACGCAGTCCATCATGTCGATCCCGCGCGCGACTGCACCGACGATATCATCCGGCTTGCCCACGCCCATCAGGTATCTTGGTTTGTCGACCGGAAGAAAATCGGGCGCGTAATCTAGGCAACCAAACATTGCCTCCTGCCCCTCTCCTACGGCCAGACCGCCAACGGCGTATCCTTCAAAACCGATCTGCGTAAGCGCCTGGGCACTTTCTTCACGCAGATCCTGTTCCAGCCCGCCTTGCATGATGCCAAACAGGGCATAGCCAGGACGATCACCGAAAGCCTGGCGCGACCGGTCGGCCCATCGCATCGACAGGCGCATGGACTCGGCGATACGGTCACGGTCTGCGGGCAGCGCCGGGCACTCGTCGAAACACATCACGATGTCCGACCCCAACAAGCGCTGGATCTCCATCGACCGTTCCGGGGTCAATTCATGCTTGGACCCGTCGATATGCGATTTAAACGTTACGCCCTTTTCGGTGAGCTTACGCAGACCCGCCAATGACATGACCTGAAATCCACCCGAGTCGGTCAGGATAGGGCGATCCCAGTTCATAAACTTGTGCAGACCACCCAACCGATCAATCCGCTCGGCCGTTGGGCGCAGCATCAGGTGATATGTGTTGCCCAACAGGATATCCGCCCCGGTGGCGCGCACGCTTTCCGGCATCATCGCCTTGACTGTCGCGGCCGTTCCGACGGGCATGAAGGCAGGCGTGCGAACTTCGCCGCGCGGTGTGTTGATTACACCGGTTCTGGCCTTGCCGTCGGTGGCTTTTAGGTCAAAGGAAAATCGGTTGGTCATGAAGGGCCTCGGGGTCGCTGAACCGGGCAGCATTTGCCTGATCTGTCCGATCTTTGCAACCCGTCAGGGCAGTGAGGCGACGCGCTCGGTAAACAGGGACACGACCCCTGCCCCGTCCACATCCCGGCACACCCGGACAGGCGGGCGAGAGGTAACCGGCCGGGTTGCGCCGATCTCGGGCCCTTCGACAATCACCTGCAGACCAGTCTCGACGGTTTCGAACATAGGTTCGTGGGTACAGGCGATCACAGCCGTTGAATCGTGCAAGCCGCAGCCATCCAGGCCACCGACCTCTTTGTAAAACTTTAGATAAAACCGAGAGATATCACGCAGGAACCCACCCATATCCAGAGAGCGAGCGGCCAGAGCCTCAAAGTCTGCGGTTTCATAAAGCGTTTTCAACGTTACGTCCAAACCTACCAGCACGGTATCCGGCGGGGCGGCAAAAACCGCGTCCGCAGCGCTGGCATCGTGATAGATGTTGGCCTCGGCGTGTTCGGTGATGTTTCCGGGACAATAAACGGCCCCGCCCATAATTACCAAACGTTGGATGTTGCCGGCAAAGCTTGGGTCCAGCCGTATCGCTTCGGCAATATTGGTCAATGGACCGACGGCGCACACAACCAGCTCACCTTTATGTTGGCGTGCCATTTCGACCAAAAACTCAGCTGCGGACAACCGATGGTTGGCCCCGATCTGAGGAATCTCGGTGATATCCCCAAACCCTTCGGGCCCGTGCACATGCTCGGATGGTGCATGGCTGGTTTCGCCCAAGGCAAACGCAGCCCCCTCGGCCACTGGTGCCTCCAACCCCAGCTTATCAAGCAAAAACCGGGCGTTACGGCTGGATTGATGCACATGCGTGTTACCGAATACGGTTGTCAGGCCGATCAGGTCGATCTCAGGTGCAGCGGCGGCATAGGCAATCGCCATGGCGTCGTCGATTCCGGGGTCTGTGTCGATAATCAGTTTCATCCCTGCCCGATAGCGCAATCGCAACGGGATGCAAAGCGGTCACATTTTGAAATTTCCACCTCGCCCACACAGGTTCTAAGATTTGCTTCCGCGTCCAATCTCTTCATACCTGAGTTGAAATTTGGCGACTCAACCCCCAAATGTATACTATAGTACACAATAATGAGGACAGTTATGACCGAAGACCAGATTATTGGATTGTTGACGTCGAACATCATTTACGTACTTGCGGCCGTTTTGATCGTTGTCGTTATTCTCAAGGGCATCAAAATCGTCCCGCAATCCGAAAAATACGTGGTCGAACGGTTCGGGCGCCTGCATTCGGTGCTTGGCCCCGGGATCAACTTTATCGTTCCGTTTCTGGATGTTGCACGTCACAAGATATCCATTCTTGAACGTCAGTTGCCAAACGCGACGCAGGACGCGATCACCAAGGACAACGTGCTGGTGCAAATCGATACATCGGTGTTCTACCGCATCCTCGAACCGGAAAAGACCGTGTACCGTATCCGTGACGTAGACGGCGCGATTGCAACAACCGTTGCCGGGATCGTGCGGGCGGAAATCGGTAAAATGGACCTGGATGAGGTTCAGTCCAACCGGTCTCAACTGATTGATCGTATTCAGGAAAGCGTTGAGACTGCCGTTGATGACTGGGGTATCGAAGTAACCCGGGCCGAGATTCTGGACGTTAACCTGGATCAAGCAACCCGCGACGCGATGCTGCAGCAGCTGAACGCCGAACGTGCCCGGCGCGCGCAGGTGACCGAGGCGGAAGGCCTGAAACGCTCGGTCGAGCTGCAGGCCGATGCCGAGCTGTATGCCGCCGAACAAACCGCCAAAGCCCGCCGAATTCAGGCCGAGGCTGAAGCCTATGCCACAAGTGTGGTCGCCAAGGCCATTCAGGAAAATGGTATTGAGGCCGCCCAGTATCAGGTGGCGTTGAAACAGGTCGAGGCTCTGAATGCTTTGGGCAATGGCACCGGTTCGCAGACCATCGTGGTTCCTGCCAATGCGCTTGAGGCATTCGGTGACGCCTTTAAGATGCTGAAAGGAGGCAGATAATGGCCGATCCCTTCTGGCTGACCTGGTGGCTATGGCTGGCTGCCGCTCTGGCGCTGGGTATTCTTGAGATCGTGTTGCCCGGCTTTATTTTCCTTGGCTTCGCCATCGGTGCTGCGGTGACAGGGTTGTTGCTGCTGATTCCGGGCCTCGCCCCGTCCCTGCCAATCCTGTTGCTGATCTTTGCGGCATTGTCCCTGATCTCGTGGCTGATCCTGCGGCGCATGTTCTCGCTACCCCATGACCAGGTGAAGACTTTCAACCACGACATTAACGAATAAACGCGGCTGGCGCCCGCAAAGGGTGCCACTGCACCTCTGGACGCTGCCGCAGGCATTCCCTATATAAACGGTCAGAAAACAGCCTCGAGGCACGCATGACGCATCCCAGTGAACAGTTTGAAGGCACTCCGCTGATCGCGCCTTCAACGATTGAACATCCCCTTTACGAGGCTGTGGTCGACGCCTGCCGAACGGTCTATGACCCGGAGATTCCTGTAAATATCTACGATCTGGGTCTGATCTACACCATCGACATTACTGGCGAAAACGCGGTGAAAGTAATCATGACACTGACAGCGCCCGGATGCCCCGTTGCAGGTGAAATGCCCGGCTGGATTGTTGAGGCGATTGAACCCGTTGCAGGCGTCAAAGAAGTTGATGTCGAGCTGACATGGGAGCCGCCCTGGGGCATGGAAATGATGTCAGACGAGGCACGGCTAGAGCTTGGGTTTATGTGAACCTGACAGACTAGGCTTTTGTCATAAAAGCTTTGTCTCTCCGTTACACAACCATAGAAAAAGCGTCACACAGTTTCGGAATAGTGCCGGTATCGGCCCTGGTTACATACCCAGCCCGGACCGGAAACATATGTGCCGCCCCCCAAAACCGGCCAGAGATTTGGACCGCTCTTGCCCGAGAGCGGTCTTTTTAATCGCAAAGGCTGCAACGCAGTTACTTGACGCCGCAGGTAGATTTGATCTCAGCAGCACGTTCATCCAACGCCTTCACGTAATCCCCTGACAACATGGACAATCTCTTGTCTTCTGTGCCGGTTACCAACCCCAGCAAGGCACCGGCTGGCAAGATGGAGATGACACTTTCCACCTGCTGGTCCTGAGCATGTTTCTTTTCTGCGGCAATTGCCCTCAGGTCACCTTCGGCGGTTGCACAATTGACGGGATGCCTGTCCGGTTCGGTGTCTGCCAAAACAGAACCCGAGGAGATTGAAAACACACCAAGAGATGCTGCCAACACCATGGTTTTAAAAGTATCTTTTCCGGTCGCCATTTTATTCATCCTGTTTTGAAACTGCCTGAACCTAAGGTGCCTTAGGCTATGGGCAGCTTGTTTCAAAAAGCAAGCTGTCTTAAGTCCCAAAATCACATCCTCGATCTACCTGACCAGAAAAGTTAGGTAAGCAGGGCTGCTGCACCTTGAGCCCGCTGCCTCTGGGCACTAAGTTATAGGCAACACT
This sequence comes from Ruegeria meonggei, assembly GCF_900172215.1. GTDB lineage: Bacteria > Pseudomonadota > Alphaproteobacteria > Rhodobacterales > Rhodobacteraceae > Ruegeria > Ruegeria meonggei. Next base: position 31,841 of record NZ_FWFP01000011.1, read on the forward strand.
CGACGACGGAGATCTCCATGTTCGGTATTCCCGGCAAACAGGCTGTTACCATGACTGCGAAGGCTGCAGGGCAGATCGCCCGCCTAATGGATCAGGGCGGTCATGCGGGTTTGCGCATTGGCGTCAAGAAGGGCGGCTGTGCCGGTATGGAATATACGATGGAGTATGTTGACCAGCCCGACGCAAATGACGAAGTCGTCGAACAGGACGGCGCGCGGATCATGATCGCGCCTATGGCCCAGATGTTCCTATTCGGAACCGAGATCGACTATGAAGTGTCGCTGTTGGAATCCGGGTTCAAGTTCCGCAACCCAAATGTCGTCGATGCCTGTGGTTGTGGTGAGTCAATCAAATTTGACGAAGGTTTGACACCTCAAGCCTAAGATGCCGCCTGCAGGTGGACGTAAGTCTCATTGAATCGCTGTGTCAGATGCTCACCGGCGCGGATCGTTTCGCCTGAATCCGGTGGCGCCACGTTTGTGTCATATGACGGGTTAAAAAACAGCGGAACCGACAGTCTTTCATGCGCGTCGCCGACCACACGGTGCAGCGTGGCTTTGACCTGCCCCGCTGTCCAGAACTCAAGCATCTCGCCGAAATTGATTACAAAGGTTCCGGGTGCGGCCTCGACCCGTTCCCAACTCTGATCCGGCATAAAGACCTCAAGCCCTGCGGTCCCGTCTGTGGCCAGCAAGGTCAGGCAGCCGTAATCCGTGTGTGCGCCAATCCCGAAATCCCGATCCCCTGCCCATGATGGGCGCTGAGGATAGTAGTTGCCGCGCAACAGGGCCATCGGGGTATCAAATCCGCTGTCAAAGCTGTTCGCATCCCGCCCAAGTGCTGCGGCGATCACCCGCAGAACACGCATCGCGACGGCGCAGGCGTCGGAATAATAGGCCTGTATCGTCGATCTGAATTCAGGTGGATTGTCCGGCCACAGGTTCGGCGCATAAACACTGAGGTCCGCGTCATGATAGCGGTTTCCAGCAGGCACCTCATAACCGCAGTCAAACACCTCTTTTAAATCTGGGTTCGCCTCGGGATCGACCTGTTCGGATTGCGAGGCGCCCCACCCCCGGTTTGACCCAGTGGCGGCCATATCAACCTGGTTCTTTTCTGTTTCGGGCAAATGAAAAAACGCGCGATAAGCGCCAATCACCTGACGTATCCGATCGCTGTCTAGCCCAGTGTTAGACACGGTCAAAAAGCCCACGTCCTGAACCGCGCTTTGCAGTTTGGCCAGCTCAGCGGGATCACGCTGGTCCAGTTTTTTCAGGTCAAGATTTTGGATCATTCTGACGATACCTCTTTCGGCGGAACCTGCCGTTTTGTTGCACGCTCTGCAACCAGAATTGTCAGACTGTGTTGGCGGTGTTATCCGGGTCTGGGAACATTTAATTAATTCAGGGAGAACGCGACATGCGGCGCAAGCTGGCGGCAGGCAATTGGAAGATGAATGGAACCGCTATAGCATTGGCTGAGCTGGAAGCGTTAGCCCGCGCATTCCCGTCCCCATCGGTCGACGTTCTGATCTGCCCGCCCGCAACTTTGCTGCACAGCGCAGCGAAAGCGTTGGGTGGCACGGATATCGCGGTGGGTGGTCAAGATTGTCATGCCGCGACCTCGGGCGCACATACCGGCGACATCAGTGCGGATATGCTGGCTGATGCGGGAGCGACCTCGGTGATTTTGGGCCATTCGGAGCGGCGCGAGGATCATGGTGAGCAAAACGACGACATCCGCGCCAAGGCCCGTGCGGCAATGGATGCCGGCCTTAAGACAGTCATTTGTGTGGGCGAAAGCCTGGAACAGCGCGACGCGGCCAATACGTTGGATATAATCGGCGGGCAGCTGTCCGGCTCAATTCCTGATCAGTCTACCGGAGAGAACCTGGTTGTCGCGTATGAACCTATTTGGGCCATTGGCACTGGCAAGGTTCCTACGCTGAACGAAATCGGTGAGGTTCACGATTTCATCCGCGCCCGCCTTGAGCGCCGTTTTGGCGAAGGCGTCGGCCGTTCGGTTCGGTTGCTGTATGGTGGTTCGGTCAAGCCAACCAACGCCTCAGACATTTTTGCCGTATCCAATGTTGATGGTGCCCTGGTAGGCGGTGCCAGCCTGAAAGCGCAAGATTTCTCGGGTATCATCGACGCTTTATCCAAAGTTTGATTTCAACAGCTCCCTCGCCACACATTGTGCCTGGAGAATTCTGCCAGTGAGGCGCCGCAACACGCATAAAGGAACAGACAAAAAGCCCATGAATGCGCCCACGGGTGCGTTCATTCCAACCTCGGGAGGAACTCGTGAAAAGCCAACAACGCCAGCCCAGCAAAAATTCGGTTCTTCAACAAATTCGGGACATGGAAATTCCTGTCAAAAGTGTCATCGATGTTGGAATTCACTTTCAGACAAGAGAACTGATGGCGGCTTTTCCCACCCAAAAACACTATTTGTTCGAGCCTGTTGCCGATCACTACGACAAGATCGAACAAAACTATCGCGACGCCGGAATTGACTATGATTTGAACAAAGTTGCGGTTTCAAATCAGGATGGATTTGCTGATCTTGCGGTTTCCTCAATCCGTGGCACAGACGAAGTCACGCACTCAAGCCTCACTGGGGCTGACAGTCGTGGTCAGGAAATTCGCCGGGTTCCCACGCTGAAACTTGATACGTTTGTGGCTGAACATAAGCCAGCTGCGCCATATCTGATTAAGATCGACGTCGACGGAGCCGAAGAAATGGTCCTGCAAGGCGCGCCGAAGGCGCTTGAGGATTGCTCGATCCTGATCATTGAGGCAGCCGTTTCTGCCGTTTCCACACGTATCGAGATGGCCGTTGCCGCCGGGTTTGTTCTGCTGGACATTGTGGACATATGTTACAATCAGGGATGCTTGTGGCAAGTTGATCTGGTGTTTATCAATCCCAATCTCGGCACCGAAGATTGGAGGCGCGCCACACAAATTGTTGAGCCGGACAATTGGTGCAGCCTTCGTTTGGTACGACACTCCCGCGACGGTTTCTGGAAAAGGAAACGGTATCAACTCAGAAAAAAGCTGCGTGGTTAAGGCAAACGGATGGTGAGGTTCAAAGCCCGTTTGCCCAATTGCGCCCCGCAAAATGTGACACAAGCCCGATCAGGCTAGTTTCATTGTCACCAGCCCTGTCACAATCAAGACCGCCGCAATTATACGTCCGGGGTTGACGGTTTCGCCCAGCAACATCACACCGACAAGAAACGCGCCCACGGCACCGATACCGGTCCAGATAACATAGGCCGTACCCAGCGGCAAAGTCCGCATCGCCAGCGCCAAAAGGCCAAAAGAACCGATCATCGACACGCCCATGATCGCAGTCGGCCAAAGCCGCGTGAACCCCGCCGATTGCTTCATGGCGACCGCCCAAACGATTTCCAAAAGGCCAGCGAATAACAGAAAAATCCAGGGCATAAGAACACCTCGTACCTTTCGGGTCGTCCCGAATGATCATCCGTATTGGAGAGGTCGTCCTCAAGGTTTAGGTAATAAGTCTGTGACGCGCTTCAATACCTCAGACACAAAAAAACCGGGCGCCGCAGACGCCCGGTTTGTGTTTCTGTGAGGCACGGCTAGTTGGTTATGATTTCCGGCCCCATGAACGTATTTGGCAAGAAAGTCGATATCCAGGGGATGTAGGTCACCATGATCAGGAAAACGAACAACACCGCCAGGAAGGGAAGCGCAGCCTTGACAACACCCATCATCGGCATGCCTGCCACGCCCGAGGTTACAAACAGGTTCAACCCGACCGGAGGCGTGATCATCCCGATTTCCATGTTCACCACCATGATGATGCCAAGATGAATGGGGTCGATGCCCAGTTCAATCGCGATCGGAAAGACCAAAGGAGCCACAATCACCAGCAGGCCCGAGGGTTCCATGAACTGACCACCGATCAGCAGAATTACGTTCACCACGATCAGGAATGTCACTGGCCCAAGACCCGCCGACAACATCGCGCTGGCGATGTGCTGGGGTACCTGCTCATCCGTAAGCACGTGTTTGAGGATCAGCGCGTTGGCGATCACAAACAGCAGTGTAACTGTCAGTTTACCAGCCTCAAACAGGGTGTGCTTGGTGTCAGGGTGAATGAACGCCGTCAGCAGCGCATAGGGTTTTTTCAGCAATGACGTGTTGCGCGTATCCCCTTCGGTGCTGAGCGGGCCCATATCCTTATAGACAAAGCTGGCAATGAAGAACGCGTAAACAGCCGCCACGGCAGCAGCCTCGGTCGGCGTAAAGATACCGCCATAGATACCGCCCAGAATGATGACGATCAGGAACAGACCCCATCCGGCTTCACGGGCCGAGACAAAGATCTCTCCCCAACCTTTCCATTCGCCCTTGGGAAGGTTCTTGACTTTGGCCATGACGTAGATGGTCACCATCAGCATCAAACCAGCCAACAAGCCCGGAATGACGCCCGCCAGGAACATGCGACCGACGGAAACTTCCACAGCCGCGGCATAGACGACCATCACGATCGAGGGCGGGATCAGAATACCCAGCGTACCGGCGTTACAGATCACACCAGCGGCGAATTCCTTGGAATAGCCAACTTGCCGCATCCCTGCGATCACAATGGACCCGATGGCAACCACAGTGGCCGGAGAAGACCCAGACAGCGCGGCAAACAACATGCAGGCGAACACTCCCGCAATCGCCAGACCGCCGGGTAAGTGCCCGACACAGGCAATCGAGAACCGGATGATCCGACGCGCCACGCCGCCGGTTGTCATGAAAGACGAGGCCAGAATAAAGAACGGGATAGCCAGCAGGGTAAAGTGGCCCTCAAACGCTTCGAACAAGGTTCCCGCGACAGAGGCCAGTGAGCTGTCAGAATAGATCAGCAGGAACAGGGTTGAACTGAGCCCCAGAGCCACCGCAATCGGTACACCAATCAGCAGCAGGCCAATGACCATCGAGAAGAGAAGTACAACATCCATCAGTCACTTGCTCCTTGCTGAGCGCGGACTTCTTCTATCTCGTCCTCGACTTCGTGGCTGGCGACCAGACGGTCGGTTTCACCGCGCCAGATTTGTAAAGCGACTTGCGAAAACCGGATCACCAGCAACACCATGGACACGGGCAACACCAGGTATGGCACCACCTTGGGCAGCTTTTCATACCCTTCGCCATAATTGATCAGCCCTTCCAGAAATCGCAGCGGGGCAACCATGGGAATGTCGTCGACCTCATAAAAGCTCTGGCTACGTGCGGCAGTATCAAAACCGGTCGGGAACCAGCGACCCGAAGTGGGTGGCAGATCCGCGAACACAGCCCAATAATCATACGAGCCCTTCAACAGCAGCAGCGAAAACACCAAACAGCACGCCACCGAAATCAGCGCCAGAACACGGCGCGGCGCGGGGGCCAGCATGTTTAGGATGGCATCCACACCCAGATGCGCGTGTTTCTTGACCGCATAAGACGCGCCCAGCAGAACCAGCCAGCCGAACATGAACACTGTCAGCTCAAGCGCCCACAGAATGTTTGAGTTGAAAAAGAACCGCGCGATCACGTTGGCAAAAGTCACGGCCGTCATCAGGCCCAACAGCACCGCGATCAGGGTTTCCTCGATATGGTCGACCAGCCCGCTTTGGCCGGGTTTCGCACCAGACATCTCTCTGTCCCCGCATTTTTTTGTGATGAGAGTGATAGCGGGCGGGCCTCAGATGGCCCGCCCGGCCAGCGCGTCGATAACTCCCCAGCCCCCGGACGCGCGGCCTGTATTCCGGGATTAGAACCCGGCGTTGATCGCCTGAGCGGCGTCAATCTTGTCCTGGCCCACATCGTCTGCAAACTGATCCCAGACAGGCTTCATCGTATCGACCCAGGCCTGACGCTGTTCGGGGTTCAGCTGGCGGATGATGCCGCCCGCGTCCGTGATCGAGACCTTGGCCGCTTCGTTCACTGCAAAGGCTTCTTTGTTGCGCTGCTCAGTCACCTCAGACAGGATTGTCAGGAACTGGTCGCGCACTTCTGGATCCAGGCTGTCCAGCCAGTCGACATTGGTCACAACCAGATAGTCGATAATGCCGTGGTTGGTCTCGGTGATGCCGTCCTGCACCTCAAAGAACTTCTTGCCGTAGATATTCGACCAGGTGTTCTCCTGCCCGTCCACAACACCCTGTTGCAATGCGCCATAAACTTCCGAGAACGCCATTTTCTGAGGGCTACCACCGATGGCTTCCATCTGGGCGACCAGAACGTCCGAAGATTGCACACGGAATTTCAGGCCATCCGCATCCGCGGGTGTTTCGAGTGGCTTGTTGGCCGACATCTGTTTCATGCCATTGTGCCAGAACGCCAGACCTTGCAGGCCACGGCGCTGCATGCTGTCTTTCATGGCCTGACCATCGGCCGAGGCCTGGAACGCATCCACGGCTTCAATGTTCTTGAACATGAACGGCAGGTCGAACAGGCGGAACTGCTTGGTGAACTTTTCGAACTTGGACAAGGACGGCGCGGCCAGTTGCACGTCTCCTTGCAACATCGCCTCAAGCACTTTGTCATCGTTATAGAGGGTCGAGTTCGGGTAAACCTCCATACACATCACGCCCTGCATCTCGTCATTGACGCGTTGCTCCAGCAGCGATGCAGCGATGCCCTTGGGGTGTTTGTCAGTGTTGGTTACGTGCGCGAACTTGACGACGATCTCGCCATCGTCGCAGGCGGCCATTCCGGCGGTTGCTGTCACGGTCAGTGCAACTGCGGTTGCAGCCGTTGTCAGGAATTTCATCAGTCTTTTCCTCCCAGACTTCCTTCATCTTCCAATCGGCACCCAACGGGCACCGCTGGGGCGAAGTGAACCGAATCAATGCTTGCTGCTCAACTTTTTGTTGGCCTTCACGTCGAATTGTATTTTTGATATATTTTTCAATTACATATCGACAACTTGTTGCGCAACGCATGACGGACACAGTTGCCCTGTGCGGATTTTCGCACAGGCTTTGGGTTGGTTGTGCGGATTTTCGCACAGTTCTCGAATCGCTTCAGGCGAATCGCTCGGGCATCCGACCAGCGAGCTGCCTGACCCAATGCCCTGAAACGCGTGAGAATACGGTAAAAGTGACCGGAGGCTATTTGGCTATCTCCGATAATCCTCGGCTCTAATCTGATAGCGGGCCAACTTGTCGTAGAACGTTTTCCGCGGCAGTTTCAACGCTTTGGCAGCGTCCGCGGCCTTGCCGTTATGCCGTCCCAAAGCCGCAATCAACAGTGATCGCTCGACCCGTGCCATCTGCTCTACCAAACCAAGGTCCGTGGCCTGAGCCACCTCTTCTGGCATCCCCAGTACAAACCGCATTGCCGCCGACATCAACGAACGCGCATTGCCGGGCCAACTGTCGGCCATCAGCGAGGCCAGATGTTCGGACGAGATTTCAGGTTCCGCGATACCCGCCTGCTCTGCCGCCTGCGCAACATAGTGGCGAAAGATCACCGGAATGTCCTCGGGCCGTTCCGCAAGCGACGGGATGCGCACGCGCATGACATCCAGCCGATAAAACAGATCAGCGTGAAATTGTCCCTTTGACGACAGGGCAGCCAGATCAGCGGTTGTCCCGGCCAGAATGCGTGCGCCCACGCCCTGCTCGACCATTTCAAGCGCCGCGTATTGCGTGGCCTCCGGCATTGCTGAGATTTCATCCAGAAACAAAGAACCTCCAGCCGCGTCTTCGCAAACACCAACCAGATCATCGGCGGTCATTCCAGAGGATGGTCTTTTGACAAATGGCCCCTGCCCTTGTGGCGACATCAGGTGGATAACCTCCGCCACCTTCGAGATGCCACTGCCGGCGGGTCCTGTGACCAGAACCTCGGCCCCGGTGGGCGCGACGGATCGAACACGTTCGCGCAGTGCCTCAGCTTGCGCGGACAACCCAAACAGCATGCGCGCAGCCGGGTCTCCACGCTCAAGCTCGTGTTTCAAGGCCCGGTGTTCCAGAACCTGTGCCCGGGACGCAAATGCTCTTTCAAGAACGTTCAGCAGATCGGCGGCGGCACAGGGCTTTTCCAGAAAGTCGAACGCACCCTGCCCCATGGCCTGCACCGCCATCGGGATATCACCTTCGCCGGTCAAAAGGATGACGGGCAGATCAGGGTCCATATCATGGGCATAGTTCAGCAGATGAAATCCATCCCGGCCCGGCATACGAATATCCGACACGATCACACCGGGGAAATCCGCGCGGATTTGATCTTTGGCCGCCACAAAGGATCCCGCTGTAACCGGATCGTAATCTGCCAATTCCAGCGTCTGCGCGAGCGCCTCACGCACGGCGGCGTCGTCATCGACCAATAGAACCTTGCGCGTCATGCGATCTCGTCTTCCCGGTAATATTCAAGCTCAACAGTAAACATAGCACCCGTTGCCGCGTTCGTTCCGCGAATGTTACCGCCAAAGCTTTGCACCAGACCATATGAGATCGACAGGCCCAGCCCCATCCCTTCGGACGACCCAACTGCTTTGGTCGTATAGAAAGGTTCAAACAGCTTTTCTGTGTTCTCAATACCCGGCCCGATATCCCGCACAGTCACGGCCAGTTTCTGTCCATTGTTAATCCTAATTCGGATCAGCCGGTCTTCCTGTTGGCTCATCGCGTCTGCTGCGTTGTTGATCAGGTTCACAAAGACCTGCACCAGCCGCACCTCTCCGCCCCAGGCAAACACGAGGGCGTCTGGCGGTTGCCATTCCATCGTAACGCCTTCGGCCCGCAAGCGCGCATCGGTCAACTCTATAGCCGTCTCGATCACCTGAACCAGATCGACCTTGCCCATCGGTTCGCTTTCATTGCGCGCAAAGGCGCGCAGGTTCTTGATGATCCGCGCCATCCGGGTGGCCATGTCGGATATGCGCGTCAGGTTGTCAGCAGCTTTTCCCTCGCGGCCGCGGGCAAGAAACGCCGTGCCATTGTCCGCGAACTGCTGGATCGCCATCAACGGCTGGTTCAGTTCGTGGCTGATCCCTGCAGACATTTGGCCAAGCGCGTTAAGTTTGCCAGCCTGGATCAGTTCTTCTTGCGCGTGTTTCAGCGCGGCCTCTGCTTCGAGCCGTTCGTGGACCTCTCGCCGCAAGGCTGCGTTGGCCACCGTCAGGTCGTGGGTTCTGCGGGCGACGCGGCTTTCCAAGACCAAATTGGCCTCGGCCAAAGTGCGCCTGCGTTCTGTCGCCAGAAACAAAAAGGCCCCAAAGGCCAGACAAAGCGCGGCCACCGTTGCGGCCTGCAATCCGGCCAGACGGCGCGCGGGGGCCACGTCGACCAGCACCTCGGCCGTCATGTCGATTACCGGCAAATCAAGCATCAGGTGCAAGGCCCGGCGCGGCAGATAACGGCCCCAGTTCAGGTTCCACAGCTCATGCCGACCCACCTGGACAGAAGCGAAGTCAATCGCCTCCGCCTTTGGCGGCGTCAACCCCTTTTGCCCGTCCGCACGGTGCCAGAACAGCAGGTCCGACCGGTTAGAGATAAAGACCACACCCTCTGCATCGATAAAGAACACTGCCTCGGTACTGCCGCGCCAGGTCTGTTCAACATCCTGCACGTCAGCCGTGACCATCAACGCACCGCCAACCTGCCCCAAAGGACCAAACGCCGGGGCCGCGTAGGAATAGGTCCGATTGCCGGTGATTGGCTGAACCCCGTGTGCGCTGCCCATTGCGCCCTGCATGGCGCGCTGAAACGCGGGGTGTTCGGCCATGCTGGGGCGCAGCACCGGATGCGCTGCGACCAGAACCCGGCCGTTTCGGTCCAGATAGATCATGTTATCTGCCGCCGTCTTGTCGGCCACGTCCAGCAGTAGTGCTTGCGCTGTACGTTTCTGTTCTGGCGTGTCTAACGTGCGCAAAGCGGGATGGTTTGCCATCAACACCGCCAGTTCTTGATACACTTGCATCTGCGTGCTCAGTCGGTCCGCAGCCAATTCAAGATCCGCCTCGGCCTTATCGCTAAGCTGCGACAGCGCCTGCCGATAGCCATACGACCACACTCCGGCTGACAAAAGCCCGACAGCGACCAAAAATCCCAAAATGACCCAAAGCCTATGCATGACATAGGGTCTTGCATTCAGCGCGCGCCATGGCAAGTCTGCGCCGTATGAAGACGGTCATCCAATCCCCGGTCGATCCGGGTTTCATGCAAAACCCTTATCCTTTCTATGACACAGCCCGCGCAGAAGGCGACCTTGTCTATTGGGAGGATTACAAAAAAACCGCCGCGGTATCGCATCGCGCTGTCCAAGCCTTGTTGAAAGACCGCCGCTTTGGCCGCGAGGTTCCGAACGAACTGCACCGCCCGGGCCCCGACCATTTGTCTCCATGGCTAAAGGTTGAGGCACATTCCCTGCTGGAGGCGGAGTCCCCCCGACACACAAGACTGCGGGCGCTTGTGATGCGGGCCTTCACCTCTCGGGCCATTGCGGCGCTTGAACCGTCGATCCACGATCTTAGCCATGCGCTGATTGACGACTTCCCCGATACACCTTTCGACTTGTTGGATGCGTTTTGCACACAAATTCCGGTAATCACGATCTGCCGCCTTCTGGGCGTACCTGCAGAGATGTCGCCCAACCTGCTGCGGTGGTCCCACGCTATGGTGGCGATGTATCAAGCCAGCCGCACCCGCGAAACCGAAGACGCGGCGGCCATGGCTGCGCAGGACTTTACCGCCTTTCTTGGCGACTATATCGAACAGCGCCGCACCGATCCGCAGGACGACCTGATCACCCGCCTGATCGCCGCTGAGGAAGATGGCGAAAAGCTCTCACGCGATGAGTTGGTTGCCACCTGCGTCCTGCTGCTGAATGCCGGGCACGAGGCGACGGTGCATTCGCTTGGAAACGGGGTAAAGACAGTTCTGCAACTTGGTCTTGGGGCACAGATATTTGCCCCTGACCAAATTGACGGAACTGTCGAAGAAATCTTGCGCTATGATCCACCACTGCACATGTTCACGCGCTATGCCTATGAAGATGTTGAGATATTCGACCACAGCTTCAAACGCGGCGATGAGGTCGCGCTGTTGCTGGGCGCGGCGAACCGCGACGCGGCAGTCTGGAAGGATCCACACAGGTTTGACCCGACGCGCCACATTGTGACCAACACCAGTTTCGGCGGCGGACTGCATTTCTGCGTTGGTGCGCCGCTGGCCCGGCTGGAAATGCGCATCGCGCTGATAGCGCTGTTTCGGCGCTGGCCGACTCTGCACCTCAGCGAGGCGCCTGAATATTCAAACACCTATCACTTCCATGGGTTGACGCGCCTGATGGTTCAGGTTTGATCGACCTCAGCCGTCGATTAGCGCGTTCAGCGGCAGCATGGTGGTGGATTTGATTTCCTCCATCGACAACAGCGCGGTCACGTTATGCACCCGCACTTCTGAGATCAGGGTCTGGTAGAACACATCATAGGCGCGAGCGTTTTTAACGCGGACCTTAAGGATGTAGTCGATATCGCCCGCCAACCGATGCGCCTCTTGCACTTCTGGGCGATCGCGCAGCGCTTTCAGGAATTTGCGCTGCCAGTCGGCCTCGTGTTCCGAAGTGCGGATCAGCACAAAGAACGTGGCCTCGAACCCTAGCGCCTCGGCATCCAGCAGAACGGTCTGCTGACCAATGACGCCTGCGCCTTTAAGCTTGCGAATTCGGTTCCAGACAGGGGTCTTCGAGCTGCCAACACGGGCTGCAATTTCGTCCAGCGATTGACTGGCGTCACGCTGAAGCTCAGCCAGAATTTTCCGATCCGTGTCATCAATCCGCACCGACATTCCAATTTTCCCTTCGTTTCGAAACTTGTGTCCTTCTGGGTGGTTGTGGGGGAACGTATGTCCTTATTTGCCCGCCCATATGGCGCATTACCGGGAATATTTCCTATATTGAGGGTCAAGTCAAACCAACCCGAGACTCACCATGCACGTAACGCATTCATATGATCACGCTGGCCATGTCGACTTTGTCGGCGCCGGACCAGGCGATCCAGAACTGCTGACACTCAAGGCGCTGAATGCGTTTGAGCGGGCCGACGTGGTGCTGCATGATCGTCTGATCAGCGCTGAGGTTCTGGCGCTGGCAGGCAAAACGGCCGTGCTGGTGGATGTGGGAAAAGCCGGGTTCGGCCCCTCCTGGAAACAGGAAGACATCGATGCCCTGCTGGTGGATTACGCGCTGAAAGGTCAGCGCGTTGTGCGCCTCAAATCCGGTGACCCGACAGTGTTTGGCCGACTGGACGAAGAAATTGAGGCCGTCGAGGCTGCTGGCATCCCGTGGCGCATTGTTCCCGGCATTACTGCGGCTTCGGCTGCCGTTGCTGGCATAGGCCAAAGCCTGACCCGGCGCGGACGCAACTCCTCGGTCCGGTTTCTGACAGGGCATGACATGAAGGGCTTTGCCGATCATGACTGGGCTGCGCTGGCACGAGATGGCTCGGTGGCGGCCATCTATATGGGCAAAAAGTCCGCCCGCTTTGTTCAGGGCCGTCTGATCATGCACGGCGCCGACCGCGCCACGCCGGTTACTTTGGTTGAAAACGCTTCGCGCCCTGATCAGCGCATATTGGCAACGACCCTGGACCAGTTGCCCAGTGATTTGAACGCCGCCGAATTGGACGGCCCCACTTTGACCTTTTATGGCCTTGCCCCGCGACAAGCGGCCCAGGCCGTGACCGAATTTAAAAAGGAGCACGCCTGATGGCCCGCGCTTTTACCCCCAAAATTGTCACTGCCAACGATCTTCTGGAAGGCGATGTGATCTATCTGACCGAGGACGACCGTTGGTCGCGGGATTTGTCCGAGGCCGAGCTGATCACCGACGAAGCCCACGCGCAGGTGCGCCTGCTGGATGCCGAGCGTCAGGTCAGCAAGATCGTCGGTGCCTATCTGGCCGACGCAGTCGCCGGTCACAAAGGCCCTGAGCCCACTCATTTCCGGGAAGATTTCCGCCGCACTGGTCCGTCCAACTATGCCCACGGCAAACAGGAATCCTCCCCGCAGCCCCGGACCTGAATTCAGGCTCCCTTCTCCCCTTCTATGGCCCCAGGTTCGGGGCTGCAAATAAGGACAGCTAGATATGTATCGCTACTCCGAGTTCGACACAGCATTCTTGGCGGAACGCAACGCGCAGTTCCGCGCCCAGGTCGAGCGCCGCATTGACGGGTCGCTGACCGAGGATGAATTCAAACCCCTGCGCCTGATGAACGGCCTGTATCTGCAGTTGCATGCCTATATGCTGCGGGTCGCTATCCCCTATGGCACGCTGAACAGCGCGCAGATGCGTCAGCTGGCCCTGCTGGCTGAAAAGTGGGACAAAGGCTATGGCCATTTCACCACCCGCCAGAACATCCAGTACAACTGGCCGAAACTGAACGACGTGCCGGATATGCTGGACGCGCTGGCCGAGGTTGGCATGCACGCCATCCAGACCAGCGGCAACACCATCCGCAACGTGACCGCGGACCATTTCGCCGGCGCCGCCGCAGATGAGGTCGCCGATCCGCGCCCCTACGCGGAACTGCTGCGCCAGTGGTCGACCGACCACCCGGAATTCCAGTTCATGCCGCGCAAGTTCAAGATCGCCATCACCGGATCTGAGAATGACCGCGCGGTGATCAAGGCCCATGATATCGGCCTGCAACTGGTCGAGCGTGACGGAGTTTTGGGTGCCCGCGTTATCGTCGGCGGTGGCTTGGGCCGCACGCCCATGATCGGCAAGGAACTGTCGGACTTCGTCGCCTTTGACGACCTGCTGGCTTATCTCGAAGCCACCGTTTCCGTCTGGAACCAGATTGGCCGCCGGGATAACAAGTATAAGGCGCGCATCAAGATCACCGTGCATGAGCACGGCATCGACGCCATCCGCGCCAAGGTGAACGAGCGTTTCCTGCAGGTCCGCCCGCAGTTCAAAGGCGCCGACATGAACCTCTTGGACGAGATCAAGGGCCACTTTGCGGCACCTGCCTTCCGCAAAGCATCCGTTGCGTCGTTTGAATCGGCCTACACCAACGATCCGGTTTTCCGGTCCTGGGTGGATACCAACATCGCACCGCACAAGAACGCGGACCACGCGATTGTCACGATTTCGATCAAGAAACACGGGGCGACGCCGGGTGATGCGACCGACGAACAGATGCGCGTAATGGCCGATCTGGCCGAAACCTTCGCCTATGACGAGCTGCGCATCAGCCATGAGCAGAACGTGATCCTGCCGCATGTCCACAAGTCGGACTTGCCAGCAATCCACGCGAAACTCAAAGAACACGAGTTGGCGACCGCCAACATCGGCCTGATCAGCGACATCATCGCCTGCCCCGGCATGGATTACTGTGCGTTGGCGACGGCGCGGTCGATCCCGGTTGCGCAGGAAATCGCCACCCGGTTCGAAGACCTGAAGCTGGAGCACGACATTGGCCACCTGAAGATCAAGATCTCGGGCTGCATCAACGCCTGTGGTCACCACCATGTCGGCCATATCGGCATCCTGGGTCTGGATCGCGCGGGCGTCGAAAACTACCAGATCACGCTGGGCGGTGACAGCACCGAGACGGCCGCCATCGGCGACCGCACCGGTCCGGGCTTTGCCTATGATGAGATCGTACCGGCAGTTGAACGCATCGTGGACACCTATCTGAACCAAAGGGAAAGCGCCGAAGAGACCTTTCTGGCCACTTATCGCCGGGTCGGCATGGCGCCGTTCAAGGCAGCGCTCTACCCCGAGGCGCAGGCAAATGCCGCTTGACCTAATCCAGACGGACCTGGGCCATGACAGGCGCGAACTGACTGAAAAGGTCGACGCGCTGAACGCCCGGTTCCGCCACCACAGCGCACATGACGTAATGCATGGTGCAATCGAAGAAATCGAAGAGCTGGCGCTTGTGTCCAGCTTTGGCGCAGAGTCGGTGGTGTTGCTGCATATGGCAGCGGTGGTCGACAAGATGACCCCGGTGTTGTTCATCGACACCCAAATGCTGTTCACTGAAACGCTGGAGTACCAGCAGGAAGTCAGCGAACGGCTGGGATTGCGAAACGTCAAAATCATCCGTGCGGATGAAGAGGACGTACAGCGCGACGACCCCTATGGTGCATTGCGCATGCGGGACATGGATGCGTGCTGCAACCTGCGCAAGACCTTTCCGCTGCAACAGGCCCTGTCGGGCTATTGCGGTTGGATCACCGGGCGCAAGCGGTTTCAGGCCGGAACCCGTACGGCCTTGGAGTTTTTTGAGGTCGAGGACGGCACCGGCCGGATCAAGGTAAACCCGCTGGCCCATTGGGCGCCCGAAGATGTGCGTACCTATATGGACGAAAACAACCTGCCCCGTCACCCGCTGGTGGCCAAAGGATACCCTTCAATCGGCTGTGCGCCCTGCACCTCGCCGGTCAAAAAGGGCGAAGACCCCCGCGCCGGACGCTGGCGCGACCAGAACAAGGAAGAATGCGGCATCCATTTTGTCGATGGCAAGATGGTGCGCGCCGGAGAGAAAACATGAATGTAATCGTTACCGATGAGGGGTTCGCCCCTGATGACTGGACCGATGGCTATGTCACCCTGGAAGACGCGGCCAATGATGTAGTCGCGCTGGACGTGGCATCGGACACCGACCCCGATGAACTGATTGGTCGCCTGGGATGTGCCAAGATGGTGCGTGTGGACTTTCCTTCCTCAGCCGATGGGCGTGGGTTCACCATCGCCCGCGTGCTGCGCCTGAAAGGCTACACCGGACGCCTGCGCGCCAAGGGCCACGTTCTGGCCGATCAATACGCTATGGCCCGTCGCAGCGGCTTTGACGAGGTTGAGATCGACCACACCCTTGCCACCCGTCAACCCGAGGACCAGTGGCTGGCGCGCGCCAATTGGAAAGACAACAACTATCAGGCCCGTCTGCGCGGCTAAGCCCGCCACTGCCAGCCTGAAAAAGGACGTTGGGGGCAACTGCCCCCTTTTCCTGACTTGGATCAAAGATTAAACGGAGATGTCGGTTTACCCCACCGACAGTGATAACGATGACAGAGATGAAGCCCGTGACCGAAGCAACCGCCGTAAAGGCCCCCGTTCTGCCGGACGCCCAGACTGTGACTGACGTCAAGCACTGGACCGACAGCCTGTTCTCCTTCAAGGTGTCGCGCCCTGTGTCACTGCGGTTCCGTTCGGGTGAGTTCGTGATGATCGGCCTGTTGGGCGACAACGGCAAGCCACTGCTGCGTGCCTATTCCATCGCGTCACCGTCGTGGGACGAAGAGCTGGAGTTCTATTCGATCAAGGTGCAGGACGGTCCGCTGACCTCAAAACTGCAACACATCAAGCCCGGCGATCAGATCATCTTGCGACCCAAGCCTGTTGGCACGCTGGTGCATGACGCTCTGCTGCCCGGCAAGCGTCTGTGGTTCTTCGCCACCGGCACCGGCTTTGCGCCTTTCGCCTCGTTGCTGCGCGAGCCGCAAACTTATGAAGACTACGACGAGATCATCATCACCCATACCTGTCGTGAAGTGGCCGAGCTGGAATATGGCCGCCAGTTGATCGAAAGCATCCGCCAGGACGAAATGCTGGCCGAACTGATGGGCGAAGGTTTTGCCGACAAGATCCGCTATTACCCGACCACCACTCGGGAAGAGAGCCCCAAGATGGGCCGCATCACCAATTTGCTGAAAGATGGCACTGTCTTCGCGGATCTCGGCATCGAAGATGGTATCAAGCCGGAATTCGACCGTGCGATGGTGTGCGGATCGCTGGCCTTTAACCTGGATATCAAGGCAATCCTTGAAGAGTTCGGCCTGCGCGAAGGTGCCAACTCTGAGCCCAAGGAATTCGTGATCGAAAAGGCCTTTGTAGGCTAATCCCTGCGTGCGGGCTACTGGAATGCCAGTGGCCCGCCGATAAACCTGCTGCAAAACCTGTGATTTCAGCCCTTTCTGCACGGATGGCGCTTGAAACAAGGCGCGGGGCGGTCTAAATTCCGGGCTCGAAAATCTGCAATCATCAAAGGAATGAACCCATAGCTCGCAGACCTCACAACGCGCCGCCGCAAAGAGACACCGGCCCGCGCGTCAATGATAAGATCCGTGCCCCCGAAATTCGCCTGATTGGCGCCGAAGGTGAAAACGTCGGGGTGGTTCATCCCGCCAAAGCCATGCAGATGGCCGTAGATGCCGGACTTGATCTGGTCGAGATCTCGCCCAATGCGAACCCGCCGGTCTGCAAGATCATGGACTTTGGTAAGTTCAAATACGAAACCCAGAAACGCGAAGCCGAAGCCCGTAAAAAGCAGAAAATCATCGAGGTAAAAGAGGTCAAATTCCGGCCCAACACCGACACGCATGATTACGACGTGAAAATGCGCAACGTGTTCAAGTTCCTGGAAAACGGCGACAAGGTGAAAATCACCCTGCGGTTCCGGGGCCGTGAAATGGCACACCAGAACCTGGGTCGCGAATTGCTGGAACGTGTGGCTGAGGATATCAAGGAATTGGGCAAGGTAGAAAACATGCCCAAGATGGAAGGCCGTCAGATGATCATGATGATCGGGCCGCTGCCACAGAAATAAAAGCGTCATCGACGCAATGTTTCAAAGCCTCCTCTTTCCGAGGGGGCTTTTTATTATGTCTCGCGGCCTTTCATCCAAAGGCGCGCGTCGTTGACGTCGAAGCCCAACGAGATCAGATCAACGACCAGCAGCACAGTCAGAAATGTCAGATGGCCTGATGTCGCCACTTCTGCATCCGCAAGTGTCAGGGCCACAATGACGACCAGCGGGCTCCACACCAGAAGATGCGGCAACGCCATCGCCTTGCTCATTCCTCGTGCGGCCAACATGATCGGGATGTTTAGCGCCATACCGGTGATGGAAAGCGCAGCGATCAGCCCTCCGTTTGGTTGGTCCAGAAAGGCAAGTGGGGCGAGATTTACGGGAACCAGAACAATGCCAATCCAAATTTGCACCCAAACAGGAAGGCCCCGAAAACTTGCCCAGATATCCTTGATCATTCCACACCGCCGTTTAGATTACTTACGCAGCATACTCTATTGATCCCAAACAAAAAGTCAGATCACATCTTCGTCAAATGACAGATGTTATCGCCTTGCTAAGCCTGGTGATCAACTCGTCGATCTGCGCATCTTCTATTATGAAAGGCGGTGCCAGAAGGATATGATCGCCCAGACGCCCATCGCGTGTCCCGGACATTGGGTAACAGATCAGCCCCTCAGCCATCGCTGCCTTTTTGATCTTTCCCGCCACGCCCCGGCTGGGATCAAAAGGCGTCTTGGTCTCTCGGTCTGCAACCAGTTCGATGCCGCGAAACAGTCCTTTGCCCCGGATGTCTCCAACATTAGGGTGCTGTCCAAAGGCATCCTCAAGCGCAGATTGAAGCTTTTGCCCCATCACACCCGCCCGTTCTGGCAAGTCACGTTCGGTCAGTTCCCGGACCACAGCCAACGCCGCCGCCGTTGCGACGGGATGTCCAATATAAGTGTGACCGTGCTGGAAGAACCCCGACCCATCCCGGATCGCTTCAAATATTTGATCTGTGCAAAGCATGGCGCCGATCGGTTGATACCCGGCCCCCAACCCCTTGGCGATACATAGAATATCAGGTGCGATACCGTCATGATCGCAGGCAAACAACCGCCCGGTCCGCCCCATCCCGCACATCACCTCATCCAGGATCAGCAGCACACCGTACTGATCGCAAATCTCTCGGATGCGTGTAAAATACCCTTCGACCGCCGGAACCGCACCCAGAGTTGCGCCCACAACCGGTTCGGCCATGAAGGCCATGACACTGTCCGGGCCCAGCCGAAGAATTTCGGCCTCTAATTCATTGGCGACGCGCTGGCCGTAGTCGAAACTGCTCTCACCTTTTGTTTTCTCGGCGTATTCATAACACGGCGCGATATGCGTCATCTCAATCAGCATCGGAGCAAATTGCGCCCGCCGCCACGCATTGCCACCCGCTGACAATGCACCCAACGTATTGCCGTGGTAGCTCTGTCGGCGCGCAATCACATGCCGCCGCTCAGGTTGCCCGATCTCTAGATAGTATTGTCGCGCCAGTTTGATTGCCGCCTCGGTCGCCTCGGACCCGCCGGACACGAAGTAAACCCGGTCCAGATCACCCGGTGCATGCGCGACCAGTAAATCAGCCAATGCCTCGGCCGGTTCCGATGTCATGAACCCGGTATGGGCAAACGCGATCTGCTCCACCTGTCTCTGCACCGCGCGGATCACCGCAGGGTTCGAATGCCCCAGACAGGAAACGGCCGCATCTCCGCAATCCAGGTATCGACGCCCATCAGCGTCGATCAAATAGCATCCATCCCCGCCCGCAGCGACAGGCAGATCAGACTTGGTATGGCGTGGAAAAACGTGACTCATTTCAGTGCCCCTTCCAACGTGGCGATCAGCGCCGAGACCGACGCGGCGTTATCTTTCCAGACGTTTCCGTCGCGGTCGGTCAGGCTGTTTTCGAACCCGACTCGAACGTCTGCTCCGTGGTGCGCGGCGTATACAAGACACGCGTGTTCCTGTGATCCGAAAGCGCAAACCATCCAATCTGACGCGTCCGCCGGAAATTGGTCAAGGTCCTTCGGCGACGATTCCTGCCCCGTGACGTACCGCCCCAATACCAACAGGCAATCCGACTGTTCCTTGGCCACAATTCCTGCCTCATGCCAGTGCGCCAGCTGCGCGGCGTCATCTGCATCATACAGGATATGCTGAACGCGTGTCCCCTGTTCAGAGCACAGGCCGTAAACACGGGACGCAAGCGCTGGCTCCCGCGCAATTTCCCGGACCGAGATCGAGACCCATTCCGGTCGCACATCGCGCAAACAATTGTACTGGGTTTCCACGTCGAACACACCTGCCGCCTCGGTGGTGATTTGAATGTCCAAGTGAGGAACCTTTTGGCGCAGTTCAGCCATCGTCTCAAGGTACTGGCCCGCATCCAATGTATGTCGCCCCTGCGCGTCCCGGATATGCAGATGAAGACCGTTTGCGCCTGCGTCAAAACAGCGATGGCCCGTGTCCACAATCTGATCCATCGACATGGGCAGCATCACGTGATCCGACGCCCCGCGCCGCGCACCGTTTGGCGCCACGAGTATATAGGGAAAACAGCGAGATCGTGTATCGGTCATCAGGGCACCTCAGGACTGCATTTTTATCTAAGAGGTCAGGTTTTGTTTTACACTTGCCTTTTCCAGAACATTTGTTCTTTTACCAGAATGGAGCATACACCAACCCACCTGACAAACCGCCTGCGCGAGGACATCGGGCAAATGCCTCCGGCGCTGCAAGCCGCCGCAAAGTACGTCGTCGACCACCCCGGGGACTTTGGGCTGAACCCAATCCGTGTCACGGCGGCCAATATCGGCGTCAGTT
The DNA here is from genome assembly GCF_900172215.1 of Ruegeria meonggei. Classification (GTDB taxonomy): domain Bacteria; phylum Pseudomonadota; class Alphaproteobacteria; order Rhodobacterales; family Rhodobacteraceae; genus Ruegeria; species Ruegeria meonggei. The sequence goes on from NZ_FWFP01000011.1 coordinate 52,250, forward strand.
CAAATGTCCTTGTTCGTCTGGCGCAGCGCATGGGTTTTGACAGTTTTGAAGCCTTCCGAGGCCCCTTCCGCGCGGCACTGGTCACAGATCGCGAAGGTGACTTGGGTCAGGACTGGCTGACCGCGCTGCATTCCAAAGATGACTTCGGAAAAACACAGGCCAGGTTCGCCCAGAACGAACAGAACATCGTCGCCCGGTCCCTGCGACTGATGAATCCCGACAAGACCCGACAAGCAATACAGCACATAACTACAGCCCATCGATGCTATGTTACGGCAACGCGGGCCAGCTACGCGCTAGCGTACTATTTTTCCTACACCGGGCGGATGGCGCATCCGGGCATTCAACTGATCCCACGGCACTTGGGGTCCGCAACGGATGATCTTCTGGATGCAAGCCCACAGGATTGCCTGATTGCCATAACGGTTCACCCCTATTCCGCGGACACGATTCAATCCATGCGTTTTGCCAAGAAAATGGGGCTTCGAATCATTCTGGTTTCCGACAGCGATGTGATCGCACCCGGGATAGACCCGGACGTAGCCTTCACCGTCAGTACCAGAACCTTGCACCCGTTTTCTTGCTTCACCGGAGCGATGGCTATTCTGGAATGTCTACTGGGCCATCTTTTCGAGGCCGGTGGGACCGCGGCCAGTCAACGCGTCGAGGCTTACCAAAAAGCGCGCGAAGACACCGGGGCCTATTGGCAGCCGTCAAAACCTCCAAGGCTGCGGCGCACCTAAAAAGCCCCGGCGTTTTACCGGGGCTTTGAGGTTTTGGTTTTGACTCTGTTACAGACAGGCGGCGACGGCGCGTTTGGTCATTACAGCCACCAAATGCGCGCGGTAGTCCTTGCTACCATGCAGATCGCCGATCATGTTCATCGGATTGATGCTCAGCCCCATCAGCGCATCGGCGCGGAATTCCTTGCTCAGCGCCTGTTCGGCCTCGGACCAGCGGAACACGCCGTCCTCACTTGCACCGGTAACTGCAACCCGGACGCCATCAGCAAAGCGCGCCACATAGACCCCTACCAGAGCAAAGCGCGAAGCCGGCTGCAGGAACTTCTGATAACTCGCCGCCTGCGGCACCGGGAACCGGACCGACGTGATGATCTCACCCTCCTCCAGCGCGGTGGAAAACATGCCCTCAAAGAAATCATCGGCCGCGATCTGACGCGTATTGGTCACGATTGTAGCTCCTGATCCCAGCACACCTGCCGGGTAACAGGCCGCCGGGTCATTGTTGGCAACCGAGCCGCCGATTGTGCCGCGATTGCGCACTGCCGGGTCACCGATCTGACCCGCAAGCGCCGCCAGCGCCGGATAAGACCCCGCCGCCTCGCGTGCGACCACCGCATGAGGGGTTGCACCGCCGATGGCGACCGAGCCGTCATCCTCAACACAGACCCCCTGCATCTCGGCAATGCCACTCAACGACACCAGGGCCGACGGCGACGCAAGCCGCTGTTTCAACGTCGGGATCAGGGTTTGCCCGCCCCCCAACGCCTGCGCATCCTCATCTCCCAGCGCTGCAACCGCATCAGCAATGGTAGAGGGCTTCTCAAACTCGAAATTATACATTTCGTCTTTCCTTTCCGAAGAACGCAGATCCGCCCTTCATCTGGCTATAAATATCCCGGGGGTCTGGGGGCAGAGCCCCCAGCCTGCCCCAATCTCACCCCTTCATGGCCGCCCAGACGCGCGACGGGCTGACGGGCATGTCGATGTGATCCACCGCCTTGCCGCCCGAATTCAACGCATCAATCACAGCATTGACCACCGCCGGTGGCGAGCCGATCGCACCCGCCTCACCACAGCCTTTCACGCCCAATGGGTTATGGGTACAAGGCGTCTGGCTGGAATGGTCCACACCGTAGAACGGCACATCATCGGCTCGCGGCATCGCATAATCCATGAAGGATGCGCTCAGCAGCTGACCGTTTTCGTCATAGGCGCAGTTTTCAAGCAACGCCTGACCGATGCCTTGGCCGATGCCGCCATGGACCTGACCATCTACAATCATCGGATTGACGATGTTGCCAAAATCATCAGCGGCGGTGAAGGCCTCGATGCTGACCTGACCGGTCTCGGGGTCGACCTCGACCTCGCAGGCATAGGCGCCGGATGGGAAGGTAAAGTTGGCCGGGTCGTAAAACGCGGTCTCCTCCAGCCCCGGCTCGACCTCAAGCGGATAGTTATGCGGCACATAAGCCGTCAGGGTCACATCGCCCCAGGCCACCGATTTATCGGTGCCTGCGACGCTGAACTGACCGTCCTTCAGCTCAATATCGGCCTCGGAGGCCTCCAGCAGGTGGGCCGCGATCTTCTTGGCCTTGTCGATCACCTTTTCGGTCGCTTTGACCATGGCCGAGCCACAAACAGCCAGAGACCGCGAGCCATAGGTGCCCATCCCAAAGGGGATCTTCGAGGTGTCGCCATGCACGATCTCGATCATCGACTCGTCGATGCCGATCATCTCGGCCACAACTTGCGGAAAGGCCGTCTCATGGCCTTGCCCGTGGCTGTGCGCACCAACCATGACGCTGATTGATCCGGTGGCATTCACCCGCACAGTCGCCGCATCATACAGACCCGCCCGAGCCCCCAGCATGCCTACGATGTTCGAGGGCGCGATGCCGCAGGCCTCGATATAGCAGTTGATGCCCAGGCCCCGCATCTTGCCATTGGCCTCACTTGACGCGCGGCGCGCGGCAAAGCCCGCCAGATCGGCGGCGGCCTCAAGCTTGTCCATCGTGCCGTTGTAATCCCCGGTGTCATAGGTCAGCGCCACCGGCGTGTCATAGGGGAACTGGGTGATAAAGTTCTGCCGGCGCAGCGCAATTGGATCGGCCCCCAGCTCGCGCGCGGCTTTGTCGATCACCCGCTCCAGCTGATAGGTCGCCTCGGGCCGGCCCGCACCGCGGTAGGCATCCACCGGTACCGTATTGGTGAACATCGCCTTGACGTTCACCTGAATGACCGGCGTGGTGTAGTTGCCCGCAGCCAGAGTGCCATGCAGCCAGGTCGGAACCGAGCTGGCAAAGGTCGACAGATAAGCCCCCATATTGGCGTAGGTATTGGTGCGCAGGCCGATAAAGTTGTTCTCGGCATCCAGCGCCAGTTCAATATTGGTCACATGATCGCGCCCATGGGCATCCGACATGAACGCCTCGGACCGGCTGGCCGACCACTTGACGGGCCGGTTGCAGGCCTTGGCCGCAAAGGTACAAAACGCCTCTTCGGCATAGTGGAAGATCTTGGTGCCAAAGCCGCCGCCCACATCGGGGGCCACCACACGCACCTTATGTTCGGGCAGGCCCAACACAAAGGCGCACATCAGCAACCGGATCACATGCGGGTTCTGTGAGGTGGTATACAGCGTATAATCCTCGGTCCCGCGGCTGTATTCGGCAACGGCCACGCGCGGCTCCATCGGGTTGGCAACCAGACGGTTGTTCACCAGATCCAGAGAGGTCACATGCGCCGCATTGGCAAAAACCTCATCCACCTTGGCGTTGTCGGTTTCCCCCAATTGCCAGTCATAGCAAATGTTGTTCTTGAGATCATCATGCACCAGCGTGGTGCCATCCTTCGCCGCAGCCTTCATATCCAGAACGGCGGGCAGTTCTTCGATGTCCAGATCGATCGCCTCGGCCGCGTCGCGGGCCTGGGCCAGCGTATCCGCAACAACCGCCGCAATCGGGTCGCCCACATGGCGGACCTTGCCCTGCGCCAGAATGGGATGCGCCGGTTCCTGCATCGGCGCGCCGTGCTTGTCCGTCACCTCCCAGCCGCAGGGAATACCGCCCACGCCTTCAAAATCCTTGCCGGTGAACACTCGGACCACCCCCGGCATGCTTTCGGCAGCTGAAGTGTCAAGATTGCTGATCCGGCCATGCGCGATATCTGAGCGCAGGAAATACACATGGGCCTGACCATGTACGTTGATGTCGTCGGTGTAATTGCCTGCTCCGGTCAGAAAGCGCACGTCCTCGCGCCGCTTGGAACTGGCCCCGATGCCACTGTCTTTGGGCATTGCTTGTTCTCCTCCCATAATGGATGCATCCGCATCCTATGTCATCCCACGGGCGTCTCCTCTGGCGCCCGCAGTGGCATTATTCCGCAGCGATGCTGCTGACGTCCTGACCGGATGCGGCCAGGATCGCCTTGACGATGTTGTGATAGCCAGTGCAGCGGCACAGATTGCCTTCCAGATACTTGCGCACCTCGGCTTCCGTCGGGCGCGGGTTCTCTTTCAACAGCGCCGCCGCGCTCATCACCATGCCCGGCGTGCAGAAACCGCATTGCAGGCCGTGATGATCCTGAAACGCCTGCTGGATCGTGTTCAACGACCCATCTGTAGCCGCCTGACCTTCGATCGTACCGACTTCAGCTCCGTCCGCCTCAACCGCGAGCATATTGCAGGATTTCACCGCCCCTCCGTTCACGTGGACCACGCATGCCCCGCATTGCGCAGTGTCACACCCAACATGCGTTCCAGTCAGCGACAAGTGATCACGCAAAAAGCCGGACAGCAACGTCCGGCCCTCAACATCACCACTCACGGACTTTCCGTTCACAGTCATTGAGACCTGTGTCATTGGTTCCTCCCATATAGTGTTTTTTGCTTGCCCCGAGTTAAACACGGGAATTTTTGTTTGAGAACAAAAATTTTCGTCGATTATTTCAATTTGTTACGCGCCCGACCCCTTCCGATTATGGCGCTGAAACACTGTGACAAAGTTCCGTTATGTCACCTTTTTTCGGGACGCTCGCGGCTGCGGTCGCGTCGGGATTTCCTTGAGCAACCCTCCGACGCCCATTCCGGCAATGTCGGCCCCCGTCGTTTCAATCCCACAGGCCACGCGCGACAACACCCAGTCGGCTCCGTTCAGCGCTGGAGACCTTGCACATCCCGGCAAGCCAATCACCGGACGATCACCAAGCGCGCCCAGAAACAACAGGTTGCCCGGATCAACCGGCATTCCGAACCGGTCCACCTGCCCACCGGCAGCCCGCACAGCCTGCGGTGCCACGTCCAGCACGTCTGATGTTGCCGAGGCGGTTAGGATCATCACTACCTCGCCCTCTGTCTGGGTCACTGCGGTCGACAACGCGCTGGTCTGATGTGGAACAATGCGCACATCGCACAAGTCCATCCCCAGCGATTGCACCCGGCTTTGGATGGCGGCAATGCCCTTTTCATTGGGAGGCCCACCGGGAATTTCGGTGACCACCAAACCTGCGGTTCGAAATACAGGCGTGACCAGCCGAACGGAGTTCTGCGCCAGGCGGGTAGCCTGAAGAACATCGGCACCGGGCACCGCGTAAGAAATGACCTTAATCGTCGCCACCATGCCGCCCGCGCTCATTTGCTGGTATTGTGGCACGGTCGCGACAGTGATCATCGGGTTGACCTGATTGAAGGCCTCCAGTGCGCTGATATCCAGAACAGCCACCCCTGGTGCGTCCGCAATCAGGTTCACACGACCAGTAAACGGCTGCGTGACCCGTAACGCGGCGGCCGCCGGATCAGGTGTCAGGGCGGCCGCCAGCATGCGCGCGGCCTCGTCTTCGTGGCAATCACCGGGTTCCAGACGGGCAACGGTAACCGTTTCATGCCCTGCCAAGTTCAGGATGTCCTGATGCTCGGGCGTCAGGATAAGGCCCTTGCGCAGCTTGATATCACCAGCCTGCACGGAATGGGCCAGTATGGCCCCGGCGGTCTGATCAACAGGAACAGCGCCAAATTTCACGCCTTGCCCCGCAACACAGCTGTCATTTGGGCCAGAATGGCCACTGCAATTTCCGACGGGTCAGCTGCACCAATATCCAAGCCGACAGGACCGTGAATCTGAGAGATCTGCGCCTCGGTAAAGCCCGCCTCTTTCATGCGAGCTACCCGTTTGGCATGGGTGCGGGTCGAGCCCAATGCGCCGATGTAAAAGACGCCGGCTTTCAATGCGGATTCCAGGGCCGGATCGTCCAGCTTGGGGTCATGGGTCAAAAGCACCACTGCCGTTCGGGCGTCCAAACCCAGCTTGGCAACCGCCTCGTCTGGCCAGTCGGTCAGGATCGTCTCACCGGGGAAACGCGCGCCAGAGGCAAAGGCGTCGCGCGGGTCCACAAGCGACGGATCATACCCCGCGATCCGCGCCATCGGCACCAACGCCTGTGCGATATGCACCGCCCCCACGACAATCAACCGCAGCGGAGGGTTATGGACCGCCACAAAGGTCTGCCCGTCTTCTTCGAACCCAGACCGATCCATGCGCATCCGTTCGGAATAGACATTTCTGCGCAACGCCCTGTGGCCCGTTTCGATATTGACCTCATAGGCAACCGGCTCCCGCGCGGCTCTGGCCTCTACCAGATCGCGCAGCATCTGTTCCGGCAGGACGTTGCCCACAGGTTCAACAAGAACACGGATCGTACCACCGCAGGCCAGCCCTACTGCAAAGGCATCCTCATCGCTGACACCAAATTCCAACAGGCGCGCATCGCCTTCTTCAATCGCCTCCAGCGCCTCGACCACTACCGCGCCTTCGACGCAGCCCCCCGAGACCGAACCTTCGATGCGACCATCGCCACCGATCACCAACTGCGCGCCTACGCGGCGCGGGGCACTGCCCCAAGTATGAACCACCGTGGCCAGGGCCGTCGGCATGCCACTGCTGTGCCAGTCCAGTGCCGTTTCAGGGCTGTTGTCGAATCTGTCCATTGCGCCCTCCCAGCGTGTCATTCCCCAACATAAGCAGCTTTGGCAGGATGAAAAGGAACCCTTGCCATCATCGGATTGGAACCACTTGCAAAAGTGATTCCTTCGGCGCGAACAAGCCCAGAATCCAACCTTACATGCAAAGGATTGATTGTCAGATCATGTGATTCTAGCCTACACGCGCATCTGGTGCATTCCAGGATGCGCATATTTTATTTTCACAACGGAGACAGAGAGTTGAAACGCATTATTACACTAGGATTGGCCTTTGGCCTTTTGGCCTCGACCGCAGCGACCGCTGATACATTCTTGCGTTATGGCGAAGTCGAAGGTTGGAAAGTCTTTGTTGATCAGGACAAAAAATCCTGTCTGATCGAAGCGGTGGATGACGTTGAAAATGTTGTTCAGATGGGTCTGACCGAAGATCGCGGCGTCGGCTATGTTGGTGTCTTCACCAAAGCAAAAACCGATATCAAGCGCGGCGACACAGAGGCCGTAGCGATTCTGCTGGGCGACAATATCTATATCGGTGAAGCCACCGGCATGAAGGGCAATATCACCAAAGGGTATTCGGGTGGGTACGTCCTGTCTGATGATCCTCAGTTTGCTGAAGATATCGCCAAGCAAAAGGTCATGGTTGTTTTCCCCGAGAAGGAATTTGCCTTCACCGTTGACCTGACCGGCACCTACAAGGCCATGGAAATGGCGCGCAAGTGCAACGATGAACAGCTGAGCTGAGTTTCACGCTGAAAGCGCGGTCATCAGCCGCGCTTTCTCACCCATGTCGTCGGGCTTTGAAATAACGGCCGCCAGATCCTCAAGTGAAGCAATGGAATGGCTGGCGCGGAAACTGTCCACATGTGGCAGCATCGCCGCCACCCCCTGCGCCTTGGGCGCAAACCCGTCCCAACGCAACAATGGATTGAGCCAGATAAGTCTGCGCGCCGACAGGTGCAGACGCTCCATTTCCTTCGCCAGCGCGGCGGGCTCTCCGCGATCCAGACCGTCCGAGATCAACAGAACCACGGCGCCCTGCCCCAAAACACGCCGCGACCAATCGCGGTTAAAGGCGGACAGGCATTCGCCAATACGCGTGCCACCCTCCCAATCCTGTGCTTCGGCCCCCGCAGCGGCCAGCGCCGCATCCACGTCGCGCTGCTGCAAGTGCCTGGTGATATTGGTCAGCCGGGTGCCAAAGGTAAAAGCGTGGACCTTGGCCCAACCCGCCCCCTTGGCGTTTGAAACAGCGTGCAAAAAGTGCAGGGCAAGCCGGCTGTACTGGCTCATGGAGCCTGAGATGTCACAGAGCACCACTAGATTTGGCCAGCGTAGCTTGGGTTTGAGCCGCGCGATATCGCGCAGTTCACCACCCTGACGCATTGCGGACCGCAGGGTTCGGGCCCGGTCAATGCGTTGGCCCAGATGGCTGGCCTGGCCGCGCCGCGACTCGAGGGGTTTGACCGGCAAGGTCAGCTGCGCCAGCACGCGCTTGGCCTGTGCAATCTCGGCTGTGCTCATCTGCTCGAAGTCCAGATTGCGCAGCCTTTCCTCGGTCGACGCAGTCTGAGAGGCGTCAATCTCCAGCTCGGTCCCTTCGTCCTGTTCGGTCGTCTCGGGAAGGTCAGGTTCGACCCCATCCAACAGTGCCTCGGCGGCGCGTTTTTCACCCGCATCGGCAATGCGTTCCTCTTGCACGCCGCGAATGGCGGGCAGCATCATGGACATCATATGCTCAAGATATCGCGGGTCACGCCAGTACAGACGAAAGACCTGCGCAAAGACGGTGCGATGTTCGGGGCGGTTTACGAAACAGGCGTGGAGCGTCCAGTAAAAATCCTGCTTCTCGGTGAATCCAGCGGCCTGAACGGCCCGGATTGCATCGACAACGCGCCCCGTTCCAATCGGCAACCCCGCCTTGCGCAAGGCCCGCGCGAAATGCGTGATGTTCTGCGCCAGCTTTGGATCGTCAGGGATGTCGAGAGGCAGTTTTTCCACAATCAGACCGGCTCATGCGAAGACTTGGCCTCATCCAGAATCCGTTTCGCTTCGGACCCTTGCAGTTTCTGAATGTCATCCTGGTATTTCAGTATCGCGCCCAGCGTGTCCCCGATCACCTCGGGGCTGAGGTTGATGACGTCCAGCGCCAGCAGGCATTTGGCCCAGTCGATGGTTTCGGCCACGCCCGGCTTCTTGAACAAATCCTCGGTTCGCAGGTGTTGGACAAAGGCCACCACCTCGCGGCTGAGTGCCTCGGCGGCCTCAGGTGCGCGGGCCTGCAGGATTTCGATCTCGCGGTCGAAATCGGGGTAATCGACCCAATGGTACAAGCAGCGGCGTTTCAGCGCATCATGCACCTCGCGCGTGCGGTTCGAGGTCACGATCACGATGGGGGCTTCGGGTGCCTTGACAGTGCCCAGTTCGGGGATGGTGACCTGAAAGTCGCTCAGCGCCTCAAGAAGGAACGCCTCAAACGGTTCGTCCGTACGGTCAAGCTCATCAATCAGCAGGACGGGTGCGCCATTTTCGTCCGGGCGCATGGCCTGCAACAAAGGGCGTTCGACAAGGTAATCGTCCGAGAACAGCTCGGCCTGCAAAGCACCCCGATCTGCCCCGCCCGAGGCCTCGGCAGTTCGGATCGCCACCATCTGGGCCGGGAAATTCCATTCATAGACGGCCGAGGACGCATCCAGCCCTTCATAACATTGCAACCGAATCAATCGCCGGTTCAATCCGGCGGCAAGGGCCTTGGCGATCTCGGTCTTGCCCACACCCGCCTCACCTTCCAGAAACAGGGGCCGGCCTAGTTTCAAGGACAGGAACACGACGGTGGCCAACGCCCGGCCGCAGACATAGCCCTGCGTACCCAACATGGACTGAACGGCGTCAATGGAATCTGGCTTTGTCATGGGTAATTCTCTCCTTCGCCACAACAGGTCATGACAGCCCACGCGCGTCAAGGCCATGGTCTTTGGCAGACCTACGACGTTCCGGTCTGTTGACTAGGTCTTTTCCGACAGCGGCCCGTATGCTAGCCGATGCTCCATGATCAACAGCATCACGATCCGCCGCCCCGACGACTGGCATCTGCATTTGCGCGATGGCGCTATGTTGCAGGCCGTCCTGCCCGAAACCGCACGCCATTTTGCCCGGGCTATCATCATGCCGAACCTTGTGCCGCCTGTCGTGCGCGGAGATCAGGCCGCCGCTTATCGCGATCGCATCATGGCCGCCCTGCCCGACGGCATGCGCTTTGAGCCTCTGATGACATTGTACCTGACCGAAGACACCGATCCCGAAGACGTGGCCGCCGCCCATGCCAGCGGATTGATAAAGGCGGTCAAACTGTATCCGGCGGGGGCGACAACAAACTCGGCCTCAGGCGTTCGGGATTTCGACAAAGTGCGCCCGGTGCTTGAGAAGATGGCCGAGATTGGCCTGCCCATGTGCGTGCATGGCGAGGTTACCGAGGCAGAGATCGACATCTTCGACCGTGAGGCCGTGTTCATCGACCGTGTTTTAGACCCTATCCGCAGGTCGACACCGGGCCTGCGGGTCGTGATGGAGCATATCACCACGGCCAACGGCGTGGACTATGTCAAAGCGAACGACGTGGACCTTGGCGCGACCATTACCGCGCATCACTTGATCATCAACCGCAATCACATTCTGGTTGGCGGGATCAAACCGCATTATTACTGCCTTCCTGTGGCCAAGCGCGAAGACCACCGGTTGTCGCTGCTGGCCGCCGCAACCTCGGGCGATGAGCGGTATTTCCTGGGCACCGACAGTGCGCCGCACACGGATGCGAACAAGGAAATAGCTTGCGGCTGCGCCGGGTGTTTCACCGCGACAAACACCATGTCCCTGGTGGCCGAGATGTTCGACCGCGAAGATGCGCTGGACAAGCTGGAGGGGTTTGTATCCCGCAATGGTCCCGGCTTTTACGGACTGCCGGTGAGCGAGGATACGATCACCCTGACCAAAGGCGATCCAGTTGCTTACCCCGACAAGATTGAGTCGGATGAAGGGCCGGTCACGGTCTTTGATCCGGGCTTTCCGCTGCACTGGCGGGTGGCTTAACCCGCCAGTAGTGCAGCCAGATCCCGAGTGTGACCACCGGTCCGCAGCATGGACCAGACAGCGTCAGCCTCTTCGCTTCCGATCAGCTTGGAAGCTTTACCCCGGACACGGTCTTCGCGATCTGACAGGGTCATGGGGGCCAGCAAGTCGTGGGTCGCCTCGGGTCTGGCACCGTCCCGACGCAGCAAGGTCAGATGCGCCTGCGTCTCGGACAATGTGTCATCAGCTTGAACCGTAACCCGATCCCGCAGTGAGATCAGACGCGGATCAGCACAGGTTTTGTCCGAATAGTTGACTGGCAGCGCCGTATCATACCCCAAAGCCTGCATGGCAATGACCGTGCGAAAGGAAAACTTGGCCCCCAACCCGGTCGTCGGAGACATCTGATTACACACGGTCATCCAGCGCGGATGGGTCTTGATCCGGATCTCGGCTACTTCAGGTTCAGCGATGTCCAGATCCCGCGCCGCCTCAAGCGCGGCGTGCAGCCCGTGACAACAAGCATGAAACTTGTGACTGACGCTGTCGATCAGCCACTCTTCGCCCAATCCGGCCAGCGCGGTTTCCGCGTCCCCCTCACCTTCATGCGTCGCGCCAAACCCATATTGCCCCTCCAGCGCGTTCATGTTGGGTTCAAACCCTTTGGCGACCAGCAAAGCTGCCTCGACCCCGGCAGAGGCCGCAAGCCCCGCGTTATAGGGCTTGCCCATGGTTCCGAATTGCGCTTTCAGCCCTGCGGCGCGGGTCGCTGTCAGCCCCAACGTCTTGCGCATGGCCGCGGCGTCAAACCTGAGGATTCGCCCCGCGGCAACCGCCGCACCGAAAGCACCTGCCGTGGCGGTCTGGTGAAAGCCCGCCTGATAATGGTCGCGCCCAAGCCAGAGTCCGACGCGGATAGACACCTCTATTCCGACTAGCGCGGCTTCAAGCAGATCAACCAGAATGCGGTCGTCCCATTCGCACAGCGCCAGTGCAGCAGGCAGGATGGCGACCGAAGGGTGTCCAATATGGGCAAAATGAGTGTCATCGTAATCCAGCGCATGGGACACGGTTCCATTCACCAACGCAGCCGCCCGTAAAGGCGCGGCACCGCCTCCGAACAAATGGGCCTGTTCTGCCCCTGCCTCGTCCAACACAAGGTTTCTGACCGTTTTGGACACCGGTTCGTTCACGCCGGCGTGCCCGACGGCGACCCAATCCATAACAGACAACGAGGTGACGACCCGCGTCTTCAAGGTTGTCGTAACAGGCCCCGCTGCGAACCCGGCCAGAGAAGTGGTAAAGTCAGTCATTCGCGCAGTCTAACGCGCGCCGATTGCGGGTAAAGGCTTAGCTGTACAAATCCGCCGCGCGGGTCTCAAAAGCCTGAACGATTCGATGCATCGCCTCGTTGAACACAACACCGATGATGCCTTGGAGAATGGCATTCTTGAACTCGAAGTCCACGTGGAATGAGACATCGCAACCGCCACCCGCAGCGTCCTCGAACTGCCAGTTGGATTTCATGTACTTGAACGGGCCATCCAGATATTCGGTGTCGATCTTCTTTGGGTCAGCATGCAGCGTTACCCGGCTGCCGAACCGTTCGCGGAAGACCTTGAACGAGATAACGAGGTCAGCCTCCATCACCTGCGCCTCGCCCGCAGCATAGGTCCTGCGGATACGAGCCGCCGAGCACCAGGGCAGAAATTCGGGATATTTGTCCACATCCGCAATCAGATCATACATCTGTTGTGCGGTGTAAGGCAGGTGGCGAGTTTCCGAATGGGTGGGCATGGCGTCCGGGATTTACAGGTGACAATGGCGCGTCATGTCGTATGTTGCGCGCCAAAGATCAAGGGGGCTGCGATGAGTGACCGCGCATATGTGATAGATGAAATGATCTCGGCCAAGGCAATCGCCGCCCGAATCGAAGAGCTGTGCCGCGAAATCACCGACGAATACGGCGATACAGACAAGCTGGTCGTTGTTGGCCTGCTGCGCGGCAGTTTCGTGTTCATCGCCGATTTGGTTCGCGAGCTGGACCTGCCGATCGAGGTGGATTTCCTTGAGGCGTCTTCTTATGGCGATTCAATGGAAAGCAGCCGAGAAGTGCGCATTCTCAAAGACTTGCGCGGCGCCATTGAAGGCCGTGACGTGCTGGTTGTCGAAGACATCGTGGATACCGGACACACGCTGAACCACGTCACCAAGCTGCTTGCCAGCCGCAAGCCGGGCCGTTTGAAATCCATCGCCCTCTTGGACAAACCCAGCCGCCGTGAGGTAGATTTCCGCTCGGACTGGATCGGCTTTGAAATCCCTGACGAATTTGTCGTGGGCTATGGCATCGATTACGCGCAACGCAATCGCAACCTGCCCTTTATCGGCAAGGTACGCTTTACCGAATAGTCACCCAGCCTGCCGGAAACTGGTGATCAGAAGGTCGAAGCCGGTATCCAGCATCACCGCGCGCTCAGCCTCGGGCGCCACCATGGCAGCCTCGATTAACGGGCGCGACATGACCATCGCCAGATACAACCGCCGGACCAGTTCCGCGCGGTCCCAGCCGGGGAAAAGACCGTCCGTCAGATCGGCCACCCGTTCCGCGTGGTCCTGCGAGGCCTGCATGCTGCGTTGCAACAGGCTGCGCTCAGATGAGATGCACAGGAAAATGCCCAGCGAGTTCTGATCGTTCAGATGGGCCTGCGCATAGGCTTGGAAGATCGCGCGAAACAGGTCTTCGAACCCTTCCGCGTTTTCAGGGCTGTACTGAAGCACGTCAAAAATCAACGCGCCGATCCAGTCGTTATACCGATCGGCAATTTCCTGAACGATGGCCTCTTTCGACGGGAAATACTGATAGATCCCGCCAACACTGACCCCGGACCGGGCCGAGATATCCTGAATGCGCAGCCCGACGCTGCCCATTTCGACCATCACGGATTTGGTCGCATCAAGAATCGCTTCGAACTTTTCCTTACCGCGTTTTTGGCGCGGCCTGCGGGTCAGTTGCTGAGCCGGGGTTCCCTCTGATTCTACCATCATCCGTGCATCACTTCCGTTTTTGCTTATCGCGCCTATGCCGTTCACCGCGCCTGCTGTCCAGTTTACCGCAACGCCAAAAACAAGAATATTATTCTTTTTATTGACGGAATGCGACCTGCACTTTTATGCGAATATTATTCTTGTTTTGAACATGCCCAGGTCAGGAGACACAAAATGAAAAACGCCATCCTCAGAACAATCGCGCGCACCGCATGCCGCTTGCCGACTCCCGTCCATCGCCTGTTGAGCGGGCCAGATGTCGAAATCGACGGTCAGACACTCGACCCGCTCGTCAACATGATGGTGAAACACTTCGCGGATGATCCGAACAAAATCCAAAGTATCGAAAAAATTCGCGCCAGCTTTGATGAACAGGGCGACTGGTTTTCTCATGCGCCCAGTCCGTTTGTAACAATGACGCCGCTTGTTATTGATGGCCCTTCAGGCCCAATTAATTGCGAAATCCTCCGCCCCAAGGGCCTGCCAAACCCTGCCCCGGTTTTGATGTTTTTTCACGCCGGAGGTCACGTCAGCGGATCGCTGGAATCGCATCGGGGCGTTTGCCGTCAACTGGCCCTCGACGTAAACTGCGCGGTTATGGCTGTGGACTATCGCCTTGCGCCTGAACACAAATTCCCTGTCGGCGTCAATGATTGCCTTGCTGCGTTTGACAGCATCGTTGAACAATCCGTTGAACTTGGGTTCGACCCCGACCGTATCTCTGTTGGTGGGGACAGCGCAGGCGGCAATGTCTCAGCCGTGATCGCGCAACAGCGTAAAGACGCAGCCCACCCACCCAAGTTCCAGATGCTCTGGGTGCCGTGGGTCGATATGAGCAAACAGACCCGGCCTTATGAGCTGTTCGCCGACGGTTTCTTCCTGACCAAAGCGCAGATGGAGTGGTTCGTGGAACTCTATTTCGAGGACCAGAAGGATGCGACCAATCCCATGGCCTCACCACTGTTGGGCGATGTCGAGGGCGTCTGCCCCGCCGCATTGTTCATTGCCGGTTTCGATCCGCTGCGCGACGAAGGGCTGGCCTATGGCAAAAAGCTCCAAGAGGCGGGCGTGACAGCTGAAATCCACCTGCAAACGGATCTGGTTCACCCCTACAACAATGTCGCTGGTTACGTTCCAGCCGCAGATCGCGCCTTTAACGAAGCGGTGCAGGTCTTGCGCAAATACATGTAACCTTGCCCGACACCAACCGGCTGCGTGCAATTACCTGCGCGCAGCAGAAAAAGATTTGCCTTACCGAGGCCCGGTCTTGGAATACAAAAAGCTGTGGATCAGGATGTCGACACCCTTGTCCAGCAACCCGGCCCGGTCGCCCTCGGGCGCAACCAGCGCGGCCTCGACCAACGGGCGCGCCATCACCATTGCCAGGTAAATCCGCTGCGTGACCTCAGCCTGATCCCAATCCGGGAACAGGTCGCTGGTGACCTCGGATACCTTTTCGGAATGCTGAAACGAGGCCGCAAAACTCCGTTCCATCAGGTCCAGTTCTGATGAGATCGCCAGCAAAATGCCCAAAGCGTTGCGGTCGTTCAGATGGGTTTGGGCGAACTCCATGAACACGGTGCGGAACATGACCTCAAATTCCTGCAGGGTCCTGGGCGTTTCTTCTAGCCCGGCAAAGATCATTGCGCCGACCTCATCGAAGTAACGATCGGCAATCACACGCACGATGGCCTCTTTCGATGGGAAATACTGATAGATGCCACCGATGCTGATGCCGGATTTATCCGAGATCTCCTGAATGCGCAGACCGATGCTGCCGCCTTCGATCATCAGGCTTTTGGCAGTGTCCAGAATCGCCTCGAACTTGATCTTCCCGCGTTGTTGGCGGGGTCTTCGCGGCACATGTTGGTCTGAATCAGCCGATGCGTAAGCCATCAATCCTGTCCTTGAAGTCCTGTTTTCAACATGTTGGGCACGGCATTTACCCGCGTCATCACAATAGCACAATGCTGAAAAGAGAAAAGTTTTCTTATTTATTGACAGAATCGTTCGAGTCGGTATTTTCCAGAAAACTTTTCTGTTTTTGACAACAACGACGAACGGAGACACGATATGAAGAATGCCATCCTGAGAACCGCTGCACGCATGTCGTGCAAACTGCCGACCCCGGTCTTGCGACTGCTGAGCGGCCCGCCAATCGAAATCGATGGCCAGAAACTGGACCCAATGCCAATTTCATGGTCAAGAACTACACCGACCCTCCGGATTATGTCGGGCCGGTGCAGGAACGCCGTGACGATTATGAGGAAAAAGGCCATTGGCTGGCCTACCCCCTTAGCCCCGATGTGCCGATCACGCCGCACGTATTTGACGGACCCGCAGGCCCGATCAACTGCGAAATCCACCGCCCCAAAGGGATGGATAAAAACGCACCGGTACTGATCTATTACCACGGTGGCGGTCACGTAATCGGCTCGCTGGTCACCCACCGCGAGGCGTGCAACCGCCTGGCCTTGGACATTGGTTGCGTTGTGGTTGCGGTCGATTACCGACTGGCGCCCGAGCACAAGTTTCCCATCGGCATCAATGATTGCCTTGCCGCCTTTGACGGCGTGATGGAACAGGCCGATACGCTTGGCTTTGACCGGACCCGAGTGGCCATGGCAGGCGACAGCGCCGGGGGCAACATTTCAGCCGCAGTGGCGCAACAGCGCAAGAACGCCGAGCATCCGCTGAGATACCAGGTCCTGATCGTGCCGTGGTTGGACATGAGCAAACAGACCCGGTCCTATGAGCTGTTTGCCGAAGGCTTCCTTCTCGAGAAAGTAGAGATGGAGTGGTACACCAACCACTACCTGCGTTCTGACGAAGACGCGCTGGACCCGATGGCCTCACCTTTGTTGGGTGATGTCGAGGGCGTCTGCCCCGCCGCACTGGTGATCGCCGGGTTTGACCCGCTGCGCGACGAAGGCGTCGCCTATGGCGAAAAGCTGAAAGCCGCCGGCGTCGAAGCTGACGTTCGGGTGATCGAGGACCTTGTGCACCCGTTCATGAACTTCCCCGGTCGCGTTCCCGCCGCCGGCGCCGGGTTCCAGCAAGTGGTTGATATTTTGCGCGTAAACTTGCTGTAGCAGACCTGAAAGACTGGCTGCTCGTGTTTCGGCGCGCAGCCGGATTTGTCTAAGCGTTTAGCAGCCCGTTGATGACGGCCGTGAATATGCCAACCCCGACGGGAATGGCCTCATCAGGGAAATCGTAGTCCGGGTTATGCAGCTGCGGCTGATCCACACCGGAGCCCAACCAGAACATCGCCGCTTTGGCCTGCTTACCGAATTGGCCAAAATCTTCGGACCAGCGCTGAGGGTCATTCCGCATCTGCATCGGATACCCGGCCGCCCGGCCCGCTTCTTGCAGGATTGACACGGCTTCGTTTTGGTTGGTGCAGGCTTCGAATATGTCGTCGTATTCGACTTCGACCTGCAGCCCTTCTTTTGCCGCGACTTGCACCACCAAGGCATTGGTATCCGCCAACAACTGCGTCATGCGGGCGTCGGTCACGGAGCGCAGGGTGGCCCAGACCTCACCCTGGCCTGGCGCGATGCCAAAACTGGCCTCACCCAGACGCGCATGGGTCAGGGTGACCAGTGCAAAATCGGGCCCCAGATCCGCACCGCTGGACAAGGCCTCCAACCCCGGCAACAGGCGCGAGATCGCCCCGGCGGGCGACACCCCATCCTGCGGCGCGGCGGCATGAGAGGTCTTGCCTTCCAGCCGGATGCGAACCCCTCGTGAGGCGCAATTGGCCGGGCCGGAACACAGCGCCACCTGCCCCACCGGCAGCCCCGGCAGGTTGTGCAGGGAAAACGCATAATCCGGAGATATCCTTGCAAATGCGGGGTCGGAGATCACTGCCGCCGCGCCCTTGCCGGTTTCCTCGGCTGGTTGAAACAGCAGCACAACCCGGCCCCGCGCCGGGCGTTTTGCAGCAAGACCCTCGGCCAGCGCGGCCACCATTGTCATATGACCATCATGGCCGCAAAGGTGACCCCGGCCGATATGCGTGGATTGGTAAGGCTGGTTCGAAACCTCTGGGATTGGCAACCCGTCCAACTCGCAGCGGATCAGAACCGTAGGTCCCTCTGCGGGGCCGTCGAAAACAGCAGCGACACCATGACCGCCGAGGTCAATCAGGACCTGATCGGGACTGTGCTGTCGCAGGTAATCAGCCACCGCAGCGGCAGTTTTCACTTCGTCGCCCGAAACTTCTGGGATCTGATGCAAGGCGTGACGTAGTCGGACAAGACCTGCCAAACGCTCAGGCGTCATGCAAGGCCCAGCTTTTTGTTGCGCGCCTCGCGCAGCCGGGCAAAATCATCCCCCGCGTGATAAGAAGAGCGAGTCAGTGGTGTCGCCGAGACCATCAAGAACCCTTTGCCAAATGCCGCCTTTTCATAGGCGGCAAACTCATCGGGTGTGACGAACCGATCGACGCGGTGATGTTTCGGAGTTGGTTGCAGATACTGACCAATGGTCAGAAAATCGATATCCGCCGCGCGCATATCATCCATCACCTGCCGAACCGCTTGCTCATCTTCACCGAGACCGACCATGATGCCGGACTTGGTAAAAATCGAGGGGTCCAAGTCCTTGACCCTCTGCAACAGCCGGAGTGAATGGAAATACCGCGCGCCGGGACGAACCTCGGGGTAAAGGCCGGGTACGGTTTCGAGATTATGGTTGAAAACGTCTGGCCTGGATTCGACCACCACCTCCAGAACCGACGGCTCGCATTTCAGGAAATCAGGCGTCAGAATTTCGATCGTCGTTTTGGGCGACCGGTGGCGCACGGCTCGGATGGTTTGGGCGAAATGCTCGGCGCCACCATCGTTCAGGTCATCGCGGTCGACCGAAGTGATCACAACGTGGTTCAACCCCAGTTTTTCTACAGCATGCGCCACCCGACCGGGTTCAAACGCATCAAGCGTATCAGGCTTGCCGGTGGCGATGTTGCAGAAGGTGCACCCGCGCGTACAGATTTCACCCATGATCATCATGGTGGCGTGGCCCTGGCTCCAACATTCGCCGACATTAGGGCATCCGGCCTCTTCGCAGACGGTCACCAGATTATTGTCGCGCATGATCTTACGAGTGTCGGCATAGCCTTTGCCACCGGGTGCCTTGACCCGAATCCAGCTCGGCTTTTTCGGCTGCGCATTGTCCTGACGGTGCGCTTTTTCAGGGTGACGTTGTTCGGGGATCTTCAGATCACGCACGGCTGGCTTTCCTGACATTGGATCAATTTGCTTTTGCCTAACATAAACTGCCATCGCAGACTACGCCACCCGTGCATAGCTGCCATGACAACTGATCATGCTGATGCAGAATACACCCTTCGGACCTTTCCTAAACCTACTTAAAATCAACGCCCTTTGCGCACATAGTTGAAATTGCAGTTGCAGAAATTATGCCGTTGTAGCCAATTTAGAACTGTTTTAATCCACTCTCTGTTCACGAATGAATCACAGGAGCTTGAGCATGAAAACCGGCGCCAAACTGCCCGACGTCACCTTTCACACCCGCGTCCGCGATGAGGCCATCGAAGGCCCCAACCCGTTCCGTTGGGAAGACAAGACGACGGCCGATTATTTCTCAGGCAAACGGGTGATCCTGTTCTCGCTTCCCGGCGCGTTCACGCCGACCTGCTCGACCTACCAATTGCCCGGTTTTGAGAATGGGTTTGCCGATTTTCAGGCGCAGGGCATCGACGACATCTACTGCATGTCCGTCAATGACAGCTTTGTCATGAACAAATGGGCGTTGGATCAGGGCCTGAAGAACGTCAAAGTAATCCCAGATGGTTCGGGTGAATTCACTCGCAAGATGGGCATGCTTGTCGACAAGGACAATCTGGGTTTTGGCATGCGATCCTGGCGCTATGCCGCCATCGTCACGGACGGAGTTGTCGAGGCGTGGTTCGAAGAACCCGGCCTGATGGATAACTGCCCCGAGGACCCTTATGGCGTCTCGTCCCCGGAAACCCTGAAAAAGCACCTGGACAAAGCCAAGGAACCGGCGCTGGTTTAAGCACCAACATCACTGCTCAAGGCCCGCGATTTGCGGGCCTTTTTCATCACGTGCGGGTTGCCGACACGATGTCATTACCGACCCTACGAATGACCTCTGCCAAACCATCGAACCAATCCTCGCCCCCGGTCGACAAACGCCGTACCAGCCCGACCGTCCGGGCAGGTTGCGGCGACGTGAACCGCAACAACTTTAACCCAGGCACTGCATGCGCTTCGGATTGGGCGGCAAGTTCGGGCATCAGGGTCAGGCCGAATCCTTCGGCAACCAACCGAGACAAGGTCGCCAGCGAAGATGCCCCCATGTTGATCAACCCGCTGCTGCGATCCTGACCGCAGACCTCAAGCGCCTGATCCGTCAGGCAGTGGCCATCATCCAGCAACATAAGTTGCGCAGTTTGCAGATCTACTGGACGCAGAGCATCCGGATCGGAGTCCATACCGTCCAAACGTGCATGACTGCCAGCCAAAAGAAAGCGGTCTTCGAACAGCGGCAGCTCGAACAGTTCGTTGCTGCCCGAGGGCAGCGCGACAACGCCCGCGTCAATCTCACCCGCGCGCAACATGGCCAGCAGACGATCTGTTCTGGCCTCACGGATCTGAACCCGCAGCGACACGTCCGAACTGCGTAGCCCTGCCAACACACCGGGCAGCAAATACGGCGCAATCGTAGGAATGATGCCAATAGACAACGACCTGTGCCCGCCCGAGTGATCCTTGGCAAACTGATCCAGCCGGTCGGCAGCCCCAAGCACCTGGCGTGCATAATCCAACACATCGCGCCCTAGTGGTGTCAGCAGGATGTCCCGCGCCTGCCGTTCAAACAGTGAGCCACCCAACGTCTCTTCCAGAGCCTTGATCTGCACTGACAGGGCTGGTTGCGAAACGTTGCAAACCTGTGCAGCCCGGCCAAAATTGCGTTGTTCGGCGACGGCGTTGAAATATTGCAGTTGTCTGAGGGTGAAATTCATAACCCCTGATTATCACTAACCCGCCAAACCGCAACCGGAACATATCGTGATGCCGCTATCCAATCATGCGGTTGCGCTCGGCTTGCATATCATAGTGCCGCTTGAGCCGCTGCAACGCGATCCGAAGCACGATCTTGCCCGAGCGCGCAGACCATCCCATACGCTTTTCCGCAAGCTCCAGCCCCTCAAGGTAACAGCAGCACCGCAGAGCGACATCGCTGAGGCCAGGCCCGAGATCCGACAAAGCATGCTCTACCCGGCCACGCGCGTCGGAAGATCCACGCCCGCCATGCGCCTCGCTGCCGAAACTGCCACGCCCGCCGGCGGTCAGGAAGTGATCCCAATTCTGCGCCACTTGCGGTCCAATCTGCGCCAGTTCAAAATCTTCGCGCAAACGTTCGCCGGCCCGTACAAGCGCTTCGTCCAGAAAAGGTTTTCCGTCCCTGTCCCGCCTGCGCGCCAATGCGATCAGAGGGCTTTCCGCCACACTATAGCGCATCCGTTTGGGGCGGTTCGTGTTTGCCTCGCCACCCTGCCCCTGTGCCATTTGAGCGTGGAACGGAGACTGAGCCTCAGCCATGCCAAATTCACTGCGCGCCCGGGCTTTATTCTCGGCCTCTGCCACCAACCGGCTGAGCGCGGTGCGCCCTGAGGTGGATATCCGATACCGCGAAATGCGCCCGGGATTGTCACAGGCAATCCAGTCCTTTAACGCCAAGGCCTGCGCAATCTCACAGTCTACCACCGCGGTTCTGGTCGCCCCACCATCCCCGGAATCGCGAACTACAACAGCTTTGTCCATCTCTTCGGCGACAGCCAGGACCGAACCCGTTTCACAAAGCCGCCGCAAAATGCGCAGAGCTTCGCGGTTAAATCTTTCGTCTCTGGCCGCGGCCGCCTCTTCTGGTGTCACCGCAGATAGTCCGGTCGTCATCACATCTGGCTTGGCCTCGGGTTCGGCAAAATGGGTCTGGGCCAGCGATTGCAGTGCGGCATCCACCAAGGGATCGTCCCGGCGCATCTCGATACGCCTGATTTGTCTGAGAATGGTTGAAGCATGGCACCCAGCGGACCGCGCTATATCGCGGATCGACTGTCCGGTTTCCGTGTGGGCCAAGTATCGCTGCGCCCCCTCAGGTACCCAAGCCGGAATGGTGAAAGCCATGTTATTTTCCATATTTACTTGCCCTCGTCGACAAAACAATCTGCTATCTATCGCCCCCGATGATTTGTTAACCAATTCTAACTAGAGTTGCTTTCGTTACTCGTTCGTTAATCAACAGAGACAACGACCAGATTTGATTCAAAAATATAAACAGTCATGAAGTCATAGTTCGGCGAGAGCCCGATCAAGGCAACACCCGCTAAGGTTGTGTGACAACTGTGGAACCTTCACTTTGAAAAAGTGATCCATCGAATGCACGACCTGATGACCATGATCACTTCACTGCGCCGCCCCCGTTTGTTAGCACGGGCCGCAAAAATCGGGGCTCAGGACTACGATCGGGATCGGCATCTGCAGCGCATACTGGGCTATGGATCGCTGCCCGGTACAGGGGCAGCGTTGGTTCGGTTGCTGGAAATGGAGCGAGAGGTTAACACGCAAAGGCAGGAAGAGGATGCCGCCTATTCACTGATCCGCCATCTGGACCTGTTGATCGCGCTATTGGGCGAGGCGCAGCTGTTTCAGGCCAGCCGCGCCTCGCAGTATCAGTGATCAGGCAAAGGCATCCGGCATGGATGCTTTCTTTTCCGCCACGTAGTCATTCAACGCGGCGTTGATGTCCGGGTCGAGTTGCGGCTGCTGGTAGTTGGCCAGCAGATGCTCGACCCGCCCGGTGGCAATCTGGCGTGTGTCGCGTGCGCCTTCATCTTCCCAGGTCTCATACGGTTTGTAGTCCAGCACTTCGCTTTTCCAGAACGCCTCTTTGAAGTTGGCCTGCGTATGCGCACAGCCAAGGTAGTGACCCCCGGGGCCCACTTCGCGGATGGCGTCCATGGCCTGCGCATTCTCGTCATACGCAACACCTTTGGCCAATCCGTGCAACACGCCCAGCTGGTCCGCATCCATGACGAACTTTTCGAAATCGGCAACCAGACCACCTTCGAGCCAGCCACAGGAATGCAGCATAAAGTTCACACCGGCCATCAGCCCCATATTCAGCGAGTTTGCTGTTTCATACGCCGCTTGCGCGTCTGGCAGCTTTGAGCCGCAGAACGAACCTGCTGATCGGTACGGTAGCCCGAGACGTCGGGCCAACTGACCCGCCCCATAGGTGACAAGCGATGCCTCGGGTGTTCCGAATGTCGGCGCGCCGGAATTCATATCGATCGACGACACAAACGCGCCAAAGATCGCTGGGGCTCCGGGTCGGATTATTTGGCTATACGCAACGCCTGCCATAACCTCGGCCAGCACCTGTGTCAGCGTCCCTGCAACCGAGACCGGGGCCATCGCGCCACCCACGATAAAGGGTGAGATGATGCAGGCCTGGTTGTTTTTGGCATAAACCTCAAGCGCGCCCATCATCACGTCGTCGAAGGTCATCGGCGAGTTGATGTTGGTCAACGAGGTCATCACCGTGTTTTCCTGAACGAACTCTTTGCCGAACAGAATCTCACACATTTCAACGGAATCCTGCGCCCGGCTGGGATCAGTGACCGATCCCATGAACGGCTTGTCCGACAGCGTCATGTGCGCCATCAACATGTCCAGGTGACGTTTGTTTACCGGAACATCTGTTGGTTCGCAGACTGTCCCACCCGAGTGGTGCAGCCATTTGGACATATAGGCCAGCTTCACGAACTTGTTGAAATCTTCCATGGTCGCGTAACGACGCCCGCCATGCGCATCCCGCACAAACGGAGGTCCATACACAGGAGCCAGAACCATATTGCGGCCACCTACGACCACCGATTTCTCGGGATTGCGGGCGTGTTGGGTGAATTGGCTGGGAGCGGTTTTGATTAGCTGCCGCGCTAAACCGCGAGGGATGCGAACGCGCTCGCCCTCAACATCGGCCCCCATATCCTTCCAGCGCTGCAACGCAGCCGGGTTGTCGACAAAATTGACGCCAACTTCGGCCAGAACGGTTTCCGCATTGGTTTCGATGATTTCCAACGCTTCTTCGTTGAGTATCTCGAAGTTCGGAATATTCCGTTCGATAAATTTTGCGGTTTCGATGCGAACTGCGGTACGTTCGGCCCGGCGGGCGGCTCCACCGCCACCTCTCGCCCTGCGCCGGGTGTTTGCCTCTGGCATGAGAAAATCCCGTGATAATTGTTAGATTTCCCGGTTTTTTTACATGAAACTGACACCGTACCAGACGTGGATTACGGCGCTCTAGAGGTAAAAGCGACATGAACCCATTCTGGCTGCTCTGGCTACTACAATTTGCAGCCCCCGCTGAGGGGACGAAGCCTATTTAATTTTGGCAAGAAACTTCTGCCGGCCTTTTTCACCCATGCGGTTCAGCATCGGATAAAGCACCCGCATCAGGCCCGGGAACCCGGTCAGCAGTCTTGCGGTCACCACATCTGAGCGCGGTACGAAATATTCCAGTTTTTTACCCTTTTGCGCCCGCTTCAGGGCTGCGACAACATCATCCGTCGTCGAGGGGGTGGATAAGAAGTTAAGCGCACTGCCGCCGTTTGCTGCCTCATACCGCAACATCGGGGTGTCGATCGCATTCGGGTAGATCGAGGAAACAGAGACGCCATGCGCGCGCAATTCCTCAGCAAGGGACAGGTAATACCCACGAATGCCAAACTTGCTTGCGGTGTAGGCGGCGCTACCAGGCAGTGCAACGAAACTGGCTGCGGATTGCGTTCCGATAATATGACCGTCGCCGTTCTTTTCCATATGCTGCGCCAACGCCTGGCTGAGATGCGCGGCAGCCCGCAGATTGATGTCGAGGTGTTGGCAGATCGCTGAACGCTCAAGATCAACGGCATGTCCGGGCTGAATAATACCGGCATTGACCAATCCAACCGCAATCCGCTCTGATGAGTTTGCAATCTCGGTACTAAGCGCCTCTAACGCTTTCGAATCGGAGAGGTCCGATTTACTGATTATCGCCGTGGGATAGCGCTCGGACAGCTCGGCCAAAACACGTTCGTCGCGACCACACAGCCAAAGCTTATAGCCGCCGTCGTGAAAATGAGCCGCCGCAGCCATGCCAATGCCGCCAGTTGCACCGGTGATGAATGCGATCTCACACGTTGCCATAAGTCTTTCCCCTTGTTGCCGGTATGCCGCCCCAGGAACCGGAACTGGGCCTTATCAGTCCGTTTCGCTCTGGCGGGGTATTTCCGCAGTACCTTATTTTGCGCGACTTGCACGACCTGATCCATTCCGACCTTACGTTCAACAGGCCAGGCATTGTATTGAGGATCAACCTCAGACTGAAACGCGCAGCTCACCGCAACCAACAAAGGGCGACCTAAGCTGCTGCCCTGCCTGAAATCCCTTGCGTTCGCTACATCTGCAACCTAGTAGCAAACCCATGACCCAGATATCCCATGACCGCCTTCTGATCATCGACTTCGGCAGCCAGGTAACGCAACTTATTGCCCGACGCCTGCGCGAACTGAACGTCTATTGCGAAATTCATCCCTACCAGAACGTCACGATGGACTTCGTGCGGGAAATGGCCCCGAAAGCAGTGATTTTCTCGGGCGGTCCGGACAGTGTGACACGCGACGGATCTCCGCGCGTGCCGCAAGAGATATTTGACTACGGCGTTCCGATCCTGGGCATCTGCTATGGCCAGCAGGTGATGATGCATCAGCTTGGTGGCAAGGTCGAAAGTGGCCACGGCACGGCCGAGTTTGGTCGGGCCTTCGTGACCCCCAAAGGTCAGCTGGATGTTTTGAACGGCTGGTTCAACGATGGCGACGAACAAGTCTGGATGAGCCACGGCGACCACGTCAGTGAAATCGCGCCTGGGTTTGAGGTTTATGGCACCTCGCCCAACGCGCCTTATGCGATCACCGCGGACACGAACCGTCATTTCTATGCCGTTCAATTCCACCCCGAGGTCCACCACACTCCTCGTGGTGCCAAGCTTTATGAAAACTTCGTCAAGCTGGCCGGATTTGCCGGGGACTGGACGATGGGGGCCTACCGGGACGAGATGATCCGCAAGATCCGCGAGCAGGTTGGCGACAAGAACGTCATTTGCGGCCTGTCCGGCGGCGTCGACAGCTCGGTCGCGGCGATCCTGATCCACGAAGCGATTGGCGATCAGCTGACCTGTGTCTTTGTGGATCACGGTTTGCTACGCAAGAACGAGGCGACAGAAGTCGTTGGCATGTTCCGCGACAACTACAACATCCAACTGATCCACGCCGATGAAAGCGACCTGTTTCTGGGCGAGCTCGACGGTCAGAGTGATCCCGAAACCAAGCGTAAGATTATCGGCAAGCTTTTTATCGACGTGTTCCAGAAACACGCCGATACGATCGAAGGGGCCGAATTCCTAGCACAGGGCACTCTGTATCCGGATGTCATTGAATCGGTGTCGTTCTCAGGTGGTCCGTCGGTTACGATCAAATCGCACCACAATGTCGGCGGCCTGCCCGAGAAGATGGGTTTGAAACTGGTCGAACCCCTGCGGGAATTGTTCAAGGATGAGGTGCGCGCGCTGGGTCGCGAACTGGGCCTGCCGCCCAGCTTTATCGGCCGCCACCCCTTCCCCGGCCCCGGCCTTGCGATCCGCTGCCCCGGCGAAATCACCCGCGAAAAACTTGGGATTTTGCGCGAAGCAGATGCGGTTTACATTGATCAGATTCGCAAACATGGCCTGTACGATGACATCTGGCAGGCCTTTGTGGCCATCCTGCCTGTGCGCACCGTGGGCGTAATGGGCGACGGACGCACCTATGATTATGCCTGTGCGCTGCGGGCCGTGACGTCTGTGGATGGCATGACCGCCGACTATTACCCCTTCAGCCATGAGTTCCTTGGCGAAACCGCCACGCGGATCATCAACGAGGTCAAAGGCATCAATAGATGCACCTATGACATCACCTCAAAACCACCGGGAACAATCGAGTGGGAATGACCTAAAAGCCGGGCTAAGCCCGGCTTTTTTTGTTTAAGTCTCGGCGAAAACCAATAACTTTCAATTTGTTACTTCGCGATTCTTGCAGGCGGCACCATGGACAGCAGCAAACCTCAGATCGGCAAGGCCGCGCTTTGGATGACCGGAGCGATTGCCTCGTTCTCGTCCATGGCCGTGGCTGGCCGCGAGCTGAGCGTGACCCACGACACGTTCGAGATCATGTTCTATCGCAGCCTGGTTGGTATTTGCGTTGTTGCGCTGGTGCTGACGCTGTCGCGGAAATGGCATCAGGTCTCAACCTACCGGCTGGGACTACATGGCATCCGGAATCTTTTGCATTTTACCGGTCAGAACCTTTGGTTCTATGCCGTGTCCGTGATCCCTCTGGCGCAGGTTTTCGCGCTGGAGTTTACACAGCCAATTTGGGTAATCCTGCTGTCACCGCTGTTGCTGGGCGAACGGCTGACACCCGTACGTGTTGTGTCCGCCTTGATTGGTTTTGCCGGCATCCTGATCATTGCACGCCCCGGAGCTGTGCCCATCAGTACCGGCCTGTTGACCGCTGCCCTTTCAGCGGTGTTCTTTGCGCTGACAACCATTTCCACCAAGAAACTGACCAGATTTGCCAGCATCGGGTGCATTATGTTCTGGCTGACGGTTATGCAGGCGGCGCTTGGTTTGATAGCTTCTGGTATCGACGGACAGATCACGCTGCCCACGATCAACACGGCTCCTTTTCTATTGCTGGTCGGCCTGGCGGGCTTACTGGCACATTTCTGCATCACCAATGCTTTGGCAATTGCCCCGGCCACCGTGGTCGTTCCGTTCGACTTTGCCCGCCTGCCGACCATCGCGATTGTCAGTATGATTCTCTATCACGAGCCACTGGACCAATGGACCCTATTGGGGGCGGTCGTGATCTTCTCGGGTATCTTTTTGAATGTTAGCGCCGAGAAACGTAACAGTTTAGCAACACTTCCAAAGGACACTCGGCAACGGTAACGCACCGTCACCAGTTGACGGTACAATCAAGCTTTAGAAAGTATCGAGCACCACTACGCCGGGCTGGCGCATACCCACTCCATGCAACACCACACCAGCCTGCGAAAGCAACTTAGGGAGGAACTAATGAAAAAAGCGCTTCTACAGGCGTGCGCAGTTTGCGTTGGAGCGTCAGGAGCCTATGCAGGCGGACTTGATCGCAGCGGCCAAGGTGTAAATCTGATCTTTGAAGAAGGTTCTGTTGTTCAGTTTCGCCTTGGATACACCAACCCCGATGTGTCCGGGACACTTGGCGGAGTAGACTCGGGAAACGTTGCCAAAGACTTCTTCACCCCGCATTTGGGTTACAAAACATCACTAACCGAAAAACTGGATTTCGCGCTTATCTACGATCAGCCCTTTGGCGCTGACGTTGAATACGGCTCAAACTATCCTTTGTCGCAAAACCCGACATCACCGTTCGGAGGTCGCACTGACGTTCTGCGCGCAGAAGCCGATACAGACACCATTACCGCGTTGTTTCGGTATAAGTTCGATAATGGCTTCAGTGCCATTGGTGGTTTGCGCGCTCAGCGCCTGACTGGCAATGTGGCAGTACCAGCTGCTGCAGGATATGAGTCCGACCTCGACGCGGATATCGACTTTGGTTATGTCGTTGGTGTTGCCTGGGAAAAACCTGAGATCGCGGCCCGGGTCGCGCTGACCTACAACTCGAAGATCACGCATGACCTGTCGCAGACCGAGTCCAATAACATCGTTCCGCCCATCCCGGCAGGTGTATTTACGGCAGACACCGATTCCGAAGTTGTAACACCACAGTCTATTAACTTGGATTTCCAAACCGGCGTGGCGCCAAAAACCTTATTGTTCGGGTCCGTACGGTGGGTGGACTGGCCGCAATCCGTGTATGCTCCACCCGTCTACACTGGCATTACCGGCAGCAATCTTTTGGACTACGATGATGCTACGTTCACATACTCGCTAGGCCTGGGTTACCAATTCTCTGAAGAGTTCTCGGGCGCTGTCACGCTGGGCTATGAAACTTCAACCGGGTCAACCGTGTCAGACCTGGGGCCAACAGACGGTTTCTGGAGCGTCGGTGTCGCTGGTACATATTCGATCGAAAAAGCCAAGATTTCTGGCGGCATTCGCTATACCGACATTGGAGACGCCACCACCAACCAGGGTGCGGACTTCAGCGGTAACAGCGCCTGGAGTGTCGGCCTGCAGCTGACCTACGCGCTGAACTAACCAGAAGTCATACCTTAACAAAGAAAGCCCCGCCCTTTGTTGGCGGGGTTTTTCGTTTTGTAGTGTTCCGAGTCTAAAAAGCAGTCTGACGCTCCGATGATTTTCGTCCTCTGCCATCTGTACCCCAATTCGACCGGCAGGATGGTATTGAACTGGTCTTGCACGCATGATTGACGCCGCCCGCCGCCCGAATTAGCTAGGTCTGAAAAAGGGACAGCAGAAGATGATCTACAGCTCGGCAAAGGACTGGCGCGATGCGGCGCGAAAAAAAGTGCTGTTTTTCGGCATGTCGGGCCTTGGGAAAACCTACGTATCTAACGTTCTGCGCGACCAGGGCGACTGGTTTCATTACTCGATCGATTACCGGATCGGTACACGGTACATGGGTGAATATATCATCGACAATGCCAAGGCTGAGGCGATGAAAGTCCCTTTTCTACGCGATTTGCTGTTGTCGGATTCGATTTTTCTCGGCTCCAATATCTCGTTCGAGAACCTGACCCCTGTCGCCTCGTATCTCGGCAAGCCCGGCAATCCGGCTTTGGGCGGTCTGGAAATGAACGAATATCGCCGTCGTCAGGAACAGTTCCAACAGGCGGAAATTCACGCCCTGCTAGACACAGAATACTTCATTGATCGTGCGCAGCGGCTGTACCAGTATCCGCATTTCATCTGCGACACTGGTGGGTCAATCTGCGAATGGGTCGATCCCGACGACCCAAAAGACCACGTGCTGTCCGAGCTGTCGGGACAGACATTGATGGTCTGGATTCAGGGCGATGAGGATCACACGGCGGAACTGATCCGCCGCTTTGACAAAGCTCCCAAACCGATGTCGTACCAACCCGAGTTTCTGACGCGTGTATGGGCAGATTACCTCGAACAGCATGGCTGCTCGGCGAAACAAGTGGACCCTGATGCCTTCATCCGCTGGACCTATGCGCAGGCCTTGGCACACAGGCAACCGCGCTATCGGGCCATGGCGAAAAACTGGGGTGTCGCGATCACTGCTGACGACATGAACAAGGTCCGTGATGCGAACGATTTCGATGAGTTGATCGAACGCACCCTTGAGGCCCAGCCAAACTGACCCTAGTTTCCGCACTTAAAGTGTTCTTCCAAAGGCTTGCATCATATGCCGATCAAGATTCCCTCCGACCTTCCTGCGTTTGACGTTCTCACGAATGAGGGCGTCATGGTCATGGACGAGGATCAGGCGATGCGCCAGGACATCCGCCCGCTGCGGATCGGGTTGCTAAACCTGATGCCCAAGAAGATTCAGACCGAAAACCAGTTCGCACGTCTGATCGGCGCTACTCCGCTGCAGATCGATCTGTCGCTGATCCGCATGACCGAACATAGGACCAAGAACACCGCCGCCGCGCATATGGCTGAATTCTATCGCCCCTTCCAGGAGGTGAAGGATCAGAAGTTTGACGGCCTGATCATCACCGGCGCACCGATCGAACATTTGGAGTTCGATGACGTCACCTATTGGGATGAATTGGGTGAGGTGTTCGAATGGACCCAGACCCATGTTCATTCCACCTTCGGCGTCTGTTGGGGCGGAATGGCGATGATCAACCATTTCCATAACGTGCGTAAGCATATGCTCGACGCCAAGGCGTTTGGCTGTTTCCGCCACCAGAACCTGTCCCCGGCGTCTCCGTTCCTGCGCGGGTTTTCTGATGATTGCGTGATCCCCGTCAGCCGGTGGACCGAAATGAAACAGGATGAGATCGACAACGCTACGGGATTGACCACCCTACTAGGCAGTGAGGACGTCGGACCCTGTCTGGTCGAGGATCAATCGCATCGCGCGATCTATATCTTCAACCATTTCGAGTATGACAGCGATACGCTGAAGCAGGAGTATGACCGCGACGTAGCCAATGGCACGCCGATCAACGTGCCGATGAACTACTATCCAGGTGACGACCCCAGTCGCCCGCCGCAGAATCGTTGGCGCAGCCATGCCCATCTGTTGTACGGCAACTGGATCAACCAGATTTATCAAACCACGCCGTTTGATATGGAAAAAATTGGCAGTTAAGGCGCTCATAACCTTCGGGCTGATTGTTGCGGTCCTCACGCTCGTGACCCTATGGCGCACCGTGCGAAATGAGGCCCGTGCCGAGGCCACCTATCCGCCCGAAGGCCAGATCATCGACGTGGACGGCGTCTCGGTTCATGCTGTTGTTATGGGACAGGGCCCGAATGTGGTGCTGCTGCACGGCTCCAGCGGCAATACCCGTGATATGACTTTTGCCCTGGCTCCGATTCTGGCAGAAAACTACCGAGTTATTGTCTTTGACCGGCCTGGACTGGGCTATAGCGACAGCTTTAATCCTGATGGCGAAACACTTGAGGAACAAGCAGATATTCTGCAAAAAGCCGCTGCACAACTGGGTGCCGACAAGCCCATCGTCGCTGGGCAAAGCTATGGCGGGTCCGTTTCACTTGCTTGGGCGGTGACGCGACCAGACAACCTATCAGCCTTGGTGCTGATCGCCCCTGCGGCGATTCCTTGGGAAACGCCACTGGACGGGTTCAATAAACTGGCCTCAACTCAAGTTGGAAACGCGCTGGCGTTGCCTCTCATCACCGCCTTTGTGCCAGAATGGTATGTCGAACAAGCATTGGACAAAGTGTTTGCCCCACAAATCGCGCCCGAAGGTTATGCCGATCACTTTGGTCCCGGCTTAACCATCCGTCGCGCCTCGATGCATGCAAACGCAAAACAGCGCGCCAACCTGTTGAACGAGGTCCACGCCCTTCAGCCGCGATACGCCGAAATTGATGTCCCGACCGAGATCGTGCATGGCACCGCTGACACCACTGTGGGGCTTGGCTGGCATTCCGAGCGCCTGATCGAACAAATCCCCGGTGCCGAGCTGATCGAACTGCCGGACATCGGCCATATGCCGCAGGTCGTTGCCGCCCCCGAAGTTGCCGCCGCAATCGACCGCGCCGCGCGACGTGCAGGTTTGCGTTAAGCCCACAGCTAATCCATAGTAGGATATGGATTTTATGGCGAGGTAACCCATGGCCCGGTCTGCAAAAGGTTCCATCGAGAAGTACTTTCGCAACGACGCCCCAAAAGACGTGCGCGCGGCAATCGAAAACGCGGAAAAAGGCGCTATTCTGAACCCGACCTATCCTTATTCCGAACGCATGAAGCGCAAGGATTACGAAAAGGAAATGGACCGGCTGCAGATTGAACTGGTCAAGATGCAATCCTGGGTCCGGGCTACCGATCATCGCATCGCCCTGATCTTTGAAGGCCGGGATGCAGCCGGAAAAGGCGGCACGATCAAGCGTTTCCGCGAGAACCTGAACCCCCGTGGCGCGCGGAATGTCGCGCTCAGCAAGCCGTCGGATATGGAGCGCAGCCAGTGGTATTTTCAACGCTATATCTCGCACCTGCCCTCGGCCGGGGAAATCGTGTTCTTTGACCGCAGCTGGTACAATCGCAGCGTGGTTGAAAACGTGTTTGGTTTTTGCACAACCGAAGAACGAGAACGGTTCTTTCGTCAAGTGATGCCACTGGAAACCGGTCTGGTGAATGATGGAATTCAGTTGTTCAAGTTCTGGCTGAACGTTGGTCGGGCCGAGCAGCTGAACCGTTTCCTTGCACGCGAAACCGACCCGCTCAAGCAATGGAAGCTCAGCCCGATTGACATAGCGGGGCTAGATAAATGGGACGAATACAGCCAGTCAATTTCGGAAACTCTGACACGCAGCCATTCCGAACACAGCCCCTGGACCATCGTGCGATCAGACGACAAGAAACGCGCGCGCTTGGCGGCCATCCGCACCGTACTGCATGCGCTGGATTATGACGAAAAGGATGAGGACGCGATTGGCCCCAATGACCCAGACATCTGTGGCGGGCCCGAGGTTTGGGACGCGTGATGCAGGTTGGACGAATGCCCCATAGCAGCTTATGTCATGGGTTTCGATGGCTTGAACAACAAAGGCACCTGAAACAGGGATGACAAAGCGCGGGTATCACCACGGGAACCTGAAACAGGCCTTGATCGAGGCGGCCCTGTCTTTGATCGAGGAAAAAGGCCCGACCGGCTTTACCTTATCCGAGGCCGCGAAGACTGCAGGCGTGACGCCTGCGGCCGTCTACCGGCATTTTCACGGGCGCGAAGACCTGATCGCCGAGGCCGCCCGCCAGGGGTTCGAGATGTTCGCTGATCTGATGCAATACGCTTATGACGAAGGCCAACCCTCGGCCCTTGCGGCGTTCGAGGCCACCGGCCGCGCCTATCTGGCCTTTGCGCGCAAGCATCCCGGTCATTACATTGCGATGTTCGAAAGCGGCATTTCTGTCAACCGTACAACAGAGCTTTCATTGGCCGCGAACCGAGCCAAGAGCATTCTTGAAAAAGCGGCCGACGATCTGTCTCAGCACATCCCGCCGGAAAAACGCCCGCCCGCGTCGATGTTCAGCGCCCATATCTGGGCGATGAGTCACGGGGTTGTTGAGCTGTATGCGCGTAACGCTGGTGCCAGCTCTCCTTTCCCGCCCGAGGATTTGCTAGAGACCGGCATCGGTATCTATCTTCGCGGTTTGGGTCTGGTACCGCAGGACGATTGACGCCACCCTTGATCCGGCATCCACTGCGGGCTAACAACTTAGGCAGCGTCCCGAAAAACGATGATCGCTCGTTTGGATTCAATCGCTCGAAGCGCAACTTTAATGTGCTGATCCTCCATCCCATGCGCCGCCAATGCTTCGCCAAACAGGTCGGCCATCTCATCAAAATCCGCGTGTGAGATTTTCAGATGGCGATGAACCGCTTCGATACGGTCATCGGTAAATGAGGCCGGACCACCGACCAGAGAAGAGACGAACTTGGTCTGATGATCGATAAGACGCGGCATGTCGATATCTTCGAAATGGCCGCCGATCTGATCAGAATCCAACGCCATCTCGTAGAAAGTCATTACAACGCGGCTGATAGTTTTGAACCCGCCGTATCTATCATAAATCGACTGAACCACACCAAAGCACCTAGCTGTAGAGCACAAACAACACTGAAAGGTTATAGCAAAATGGCCGTTTTGTTAACGCTTATGGCAGCGGCCACTGTTCCCGCACCGGGACAGGCTTCACACGCTCAGGTCGTCAGCGCAGGGAATGAAACCTACAAAACCGCCCTGCTCTAAAATACGGGCTTGCCGCCCGGCGCGCCAATACAGCTTACGCCGGGCGGATTGCACTTCTCGTCTAACACGGAACCAAAGCGGGCCTTTGTCCAGCCCACTATTGGTTGTCTTGTCCTGAGAGCGTTCGCTGACCTTTACCGTTTCGACGATCTGATCCTGCTGTTTCGACCAGATCATTTGCACGCCTACTGCGGGAAAACACTGGAACATATTCCAGTCTGGCCGTGGGATTGAAACAAAATCGTCCAAATGATCCGAGTACTTTGTGGACCAAGTCAGCAGCTTGCAACAGGCCTCTTGCGTCAGGATGTAGGCGGCCGCGCTGGGGGCCATTTCCAACATCGGTCGGACAGGGACATTTGCGATCTTGGCCTCAGGCCCGAACCGCAATGATCGCGGGGAATAATCCAGTTTGACGAAATCAAACCCGGTTGCAGCGTTCAGTACAGCAGTGATGACCGCCCCGGCCTGAACGGACATTTCCACGTCATCTTCAAAGATCGCGACGGCCTTCAGGCCCTGATCCACGGCTGTCTGCCACACCGCCCGATGGCTTTCGAAACAGGCGATTTCGCTGGTTTTCAGCCCCCACCGACTGCCCGAGCCGGGAACATATCCATTGCCGTCAATCGCACCGGGGTACTGCGCATCCTTCGCGCTGAACCTCTGGGTTCCGACGAGGCCCGCATGGGCGAACTGGCTCTCCATAAAGGTCTTTCGTTCGGGCACACGATCCAGGTTGATGTAGAAGACACCCGTTCCCGATGGCAATTCGTGATGTCTCACAGCAATTCCTTTCCAGTGCTGATGCCAGATACACACCGCCACCCTGGACAATCAACCCCGGGCTGTCCGGCGAGAAGTTGAACGGTGGTCTATTCACCTGTGTGGAACGCGTCTAGGCTGTGTCAGAAGACCAGAAAACAGGAATTGCGCTATGTCATCTCATGGGTATTCAAGCGGGCGTCTGAACCTTCCTTTTGTGGGCATTTCGACATTTGGAAAATCGCCGTATGTTGAGGACTGGGACCGCATCGACGCCGAAGTGGCGGTCATGGGCGCACCTTATGATTTTGGCACGCAATGGCGGTCTGGTGCCCGGTTCGGGCCGCGTGCAGTGCGCGAAGCCTCGACCCTGTTCAGCTTTGGCCATGCCGGGGCCTATGATCACGAGGATGACGCCACCTATCTGGACGCGTCGGTGCGGATGGTTGATATCGGGGATGCCGATATCATCCACACCAAAACTGATGAAAGCCATGCCAACATTCAGCTAGGTGTCGAAAAGATGCTTGAGGCGGGTGCCCTGCCCGTCACGATTGGTGGAGATCATTCCATCAACATTCCCTGCATCAACGCATTTGCGGACGAATGTGCGCAAAACGGGCCAATCCATGTGGTTCAGATCGACGCGCATCTAGATTTTGTGGACGAACGGCACGGTGTGACCGCGGGCCACGGCAACCCGATGCGACGCGCGATTGAAAAACCCTACGTCTCGGGCATGACCCAGCTTGGCATCCGCAACGTGTCCTCAACCGCAAAGGAAGGGTATACCGACGCGCGCGCGCGGGGCTCGGACATTCTTTCGGTACGGCAGGTACGCAAACTGGGAACCGAGGGCGTGTTGGCGCGCATTCCCGAAGGCGCGCGGTACTATGTGACGATTGATATCGACGCATTCTGCCCGTCAATCGCTGCGGGCACGGGCACACCCAGCCATGGCGGGTTTCTATATTACGACGTGCTGGAGATTTTGCAGGGTCTGGCGAACCGGGGAGACGTTGTCGGAATCGACCTGGTCGAGGTCGCTCCCAATTACGACCCCACCGAAAGCACTCAGATTCTGGCCGCGCAGGTGCTGCTGAACTTCATCGGGTTTATCTTTCACGAACGGGGCAAGAAGGGCTGAGCGCCCTTCCTGCCTGTTTGATCACGCACTGATCGTGTTGTGCTCGGGTCCGTAGGGGAAGCCCGTGATGTTTTCGGCACCCTTTTCTTCGACGACCAGAATGTCATGCTCACGGTAACCACCAGCACCAGGCTGACCTTCAGGAATCCACAGCATCGGCTCGATCGACACCACCATGCCGGGTTCCAGCACCGTGTTGATATCTTCGCGCAATTCCAGCCCGGCTTCGCGGCCGTAATAGTGGCTGAGGATACCAAAGGAATGGCCATACCCGAAGGATCGGTATTGCAGCAGGCCTTCATCCGCAAAGAACCGGTTGATTTCCTCACAAATGCCGGAACAAGTAGCACCCGGTTTGATCAGGCTGAGGCCCAGTTCATGGGCGGCGACATTGGCTTTCCATATCCGCAGGCTGTCAGTGTCCGGCTCACCCAGAAACAGGGTGCGTTCCAGCGCAGTGTAATAGCCCGAGATCATCGGGAACGTGTTCAGCGACAGGATATCGCCCTTTTGCAAAGCGCGCTTGGTGACCGGGTTATGTGCGCCATCGGTATTCAGGCCGGACTGGAACCAGACCCAGGTGTCGCGGTACTCGGCCTCAGGGTAGGCGCGCGCGATTTCGGCTTCCATCGCATCGCGCCCGGCCATGGCAATCTCAATCTCGGTCGCGCCTTCACGGATCGCGGCGTGAATGGCAGCGCCGCCCACGTCAGCCGTGTGGGCACCGCCCTTGATCAGCGCGATCTCTTCTGCGGATTTCACCATCCGAGCCGCCATCGTGTCGGGTGCGATATCGACGAGTTCCGGCCCGCCCAACAGGTCAAGCGCGGTGTCGCGCATCGCCAGCGTCATGTGATCGCCCTCGATCCCGATCCGTCTGGCAGAACCGATAAGGCTGGCTACGGCGCGCCAGTAGTTATTCCGCTGCCAGTCAGTGTAAATCACGTTGTCTTCAACTGAACGCCGCCATGGCTGGCCTGCGTCGATATTGGCCGAAACGGTCGTGCAAGCGTCCTGCGTCACGACACAGCCATAGGGGCGCCCGAAGGAACAATACAAAAAGCCAGAGTAGTAGGCGATGTTCTGCATCGAAGTCAGCAGAACAGCAGGAATGTCCCGCGCGGCCATTGTCGCGCGCAGGCTGGCAAGACGGCGCGCATACTCGGCCTTGCTGAATGGCAATGGCGCTTTGTCACCATTGTGGCTGGTAAAGTACTCGGGGCGATTGGATAGGTCAGTCATCTTGGTCTCTCCTCAATGCCGGACAGGCAAAGCCCGGCCACTAATCCCGGCGTTCAGGACAAGCGGCCTCGGGAACCGAGAGCCATGCACCCACCTAGATATCACGACGCCATCGTGACCGGGGTGCATAATGAAATCGCTAATTCACCTTTTGAGTCGCGTCAAGCCGGGCTGAGCCCTCTCAACCGTTCAGACCGCCGCCGCAGCAGTTCAACTGTGGTCAGCAGCGCAATCGAGAACACCACAAGGATGGTCGCAACGGCCAGAATGGTTGGGCTGATCTGTTCCCGCAGGCCGGTAAACATCTGCCAGGGCAGTGTCTTCTGGCTGGCAGACCCGACGAACAGCACCACCACAACCTCATCGAATGAAGTGATGAAGGCGAACAGCCCGCCCGAAATCACACCAGGCAGGATCAATGGCATCTGAATTTTGAAAAACGTCCGCACTGGGCCCGCGCCCATATTTGCAGCCGCCCGTGTCAGCGACTGATCAAACCCGACCAAAGTGGCGGTCACGGTGATGATCACAAACGGAATTCCAAGCACGGCATGGGCGAGGACAACTTTGATATAACCAACGAAGTTCTTGTCCATCCCCAGCGTCCCTTCCAGGAACCGTCCGATATCGCTGTAGAAAAAGAACATGCCAGTGGCCGAGATGATCAGAGGTACGATCATCGGAGAAATCAGGATACCCATGATTGCCCGACGACCCGGTACATGAGACTGGCTGAGGCCAATGGCCGCCAGCGTGCCCAGAGACACCGATATCACAGTTGCAATAGGCGCGATGATCAAAGAGTTCTTAAAACTGCGCTGCCATTCATTGTTGGTAAAGAAATCACGGTAATGCTTGAGCGAATACCCTTCTGGGTCCAGTCGCAGCATTTCGGGTGTGAAGGTAAAGAAATCCTGCGCGTTGAACGACAGCGGCAAAACCACAAGGATGGGTGTGATCAGAAAGACAAAAATCGCACCACAGGTCACCCGGAACGCATAGTGCCAAAGGACCTGACGACCCGTCAGATACGGCAGCAACTTGCGGCGATAGCGGCCTTCATAAAGCCAGAAAATGAAGAAGGCGAAAAACCAACCGGCCAGCAGACCGACGATCATCGCGGTAATGCCCCCTAAAAGCAGGCCAGCTGCGCCCATACCAAGGATGGTGATCCACCGGGCGATCCGCTCATTGTCCAGAACGGTGATGTAAACCCAGGCCAGACCAGCCATGAGCACAGCGCCGATCACAATGCCCAATAAGGCACTGCCCTGCCCGGCCCCGACGAACATTCCGGCGAGCCCTCCGGCGATGGCAACAGATGGCAGAACCATCGACAGTGGTTTGCGGGATATTGGTGTAAGTGCTGCCATGTTCTTTATCCCAGCTTCACGTTATCGATGCCGACGATCTTGTCGTAGACCCAGTAGAGCAGCAGAACCACCGCCAGCAGGATCGTCCCGAGCGCAGCCGCAAGGCCCCAGTTCAGCGAGGACGAGATGTGATAGGCGATCCTGTTCGAGATGAAGACGCCCTTGGTTCCGCCCACGATCTCGGGCGTGATGTAATACCCGATGGACAGAATAAACACGAGGATCGATCCCGCGCCTATGCCCGGAATGGATTGCGGGAAATAGATCCGCCAGAAGGTCGTCCAATTGGTCGCCCCCATCGACTTGGCCGCCCGGGTATAAGTCTCAGGTATCGTTTGCATTACCGAGTACATCGGCAGAACCATGAACGGCAGCAGAATATGCGTCATCGCGATGATCGTACCAATCTGGTTGTTGATGATCACAAGTCGGGCGTCATCCGCAACAAGCCCCAGCCAGACCAACGTTTCGTTGATCACGCCCTGTTGTTGCAACATCACCTTCCACGCCGACGTCCGCACCAGCAGAGACGTCCAGAACGGCAACAGCACAAGGATCATCAGCAGGTTGGAAACCCGCATCGGCAGGTTCGCCAGCAGATACGAGATTGGATAGGCCAGCAAGATACAGGAGCCGGTGATCACCAGCGACATAAACAACGTGCGCCCGAACAGCTTGATAAGGATTTGTTTGTCCTCGGGCTGAGACTGCGCGCCCTCGGGCGTGCGGCGCATATCAACCGCATTCAGGAAGTACCCGTTGGTGATAGGAACCGCGTGTGTCTTGATGACCTTCCAGGTTTCAACATCCCCCCAGCCATCGTGAATATCGATCAGCTTTTCCTTGAACGGCGCGTCAGCTTCTACATCCAACCGTTTGATCTGACGACCAGATTTGCGGAACATCGACGACATGCCGGTTTGTTCATAGTTCAGGCGGGTGCCCAGTCGGGTGTGTTGTTTCGCCTCAACGGCGGCAACCATATCCTTGGTAAAGGCGGCATACAGCGCCTCGTCCGGCAACTCGCCGCTTTCGGCATCCCAGTGCTGAAGCTCAATCACCGTCAAGGGGAGCGTTTCAGACACGATACTGTTCTCAACCGACCGGAACAGCATCGAAACGATCGGGATCACAAAGGAAAGCAGCACAAATAGTAAGAGGGGCGCGATCAGAGCCAATGCCCGGAGTTTTCGGCGACGCAACGACCGCGCCAGAGATTTCTTCAACGGCGTGCCATCTGCAGCCAGCATCGGACCTGATTGAGTAGCGTCAGTCATCTGCGTCCCTTGGTCTTAGGTGTGTCGGGGCCAAAGGCGGCCCCGACCAAGTTCATCAAAGCAGGCTTATTGTGCCAGCCACGCCTGGAACTTCGCGTCGATATCGTCGCGATAATCCGCCCAGAACTCATAGTTATACAGGAACGTGTTCTTGGCGTTTTCCGGATCGGTCGGCATATGTGGGGCCATCTCGATCCCAAGTTCTGCGTGCTGACCCACCAGCGGGGCCGAGGACGCACGAGCCGGACCATAAGAGATCCATTTGGCCTGATCCGCCAGACGCTGAGTGTCTGTGGCGAACATGATGTAATCTAGCGCGCGCTTCTGACGCTCCTCACTCAGACCAGCAGGGATGATCCAACCGTCCAGATCGAACACCTGTGCGTCCCACAGCATGGCGACGGGCTGCTTTTGCTCTTCGATCACGCTGAACAGACGGCCGTTATAGGTCGAGCCCATGATCACTTCGCCATCAGCAAGCAACTGCGGTGTATCGGCACCGGCGGACCACCAGACTACGTTGTCCTTGATGGTGCCCAGCTTGGCCAACGCCTGGTCTTGACCTTCTGGCGTCGCGAGAACGTCATAGACGTCGTCCTTTGCCACACCGTCACAGATCAGAGCCCATTCCATATTGTTGATGGGACGCTTTTCAAGCGAACGCTTACCTGGATAGGCATCGAGATCGAAGATCGAGCAAACATCCGTCGGCGCGGTGTCACCCACCAGATCGGTGCGATACCCGAATGTGGTCGAGTACACGATCTGCGGGATAAAGCACTCGCTGACCAGCAGGTCGCCGAAATCATCAGCAGCCGAAGTCCCGTCCGGGGCCGGGGCCAACATGGTATCCGGGTCGATCTCCATCGCCAGACCTTCGTCACACAGACGGATCGCGTCTGCAGCCACAACGTCCACCACATCCCAGGTGATGTTGCCAGCTTCGTTCATCGCACGCAGCTTTGCCACCGCTTCGGCCGAGCTGTCGTCGTTCAGGATGGTGACGCCGCTTTTTTCCGAATAGGGCTCGTGATAGGCTTTCAGCTGCGACTTGGAATAGGCGCCGCCCCACGACACGATGGTCATCTCTTCGGCCATCGCCCCGCCGGCAACCATCGCAATCGCGCTCGCCATAAGCGTGGTTTTGGTTACTTTCATAGTTAACTCCCTGTTATACCCGTTAATTTTATTCCCGATGACCGGATCACGGGGCAACCCGATCATCTTTTCCCACGTGGCGCTAGGTCCGCGTGAGGTATTACCGAATGATCAAGCGTCCAAGGCCCGGCAATCATGAGCCAACCAGCCGATTTCGACCTCTTCGCCCGGCGACAATTTGATCGCGTCCGGGGCGTTCCGGGTCTTGATGATGAAATCATCATTGCCCGCAACCGACACGCGGAACCGGAACACATCGCCCATATAGATGAATTCTTTCACCGTCGCCTTCAGCGTATGCGCATCGGCGTGCAGACGGTCCTTGTTGAACTCAACCCGTTCCGGGCGGATAGACACCTTGGTGCGCTCGCCTGCGTTGTGGACGTTGACAGGTTTGGCATCAATCTCGGATCCGTCATCCAGCGTTACAACGCAGGAATCGCCGTCGATGGACTTAATAACGCCTTCCAATGTGTTGTTTTCCCCAATGAATTGGGCAACAAAGCTGTTTTCGGGTTCCTCGTACAACAGGTCTGGCGGAGCCAGCTGCTGGATACGACCGTCGTCAAACACGGCGACGCGGTCCGACATGGTCAGCGCTTCGGTCTGGTCATGGGTCACGTATACGGTGGTGATCCCCAGCTCGTGCGCCAGACGGGTGATTTCGAATTGCATATGTTCGCGCAGCTGTTTGTCCAATGCGCCCAGCGGTTCGTCCATCAAGACCAGCTCGGGCTCGAACACAAGTGCACGTGCCAGAGCGATCCGCTGCTGCTGTCCACCCGACAGTTGCGCAGGTCGACGGCTGCCAAAGGCACCCATCTGAACCATATCCAGCGCGCGTTTGACCTTTTCCTCGCGCTTGTCTTTGCCGATGCCTCGCACTTCCAGTGGGAACGAGAGGTTCTCGGCCACTGTCATATGCGGGAACAGGGCGTAGTTCTGGAACACCATCCCGATCCCTCGCTTATGAGGTGGGATGTTGTTGATCGGACGCCCGTCCAACATGATTTCGCCATGTGTCGCGGTTTCAAACCCGGCCAACATCATCAGACAAGTTGTCTTACCGGACCCGGACGGGCCCAGCATTGTCAGAAACTCACCTTTTGGCATTGAGAGGTTTAGATCTTTTACAACGAGTATCTCGCCATCATAAGATTTTTGGACACGCTGAAATTCGACGAACGCTGCGTCATTGGACATTTACCGACTTGGCTCCCCTGTGCGGTCCCGTGCTGCCCGGTTTATCCGGGTCTACGAGACCAATCCGCTCCATTAAAGGCCATGCGGGGCGCGACACGCAACCAAAATGTGACGCGCAGGTAACACAGACGGTTTCCTACGCGCATATCTCAGGCAGAATTCAATTCCCGCATGTGCCACGCAAGGCTTTGATTGCTTGATAAAACAGGCTTTTTTAGCCGCTCTTGAATCTCGGGGATCGCATCAAAAGTTCTTAGATTCGTGCAACTTAGAAATACAGCTTCAACCGCCGAATCAGCCCCAAGCTCCAAGGCAGCCTCAACCACGGATTGCCTGGAAATCCGGACGACCTTTGATTCTTCGGATTCGCCAAACGAACCAAAAACATCCATCGATATCCCGTTTTTAGCAAACGCCTGCCGTAACGGTTCGTTCACTTCCTCGATGTAAGGAGACAACAGGGCAAATTTTGAAACGCCCTGATGGGCCGCACAGGCCGACGCCGCCCGCAGCGGATTGGTCACCACCGCCGCATCGCAGGTCTTTTGGACCATCCGCTCGACCTGCTCGGTGCCGATGACCGAGCTGGCGGATGTGCAGCCATATCCGACCACCCGGTAAGGGCGTATTTTGGGCAGCAGATCCGCCGCCGCCGGCAGCGCCTTTTCCATCTCGGCAAGGGTATCTGTGGTAACACTTTCACCGCTGGGGATTCTGGATACATAGATCGGACAGGTCCGGTCCGCAAAGTAAGCGTTGAACTCTGGTTCGATCGTCTCATCCGTTTGCAAAACAATCAGTCCCAACGGTGCGGCCGAGGGGTCATCTTTGTCCAAAGTATAGGGCAAATAGCTCATATTGCGTGCATCTCCGTACCTGTTTGAGGCAGGTTTAATAGACCTTACCTTAGGTAATGCCCTCTTAAGCGAATTCTGCCGCCAAATAAAAGGCCCGTTGTGTCTTTTCGCTGTTGGGCACGGTCATTCCGATCCCTCTGAGACGATACACAAAACCCGTGCCCCCTGCCCGATACCCAGAGCCTGACACACATCTGTGTTCATGATAGCCGCGACACCTGCCCCACCTGACGCGGTCGTGGCCATACCCGCCGCCGCCATAGCCGGAAGATGCTGGACCACTTCCTGGTCGGAAAGCGTCAGGAAACTGTCGGCATCGCGCGCCAGCCCGTTCAGTGCAATCTGCGACGGCTCTTTGCAATCCAACCGCCCCATGACGCTGTCCGGCCCGTCGGCAAACACACAAACCCCCGCTTCGATACTGGCCTGCAGGGCCGGAGCCGCATCTGGTTCAACCACGATGATCTGTGGGACGTCCGACCAAACGGACCGCGCATAGGCCGCGACCGCACCGGCCAGCCCACCGACACCGGCCTGAAGCATGATATGAGTTGGCGCTTCGGGACATTGCCGCGTGGCTTCGGCCGCCATCTGCAGATAGCCCTCCATCAGCGTATGCGGCAGGTCGTAATAGCCGTCCCAGGAACTGTCGGACAGTAATATCCACCCGTTCTCGTCTGCGGTTGCGCGCGCGCCCTCCATGCTGGCGGCATAATCCACACCGTGACGGACCACCTGCGCCTTTTGTGCCCGCAAACGGTCGGCAAAGCTCTCGGGTACTGTCTCAGCG
This sequence comes from Ruegeria meonggei, assembly GCF_900172215.1. Lineage (GTDB taxonomy): Bacteria > Pseudomonadota > Alphaproteobacteria > Rhodobacterales > Rhodobacteraceae > Ruegeria > Ruegeria meonggei. The sequence continues at coordinate 96,400 of NZ_FWFP01000011.1, forward strand.
ATGTAAACCACTGCGTTCGCCCCAAAAACCCGCGCCCCTGCAGCCACGCTCATTCCGTGATTTCCTGCGCTGGCGGTGACATAGATGCGGCCTGTCAGCGTCGCGTGGTCCGGAGTTTCAGAGGCCTCAGCTGCGTGACGTGCGATGACATAGGCCGCCCCTAACGCCTTGAACGAGCCCAAGTTCATTCGGCCGCGCTCATCCTTGACCCAAAGTGCATCGACATCCGCCAGACCGTCGATCGTGACCAGGGGCGTCTCGGCTGCCGCCGGGCATTTATTCAACAATTCGGCCACTCGGTCCGCGTTGGTGGACGGAAATGGTGCCGCTTCAATCAGCTTCTGGCCACCACGATGGGGGTTTGATGTGATTTTCAATTAGTTGTCTTTCTTGAGTTGCCCATTGACGTGACCGCATTCGTCAAGTTCTGTCAACAAAACTCAGTCACATCACGAGGCTCCGTCGCTCCAAACTGATCTCGCCTTCTACCGGAACGACTACTCCTTCAGACTGACAACAACCTCTATCTAAACTCAGCCGCGCGATACAGCGTTGGAACTGGCTGCGACTGTGTTTGGACAAGCATCTGAAAGAAGTTCGTAAGGCCATGACACTACAACGATCCATCGACATCCTCGCTGACCTGATCGGTTTTGAAACTGTCTCGGTCGATTCCAACCTTGAGATCATCAGTTACCTAACCAAACGGCTTGAGACACTGGGCGCGCGTTGCATCGAAACCCGCGATGAGACCGGCAAAAAGGCCAATGTATTTGCCACACTGGGTCCCGACATGCCCGGCGGCATTTTGTTGTCAGGACACACGGATGTGGTGCCAGTCGCCGATCAGGACTGGACCACAGACCCCTTTCAGATGGTTGAGAATGGCGGAAAACTCTTTGGCCGTGGCACTTGCGATATGAAGGGGTTCATTGCCGCCACGCTGGCTTTTGCTGAGACGCTGGATGTCAGCAAACTGACCCAGCCGCTGCACTTTGCTTTCACTTATGACGAAGAAACTGGCTGCCTCGGCGGGCAGCATCTGGTGCGTGATCTGTCGGATCGAGGCATCGTGCCGGACATTGCCATCATTGGTGAGCCGACCGAGATGCGGGTGATCGAAGGGCACAAGGGCTGCTATGAATACACTACCCGGTTCGTTGGGCTAGAAGGCCATAGCTCGGCCCCTGATGATGGCGTGAACGCAGCCGAATACGCCGCGCGCTATGTCGGCAAGCTGTTAGAGCTACGCCATGCCCTGCAGGCCCGCGCGCCCAAAGGCAGCGTGTTCGAGCCGCCCTGGACCACGCTAAACATAGGTTTTTTCAACGGCGGCGTGGCGCACAATGTCATCGCCAGCAAGGCAGAGGTCGGTTGGGAGATGCGCCCGGTTCAGGCCAGCGACGCTGATTTTGTTAAAAAATCTATGTCCGATTACGTGACCCAGACCCTACTGCCCGCAATGCAGGCCGTTCATAACGACGCCGACATTATCCAAGACATCACCGCCGAAGTGGCCGGGCTTGAGCCGATGGATGACAACGCCGCCCGCGATCTAGTGGCCGAACTAACAGGCGCGAACGGCACCGGTGTCGTAGCCTTTGCGACTGAGGCTGGCCTGTTTCAGCAACTGGGCGTGCACGCGATTGTCTGCGGGCCAGGCTCAATCGCACAGGCTCATAAGGCGGATGAATTCCTTGAGATCGAGCAGCTGGACCTGTGTCGCCGGATGCTTGATCGGTTGGGGCAACGCCTGACGCGTTAGCCGGTTCCGTGGGTCCGGTCATACGCTGATCGCGCCGGTTGGACATGCGCAGCGCGTGCTTCTTGGCCGGGGTCGAATACTTCGATCAGTAACGGATAACAGGCTGCTGTGTCGGATGAATGCTCCGACGAACAGTCGCCACCAGGACAGGCTGACAGACCAACGATCAGGTCAATCTCGGCGTAGAATTCCAGATAATCGCCGGGCCTCACGGGGCTGGCCTTCATGAAGTATTGCCCGGTATCACGGGTAAAACCGGTACACATGAACACGTTCAAAACGTCGTGCACCAGCATCTCGGCCTCATGCAGCGGCAGATCGCAATGGTTGGCCAGGGCGCGGGTCAGGTTGGAATGGCAGCAATGATGGTAATCGTCGCCCGACAGCAACCGGCCGGTGTAAGGATCACAGCGCGTCCCGATTACATCATGCACGGAACCGCCAAAGTCATCGAACCCGTACCAGTCCAACGTATCCCCCACGATGGTCGCCATGGGTCGCATATTGGGAAAGCTGGACCACATGCGATCCCCGGTGGACAAGTGCGTGCCGTGCAGGGCGCGGGTCTTCCCGGAATAGAACCGCTCGGTCAGGTCGTGCCTGTTCCACATGTTCAGATCACCGACCTGAGGACCATCGACTGACACAACGCGGACAAAAGCCCCAGCAGGCACATCGATACAGGCCGCATCACGCGCACCCGCGGTAACCTCGGCCGTTTTCGCTGCACTCTGGCGCAATTGCCGCAAACCGCTCAGATCAGGCTGAACAAGCGTTTCGGGCGGATAGCAAATGACCGGAGTGATGGCTTTGCGATCATCAGCATCCGCCGGTGCCGTAAACTTCGGGTTTTCCAGTTTCATGCCCGTGCTCCCATCCCTGCTTGCGCACAGGCTTAGCGCATTACGAACGGGTTCGCCATCGGCGCTTGCGCGGTGCTGATCCAGGTTGTTTTGGTGCGGGTGTAATCCAGCATCGCCTCGACGCCTGCCTCGCGCCCATAGCCGGACTGATTGAACCCGCCGAACGGCGCGATCGGAGAGATTGCGCGATAGGTGTTCACCCAGCAAATCCCCGACCTGATCCGTTTTGACACCCGATGCGCGCGGGCAAGGTTCTGGGTAAAAACGCCAGAGCCCAGCCCGTAGGGCGTGCTGTTGGCCAGCGCGATGGCCTCCTCCTCGGTATCAAAGGGCAGCAAAGACATCACGGGGCCAAACATTTCGACCTTTAGCGTTTCGGTATCGGGTGCTGCACATTCAACCAGCGTGGGCTCCATATAGTTCCCCGCCCGCTCCGCAGATTTTCCCCCAAACCGGATCGCCGCACCCTGCCCTTGTGCTTTGGCCAGTGTGTCCTCGATCTTGCGCATCTGTGCTGCCGTACAAAGCGGACCAACATGGGTATCTGCGTGCAGCGGGTCACCCAACCGAATGGCGCTGGCTTTCTCGGTAATCCGCGCAATCAGGGGTTCAAGAATGGACCGATGCACCAAACCGCGTGTGCCCGCCACACAGCTTTGCCCTGAGGCGCCAAAGTTCCCCGCGATCAACCCATTTGCCGCGCCATCCAGATCGGCGTCTTCGAACACCAGAATAGGGGATTTTCCACCCAGCTCCAGTGAGGTCACTGCAAAATTCTCGGCTGAATTGCGCACCACATGGCGCGCGGTTTCCGGCCCGCCGGTAAAGGCGATGCGGTCGACATCCGGGTGCCGGGTCAGCGGAATGGCACAGTTCTGGGCGTCGCCGGTGATGACCGAGACGACCCCGGGCGGAAACCCAGCCTGTTCAATCAACCGGGCAAACGCCAGCATCGGTGCGGGCGCAATTTCTGAGGCTTTCAGTATCACTGAACACCCGGCCGCAAGCGCTGGACCCAGCTTGGTGGCCGTCAGGAACATCTGGGCATTCCATGGCACAATCGCAGCCACAACGCCGATAGGTTCACGGGTGGTAAACACGTGCATGTCGGGTTTGTCGATGGGCAGCACCGTTCCTTCGACCTTATCAGCAAGCCCGGCAAAGTAACGGTAATAGTCGGCAACATACCCTGTCTGTGCCGCTGTTTCCACCAGCAACTTGCCGCTGTCTGTTGTCTCCAACTCACCCAGATGGCCCGCGTGTTCCGCCACCAGATCCGCCAGGCGATACAGCAGCTTTCCACGCGCCGTCTGGGTCATGTCACGCCACGCCGGATCATCCAAAACCCGTTTGGCAGCAGCAACAGCCCGGTCAACATCTGCGGCGGACGCGCAGGCGAATCTGGCCCAGCCCTGTCCGGTCGCCGGGTTTTCGGACGTCATCACCTGCGCGTCCGAGCCCTCGGTCCACGTGCCGTCAATGAACAGTTGATAATGTGGAAGATTTCCCATTGTGGTCCTCACTGAAATGCCGGCATAACGTCGTCGATAAATCGCGCCAGAGAGGCACGTTTGCGGTCATTGGTCATGCCGCTATCGACCCAGAATGAAAACTCGTCATAGCCCAGATCCTCATAGCGTTTGATCCTGTCGATCACCTGCTGCGCCGTGCCAACCGTCAGATCCTGGCCAAGTTTTTCGTGCGTGAACATCGGATTGGCATCCATTTCGGCCTCGGTGATCGGTTCGATCAGCCCCTGCTGGACCGGGCGTTTGTTCATGAACCAGGCTCCGAAGTAATTGTAGTACCGCCGCAGGTCTTCGACACCCTGCGCCACATCCTCATCGTCTTTTCCGACGTAAGAGTGGTGCAACAGCATGACCTTCGGGCGCGGCCCGGCATAGCTGTCGCAGGCATCGTTGAACCGCGTGATCAGCGTCTCGATCTCCTCCATTCCCTGCCACAAAGGTGTGACCTGAATATTGAACCCGTTATGGACTCCGAATTCGTGGCTGTTGGGGTCACGCGCCGCGATCCAGATCGGAGGGCCTCCATCCTGCAACGGTTTTGGCGCCGAGGTCGTGGCCGGAAAGGAATAGAACTCGCCTTCATGGGCGCAGTCCCCTTGCCATATCTTAGGCAACAGCGGCGTGGATTCTCGCATTTTCTGCCCGGCTTCCCAGGCGTCCATGCCCGGGGCCAGACGTTCGTATTCAAAGGAATACGCCCCGCGCGCGATACCCAGTTCGATGCGACCTTTGGTGATCTGATCCGCAGCAGCGGCTTCACCCGCCAATTTGATGGGATGCCAGAACGGGGCCACCACAGTGCCGGTGCCTAACCGCACATTACGTGTGTGATGGGCCAGATCAACCAGCGACAGGAACGGGTTGGGCGCGATGGTGAATTCCATCCCGTGATGCTCGCCCGTCCAGACCGCGCGCATCCCGCCCTCGTCAGCCATTTTCACCAGACTGACGAATTCGTCGTACAGGACGTCATGGGGCTGTTCCGGGGTCAGACGCTCCATATGGGCAAATAATGAAAACTCCATCAGACGGCTCCTTCAACGAAAACTGTGGATTTCACCCTGCTTTGCGTCCCCCAGATACAGGGCGAAATCGCCTGTCTGGGCCTCGCGCGCAAAGCGGGTCATCATGTGGTGAATGCCTTGGTTGGCGTAACTCAGGTTGGGCAGATCATTGATCGGGACCCACGCCGCGTGCTCAGGCGGATCAACCTGATCCGCAGATGCCAAAAAGAACGTATAGTGCAGCTTGGAGTCAGCATCATTGAAGGCCGAATAGACCTGATTGATCTGTGCCGAGATTCCGCGTTCAGACAGCCCCATCGCCAACCGGTTACGCTGTCCGCCCGGCTCCGCACCGGCGATCTGGATTGGTGAAAACACGCCTTTTTCGTTGTCCAACAACACTTTGCCACCCGCCTCGATTATGGCACCGCAAACTGTTGGAACTGTCGCGTCAATCTCACGTTCAAGGCCCAGGCTGAAATACGACCCGCCGACATATCCAAGACCGTCGCCCGGGTTGTGCGTGAACTCTACTACCTTGCCGATAAGGACTGTGTGGTCCCCCGCTGGAACGGCCTGAACCGTTTCACAGCAGAACTGTGCCACTGCGTCATTGATCAGCGGCAGATCATTGGCGCCGCTGCGATGGGCAACCTTGGAAAAGCGGTCGCCTTTGAACCCCGCGAACGTGTTCGAGACGTCCTGCTGCCCTTCGGCCAGAATGTTGACCGCAAAGTGACTGCACCCCGCGAACAATTCGTAGCTGGACAGGAACTTGCCCGGACAAACCAGCAACAATGGCGGATCAAGCGATACAGACGAAAAAGAATTGGCCGTAAATCCAACCGGAGCGCCCGACCGATCCCGTGTGGTCACGACGGTCACACCCGTCATAAAGCTGCCAAAGGCGTCGCGCAGGGCGCGCGGGTCCAGAACCGTCATGAAAAACACTCCTGAAGAAAAGCCAGCAGGATGGCATTGACCTCGGCCGCATGGGTCATGGGCATCATGTGGGCGGCATTTGATAGAACCTCGGCCCGTCCCCGAGGTGCCAGTTCCGCCATCGCACGCGACATTTGCGGGGTTGAGTTCGGCTCATCAGCGCCAGTCATGAACAACGCCGGACATGCAATCCCGGACAGTTGCGCTGCGGTTGGTCCGTCGCTTTCGGCAAAAGCGGTATAAGCGGCCTTGTATGCGCGCGGGTCGACATCCCTAAGCCACTGCTCACAAGCATCCCGCTCTGCCGACACTTTCCCACCAAACCAGCGGTGAAGCGTGACCGACGGGTCATTCACATTCACGCCGTCCAACGCGCGCGCGCGGGCCAGGATGGCATCCTGCGCTTGTGCAGAGCGTTGAAAAATAGCGTTCAATCCCACCACACCCCTGATCTGAGACTGACCTGTCGCGGCAATCCGCGTCGCCAGCACAGCACCCATCGAATGGCCGATTAGAACAGCGGGCTCCTGCAAAAGATCCGCGATGGGCGCGGCGTAGCTGTCCAACCCATCCGGATCAACAAACACAGTTTCGCCGTGCCCGACCATATCGGGGCACAGAACGCGATAGCCAGCCGACACCAGAGGTCCAATCTGCCCACCCCACGCCTCGGCCCTCAGGCCGACGCCGTGCAACAGCACAACCAGCGGCCCTAGGCCCTCGTCTATTGCGGCCAGCCCGCCAAACTCAGACCGAGGCCGGGTTTTCCACGTCATGACCCAGATCCTTCAAATCCTGATAGCGATCACCAATTCGATGATGCGGTCGACCCGACGTAGCGCCGCCAAGCACCACAACGACCTCATCAGCACGCGGTGCATCGGGGATGGCAAATTGCAGCGTCAGGTAATGCGACCGCCGCCCTGCATCGTTCTTGTCCATCAACGGCACCATGATCGGAGCGTTCGCCGCGCCTCGTGTGTTAGTGAACGACAGGTACGATTTTGCGCCAACAGCCTGACGGAAGATATTGCCGAAATGCAGCGTGTGGATCAGGCCTGAGGCATGCTCTACTTCACCATCCAACCCTACAACAGCAGCTTTGCCATAGGCCTCGATGGCATCTCCGCTTCCGGCCAGCGCAATCATCCGGTTGGTCAGAATCTCTCCCAGGACGGGGCCATAGGCCAATATCTCGGGCCGCAGGTCTTCGACATACCGTCCGGCCCAGGGATTTGACACCACTGCGGCCACTGCAAACATCCGCCACGGGCGGTCTGCTTTACGAAACCCTTCGACAAGAACTTCCTCGTCAAAAGTCACGATTTTTCGGATATTCGGTTCCAAAACCTTCCCCCACCTTTGGTCTGACGACTATCTCTGGCGGCGCTACACTTTGACAAACGAAAGAAGTTTGGTCTTAGGTATTAGTGACTCTTATATGTAGGTTACCGATGTCGAAATCCTTACCTCCGCTCACCTGGTTCCGGTCCTTCGAAGCAGCCGCCCGCAGGCTTAGTTCAACCGCTGCGGCAGAAGAGATCGGGCTGACCCAATCCGCCGTCAGCCAGCAGATCAGATCACTGGAGACGCGGCTGGGTGTAATGCTGTTTCACCGCCACGCGCGTGGGCTGTCGCTGACCGACGAGGGGCGCAAACTGTTGCCCCAGATCGAGACCGCACTGGAAATGTTGCAAACGGCTGCCCTGCCCTATTTGACCGAGGACCGCGCGCGCCACATTACCGTCGCGGCCTCGGTCAGCGTGTTGGAATGGGTGATTTCCCCCGCTTTGCCTCGGTTTCAGGCGGAACATCCTGACACGTCAATTCGCTTTGTCAGCACGATCTGGCCCGATGAATACGCAGCCTCGCGTGCGGATGTCGAAATTCGCTTTGGGTCTGAAAAGCAAGTGGGAAAGGATGCTACGCCTTTGCGGCCGAACAGACTGATTGCGTTAAAATCCCCTGCTCTGAAAGGTGACATGCGGGATCTGCCTCTAATCGAATCCGTAGGCACGTCGGACAATTGGGTGACATGGGCCGATGCGACCGGGCATACTGTCCATACGCCGTCATTTTATGTGGATTCCTACGGGCTGGCATTACAACTGGCGACAACTGGGAATGGTGTGGCTCTGGTGAATGCTCTGGTTGCGGAACACGCTCTGCAGTCCGGGCAGGTCGTACAGGCGACAGATGCCTCTGCCCCGGCCAGCGAAGGGTATTTTCTGGCGGTTCAACGCAACTCGGCTGAGGTCACAGCTTTTGTCGAGTGGTTTTTCGAAACGCTCGAAGCTTGAGGTCTGATTCAGACGTATTGATGTCGCATCTGAGGATATCATGACCTTGGTTTTTAGTGAATTCTGGAAAAAAAGGTCCGATTCATGCGATATTCAGGATTCCGAGTCATCAAAGAGGCGCTTACCGGCCACGAAGGTTGGACACCGGCCTGGCGCGATCCAGAACCCAAAGCGCAGTATGACATCGTGGTTATCGGTGGCGGCGGCCACGGGTTGGCCACGGCGCATTACCTTGCCAAAGTTTACGGTCAGCGCAAAGTAGCGGTGATCGAAAAGGGCTGGATCGGCGGTGGCAATGTCGGGCGGAACACGACCATCATCCGCTCGAACTATCTGCTGGACGGGAATGAGCCGTTTTATGAGTTCTCCCTGAAACTGTGGGAAGGGCTTGAGCAGGACGTGAACTATAACGCCATGGTCAGCCAGCGCGGGATCATCAACCTGATCCATTCCGACGCGCAACGCGATGCGTTTACGCGGCGCGGCAATGCGATGATCTTGAACGGGGCCGATGCGGAGTTGCTGGACGCCGATCAGGTGCGCAAGGAATACCCCTATCTGAACTTCAACGACGCGCGCTTTCCAATCAAAGGCGGGCTGGCGCAGCGGCGCGGAGGAACAGTGCGCCACGACGCGGTGGCCTGGGGCTATGCGCGGTCGGCCGACAGTCATGGCGTCGACATCATCCAGAATTGCGAGGTCACCGGGTTTCGGATCGAGAATGGCAAATGTCTGGGGGTCGAGACCTCAAAAGGGTTCATCGGAGCGGGCAAAGTCGGATGTGCCGTTGCGGGGAATTCGGGCCGTGTGATGGGGATGGCTGGAATGCGACTGCCGATCGAAAGCCACGTGCTGCAAGCTTTTGTGTCGGAAGGTCTCAAGCCCTTGTTGCCTGGGGTCATCACCTTTGGTGCGGGCCATTTCTATGTCAGCCAGTCGGACAAGGGCGGGTTGGTTTTTGGCGGCGATCTGGACGGGTACAATTCCTATGCGCAACGCGGCAATCTGCCAGTGGTCGAGGATGTCTGCGAGGGCGGCATGGCCCTGATGCCGATGATTGGCCGGGCACGACTGTTACGCATGTGGGGCGGCATCATGGATATGTCGATGGACGGCTCGCCGATTATCGATCGTACACCGGTCGAGGGGCTCTATTTTAACGGCGGCTGGTGCTATGGCGGGTTCAAGGCCACGCCGGCCTCGGGCTATTGCTTTGCCCATTTGCTGGCTCGCGACGAACCCCATCCAACCGCTACCGCCTATCGGTTTGACCGGTTCCGCACGGGCCGGATGATCGACGAAAAAGGCGTGGGCAACCAGCCCAACCTGCACTGAGGGGAGCACGGACATGATCATCAACCACCCCCTTTTGGGACCGCGCGATGCCTCGGAATTTGCATATCTGGGTGATGCATCCCTGATCGACCGCCCCGACTGGCAGGCCGAAAACGCGGCCGAGGCGTTCTATGAATACGCCTACCTGCGTGACAACCCTGTCGGAGAACACCGAGAGCTTTGGTTTCACGAAGCAGGCGACCGATCCTGGCTGGTCGTCACACGGAATACGATGACGCACGAGATTTCCAAGGTAGAACTGGCCCGCGACGTGGCCCGCGCCCGGGGGCGATCCAAATGACCCAGACCAACCGGCTGAGCGGCGGCCAGATCGACCGCAACACCACATTGAACTTCCGGTTCGACAATCGCAGCTATACCGCCCATTCGGGTGACACACTGGCCTCAGCCCTGCTGGCCAATGGTGTGCGAATGATCGGGCGATCGTTCAAGTACCACCGCCCGCGCGGAGTTCTGACCGCCGGGTCAGAAGAGCCCAACGGCATTGTCGAGCTGCGCACAGGCAACCGCAAGGAACCCAACACGCGCGCCACAACAACCGAGATGTTCGACGGGCTTGAGGCGCAGTCCCAGAACCGCTGGCCCAGCCTGAAATATGATGCGCTGGCAGTGAACGATCTGTTCTCGAACTTCCTGTCGGCTGGCTTTTACTACAAGACGTTCATGTGGCCCGCAGCGTTTTGGGAAAAACTGTACGAGCCGATGATCCGCCGCGCCGCCGGTTTGGGTTCGCTCTCGATGGAGGACGATCCGGACGAATATGACAAGGGCTTCCGCCACTGTGATCTGCTGATCATCGGGTCTGGTCCATCCGGGTTGATGGCCGCGCTCACCGCAGGGCGCGCTGGCGCGGATGTCATTTTAGCCGACGAGGACTTTGCGCTGGGCGGACGGCTGAACAGCGAAACCTTCACGCTGGGGGATCACAGCGCCAGCGACTGGGCTGCACAGGCCGTGGCAGAACTTTCCGCTTTGCCCAACGTTCGCCTGATGCCGCGCACCACGGTGATCGGTGCGTTTGATCATGGCGTCTATGGCGCAGTCGAACGCACGGGCGATCACTTGCCTACCCTTCCTGCGGCCAAACCCCGCCAGATTCTGTGGCGCATCTATACCAAGCGTGCCTTGCTGTGTGCAGGTGCCACCGAGAGGCCGATTGCCTTTGAAAACAACGACCGACCCGGCATCATGATGGCGGGGGCCTTGCGCAGCTACGCCAATCGCTTTGCCGTCACCGCGTCCGAGCGTGTGGCGATCTTCACCAACAATGACGACGGGCATCGCACTGCCGCTGACATGCATGCCAAGGGCGTCAAGATCGCTGCAGTTGTTGACGTGCGCGACGATGCCCCGACCAGCCACGATTATGAGGTGCTGCGCGGCGCTCAGGTGACTGACACCAAAGGCCGTCACGGTCTGACTTTTGTCGAAGTCGCCCTGGCTGATGGCACAACCCGCACACTGGACTGCGGAGCGCTGGGCGTGTCCGGTGGTTGGAATCCGAATGTGCATCTGACCTGCCACCAACGGGGCCGTCCGGCCTGGAACGAAGCACTGGCCGCCTTTGTCCCCGGCCCCGACCTGCCTGTGGGCCTGTCCGTTGCTGGTGCTGCAAACGGTGTTATGTCGACGCATGGGGCGCTGCAATCCGGTGCCGAAGAGGCCGCGCAGTTGCTGGAGCTGTCCGGCGCCCTGCCCGACCTGCCCAAGGCCGAAGACGCGCCGGTTGCGCAGAAACCGTTCTGGTGCGTTGAGGGATGCAAACGCGCCTGGCTGGATCAGCAGAACGATGTGACGGTCAAAGACGTCAAACTCAGCTATCAGGAAGGCTTCCGCTCGGTCGAGCACCTGAAACGCTATACCACCCTTGGCATGGCGACAGATCAGGGCAAGACCTCGAACATGGGTGGTCTTGCGATCATGGCCGAGGTGGCTGGCAAGTCGATCCCCGAGACCGGGACGACTATCTTTCGTCCACCTTATACACCAGTCCCGATTGGCACTTTTGCGGGCCGGATGAGGGGGCAAGAATTCCACCCTACCCGCCTGACGCCCTCGCATTACTGGGCCAAGGAACGCGGCGCGGTGTTTGTCGAGGTTGGCAACTGGCTGCGCGCCCAGTGGTTCCCCCTGCCGGGTGAGACGCATTGGCGTGAATCGGTTGACCGCGAAGTGCGTCAGACCCGCGCCTCGGTCGGGGTTTGCGATTGCACGACGCTTGGGAAAATCGACGTACAAGGCACCGATGCAGCAGCGTTTCTGAACCGAATTTACGCCAATGGCTTTGCCAAACTGGCGGTGGGTAAGACCCGCTATGGCTTGATGCTGCGCGAGGATGGCATTGCGATGGATGACGGAACAGCCGGCCGGCTGGCCGAGGATCATTTTGTCGTCACCACCACCACTGCCAATGCAGCCAACGTCTATCGTCACATGGAATTTGTTCGCCAATGCCTGTGCCCGGACATGGATGTGCAGCTGATCTCAACCACCGAAGCCTGGGCGCAATATGCGGTGGCTGGTCCGAATGCGCGCAAGTTGTTGCAAAAGATCGTGGACCCTGAATTCGACATCTCGAACGAAGGCTTCCCGTTCATGGCCTGCGGCAACATCACCGTCTGCGGGGGCCTGCGCGCGCGCCTGTTCCGTATTTCCTTCTCGGGCGAGCTGGCGTTTGAAATCGCCGTCCCCGCGCGATACGGCGACGCGTTGATGCGGCGGCTGATGACCGAGGGCGAAGAGTTTGCCGTCGTCCCCTACGGCACCGAAGCGCTGGGCGTGATGCGGATCGAAAAAGGCCATGCCGCAGGCAATGAGCTGAACGGCACCACCACGGCCCTGAACCTTGGGATGGGCCGGATGGTGTCCAAGAAAAAGGACAGTATCGGCTCAACCCTGTCCGAGCGAGAGGCCCTGAACGAACCGGATGCGCTGAGGATGGTTGGTATCAAGCCGGTAGATGCGGATCATAAGATTACCGCTGGCGGGCACCTGATGAACACCGAAGGCCCGGTCGATGCGGCCCATGATCAGGGATACGTCACCTCAGCCGCCTATTCGCCCAGCTTGAACAGCAGCATCGGTCTGGGATTTCTGAAAAACGGCGGAAACCGGCTGGGCGAACAGATGCGCCTTGTGTCCCCTGTGACCGACCTGACTGTCGAGGTCGAAATAGTCTCAGCCCATTTTGTCGACCCAGAGGGAGAACGTGTCCGTGCATGATCTTGTTGCGATAACCGCCCTGGGTGGGTCTGAGCCATGCGTCGAAACAGTGGGCGCGGTCACATGTACCGAAGTACCGGGCGTTGCCCTGGCCTCAGTTGCGGCGCGTCTGGGGCAGGAAAGCAAGGCCGCCAAAGCCCTGGCCAAGTTGATCGGTTCCCCCGCACCAGGCATCGGCAGGACATCCGGAGAGGCCCTGACCGCGTTTTGGGCAGGCCCAGAGCAGTGGATGGTCGAGGCACCCTTTGAGACGCATGAAGAGATTGCCGATCAGGCCACAACAGCCATGGGCGAGACCGCATCAGTCACCGAACAGACAGATGCCTGGACCCGCTTCGACCTCAGCGGAGATGGCATTCCGGCTGTTCTGGAACTGCTGTGCCAGCTTGATCTGCGCACATTGGATGAAGGTAGCGCCGCGCGATGCTCGATTCACCACGTTGGCTGTTTCGTGCTTTGCCGGACGTCCCGGCTGTTCAGCCTGTACGGGCCGCGCGCCTCGGTCGGAACGCTGCATCATGCGATCATCACTGCGATGCGGTCGGCACTGTAACGCATTGGTTGGACTGGCAACCCATTGCCAGTCCAGTACACGGCTTAGGCCCATCGGACCAAGCCAATGACAGCCGAAGCGGCATAGAACCCCTGCAGCAAAAGGAAGGTCCAGCGGTGGTCAATCACTGCCCAGGCGGCGAACAGGCCCGCCGACAGCAGTAATAGCGCAAACCCCAGCAATTCGGTCCCTGTGTTCGAGGCGATCAGCAAAGCATAGGCCATCGCCAGAACCGAGCCGGTGATTTCGAACAGTGTCGTCAGGTGCCGCCGGTTTGGTGTTTCGGTCTCTGCCATGGATCAGCCCGCCCGATTCAGAAAGTCGACCAACAGGTCCGAGATCCGTTCCGGCTGATCCTCCATCGCGAAGTGTCCGCAGTCTTCGAGGATATGCAGCTCGGACCCCGGGATTGCACTGTGCAGCTTATGCGCCCAGTCGATCACCTGCCACGTATCCTCAGCGCCCCAGATCAATTGAACCGGCAGTGCGCCCAAATCGGAGTATCGCGGAGCGATGTCATTGGTGTGGTGTGGCTTATAGTGGCGAACTTGGTGCTGAAACAGGCTGCTCTGCCCGATGGGACCGGTGATGAAATCAAGATAGATGTCCATCGAACTATCTGCCATTCGCCGCTTGTTCTGCACCGCGGAAAGCAACCAGTCGCGGAAATGGGCGCGATGATCTGCATCTGGCGCTTTGATCAGACGTTCCAAACCGGCCTGCATCTGCTCTTGCGTGCGTTTCGACGGCCAACTGTCGAAGCTGACTGGGTCGATCACGGTCAGAGACCGGACGCGCTGGGGCGATTGCAACGCAAATCGCTTTGCCACAGCGCCACCGATATCGTGGCCGATCAGGTGCATATCCTCCAGACCCCACAGGTCCAGCAGACCATCGAGGATCGGAACCTGCCCAGTGACCGAGGTATCGATCTCGGGGTCCCAGGGCCGTTCTGACAGTCCAAACCCCAACAGATCGAAGGCATGAACCTTGTAGCCGGCATTCACCAGAGACGGCAGAACATTGCGCCAGATATACGAGGAAGACGGCGTGCCATGCAGAAGAACCACAGGTATCCCTGCACCATGGGTTCCATGGGCAATACGCGTGCTGTTGATCAGGGCATGGTCAATGACAAGATGAGACATGGGATACTCCGAAGATTTGCCTTTCCCTGTCTGTAGACCGGCGTTACCATGTGACTCAAATGAATGATTGTCATTCAGCAATCTACTTTTGTCATGAGAATGGGAATGGCTGAACGATTGGAAATAGATGCCCTGCGCGCCTTGCTGGCCATTTCGGCCCATGGCGGGGTCACGCGTGCGGCCGAACATCTTGCCCTGTCGCAATCGGCGGTCAGCCATAAGATTCGGCGGCTGGAACTTGCACTGGATTGCGACCTGCTGGCCCGGCGCCCCGGTGGCCCGCTGTTCACCGATGCCGGCCAACGCCTGTGCGACTATGCCCGGCGGATCACCGACCTGCATGACGAAGCGCTGTCGGCCTTGGGCAAGAAACCTTTGACCGGGGCCATTCGGCTGGGAATGACCGAGGACACCACCACAAGCCGCATCGCGCGGATTCTGGGGCGGTTTACGCGGCTTTATCCGGATGTTCAGGTCCGCACCCGCACCAGTCAGAGCCTGAACGTGCAGCGCTGGCTGAAAGCTGGAGAGCTGGATGTGGCGGTGATGCAGGTCTTTCGCCATGACGTGATGCCGGATGATCTGATCCTGTTCGAGGACACGCTGCATTGGGTGAAATCGCCTGAGTTCCCTTTGGACACCTCATCGCCCATACCGTTTTTGTCCTTCGACAATCAGTGCTTTTATAGGCAATGGGGCATCGGACAGGGACCGCACCGCTTTGACAGCGTTTTGGAATGCCCCAGTGCCACTGGCATTCAGTCGGCAGTCCGCTCGGGGCTGGGGGTTGCGTTACTGAATGGTCTGCATGTCACTGCGGATATGGAGGTGATCGACGATGTGTTCCCTGATCCGCCCCGCATCGCCTATGTCGCCCGCACGCATTTGAAACGCCGCAACCCGGCGGCAATTGCCCTGATTAATGAGATTGGGAAAGAGGTTGAAAACACCACGCCTTTGCAGGCAGCCGGATAAACACTCGGTCCGGGTTAACTTGCTTGTAGTCCGAAACCTTTGGACATCCGCGCGCGGCGGCGTTCGATTGATTTCTCAAAAGCAAACGTGCTGAACAGGGCCAGTGGGAACATGACCCTCTCGCCTAAACCATCAATTACCGTCAGCTTCCCGCCACGTTCCTGCGCCCGCACGACGTTCTCGAAGCTGAGATCGCCAACGATGATCTGACCGCGCTTGAGATCGTCCAGAAGGTCCATCAGCTCATCATGCAGCCGCTGGCGCCCTTCCTGATCTTTTTTGTCCAGTGCCACCCGTTCAGCGTGCAGAGTCGGTGCAAGATCGCCATCCGAACCGGTCATTTTTTCAACAACCATGGCCGGCCCGACCGAAGTCGGAGCATATCCCATAAATTGCGCCAGCCGCTCGATCTCAGGGCAGCCCCGGTGCAGCGCCGCCAGATACTCGTTTGCCTCGCGATTCCATTGCCGCAGATTGCCATACCGCCATTCCGCATAGCGCGGGATAAAATGGTCGCGAACGGCTTCGTCGACACGAACTTTCAACAGCGCGTCTTCAAGTTCGGGATGTTGAAAAATCTTGTAGTTACGGCTTTCGCGTAAAGGGCTGAGATCACTCAGGTCAATCATGTCGGCATGGTCCAGTTCTTCGAAAACGCAATCTCAACCGGGCGTCGGGCTTTGAAATCAGATTCTGTCATAAGACTTTCTCATTCGCCTTACAATTCACCTTTTGATACCCAGCACTAAGATGGGACCCCGTCAGGGGTCAAACAGAACAGCCGCGTGTTGGGAATAGCGATGTTGTCCGACGAGTTCGCACCAACCTTAAGTTTCGGCGTGAACTGAGGCGAGGATATCCAGATAAACCGCCAGATTGACGACTGCATAATCTTCCGGCGCGTCGCCCCCGCCCAATGCGAGGGCGGTCTTCAGTCCATAGCACGTATCCTTGTCGACCGGGCCGAGCCGGGGTTCCAGTTTTTCGGCTATGTCCAGAGAAAGAATGCCGCGGTTCTTGTCTGGGCTTCGAAAATATCCAAAACCCCAAACGTTGAGATTTGGCGAAGAAAATTCTGTCAAATTTGATTGCGGGAAGGTCATGACGACACCTTCCTCAACCAGTGAAAACACCATACCCAGGGCCGTGCGTGCGAAGGGAATAGCGGTTTCAGCGCCTTCGAACCGGCGGATTTCCTCGATGATCTTGTCAGGATCAATGAACCAAAGCGCACGATTTCCGTAGCTGCCCAAACCGTGCGCCTGCCAATGTTGGGTCAGATCCGCGGGAACAACGCCCCCATATTTTTCGAGCATGCCGTCAGATAACGCATCGCCTGGCCCGTCCTTGGGAAGGGTCTTTATGAAGGCATCAAAGGCAAATTTTCGGGTCATTTTGATGCTACCTTAGATAAAATTCGGAACCAGGCGGACATTCATCTGGGTCTTTTGCTGCTGTGCATGCCTAAAGAGCGGCAGGTCATTCTCAGCCTCTTCCAGAGTGATTGCGCCTCTGTCGAGCATTGCCGTATTCCGCTCGCGCAGGTCAAGAAGCCCGGCGTCAATCCGCGCCTGAACTTCGGGATCAGCCGCCTGCTCTTGTTCCTCGTCATCCTTCTGGTCGCCGCCAAATAACCCAGCAATACGCCGCGCCATCGAGACACCCAGGTTGATCACCCAGTCGATTGCGCGGTTCACGGGTGCCTGAATGGCCTGGATGATCGAACGGATCCGATCTGAAATTCCACCCAGTCCCAGAAGCGAAGCAAGGAATCCGATCACCACCGGCAAAATGCGGTTAAGTGCCCCCTCGACGGCCTGCGCCATGGCCGAGATATTGCCAGCGACGATGGCGCCTAACGCATTGACAATCGCATTGACCGCCGAGATGATCTGCTGGCCCCGTTCAATGAAAAAGACGACGATATCGTAGATCATCATGCAGGCCTTCACGAAGGCGCTGGCCGGGTTCAGCAGGCCGATGATCCATTTGATCCCGGCTTCGATGATACTGGTGATTACCCAGGACTTGATTTCATCTATGATCGCATCTTTCAGATTTCCAAGCTGCTCCAGAAGCATCTGCCAGATACCCGCCGGGCCTTCGGTGAAGAGAATGCGCAGAAAGTCGATGGCGGTTTCGATCTTGGACACGATGCCTTCGCCAAGAATGCTTACCGCCCGGGCGCGAACATTCTCTTTGGTCAACCCTAGGACCTGCAGCACGATGTCCAGGAACCCGGCCATGTCGAACCGTTCCGGCAGCTTTAGCCCTGCCCCTTAGCGATGTCACCAATCTGGCCGCCATTGGTCGCTCGGATCTGGTCACGCTTTGGCAGCAACTGTTTGATCAACCCGCACCCGCTATGCTCAGCCAACCCTTCCTGCGCCGTTTCATTGCCTTTGAGATGCAGTCCCGCCGTCATGGCGGGCTGTCTCGACAAGTCAAAGCCACGCTGGGAAAAGGCTCTGAGAAGAAGTCCCGGCCCCAATGCCCTGCGCTTAAACCCGGCGGGCGCCTGCTGCGCGAGTGGTATGGCGTGACCCATGTGGTCGATGTAGCAGGGGATGGTTTTACTTGGAACGGTCGGCCCTATCGCTCGCTCTCGGCCATCGCCCGAGAAATTACCGGCGCGCATTGGTCGGGGCCGCGTTTCTTCGGACAAGACCCTCCGAAGTTGGTAACAAATTCCGCAAAAAAGCTCCTAGTGGAACATATCTGCTGTGATGGCGGCGTACCAATTCTCGGATTCTTCGTAGGTTGTCTTGCGCAGATTAGCGTCCTCACCGACTTGGCTGACAAAGCCGTCAACTCGTGCAATCTTTTCTTCGGTCGCTTCGTATGTCGCACCGACTTTGACACCGTCATTTACAGCGATCAATGACCAGCACGTGTTTGCGTATCTAGGCGGGAATATTCGGGACCCGGTCAGCGAACCCCGGACAGCATTGGCGCAGACCTTGGCTTGCGAATTGGCCGAGAATCCAGATTTTGGCATGTCGCCCTGTTGACAGGCATCGCCCAGAACATAAACATCCGGGTCGGTTTTTGACGACATGTCAGCCGAATTGACCGGCGCCCATCGGCCATCCGTAACACCCGCGAGTTCAGCAATACGTCCGGCTTTCATCGCAGGGATGACATTGCAAACATCAACAGCCATTTCTTCGCCGTCAATCGTCAGCATCATCTGATCCGGGTCTACCGATACGTCTCCGCCGCCAAAATCTTCGCCGATCCAGTCGATCAAGCCCGGATAGTGCGTGGCCCAGCCATCCTCGAACAGAGCCATTTTGGAGAATTTTGGTTTAGGGTCGGCAATAACGATTTTGGCCGTCGGGTTGGTGGCTTTCAGAACATGCGCCACCATCGAAATACGCTCGTATGGACCGGGCGGGCAGCGATAAGGGTTTGGTGGCGCAACCATTGCATACACCCCGCCTTCGGGCATGTTCTCGATCTGGGCACGCAGAAGCTGAGACTGAGAACCGGCCTCATAAGCGTGGGGCATTTTAGTCTGCACCGATAGATCCCAGCCTGGAACAGACCCTTCGATGAAATCGATACCCGGTGACAGGATCAGCTTATCATAGGGCAGCACCTGACCACCTGCCAAAGTCACATTTTTGTCGACCCGATCGACCGCAACGGCCCAGTCATGGATAACGTTGATACCGTAATTTGCAGCAAGCGCACCGTAAGTGTGCCCGATCTCATCGATCGATTTCAGTCCGCCGATGTAGAGGTTGGAGAAGAAGCAGCTGAAATACACCTGTGACGGCTCGATAAGGGTGACATCGATTGCACCATCGCTATCCTTGGCAATATATCGCGCGACCGTTCCCCCCCCGGCCCCACCACCAACGACGACGACACGGGGCTTTCCGCTGCCCTCCGCCAGCACTGCTGGCGCTGACAAAGCGCCCGTCGCGGCACCCAGAAATTTGCGTCTGTTCCAGGTCATCTGAATCCCTCCCTGCGGCCCATGTCACTCTAACGTGCTAAAGTAGGCCGCCAACGCCACTATTTCTTCATCATTTAGACGCCCGGCCATCATCTGCATGATGGGATGTTCACGCTGTTTGGCCTTATACGCCTGCATCGCGGCCATAAATGCGTTGGGATCAAGCCCGGCAATCTGTGGGATTTCCTCCGTCTGCGCATTTACCTGATGGCAAGTCACACATTCCGCAGACAGATATGCCCCAAGCTCCACGTCCCCGTCCTTCGCTTCTGCCCTTGCCCCGGCAACGGGAAGAATGCCAAAGCAGGCACAGATGGCGAGCATGGCCTTCCGCACTTTTGATCCACAGTCTTTCAACGCCCAACGCTTACAAATTCCACGCATGATCAGAACCGCCACTTTCGTCGGCATCATGACATGACCGAAATCGCGCGGCTATCGGTGTAGATAGCACCGTCATCGTCAAACCAAATAAAGGTAAAAACGCCAGGTCCCGGAACAAGTGCCTGGAACTCAAAAAACGGGTTTGTCGAAATGCCCGGGCCGATGTCGAGGTCGATGACCAGCTCGCCTTCGAATTCGCACAGAAAACGATGGATGATCGACCGGGGTATAGGCTGGTTATCTGAATCAAGGCGATGCCCGGACTCCATACGGTGGGTGATCAAGGTCTTGATCGTGACCACCTCACCGGCGCGGACCTGTTTGGGTAGCTTGACACGGGTTTTGACGCCTGTGGCCATGTCACAGCACCTCTGTCATGAGCAACCGCCAACGATAACTGACACCGCCTGAGCACCACGGTTGACACCACCGCCCGGCAGGCGCGCGAGGGCAAAAACCTCTTGAGATTGCCCCAGGCGCATGCGCGTTGCGATGGACTGTGCGCCAGCCAAAGGTCCGAACCGCGCCCTGAGAACCGGCAGAACCGGATTGCCGGGCGCGATCAACATGACCTCCTCTGCTGAGGGAGCGTCAATTGTCACCGGTACCCGATAGCCATCCTCGGCAATGGCTTCCATACCGATGGAAACACCACCTTTCTCAGGCGGTGCATCACCCGCAAAACTGTAGATTAGTTCTTCCAGCGTCGCGACGTTTGGCAGAGCCACCAAATCCTGAGCGCGTACCGGCAAAGCGAGGCACATCAAAGCCCAAAGGCTCACCTGCATTGCATCGCGCCGATTTAGGGTCATTGCGGCCCTTTCTTTTTGGTCAGACTCTGATGTTACCTGCGCCATCTCTTTTCGGATAAATAACATATCCGTGAACCTTCACATACTTAAGTCGCGGTTACACACCGGACAGCAAGGTTGAGAAACGTGACCCGACATTGCAAGCTGCCGTCGAGACACACTGTTCGGGACGGAGGAAGAATGTCACACACGCGGTCCCCGGCAGAAGCCAACCCCGGTCTCGCCGTACGCGAGTTGAACTTTCACTATGGTGCCAAGACGGCGCTGGATTCTGTCTCGTTCGACGTGGAGCCTGGGACCTTTTGCGCCCTGCTCGGGCCGAATGGTGCCGGGAAGTCGACTTTGGTGTCACTACTTACAAGGCTTCTCGTGGCGCCAGATGGTGAAATCAGTGTTGCGGGCTACGACCTTCGCCGAACACCGCGTAAGGCGTTGGCAAAACTCGGCGTGGTTTTTCAGCAGCCGGCTTTGGATATGGGACTGACGGTGCGCCAGAACATGACCTATTTCGCCGCCCTGCACGGATTGCCGCGATCAGCTGTTCCGACCCGGATCGACGCAGCACTAGACCGGTTGAACATGCGGGAACGGGCCGGGGAACGCGTGCGCGACCTGAATGGAGGTCATCGACGCCGTATGGAACTGGCGCGCGCGCTGATGCACGACCCTACAGTGTTGCTGTTGGATGAGCCAACCGTCGGGCTTGATGCTGCGGCGCGGCAGTCAATAACCGACCATGTTCATGATCTGGCGGCACAGGGGCTTTGTATTTTGTGGGCCACGCACCTCACAGATGAAGTGCGCGACGATGACCAATTGCTGGTGCTGCATCGCGGTCAGATTTTGGCCCGAGGACAGACGGGCGACCTGCGCGGTGATCACACGCTGTCCAATTGGTTCTTGTCCCAAACCGAGGTCCCAGCATGAGCGGCTTCTGGGGAGTCGCGCGGGCCATTATCGGGCGCGAATTTCTGCGCTTCGTCCATCAACGCGAACGGTTTCTTGCAGCTCTGGTCCGGCCAATGGTGTGGCTAGTGATCTTCGCCGCCGGGTTTCGCGCGGCCCTCGGCCTGTCGATCATCCCGCCCTATCAGAACTACATCACGTATGAGACCTACATCGTACCCGGCCTGTGTGCGATGGTTCTGCTGTTCAACGGGATGCAGAGCTCGCTCAGCCTTGTCTATGATCGCGAGATGGGTTCGATGCGCCTACTGCTGACCAGTTCATTCCCGCGCTGGTGGCTGTTGTTCTGCCGCCTGCTGGGATCAACAGCAATCTCTATCCTACAGGTCTATACTTTTTTGGCGTTGGCGGCGCTGTTCGGAATTGTCCTACCCCTGCCCGGCTATGTTGCAGTACTGCCGGGTTTGTTTCTGGGTGGTCTGATGCTGGGGGCACTGGGTCTGGTGCTGTCCAGTTTTGTCAAACAACTGGAGAATTTCGCCGGAGTAATGAACTTTGTCATCTTCCCTATGTTCTTCCTGTCATCTGCACTCTACCCCTTGTGGAAAATGGCCGAAAGTTCGCCCTTGCTGCGCGATATTTGCGCCTTCAACCCTTTTACACATGTGGTCGAGTTGATCAGGTTCCTGCTTTACCTGCAGATCAATTGGGGGGCCTTAATCTGGGTTCTGGGGTCCACGGTCGTTTTGTGCACGATTGCCGTTTGGGGATATGATCCGGCCCGTGGTCTTATGAAGCGAAAGTCATGAAGACCCAGCCCGAAACCACCAAACGCAGCCTGCTTCTGAAAACCCGTTTAGGTCTCGGTGCGGTTGTGCTTGGATCTGGAACCTTGTTGACTGCTGCTATTCTCTATTTCGGGATGCAAACCGTCGCCAACCGTCTGGAGACCGCGCTGGCCTCGGAAACACGGATGGCGCGCTATGCCGCTTTGTCTACACAGGCCGCCACATTTCTTGTGATCGCTACCGAGTCGATCCAGACCGGTCAATCCGTCGAAACCCGACTGGATCGCCTGTCCCCGATCCGGGACCAGATCGGGACAACCTTTCTACAACTGCGCTCCGATGTGGAGGAGGCCGTAGCCGCCGTTCAGTCGCTCGGGTTGGACGAACAATCTCGGTATGGAACCCAATCCCTCGGCCTGGCTAGGATGGAGGCGCTGCTGGCCAATACGCTGGACGGGCTTGCTGATACAGATGCCGATCAAGCACGGCTGCGTGCTCATATCGACTCGTTTGCATCCGCCTTTGATCCCTTGCTCAGTCAGGCCGTGAATACCGAGGTTCTGTTTCGAAACGCGACATTGGCTGGAATCGAACGGACCCGCCTAACGCTGACTTGGGTCGCATTGGCGCTTGCGCTATTTGCTTTGCTCAGCACGGCATGGTTTTACTATGGTCTGGTAAGGCCGCAGTTTTCTCGTCTTAACCGGCTGCGCAACGCCGCAGTTCAGGTTGGCAAATCAGAGTTTGCTATTTCGCTGCCAAAAACCCGCAACGATGAGATCGGTCAATTATATGGTGAGACCAACCGAATGGCGGCTGCGTTGAAGCAGCGTCAGGATGAGGTTGATGCAGAATGGGCCGGATTGAACGAAACGATTGATCAGCGGACACGGGAACTCAGCGCGGCGAATGAAACCTTGTCCAGGATTGATGAAAACCGCCGTCGCTTTTTTGCAGATATCAGCCACGAATTACGCACACCGCTGACAGTTATTATGATGGAGTCGCAGATTGGCCAACGGGACGGCCAGACCGCGCCAGATGCTTTGGAAACGATCGAAACCAGTGCAGCAAAACTGAACCAGCGTATTGACGATTTGCTACGTGTTGCGCGATCTGAAACCGGGGAATTGGCTTTGGAACCGCGTGATGTTGCGCTGCGCGCGCTGATACAAACCGTTGTGGGTGACATTCAGCCCGAAATCGACAGCGCTAATATGCAGCTCGAGGTCGGAAAATTCCCGGATTGTGCATTGCATTGCGATCCGGACTGGATGCGTCAAGTTTTGCTCAGCCTTTTGCGCAATGCGATCCGGCACGCGCGCGATGGCAAAGCATTGTCTCTTTCCGGCCAATCAGAAGATGGGAGTGCTCAGATAAAGATAACCGACAACGGACCGGGAATTCCTGAAGGCGCACAAGATCAGATATTTGAACGGTTTGTTCAAGGTGCTGCAACGAACAGTCAGGGATTTGGCGTCGGGCTGGCCCTGGCCAGATGGGTCGTCGAGGCGCACGAAGGATCGATCTCGATCACCAGCCCGGTCGCGCGTGAACGTTCCTTGGGCGTAAATCCCGGTACAAATGTCTGCATTCGATTGCCGTTGGCA
This sequence comes from Ruegeria meonggei, assembly GCF_900172215.1. GTDB lineage: Bacteria > Pseudomonadota > Alphaproteobacteria > Rhodobacterales > Rhodobacteraceae > Ruegeria > Ruegeria meonggei. The sequence goes on from NZ_FWFP01000011.1 coordinate 120,521, forward strand.
GAGGCTTAGTGTGATCCCATGGCTTCGAGACTCTTGATCATTGATGACGACCCAAAAATTGCTTCGGCGCTTGTGCGGGGCCTCTCGCTGCACGGCTACTCTGCCGAAGCAGAAAATCGCGCCGATCAAGGGCTGGAGCGGTTGAAGAGCGGTGAATACTCTGGTGCGATTGTCGATGTCATGCTGGGCGCAGACAGTGGTATCGAGCTGGTCCAATCTGCGCGCGCGGCCGGAGTCGCGATTCCTATCCTGATGTTGTCGGCCCTCTCTGACGTCAATCATCGCGCCGCCGGGCTTGAGGCCGGAGCTGATGACTATGTCGTGAAACCCTTCAGCTTTGACGAGCTTGTTGCCCGGCTGCAGGTACAGGAACACCGCGTAGCTTCGCAACGCCCCGATCCAGCGCGGATTTCAACAAAAGACAGAACGCTCACTATCCGCGGAACATGCATCGCGCTAACAGAGCGCGAATTCGATCTGCTCATGCTGCTCAATAGCAAAGCGGGATCGCCCATCTCACGCGGTGAGCTGTTTGACACGCTCTGGTCGCAGGAACGGTCCAGTAACGAAAACGTGGTCGACGTCTACATCGGGTATCTGCGCAAGAAGCTGGGGTCTGATGATTTTGGATTTGAAATCATAACAATACGCAATCAGGGTTTTTGCCTTCAAGGGCTTCCTCCGTTGTTGGATGACGCCTGAGTACCGACCAAAGTCTAAATCCTTCTTATGAATTAAGAGTCGCACGGGCGCACCGGACCTGCCACATTGATTGCAAGCACATCTTAGGAGGAGGACCCCGATATGGCTTGGAGCAAACCTGTTATCCGCGAAATCGAGTGCGGCATGGAAATCAACATGTACGGCCCAGATCATGATGATGAGCGTGGCGGCGGCCTGATCTGATCAGCCGTAAGCGCCAACACTAGATGACGTTGCGCGCGATAATACTTGGGGCCGCTGCTGGCGGCGGCCTTCCGCAATGGAACTGCGGATGTGAAAACTGCAATCTTGCGCGACGCGGAGAAATTCCTGCGCAGACGCAGTCATCGCTCGCCGTGTCCCCAGATGGCCGAAACTGGGCTATCCTGAACGCTTCTCCAGATATTCGCATACAGCTGGGCAACACGCCCGTCCTGTTTCCAACAGGGTTGCGAGAGATGCCGGTTCAATCGGTGTTGGTGACAAACGGGGATATCGACCATGTCGCGGGTTTGCTTACGCTGCGCGAGATGCAGCCTTTCTCGCTGTTTGCGACCAACGGCATTCATGACGTGATTGCAGAAAACCCGATTTTCGATGCTTTGAATGCCTCGGTCGTGAAACGCAGGCCGATCTTGTTGAATGAGCCCTTTGAACTGGTTACAAACCTTACTGCGACCCTTTTTCCAGTACCCGGAAAAGTGCCTCTGTATCTGGAAGGTGATCAGGTCCAAACGGATCTGGTCGGCGAACAGACCGTCGGGGTAGCGCTGCGCACGCAAGGAAAGACAGCCTATTACATCCCAGGATGCGCTGCATTGACGCCGGAATTGCGCGCGCAGCTTGAGGGAGCCAACCTTTTGTTTTTTGATGGCACGCTTTGGCAGAATGATGAGATGGTGCGCGCCGGGCTGGGTCAGAAAACGGGCAAGCGTATGGGGCATATGTCTATGGATGGCCCCGACGGCTCGATAGCAGAATTTGCTAATATGCAGATCGGACGCAAAGTGTTCGTCCATATGAACAACACCAACCCAGTTCTGCGACCGGGCAGTACCGAAAACGCCCGGGCGCAGGCCAAAGGCTGGACGATCGGTCAAGATGGAATGGAGATCACGCTATGACCCAAAGCCGCGACGATTTTGAAGCCCGGCTGCGCCAGATCGGAGCCGAGCGCTATCACGACCTGCATCCGTTCCATCATCGCCTGCATGGCGGTCAGTGCACCCCCAATGAAGTCCGCGCCTGGGTGATCAACCGGTATTATTATCAGCATTCCATCCCGATGAAGGACGCGGCCTTCATGTCGCGCGTTGAAGATCCGTCCCTACGCCGCGCCTGGCGGTCACGGATCGAAGATCATGACGGCACGGATGAGAACGAAGGGGGCATCCGGCGCTGGTTGCGGCTGGCCGAGGCGGTCGGGCTTGATCCGGATTACGTCGCCTCGTGCGAGGGCGTCTTGCCTGCCACCAAATTCGCGGTGGATGCCTATGTGCGATTTGTCCGCGAAAAGACATTGCTTGAGGCGGTTGCTGCTTCGCTCACTGAACTTTTCGCGCCAAAAATTCACGCCAACAGGATCGAAGGTCTGCTTCAGCACTACGATTTTGCGGATGACAGATCCTTATCCTATTTCCGTAATCGCCTGAAAGAGGCCCCGAAGGACGTGGCCTTTGGTCTGACATGGGTACTGGATCATACCGACGCCCCGGAAAAACAGGATGCCGCAGCCAAGGCGCTGGTTTTCAAGACAGATGTCCTCTGGTCGCAATTGGATGCATTGTGGGGAGCCTATGTCGAACCCGCACGCGTTCCTCCGGGGGCCTGGGAACCGGACAGCGGTCTGCTGATGCGACAGGCATCGTGATGCTGGCGCAGGAGATCCCCTCGCTCCCGCGCGGTGTCCGCATCTATTTCGATTCCGTACGGGACAAATGGGTTCTGTTGGCGCCAGAACGCGCCGTGACACTGGATCAGGTTGGACATGCGATTTTGAATGAAGTCGACGGCCACCGTTGCTTTGGGCATATCACGGCTATATTGTCCGAAAAATACAATGCCCCGAAAGAACAGATCGCCGAAGACAGTTCGGGTTTTCTGGATGCCCTGCGGGCGCGGCGCTTTCTGGATGTGATTTGATGCAGGCAAAGGCCCCACCCCCAATTGCCATGCTGGCCGAATTGACCCATCGTTGCCCGCTATCTTGTCCCTATTGCTCCAATCCGGTCGAAATGGCGAAGCTCGACAGCGAGTTGGATACTGAGACCTGGACACGTGTTTTCCAAGAGGCCGCTGCGCTTGGCGTGTTGCAATTGCACCTGTCAGGTGGTGAACCCGCATCGCGCCGCGATCTGGTCGCTTTGGTCAAATCCGCGCGCGAGGCTGGGCTATATACCAACCTGATCACATCGGCGATCGGCCTGTCTGAACGTCGTCTGAATGATTTGGACGAGGCCGGTCTGGACCATATCCAGCTGTCCCTTCAAGGCACCGACGCGGTGATGGCGGATAAGGTTGGCGGTTATCGGGGCGGGTTTGACCGAAAGATGAAGACGGTCGAATGGATCAAACAGATCGGGTTCCCGTTGACCCTGAACTTTGTCCTGCACCGCCACAATGCGCACCAACTGCCACGCGCGCTGGAGCTGGCACAGGAGATGGGCGCACGACGGATCGAGGTTGCAACGGTGCAATTCCACGGCTGGGCCCTGAAGAACCGGGACGCCTTGATGCCCACGCGGGAACAGGCGCAGCAAGTGACGCAACTGGTGACGGAGGCGCGCAAAATCCTTAAAGGACAGTTGGTAATCGACTATGTCCCGGCGGATTATCATGATGACTATCCCAAGCGATGTATGGGCGGCTGGGGCACCACCGGGCTGAACGTGACACCGGATGGTCAGGTTCTGCCATGCCACGCGGCACAGTCCATTCCGCATCTGACATTTGACCGGGTGCAGGACAAACCGCTTGCGGATATCTGGTACAACAGCTCTGCGTTCAATGCGTATCGTGGAACGGGCTGGATGTCAGACCCTTGCAAATCCTGCGAACGAAAAACCATAGATTTCGGGGGCTGCCGCTGTCAGGCCATGGCCATTGTCGGAGACGCGAGCGCCACCGATCCTGTTTGCATCAAGTCGCCCCTTCACCGGGCTTTGCAGGATCAGGCGAACGAACATGCAGCCAATTCGGACGCGCCTTTTTTCTATCGCATCTCACCCGGAAAAGCGACCGAGCCCGCGGAATAAACCCTAACCCAAAACGGCCCCATCCGGCCCGGATATCAAATTTAGTATCCGGTTGGAAAGACGTTGTGCTTCGGATTGGGAGTGGGTCACGAACAGGGTGGCCGGGCCATGCTGCGCGATCAGATCCTCGGTCAGGGTCAGCATCGTTTCGACTGTTTCGGCGTCCAGAGACACAAAGGGCTCGTCCATAATCAAAAACTCGGGCTGCCCGGCAAAGGCGCGCGCCAGCGACAAGCGACGCTGCTGACCCAGGGACAATTGACCGGGAAACAGATTCCCCTTTCCGTCCAAACCGACGTCTGTCAGAGCGGCCTCAACATCAGCGCGAGACAAGCTCGGGTGGACCAGGATCAGATTATCAGAAGCCGAACGCCAAGGCAGCAAGGTCGGTTCTTGAAACACAATCGCGAGCCGATCCGGCCGTACGATTTGGCCGTCAAAGTCAGGATCAATACCGGCCACCAACCGGAGCAGAGTGGTCTTGCCGATACCCGATGGTCCGGTCAGCACGATCGTTTCCCCCGCAGCGATATCAAAGGAGACGGGTCCCAAGACGACATCATTGCCAAAGCGTTTCTGTCGGATGTCAATGCGGATCATGCAGCTCTCCACCGTCGTGCCTTACGCTCCCACGGTTGCAAAACCAACCATTCGACGATCAGCATGACCGCAATGAAGGAAAACGCATAGACAAGCACCATCGCCACATCAAACAGCTGAAAATACAAGTGGATTTGAAATCCAACGCCGGAGGAACGCCCCAGAAATTCGACCACAAGCACGATCTTCCAGATCAGGGAAAGCCCCGACCTTGCAGCAGCGGCGATAAATGGGGCCAACTGCGGCAGGATCACATGTTGCAGTCGCGTTTGCCTCGGCAGCCGGTAGACTTGGGCCATCGCGTCCAAATCCGGGCTCAGTGCTCTGCTGCCTTCGCGCAGGATCGTCGCGACATTGGGAATTTTGTTCAATGTCACGGCTGTGATTGCCGCTGCCTCGGTCAATCCGATCCAGAGATAGCACAGCACGATCAATACCAACGCGGGCAGGTTCAGGAAAATGACCAACCACGGGTCGAGCCAGCGGTTCAGCGCATCCGAACGCCCCATGGACAGCCCAATGATCGTTCCCAATGTCATCGCCAATGCGAAAGCCCAGATCACGCGCACCAAAGTCACGCCAAGGCTGCGCTGCAATTCGCCCGATACCAGTTCCTGTTTAAAACGTGGGATCAGGTCCCAAGGCTGTGGCAGAATCTGGGGGTCTGCCGTAAGAGTGGCCGCAACAATCCACAACACCACAAGGCCCGCAATGGACAAAAGCGGCGTGAGGCACGTGTCTTGCATCACTTCCTATTCCACGTCTGCAAACAGACCTTGTGGCACTGTTGTTGCTTCGCCCACCAGCTCGGCCCCACCCAACTCGGCTATCAGTTCCAGCATCTTGTTTGCGGCTTCCGCGTCGACTGGGCTGCGATCAGGAATCCCGGCGATCCAATCGGATTTGAGCTGTTCAAACTGCGCGTCGGACTTGGCGTTCATACGAGGGCGGATCGCCTCCCACGCCTCAGGAGAATTGGCCAACAGATCCTTGGCTTCTCGGCTGGCGGCGAACAGGCTTTGCGCAATACCTGGATTTTCAGTCAGAAAACTCTCTTTCAGGTAATAGCCCAGCAGCGGCGTATTTGTATCAAGGCCAAGCGCCTGCCCGGCGTCTTCCACCGAGATCAGCTCTTTCATACCTGACGCTTTCATCTTGGCCAGAAAGTGCCAGAAATTGATTGCCCCCGCATAATCCCCCCCGAGAGCGGACTTAAAGATCAGTGGCGGTGCACCGAACACCTGCTCGGTCTCGGTTTTCAGATCCATCCCATATTCCTGCGCTGCATAGGCGCGCAGGATAAGCCAGGATTTGTCCAACGGTCCGCCGGCAACGCCGATCTTGCCGCCTGCCAAATCCTTCAAACTGGTCGCCGGGCTGTCAGCAGGTACAACAACCCCACCGACAGCTTTGGAATAAGGGATGAAGACATATTCCTTGCCAGCAGCCCTTTGGCGGGCAACCCAGATCCAGTCAGCGACGGCCAGATCAGCTTCGTCACCTTCAACAGCGATGCGGGTCGCGCCATTGTCGGCAAAGGGTTGAACATCAAGAATGAAGCCATGTTTCTTGTCCAGACCGTTCTGGCGAATGGTCTCCAGCTCCCAATTCACCGTCCCGATCTTGAGCACCGCTGCGCGAATGGTCGGCAAAGTATCTGCGGCCAGAGCCCCCGCCGTGAAGGTCAGTGAAAGACATGCTGCAAGTAGTTTCATCATGGCTTCAACCCGCTATTCCGCCTTGCGGCTCACTTCGTTCAGGTCCTTGTCCAACTTAATGTCGAACTGGTTGCCACCCTTACAGATGACGTCGTCCAGATCGTAACCGTCATCTTCAACCTCGATATCATCCGGGTCCATCTGGCATTCGATGGATGCAAGATAGGCCTCGATCTTTTCGACGGTTGCCGCGTCAATTTCGTCTGCGAAAGCCGGTGTCGCTATAAGTCCAGCGATCAACAAAACCCCAAGCTTTTTCATCATGCTATCCTTTCTCTATTGAATGCTGACCGTGATGCGTTGTGTTTCCCCGGTGGACCCGGGGATGCGAATTTCATGGCTGCCAGGTTTGATTGCGATAAACGACAGTTCCGCCACACCGGCCTTGTCAAACTCGATGCTATCCACCGCCATTGGGCGGATTTCTATCTTGTTGATCACGATCTCATTCATCCAGATCGCACGAAAGAATGAAGGCCCCTCGATCGCTAGTTCTGCCGAGCCATCCGCGGTGATCTCAAGTTTGTAATACGCGCCGGATTGCAGAACTACGTCCTCGCCCAGTGGCCACCCCGAGGCGAGCGTCAGCTTGATGGTGTCACCGCGATTGCATTTCGCCAGAAGTCCGGCAAATCCCAAATCGTCACAGAGTGGCGCCGCCGAGACCGGCCCACCGAGCGCCGCGACCATCGCTGCGATCATAAGTTTCTTCATTCCCGTCCCTCCCAGAACTTTAGTCAATGGTCACTACACCCCAAGGCTGTTGACCGACCTGCACCGATTTGATGGCTTTCTCTGCCGCCACATCGATAATTGTGATGTCGTTTGAGTTGCCATTTGTGGTCAGTAGGAATTTTTCATCCGGCGTGAAATTGAGCTGCCAAACCCGCTGCCCAACAAGGATGTAGTCCAGAACCTTAAGGCTTTGCGCGTCGACGACGGCAACTCGGTTTGCAGGTCCCAGAGCAACAAACAGACGCTTGCCGTCCGAAGTTACCTTGGCCCCGACGGGCTGCAGCCATTCCGGTTGCACGCCGGGCACCTCAAAGCCGATCTTGCCGACCAACGTGGGCGCTCCGTCCTCGGCAATATCCATGACCGAGACGGTTCCGCCAATTTCCGACGTTACAAACAGCCGTTTGCCATCGGCGGTGTACTGGGCATAACGTGGACGCTGGTCGACCAGAATGTTATGCTTGATGGTGTAATCCTCGGTGGAGATGAAATGCGCCATGTTGGTGGTTTCAGAGGTGTTGACCACAAATTTTGCGTCCGGGCTCATCCCCATGCCTTCGGGTTCGACGCCAACCGGCACCTCGGCCAAAATGGTGCGGGTTTCGGTGTCTGTGACCGTCACCAGATTGTCGTCCTCATTGGCGATGTAGAGCCGCTTGCCAGAGGGTTCGAGGATGAAAAGCTCAGGGTCCGGACCAGAGGGCAGGCTGGGCAGTTCCTCGTAGGTCTCGGTATCAAACACCCGGATGATATTGTCGTCCGAGGCACAGACATATAGCGTCCCGCCGTCCGGGCTGACGGTAATGCCACGCGGGCGGTTGCCGCCTGGAAATTCGGTGATCACCTCCCAGGTTTCGGTATCCACCACGGTAATGGTGTTGCCCCGTTCATTCGAGACAAATGCCTTGCCCGCCAGTGCAGGACCCGAGGTCAGCGCAGCGCAGGCGACGGTCAGCAATAGTCGTTTCATCAAATCCTCCGGTTATTCAAATGCCTGACAACTGGATTCCGTCCGATCCAATCCCAGCGTATCGAGCGGTGATACCTGGTGCAGAAACCCCTCTTGCGGGCTGACGCTGACGGTGATCGATCCGTCATACAGAAGGATCGGTTGGCGCAACTGCCCATTCCAGTCGCGGAACGTTACCTTCTGCCCTTTGAAGGCAGCCAGTTCGAATTCGTCCGACAAGGCATAGTCTCGCACTCCATCGGGGTCAGCTGTGCTGGCACGGGTCACGGCCTCGCCAATCACACGCAGCGCAAGCCAGGTGTTGTAATCTTCGGGCCGAACATAGCGGCCCGTAAGTTCCTCGAAACGGGTCTGGAACTGGGTTGCCCCCCATGCCTCATGTGCGCCGTGAAACGTCGTCGGGCGCAACCCGCCTGATCCCATCACCGGGCGCGGGATCCAGAGGTGGTAAGACAGGTAACGCCCGAAGTAATCGGTTTCGTCCGCAGCAATCACCACGTCATGATCTCGCACGTCCTGCGTATCCAGTGGCAATTGACGCTGAACCAGAACATGACCGGAATCCGTCCGCCGAGAGCCTCCGGTATCCGCAAAGATTCGATCCTCGGCAATCTTTGCGCCAAACTTGGTAGCCGCGCGGCGATAGGCATCTGCCAGTTTCACGTCTTCGGGGTTTGAACCGGCCAGCAGGAACCAATCTCCCCATTTTTTCCAGACCGCAAACTGCGCCACTGCATCGGCCGTCATGGCACGGGACGGCGCAATATGCAGCAGGTTGCCGCGACAGTTTACGTCACGCAAATTGATATCCGGTGCCGATACATTGAACACCAGCACCCCGGATTCAGCCGCCTGATCCGTCAGGCGCAAAATGTCGGGGGCTTCGGCCATCAGAACGATCAGGCGTACCCCGTCGGCGATGATCTGTTCCATCGCGGCGTCTGCCTCTTCCGGCGAAACTGCAACGGTTGCAGTTTCATAGGTATGCCCCAGAAATCCGCCGGTGGTGCCGTTATCCTCATCCCCAAGCGCGGCACCGGCAAAGCCCAGATCGTCCGGCTTCAGATCATAGCGTGAGATCGGCAGAAGCGACGGATAGTCGATCCGCAGCACCGTAGCTTTCACTTCGATCGCCACCGCAGTCACTGCAGACATACACCAGAAAAGCGCTGCAAACAGCGGCAATATGCGCATGGTCAAAATGCCCTCCTGTTACCCGAAAGATCAGGTTGGCTCATCAAGGGTAAAACGCCCCAAGAACGGAACCGATACTTTTGGCCGTGTTGTAAAACAAAGCCTATCAGCTTCATGATTAAGCTCGATTCTTATTTTATAAGAATGCGCGTATGCGATTGATCTTGCTATGGTTTCCCGCGACCAACTGCGTTTTTGCAGGGGGGCGTATAGGATGGCCGTTTCAGTGTGTTTGGTTGTGGAATTGACTGGGAACGCACGATCGGGAGACAGGCCAACGACCGCCAAGCGCATTCAGGGAGGATACAGAATGAATCGACGAGTGCTTCTTGTGACGACCGCTGCGCTATTGGTTCCGGGCATGGTCTGGGCGCACGGACCAACCCGGCAAAAGGTCACATTGACCGCCGAAGTCGCGGCTTCACCCGAAGAAGTCTGGACTGTCGTCGGAAACTTTGATGACATGTCATGGCATCCCGCTGTGTTTGCGACCGAGGGCAAAGGTGGCAATGAGATTGACGCGACGCGGTTGCTGACGCTGGGTCAAGAAGATGGGCCGACGATTGACGAAGTCCTCTACAAATTCAGCGACGATAAGATGAGCTATTCCTACCGGATCACCGATGTCGCGGTTGAGGTACTGCCAGTAACCAATTATTCGTCGCATCTGACGGTCAAACCGCGTGACGGGGGCGGTTCGATCATCGAATGGCGCGGGGCCTTTTATCGTGGCTATCCAAACAATGACCCGCCAGCCGAATTGAATGATGAGGCCGCCATCGCCGCCGTGACCGGAGTGTATCAGGCCGGACTGGATGCGCTGGTCGAGCGTTTTGGTGCGGCAAGCTAGTCGATTGTTCACGTTGCCTGCGGCGATCTCTGCTAGCATGGCGCTGGCAGAGACGGCGTTCATCACTTGTCAAAACGGCGAGGAACTCAGCCGGATTGATCTTTCCGAAATGCAGGAAACCGCCCGTTGGCCTCTGCCTGGCAAGCCTGCGGGCGTAGCCGCTGGGTTGGACGGAACGCTGTTCACCGTATCCCCGGACAGCAAAACGGTGCGGCGTTTGTCCTCTGAGACCGGTGAGACGATAGCGCAAGTTGTACTGGATGGTGGTCCCATCGGGATCGTGCTGGACTCGACAGGTGGACGGGTATTTGTGTCGGATTGGTACAACGCCCGTCTTTGGGTGCTGGACGGCGAAAACTTGGAGGTTCTGACAGAGTTGCCAACAGGCACCGCGCCAGCCGGGATCGCGATTTCAGCCGATGGTCGTTTTCTGGCATCGGCCAACAAGGACGCGGATCAGGTGTCCGTATTTGATGCAGAAACTCTGCAATCACGTCATCGAATTACCGTTGGTATACGCCCTTTCGGATTGCGCTTTGCCCCGGATGGGAGGCTATTCGTCGGCAACGTCGGCAGCAATGATGTCAGCGTTATCGATGTCGATACTGGCACGGTCACCGCCACGGTTCCGGTCGGCGAACGCCCTTATGGGATCGCTTTTGCCCAGGGTCATGCATTCGTCACAAACCAATATGCAAATACGCTCAGCGTTTTCTCTCTAAAGACGTTGGAGCATGAAGCTCTGATCGAGGTCGGAGAGTATCCGGAGGGCATTGATGCAACCGCCAGACAGGATCTGGTGGTCGTTGCAAACTGGTTCGACAACACTGTCAGCATCGTGGACCCAAAGGCGCTCTCTGTGATAGAAACGATAGAAACCTGCGACGGGCCGCGTGCCTTTGGCAGCTTTCTGAAAGGAGGAAGACAATGAAGGCTTCTCACTTGATTGCTGCCCTATTCTGCGTGCTGGCTGCCCCGGCCTTTGCATCGAATGAAGCATGGGAAAATGTCCGCGCACTGCTTTACGGCGACCGGCCCATGCAGAATGGCGACGCATTGATCGCAATTGATGCACCCTATCGCACACCTGATGATGCGCGAGCAAAACTGGCGGCGCAGGTCATCGCCCCCCGAGGAACGAACGTAGCCAAAGTGACTTTGGTACTGGACGAGAATCCAATGCCGGTTTCTGCAATGTTCGAGCTGGAAGAACCGCTGCCGAGTTTCTACTTCGACGTGACCATGCGCGTGAACGGGCCGACCCCGATGCATGTCATCGCCGAAACCACGGATGGCCGGCTTTGGGTCTCGGAAACATTCGTCAAAACATCCGGCGTTGGGGCTTGCGCCGCACCACCCGGCACTGATCCGAAGTTGGCGTTGGAAAATCTGGGAATGATGGAGGCTGAGCTGGTCGGTCGTGTCCCTGCGCTCGACACGCTGTCACGCCTGACCAATTTGGGTGCGGATCGTGCCAACAAAATGGATTTGAACATTGATCATCCATCGCATTCGGGAATGCAGATGGACCAGATTTCTCTGCTGTTCATACCGATGCGATATGTCGAAACCGTGGATATTGATCTTGACGGCACCGGTTATGTTCAAATGATCGGATCAATTTCATTGTCTGAAAACCCGAGGGTCGGCATATCTGTCCCAAGCCGGGCGCAAGCGGTTGATGTGACGATGACGGATACGGACGGCACGGTCAGTCATTTGCATAAGAAACTGGCGGGGTATTAGATCAACCGCCACCGGCCACGGGCTGACCAGGAAATGGCTCGACCTGTTCCAATGGGTACCCCCACAAGGCCCAGCCATCGGTGCCTTCGGGAAACCAATAGACGTTGGTGTAGCCCCATTCGATCACGCGGCGGGCAGCATTCCAACTCATCCAGCAATCTTCGAGGCAGAAAAACACAACTCCATGGTTAAGATCGCCATTGGTGCTGGACTCTAACCCGGTTCGAAAATAGTCCGCAGTGACGTCCGCGATGGCTCCGTAGCCGACATTGGGCAACCAGATCGTACCGGGAATGCTGTCGCGCGGCTTGTCTCGCCAAATCGTGCCCTCGGGCAGATTGGCTGGTTTGGGAGGCTGGGGCAAAACGTCAATAAACGCGGCACTCTGATCTTGCCATAAGCTGTGAGCCTCTTCTGGGCCGATGGTTGTGCCGCCGGTTATCTGGTCCGGCACCGGCGCCCGATAGTGGTCATTGCGGAAGTCACTGGGTTCGGGGACGGTTTGGGCCATCGCGGCAGTTGACAAAAGCGCAAGTGCCACGAACAAGCGCATCATTGCGACAGATCCAGCACCTCAGTTCCCAGATCATTCACCAGCGGAACACCGGCCTCGGCCAACACAGCATTAATCTCATCCTGATTGCGCCTGATCAGAGAATTCAGCTGCCGCTGCCAAACCTTCTCACCCTGCCGCACGCCCATGGTGATGCGATAGAACAAACGCGGAGGCAGTTCTTCGTTGATCAGCGGGATTACCTTGAAACCTGGGTAATCGGCCTTGACCAATGGCCCGCCCAGCGGGCCCCAGAGGATGGCCGCGTCAATCTCGCCCGATTGCAGGTCATCCAGCATATCTATAGCCGGTCTTTCCACGCGCCGATCGACGAATAGGTTGTAAGGCTTGGCCTGTCCGATCAGCCCATTCCGGGCCATATGCGCCGCCGGCGGAGTACCAGCCACGATCCCGATCTTTCGCCCCTTGAGCGCAGGGTCCTTCAACCGATCCACCTCAGTCAGATCGCTGTCCATCGGCACGATGAGCGCATAGGCGGACGTATAGTAGTGATTGGTGTTCTGCACCAACTCATGACCTTGCGCGTAGCCGATCACCACATCGCACCGTTTAGCGGCTAAGGTGTTTCGAATGAACCCCGTCGCTTGGGGAAACCAGACATACTGAACAGGCAATTCCAACTTAGCAGCAATTAGCTCGGCGAGTTGGTTTTCGTACCCTGATCCGTCCTCGGTCGACACAGGGTAGTTGGCGGGGTCCGCGCAAACGCGAAAGGCTGTCTTTGATACTAGGTCAGAAGTTTGGGCCTGCGCAGGCAGCGCCTGACCGAGCCACATGCCAAGTGCCGTCAGAGCAAGACAAGCCTTAACCCATGCACGCATCTTCATCCTCGCGGATCACGTCGGATTTCGCCTCTTTCTTGGGCGGGCGACCACGCGGAATCGCGCCCGACCCATGAGCCTTCAAGTATACATAGATGTCATCCAGAAAGCACATCACATTCGGGTTGTCGCCAAATCCCGGCATCACCGAGTTTTCAGCGGCGTTCACCACCTGTCGACCATTCGTGACGATGTCGACAAAGTCATAATAATCCATATCCAGCGCTGACTCTTTCAGAGCCGGCGCATAGGTCGAGCCCTCGCCATCAGGACCATGACAGACATGGCATTCCGCGTGATAGCGCCGGAAGCCTGAAAATGTCATCCAGTCCACAGTTCCATCTTCGGCCACATTGAATGTCGGAATATCGTCTTCGGTGTAGTACCTCCCATCTTCGGAATACGAGACCGCCAGATTGTCAGCAATCGCGGCAACGGGAAGCCAGGACACAAGAACAGATGCCAGAAGACGTACAGAGAGGTTCATGGAAAGCTCGTTTCATTGCATGTGAAAAACCGGCGCGGTCCGTTTGGGCCGCGCCGGTCGTTGCCTTGGCTTAGTTCGGCAGGGCGAACACGGTCAGCTGACCGCCCAGCGCGGTATAGTCGCTGAGAGCGGCATAGCCACCTACGGCACCCAAACCATCATTGGGGTTGGTCAGACCAGCCGCCAGACCAATACCGGCCCAGCCACCAACACCCGACAGGATGCCGATATATTGCTTGCCACCTTGCTCATACGTCATGACGTTTCCGATGATGCCAGAGGGTGTTTTGAACTTGTACAGTTCTTCACCGGTTTCAGCATGAACGGCCTTCAGATACCCTTCGAGAGTTCCGTAGAAGACAACGTCACCTGCTGTTGCCAGTGCACCGGACCAGACCGAGAATTGCTCGGGCAGCGACCACTTGATGCTTCCATCAGTGTTGTCCCAAGCAATGAAGTTACCCATACCACCATGGCTGTCAGGTGCCGGATACATCGCCAGCGTCGCACCCACATAGGGCTGACCAGCGGTGTAGGACACGCGGAACGGCTCATAGTCCATGCAAACGTGGTTGGTCGGTACGTACATCAGCTGGGTCTTCGGCGAGTAGGCTGCAGGCTGTTGGTCTTTGGTACCCAGAGCCGCCGGGCAGATACCGGTCGAGTTTACGTCCTCGCCGTTCTGTTCCGTCGAATACTGAGCGACCACAGCCGGACGACCATAGGTCTCGCTGTTGGGATCCATATCAACACCCGTTGTCCAGTTAACAACCGGGTCGAACTTTTCGGCCACCAGTAGCTCACCCGTGACACGGTCCATGGTGTATCCCAGACCGTTGCGGTCAAAATGGGTCAGCAGCTTGCGCTCGGTGCCATCAATTTCCTGTTCCGTAAGAATCATTTCATTGATGCCGTCATAGTCCCATTCATCATGTGGCGTCATCTGGTAGAACCATCTTGCCACACCGGTGTCGATATCGCGCGCCATGACGGTCATGGACCAACGGTTGTCACCGGGGCGCTGCGCCGGGTTCCAGGTCGACGGGTTGCCCGTGCCATAATACATCAGGTTCTCGTCCAGATCCGCGGAATACCAGCCCCAAGTGGTGCCGCCACCGATCTTCCACTGATCACCTTCCCAGGTATTCGTACCCGAGTCCGCGCCAACCGGTTTACCCAGATGGGTGGTCTTTTCAGGATCAACAAGGATGTCCGAATCCGGCCCCATCGAATAGGCCCGCCAGACTTGCTCACCCGAGTTCATGTCGTAAGCCGTAACCGACCCGCGCACCCCGAACTCACCACCCGAAATTCCGACAATGACCTTGTCCTTAATGGGCAGGACCGTAGCTGTGTTGGTTTCACCAATCGCCGGGTCACCATTCTGGACTTCCCAAACGACGTCACCGGATTTAGCATCCAGTGCCACAACCTTGGTGTCCGCTTGATGCAGGAAGATCTTGCCATCCGCATAGGCCACACCGCGGTTCACGGTGTCACAGCACATCACAGGAATAACATCCGGATCCTGCTTGGGCTCATACTTCCAGACGATCTTGCCGTCATTCGCCAGATCCAGAGCATAAACAATGTTCGGGAACGGCGTGTGGACATACATCATGTCGCCGATTACCAGCGGCGAACCTTCGTGCCCGCGCAGAACGCCGGTCGAGAAAGTCCACGCCACCTGCAGATCACCAACGTTGTCCGCGTTGATCTGATCCAATTCGGAATAGCGCTGATTTTTGTAGTCACCCGTCTGGATCGCCCATTGTTTCGAGTTATCCATCTGAGCAATCAGGTCGTCATTGGCATAAGCCGCAGTGGCCAGCACAATGGCAATCCCGGAGGTCCAAAGCGATAGATTTTTCATTCAATCTCCTCCCTTTCGTGCAGCGTTGTCGCTGCCTTGTAACACCTCACCCAGGTCGGATTGCGGTGTCTGTTAATGCTCACCCGGACCGGTCCTTTTCCGGTCGTGTTGGGGGCGAGCAATGCGGTCTCTTACGAACCGGTGTCCTCAAAGGTCGCAAGATATGCGATGATGTTGGTGCGATCGTCCTCTTTGCGCAGCCCTGCAAAGGTCATCTTGATCCCCTTCGCGTAGTCACGCGGCTTTGTCAGAAACGCGTCCAGTTCTTCGGGTGTCCAGACCAGCCCTTCTTCGGACAAAGAAATCAGCACCGGCGAATAGCCAAAGCCTTCAACGGTTGCGGCCTGACGGCCAACAATACCGTTCAGCATGGGCCCCACCTTGTTTTCAGCCCCCTCGCCCACAGCGTGACAGGCTTTGCACTTACGAAAGACTTTCTCACCCGCTTCGGGATCGCCTTCGGCACTTGCGAAGGCGGGTGCAAGCGTGAGGCAAGTAGCCGTGATTACCGTTCTGTACACTATCATTCTTTCCTTGCTGTTTTCATTGACTGAGACGTTCGGCGTGCCACTCGACATGATCGCGGGCAAAGCTATTCACGAAGAAATACGAATGGTCATACCCCTCCTGAATTCTGATCTGTCCAGGCTGGCGGCGCTTGGCCATCATGTTAGCCAAAGCTTCCGGCTTGAGCAGATCAAGGAACTGATCATCCGCGCCCTGATCAATCAGCAGTTCCCCTTTCCAACCGTGCTCCTCTAGAAGCAATGTCGCGTCATACTCTGCCCAGGTGTTTTCGTCGTCACCCAGATAGCTGCTGAGCTGTTTACGCCCCCAATCCGAACGCGTCGGATGCGCGATTGGCGCAAACGCCGAAAGAGACCCAAATTTTTCTGCATTGCGTATCGCGATCGTAATCGCGCCATGACCGCCCATGGAATGACCTGTGATCCCATGGCGATCCTGAATCGGGAGATTCTTCAATACGATATCGCGAAGCTCGTCGACGATGTAGTCATACATCCTGAAATGCGACCGCCACGGGTCCCGGGTAGCGTTTACATAGAACCCTGCCCCCTGCCCCAGATCATAGGCGTCGTCATCCGCAACGTTGTCGCCGCGCGGAGAGGTGTCAGGAAACACCACAGCAACGCCGTAATCCGCCGCGGCCTCCTGAAACCCGCCTTTGGTCATCGCGTTTTCATGGGTGCAGGTCAGGCCGGACAGATACCATAGCACTGGCACTGGTCCGGTTTTGGCCTGAGGTGGCAGATAGATGGCAAAGGTCATCTCACAATCACAGCTCTCGGACGAGTGGGAGTAGACAGTTTGTTCCCCTCCAAAACTGCGGTTTTTTGAGATGACCTTTAGGTCCATGTCAGTACTCCACTACTGCACGGATCGACTTACCTTCATGCATCAGGTCAAAGCCGTGGTTGATCTCATCTAGTGTAAGCTTGTGCGTGATCATGGGATCGATCTCGATCTTGCCGTCCATGTACCAATCGACGATTTTCGGAACGTCCGTCCGCCCCTTGGAACCGCCAAACGCCGTTCCACGCCACGACCTTCCAGTGACCAGTTGGAAGGGGCGTGTCGAAATCTCTGCTCCGGCCGGTGCAACACCGATGATGATGCTTTCACCCCAGCCTTTGTGCGCGCATTCCAAAGCGGTGCGCATTACGCCAACATTGCCCGTTGCGTCAAAGGTGTAGTCCGCACCGCCCCCGGTCAGTTCAACCAGATGCGCAACGATATCGCCGCTGACTTTCGAGGGATTCACGAAATCGGTCATACCGAAATGCGCTGCCATCTCGGCTTTGCCATCGTTCAGATCGACACCGACGATTTGATCCGCGCCAGCCATGCGCAGACCCTGGATCACATTAAGGCCGATACCGCCGAGACCGAACACAACGCCGCGCGATCCGATCTCGACCTTGGCGGTGTTGATTACCGCCCCGATACCAGTGGTGACGCCACAGCCGATGTAACAAATTTTGTCGAAGGGCGCGTCCTTGCGCACTTTGGCCAGCGCGATTTCTGGCACCACCGTGTGATTGGCGAAGGTCGAACAGCCCATGTAGTGATGGATCGGCGTGCCATCCAACATGCTGAACCGGGTTGTTCCATCCGGCAACAGACCCGCCCCCTGCGTCGCGCGCACTTTCTGACAGAGGTTCGTCTTGGGGTTCAGGCAATATTCGCATTCGCGGCATTCGGGGGTGTAAAGCGGGATCACATGGTCCCCAACCTCAAGGCTGGTGACACCTTCCCCGACCTCCAGAACAACTCCAGCGCCTTCATGGCCCAGAATTGCAGGAAATATCCCTTCGGGGTCATCGCCCGAACGGGTAAACTCGTCCGTATGGCATAGACCGGTCGCCTTCACCTCAATCAGGACTTCGCCTGCTTTCGGGCCATCCAGTTCAACCTCCATGATTTCCAAAGGTTGACCTGCCGCCACAGCAACCGCCGCGCGTGTTCTCATTTCTGTCTGTCCTCACTTGCACCGGAATCATTCAGGCCGGCCACTTGGGTCGAGTATGAGGGTCAGCCCCTTGTTCAAACAATTAAGACAATGGTGTGTATTGGGTTGAATGGACTTAGCGCGCAGATTTCATGCATAATATCCGCGTGGAGGTGAACTGTGATGTCGAACGGCAAGCTGATTGTTATGGCACTGGCTTGGCTCGGCACGGCTGGTCCAAGCATTGCGGCCGATTTTTCCGATCCAACCTGGCCGTGTATTCAACGCAAAGTCGAAGATCTTTCGCTGGGTCTTATGTGGCCGCACCAGATCAGTGAGAGTGAATCCACACAAAACAGCGCCGACATTGACGAAATCGTCGGACTGCTGGCCCTGAGACGGATCGAACTGGAAGACCTGAAACCCCAAGTCGCGGAATTTGCAGCGCGCTACAACGGGGATCCGGATGTATTAGGATTGGTATTCCAGCGTGTCTTTGAAACCTTGTCGAAACGACGCAAGCGCATCATCACCGGGATCGGAGAGTTTTCACTGAATCAGATCGACATAGCCGAAAAAATTGATCTTGCCCGAGTGGAAATGGAGCAAGCCTTGTCTGCTGACCCGCCGGATTATGACCGCGTTGATGCCCTTGAAGAGCAGCTGGACTGGGACCAGTTGATCTATACAGACCGTCAGCGCTCGATCACCTATCTCTGCGAAACTCCTCAAATAATTGAGCGCCGTCTGTTTGCGATCTCGCAAATGCTGCAGCAGTTGACGTCGGATCAGGGTTAGAGCGCCAGCCAAAAAACGGAGGGATACATGAGAACCTTACTGATCATCTTGTTAGCTCTCGCGCCACTATCCGCCCTTGGCCAGTCACCGCTCAGTGGCGTTGACATGACATTGCCTAAAATGACCGAAGCGCAGATGTCCCGCGCCGACGTTATCGCCCGGTTGGACGCCGCCATGACCGACAACCCCGCCGATTTCACCCGCGTCTGGCTCAACAATCTGGACTTGTCCGGACTGGATTTCAGCAATGCGATCCTTCGAGCGGCATCTTTAAACGGCACCGATTTGTCAGGGGCAAAACTGGATGGTGCAGTTCTTAGCCAGTCCTGGATGATCGGAGCGAACCTTTCAGGCGCATCACTTGTTGGGGCCGAATTGTTCCAGACCCAGCTCAGCAAGGCCGACCTTAGCGACGCCGATTTCACAAGTGCCAGAACCGCCGCGGACTTTACCAAAGCCAATCTGACCCGAGCGGTGTTTAAAGGGGCAGATTTCTCCGCCGACATGCGCAACCAATCCATGGGGCTTATGCGCGGCGTTCTGACCTCGGCGCGTGGGTCGGATGTGGATTTTACCAATGCGCAAATGTCCCGCGCCGATCTGGAATTTGCCAAACTGCCCAACGCAAATTTCACCGGTGCGGACATGTCGATGGCCACATTGGGTGGGGCAGACCTGACAGGGGCCACATTGTCCGGCGCTGATTTTACGGATGCTGATCTAACTGCAACGCAGTTAACGGATATTAAAGGTGCAGATCAGACCAATCTGGACGCCGCGAAGAACCTGAATCGCGCCATTCGCTGATGTGCTATTCCCATTCAAGTTCGGTAAACGCGACCGTTGCATTGCGGGGATTGTAGGTTTCAAACAAATCCCAATGTTCCGCTTCCTCCTGCGCGATCGTTTCGACTGCATCTCCCAGACGCTGACCGCTGTCGATTGCTGCGCGCGTATCTGTTTCCAGCACATCCAGGTAGTGCAGCATATCCGCTGCACCTTCCGGCCAGGCCAGGAGGGGACCACCATGGCCGGGTACAATTTGAGTAACCTCCAACCCGGTCAGTTTTTTGAGAACACGCTGCCAACCGATCAGCTCGCCATCCAACGCCGGGATATGCCGATGAAACACTAGATCACCCGTGAACAACACACCGGAGTTTACATCCATCACTGTCAGGTCATTCCCCGTGTGCGCTCTGGGCCAGGCCCGCAGGATCAGTTTACGCCCGCCCAGATCAATCTCCTCCTCGGTTTCGACCTCGATTTCTACCGTAATCGGCTCAACACCCAGATAGGCCTCGGGGCCAAGAGCTGTGCTCAGGCTTTCGACGTAGTTGCCCAAACGGTCCAACAACGCTCTTTCTAATCCCGCATGGCCAACAACCTTTGCCCCTGCAAGAGTCAACGGTGCGGTCCCAAGAGTGTGGTCGGGATGCATGTGTGTCAAAATTACGTGACTGACGGGTTTGTCTGTTTCTGTCCGAACGGCGCGCCAGATGGCCTCTCCCATCCAAGGTGCAGTTCCCGTGTCGATCACCGCAACACTGTCTTGGCCGATGACAAATCCGATATTCGATATGTCCCCCAAATTGCCCGCTAGGGGCTCTTCTATCAAACCGAGATGCACAAAAAGGCCGGGCGCAACTTCGTCAAAGTTCAGTTTCTGACCAACAGGTTGGCAAAAGGGTTCTCCGCTGTGCCCATCGGTAAGCAGCGGAGGCGAGACCCTTAGCTCCAGTTCGCAATCGACCCGATATTCAGCTTCGTAGCCCGGCAAAAGCTGCTCTCTGCAGAGCTCGGTCGCGGTCTGTGCGCACACTAAAATCACAGCTTCGAACATAGAAAACCTCCGCTGAGTACCTTGGCACAGATCGCTGCCGGAACCACACCGCCTTTCGTCGGCATATATTTTGTTGGGGTTTTATGGCATATTCTGCTGCACCGGTTGCCGGAGGAGACAACATGGCCAGAGCACTTGCACCCGCAGCGATCCTTTCATTTGCGATATCCTTGCCCGCATGGGCAGAACAGCCAGTCAAGAACCCGCTTGCCGACAGCGAGACATGGCAGGACCTGCAATATGACGTGGTGGGAGACGCCCAGATCGGGAACGCGGACACATTGCTTTCTCTGGACGCACCCTATAGGGCACATGATGCGGCGACAGTGCCTATCGTTTTGAAGCAACTCGACCCCAATGTGGAGATATCCGCCGCTACTGTCGTGATCGACGAAAACCCGGCTCCAATCGCTGGTGTCTTCACCTTTTCACCAGCCATGGGTGAATTGGATTTCGAAATGCGGGTCCGCGTGAACCAATACTCGAATATCCGGGTGATTGCCGAAACGCCTGATGGGCTTCACATGACGGGCCGGTTTGTCAAAGCCTCTGGCGGCTGTTCTGCTCCGGCCAGCAAGGATCCAGAGGTCGCTTTGGCGTCGATGGGCAAGATGAAACTGCGCAGTTTTGGGCAAGAAGCACAGGTATCGACACCGCGCCGCGAAGCTCAGATCATGATCCGGCACCCGAACTATTCCGGTCTGCAGCGCGATCAGGTCACGCAACTGTTCATTCCGGCGCACTTCATCGACCATATCGAAGTTTGGCAGGGCGAAGAGCTGTTGTTCACCATGGACGGCGGCATCTCGATCTCGGAAAACCCTGCTTTCCGGTTTACCTATAACGACAACGGCACGACCATGTTGACGGTCAAGGCCACAGATACCGAAGGCAATACGTTTGAGAAAGACCTGCCCAAGGCTGCGGCCAGCTAACGGACGGTTTCGCGTTCAGCTCAGAAACAGACAATTTCAGCTTCGGCCTGTGCGCGGCGCAGATCAGCAACCATGTTATCAGCCAGAACCGCGCTTTTGAAAAACGCCATTCTCTCCCCCCCGACCCGGCGCATCGACAGTACGGTTTCCGCCTGTTCGTATCGTTCATAGGGCAATATCGAAGCGATAAGATCAATCGAGCACGAACACCGGTCCAGCATCTCGCGGGTCTGGCCATTGGTCACCATACATGCGAACACGTAATCCGCGCGCGCTGCGGTCGGGTAATCGTTGAGCCGGTCGGCGACGCTTTGTGCTGACACTGTGATCGGTACAACCAGGAAAGCCGCAACTAAGACGGTATAGATCATCCGGTTACGTCCCCATTTACGGCCCGAGGCATTCATTCTCGACCCTCCTGCACGCCTTCAAACTGTATCTCCGATCGATAAACTGCCGCGCCCTCGCCTTGGGGCGCAGCTTCAGCGACCAGGTGCAGATACCATCCCGGAACCTCCTCTGACACGGTGACGCTGAGGGTAAGATCTCCGAACCCTTGCATTCGGTCCCGGTTCGGATCCTCGGCGAAGGGCCGCATGAGGATGGTCTGTACAGGAATGGTTTTGCCATCGAGCAACGCCTCACCCTTGATAATCTCGGCAGGTTGAACCAGCGCGTCTTTGACGCGGTTTCGGATGTAGAAAGGGCTGCCTCCGGCGGACTCAGCCATGTCCCGGATGGCACTTTCATAAAATACCATGATCATCGGATTCCCGACACTGGCCGGAAAGACTCCCATGGCGCGGTGTTTGTCATTTTGGCGAAACTCCAGATGCGCCATTTCGGTTCCATCGTCCGCGAAGCTGAGCGCGATATCGCCGGTGTCACGCTCGGCTGTATCGGCCCGAAGCTGGTTTGTGACGGTGCGCTGGTATAGCAACTCCTTGTCCCTTGCGATACTGTCCAGAACGCCATCCTGGAACAGCAAATCATAAGCCTGTTCTGCGTCAATCGAGGCAGCGGCCAACGGACTAAGACTCAAAAATGAAGCCACCAGTCCGCAAAGAAACAGTCTCATGATTTTGTCCTCCCATGAATGAAAGTATGGGCTATTCGCCCCATGTCACCGCCGACTTTTGTCGGTGTCGAGCGATTGAGTGGCCAGAGCGTGCTGAATCTTCCAGATGATCAAGGACCGGAGCCGGGGCAGCTTGACCGGTTTTGTCATAACGGAAATCTCATACCGCAATCCTTCTTTGCGTAAAGCTTCGCTGCGATCCGCCGTGATCAAAATCGCCGGAATCTGAGTCTGCGTCATCTCTCGGATTTGGCGGATTGCGTTCACACCAGTTTCACCATCATCCAGTTGGTAATCCGCCAGAATGATATCGGGCGGCATTCCTATATCTGTGATGAACTGCATGGCCTCCTGCGGTGACAGGGCTGGCAGAACACTGGCGCCATTCTGTTCCAGCCATTGCGTTGTGCCAAACAGAACATCACGGTCATTTTCGATTACCAATACGATGAAATCCAACGGCAGATCTCCGGCGTTCGTCAGAAGATCCAATGGCTCAACAACACTTTGCTCGGTTTCGACCCTGTCCATTTCGATGCTGAACACAGATCCCATCCCGGGTTTTGACCGAAGCGCCAGTTTGTGGCCCAAAAGCCGGCACGCGCGGTCCACGACGGACAACCCCAGTCCCATACCGGACCCAAGAAGCCCGTTTTCAGCGCGTGTAAATTCTTCGAACACGCGTTCCTGATCTTTGCGTGCAATGCCAATACCCGTGTCCCAGACTTGCAGGATGACTTTGTCACCACGTCTGCGACACCCCACCAATACCCGACCACCGGGCTCAGTGTATTGGATGGCATTCACCACCAAATTCTGGATCGAGCGCAAAAGATAGACCGGATCGGAGTTCACGATTACCGAGCACAGAACCACATCAAGCTTCACATTTTTGTTCTCAGCGACCAGCATCTGGTCGCCTTGTATCCCTGCAATTATCGAGGCGAGGCTGACATCTGTGGGTGAGACCATATCCGGGTCAACGGTTTCGAGCCGTGAGATATCCAGCAATGAATGCAACAACTGCTCGGCAGAACCGAATGCACCGTCTAGTCGCTCCATCATCTCATAAAACTCGCTCTCGCGCGTGATCTCCAGCAAAGTTGAAATCATCAGTTTTGCTGCATTGATCGGCTGAAGCAGGTCGTGACTGGCGGCAGCAAGGAACCGTGTCTTGGAGGATACCGCAGCTTCAGCGCGTTCCTTTGCGATCCGCAGCGCCTCTTCCACCCGCGCTTTTTCGTCGTATTCCTGAACCAGCTTGGCATTTGCATGAGTCAATTCTGCCGTGCGTTCCATGACTCGGTTTTCCAGGGTCTCAGTCGCACGGGCCTCCAGCGTCACGTCTTTGAGTTCGACCAGAAAACCACCATCTGGCAGTTGGTTGACTTGTATGTCCAGAACTCGGTCCGATCCGTCACGTACACGTTTGCGCAGCCAGCCCCGACTTTTAAGTTCGTGCTGCCATCTACCGATCCTGCGTTCATCTTCGGCCTTGATCAGCTCACGTGTCCGCATCAGATCCAAAAGCGTTTTCACAGGTACGTTTCCCCGCAAAAAAGAGAGCGGCAGGTTCAGAATTTCTCGAAATCGCGCATTGTGCATCATGATCTGGGACTCAGACGAGAACGTGCAGACGCCAGAGCTCATGTTTTGGAAAACAGCCTGAAGATAGTCCTCCTGCCGGTCGATAAGGGTCTCTTTCTCGTCGCGGTTCCGACGCACAACCGAAGTGATGTCGGTGAGCAGAATAACCACGTTCTGAGCCGAAGTGTATTGCGCACTGAGTTGATACCAACGGTCGCCACGCAGTTCGATCACGTCACTTGACACCATACCCGTGTGGCAATTGCGCTCCAGCGTGTCCAACATGTTCGAGATGCCATGGTCGGACGACACGAACTCGGGGCTACTTTGCACCAATAGAAAGAACCGTCCCAGGCTGAGGCCTGGACCGACAATTTCCGATATGTCCGGGAAAATCGCCTGAAACAGCTCGTTACACAGGTTCAACTCACCATCAGTGAACAGCGCAAACCCTTCTTCCATGGAAGACAGCGCTTTGACGAGGCTTTTGCGGGTTTGCTCGCGTTCGTATCTGGCGCTTTCAAGTTCGGTTGTGGCCCGTTCCAGATCGCGGCTCTGCTCCATCACCTGCTGCTGTAGCTCGATAGCAGACTGAAACGCCAGGAAGGCGGATGGTCCGACGTCCTTTTGGCGATTGGCGCGCCGCATCAGCGCATCAATGATCTTGGCTTGTTTCGAGACCTGAATCTCGAGCGGATCGTCTGGATTAAGCATGGTCAACTCAGGTCCCGCTTCTCTGGCTCAAAGAAGGCGACCCCCACAAAGGTCTGGTTCATGTGGACACCGGATTGCTGCTCTCCATAGGTGTTGAAACCAACAACCCGGTGGGATTGCAAAACGTCCGAGACCTGATTGCTCAGCTGTTTCTGTTCGATTTCCAGCTTGCGCAAAATACAGTCGAACCCAAGGATGAAATCCGGTGCCGTTCCGGTATTGTCGCGCACATCGAGCCCAGACTTGAGCGTTTCGATGATTTCCTTCCCCCGTCCCAAAGTCATGATCAGGCCATCGTCTATCGCCGCGAGAAAGGACAGCGAGCCCCCGTCCATCGGTTCGCGAATGGCGCGTACGTAGTAATTCAAGTTTTGCCGCAGAAGCAGCGGGTTTTCTGCAAAAACCAGCGGCGAAAGATCCTCGGCTGCGCAGCCGACCAGCCGCGCGTATTCCTGAGCCGCCGGAGCGCCATTGATCTCATAGACCACACGCTCTTCCGGATTGGCATCGGTGATAATGATCTCTGACCCGATTGGCAGGAAATGGTCAAAACCGATACCTTGAAAACCGAGGTTTGTCTCAATCAACAAAAGGATAGCGGCATTGCTGTAGGCACTGCCGCCATGTAAAACAAACGTTTCTTCATATTGCAAGCCATCTCCAGCAGAGCCGCCAAAGATCGACAATCCGTCAAGAACGGTTTCCAGGGTTGAGACCAGCAGATCTTCTTGCTTGGACAATCCATCCGAGAATACCAAAGCCAACCTGTTCCATCCTGCCGTATGACGAAATCTCTCGGCCTGACGTTGTGCGGTAGCTGCGATTTCCGTTGAATCCAACGGCCTGAGTTCCTCGTACAGAATCGAGGAGCATCGAAAATTGGACTTGGGAAAGGCCAACAGCAAAAGCGCATCCGATTCATAACCTGATCGCGTTATCTGCCCCGCAGTTGTGCAGCCGAAAACGGGAACGCCCGCAAGCTTCCAGTTTAGGCGGCGCGATACTTCCGCGGGATCATGGTTGCTGGGAACAAAGGCTAGGACGAAGCAAGATGAGAGGCAATCAATGTCCGCGCAGGCTTCCTCAACGGCGGTTGCCGGGTCCGAGCTAGCGGAACGGCCAATAGCTATGAAGTTCGGTCTAGGTTCCAAATCCCGCATGCACGCCCCCTAGTGCTGAAGAAAGGACTTAACCTCCGGCTCATGTCGCGACTGACGGGCGACAACCGAGTCGACCAGAACAGCGGCCTGGGTTCGATTGCGCACCCCTAGTCGACGCAGTAAAGCGGTGATATGCGCCTTGACGGTCGCCTCGGCCAACGACAGCTCGTATGCGATCTGTTTGTTAGATTGGCCCACACAAATAAGTTTGAGAATTTTGACCTGTTGCGGCGTCAGTGATGAAAGTTCAGGGCTGGATTGATAGACAATGCTCTCTAGTGGCTTTGTCTCTTCAACCCGTCTGTATTCGACAGGCACATACTTACGGCCAGAAGCGATTTCCTGAATCGCGATCTTGAGTGTTTGCGCGGGCGTATCTTTGGGAAGAAACCCCATCGCACCGTGATCCAGTAAAGATCGCACAAGCTCTCCGGATGCAAGGGACGAGATAACCAGAACCGGCACCTTCGGACAGCGCTGTCGGAACTGTTGAAAACCCGAGATACCTGTGACGTCCGGCAACTTGAGGTCAAACATGATCAGGTCAGGTTTGAAGCCCTCGCCAAGTATCTCAAATGATTGCGCGAGCGTGTTGGCTTTTTCAATCCGGCAATTCTCGAAACTCAGTTGCAACGCCGCAGCCAGTGCGTCGCTAAACAGCGGATGATCATCAACAATAAGCACGCTGGACACTTGGTCCAACGGTTCAGGGCATCCCGCAGTATGCATAGCCTCTCCTCCAATGGGAAAAGTACATCATTTCTTGATCAGTTCAACTGTTTCATTTTGATACGTTCAAAAGATTCCATAAATAACAGAAGCTTGATAACTCGGAGGGTCTAATTTTTGAGGAATTTCCTGACAAATTCATTCAAATCAGGTGCCGCTACCTTGGGATCGAACACCTGCCTGTCAAAGTCTCGAATTTGTTCAAGGCGCCCGGATGAGGGTCCGTCCCGACGTAAGATCGCAACAGCAGTTTGTCGCAGCCCGTTTGCGCGACCGGCCTTGGCGCAACCCCGCAAATCACGAACCAGGGGATCGAAAACACTTAAACGCTGCAATGCCTTTGAAGCGGCCACTTTATGCCCAGACATGCCTAAAACCAGACCAGCCAGAAAAACGACAGCGGCGAATGCGAAAGCTGGCCATTTCAGCAACGTCACAGGTGGCGCTACCTCCTCGGGGCCGTCAGAGGGCACCGCTCCGGTGAACGTGCCGTACGCAATGCGTTGTGGTGAAATCGTGACCTCGCGAGCTTCGCGCGCGAAGGTGTCGAAATAGCTGAATTGCAGGGGTTCAACAAGGCCAGACGTATCGTTAGACGGGCGAATGGTCCAGCGCCAGAATGCATAGGTTACTGGCCCCTCCGGGGTCAATTCGACTAGACGTTTCTCAGGATGCGCGAAGATCAAAGCCGAAGGTGAGGTTAACTCTGGCATCGGCGGGATCATCTCGGGGGTTGCACCCAAAGCCTCCAGCCGGATGACACGCAAGACACCCTCGCCCGGGGCAAGTTGATCTGGTGCATTCGACCACTGGTCTGAGATTTGCAACATGCGCACCGGAAACCACCAATCCTTCGTGGCCGGGGCTTCAGCGACCTGAATGGACAGTGGTTCCGATTGAATCTCATGTTCAAACCAGTCGTCATTTTCGTCAGTCAGCGTCAACCGGTGAACGAATGGACCAATCGCAAGCTCGCCCGCCTCGACCGGATAGATTGCCATGCGCCGGGTAAACACTATGAACTTCCGACCATTGATCCGTTCTTCCGACCAACTGTCCGGCCCAAGCTGTGCCCAGCTAAACCCTTCAAAATCGGGTTGGACAAGTTCCTCACGAGTGATGTGTCGGCGGTAAACACCCCGGATCGTCAAAAGCACCATCTCCTGGGTGAAAGGAACAGAGCCGTTGTCTTCAATGGTAACCTCTATCGACGCCTCAGATGGCAGCACGGTCTTTGATTGCGCCAGCACCTGAACAGGGAGAACGATGAGAAGTAAAACCAACCACTTCATTCCGAACTCTCAGCTTCAGGAGGGGAAAGACCCAGCTTGACCCTGCGTTTGTGTTCCTGCGCGATACGGGCCGCCATAAACTCACCCGGAACATCGGAAAGCTGATGGAGCCATCGCTGGTCAGCTACCATGAACTTGTCATCAAAGATGCGCCGCACGCCCAATCGCCCGCGGCTGTCCAATTCCGCCAGTCCCAGCATCGTGTTCGAATTCGTGACCTCACTGCCCGTTCCCGCCGCGCGCGCATTGCCACGGGCCACAAAGCTTTCGGCTTTAGGACCTGACTTGCGTTCCGGGAAAAGGCCCAACGCCTCTGGCTCGATCTGCTGCCCCGCATAATAGGCGGCCAGCACATCGAAATTTGCCTGAGCATCCGAGTTACCCTTGCCGATGGCCTGATCATAAGCCTCCAGTGCGGCGGCCATTTTACCGTTCCGGGCCTCGGCATTGCCGAGATTGTACTGGTCACCGGCGCTTTTGAACGCTTCGGCGGCTTCATCGAAGTCCCCGGAACGGTACAGGGCAATACCGTGCCAGCTCGGATCCGAAAACAGGTTTGCCGCCAAAGGGTACAGGCCAATCGCCAAGGCAGCGCGCCCAAAGGGGGTAGCACCGCCCAACGCAAAAGCGAGAGCAATACAAGCAGCGCCAGCGATTGCAAGCCATCTCATGCGCGTTCCCTCCAAAACAACAACAAGAGCGGGAGCAATGCGAATATCAACAGATACCGCCCCAGATCGTGCCAGAACAACACCGGATAGTCTGCGCGTTCCAACCGAGTTGCGGCATCATCGGCCAACCAAAGGGCCAGATCATCCGTCTGGTCCAACGTAAACACGGCACCGCCGCCGACACCGGCATGCATTTGCGTTCGCGCCGTCGGAGACAGTAGCGACACCAAAGACACGCGCGCACCGCGCGACGCAAGAGACGCGACCTGTTGCAGCGAGAGTGAGCTCAATCCGTCGCCGTCCGTGAATATCACCACGTCCCCGGCCAAAATCCCTGTCTCCTCCATCCGCTGAAACGCCAGTGCCAGTGCTCGTTCAGGGCGCGATCCTTTGTCAGGAACAGTCTCTCCGTTGATGAGAGAGAATGTTTGCCCCAATTGGCGGTGATCCGTCGTCATGTCCGTGGCCACATAGGCATCACCTGCAAATACAATGATACTGCCGGGCCGGGATCCAAGCGCGCTGATGCCAAAACGCCCCATGCTCAGCATTTGTGGCCAGCGGCTGTCATCCACCACGCTGTCTGACACATCCACAAGGAACAGCACGCCATCCAGATTACGATAGGTTTGCGCGTCGCGCCGTTCGATGGCCGGGCCCGTAAGCGCAATGGCAACGATTCCGCTGGTCAGCAGTAAAGCGGCTGGCGTAAGCGGGAACGAACCACCTTCGATCCTGCCGATCGCCGCCATTGCTTTCATAAGCTGAGGATCGGTAACTCTGTCCCAGGCACCAAACCCACCAGTGCGGGAAATTACCCACCAGCCGACCGCGCATAGGAAGAACAGGGAAAGCCCCCAAAACGGCCTGAGCAAAGTGACGTCCAATTCACTCATTCCGCCTGCCTCCATGCCGCGATCAGGGCAAGTGTCGCTGCCACCGCCGCAGGCCATATCCAATAGGATTTGTGGATCTCGGCCGTAAGGCCAGAGCTGTCGGTCGCTTCCAACCGATCCAGCGCTTGCGTCACGTCGATCAGATCATCGGTAGTTTTGACGCGAAAAGCCTCACCACCCGATACTTCAGCAATGGCGCGCAAAGTGGCGGCATCAACAACTCCGCGTTCACCGACCTCAGCGCTTTGCAGGTCTTTGGGGCCAAGCGCAATTGTGTGAACCCGCACGCCCATTTCAGCGGCCAGTTCTGCCACGCCCCGAGGGTTCGTGGCCCCCGCGTTGTTCACCCCATCCGACAACAAGATCACAACGCGCGACGCTGCCTGACTGTCAGAAAGCCGCTTCAACGCAAGGCCCAGGCCATCGGATATGTTGGTCGCTCGACCCGATATACCTATCGTGGCCTCTTCAATCCGTCGTGCAACAGCCTCGGTATCGAATGTGAATGGCGTCGCGAAATAGGCTTCAGAACCAAACACAATCAAAGCCACCCGGTCGCCAGCGCGGCGTCGGGCGAACTCGGACCCAACGCTTGTTACTGCCTTCAGCCGGGTGATCTTGCGCCCATCGAGATGAAAATCATCCCGCACCATCGAACCCGAAAGATCCAATACAATCGCAAGATCCCGCCCAGAAACTTTCAAAGCGCTGATAGGTTGCAGCTCGCGCGGACCGGACAAGGCAAAGACAATCAGCGCCCAAATGGTCCACAAGGTGAGGCGATCTGCCAAGCGCCGGTTCACGGCGTTAACCTGAGGACTTGCCGCCAACAGCATCCCGCCAATGCGATCCGGAACCGGGAACCCACGTTCAAAAACTGGCCGTGGTTTGATCAGACGAACAATCACCAGAGGCAACGGCAACAGAAGCAAAGCCCAGGGATCAGCAAGCTCAAACACCGCCCGCAACCTCATCCTGCAGAGTCTCCAGATCGGGTCCTCCGCCGGGTTGGTAAAGCTCACCCCTCAGTTCAGCATAACGCCTCGGGTTCTGAGCGCGTAGCCTGTGCAAAAGCGCCACCTTGCGCCGATCCGCAGACCAACCGAGTTGTTCTGTAAATTGATCGGGCGTTTCCAACTGTTTGTTTGCGGTGGCCTTGATACTCAGAAACCGCAGGATGGCAACGCACCCTACTGACGCCAACGCTGCGAACCCGAAGACAGCTGCGTATTCGGCAAACACCCCGCCCGCAGCCTCGGCGGGTAAGTGGATGTCCCGCAGACTGGCCAGCATTGTGGCCTCATTGAGTGCCTTCTCACTCATGGCTCGTATCTTGCCGCAAAGGCTGACGAAATGCGGCGGGATGTTTCCTCAACCGGGTCGCTCGCGTTCACAACAAGCGCCATATGTGCCGCAACCTTCTGATAAATCAGCACATCATCAGGCGCAGTCTTACCCAGATAAACGCGCCTTTGCTGCCCGTCCGGCAGGCGAATCGGATACCAGCCGCTTGGCATCTCATGTGTTTTGCTTTCAGTTAAAAGGACCAGACGTGGGTTTCGGCGATGATCAAGCCGATCCAGCAGATCAGAAAACCCATCACCCTGATGATCAAAACCAGACGCGATGATGATCTCGGAGCCGGTGGGCGTCAGCCTTTCAACACCGGTTAGCGACTGTTCCAGCGTCCACCTCTCATCCTTGCCGTTCTGCAAGGCGTTCAGACTGCGCGAATGAGCCTGAACCAGACCGCCGATCACATCCAGCATCCCGCGTGTCTTGCCTCGTGGCGGGACAATCACAGATGTATCGGTTGATATCGTCAGCAAGCCGACGCGCCCACCGCTTTCAACCATATGCCATCCGATCAAGGCCAGAGCCTCGGCGGCAGCAACAGAGAGAAACGCCCGCTGCAGGCCCCAGAACATCGGCGCGCGGAAATCGGCAACCAACAGGGTGACCCGATCTCGTTCCTCCTGAAACTGTCGGATATGCAGACGCCCTGTTCGGGCGGTGGTGCCGCGATCCAGATGTCGAATGTCATCCCCCGCCACGTATTCGCGAACATCTGCAACTTCGACGCCCTGCCCGCGCTTACGGGTCAAAAAACCGCCGGGCAAGGCAGCCACTAGGGGATTTTCGTGGTCGGCTAACGCAAGGTGCCGCAATGCAATCAGGGCATCTGTTGTAAGACTTACGCCTGCATGTGCCAGCGCACCCCTCACAGCGGTTCGACCGTATTTAGTATGTCGGCCACCAGCTCGCGCGGCTTTTTCCCATCCGCTACCGCCCTCCAGGCCAGTACCATCCGGTGCGCCAGCGCATCCGGTGCAACGGCGGCCACATCCTCGGGCAACGCGAAATCTCGGCCTCGCAGATAGGCGCGCGCGCGCGCCGCCGAAGCCAGAGCCAGTGACCCCCGAGGTGAGACTGCATGTTGCACATGTTCGGCAAACGGGCCTTCGCGGGTCGCGGTCACGAGACGCACGATATAGTCTCGCAATTCCGGCGCCACATGCACCGCCTGTGCTTCAGCGCGCGCAATCATCAATTCCGCGAGCGTCATCTTTTGAACATCTGGCGGACCATCCTGCGTTTCAGCAATGACCAAGTCGAGAATCTGACGTTCCGTTTCCAGATCCGGCAAGGTCAGGACCAAATGTAATAGAAATCTGTCCAGCTGTGCCTCGGGCAAGGGAAATGTCCCGTCATGTTCGATCGGGTTTTGTGTGGCGATGACCAGAAACGGGTCCGGCAGAGCGTGTGTTTCGTTGCCAACCGTAACCTGATGCTCTGCCATGGATTCCAACAGTGCGGACTGCACCTTTGGTGGAGCTCGGTTGATCTCGTCAACAAGCACCAAAGTGTGAAACACAGGCCCCGGTACAAATTCAAATCGCCCCTCCTGGGGCTGGTACACAGGCGTTCCTGTCACGTCAGAAGGCATCAGGTCCGGTGTGCACTGGATACGGGCAAAGCTGCCCTCGACAGCGTTCGACAGCCTTTTGACCGCGCGCGTTTTTGCCAGCCCGGGCGGTCCTTCCACAAGAAGGTGACCGCCTTCCAGCAACGCGATCAGCAAGGACTCCACCAGATGCTCGTGACCAATAAGCCCCTGCGACAAATACCCCGACAATCGCGCAATCGCGCGCGGCGGGTTTTCTGACCTTGTGTCCATATGTCCTCCCATAGACCCCGAGGGCACAATACCTGCGCTCAGGCTACCCGGAGTCGCCCGTTCAGCAAAACACAGCAGATGGTATTACCTGGGCACGAGGACGGATGTTGAGCAGCCTTCGTCAAACAAGGCTGCAAATTGTGGATCAGCCAGAGTCTCATCCGCCTGAGCCCAAAGGTGATCGTATTGCCGATCAATGTAGTCGATAAAGCCTGGGTCAATGGTTTGATCCGCAGGAGATTGCGCGACGGCGTGCATCATGAAGATGTCAAACGCACACAGACCGCTCGGGTTCGAATTCAACAGAGCGCGCATAAATTCATGCGAACTCCACGGCAGTCGCTGCAAGTTCACAGGCGTTTCCTGCAGCTTGGACAAGAACCCAGTGGACTTATCATATAACAAGATGTCCATGCCAAATGTGAAAGACTGAAACAACTCTTCCAGCAGGATCGATTTGTGAAAGTCCTTCTCAAGCTTGCCCGGGCGATCATGCGCCGGTTGCTTGACTACGATATGGGTCCCCTGCCCCCGACGACCAAAAAAAGTCTGCGCCATCGCCGGAGACGTCACCAAATAGGCGCGCCCCTGAGGCAACCCAAGCTGATGTACTTCACTAAGCCAGTCAATATCAGCTGAAAGATCGCGATTGGGAGGGTATCCAGAATATAGCCGCAATATCACAGTTCGGCCGGTTCCGCAGTCCCGCGCTGAAAGCCCAGCGTAACGCATCGGGGTCGGGTGACCAAAGCTGTGTTTCAGCAATTCTCGAAATGTATTCAAAACTGCCAAAGTCTGTGGATGCGGCCTTTCGCCTACAAGGCATAGGGCTGCACCCACCAGATCGCGCCCGTTTATGTGAACGGGGATCGCCATGTCGCGCCCCAACATCGTTGAGCGCAGTTCATACCCCCATCCTTGCTGCGCAAGCTCGATATAGTCGCGTTTATCCGCATGAAGCGTGCCCGCAAAAGCAACAAGCAAAATGATTTGCAACAGAAGATAGCGCATGCAATCC
Source organism: Ruegeria meonggei (assembly GCF_900172215.1). Lineage (GTDB taxonomy): Bacteria > Pseudomonadota > Alphaproteobacteria > Rhodobacterales > Rhodobacteraceae > Ruegeria > Ruegeria meonggei. The sequence goes on from NZ_FWFP01000011.1 coordinate 154,414, forward strand.
CTCATGAAGTGGAGCGCATCGTATCCAGAATACCCACACCATCCAATACCGGTCCTTCATAATCATCGCAGCGAATGGTGCTGTCAGACCAATTCGAACCAGTCTCTGTTTACCCCTAAATGCCGGAACTTATGCTGAACAAAGTTGGCGCCACTCGGAGAGAGCAGCGGCGCGGTTGAACTTGAAATTGTCTCTGCTGTAGAGGGCGCGTTCCTGATTGAAATGGTTGTGGACGGAAGAATGAACTGCGGCGAACTTCTGCAAACATCGCATTTGCCTGAAGCGGAGCATCGCACGTTCTCGTCGTCGAAATGGCAGATGGGAATTCTCGGCCCGATTGTTCAGCCAGCGGCCGGTCTCTTGCCGACTACCGTTCCCGACAACTCTCATCGCCGCGCCATAAGACCGCAGTTTGTCTGTCACGATGGATTCAGGTTGACCGTAGCGTTTCATTGATTTTCTGAGGAATTTCAACGCAGCTTTGCGGTCACGGCGCTTGGTCACATAACTTTCCAGCACCTCGCCTTCGTGATCCACAGCCCGCCATAGGTAGTGCGTCTCGCCATTGATCTTCACGAAGACCTCGTCCAGATGCCACTGCCAGTTCGAATAAGATCGCATCCGATTGACCCTGTTTCTGCGGATCTCTGCCGCGAATATCAGGCCAAATCTGTTCCACCAATAACGCACAGTTTCGTGGCTGATCTCGATGCCGCGCTCGTGCAAAAGATCTTCAACATTGCGAAGCGAAAGCGGAAACCGAACATACATCATGACGGCCAGACGAATGATCTCGGGTCGCGTCTTGAAGTAGCGAAAAGGGCTGCGTTTTGTCATCCTGCGACGCTAAGTGCTCGCCCTGCCCGCCTCAATAAGTTTCTTCTGACAGTGCCATTGCGGGTGCAGCCTGTTCATTCTTGAACCACAGCAGGCTTCGCCAATCTGTTTACCCTTGAAAGGGTTTCAATTGGTCATGGGTAAAGATTGCGAAGGCCACCTCAGGCAGGGCTTTTTTCAAAGACCAAGGACGAAGGGTATCCTATTAACACACTTGCGCGGGCGTCGGTTTTATGTTGGTCGGGATCACCACCCGACTATTCAATCCACCCAGGGAGTCCGATTTCCCCAATTCGAGCCGGGCACCGTAAGCGTTCAGCAAATCAACTGCAATTGCCAATCCTAGCCCGCTGCCTTTGAACGAGGTATCAAGACGCCCCCCGGATCGCAGCGCTTCGGGCCGTGCATCTTCTGGAATTCCGGGGCCGTCATCTTCGATGCAAACTTCGATACATCCTGCCCGGCGCTGTGCTGTCAGTCTTACGGTGCTTCGACACCATTTGACTGCGTTGTCTAACAAATTTCCAAGAACCTCTTCAATATCCTGAGTGTCCATGCGGACCCAGAGTTCAGGATCATTATTGATTTCAAGGGTTTTCCCATCTCTCTCAGCCATTGTTGAGAAAAGCCGTATTAGTCGGTTGACCGAATTTGAAACATCTGTGCGAGAATGCGTCAGCTCTGCTGTGTTCATCGCCCGCAGCCGCGCAAGCGACCGACCGAGTTGAGCATCAATCCGATCCAAAGCCTCCTGAGCGATTCCAGTGCTGATATCGCTCTCGGTCATGCCTTGCAGTTCGTTTCGCAGAATGGCCGCTGGTGTTTTCAGAGCATGAGCGAGATCGGCAGCGTGCCTGCGAGAGCCGGAAACGATGTCCCGATTGCGACGTAAGAGCTGGTTGAGGTCCTCGACCAGAGGGGCCACCTCTTCGGGATAATCCGCCGGGTCGAGGTCGTCATCAAAGTCCCATCGGTGAGACACATCCGTTCGCAGTTTTTGCAGTGGCCCCAGAATAAACGTCATAAGCAGCAAAGAACCCGCAACACCAATAAGGCCGACAAGCCCAAATACGGGAAGCAAACTGCGCTGAGCTGCCCTACGTTCATTGAGCAGTTGGGACTGGCTTTCGGCAACGCTGATGCCCCAAATGGTTCCATCCTCGTATGAAATTGTTTGATAGGCGCTACGAAGCACTTCGCCTTCAGGCCCAGAAGTGTTCCAAAGTGTGGCGTTTTCAGGAGAACCGGACGGTTCCGCAATGGTTTCGTCAAACAGCGAAGCGGACGTGAAAATATCTCCATCCGCGTTTGAGATTTGCCAGTATCGGCCTGAATATGGCGTGCTATAGGCCGGATCGAACATGATATCGCGCAAAGCATCGGGGTTCTGAGTTGTCACACTCAGCCCGACGACAAGTTGCGTGTGCCGGTCACGAAGCGCGGCGTCGAACTGACTTGAAACGCGAGAATCGATGTAAGAGAAAACAGCCAGCGTGCCCACACCAACGGATAAAGCCCCGGATGCGACCCCCCCAAACAAAGCCCGTTGACGCAGTGACAACATCAGCCAGAATCGACCATATACCCACGACCCCGAACCGTTGTGATTAAGTCTGGTCCCAACTTCTTACGTAGGCGATTGATGAAAACAGCAATGGTGTTTGAGTCCCGATCACCATCATATTCGTAGATATGCTCCGAAAGCTCAGTTCTTGGGACCATACGACCTGCGTTATGAGCCAGGTAGGTAAGCACCGCGATTTCCTGTGCGGTCAAGTCAACCGGAACCCCGTCGGCGGTCACCCGACCATAGCGTGTATCGAGAATGACATTCCCCATCTCGATCACAGGGTTCAACTGGCCGCTTTGACGACGCAGAATGGCGCGGACCCGCGCCGCCAGTTCCGGTAAATGGAACGGTTTGGTCATGTAGTCATCTGCACCTGCATCCAAACCATCGACTCGTTCGCTCCAGCCATCGCGGGCCGTTAGTATCAAGACCGGTGTCTTGATGCCGGCTCCCCGCCATTCACGCAAAACAGAGATGCCATCACGCTGCGGCAAGCCGATGTCGAGAATGATCATGTCATACGGTTCGGTTGATCCCAAATGCAGGGCATCAACGCCATTATTGGCAATGTCGACCACTCGACCCTCTGCGTTCAGCAGTTTTTTGACTTGATCGCAAAGGTGCGGTTCGTCTTCAGCGAGTAAAATTCTCATTTCTCGAATCTACAGGTGTGTGATCAATAGTTTAAACACTATTTTTTACCACCACCGTTCCCGCCAGAGTTCCCGTTCCCGTTTCCACCGGAGTTCCCATTCCCGCCGGAGTTTCCGTTCCCGTTTCCACCGGAGTTCCCGTTCCCACCGGAGTTTCCGTTCCCGTTCCCACCGGAGTTCCCGTTCCCGTTCCCACCCGAGTTTCCGTTCCCGTTCCCACCGGAGTTTCCATTCCCGTTCCCACCGGAGTTGCCATTGCCGTTCCCACCGGAGTTGCCATTCCCATTTCCGCTGTTCGCCTGGCTGTTGTTGGATTTCGCCTGGGAATTAGCGTTGGCAGAGTTACCTGTTCCGGATCGAGCCGCGTCGGAGATCTGGCGTCCAACAATAGAACGATTGGGCACTACAACGCCCGTTTGAGCATTGACGATGACGCTGATAATTTTTCCGTCGGGTTTTTTGACCAGAATGCGGTAGTAAACTTTGTCAGCCTGAAAGGCGCGGGCGTCCACCGGGGTTCCGCCAAAGACCCTTTCCACACCTTTGATGACTCTTTTCAGCCGAATGGCGCTGCCGGATGTTGTCGCTTTGCGCAATTCAGACTGTTTCAATTCACGCGCAGCAGTATGCCCCTCTCCAGCCTGGAGAAAGGCGAACAGACAAGCGATGATCAGAAGCTTCTTCATCTTCAATACTCATTATCGCGCATGCACCCCAAAAATCTACTGGTTTCAAGGTGAACTGGCGGTGAACGGCCAGTTAGTCGCGGGTTCAACGATAATGGGTTTTAATCTGGGCGTTGGTCCCTGATTCCGACACAAACCCCAGCGTTTTCGGAACGTATGTTACGCGCTTTTAGATGAGATATGCATTCAACAAACGAGGATTGTCATGAAAACCAAATTAATCGGCCTAATGAAGGTTTCCTCTATGGCAATTTCCTTACTGGGGTCCACAGCGATTGTTGGAGCGATCGTACCGCCGGATGTTGCCTTCGCAAAGGAAGGCAATGGAAACGGCGGTGGTAAAGGAAACGGTGGTGGCAACGGTAGTGGAAACGGCAACGGTGGCGGAAACGGCAACGGTGGCGGAAACGGCAACGGCAACGGCAACGGTGGTGGAAATGGCGGCGGGAACAGCCAAGGCGATGGTGGCGGCCATGGAAAAGGTCACAACAAGGGTGGCGGATCTGCCGCGTCTAAGGGTGACACAAGTAAGGCTGCTGGAAAGTCACGCCGAAACACTTCAGGATCAGGGGCTTCCAAGTCGAAATCTTCGAAGGGCGGAAAATTCTCTCTGAAGGGCCTGATGACCGGGAGCAAAGGCAAAGCCAGCAACAAGAAGAGACAAGGTGGCATCAGGAGCTTGTTTAAAGGCAACAAGACGCTCAACACCAAAGCGCAAACAAAAAAAACAACAGTTAAGAAATCTCTTAGACCCGCAAGTCGTAAAGCAAAGTATCTTGAGGATGGTACGCTTAATCCGCGCAACCTTGGCAAGCTGAACGGTGCTATCAACTCCAGCGTCAATGCAAAGCTCGCGCATATTGCCAATGGTCAGTTTACGAAGGGTACCGGGCCGGTCAGTCTTGCCGCCGGTCTCGCTGTAGCGGACGCCAAATTCAATCACGCCATGGGGGAAGACAATCCATACAGCCCTGAGGATGTAAAAGAAATCTCAGCGGCATTTGGGTATTTGGACGAAGCCCCCATGTCCCTGCAAGAGGCCAAGGATGTTCTGGCTGACGAAGCAGCGAATCCAGGAACAACTGATCCTGATGTCTTGGATGACGCACAGAATGTTAAAGAGGCACACGACGTAACCACCGATGACGCCGGGAACCCGATTGATCGCCCAACTGACGATCAACAGGCTGCTGCAGAGGCAGTGCATGAAGCAGAGGACAGCCTCCTGGGCCATTACAAGGGTGACTTTTCTGACGACGACACCGTCGCAATGCAACAGCAAGATCGCGTCCTTGACGCCGTGCGGGCCTCCAACCCTGATGACGAAGCGGTCAAAAGCACGCTTGGTGTTCCGGATGAGGGATACGATGATTATGATGATGACGTTAGCACCGATCCAGTAGCAGAAGACGAGACCTCTGACGAGGAATCGGAAGAAGAGCTTGCAAATAACGGTTAATCGCTACTCAGAAAACGGGTGACGAAGTCGTAGAGGCAGCTAGTGCCGCTTCTGGCGACTTCTTTTTCCCATTTCTTCTCCACGAGCGACACTTAGAAGGTTGTGTCCAGCACGACGGCTTCAGGCAAAATATTTCCTGCTGGCCGCCCACTGTTTAGCAGTTTGTAGAGTTCAACGCGCCAATTCCTTCTGCACCCATCAAAAAAAACCCGCTCCGGCAGGAGCGGGCCTCTGCATTTAAGTTTTTCCGGGTAGGACGTGTCCCGGTAAAACTGCAGATGTCGTGACAGGAGATCAGGCGGTCAGGCGGTCTTCTTCGCCCCATCAAGTCGCTTATTGCTAATAATGTCCATCAAAGCACTTTCGATAGGAGGGAATCGACCAGTGTTCGACTTCGCGGTGTTTGAGAGCTCTATTCTTACGGTGGAACCAGTAGATCTCATGCTTTGGAGGACTTGATTCACAGAAGCAACTTCAGTGGCAGACTTCATCAGCTTTTCCCCTTACAAAGGACCAACGGATGGTTTCGCGTTTGGCCCGAGTGAGGGAGTATGCCTGACAGAGGTTGAACACTGAAAGAATACACTATTCACGTTCTGTTAATGTTGTTGCCGATGCGTAGACAATAAGTGCGCAGCCATCACTGTCGATTTGTTTTGCCGCACCAAAACACCACGCGAAATGGTGCTGTCAGACCAATTCGAACCAGTCTCTGTTTACCCCTAAATGCCGGAACTTATGCTGAACAAAGTTGGCGCCACTCGGAGAGAGCAGCGGCGCGGTTGAACTTGAAATTGTCTCTGCTGTAGAGGGCGCGTTCCTGATTGAAATGGTTGTGGACGGAAGAATGAACTGCGGCGAACTTCTGCAAACATCGCATTTGCCTGAAGCGGAGCATCGCACGTTCTCGTCGTCGAAATGGCAGATGGGAATTCTCGGCCCGATTGTTCAGCCAGCGGCCGGTCTCTTGCCGACTACCGTTCCCGACAACTCTCATCGCCGCGCCATAAGACCGCAGTTTGTCTGTCACGATGGATTCAGGTTGACCGTAGCGTTTCATTGATTTTCTGAGGAATTTCAACGCAGCTTTGCGGTCACGGCGCTTGACCCTGAATGTACTGCTGTCCTTTGCTCAGTTTGAACGGGAAGTCACCGCCGAACGTATTCGTGACAAGATTGCAGCGTCTAAGAAAAAGGGGCTTTGGATGGGTGGCAACCTGCCTCTCGGCT
>NZ_FWFP01000015.1 GCF_900172215.1 Ruegeria meonggei
CCGGTCCCCGGCGGCGTCGGCCCCATGACCATCGCCTGCCTGCTCGCCAACACCCTCACCGCATGCTGCCGCGCAAACAAACTCCCAGAACCAAAAGGCCTGACCGCATAAGAAAGAGGGTCTAACTGCGACGCAATTGATGTTTGGGCCGAAGAGTGGAGACATTCTTCGGCCCAAGTGTTTCAAAAAGGTAAAATTAAGTTTGAAATGACGGGTTTGAATAATACCAGTTCGATGATAAACCCGTGTTTCCAGCCAGTTACGTTGTGAATGTTAAGGTCAAAGGGGCTTGGTTGGGGTCCATTGACTGATGTTGAGCTTGTATGTCGCGAAAACTGACCTCAATCCTGGCCGAGTTCACGCCAAGCAGAGCGCTGGCTGCTATGGTATTCTTGCCGCTGCTGGCCTTTGCGTTCCAACCCTTTCCCAATATGTTTCTGTCCTTTCCGATGCGGTTTTTGTTCTGGGTCGGTGTCACTGCTCTGGCCTTATGTGTGACATGGATCGCAAGGAGACTGACGCAGAAGTACTTCTCCGAGGCGCATTTCTCGGCCCGTGACGTGATCCTGGTTCTGGTGGTTCTGGCGCTGTTTGTGCCCTCGCTTTGGTTGATGTCCTGGCTGTTGTTGAAGGCGGGCGGGCAGCAGGCCCCGGGTTTGCTGTCGGTCGTACCTTATGGGGCGCTTTTTGCCACGGGCCTGGTTTTGGTCCGGGGACACATGCAGGGGGAAATGCTGGAACAAGAACCTGAGCCCAGTTTGCCACGCCTTGCAAAGCGGTTGCCGGACACTTTTAGTGGGCGGGTCTATCGTCTGACGGTGCGGGATCACTTTGTGGACGTGGTCACGTCTCAGGGGGTTTTCACAATCCGTTCGCGATTTACCGATGCGATTGACGAGATGGAGCCGATTACCGGCCATTGTACACATCGGTCCCATTGGGTGACGGATGACGCTATTACCGGCGTCGAAAAGACCGATGGAAAAACATTTCTTCGGTTGAAAAACGATGACCTCGTCCCGGTCAGCCGCAAATACAAACCGATGCTAGAGCAACATGGAGTGATCTGAACGACTTATCGCGGCATCGGAATGATCTGCGGGTTTGGCCCGGTCAAAATAGCCAGGGCATTGTCGCTCATCAGCGTGTTCAGGACCTGATCGGAACTCTGCAGACCACCCGTGTAGGTGCCATAGGCAGGCAGGATCAACCGCGCATCATCAACCAGAAAAGCTGGGCGTGTTATAGAACGCCCTCGTGTCCGGATGCGCGCCTTGGGGTGGTAATGGCCCGAGATCTCGGCCTGACCTCCCGCTTGTGCGATGTGACGGAAGGTCAGAGTGTCGATCACGCTTTCCGATAGATGCGCGCCCCCCAGGTCAATCGGACCGGGGTCGTGGTTGCCCTCGATCCAGATCCAACGCCGACCAGCCTGAAGGGCTGTGATCCGCAGCTTTTCGTTCGTTCCGAGCGCTGACAGTGCATCCAGATCGTCAAAGCTGTCGCCCAGGCAGATGACCAACTCTGCATTGGTTCGATCAAGGTCACTGGCCAGCCGATTCAGCGTGTCCTGACTGTCATAGGGCGGCAAAGCGGGGCCGCCGCGCCGGGCCATGCGTTCGGATTTTCCAAGATGCAGATCCGACACGCATAGCAGGCTTTGATCCGGCCACCATAGGGCCCCGGACCCCAGAGCGAACAGGGTCCGATCTGCAAAAGAAAATGAAACTTCGTTCATGGTACGTTCTTTGCGCGTTTGGAGCTTTCACGCAAGCAGTTTCAGCCGGGTTGCAGACCGGCGCCTTGCAGCAGCCGGGCGCTTTCTTCGGCCAGCAGGCGTTCCTCGGCCGTGCCTTTGACCGGCACTTTCCCAACCTCAAGAAACAATGGGGCGGCAAGCGGAGAGACGCGATCGAGCCGCAATAAGTCTATTCGGTCGCCAATCCGCGCAATCATAGCTTCGACCCGTCCGAAATCGACCAGACCGCGCATCGCCTCTTCGCGGGTGATTTGCATCAGCAGGTGGTCGGGGTCGTATTTCAGCAGCGTGTCATAGAGGATATCCGACGAAAAAGTCGCCTGTCGCCCGCTTTTACGCTGCCCGCCTGTGTTTCGTTCAATCAGCCCGGCGATAGTGGCCGAGGCACGAAAGGTTCGCTTCATCACCGCATTCCCAGCCAGCCAGGTCTCAAGCCCATCGCGCAGCGCGTCCAACTGGAATAGCGGGCGCGGGTCCGTTACCGCGTCCAGGCCCCAGATCAGCGTCGCATAGTCAGTGGAGACAAACCCTAGCGGTGCCAGCCCTGTTTCCTCCATGCGTTTGGTCAGCAGCAGCCCCAGTGTTTGCTGTGCGTTGCGTCCGGCGAAACCGTACACACACAGGTTTTCCCGCCCGTCATTCGGAAAGCTCTCGATCAGCAGGCGATCGCGCTGTGGCAGGCGCGAGATGTCGCGCTGCAGCGCAAGCCAGTCCGCCGTGTGTTGCGGCAACTGTGGCCAGTCCTGTTGGGCAAACATGCGCAGGATCCGGTCGCTCAGCTGTGTTGATGTCGCAAATTTCGTGCCTGAAAACGTAGCGATCTTGGGCTTTCGATCTGCCCGGCGACTGACCTCGACCACCATCTCGCGCAGACCTTCGTAGCGCACGATCTGACCGCCGATCAGAAAAGTGTCACCAGGGGTCAGAGAGGCGGCAAACGCTTCTTCGACCTCACCCAGCGGCTTGCCGCCCCGATTGCGTTTCAGGCGAACTTTCAATGTGTCGGTGTCCTGAATGGTACCAAGGTTCATCCGGACACGCTGGGCCGCCCTTGGGTCGCGCAATTGCCATTGGCCGTCCGGGCGCTGTTGCAGCCGCTGCCAACGGTCATAGGTGCGTAGGGCATAGCCGCCAGTGGCGCAAAACTCGAGGCAGGAGTCAAACTCTGCGCGCCCAAGCTGCGCATAGGGTCCCGCCGAGGTCATCTGTGTGAACAGTGCATTCGGATAAAACGGCCCTGCCGCTGCGGCGATCAGGATGTGCTGGCACAATACGTCCCGTGGGCCTGCCCCTCGTGGGTCTCCGTCCAGTTCATGCGCTTTTGCGGCCTCGAGAGCGGCGACACATTCAACAACCTCAAACCGGTTGGCTGGCACCAGCAACGCTTTGGAAGGCGCGTTATAGCGATGGTTCGCGCGCCCGATCCGTTGCACCAACCGTTTGACGTTTTTGGGTGCACCGATCTGGATCACCAGATCCACATCCCCCCAATCGATGCCCAGATCCAGACTGCCAGTGCAGACAATGGCCCGCAAATCACCGCGCACCATCGCGGCCTCAACCCGTTCGCGCTGTTGCCGGTCAAGGCTGCCATGGTGGATTCCAATGGGCAGGCTGTCTTCGTTGGCCAGCCACAGGTTGTGAAAGAAGATCTCGGCCTGTGCGCGAGTGTTGTGGAAGATCAACGTCGTCTTGTGCTGTTTGATCTGCACCAACACCGCCGGGATGGAATAGGCTGCGCCGCCGCCTGACCAGGGCGGCATTTCCTGTGTCTGTAACATTCGGATATCCGGATCGGGGCCAGGATCGGCCTGGATGATCCGGCAAGGGTCGGGATGGCGGGCCAGGAAACGCGCAATCGCTTCGGGGTCTTCGACGGTGGCCGACAAGCCGACCCGTCGCAAATCGGGGCACAGGCTTTGCAACCGGGCCAGGGCCAGCATCAACTGATCCCCGCGCTTGCTTTCGGCCAAAGCGTGGATTTCGTCGATGATCACCCGTTGCACGCCTGCAAACATCCGTGGCGCGTCCTCGTACGAGGTCAGCAAGGCCAGGCTTTCCGGCGTGGTCAACAATATGTGCGGCGGGTCGACGCGTTGGCGTTTCTTCTGCGTGGCCGAGGTATCGCCGGTTCGATCTTCGATCCGGATGGGCAGGCCGATCTCATCCGCCGGGCCACGCAGATTACGACGTATGTCGGCGGCCAGCGCCTTTAAGGGCGAGACATAGATCGTGTGCAGACCGGTGTGCTCTTGCGCGGCCAGCTCAGCCAGAGTGGGCAGAAACCCAGCCATGGTCTTGCCGCCGCCGGTCGGTGCAATCAGCAATGTCGCCGGGTCAGAGGCCCGGTCGAACATGTCTTGCTGATGTGGGTGGACAGACCAGCCCTTGGCAGCAAACCAATCTGTGATCCGAACGGGAATCTGCGTCATGCGTGCAGATTACCCGTCCGTTAACAAATTGGCATGGCGTTAATTGACGATCTTCTCGTCTTTGACGAACATATTAGCCCAGGCGCGATCGATCAGATCGGGGCTCATCTGATAGGGGATGCCCTCGAATTCACAGATCGAGATCATCTGGTCGATCAGGAAGATCGGCTGGTAGTTGGCATAGACATTGTTGATGGTCGGGTATTTGACCTTCAGCAGATGCACCAATGCCGTTTCGTCCAAGGGCATGCCGCGCTTGCGGGCGACCATGGCGAAGATCTTCAGGTAGTTTTCCTGGTCTGGTCCGTCGATCTTGATCTTAAAGAAGATCCGGCGCAGAGCCGCTTGGTCAAAAATCTCATTCGGGTGGAAGTTGGTCGAGAAGATGACAAGCGTATCAAATGGCACCTCGAATTTCTCACCCGACTGCAGACCCAGAATATCCTTGTTTTCCTCTAGCGGAACAATCCAGCGGTTGATCAGAGCTTGCGGTGGTTCCTGCTGACGACCAAGGTCGTCCACGATAAAGATGCCACCGGTCGACTTTAGCTGAAGCGGCGCCTGATAGGTCCGCGCAGTGGGGTTGTAGACTAGGTCCAGCATACTGAGTGACAGTTCACCACCGGTCACAACCGTTGGGCGTTCGCATTGCACATAGCGCGTGTCGAACCGTTTGCGACGACGCAGGCTGTTAGGGTCGTCGGCCTCTTGCTCGACGGCGGTGTGGACGATGGGGTCATAAACCGTGATCACCTGCCCAGCATATTCGATAGCATAGGGCACATAGACATTGTCGCCCAAAGCGTCCCTGATCCCGTTCGAGATCGAGGATTTACCGTTGCCCGGAGGACCATACATCAGAACCGACCGGCCAGCGCTGACTGCAGGGCCCAGATGGTCCAACAGGCTATCAGGCAAAACCAGATGCCCCATGGCACCAACCAGCTGGTCACGCGTGACCTGAATGTTGCGGATTGACTGGCGCTTGACCTGTTCGCTGTAAACATCCAGTGGAACAGGCATTGCGCCAAAATACTCGGACTGGCTAAGGGCGTCCAACGCGCGGGCTTTACCGGCATCGGTCAGCTGATACCCCATCTCGTTACCGCTGTTTGCGCTTAGGGTCCCGGTGGCCTCAAGCAGTTTCTGTTCGCGCGATATGTCGATCAGTTCCTGCGTCACTGATCCAGGCAAACAGATCGCTTGTGCGACCTCACTGACTGTATCCACATTCTTGCGAAAAATCGTTTTGAGCAGAATGTCCCGCATCATCACGATGGGCAATTTCATCTCGCCCAGGCCCTTTGGGGTAGGGGGGGCCATTACCGAAGTGGTCTGCATATTCATGAGCGTTGCCCGTCTATCCAGTATTCACGCCAATAGCCCTGCCACAGGGCCGCTTGCAGAAAATTTGGCCCCGATTTGTGTCAGTACCAAGGCAGGGACAAGGCGGACTGATGATAGTTTACGAGCCGTAAACCGTTCCCAAAATCAGGTAGATGGCCAGGCTGCCGCCCAGCGAAAAGCCCATGGGAAATTGGTGGCTTCGGTTCCAGCTTTCCCAATCCGGCGCAATGCTTCTGAGAGCCGTGTTTTTAGCCAACCTGTGGGTGGCAAAAGCTGCAACGGTTGTTGAAATCAGGATGAACATTATCAACATGTAATCGCCGGGCCAGATAAATGGCGCTGCCGCTGCCAGAAACTTGGCGTCGCCCGCTCCCATCACGCCGGCAGCGTTCAAGATGACGCCCGCGATCAGCACAACAACGATATGTAGCAAATGCCAGATGTATGGCGGCAAAGAAACCGTCACCGGCCCAATCTGGCTTGCGGTCCAGTCCATCGACCAAGGCGGCAACAGGAAAAGCCCGACAACAACAAAAACCACAGCCAGGGCGACCACCGCGTGGTTCTTGATCAACATGTCCCGCATATCCGTGAATGCCACGTAAATGCAGATCGGCAGAACGAATGGCAGAAACCAAGCTGCAGCAACCACCGGGATGGTCATGGATCAGGCTTCCTCGAGCGCGCGGAGCGAGCGAACTGCTTCGTCATAATGTTGTGGATGGGTCGCAATCGCTTCTCGGAACAGGTTTTTGGCGGTTGTCACGTCGCCCTGTTTGACCGCAGAAATACCCATTGTGTTCAACAGCATGGCGCGCTCGATCTGCGTCATTGGCACAACTGGCATGCTATAGTTTCCCTGGGCAGCCCGCGCCAGAACCAGATTGTTCTTTGCCGTAAACAATGATTTGTCTTGACGGATTGCTTCGGTGAACAAACGCTCGGCCTCGTCATATTGACCGCGTGTCAGTTTGGAATAGCCCCAATTGTTCATCACCCCACCCGGGCGCGTGGTCAGGCCCACTGCAGTTTCATAAAACTGGTCGGCCCGTTTCCAATCCTTTCGGGAATCGGCGACAACTGCTTCAAGCCGGTAGCGCCTGAATGTCTCATAGGTGGGGGGGATTGCGTCTAGGACTGCCTTGGCTTGACCCCAATTTCCTGAGCGTACCAAAGCGTCTGCATATTCGACTCGATCGATGTTCGTCGCGCCTTTCATGCCAGTCACTTTTTTCCAGGCGGTGGCCGCTTCGGTTGTGCGTTTCGCGCGTGACAGGGAAATCGCCAGACCCCGCTGTAGATCGATCCGATCGGGGTTTTTGGCAGCGGCGCCCTGGAAATAGGTCACGGCCTCGTTCGGATCGGCGGCGGTCAGCAGAACCTCGTTCAGGTTTGTTTCGTCAATGACGTTCACTTCCTGAAAGGTTTTTTCGATCTTTTCTTCTTCGGTCTCTTTTTCGCAGGCAGACAGGATCAGCCCGCACATCACGATTGACGGAATCAAGAATTGTTGGCGCATTTTTGCGTCCCTTACTGCTCTGACTCTTTGCTACGGGAGCTTGCGGAGCCTAAATTGCCCGTCGCCCAGCTGCTCCAGCTCGTACTCTTCTTGTTCTTCCGGTGCGATATTAACAGGATTATCCATTTTTGCGAGTGCTAAGCGTAGATTGTCCCGGATTGCGTCACTTTCGCCATTGTCCAGCGCATAGGCCCGTTTAAAGACCTGCGCTGCCTCGGGGTATTCTCCGATTTCAACCAGAAGGACACCCAGATTGTTCCATGGGGCAGGCCAGTTCGGATCGTCTTTGACCGCACGCCGCAACAGGTCTTCGGCCTGACCAAGACGCCGCAGGCCCAGATTTGCCGTGCCCATCGATGTCAGGATTTGGGGTGTCATCCCCTGGTCAAGCGCCGCGCGCGCAAATGACTTCAGCGCCAGCTCATACTCGCCCGCCTGCATCAAACGGTTGCCGACCTCGATCTCATTGGCTGCAGAGCCCTTTGGATCAAGCCCTGGAGCCTCCAGGTCGCCTGACCGTCCCGTTTCCGTACAAGAAGCCACCATGATGATCACCATGGTGGCCTGAATTGCGCGGCGTATCCCGGTATGGATGCACCCGAGTGTTGAGCTCATTGGGTTTTAGCCCCCGGCGTTGGACAAATCAGCGATACCTTTTGCCGAGGGGCCAACCAGAATGACCAGCAACGGCGGTACCGTAAGCATCATTGTGGCAAGCGTCATTTTTGTTGGCAACTTGTTGGCGGCCTCTTCGGCACGCATCACGCGTTTGTCACGCATTTCACTGGCGTATACCCGCAAAGCTTCGGCGATTGATGTACCGAATGTCGCCGATTGGATCATAACCGTAACGAATGAGCTGACGTCCTGTACACCACATCGGGTTCCAAAGTCCCGAAGAACCGAATCGCGCTCTTTACCGGCCTTCAACTCGTAGGCGACAACTTCAAATTCTTGTGCGATATCGGGATAAGAGGACTTCATCTCTCCGGAGACGCGCACGATGGCCTGATCCAGAGATTGTCCTGCTTCAACACAAACAAGCATCAGGTCCAACGTGTCTGGGAACCCCGCGGTGATCGCTTCATTCCGTTCCGCTACACGGCGTGTGATCCAGTAGCGCGGAAGAAAATAAAACCCTGCGGCAGGAAGGATGACACGGAGTGCCATTTGCGCAGGTGTAAACTCCTGACCTCCAGACAGCACAGTCACCAGCGCTATGCCGACCATAATACCTACGATGCCAAGTGCAAACTGCGCAAAGTGAAAGAACCTAACGGCATCTTTGGAGTGATACCCGGCTTGGCGCAGCTTAAGCTGCATGGCAGACAATTCTTCTTTGTCCTGAGGTTCCAGGAAGTTAGAGAATTTCTCCAACTTCTCGTTGCGACCTGCGGTACGCAGCTTGTCCTTTTTGGGATTCTTGTCATTTTTCGGAGCAGCGTTGGATCGCTGCAGCTTTTTCAGGGGATCCTCAGGCTGGTTCAGCATCAGAGGGATCGTGACCAAAATCATGAACAGCCCTAGAACACCGACCACGATGAGAGGGCCGAACTCGCCCAGGTGCTGTTTTAACAGGTCGTTGAGTTGCGTCAGGATTTCCATTGCAGTCCCCTTAGACCTTAATGTTTGTTAGAACTTTCATGACGAAGATGTTCAGTGTCAGCATGATGCCAACAAAGAAACAGGCTGGAATGAAATATTCGTGGTCCAGCACTTCGTCATAATATCCTGGGTCTTTAACCAGGATGAAAATGAGGCAGAACAGCGGGAAGCCGGACAGGAACTTACCGGACCACTGCGCTTCGGCGGTAATTGCTTTGACGCGGCGGAACAGGCGAAAACGCGCCCGGATCACCTGTGCCAGGCCGGCCAGAATTTCGGCCAGGTTGCCACCCGATTGCTGCTGGATACCAACGGCAACCGCCAAAAAGCGAAGGTCTTGCATATCAAGCCGTTCAGCGAGGTCCTTTAGCGCTTCACCTATGTCTCGGCCATAGGCGCATTCATCAGCGATCACACCAAACTCGGTGCCCAGCGGGTCCTGTACTTCACTTGCGACGATCTGGATGGACGACACAAACGGGTTACCCACGCGCAGCGAACGAACCATCAGTTCCACTGCGTCAGGCAGCTGCTCTTCCAGCAATCCCATCCTTTTCTTGGCCTTGTTGTTGACCCAAGCGTAGACGCCACCGACACCGATTGCGGCGGAAAGCGCCACTCTCAGGGCCATATCGGTCGCTGTACCGATACTTAGCCCCACAAATGCAAAGGCGGACACAAGGACCATAATCAGGATGAGTTGTCGCGGCGTAAAGGCGATTGCGGCCTTCTGAGCCTTGTCAGCAAGCAAGGAATAGAGCGGGATGCTCTGGGTTTTCATATGCTGCTGCATTTCCTTGCGCAGCTGTTCCAGAACCTGTTCGCGCCCGACACCTTTTTCGAGCATGTCCAGCCTTCGGTTGACGCGACTGTTCAGGCTGATGGACTTGCCGAACGCCACCAGATAAATACCTTCAACCAGACATAGAACCGCGACAAAGATCACGACGTATATGAGTGCCTCCACGGGCAGTTGCATATCAGGATCTCCTACACTGTCGTTGGTTCATAGATGGAAGCGGGCAGATCAAAGCCCCACAGACGGAAGCGTTCCGAATAATGGCTGCGGACGCCGGTGGCCGTGAAATGGCCGATGATTTTATTATCCGGTGTTAGGCCAACGCGTTGGAAACGAAAGATTTCCTGCATTGATATCACATCGCCTTCCATACCGGTGATTTCCGTGATTGAGGTCATCCGGCGTGAACCATCCTGCAGGCGGCTGGCCTGTACGATCAGGTTCACAGCGCTTGAAATCTGGCTGCGAACCGCCTTGATCGGCATTTCAATCCCGGCCATGGCGATCATGTTTTCCAGACGCGAAATACCATCCCGGGCCGAGTTGGCGTGGATTGTGGTCATCGATCCATCGTGGCCGGTATTCATGGCCTGCAGCATGTCGATCACCTCGGCGCCCCGTGTCTCACCCACGATGATGCGGTCAGGACGCATACGCAGCGCGTTTTTCAGACAGTCGCGCGGGCTGACCTCACCTTTGCCTTCGACGTTGGGCGGGCGGCTTTCCATCCGGCCTACATGGGTCTGCTGCAGCTGAAGTTCCGCTGTATCCTCGATGGTCAGAATGCGTTCGGCGTCGTCGATAAAGCTGGACAGCGCGTTCAGCGTTGTTGTTTTACCGGAACCGGTACCGCCTGAAACGATGATGTTCAGGCGGGTCGACACCGCAGCTTGCAGGTAGGCGGCCATTTCTTCAGTGAAGGCGCCAAAATTCACAAGATCGTCGATGCCCAGCTTGTCTTTCTTAAACTTACGAATGGACACCAGCGATCCATCGACCGCAATCGGGGGCACCATTGCGTTAAAACGCGAACCATCAGCCAGACGGGCGTCAACGTAAGGGTTGGATTCATCAACGCGACGACCCACGGCGGATACGATCTTGTCGATGATCCGCATCAGGTGCTTTTCGTCCTTGAAAGTGATTTCGCTGATTTCCAGCTTACCATCCCGTTCCACGAAAATCTGTTGCGGACCGTTCACCAGAATATCGTTGACTGTATCGTCCTGCAGCAAGGTCTCAAGCGGACCCAGCCCGGTTACTTCGTCATAGAGTTCTTTGTTCAGTTGCGAGCGATCCTCGCGGTTCAGAACAATATTGCGGGTCTCAAGGATTTCGCTGGCAATTGCGCTGATTTCTGCGCGCAATTCGGATTCGCCGGCCTTTTCTAGCGCTGCGAGGTTCAGGTTTTCAAGCAACTCCCGGTGCAGTTCGATTTTGATCTCGCCCAGCCGTTCCTTGCGTTTCCGATCACGGTCATTGCCGACTGGTTCTGCTGACTTCTTCTGAGAGGGTCGTCGGGCGACCGCATTTGCGCCAGACACCGGATCCGCCGCAGGTTTTGGCGCAGGTGACTTGGTCTGGGCCTCTGCAGGTGTCTGAACCGGCTGCCCCTCGGGCTGTTTTTTATATCTAGAAAACAAGGCGGTTCTCCCTTTGGGGCTGGTTTACGCGGCTTCGGCGTCGCTGCTGCCAAGGCTGTGAAGCGATTTGGCCAATTTGGCGATTTCCCGGCGCAGCGGGTTTTTGGCAGCCGCGTTTGCCAGCGGCAGACCGTGATCACCGCTTTGCATGACCGGCTTGCCGCCGTCGGGAAGTTGCAGGTCGATTGAAATGCCCAGGCTTTCGCCCATGCGTTTTACCCGGCCTTTGCCATTCAGATCAGTGAACTTCGGCGCGCGATTCAGGGCGAAGCGCAGTTTGTTGAAAGGCAATTCTTCTGCCTGCAGGGCACGTTTTAGGCGCAGAGCGTTCTGCGCTGACCGCATATCCAACTCGATCATGGCGAAATACACATGCGCGGCTTGCAGGACAGTTTCCGACCAATGAACCAGTGTCGACGGCATGTCCACGATCACATAGTCAAAGTGTTTGCGCGCGGTGTTGATCACACGATCGATATCTTCCGGGGTGATCAAGTCCAGCGGAACCATGTCCGATGGTGCCGTCAGGACCTGCAGTTTTTCTTCATATGTCTGAAGTGCTTGCGCGAAAACTTCGTCATCCATCGCTGCGGTATCCGACAGCATTTCAAAGACGGTTTCGCGGCGCGGAAGGTCCAAATAGGTCGAGACGGTTCCGAATTGCAGATCAAGGTCGATCAGACAAACTGTAGGCGCTTCTTTCGGGGATACCGTTGCAAGCTCCCAGGCCAGGTTCACCGCCATAGTGGTGGATCCAACGCCACCAGCGAGGCCGTGGACGACAAAAAGGGCGCCTTCCTTTGATTCGCCGGTTGCCAGAGGCGCTGCGGCTTGTGAAACGGCAACCGGATCGGGCTTGTTCATCCGTTCGATTGCTTCCTGCAGCTCTCCTTCGGGAAGAGGGTAGGGCACAAATTCATCAGCACCCTTGCGCAGCAACTGATGTAGTGCAGCCGGCGTTACATCTTCGGCGATCAGGACGATCTTAACGTTCTTTTCTTTGGCTCGGGTGATGATCTCACCCATCATGGTAAGATTGTCTTCGTCCTCACCATCGATCGCAAGTGCAACAAATTGCAGAGAATCTGCGTCAGGTTGACTGAAAAAGGCCAGGGCTTCGGCAAATCCGAGGTCGCCCCACCGCTCACCCAGGGCGGCTTCCATATCTTCGATCAGCAGATCGAAATTCTGTACGTCACGACTGATCGTGCAGGCCAGAATGGCAGTATTTTCGTCTTGTGGCGTAGCGCTGGTCATTAACACAATCCTCGTCGTCAGAGCCGTCAAACACAGTGAGCCGGCATGGCTCGATCTGGTTTGCTTTTGCCCCGTTGCGGCCAATTTTGGGCGCAGGTCACCTAATTGTTGAAAATGTGGCTTGGAACTTAGGCAAGATTTGGGCGCAAAAGAACCAATTGTAGGGAATTGGGCGACGATGTCGCCCAATCACAGTTTATTGTTGTTTTGAAGTGTCGCCAATCGCAGTCTGGCGACGCAGTTGGCTCTCGTACTGAGCACTGCCCACATATTCGCGATACACGATCAGAGCGTATTTACCATCCAACACCAGAGGATTGCGGTCATCAAAGCCCGATACTTCCGTCACAGTCCGACGATTACGACGATCCCGGTTCGGGGTGTCGATCAGCGGGCGCGATTTGCCAAAGGATACAGCAGCTTCCAGCCGTGAGCGTGAGATGCCCTGCCGGGTCAGGAAGGCCACGGCTGCGTTGGCTCGCCTCTGACCCAGACTTTTGTTGTAAGCTGTTGATCCAACAGCATCCGTATGTCCGTAGACGCGGAACCGTGCCTCGGGGAACTGTTTTATCCACGCCGCCTGGCGCAACAGAACCCGTTGCGCCGTTTCGTCCAACTGTGCGCTGTTGAAGGCAAAGTTGATCTGTGTCGGAACTTCGGCTGCGAATCGCTGCCCCAGGATCTGGGCATAGGTCAATTCACCATTCATGACCTGGATGTTGTTCAGCGTTGCGTTGCCAAAGGCCCCCTGGTCTGCTTCGTATCCGGCCTCACGCGTACATGCGGCGACAGCGACCGAAAGACCCAGTGTGATTATCCACTTCTGCATTGGTCCTATCCTCCTATCAATCCAGGACGTAGCCGTAAGAGCTACCGAAATCCTGTTTTGCGACCTCAGACGCGGCACCAGCACCTGCTCGTGTCGTCCGTGCGGTTTTGCCATTCAAGAAAAGATCAAACTCGCTGGGCGGTTTTACGCGATCCGTTGGCAATGCCAGAGCTTCACCGCGTGTCGGTGATACCAGATGCGCTGTGATGATGATCACCAGTTCGCTTTGCTGGCGCTGGTATTCAGCACTGCGGAACAGGGCGCCCAGTACCGGAACATCACCGATCCAAGGGATCTGGCTGTTCAAGTCGCTGAAGTCATCTTGAATCAGACCCGCAATCGCAAAGCTTTCACCATCGCGAAGTTCAATAGTTGTGCTGGTTTGACGCGTGATGAAACTGGGGACGTTGTCACCCTGAATAGTAAAGTCAGAACTGTTGTCGATGGCCGATACAGCCGCCGCCAGTTCAAGGTTGATCAAATCGCCATCCACAACACGCGGTATAAAGTCGATTTCAACACCGAAGGCTTTGTATTCAATGGCAATTACGCCATCATCCTGCGGCACTGGGATAGGAACTTCGCCGCCTGCAAGGAACGTAGCTTCCTGGCCGGAAAGGGCGGACAGGTTGGGCTCTGCCAGACTGCGTGCAAGACCCTTCGATTCCAGTGCTTCCAACAACAGACGGACTTGAGTGGATCCGGCGCCAAAACCAAACAGGATTGCACCGGTGTTTGTTTGGACGGCGGGAATATTGTTATTCAAGGCATTTGCCAGAGCACCCGCGTTATTCAAGGTGTTCAAACCACCGGTTACGTCGCCGCCAGCAAAGCCGAGCGATGCAGTCAGGCTTTTGGCCACAGACCGGTTCATCTCTGCAAAGCGGACTTTCAGCATAACTTGCTGAACCCCGCCGACCGACATCAGGTTGGAAACACGTTCAGGTGCGTACCGTTCCGCGAGTTCCAGCGCCCGCGCCAGCTTGGCAGCGCTTGAAATGGTGCCCGAAAGCACGATGCCGTCATTGGCAGTACGCACTTCAATAGGCTCGCCCGGCAGAATCTGCCGCAGCCTTTCTTTAAACTCGGACACATCCGGTGAAACACGGACCCGAACGTTTGCAAGCAAGTTACCCGCGCCGTCGAAAAGGGTCAGTGTGGTCAGGCCAGGAGCCTTACCCAACACATAGATCGTGCGATCCGAGAGCGACGAAATGTCAGCGATGCCGGCATTGGCAATGCTGAGTTCCGCGAACGGCTCTTCACTTTCTACTACAATTGCGCGGTTCATTGGAACATCCAGCGTTTCCGCTGTGCCATTCTTCACCACGCGAAGAGTTTCAGCCCAGGCCGTGCTTCCGACCGGACCAACTACAAGCGCTAACCCAACAAGGGTTGCGCCAATCCAGGAACGTATTTTCATGTGACCTGCCTCTCCGATCACGCCTCGTTTATGCGGCTTTTTGCCTTATGTGCGATAACACTGCGCGAATTACGATTTTATTGCAATAATCAATGGTTTCCGGAATTTTCCTTATGTGGACAATTCGCAACATGCGAACAGACAGGGGCCGTGCGATCCGCACGGCCCCTGTCATGTAACGCACTGATTTGTCGTTAATTTGTGCAGGCTGTTTTTATTCCTGTGTCGACGATTTCGCCGCCCTTGCGTGCTTTCACTGTGCACACCTGTTCCTTTGCCTTGACCGGAACAGGAACTGCTTCCTTGATCCCTAACAGTTTTCGCTGGTCTACTTCGACCGCGCTGGCGACAGTGTCATCCTGTACGCCCACCAAAGCCAACGATAGGCGACCGGTGTTTTGCGCCTGCGCGAGCGCCGCAATCTGTTCAGGTGATGCAGCGACTGTGACCGTTCGTGCGATCGTAGCACCAGCCAAATCACTCCCCGCAGTCTGATCCACCGCGACCAATTCAACATTGGTCTGGATCAGGCGGGTGATCTCACTGTTATTGCCTTCAACGACGCCTCGCAAAGATCCGGTCCAATAAACATCGACGCTATCCCCAGGGCGAAGAAAGCCCGAAACACCTGATGCTACATCGACACTGATTGCAAAGGCGCGCTTACCTTTTTTAATGCGCGAGGTCAGGCCGACGGCTTCACCAGGATTGGTGACTTTTACAGCCATCAAGGCTTCGTCTTTTTCCATGGCCCTCAGGACATATCTGTCACCCTTGGCATTTTCTGGAAACAAAACTGCCATGTCCAGGAATGTGTCTTCGGGAATCGCATCCTCGGGCCAGTTCACTATCCTCACGTCTTCGTTGGTTATGCGCTCACCATATTTCATGGCCCGGGTCGACACGATGACTTCGACGGTTGCAATTGAACTCGCATTCGCCAACGCATCTTGGGCCGCTTGCCGTTCTTTGGCAAGTTGGGCTTGATACTGTGAGATGTAATCGCGGGCCATATAGACGGCACCGCCAGCCAAGGCCACTCCGACAATCAGGACAAGTCCAAATACTGCACGCATTCGCGTCCCCTCTTCTTATACTACTGTGGTTCACTTGCCGTAACGGATACGACTTAGACAGCCCCTTTGGTATGGAGGAATTGTGTCGAAAAGGGGGACAATCTACAATTTTTTTTAAGTCCGTGCCAACGGAGACACCTCAACGGTATTGGCAGGGACTATGGTGTTATACCCAAATTGAGGTCGGCAATGCTCACACCGGACAATGCGTTGCCGGTTTCGGAGTCCACGTGTTGAATCGGGTCGGCGAAGTTCAACATGACAATTATGCCGAAGCCAATGACAAGCGATGTGAGCACTACCCAATCGACAGTTACGGCACCGTCTTCCCTTGATATGAAGTCTTGAAATTTTCTCATCGCGGGTTTCCTGGGAAAAAAAGGAAAAAAAAGGGGGTCGCGTTCTTATGATCGCGGCCCCCTTCAGAAATCTATCAGAGCTTATTAGCCGCCCGTAGTAGAAGTAGTGGAAGAAGAACTGCTGCCGCCGCCAACGGACACGTCAGGCGCAGTTACAGTCACACCCGACAGAGCGGTGTCGACTTTACCGGCCAGGGCGTCAGTACCACTGCCAACCTGAGTGTAGGCAACGGCGGCCAGGCCAACTACGGCTGCGGTCAGAACGACCCAGTCAACTGTTACGGCGCCGTCTTCGTCTTTGCGGAAGTTCTTGATAAATTTGATCATGTTGTGTCCCTCCTAAAGGATCTAAAAGTCTGTTAAACCTCGGCGTCTTCCAGAGCTTCGTCTCTCAGTCCGCTCCCGATCGTCTCGGTATGGCATTATGTTTGACGGGTAGGCGTGGCAGGAATTGGGCCAAACACCATTTTTTTCCGCCACAACTTAACTATTTGGTAGTTTTTCTCGTAATAAGCTGAAATTAAACGATAAAAAGTTGGGCGTGAATGATGTCGCAGTGTGCCGGCGATGCAAAATTGCGCCAAATGAGGCAAAATCGCCCCAATTCGCTGTGTTTTTCTAGCCTTATGACAGGATTCAAGGTTCAAACTGCCGAAAAGATAAAACTAAGAGGCAGGCAATATGAATCTCCGGGACGCAATAACCTGCGCCGGCGTTTTGGCGTTGATGATGACGGGACCTGTATCCGCCGTCGCAAACGAGATTGAACCCAGAGGCGTATATAAGAGAGTGAAGGCGCCAAAACCGGGTGCGCGCCCAAAGGTGACCGTACAAATCTCCCCCGAGGAACATTCCGCAGCTCCGTTTGCGCCCAGCACCGGGGACGAGATCATAGTTCCGGAAATCATCGCACGCACCAAGGTTACGCCTCCAAACCTGCCGCAAGGCACGGCAGCGAACAAGCCGATCGGTTCCTACAAGGCGTTCTGGGAAAGGGTATCGCCTGCACTGGCAGAATCTGGGTCTGGGCGGTTGGATGATGCAATAAATGCGCTTGCGGCGATCAACGTAGCCTCGCCGCGTCTGCAGACCCTTCAGAACATCGCCGAACAGCAGGGGATTGAGATTTTGCGGTCGACCGTAGGCACAAGTGTCTCGCCCGCGCTGGTTTTGGCGGTGATATCTGTCGAGTCGGCAGGACGCTCGGATGCCGTCAGCTCAGCAGGCGCGCAAGGGCTGATGCAATTGATGCCCGCCACGGCCGCGCGATTTGGCGTTCAGGACAGTATGCACCCCGCCCAGAATATCTCAGGCGGGGTGAAATATCTGAACTGGTTGATGGCAGAGTTCGGCAATGACCCGATCCTGGTGCTGGCGGGTTACAATGCGGGTGAAGGATCCGTGCGTAAACACAAGGGCGTGCCGCCGTATTCCGAGACGCGGGATTATGTGCCAAAAGTTCTGGCGGCATTCCAGATTGCCCGAGCTTTGTGTTCCACGCCACCGCAGCTGATATCAGACGGGTGTGTATTCCAAACCCTGAACTGAAAAAGGCCCACCTGATCCGGTGGGCCTGTTCTTTATGTGCGGTTAGTTGACGACTGTCGCTTCGGTCGCGTCGCGAATTTCGTCTTCGGTCACACCTTCGGCGGTCTCGACGATCTTGAGGCCGCCATCGACTACATCCAGAACGCCGAGATTGGTGATGATGCGGTTCACCACTTTCTTGCCGGTCAAGGGCAGGGTGCATTTCGTCAGCAGCTTGGACTTGCCGTGCTTGTTGGTGTGGTCCATCACCACGATGACGCGGCCAACACCGGCCACAAGATCCATCGCGCCGCCCATGCCTTTGACCAGAACACCGGGAATCATCCAGTTGGCCAGATCACCTTCTTCGTCGACCTCCATAGCGCCCAGAACAGCGGCGGCGATTTTGCCACCACGGATCATGGCAAAGGACGTCGCGCTGTCAAAATAGGCGGTGCGGGACAACTCGGTGATCGTCTGCTTGCCTGCATTGATCAGGTCCGGGTCCTCTTCGCCTTCAAACGGGAAGGGGCCCATGCCCAGCATTCCGTTTTCCGATTGCAGAGTGATGTCCTTGTCGCCGACGTAATTCGCCACCAGCGTCGGGATGCCGATGCCGAGGTTCACATACATGCCGTCTTCCAGCTCTTGCGCCGCGCGGGCGGCCATCTGATTGCGGTCCCAGGGCATTATGCGTCCTCCGTCTTGCGAGTCGTGCGCTGTTCGATGCGCTTTTCATGCGTGCCCTGAATGATGCGATTCACATAAATGCCAGGCAGGTGGATAGCGTCCGGATCCAACGAGCCGCGCGGAACGATCTCTTCCACTTCTGCCACACAGATTTTGCCACAGGTGGCGGCAGGCACATTGAAATTACGGGCGGTCTTACGGAACACCAGATTGCCAGTGTCATCGGCTTTCCAGGCTTTGACAATGGCCAGGTCGGCAAACATGCCTTCCTCCATTATATATGTCTCGCCGTTGAAGTCCTTGTGCTCCTTGCCTTCAGCGATGACCGTGCCCACACCTGTTTTGGTGTAAAAGCCCGGGATACCGGCCCCACCGGCCCGCATCCGCTCGGCCAGCGTTCCTTGCGGGTTAAACTCAAGCTCAAGCTCGCCGCTCAGGTACTGACGCATGAATTCCGCGTTTTCGCCGACATAAGAGCTGATCATCTTTTTGACCTGCTTGGTCTGCAGCAGGATGCCGATGCCGAAATCATCCACCCCGGCGTTGTTGGACGCGAATGTTAGGTCCTGTGTGCCGGTTTCCTTGATTGCTTCAAGCAACAATTCCGGAATACCGCACAGGCCAAAGCCTCCGGCTGCGATGAACATGCCGTCATGCAGCAGCCCGTCGAGCGCCTCGGCTGCGTTGGCATAGACTTTCTTCATGAAAAAAACTCTCCCAATGACATGGTGGTGGGCAGGTTGTGCCGCCACGTCACCGGGAAGTCAACGAAACCAAGGGGGTGATGGTATTTCTACTTACTCGCCGCCTTCTTGGTGGCTTTCTTCGCGGCGGGCTTTTTCTTGGGGGCCGCTTTCTTTTTGGAGCCCTTCTTGGCTGCACGCTCGTTGACCAACTCAATAGCCATTTCCTGCGATACGTCCTCGGGTTTGATGTCTTTGGGGATGGTCGCGTTGACCTTTTCCCACTTCACATATGGCCCATAGCGCCCGTCCAGCACCTGCATCGCGCCGCCATCGGGGTGTTCACCCAGTTCTTTCAGCGGTTTGGCCGCCGCTTGGCCGCGCCGACCGGGATTGGCACGCTTTTCGGCCAACAACTCGACCGCCCGGTTCATACCGATCTCGAACACATCGTTGGGGTCCTTGAGATTGGCGTAGACCGGTTTGGCGTCTTCCGGCATCTGATGCATGATGTAGGGGCCGAACCGCCCGAAATTCGAGCTGATCATGCCGCCTTCGGGATGTTCGCCAATCTGGCGGGGCAGGGACAACAGCGTTAGCGCCTTTTCCATATCCAGATCGTCCTTGCTCCAACCCCGTGGCAGTGAGGCGCGGGGGGGCTTCTTATTCTCAGGCGTTGGCTCACCCCGCTGAACATACGGCCCAAATCGGCCGGATTTCAGCCAGATCTCGTCGCCCGCATCCTCACCCAACAGGCGTTCTTCACCCTGCGCGCCTTCTCCGGCGATGGGGCGCGTGTAAGTGCATTCCGGGTAGTTGCCGCAGCCCACGAACCCGCCGGTGCGTGAGGTTTTCAGGTGCAGCTGACCCGCGCCGCATTTCGGGCAGATACGCGGGTCGGACCCGTCTTCGCGTGGCGGATAGAGCTGCGGTGCAAGCGCTTCGTCCAGTTTGTCCAGCACTTCGGATATCCGCAATTCGGATGTCTCGCCAATCGCCGCAGAGAAGTCGTGCCAGAATTTGCCCAGCAGGTCCTTATAGTCACGCTCACCGGCGCTGACATCGTCAAGCTCACCTTCCAGATTTGCGGTGAACTCATAGCCAACGTACTGGCGGAAGAAGTTCAGCAGAAAGATCGTGACGATCCGGCCCTTTTCCTCGGGGATCAGCCTGTTCTTGTCCTTGCGCACATATTCGCGGTCCTGAATCGTGGTCACGATCGAGGCATAGGTCGATGGCCGCCCAATCCCCAATTCCTCCATGCGTTTGACCAGCGTGGCCTCGGTATAGCGTGGTGGCGGCTGGGTGTGGTGCTGCAGCGCAAGAACCGCTTCGTTTTCAGACAGAATGGCTTCTTTCGCGGCCCGATCCGTGCCCTCACTGGTCGCTTTTGCGAACTGATCCCGCAGCGAGGTTTTGGCAAATCGCGCCGGGTCGCCCTGCATGATCTGGGGCAGGCGCTTGTCATCCTCGTCGGCCACATCATCACGGCCTTCTTCATAGACGCGCATGAAACCGTCAAACATCACCACCTGACCGGTGGCGCGCAGGCCGACCTGGCCATCATCACTGCCGATCTCGACCGTCGTACGTTCCAGCCTAGCCGCGGCCATCTGACAGGCGATGGTGCGTTTCCAGATCAGGTCATAGAGCTTGCGCTGATCTTCATCCGTGACTTTCAGAGCTTTGGTGTCCCGCGCCATATCCGTCGGGCGGATACATTCGTGGGCTTCCTGCGCGTTCTTGGCCTTGTTCTTATAGATACGAGGGCTGTCCGGCACGTATTCCGCGCCATAGCGGTCGGCAATCGTCTCGCGGGTTGCGGTCACAGCCTCGGGGGCCATGTCGATACCATCGGTTCGCATATAAGTAATGTATCCGGCCTCATACAGTCGTTGCGCGACCTGCATCGCGTGCCGCGCGCCCATGCCAAACTTGCGGCTGGCTTCTTGTTGCAGGGTCGAGGTCATGAACGGCGCGCTGGGGTTGCGTGCTGCGGGTTTGGCCTCAACCGACGTGACGCTAAGGGCGCGGCTGGTGATTGCCTGTACCGCCAGCTCGGCTTGCGGGGCGTTTGCCAGATCATGTTTGTCCAGCTTTTTGCCGGCCAGCGTGACCAGACGGGCCTCAAATGTCTGGCCCCGAGGGGTTTCAAACAGGGCCCGGACCGACCAGTATTCCACTGGTTTGAACGCCTCGATCTCCATCTCGCGTTCAACGATCAGACGCAGGCAGACCGATTGCACCCGGCCCGCGGATTTGGCGCCCGGCAATTTTCGCCACAGCACCGGAGACAGATTGAACCCCACCAGATAGTCCAGCGCGCGGCGGGCCAGATAGGCCTCAACCAGCGGCATGTCGACCTGACGGGGGTTTTGCATCGCTTCGGTCACGGCGTCTTTGGTAATGGCGTTGAAGGTCACGCGGCTGACCGGCGTGTCCTTTTTGATCGAACGGC
This sequence comes from Ruegeria meonggei, assembly GCF_900172215.1. Classification (GTDB taxonomy): domain Bacteria; phylum Pseudomonadota; class Alphaproteobacteria; order Rhodobacterales; family Rhodobacteraceae; genus Ruegeria; species Ruegeria meonggei. Next base: position 21,407 of record NZ_FWFP01000015.1, read on the forward strand.
GTTTGGTCAGCGCCTCTTGCAGGTGCCAGCTGATCGCCTCGCCCTCGCGATCGGGGTCAGTTGCAAGGATCAGGGCGTTGTCTTCTTTCAGCGCGTCGGCGATGGCTTTGACATGTTTACGGCTGTCGTTGCCGACCTCCCATTTCATGGAAAACGCATCCTCGGTATCGACCGATCCGTCCTTGGGCGGCAGGTCCCGAACATGCCCATAAGACGCCAGAACCGTGTAGTCAGGGCCAAGGTATTTATTGATCGTTTTGGCTTTGGCAGGGGATTCTACAACAACTACAGGCATTTAAGGGAAAACCTCGCTCGACGAATAGGGCGCCTTCTATGACCGTGCAAAATGTGTAGGGCAAGAGCGAATTGTCAATGCGTTCCTTTGAACATGCGAAATTGACGGAGATTTCAGCCTGATATGTCACAAAAGAGCCGCCGCTTTTCCGGTCTGAGTTTTGAGAATTGAGGCTCAAGCCTGTAGTGACAACAATCCGCCGGGCTGACGCTGGATTCGCCCGTCCAATTCCAGATCGACCAGCGCCGGGCCGATTTCCCCGGCCGTGGCCGCGATGTCGCGGATCAGTTGGTCTTCGGCAATCGGGGAGGGTCCCAGCCTTGCTAGGATTTCACTATGTAGAGACGCCTGCGATGGGACAGAGGCCTGCTGGACGTCAGGTTGCGGGTCAGAAATGGGCTCTAGCGTTTCGGGTTGCCGCTGTGGCAACGCTTCGATCACGTCCTCGGCAGATCGCACCAGCGACGCACCATCACGGATCAACATGTTGCACCCCGCGGCGCGGGCATCAAATGGATGACCGGGAACAGCCAGAACTTCTCGGCCTTGGTCCAAGGCGTCCCGCGCCGTAATCAGACTGCCGGATTTGGCGGCAGCCTCAACCACGACAACCGCCTGGGACAGGCCTGAGATAATGCGGTTGCGGCGTGGAAAGTGGCGCGCTTGCGGCGTCACACCCATCGGTTGTTCAGAAACCCGCAGCCCGGATTTTGCGATATCGCCTGCCAGATCGGTGTTTTCCGCCGGATAAACCACGTCTACTCCGCCAGCCATCACTGCAACGGTTCCGGTTTTCAGCGCGGCCATATGAGCCGCGGTATCAATCCCTCGGGCCAGGCCGGACACTATGGTGTATCCTTCCTTACCCAAATCTGCCGCCAGTCCGCGTGCCATTCGCGCACCTAGCGAGGAACAGTTTCGTGCGCCGACCATCCCGATCGACTTGCGCTGTAACAGAGACAGGTCCCCAATCGCCCACAACATCGGTGGAGCATCGGAGAGGTCGTTCAATGCGTCGGGGAAATCAGCGGACCCAAGGCACAAAAGCCGCGCATTTGCGGCTTTTGCGGCCTTGAGTTCCGCCTCAATCACGCCGGGTGGGCACGTTTCATACCCTTCAATTCCGGCAGCGCGTGCCATTTCCGGCAGCGCGGTCAGCGCGTTCTGCGCTGAACCATGTTCCCGCAACAATCGACGAAACGTCGCCGGACCTACCTTGCGAGAGCGCAACAGGCGAAGCCAGGAAAACCTGTCCTCTTCCGTGGTGGGTGGGAGTGTGGGGTGATTGGAAGAAAGCTGCTCTTCGGTCATCCGTTGCTCCGCCTAGTTGCAGAACTGGTTTACGGCCGTCGGGGTTAACAGCTTGTGAATCCCATCAAATTTTCCGGATAATTTTCGTGAGTCACCTTTCTAGTTCACTTAGAGCTTTGAAAAGTATGAATTAAAATCCAGGCCCAATTTAGACTTGGCGCGCTGGAAAGGTCGCGCGCCCTCAACGGGCAAGGCGGGGCGTTAACCCTGCTTCCCAACATGCAGGCCGATTCTCTGTCAGGTGGCCGAGCCGCCGACCGTCAGACCATCCAGCAAAACGGTGGGCTGGCCGACGCCCACCGGCACCCATTGACCATCCTTGCCGCAGGTGCCCATGCCGGGATCCAGCGCCATGTCGTTGCCCAGCCCCCGAATGCGTTTCAGCGCCGAAGGCCCGTCGCCGATCAAAGTGGCCCCTTTGACCGGCGCGCCGATCTTGCCGTTTTCCACCCGATACGCCTCGGTGCACGAAAATACGAACTTGCCGTTGGTGATATCCACCTGACCTCCGCCAAAACCCACGGCCCAGATGCCGTCTTTGATATCAGCCACAAGTGCCGCCGGATCGGCGTTGCCGCTGAGCATGACCGTGTTGGTCATCCGGGGCATGGGTTTGTGAGCATAGCTCTGGCGCCGACCGTTGCCCGTAGGTGCAACACCCATCAGGCGTGCATTCTGGCGGTCCTGCATGTAACCGGTCAGGATACCATCTTCGATCAATACTGTGCGCGAACTGGGTGTGCCTTCATCATCCACAGTAATCGATCCGCGCCGGTCAGCGATGGTGCCATCATCAACCACAGTCACGCCCTTGGACGCAATCTGCTGTCCCATCAGCCCGGCAAAGGCTGAGCTGCCCTTGCGGTTGAAATCACCCTCAAGCCCGTGGCCGATGGCCTCGTGCAGCAAAATACCAGGCCAGCCGGGCCCAAGGGCGACTTCCATAACACCTGCCGGGGCAGGCACAGCATCCAGGTTGACTAGCGCAATCCGCAACGCCTCGCGGGCTTTATCCTGCCAATCGGCCGGGTCAATCAGGCCATCCAGACCTACGCGACCACCGCCTCCGGCCGATCCGCTTTCACGGCGTCCGCTCTGTTCGACAATGACCGAGATGTTCAGCCGCGTCATTGGGCGCACGTCGCGCACCTGAACACCATCGGGTCGCAGGATTTCGATCTCTTGCACTGTGGCAGCGATAGAGGCGCTGACCTGCACAACACGCGGGTCCAGATCGCGGGAAAAAGCGTCGATCTCGCGCAGAGTCTCGATTTTCACCGGAAAGCTGGCGGATTCGATCGGGTCTTCATCCGTATACAGCCGTGTGTTGGTCGCCCGGGGTGCCCGCGCCAGCGTACCGCCGCCATCACCTACGGCCAGACGCGCGGTTTCGGCTGCGCGCTTCAGGGCCGGAATCGAAACATCCGTGGAATGTGCGTATCCGGCGACCTCTTTTTGCACCGCGCGCAGCCCGAATCCCTCGGACGCGTCATAGGATGCTGTGCGCAAACGACCATCATCAAAGACCAGAGACTCGGATTTTCGCCGCTCGACGAACAGTTCTCCATCCTCGGCCCCGGCGGTGGCAGATCGCAAAACCGCAAGCGCTTCGTCCAGTGGGAGAGCGCTTTCAAAGGGGCGAAATGGGTCGTTGGACATCGGATGGGACCTTTCGAGTTTGATCCAGATCAAAAATAGCGTCTGTTTGACGCAAGCATTTTGCTTTATCTACCCGCAGGAATATGGTTTTTAACGCGGCCAAAGACAACGGGTGAGGTGTGACCGATTCACACCTTTTCGCCAGGGACGCAAAGATCAAACGATCAGGACAGAATATGAAGAATGCTTTGATGCTTTCGGGGCTTGCAACGGCCCTCTCCAGCCTACCCGCCATGGCTCAGGAGCTTGAGATTATTGGCAAGCCGGTTGATGGCGGTTTGAACTTCCAGCCTGCTGCCACCAATCTGGCCGCCGGGATACACCGGTTGGACGGTATGATTCTGGTAATCATCACTGCGATCTGTGTGTTTGTTGCGGGCCTGCTGCTCTATTGCATCGTGCGCTACAACTCGCGTGTGAACCCGAAACCTGCCCAGTTCTCGCATTATACCCCGGTCGAAATCGCATGGACGCTTGGGCCGATTCTAATTCTGGTCTTTATCGGTGCTTATTCGCTGCCGGTTCTGTTCAAGCAGCAGGAAATCCCAGAAGGCGATGTGGTGATCAAGGTGGTCGGCAACCAGTGGTACTGGACCTATGAATATGTGGATCACGACTTTGCATTCGACAGCTATCTGCTGGGTCATCCCGCGACATTGGACGAGGGCACGCGCCCGGCAGACGCGGATGTAACCCCGTTTGTTCTGGATGACGCGATGCGCGCCAAGCTGGCTGATTCCGGTTACAGCGATGATGAGTGGCTGCTGGCCACCGACACCGCCGTTGTTGTTCCTATTGGCAAAGTCATCGTCATGCAGGTGACCGCATCCGACGTGATCCATTCCTGGACCATCCCGTCTTTCGGCGTAAAGCAGGATGGTGTGCCGGGTCGATTGGCTGAACTGTGGTTCGAAGCCGACAAAGAAGGCATCTACTTCGGTCAGTGCTCAGAGCTGTGCGGCAAGGATCACGCCTATATGCCAATCACTGTCAAAGTGGTCAGCGAAGAGGCGTATGAGCAATGGCTGCAAGGTGCCCTGGAAGAATATGCTGGTCAGCCCGCAAACTTTCAGATTGCCGCAAACTAAAACGGGTACACGGCCTGTTTGATACATGATTCAGGCTGCGCGAGTTTCGCGCAGCTTTCGCCCCAAAAGGACCAGAAATGAGCGACGCAAGCTTCAATGCCAGCACCGTAGCCGCGCAGCCCCGCGCGGACGAGGCCAGCTTTGGCGATTACTTCGCCCTGCTGAAGCCGCGTGTGATGTCGCTGGTGGTTTTTACCGCTCTGGTTGGTCTGCTGGCGGCACCGGTGTCTGTGCACCCCATTGTTGGTTTCTGTGCCATCCTGTTCATTGCCATCGGCGGCGGTGCCTCGGGTGCGCTGAACATGTGGTGGGATGCGGATATCGACAAGGTGATGAAACGCACCAAAGGCCGCCCGATTCCGTCCGGTAAGGTCGAAGAGGGCGAAGCGCTGGCGTTGGGCCTGGCGCTGTCGGGCCTGTCCGTGATCATGCTGGGTCTGGCGACAAACTGGTTCGCCGGTGCTTTCCTGGCCTTCACGATCTTTTTCTACGTCGTCATCTACACCATGTGGCTGAAACGTCTGACCCCGCAGAACATCGTTATCGGCGGCGCGGCAGGGGCCTTCCCGCCAGTGATCGGCTGGGTTGCTGCGACGGGTTCGATGTCGATCGAGCCGTGGTTGATGTTCGCTCTTACGTTCATGTGGACACCACCGCATTTCTGGGCGCTGGCGTTGTTCATGCGCTCGGATTATGACGATGCTGGCGTGCCTATGCTGACTGTGACCCATGGGCGTCGCGCCACACGCTGGCACATTCTGATCTACACCGCCTTGCTGGCAACGCTGGCCGTAGGCACATCTTTCTCGGGCATCGGCGGTCCAATTTACCTGATGGTAGCTGTGGTGATGAACGCATTGTTCCTGCGCGGCGCTTGGCAGATTTCGCGCCGATCCGAAGATGATGCAGAGGCCGATAATTTTAAGGTCGAGCGCTCTTTCTTCAAGCTGTCGCTTCTCTATCTCTTTCTGCATTTCGGTGCGGTTTTGGTTGAGGCGCTGCTAAAACCCTACGGGCTGGGAGGCTGGTCATGAGTCTGCGCAAAAGCCACGAGCTGCACCAGCGCCGCTTTAGCCGCAACCTTGGGGTTGGCCTAACGCTGGCGGCCTTTATCGTCATAATCTTTGGCCTGACGATCGTTAAGGTCGCTGGCACGGATTTCGGAATGGCGACGCAAGAGGTGCAGAACTGATGCCGCTGTCGGGACCTCAGAAGACAGTTGCTCAGACCGTGGGCGTCGTCGTCCTGATGGGCGGTTTGGCCTGGGCGTCTGTGCCATTTTATGACTGGTTCTGCCGCGTCACCGGATTTGGCGGCACCACCGGTGTGGCCGAAACCGCGCCCGAGGACATTCTGGATCGTACTGTCACAGTTCGGTTTGACGCCTCAAAAGCCAAGGATATGGCTTGGGAATTCAAGCCGGTCGAGCGCGAGATGGAAGTGCGCATCGGCGAAACCGGTTTAGCCTTTTATGAAGCCTATAACCCGACCGATCGTCCGATTGCCGGGCAGGCGTCTTACAATGTGGCGCCCTATTCGGCCGGCGGGTATTTCCAGAAGATCGCCTGTTTCTGCTTTGAAGAACAAGTTTTGGAACCTGGTGAGCGGGTCCAGATGCCCGTGACCTTCTTCGTCGACCCGGAAATGGTCGACGATCTTGAAGCCAAGTATGTGCATACGATCACTCTGTCGTATACATTCTACGAAATTGACCTGCCCGAGGGCTATGCCGCCCTAGAGACGCAGGCTGATACAAACACGAACTAACGCCTGTAGGTGAGGGACGCTGATGGCACACGCAAAAAACCATGATTACCACATTCTGAGCCCATCGATCTGGCCGCTGATCGGCGCGGTCGGTGGCTTTGTAATGCTGTTCGGAGCTGTCCTTTGGATGCATGGGATCACCCCGTGGATGTTCTGGGCTGGCCTGATTGCCGTTCTCTACACCATGTTCGCCTGGTGGTCCGAAGTTGTGGCCGAAAGCCGCGCCGGGGATCACACGCCGGTTGTTCGCATCGGCCTGCGCTATGGGTTCATCCTGTTTGTCATGTCCGAGGTGATGTTTTTCTTTGCCTGGTTCTGGTCGTTCTTCAAACATCGCATGTACCCGATGTATGACTATGCCGGGACCGAGTACATCCAGCCGGATATTCACGCGGTTGACCCGTTCCACCTGCCGCTGATCAACACACTTGTTCTGCTGCTGTCGGGCTGTGCGATCACCTGGGCGCACCACGCGCTGGTTCACGACAATGACCGCAAAGCGCTGATCAACGGTCTGGCCATTGGTATCGTTCTGGGCGTCGCGTTTACCGCGCTTCAGGGCTTTGAATACTACGAGCTGCTAGCCCATGAAGGCTGGAAATTCGGCGACGACCAGTTCTATTCGAACTTCTTCATGGCCACTGGTTTTCACGGCTTCCACGTGATTATCGGCACTATCTTCCTGTCGGTCTGTCTGATCCGCGCCTTGCGCGGCGACTTTACCCCGGAAAAGCACGTCGGGTTTGAGGCCGCAGCCTGGTACTGGCACTTCGTTGACGTTGTCTGGCTGTTCCTGTTCTTCGCCGTCTACATCTGGGGCCAGGCCCCGCTGATGTAACGCCGAACAGGCTGTTAGATTGCAAAAGCCGCCCCCTGGGGCGGCTTTTTCTCTATTCCCAGCGCAACATTGCGCCCGATACAATTGCGCGGTTGCATTTGCGCCTGCGCACCCCTTAACAAGACGCCGGTTCCGGCTTTGAAACATGGTCTCTAAATGCGCCGCATTCTCTTTTTGTTGATCTTCGGCCTCGCGGGTTTGGGCGTGCTGATCTCGCTGGGGGTCTGGCAGGTTCAGCGGATGGCTTGGAAACACGATGTGTTGGCCGCCATCGAAAGCCGGATCACCGCAGACCCCGTTGCCCTGCCGTCGCAGGTTTCCGAGGGCGCCGACAAGTATTTACCGGTTAGGGTTTCGGGTGAAATGCTGCCGGGCGAAGTCCACGTGTTGGTCTCGGTCAAGCAGGTGGGGGCAGGGTATCGTGTCATCCAGCCGTTTCGCACTGGGGATCGGGTTATTTTGGTGGACCGGGGCTTTGTGCCGACCACTGCCAAACAGGCCATGCGTATTACCGGACCGATGGACATAACCGGCAATCTGCACTGGCCGGATGAGATCGACAGCTATACGCCCGATCCAGACATTGACGACAATATCTGGTTTGCCCGGGATGTTCCAAGTCTTGCCGCGGCTCTGCGCACCGACCCGGTTCTGTTGATCGCCAGGTCGCAGACCGATCCCGCCGTAACGCCCTTGCCGGTTGGCACGGTGGGCATCCCGAATGATCACCTGCAATATGCAATCACCTGGTTTGGCCTGGCCTTCGTCTGGGCCGCGATGACTGGATACTTCCTGTGGCGCGGCCGCGCCCGTTCTGAAAGTGACGCGCTATGAAATATATCTCGACCCGTGGGCAGGCGCCCGAACTGACCTTTGAGGAGGCGATGCTGACCGGGCTGGCCCGCGACGGTGGCCTGTACCTGCCCGCCGAGATCCCGGTGATGAGCCAGGATGAAATCGCCGCTTTGGCTGGTCTGCCCTATGAAGAGATCGCCTTTCGCGTGATGTGGCCCTATGTCAGCGGTTCATTTGGGGAAGATGAGTTCAAAGAGATCATCGCCCGCGCCTATCAGGGGTTCGGCCATGATGCCCGCGCACCGTTGAAGCAGTTGAACGAGAACCATTTCCTGCTGGAGCTGTTCCACGGGCCGACACTGGCCTTTAAGGATTTCGCCATGCAGCTGATCGGTCAGCTGTTCCAGGTGGCACTGAAACGGCGCAATGATCGGGTAACCATCGTGGGGGCGACCAGCGGCGATACCGGCTCGGCCGCGATTGAGGCGTTCCGGGGCTTGGACGCTGTGGATGTGTTCATCCTCTATCCGCATGGCCGCGTGTCCGAGGTACAGCGCCGCCAAATGACAACGCCAGCGGACAGCAACGTACATGCGCTGGCGGTAGATGGTGATTTCGACGATTGTCAGGCCGCGCTGAAGGACATGTTCAACGATTTCGATTTCCGCGACGGGGTGAAACTGGCTGGCGTGAACTCGATCAACTTTGCCCGCGTGCTGGCGCAGATCGTCTATTATTTCTCGGCCGCCGTCAGCCTGGGTGCGCCGCATCGCAAGGTCAGCTTTACCGTGCCTACGGGCAATTTCGGAGACATATTTGCGGGCTATCTGGCTAAACGCATGGGCCTGCCGATTGATCGATTAGTAGTGGCGACCAACCAGAACGATATCCTGCATCGGAGCCTGTCCGGAGAGGGGTATTTCAAGGGCGAAACCATCCCGTCGATCAGCCCGTCGATGGATATTCAGGTCAGTTCGAATTTCGAACGTGCGCTGTTTTATGCCTATGGCGAGGATGGCAATGCGGTCGCACAGCTGATGGATGAGCTGAAACAGGGCGGCTTCAACATTAGCCAGGGCGCGATGGAATCCCTGCGCGAAGCCTTCGATTCAGGCCGCGTGTCCGAAGAGGAAACACTGGCGACGATCACATCCACGCTGGCCCACAGCGCCGAGCTGGTCTGCCCGCACACCGCTGTGGGCATCAAGGTCGCAGAAAAGCACCAAAGCCAGGATGTGCCGATGATCACGCTGGCCACCGCGCATCCGGCGAAATTTCCGGCGGCCGTCGAGAAGGCAAGCGACGTGCATCCGCCCCTTCCATCCCGCATGTCTGATCTGTATGAACGTCCGGAACGGGTGACCCGCATCGCCAATGATCTGGGGACCCTTGAGGATCATATCAAAAGGCATATCGCTGAGTGACTGTCAGACAAGACCAACTGAAGAACGGATTTCGGATCGTCAGTGAACATATGCCGGGGCTGCAATCCGCGGCCATCGGCATCTGGGTAACCGCTGGTGCGCGCAATGAGCGGATCGAACAGAACGGTATCGCCCATTTCCTTGAGCATATGGCGTTCAAGGGAACCAAGCGCCGATCTGCGCTGCAAATTGCCGAGGCGATCGAGGATGTGGGCGGGTATATCAACGCCTATACCTCGCGCGAAGTGACGGCCTATTACGCACGCGTTCTCAAAGACGACGTGGCGCTGGCGATGGATGTCATCGGTGATATCGTTCTGAACCCCATCTTTGACCCGCGCGAGATTGAGGTCGAGCGTGGCGTGATCCTGCAGGAAATCGGGCAGGCCTATGACACGCCCGACGATGTGATCTTTGACTGGCTGCAAGAGCAAAGCTATCACGATCAGCCCTTGGGCCGGACCATTCTGGGGCCAACCGAACGGGTCAGCGCCTTCTCGCGCGAGGACCTGTCCGGCTTTGTGGCCGAGCATTATGGGCCCGAACAGATGATCCTGTCTGCGGCCGGTGCCGTGGATCACGATGCGCTGATGAAAACGGCTGAAGAAATGTTTGGTCACTTGCAACCGCGCCAGGGCCTGATCCCTGAAACCGCCCGCTTTACCGGCGGCGAGGCCCGGCAGGAAAAAGACCTTGAGCAAGCTCATTTTGCGCTGGCGCTGGAAAGCCCGGGCTATCGCGATGATGCGATCTATACGGCGCAGATCTATTCCACGGCGCTGGGCGGCGGCATGTCCTCGCGCCTGTTTCAAGAGGTGCGCGAAACGCGTGGGCTTTGTTATACGATCTTCGCTCAGACCGGGGCCTATGCTGATACCGGCACAACCACGATCTATGCGGGAACATCTGCCGATCAGATAGGTGAACTGGCCACGATCACCATTGATGAGATGAAGCGCGCCGCCGAAGACATGAGCGCCGAAGAGGTCGCCCGTGCCCGTGCGCAGATGAAAGCCGGGATGCTGATGGGGCTGGAAAGCCCGTCCAACCGGGCCGAACGTCTGGCGCGACTGGTGCAAATCTGGGGAAATGTGCCCTCGCTAGAGGATACGGTCGCCAAGATCAACGCGGTCAGTACCGAAGACGTGCGCCTCTTTGCAGAAAACATGGCCATACAGGCCCCTGCGGCACTGGCGCTGTACGGTCCGGTCACAGATGCACCAACATTGGCCCAATTGCAGGAGAGGCGTGCGGCGTGATGCTGTTGGGCAGACGCAAGCTGAAACTCGAAACCGAGCGCCTGAGCCTGCGCCCGCCCGTTCACTCTGACTTCAATGACTGGGTGGCGCTGCGGCGTTCGTCCAGGGAGTACCTGACCCCGTGGGAGCCGATCTGGGCAAAGGATCACTTGACCCGTAAATCCTTTACCAACCGGGTCTATTGGGCGCAGCGCTCGGTCGCCAGCGGTACAGCCATTCCGCTGTTTCTGTTCCGTCGGTCTGACAATGTACTGATGGGTGCGATCACCTTGGACAATGTCCGTCGAGGCCCTGCGCAGGCAGGAACCTTGGGCTATTGGACCGGGCAGTCCTTTGCCCGCAACGGCTATATGCGCGAGGCCATCGGTGCCGTGGTGCATCACGCCTTTACCCGTCTGGACCTGAGCCGGATCGAGGCTGCCTGCCTGCCCGAAAACAAACCGTCGCGTGGATTGCTGGAAAGTTCCGGGTTCAAATACGAGGGTGTGGCGCAGTCATACCTGCAGATCAACGGGCGGTGGCGGACACATGTGTTGTACGCGAGTTTGCGGTCGGACCGGCGCGGGAAGACGGACGCTGGATAGGACCATGGCGCGGGCGAAACAGCCAATGATTTGGATCAGTGACGCGATGGTAAGCACCTCTAGCATCAAAGGGATTGATCAAGATAACTATCTCAAAGACAACAATCTTGCTGTCGATGCTATGAAGCGGAACAACGTTGGGGAGCCCTTGCCGGAAAATCGATTTCCCAAAGAAATGCACGCGGAATACAAAGACAAAAAGGAAAAAAACCCGACCTGTTCAATGCGGGCGGAACTTGGACGGTTTCTGCAGCATGCGCCGCTGTTCTACGCCAATACGACCTTGGTGACGGAAATCTCTATCCAGTCAAACTGATTCAACACGATCGCATCACACCGGCTGAGGGCGAGTATTTCTGCTTGAACTTTGAGGCGCAAAAGACAGCAGTGCTGACTGATCAATCACCGCGCATCACAAAGCCTCACCCAAATCATGATATCTGGCGGCCGCCCGGCGCAATGCAAGACAATGATATCGCCGTGACCGTATCTGCGTTGAATGGGCCGGACCTCTGGATGGACACGCAAATGCGCCGTGCTTTTTTTGTAAGCGATGCACTGGCACAGGCGTTGCGTGCGGCGAAGGTCTCACGCCCGTTCAAGCTCCGTAAGTGCATCGTGGTTTGAAGCGTTTCAACCTGCAGAAAGTTCAATTTTATTTTGCAGGCGTGACTCAACCGTGCTCTGCGCTACACTCACCTCATGCGGTGGATTCTTGCGGCATTGTTGGTGATCTCGGGTGGGGTGGCGGCGCAGGAGCGGCGGCCCAGTCACTGCATCGCCATTGCAGATGCGGCGCCGGGAATCGAATATCTGCATAAAGCGGCATGGCAGGATCCGGTGCCTAAATTCTCGGTGCGGATCAGCTATATCGCCCATGCGTCCTTTCTGATCCAGACGCAGGGTGGGCTAAACGCGGTCACAGATTTCACCGGTTTCATCGGTGGTGCGGCGCTGATCCCCGATGTGGTGACAATGAACCACGCCCACAGCACACATTGGACCAAATTTCCCGATCCGGCCATTCCGAATGTGTTGCCGGGCTGGGGTGAGTTCGGTCAGGGGATCGACCATCATCTGGATCTGGGTGAGATGCTGGTGCGCAATGTCTCAACCGATATCCGCTCGGCTTATGGCGGTGTTGAGACGCGCGGCAATTCGATCTTTGTGTTTGAGGTAGCCGGGCTGTGCATCGGCCATCTGGGTCATCTGCACCACGTCCCGTCGGATGAGCAATTTGCAGCTCTGGGGCGCCTGGATGTGGTCATGGCGGCCGTCGATGGCGGCACAACCATGCCGCTGCCCGAGATGATTTCCGTCCTGAAACGGCTGAAAAGCTCGGTCATCATTCCGATGCATTGGTTCTCGGGGTTTTCGCTGGACCGGTTTCTGGTGGACATAAGGGGTGAATTTCCGGTTGAACGCGACGGCGTGTCGGAAATCACCGTTTCCCTGCGCTCGCTTCCGGACCGGCCGACCGTCGTGGTGTTAGAGCCGCAATACCTGATCGAACTGGAATAGGGCTTGTCGGCCAGCCTCGGCTTGGGCAAGGAATAGGTATGAAACTGAACCCTGCCGACGACGCCCTGGCGCAATCAATCCGTAATTCCCTGGGTGATGATGTGTTGCGCCCTGTGGCCGAACGCTATGTCGAAGAGCCGCGCCGTCGGTTTTCAGGGCATGTCGGCCTGCTGGCGTTGCCGCGCAGTGCTGCGGATGTATCCACCTTGGTACGGCTGGCCTCTGACGCGGCGGTACCGGTGGTGCCTTATGGCGGCGGGACTGGTCTGGTGGGCGGGCAGGTCATGCCAGACGGCCCTGCGCCCCTGTTGATTTCGTTAGAGCGGATGACAGCCATTCGGGCGGTGTACCCTGATGAGAACGTGCTGATTGCCGAGGCTGGCGCAATTCTGGCCGATGTTCAAACCGCAGCAGAAAGCGCGAACCGACTTTTACCTTTGTCGCTGGCTGCGCAAGGGTCTTGTCAGATTGGTGGAAACCTTGCGACCAATGCGGGTGGGGTCAATGTGCTGCGCTATGGCAATGCGCGCGACTTGTGTCTGGGGCTTGAGGCGGTTCTGCCCAGCGGAGACATCTGGCATGGGCTCAGTCGGTTGCGCAAAGACAACACGGGCTATGACCTGCGAAATTTGCTGATTGGCGCGGAAGGAACGCTAGGGATCATTACTGCGGCGGCGCTGAAACTATATCCGCAACCGTCTTCAATCGGGACGGCGATGGTGCAGGTGTCCTCGCCCGAGGCAGCAATAGCCCTTTTGGCGCTGGCGCGGGATCAGGTGGGTGAGGGTGTCAGTGCATTTGAGTTGATCCACCAACAAGGGCTGGCGTTTTTGTCTGAGGTTCTGCCCGATGTCCGGCAACCCTTTTCAACGCAGCCTGAATGGTGCGTCCTGATCGAATTGGGGTTGCCTGTAGGGTCAGATCCGTCATCAAAACTGGCAGCACTGTACGAGGCGGCTGAAAACCACGACCTTGTCGGCGAGGCGGTCATTGCCCAGAACGAAGCGCAGCGTCAGGATTTGTGGGCCGTGCGTGAAAACATCCCCGAGGCCAACCGGCTGATCGGGTCGGTTTCAAGTCACGACATTTCGATCCCGATTTCACGGATTCCCGAGTTCATTCGCCGTGGGGCAGACATCGTGGCTGGGTTCGGGCCGTTTCGGATCAATTGTTTTGGCCATCTTGGGGACGGGAACCTGCATTACAATGTGTTCCCCCCTATAGGGGCCAATCGGTCTGCGTTTGAGGCGCAGCGGCACCATATCAAACGCGCTGTGCATGACCTTGTGCATACGTTTGACGGGTCGGTCAGCGCGGAACATGGGGTTGGGCGTCTGAAGGCGGATGATCTTGAACGCTATGGCGACCCGGCTAAACTGACCGCAATGCGCGCAATCAAAACCGCGCTGGATCCACAGGGGATTATGAATCCGGGCGCGGTTTTGAAGTGATTGACGCGGCCCGAAAGAACCTGCGTCGCGCCATTTAAGTTACTGCGGCAGAATAACCTTATCGATGACGTGGATGACGCCGTTTGAGGTTTCGATATCGGCCTGCACCACATTGGCGTCGTTCACCATCACGCCGTTGTCCAGATCAATGGTGACGTCACCGCCCTGAACAGTGGCAGCCGTCATGTCGTCAGACAGATCACCCGACATCACTTTGCCCGGAACCACGTGATAGGTCAGAATCGCAACCAGTTGATCCTTGTTTTCCGGCTTGAGCAATGTCTCGACCGTGCCCTCGGGCAAGGCAGCAAAGGCTTCGTCCGTTGGAGCGAAAACAGTGAAGGGACCTTCGCCCTTCAGAGTGTCCACCAGCTCGGCGGCCTGAACGGCGGCGACGAGGGTTTCAAAGCTGCCCGCGTTAACTGCGGTGTCGACGATGTCTTTTGAATGGCCATCAGCAAAAGCGGATGTGCCAACGATAAAGCTTGCCAAACCGGCAAAAGCGAGTTTGCGAAACATGGTAGTAATTCCCTTGTTGGAATGCCTGTCGCGGCATCAACAGGGGTACGGGCTATCACCGCACCAAGATCACTGAACATGTTGATAAGTTTGTCTTGACGGTACAGCCGGCCGCGCTAAGCCAGCGCGGCTCCCGATTTCCACTCACGATAATGTGATCTCAGGCGCGCTTAAAGCCCGTCGAATTCACACAGGACATGCACATCCATGTCCATCTCTTCCAGTACTTTGCGACCACCCAGCTCAGGCAGGTCGATGATGAACGAGCACGAGACGATCTCTCCGCCCAGCCGTTCGATCAGTTTTATCCCGGCTGCAGCCGTGCCGCCCGTGGCCAGCAGGTCATCGACCACCAGAATTTTCTCACCCGGCTGAATCGCATCGTCGTGAATTTCGACGATGGCTTCGCCGTATTCCAACTTGTAATCCTGACTGATGGTGGTTCCGGGCAGCTTGCCCTTCTTGCGGATCGGCACGAAGCCAACGCTCAGTTGGTGCGCGATGGCACCGCCCAGGATGAATCCGCGCGCCTCAAGGCCCACGACCTTGTCGATCTGTTCGCCCGCGTAGGGGTGGAGCATTTGGTCAATTGCCATCCGGAACCCGCGCGGGTCTGCGAAAAGAGTGGTGACATCCCGGAACATGATCCCTTCATGCGGGAAGTCCACGATGGTTCGGATGTAATCCTTGACTGACTTGTTTCTGGACATGTCCAACCCCTCTGGTGTCAAAACTCGCGGGCGTGTTTGGCCGATCGGGGTCAGTCATGCAAGAAAAGATTGCCGTCGCTTTACTTGCGACGGCCCCGAATTGTGTTCGGCAATCCGTAGTAGCGGTACAACGTACCGGGCAGCCAAGACAGGTGTGGTTTGCGCCAATTGCGTTGATCTCGCAAAAGAAATGCCTGTGCGGCATGAAGGTTCATTGTCATATTCCTTTTTTATTGTTAATTGCTCGATATCTACAATCACTATGCGATGTATATACAATGCATCGCGAAAAGAATCGAGTATACGACGGGATCAAGGCGCGTGGGAAAGAAAGACGGTAAGGCTTCTACCAAGAAAAACAGTCAGTTGGTCTTGCGCCTGGACAAGGATGAGCGCGACGCTTTTGTTGAACTTTGCAAGGAATTGGACACGTCTGCCGCGCGCGAAATTCGGCGATTTATTCGCGGGTTCATGAAAGAGAACGCCGAAGAATAGCCTTCAGGTCGGGCGGCGTAGCACGGCTGTTACCACGCCCATACCAATCAGGGTCAACCCTCCGAAGCGGGTCAAAGCGGTGATGACGCCGGCGCGCCCGATCATCCGGCGCAGGCGATCGGCTAACAGCGCATAGGCCAGCGCGTTCAGCCAGGCCAGTCCGACGAAGGTTGCGATCAGGATGGCGAATTGCGGGCCCAATGGCTCAGCCGGGCGCAGAAACTGCGGCACAAACGCAATGAAGAATGCGATGGACTTAGGGTTTAGCGCGGTGACTGCTGCGGCATGGCCGAACACAATCCGGGCGGTGATATCTTTCCCGGTTTTCACAGTCTCAAGGCCGTCCGTAGGCGCGCTGCGTAGCAGTTTTATGCCCAACCAGATCAGATAGGCGGCCCCGACCCATTTCAACACGGAAAACAACGTGGCAGAGGCCAGCACCAGCGCGCCTAGCCCCAACAACGAGGCCGTCATGGCCACCAAGTCCCCCACCGCCACCCCGGTGGCCGACGCCACGGCAACGCTGCGCCCTTTGGATAGGGCATAGCTGAGCACCAGCAACACGGTCGGGCCGGGGATCAGCAGCAAGGCGGTCGAGGCGGCCACAAAGGTTAGCCAAAGATCAAGGGACATGGGGCATCCTTGTCATTGCGTTTTCCACACAAAGCCCCGGTCTTACGGTAAGGTCAAGCCCTTCGCGGCTCGGTCATACGGCGCATCAGCGCCTCAAGCGGGCCGCGTTTGAAGCGGCGGAACCAAAGCAGAGAATAGACCGAGCTCGCAGCACAGAAGACCAGCGCATAAGCAATGATCTGTGGCGCGGTTAAGGACCCGTCCAGCAGTCCCGCTTCTTCCAGAACACCCATTCCGATCAGGATATGCGCCATATACAGCGTCAGGGCTTGCCGGCCCGGTGCCGTCAGAACTGGGCCGAGACGCAGCTTTTCGATCCTGGGCCACAACTTGAGCATCAGCCCAATCACCAAGCAAGACGTGCCTGCTCCGGCCAGAATGTAAAACGGCCCCGGCGGGATGGATTTGGTGCCAAGATAGGCCACAAGGTTCGGGTCCGAGGCCAGCACCTGCGGAAATATTGCCAGGACGACCGCGCCAAACCCCCACATGATCAGACGGTGTTGCATGCAGGTTGTTTCCAGTTGCGACCTGCCTATGGCCATCCCGATCAGAAGGAATGCGGCCCAGGGCAGAACCGGGTGCCAGCCATTGAACAGCGTATTGCGCAGAAAGCCCGGCAGGGTCCACAGGTCCGCATAGGTGAGGGTGGTCCAGTCCCAGCCACGATCGTAGTCAAAGACCAGATTGGCCAGTACAGCCAAGGCAACTACCGCAATCACACCCAGCCAAAGCCCGCGCGGGGAAGCGGTCAGAAAGGCAGCGGCCACGACGAAGTACAACGCGTAGAAGTGCAGAATATCAGCCTCGAAGATCATCATGTTGAACAGGCCGAGCACGAACAGAAACGCAGCGCGCCGCAACAAAACACCCGCAGTTACGCGCGAAAGCCCAACGCCGATACCGGCCAGAACGACGAACAATGCCGCGGCCCGGCCTTCGAGCGCTGTGATCAGCGTGTTGGCCCAATCGGTGCCGGGCGCGACCTCGGCGGCAATGCGGAAATTCACCAGGACCATCCCGCAAAAAGCCAAAAAGCGAGCGGCGTCCAAAGCCTCAAGTCGTTTCATATCGTTCCTCTATTCAGGCGGTGTTCTGGCGGGCCCTAGTGGCGCAAGCGGGGTGTAACAGCCTGTGTGTGCTAAACAAACTGCGAGGGCTGGGTCAAGATT
Organism: Ruegeria meonggei; assembly: GCF_900172215.1. Lineage (GTDB taxonomy): Bacteria > Pseudomonadota > Alphaproteobacteria > Rhodobacterales > Rhodobacteraceae > Ruegeria > Ruegeria meonggei. The sequence continues at coordinate 38,928 of NZ_FWFP01000015.1, forward strand.
TCAAGGTGGTGCAAAAAGGGTCCGGCGGTGCCAGGGCCGCCGTGGCTTAAAGATTGAGTTAAGTCTTGGGTGTGTACCTTGAAGCGCCCGTCTGAAATCACAAAATGAGAACTGAGACCAAGAACCGGGAGAGGATGATGACGCAGATACACCATCGCAGTACGGGCGCGTTTTCTGAAGCCATCCAGTCAAAATTCGTCCTTGTGAAAGGGGCGATGATCCTGCTGATCCTGATCGGTTGCACGCTTTACGCGGGTGCTGTGGGATACATGTATGTCAATCAACAATCTCTGCTTTACAAGCCCGAAGGAGAATTGCCTGCGCCCAAAGCGGTCGGGCTGGCGGATGTAGACGCAATTTCGCTGACCATGGCCGATGGCGCGGTTTTGACGGCATGGTCTGCGCCGCCTGCGTTTGAGGGCGCGCCAACAGTTTTGTTCTTTCACGGCCAGGGTGGCAATCTGGGTGACCGGGCGGATCGCCTGCGGGAAATTCTGAACAGCGGGTACGGCTTGCTTGCGCCAAGCTATCGCGGTTATCCGGGCAGCGAGGGAGAGCCGTCCGAACTGGCTCTGATTACCGACGGTGTTCAGATGTACGACCGGTTGGATAGCGCTGGAGCAAACATAGTCCTGCACGGCCAAAGCCTGGGCACGGCTATCGCCGCCGCTGTGGCTGAACAGCGCCCCAATGCGCAGTTGCTGGTGCTTGAGGCTCCGTTTACCGCGACGGTGGACGTGGCGGCGGAAAGGTATCCCTGGCTGCCAGTTCATGCCCTGATGAAAGATCAGTTCGCAACGCGAGACCTGATGCAGAACCTCTCTGTCCCGACCCTGATCTTTCACGGGACCGAGGATGAAACTGTTCCGGCGCACCATGGTCAGGCCTTGGCGGCGATGTCGGGCGACAGGGCGCAGCTGTTTGTTCTGCCAGACGCCGGCCACAATGATCTGTGGACACACGGGTTGTGGGATGAGGTGCAAAAATCACTGCCTCAGACCTGAGGCAGGCAAAGTCAGATAATACGGCCTGCAATGGCATCCAGCTTGGCCAGCAGGGCTGGGTCGCGTTTTTCTGGTGCGGTCAGAATTGCAAACTCCAATGCGCGGTCGCAGCCATGCGGGCAGGGCGCGCGATCTGCGCCCAGCAGTGTTGGTAGGCTCTTTACCAGAGCACGGCCTTTTTCGGCATTGCCGGTCAGGGTGGCGATGATGGCGGTAACGTCGACCTCTCCGTGATCAGGATGCCAGCTGTCATAATCCGTGACCATCGCGATCGAGGCATAGCACAGCTCGGCCTCGCGGGCGAGCTTGGCTTCGGGCATGTTCGTCATGCCGATCACGTCGCAGCCCCAGTGTTCACGGTACATCTTTGACTCGGCCAAGGTCGAAAACTGCGGCCCCTCCATCGCCAGATAGGTCCCGCCGCGATGGATGGTGATGCCTGCGGCCATGCCCGCGGTTTCACACGCGTCAGACAGGCGCGGGCAGGTTGGGTGGGCGACGCTGACATGGGCGACGCAGCCGGTGCCGAAAAAGCTCTTGTCCCGTGCAAAGGTTCGGTCGATGAACTGATCAACGATTACGAAATCTCCCGGCGCCATATGTTCGCGGAACGACCCGCAAGCCGAAACCGAGATTACATCCGTCACACCCAGCCGCTTCAGCGCGTCAATATTGGCGCGATAGGGCACCTCGGTCGGCGAATGTACGTGACCGCGCCCGTGGCGGGGCAGGAATGCCATGTCCACCCCGTTCAGCGACCCGGTCAGGATCTGATCCGAGGGATCGCCCCACGGTGTCTCAACAGTGACCCATTCGGAATGTTCCAGGCCGTCAATGTCGTAAATGCCTGATCCGCCGATGACGGCAATCCTGGTCTGGGTCACTTGTATTCTCCGAATGAAATGCGTGGTCACGAAGTTCTGCGACGCCATCGCGTGTTTGACAAGGGGCAAAGACTAGCGTGATCGCGACAACAGATTGCGCGCGCCTGACTGTAAGTGAAAATCGTCCCAGGCTGCATCGAAGCCCTGCAACGACCACGTCAGATCCTGTGCCTGACCGTGGCGATCCCGAAAAACAAAGCGAAAGCTCTGACCCGTCAACATCGCATCCACAATCTCTTGCGCGCGGGTGCCGTTGAATGTGCAGCTCAGCCCTGTCAGGCATCCGGGGCTCCGTGTGCGCCAGTGAACGCCATCCGCTCCGTCAACGCGAAACCCTGAGGGCGAGAATAGCGTGCCGGGCTCCATTCCGAACTCGATTTCATACCCCTGCGGATCAGGCGTGATAAAGACAAACTGTGCGGCGAACTTTGGACGGTAGGAGAAAACCTCGGCGCGGCGAATATAGCAGCGCTGTCGCAACGCGCCTTTTTCCGGGCGCTCATCACAGATCGAGTTCCAGATGCCGAAGGCCTCGTAGTGCGTCACTCGCCAGTTTCCGGCGGTGTCATTGCCCTGTAAATCCTGCGCAAATGCGGATATCGGGGCCATCAGAAGAAAGAGTAACCATCGCATGATGCAAAGGTGCCCATCCGGCTGCTCGTCTTCAATTCACGAAGTTGCGAGGCAACAGGTATGCGCCATGCGCATATCAGCCTCCCGGCTGGTGCGGTGGCTTACGGGCGGGATGACAGGTAGAAGACCCCTTTCGCGCGATCATATCAATCCACAGGATGCCTCATGCCCCGAGCCACGCTGGCAAGCTTTGCCAATCGCATAGCCAAACCCGATCTCCGTTGGATGCCGGATGAAGGGTTGACTGTCTCGCGTCTTCGGATCGAGCTGCTGTCTGGCCTGACCGTGGCACTGGCTTTGGTGCCCGAAGCGGTTGCCTTTGCTTTTGTTGCCGGTGTTCACCCGCTGGTCGGTTTGTACGCGGCATTCATGGTGGGCTTGATCACGGCGCTGATCGGTGGCCGGCCGGGCATGATCTCGGGCGCAACCGGTGCTTTGGCAGTGGTGATGGTGGCGCTGGTGGCAGAACACGGCGTCGAATACCTGTTTGCGACTGTGGTTTTGATGGGCATTCTGCAGGTGATTGCTGGTGCGATGCACTGGGGTCGGTTTATCCGCTTGGTGCCGCATCCGGTGATGCTGGGCTTTGTGAACGGTCTGGCCATCGTGATCTTTCTGGCCCAAATGGGTCAATTCAAAGTACCTGGTTCCATGGAAAATACCGGCCATGGCATGAGCGGAGGCGAGTGGCTGACAGGCATGCCGATGTATCTGATGCTGGGCCTTGTTGCGCTGACAATGGCCGTGATCTGGGTGATGCCGCGCATTACACGCGTTGTTCCCGCGCCGCTGGCCGGGATCGCCGTTGTGGCCGCGCTCGTGATTGGCTTTGGACTGGACGTGCCCCGTGTAGGCGATCTGGCTTCGATCGAGGGCGGATTGCCAGCCTTTCACGTTCCCATGGTGCCGCTGAACTGGGAGACTTTTGAGATTATTCTGCCCTACGCAGTTATTCTGGCCGCCATCGGCCTGATCGAATCCCTGCTGACGCTGAACCTTGTTGGTGAGATCACCGGTAAGCGCGGAGGCGCTTCGCAAGAGTGTATCGCGCAGGGCGTGTCGAACGTAGCCACCGGTTTCTTTGGCGGAATGGGCGGCTGTGCGATGATCGGTCAGTCGATGATCAACGTGAAATCCGGCGGCCGCACCCGTATCGCGGCGATCGCGGCGGCTCTGTTCCTGCTGGTGTTCATCCTGTTTGCTTCACCCCTGATTGAGCAGATCCCGCTGGCCGCTCTGGTTGGGGTGATGTTCATGGTGGTGATCGGGACCTTCGCCTGGAATTCATTCAACATCATGCGCAAGGTGCCACTGATGGATGCATTCGTCATCGTCCTGGTGACGGTTGTTACCGTGATGGAGGACCTCGCCGTAGCTGTGGTTGTAGGCGTCATAGTCTCGGCGCTGGCCTATGCGTGGAACAATGCCAAACGTATCCACGCGATCACCCGCGAGTCCGAGACGGAAAAGGGCGCGAAAGTATATGAGATCAATGGCCCGCTGTTCTTTGGATCCTCGGACGGGTTTATCGAACTGTTCGATGTCCCGAATGACCCGGAAACCGTGATCGTGGATTTTGCCGAAAGCCGCGTTGTTGATCAATCGGCGCTGCAAGCTATCGAAAACATCGCTGCCAAATATGAGACAGCAGGCAAGCGCGTCATGCTGCGCCACCTGAGCCGTGATTGCCACAAGCTGCTGAACAAGGCCGGACACCTGATGGTCGATAGCGACGATGACCCGGATTATGAAATTGCCGTGGATTATTCGGTGCGCACTGGCATTCTGGGCGGCCACTGATTTTTTTGCGAGGCTCTGCCTCGCGCTCCGGGATATTTGGGGCCAGATGAATAAAGGATCCCAGCTTCATCTGGCGAAAAATATCCCGGGGGATTCGCCCGCAGGGCGGCGGGGGCAGCGCCCCCTTTGGTCGTTCAGTCGTCAGGGCGATTCAGTGAGAACAGATCGGTAACGACCGAATAGTCCCGATATCCTAGCCGCGCCAAAGGTTGAAACGTGGTCACATCGAATATTCCATCGCGCAGGCAATCATCGCGAAGATGCACGCCGGTGACTTCACCAAACACAACCCGATTGGCCTCACCCGGCAGGGTCACGATTTGAGTGAGCTTGCATTCCAGGCTGGCCGGGGCACCTTCGACCCTGGCGCAGGGGATGGTTTCACAGTTCACCGGTGTCAGGCCGGCATGACCGAACTCATCCACATGTTTTGGCAAGTTAGCTGAGCTGGCGTTCATCGCGTCTTTGTGTGCGTGGGCCACGACATTGACGCAGAACACACCGGTTGCAGCGATATTGGCGAGGCTATCTTTGCCGCCGTCCTGATCCTGCTTGGTTCCGGTTGACGCAAACATCACCTGCGGCGGCGTATAGGCCACCCCGTTAAAAAATGAATAGGGCGCAAGATTGTTGATCCCATCTGCGCCGCGGGTGGAGATCCAGCCAATCGGGCGCGGTGTGATAATGGCATTGAATGGATTATGCGGCAGGCCGTGGCCGTCTTCGGGGCGATAGAACATCTGATCTCCAAGCGTTTGCCCAAGGCCTACCGAAGTGCTAGGGCGATTGCCAGTAAGGAAAAGAGGGCAGGGTGCAGCAGTTCGGGATCAGGCCGGAAGAGCCGGATGATTGGTGGGAGGTCGAAGCATTATACGATCTGTGCTTTGCGCCAGGGCGCGAGGCGCTGTCGTCTTATCGTCTGCGTGATGATGTTCCTCCAGTTGCAGGCCTGTCGCTTGTTGCGCGCGACGGACAGGGGATTCTGGCCGGTGCGATCCGGTTCTGGCCGGTGCATGTGGGGGACCATGATGCATTGTTGCTGGGGCCGGTCGCTGTACACCCCACTCATCAGGGTGAAGGGCTGGGCGGCGTTCTGATCTATGAAGGCATTGAGACGGGACGGGTGAAAGGCTGGGATCGGGTTATGCTGGTGGGTGATGCACCGTACTATTCCCGGTTTGGCTTTTCCCTTCTGCAAGGCATCGAAATGCCACCCCCCACCAATCCGGACCGGGTTCTGGGCCTGGAACTGGCCCCCGGTGTTTGGGACGGCGTTCGGGGATTGGTGCGCCGCTGGAGCCGCTGATCTATTGAAACCGCCACATTTAATCCCGATGTCTTACAGACAGGAGGATTTTTATGCAGGACGTGGTTCTTGTCGAAAAACTGGATGCAGAGGCTGAACTTGACCGGCTGGCCAAGTATTACAGGTCTGCCGGAGGCCCGGGTGTCAAACTGTTGAACAGTTTGGGCGGGTCTGCAGAAACGCTATTGGATCAACTGCCTGACCCGGTCAGGCAGGGTTTGACGGGCGCGACCGAGCAGGCCTTATGGTTTGCAATGCACGCTGCCGAAGGATCGCGCCGCGCTGTTCCCGACCAACAGCCATGGGTCAACACGGCTTTGACCACCGCCATGGGTGCGGCTGGAGGGCTGGGCGGCATGTCCACCGCCCTGATGGAATTGCCTGCCACAACCGCAATGCTCTTGCGCTCGATCCAGGGGGCGGCGGCTCGGGAAGGTTTTGATCCTTCCGAGGACGGCGTGAAATTCGATTGCATTCAGGTTTTGTCTGCTGCGGGACCAATGGCGAATGATGACGGGGCCGATCTTGGGTTCTTTTCAGTGCGCCTGACACTGACAGGACCGGCCATGCAACGCGTAATCGCCGCCGTGGCCCCGCGCTTGTCCGTGGTGCTGGGCCAGAAACTTGCGGCTCAGTCCGTTCCGGTGCTGGGGGCGATCGCCGGTGGCGGTACGAACTATGTTTATACGCGGTATTACCAGCAGGTAGCGCGTGTGCATTTTGGCCTCAGACGCCTGGCCATTGACGCCGATATCCCCCATGACGATCTGGTGCGCAGACTGACGACACGTATGTAGGCTTTGTGCAAGGACTTGGTGAAAAACGCTTTATGTGGTAGTTTTGGCCAGAAGACCCGCGAAAAACAAACAAGATATGCGGGTCTTGAAACAGGCATGACTCTCGTATGAAAGGCGGCACCGCGTGTTCAACGCAAGGCTTTCGCCCCGCATATCGCGTAAAGCCGGGCAGCTTCCGGTGCTGCAGCAATCAGCTGCTTTGTGTTACCGTGTGAAACAAGGTCAGCCCGAAGTTTTATTGATCACCACGCGCAAGTCCGGACGTTGGATTATTCCCAAAGGGTGGCTGATAGACGGGCTGACACCGTCCGAGACCGCACGCCAGGAAGCCTGGGAGGAAGCCGGGGTTCTGGGCGAGTGCCGGCAGCTAAGTGTGGGGTGTTTTTCCTACTACAAACACCGTTCGAAAAAAGGGTCTGTGCAATGTTTGGTGGACGTTTATCCGCTGTTTGTTCAATCGACGGTATCGCGGTTCCCGGAACGTGCGCAGCGCCAAAGGAAATGGTTCACACCTGAAAGGGCGGCGGGGCGCGTCAATTCCGGTGATCTCGCTTTATTGTTACGTAAGGTTGGGCTATTACCTCATTAAATGGCCGCCGTAAGGGCTTGATATTGCCATCGCTCTCGGTATCTATTTGGTTACCGACATTTGGACGGAACATGATTCAGTACGCATTGAAATGCAGCAACGGCCATACATTTGACAGTTGGTTTCAATCGGCCGCCGCTTACGACAAACTGGCAAATGCGGGCATGGTGACATGCGCCGTATGTGGCGATGCGTGTGTCGAAAAAGCGATCATGACGCCCCGAGTACGTCCTGCCCGCAAGGCCGATGCCCGAACAACGGTGCCGTTGCCTGCGGCGAACACAATCAATGTCGCAATGCCGCCAGCCGGGGTTGAAAAGGTCCTGGCCGAATTGAGACGCAAGGTCGAAGAGAATTCAGACTATGTGGGCAAGGACTTCGCTGCCGAGGCGCGAAAAATCTATCTGGGCGACGCCCCCGAACGCGCCATTTATGGCGAGGCCAAGCTCGAAGATGCCAAAGCGCTGATCGATGATGGTGTACCGGTTGCGCCTTTGCCGTTTATTCCCAACAGAAAAACGAACTGAGCCATGCATGTTTTGATCACCGGGGCCAATCGTGGGATTGGGAAAACCCTGGCTGATCGCTGCAGGGATCGGGGCGATGCAGTCATCGGCACGGCGCGCGATGATAGCGCACAGGTGGTTTTGGATGTGACGGACCCGGCGCAACAGGCGGATATGGCCGTAGCGCTAAAGGACCAACCGATCGACCTGCTGATCTGCAACGCCGGTGTGTATCTGGACAAAGGCCAAGGCATCGATGGCTATCCCGCCCAGATGTGGGCGCAGAGCTTTGCGACCAATGTAACCGGCGTGTTCCTGACCATTCAGGCATTGCTGCCCAACCTGCGTGCTTCGCAGGGCAGGGTTGCGATCTTGTCCTCGCAAATGGCGTCTCATACCCGGGCTCCGGGAGGCAGTTACATCTACCGCGCCTCCAAGGCCGCAGTGCTGAACCTTGGGCGAAACTTGGCGACAGACCTGCAGGGCGACGGCATAGCCGTCGGAATCTATCACCCCGGTTGGGTGCAGACAGATATGGGCGGGCACGCGGCTGAGATCAGCGTCGAGCAGGCCGCAGTGGGCCTGCTTGATCGGTTTGATGCCCTGTCATTGGGCAATACGGGCTGTTTTGAGACCTGGGACGGACAGCCCCACGCTTATTGACGGATCAGGGCCGCCGTGGGGATTTCATAGACCTCGCCCGGATCGATGAAAATCACCGTAAGGTCGCCGCGTGTCTCATAGGTGATTTTGGCCGGAGAGCTGCTCGAACTTGGGATGCCATCGTTGAAATAGATGCTGCGCACCTCACCGCCGCCCAATGCGACGGCCAATGTGGTCGTGCCGTCGTCGTGATGGCGCAGCTCGGCATTACAGCTTTGCAGCGGATCCCCGGCATTGGCGGCACAGGGCACCGTGCCCAACGAGTTGGTGCCGTCGGTTCCGGCCAGTGTGGATGTTTGCGCAAGCGCGGGTGAAGACAGCAGGGCGATTGCGATGGCCAGGCGGAGCATGGAAAACCTCATGGAAAATTCGATGGGTGTAGGCTGACACCCTCGCCAACCGTTGTAAAGCAGCCCAATGCCGCGGCGGTGGCGGTTTTGAACCCTTGCTCTTGCGCCCCCCCTCGCATAAGACGCACGGGATCTGAATTCCAAGGCGCGGAGACCCCACCCCCATGCCCGTACTCGTTATGAAATTCGGTGGCACTTCGGTTGCCAATCTTGACCGCATCCGCCGCGCTGCCAAGCGCATCGGCGTCGAAGTGGCCAAAGGCTATGATGTGATCGTCATCGTTTCAGCCATGTCCGGCAAGACCAACGAACTGGTGGGCTGGGTCAACGAAACTTCGCCGTTGTTCGATGCCCGAGAGTATGATGCGGTTGTGTCCTCGGGTGAGAATATTACGGCTGGTCTGATGGCGCTGACCCTGCAGGAAATGGACGTTCCGGCGCGCAGTTGGCAGGGCTGGCAAGTGCCGCTGCTGACCACAAGCGCCCATAGCCAGGCCCGGATCGAGGAAATCCCCACCGAGAATCTGACCCAGAAGTTTGGCGAAGGTATGAAAGTCGCTGTGGTCGCCGGGTTTCAGGGTCTCAGCCCCGAGGGTCGCATCACTACGCTGGGCCGAGGTGGATCGGACACGACAGCCGTGGCCTTTGCGGCCGCATTCGGTGCCGAACGCTGCGACATCTATACGGATGTGGATGGCGTCTATACCACCGATCCGCGCATCTGCGAAAAGGCGCGAAAACTGGACAAGATCTCGTTCGAGGAAATGCTCGAACTGGCCTCGCTTGGGGCCAAGGTGCTGCAAACCCGCTCGGTCGAGCTGGCAATGCGCTACAAGGTGAAGCTGCGCGTACTCTCAAGTTTTGAAGAGCAATCCGATGAGGCCGGTACACTGGTCTGCGACGAGGAGGATATCATGGAATCCAATGTTGTGGCCGGTGTGGCCTATTCCCGCGACGAAGCGAAGATGACCGTGGTTTCCGTGGCTGACCGCCCCGGTATCGCCACGACGATTTTCTCGGCACTCAGCGATGAGGGCGTCAATGTCGACATGATCGTCCAGAACATCTCGGACGAAGGGCGCACAGATATGACCTTTTCCTGCCCCACCGATCAGGTGGCGCGCGCCGAACAGGCGCTGCTGGCGATCAAGGAAAAGGGTGAGCTGAACTATGCCGAACTGGTTGCTGACGAAGATGTCTGCAAGGTCTCGGTTGTAGGCATCGGAATGCGCTCGCAATCCGGTGTAGCGGCGAAAATGTTCAAGGTACTCTCGGATGAGGGGATCAACATCAAGGTCATTACAACCTCTGAGATAAAAATTTCCGTTCTTGTTGATCGGAAATACATGGAACTTGCGGTTCAGGCACTGCATGATGCGTTTGAACTGGACAAGGCGGCCTGAGCATTTCAGCCAAAGGTCTTGCCTGACGCACTAATTTAGGTGGGCCATGGCGGACGGTACCGAAACAGAATCCCGCAAGCTGCTGGGGCGGCTGCGAGAAGAGATGGCGAGCGAGGCTGCCGGTCAGGAACGTCTTGACCGGATCACGCATCTGATTGCCGATAGCATCCGTGCCGAGGTGTGCTCGGTCTATCTTTTCCGCGACGAAGAAACCCTGGAGCTTTGCGCAACCGAAGGCTTGTCACCCGAAGCGGTCCACAAGACCCGTATGCGCATGGGCGAAGGGCTGGTGGGTCGGGTCGCCAAATCAGGTGAGGTTGTCAACACGGCTGATGCCCCTTCGGCCAAAGGCTTTCGGTATATGCCTGAGACGGGTGAAGAACGGTTCTCGTCCTTTCTGGGTGTTCCGGTTCAGCGGCTGGGCGAAAAGCTGGGCGTTCTGGTCGTCCAGTCCCGTGATGCACGCGAGTTTTCCGCGGACGAAGTCTATGCGTTGGAAGTGGTTGCGATGGTTCTGGCTGAAATGGCCGAACTTGGCGCTTTCGTGGGTGAGGGCGCAGCCCTGTCGCCCAGACACCAGCAATCTGTTCAGCTGACAGGCGGGCCCGCGCAGGAAGGGTCGGCTGAAGGTCACGTCTGGCTGCACGAGCCGCGCGTTGTCGTCACCAACCCGATTGCCGATGACCCGCACCGTGAACGCGAGCGTTTGGCCGAAGCCGTCGAGGAATTGCGCGTTGGCGTCGACAAGATGCTTGAGATTTCGCAGGGCGGTGACAAAGAACAGCTACAGGTTTTGGAAGCCTATCGGATGTTTGCCAATTCCAAGGGCTGGATGCGCCGGATGGAAGAGGACATTGCCCTTGGTCTGAGCGCTGAAGCGGCGGTTGAGAAAGAACAATCGCAGGCCCGCGCACGGATGGGGCAGGTGACCGACCCGTATTTGCGTGAACGTCTGGCTGATCTGGATGACCTCAGCAACCGGCTGCTGCGTATTCTAACCGGACAGGGCAACACCAACGGGGCGGATCTGCCCCCTGATCCCATCCTTGTTGCGCGCAATATCGGCCCCGGCGATCTGTTGGAATATGGCCGGTCGTTGAAAGGGATCGTACTCGAAGAGGGCTCGGTTGGCAGTCACGCAACCATTGTGGCCCGGGCGCTGGCTATCCCATTGGTCGTGCATGTGGGGCGGATCACAACCGAAGCACTGAACGGCGATCATATTCTTGTCGACGGTGATCAGGGGCTTGTTCATCTGCGCCCCGAAGATCAGGTCGTAAGTGCATTCCGCGACAAGATCGCCATGCAGGCCAAGGCGCAGGAGCGCTATGCCTCGATCCGGGAAACCCCGACCGTCACGCGAGATGGTGAGCGGATTGATCTGGTGATGAATGCGGGTCTGATGGCGGACCTGCCTTCGTTGAACAACTCGGGTGCCGAAGGTGTGGGCTTGTTCCGGACCGAGCTGCAATTTCTAATCCGTAGTAAAATGCCGAAACGGTCTGAACTTGTAACGCAATATCAGCGTGTTATGGATGCAGCCGAAGGCAAGCGCGTGGTGTTTCGCACTCTGGATATCGGGTCAGACAAAGTTCTGCCCTATATGAAACATGTGGCTGAACCCAATCCAGCTTTGGGTTGGCGTGCGATCCGTGTTGGTTTGGACAAGCGCGGTGTGATGCGGATGCAGTTGCAGGCGCTGATGCGGGCTGCCAATGGCCGCCCACTGACGTTGATGTTCCCCTTCGTGGCGCAGGCAGAGGAATACCGCGAGGCCCGTTGGGAGGTGAACAAAACCATCGAGCGTGAAAAGCGTTTGGGCCACGTGCTGCCCGAAACGATTGAGGTCGGCGCCATGCTGGAAACGCCTTCGTTGGCCTTTGCACCGCAAAAGTTCTTTGACGAGGTCGATTTCATCTCGATCGGTGGCAATGACCTGAAACAGTTCTTCTTTGCCGCCGACCGCGAAAACGAACTGGTGCGCCGGCGTTATGATACGCTGAATGTCAGTTTCCTTACGTTCATTGAACGGATTGTCGAACGCTGCAACATCTCGAACACACCACTCAGCTTTTGTGGTGAAGATGCCGGAAGACCGGTTGAGGCGTTATGCCTGGCCGCAATGGGCATCCGGTCTTTGTCGATGCGACCGGCCTCGATTGGGCCAGTCAAAAGCGTGCTTTTGCGTGCCGATCTGCAATCGCTGCGCAAGATCATCGCTGACGCGCGGCACCGCGGTGAGCAATCCGTGCGGCCTGCTGTTATGGAGTGGTTGCGAAATCAGGGTTGATTTTCCGGCTCGGGTTCCCTATCCAGTGCACGAATGTTAGCGATAACATCATGCGCACCCGATGTTCCCCAAAGGGTGCTAGAGTGGCGCGGTTGAGATTTGAAGGAGCCCGTCGATGGTTTCACGCGTAATTCCGGTTAACCCGTTCGATCTGGTGCTGTTTGGTGCGACCGGTGATCTTGCTCAGCGCAAGATATTGCCCGGGCTTTATCATCGGTTCGAAGTTGGTCAGATGCCCGAAGAAGCCAGGATCATCGGCACCGCCCGCTCGGATATGGACAGCGACGGTTTCCGAGACCAGATCCGCGCTTCGATGAACGAATTTGCACCTGCCTTCAAAAAGGACTTGCTGGACCAGTTCCTGAGCCGCGTCGAATACGTCCCGGTCGATGCGCTGGGCAAGGCGGGTTGGGCCGAACTGGCCAAGATTCTGCGCCCGGATGTGGTGCGCGCGTTTTACCTGTCGGTGGGTCCCAACCTGTTCTCGGGCATTGCGCAACGGCTGAACGATCACGACCTGGCAACGCCGGACAGCCGCATCGTGGTGGAAAAACCTTTTGGCCACGATCTGGCCTCGGCCAAGGCTTTGAACGAAGGGTTGCGCGCCTGTTTTGAAGAACACCAGATCTACCGGATCGACCACTACCTGGGCAAAGAAACGGTGCAGAACCTGATGGCGCTGCGCTTTGCCAATTCACTGTTCGAGCCGCTGTGGAACTCGACCCATGTCGATCATGTTCAGATTACAGTGGCGGAAACCGTCGGCGTCGGGGGCCGGGGTGCCTATTACGACCAATCCGGCGCGATGCGGGACATGATTCAGAACCACTTGGTGCAATTGCTGTGCCTGACGGCGATGGAGCCACCGTCGAAATTTTCACCCAACGCCGTGCGGGATGAAAAGGTCAAAGTGATTGAAGCACTTGAACCCGTGGCACAGGCCGATATCGCGCGCGGTCAGTATCGCACTGACAAGAGTGGCGACGGCTATCTCGATCATGTCGAAAATCCTGCCAGCCGTACCGAGAGTTTCATTGCGCTCAAGGCTCATATCGGCAATTGGCGCTGGGCTGGGGTGCCGTTTTACTTGCGCACGGGCAAACGCCTGAGGGCGCGGGAATCCGAGATCGCGGTATTCTTCCGTGATCCGCCCCACACGATTTTCCCCAATGTCGGCCCATTGCACGGCAACGTGTTGGTGATCCGCCTGCAGCCTGACGAAGGCATCACCCTGCGGACCACCATCAAAGAACCGGGGCAGGGTGGGTTTCGCCTGTCCGACGTAGCCCTGGACATGAGCTTTGCTGACGCATTGGGTGACGAATCTCAATCACCAGACGCGTATGAGCGCCTCGTGATGGATGTCATTCGCGGCGACCAGACCTTGTTCATGCGTGGTGACGAGGCCGAGGCCGCCTGGGCTTGGGTCGACCCCATTGTGAAGGGTTGGGAAGAGCGTGGCGACCGCCCCGCCCGGTATGATCAGGGCAGCTCGGGGCCTGAAGAAGCGCTTATGCTAATGCATCGCGACGGACGCCGCTGGCGTCAGATCGGAGGATAACCATGGTTCACGCAGTCATCACGGATGTCACACAGCGGATCATCGACCGCAGCGCCGATCTGCGCGGCCCACATCTGGAACGGATGGAGCAGGCCCGATCCAAAGGTCCCGCCAGGGCGCATTTGTCCTGCAGCGGTCAGGCCCATGCCTATGCCGGTGCGGGGGAAGATCAGCAGTCGATGGTCACCGGTACAGCCGGAAATCTAGGCATAGTGACCGCCTATAACGACATGTTGTCGGCGCATCAGCCGTTCGAGCGTTATCCCACCCTGATCCGCGATGCGGTTCGCGCCGCTGGCGGCACCGCACAGGTTGCGGGCGGCGTGCCTGCGATGTGCGATGGCGTTACACAAGGTGAGGCGGGGATGGAGCTGTCCCTGTTCTCGCGCGACGTGATTGCATTGGCGACGGGTGTGGCGCTCAGCCACAACACTTATGACGCGGCGGTGTTCCTTGGCGTCTGTGACAAGATCGTCCCGGGGCTGGTCATCGGCGCGCAGACTTTTGGTCATCTGCCCGCCGTGTTTTTGCCTGCCGGTCCCATGACTAGTGGCCTGCCGAATGATGAAAAAGCCAAGATCCGCCAACAATTTGCCGCCGGCGAAGTCGGGCGTGACGCATTGATGGCGGCGGAAATGGCAGCCTACCATGGCCCCGGAACCTGTACCTTTTACGGCACTGCCAACACCAATCAGATGCTGATGGAGTTCATGGGGCTGCATCTGCCGGGCTCCAGCTTTGTCAATCCGAACACGCCCCTGCGCGACGCGTTGACCGAAGAAGGTGCGCGTCGGGCCTTGTCGCTGATCGCTTTGGGCAATCACTATACCCCGGTCTATCAGGTACTGGACGAACGCGCTTTTGTGAACGGCATCGTCGGGTTGATGGCTACTGGCGGATCGACCAACCTGCTGATTCACCTGATCGCTATGGCGCGGGCAGGCGGTATCGTGCTGGACTGGCAGGATTTCTCTGACATTTCAGCCGTGGTTCCGCTGGTCGCTAGGGTCTATCCCAACGGTCTGGCTGACGTGAATCACTTCCATGCCGCGGGCGGGCTAGGGTACACGATCGGCACGCTGCTTGAGAACGGATTGCTGCACCCCGATACGCTGACCGTGGCGGGGCAGGGTCTGCACAACTACACCAAGGAACCCAAGTTGATCGACGACGATCTGGTCTGGGAGGACGGTGCAGGCCACAGCCTCAACGAAAAGATCGTCCGCCCGGCACAGGACCCGTTTCAACCCACCGGCGGTCTTTCCCGCCTGACCGGCAACCTCGGCACCGCCGTCATGAAGGTTTCGGCTGTTGCCCCCGAACATCAGGTGGTCGAGGCCCCGGTCCGCGTGTTCCACACGCAGGACGACGTGAAAGCCGCGTTCAAGGCCGGTGAATTCACAGGGGACGTCATCGTTGTCGTCCGCTTTCAGGGCCCCAAGGCCAACGGCATGCCGGAATTGCATTCGCTGACGCCCATGCTGTCGATCCTTCAGGGGCGCGGTCAAAAGGTGGCTCTGGTCACCGATGGCCGTATGTCCGGAGCGTCCGGCAAAGTGCCCGCCGCAATCCATGTTTGCCCCGAAGCGTTGGACCAGGGCCCGATCGCATACCTGCAAGACGGCGACATCCTGCGGGTCGACGCGGTGAATGGAGAGCTTGAAATCCTGACCCCAGGCGTACTGGGACGCGCACCGGTCACCGCCGATCTGTCCGCCAACCAGCATGGCGTCGGGCGCGACCTGTTCGGGGTCTTTCGCAACGCAGTCGGTTCGGCCGATTCCGGTGCCAGCATTTTCGGAGCTTAACCCATGTCTGTAAAAACCCAACGCACCCGCGAAATCTGTGCTCTTGCCCCGATCGTGCCTGTACTCGTTATTGATGACGCCGCTCAGGCTCGCCCGCTGGCTGAGGCTCTGGTCGCGGGCGGGCTGCCAGCGCTTGAAGTCACGTTGCGTACGCCCGCAGCGCTGGATGCTATTCGCGCAATGGCTGCGGTGCCGGGCGGTGTCGTCGGTGCTGGCACGCTGGTCACCCCCGAAGACGTTCGTGCCGCGAAAGAAGCGGGCGCGCAATTTGGCGTCTCACCCGGTGCAACCGATGCCCTGATCGCTGCCTGCGAGGCCGAAGGCCTGCCCCTGTTGCCAGGCGCTGCCACTGCCAGCGAGGCAATGCGCTTGCTGGAGCAGGGATATGACATGTTGAAATTCTTTCCCGCCGAAGCCTCAGGTGGCGCGCCTGCACTCAAAGCAATTGGCGCGCCTTTGCCGCAGATCACCTTCTGCCCAACTGGCGGTGTCTCACCCTCGAACGCACGTGATTACCTGTCCTTGACCAACGTGGTATGCGCAGGCGGCAGCTGGGTCGCGCCTAAGAATATGGTCTTGGGCGGCGATTGGGCGGGGATCGAATCCCTGGGGCGTGAAGCGTCCAAGCTGATGGATTGACGCGGCCAAAGGCTGCGCTAGTGTGGGCGTCAATTGAGACAGGTTGACCCCATGACAAACCACATTTCTCTCGCGCAGGGGCGCGAGTATCTGGCCATTCCGGGCCCATCTGTAATGCCTGATGCGGTTCTGCAGGCAATGCACCGCCCGTCGCCCAATATCTATGACGGCGAGCTGATTGAGATGATGCCCGCTTTGACCCGCGACCTGTGCCGCGTGGCCCGAACCAAGCACAATGTGGCGATCTATATCGCCAACGGCCACGGCACGTGGGAGGCCGCGCTCTCCAACGTCATCGCCCCGGGCGAGGTTGTTCTGGCCCCGGCCTCGGGTCGGTTCACCCACGGGTGGGCGGAAATGGCCGAAGGGATAGGGGCCACGGCGCAATTGATCGATTTCGGATCATCCAAAGCCTGGGAATTGGACCGCATCGCTGATGCGCTGCGCGCGGATACAGCGCGTCAGATCAAGGCCGTGTTGGCCGTCCACGTAGACACCTCCAGCTCGATCCGCAACGATATCCCGGCGCTTCGGGCGCTGCTGGACGATCTGGGTCACCCGGCCTTGCTGATGGCTGACTGCATCGCCTCACTGGGCTGCGACAGGTTCGAGATGGACGCCTGGGGTGTCGACGTCACTGTCTCGGCCTGTCAGAAGGGACTGATGACACCAGCTGGCATGGGGTTTGTCTTCTTTAACGACAAGGCACAGGAAAAACGGGCTGCAATGCCCCGTGTCTCGCAGTATTGGGATTGGCAGAAGCGCACGAACCCCGAGCTGTTTTATCAGTACTTCAACGGAACCGCACCGACGCACCACCTGTACGGCCTGCGCGCCGCGCTGGACATGATCCACGCCGAGGGGTTGGACCACGTCTGGGCCCGACACGAACGTCTTGCCACTGCCATCTGGGCGGCCTGCGAGATCTGGGCAGAAGGTGGCGCGCTCCATCTGAACGTGGCCGATCGCGCGCACCGCAGCCATGCCGTCACTGCCCTGCGCCTGACCGATGGGCGCGGCACCCCTCTCCGCAGTTTCACCGAAAGCCAGCTGGGTCTGACACTGGGCATCGGGTTGGGGATGGAGGACTGGGACGGCTGTTTCCGTCTGGGTCATATGGGCCACGTCAATGGCCAGATGGTGATGGCAATGCTGGGCGGGGTAGAAACTGCAATGGCTGCTTTGGATATTCCTCGCGGACAAGGGGCCTTGGACGCCGCCGCTGCCGCTCTGGCGGCCAGGACGATCACCCAATCCTAAATCCGCACTTCATCTGGCTAAAAGTATCCTCGGGGGTGAATTGGCCCATCGGGCCAAGAGGGGGCAGACAGCCCCCTGACCCTGCTCAGGCAAACGCCTCTCAGGCCAAGATAGATGCCGCGCCCGCCAGCGCTTTGGGCAATGCCGCGGCAAAGGCCTGCAGATCAGATGCCGTGCCACAGCTGACACGAATGCACCGGTTCTGCGGCGCCGCGAAGGGCATGCGCACAAAGATACCCTGTGCCACCAGAGCATCCAGAACAGCCTTGGCAAACTCGCCATCCCTGCCGCAGTCAATGGCCACGAAATTGGTGGCCGACGGCAAAGGCTCCAACCCATTGTCTCGGGCGATCTGACCAATCCGTTCTCTTGCCTCAGTAATTTGCGCCTGGATCTGGGCTAACCAATCGGCATCCCTCTGTGCCGCCAGTGCCCCGGCCTGTGCGGCCCGGTTCATCCCAAAGTGATTACGCACTTTGTTGAAGGCCAAGATCAACCCCGGCGCAGCGATTGCATAGCCAACCCGCGCGCCCGCCATGCCATAAACCTTGGAAAAGGTCCTCATCCGGATGATGCGCGGGTCGTCAGCGGCCACCAGTGCAGCGGTCCCTTCGGGTGCGCATTCTACATAGGCTTCATCCAGAACCAGTAAACACCCAGCGGGCAGGGCCTCCATTGCCGCCATGATGTCCGCACCTGAATGCCAGCTGCCCATCGGGTTGTCGGGGTTCGCCAGATAGACCAGCTTTGCACCCACCTCGGCGGCTTTGGCAAACAAGGCCGCAGGATCTTCATGGTCATTTCGATACGGGACCTTATGTAACGCGCCCCAAAATCCTGCGACGTGGTAATTGAAGGTCGGATAGGCTCCGTCCGAGGTCACAACGGCATCTCCGGGCCCGATCAACAGCCGCACAAGATACCCCAACAGACCGTCGATCCCTTCGCCGACCACGATGTTTTCAACCCCCACACCGTGGTGATGGGCCAGCGTACGGCGCAAGTCATGGTTTTCGGGGTCGCCATACATCCAGATTTCTCCGGCAGCCGCGCGCATCGCCTGAATCGCGTGGGGCGAGGGGCCGAAGACACTCTCATTCGCGCCCAGCCGCGCCACAAACGGCGCACCGCGTAGGCGTTCCTGCGTTTCAGGGCCAACAAACGGCACGGTTGCGGGCAGGGACAGGGCAAGCGGGGTATAGCGTGGGTCAGTCATGCGGGCAGATAAACGTAAGGTCACAACGCAGGCAACCTTGCTTTGCACAAGATTGCCGAGCAGGCTGCGCGAAAACACGCAAAGGAGCGCCAATGCGCATCGTACTTGGACTGATAATCATCGGGCTCGCTTATCTTGTATTCTGGCCGGTCGAGGTCGAGCCGGTTGCCTGGACGCCGCCGGACGCTCCTAGTTTCACGGGTGACTTTGCCGAGAACGACGCTTTGGCCGCTATTGACCTGGTTGCTCTACCAGCAGGTGAGGAAGGCCCCGAAGATATCGCCGTGTCCCCGGACGGGTCTGTTTATACGACCTCTTTGTCAGGCGCTCTTTATCGCATCGACGGGGACAGCCCGGTTAAAATCGATGAATTGGGCGGTCGTCCGCTGGGCCTCAGGACGGGTCCGGACGGGGCGCTGTATATTGCTGACAGCTTTCGGGGTTTAATGCGATGGACCGGGCCAGGGACACTGGAAACGCTGGTGTCCGAGATCGATGGAGAGCCGTTGGTTTATGCCAATCAGCTGGACGTCGGGCAGGATGGTACGGTTTATTTCTCCAATTCCTCTGACCGGTTCGACCCGGAAACGATGGGCGGCACCAAACCGACCTCGATCCTGACCATCTGGGAGCAATCGGACACCGGATATGTTGCCCGTCGCACTCCGGATGGCATGACCCAGAAAGTGGCCGAAGGGTTCGTTTTCACCAATGGCGTCGCGCTGTCGCCGGATGAGGATTACCTGTTGATTGCCGAAACCGGCCGCGCTCGGGTGCACAAACTCTGGCTGACAGGTCCAAACGCCGGACAGCGCGAAATCCTTTTGGAAAACCTGCCCGGCTATCCCGACAATATCGAGGCGCAGGGGGATGGCACCTACTGGATGGCGTTTGCCAGCCCGCGGGTTCCGACCGAAGCCCTGATGCCGTATCCATTTTTGCGTAAAGTCATCTGGCGGCTGGGTCCGATGGTACGACCCGCCCCGATCCACCGCGGCATGATGGTTCAGTTCGATGGGGACGGCACTATTCTGCGCACGCTGCAGGATCCGGACGGACGCCTCGCTGTTACCACCGGAGGTAAGGTCATTGGAGACCAGTTTTACGTGATGACACTGGATTCGCCCTGGTTTGGGCGCATGAAAACAGCGGATTTGCCCTAACGTTGAGGTGGAACTTGGCCACCCTTCCGGGCATGGTTCACGAAATTTGGATGAGGAGGTTCGCATGTCACGCGTATCCGTCGAATATAAAGACCACATTGCCCATGTCACACTGACGCGCGGCGACAAGATGAACGCGCTGGACGACGCGATGGTCAAGGCGATCCTGTCCGCCGGGCAAGAGGTCGCGGCCTCGGATGCGCGCGCCGTGGTTTTGTCGGGCGAGGGGAAAAGCTTCTGCGCCGGGCTTGATATGGCCAGCTTTGCCAAAATGGCGCAAATGGACGCCACGGAATGGCTGATGGGTCGCAGCCATGAAGATGCCAATGAAATGCAAGAACTTGCGCTGGTCTGGCGGCGTGTTCCGGTGCCGGTGATCTGCGCCATTCAGGGCGTGGCATTTGGCGGTGGTCTGCAAATTGCACTGGGTGCGGATATCCGCATCGCCCATCCTGAAAGCAAGCTGGCCGTGATGGAAATGAAGTGGGGTATTATCCCCGATATGGGCGGGATGGTTTTGTTGCCCAGGCTGGTGCGCTCTGACGTTGTGCGGCTGTTGACCTATACGGCGCAACCGATTGGCGCCCAGCAAGCGGCTGATTGGGGTCTGGTGACGAAACTGTCCGACGACCCGCTAACCGAAGCACTGGCCATCGCTGAAAACATTGCGGCACAAAGCCCCTCTGCCATCCGCACCGCCAAACGGCTGATCGAAGTGGCCGAGACCCAGCCCCGCGCCGAAGTTCTGCTAGCCGAATCCGCCGAACAGCTTGAACTGATCGGCAAGCCGGATCAGATCGAAGTCGTCACCGCACAGATGCAGGGCCGCAAACCTGAATTCAAATGACCAACGCAAAACTGCACGCGTTGATCGCGGACCATGGCCCTCGTGGCTTTTGGGCCCGTGATCCGGCAGGCGCTAATGTTTGCTGTTCTGCCTTGTCGCAGGCTTCAGTTCTTACGATTGGTCACCAGATAGGCGATCCCCCCGGCCAGCAGCCCCCAGACCGCCGCGCCCAACCCAAAGACCGTGATGCCGGATGCAGTGATGGCAAAGGTCAGGATCGCAGCTTCTCGCTCAGTCTGGTTTTCCAACGCAGCCGATGTGGCGTTTGCCAGCACGCCGATCAGAGCAACCCCGGCCAGCGTTCCCATCAGCAACGGGTCCGCATGGGCGGCAAACCCGGTGATGGCCACGGCAAAAACTCCGAACAGGCAATAGAATAGGCCGCCCATGATGGCGGACCAATAGCGCTGATCCGGGTCTGGGTGACTGTCCTCGTTTGAACACATCGCGGCGGTAATTGCGGCCAGACAGGTGGCTGGCGCGCCAAGCGGCGCAGACAGGATACTGGCGCCACCAACCCAGGAGAACAGCCGTCCTGCATCGGGCGAAAACCCAAAGCTCCGCATCACCGCGATGCCCGGGATGTTCTGGGTGGCCATGGTCACGATGAACAACGGGATGCCGATGCCGATCACCGAGGCCAGCGAGAACTCGGGGGTGATCCAGACCGGTGCGGCCATCAGCCTGTCGGGCAGAACCGTGTTGTCACCGGCATTCAATATCACAACAATCGCTGCGGCCAGAACCGCTGCAGGCACCGCGATCAGTCGATTGATCCGCCCGGCAATGAACCATGTCAGGATCACCGGAAGCGCCTGCCAAGGTAGGTCCACGGCGGCCTTGAACGGCACGATGCACAGCGGCAAGAGCACCCCGCCCAGCATCGCCTGCGCTAGTGACGTCGGGATCGCCGCCGCCAACCGTCCCAAGGGGCGCCAGGCCCCGGCCAGAACCGTCAGCGCGCCTGCGCACAAAAACGCACCAACCGCCTCGGAAAACCCACCGGCAGGTGCCGCAGAGACTGCCAACAGCGCCACACCCGGCGTGGACCATGCCACACTGATCGGCAGCCTGTACCACAGGCTCAGCGCGATCGCCGCCAGCCCCATGGCAATCGCCGCGCTCATCAACCCCGAGGCCGCCTGTGCAGGCGACGCGCCCATTGCGTGCAACCCCTGCAAGACAATCGGGAAAGAGCTGAAAAAGCCCACAACCGCGACCACCAGTCCGGTTGATACGGTTTGCATCGGGGGAAAGCTTTGCGCCATTGCGTCCTCGGGGATTGCCACCCGCAAGTGCTAGCAACCGCAAGGCCCTGCCGACAATAGAAAATTCCAGCGCGCAACGAAAAACCTCGCCGGTGTCAGCGCGGCGGGGTTCGGGATCTGAGTATCTGTTAACAGTTGACGATCAGGCGATCTCGGCCAGCCGGGCCAGAGCCTCGTCCAGTTTGGCGTCTTCCTCTTCACGGGCCGCAAGATTGGCTTTGGCCTCTGCGACAACCTCTTCCGGGGCTGAGGTCACGAATTTGGGGTTGTTCAGGCGCCCGCGCAATCCACCCAATTCCTTGGCCAGCTTGCCCTTGGCTTTCTCCAGCCGGTCCTTTTCCGCGCCGATGTCGATGATGTCTGCCAGCGGCAACCCGAATGAGGCACCAGGGGCCGCGATGGAAATCGTGCCCTTGGGCAGCTCATCCGCCGAAGTCAGGCTGTCGATCCGCGCCAGACGTTTGATCAGCGCCTCGTTGCGGTCCCAGGCGGCTTGTCCATGCGCGTCGATCTCGGTCACCAGCATCGGCACATAGAGGCCCGCAGGCACCCGCATCTGGGCGCGGGCCGAGCGGGTGTTTTCGATCACCGAGATCACCCAGTTCATCTCACGATCCGCATCCGCATCCACCAATTCGATGCCGTATGTCGGCCAGTCGGCGTGAATGATCATTTTGGCGCGGGTACCGGTCAGGCCCCACAGCTCTTCGGTGATGAAGGGCATGATCGGGTGCAGCAGAACCATGCATTGATCCAGAACCCAGCGCATGGTGGCGCGGGTCTCGGTCTGTGCCTCGGCATCGTCGCCCTGCAACAGGGGTTTCGACAGCTCCACGTACCAGTCGCAGACCTTGCCCCAGACAAAGGCATAAAGCCCGTTGGCCGCATCGTTGAAGCGATAGCTGTCCAGCGCCGCGTCGACCTCCGCCCGCACCCGGGCGGTTTCACCGATGATCCACCGGTTGACGGCGGCCTTGGGTTTCAGGTCAGCGACGTCCAATTGAGGGCCGGCATCGATGAAGACCTCGTTCATCTCGGCAAAACGGACGGCGTTCCAAAGCTTGGTGCCGAAGTTCCGGTAGCCGGTGATGCGCTCGCGGGACAGTTTCAGCACGCCGCCAATCGCCGCCATCGAGGCGTTGGTAAAGCGCAGCGCGTCGGCGCCAAACTCGTCCACGATCTCCAGCGGGTCGATGACATTGCCGGTAGTCTTGGACATCTTCTTGCCCTTCTCGTCGCGGACGAGGCTGTGCAGGTAGACGGTGTGGAACGGGATTTCGTTCACCACGGCCAGTTGCATCATCATCATCCGGGCGACCCAGAAGAACAGGATATCCGCGCCAGTGATCAGAACATCGGTCGGGAAGTAGCGTTCCAGCTCATCGGTCTGCTCGGGCCAGCCCAGTGTGCCGATTGGCCAGAGGCCGGAGGAGAACCATGTGTCGAGGACGTCCGGGTCTCTTTTGAGCAAAACGAAGTCACGACCCCCTTCAACTGCCGTTGCAAACGCTTCATCTTGCCAAGCGTTGCTGTTGACGTTCGGGTCGACCTCAGACGGATCAAGTGAAGTCGTTTGATCTTCGAAAAACTCCCGCGCACTGGAAACACCGTAGTATTCCCGAGCGACGCTTGCTGCCTCTTCGAAAGTCGCTCCACAGAAAGGAACCAGTTCACCAGACGCATAGTCAACGCCTAGAGAGTTCGAAGCATCTTTCTTTGGCCCATACCAAACCGGAATCTGATGCCCCCACCACAACTGGCGCGAGATGCACCAGGGCTCGATGTTTTCCAGCCAGTGGTAATAGGTCTTCTCGCCTGACTCGGGGATGATCTTGACCGTGCCGTCCTTTACTGCGTCCAGCGCGGGGCCGACGATCTTTTCGGCGTCCACGAACCACTGGTCGGTGAACATCGGCTCGATCACAACTTTCGAGCGGTCGCCGAAGGGTTGCATGATCGGCTTGCTCTCGACCAGCGGGACCAGAGCCGCCGGATCGTCATCTTCAGCCAGCTTGGTGCCCAGGACCGGGTTGTCGGTGCGGGTCATCACAGCCAGACCGTCGGCGGTGATCTCTTCGACCACTTTCGCGCGCGCCTCGAACCGGTCGAGGCCGCGCAGGTGATCGGGGATCAGGTTGATCGCGTCGATCTCACTCTCGGTGAAGGCACGCCCACGCGCGTATTCCTGCGCCTTGCCGGCCTCTTCGGCATAGGGCGCACCATCGGCCCGCATTGCGCCGCGCGTATCCATCAAGCGGTACATCGGAATGCCGCCGCGCTTGGCCACCATGTTATCGTTGAAATCATGCGCGCCGGTGATCTTCACCGCGCCGGATCCGAAATCTGGATCGGGGTAATCATCGGTGATGATCGGAATCTGACGGCGATGTTCCTTTGGCCCAACCGGGATTTCGCAGAGTTTCCCAATGATTGGAGCGTAACGTTCATCTGATGGGTGAACCGCAACCGCGCCGTCGCCCAGCATTGTTTCGGGCCGTGTCGTGGCGATTGAGATATAGTCGCGCTGTTCCTCAAGCACGATATTCCCGTCCTCATCCTTTTCGACATACGTATAGGTCTCACCACCCGCCAGCGGGTACTTGAAGTGCCACATATGGCCCGCGACTTCGATATTCTCGACCTCAAGATCCGAGATTGCGGTCTCAAAATGCGGGTCCCAGTTGACCAGACGCTTGCCGCGATAGATCAGGCCCTTTTCGTACATTTCTACGAAGACCTTGATGACGGCATCGTGGAAATTTGCAGAATTCTCATGCCCTGTGCGCGGGTCACCCGGTGCACCGGCCATGGTAAACGCGTTGCGCGACCAATCGCAGCTGGAGCCCAGGCGCTTGAGCTGTTCAATGATCGTGCCGCCGTATTCGCCTTTCCATTCCCAGACCTTTTCCAGGAACTTTTCACGCCCCAGTTCACGCCGCCCTTCGTTGCCCTGCGCCGCCAGCATTTTTTCAACCTGCATCTGCGTGGCGATGCCCGCGTGGTCCTGACCGGGTTGCCAAAGCGTGTCGAACCCGCGCATCCGGTGCCAGCGGGTCAGGATATCCTGCAGCGTGTTGTTGAACGCATGTCCCACATGCAGCGCCCCCGTCACGTTGGGCGGTGGGATCATGATGGTAAAGCTTTCATCGCGCGATCTGTTCGCGCCCGCCTTGAAGGCTCCGGCCTGTTCCCAGGCCTCGTAAATGCGGGCCTCGGCCTCAGCCGCGTTGAATGTCTTTTCCATCGCCATGGGTGCGTCCTGCGTCATCAATTCTGGGTCAGCGCCTGCAATAGCGAATGGATGAGGGAAGGGGAAGGGCCAAGGGGCCGCAGACGGGCTCTGGACAATGAACGGACGCAGCCTAATGTCGCCCCTAAGGCACAGATAGGGGCAAAGAATGGAAAAGTTTGGAAAAAGCCAGCCGGTCAAGCGGACCGAGGATCAGCGCTTTTTGACCGGGCATGGGCGGTACATGGATGATGATATTCCCGACAACGCGCTTTTTGCTGCCTTTTTCCGCAGTTCTGTCGCGCACGGGTGGATTACCGCGCTGGATCTGGACGCCGCGCGCGAGGCCGACGGCGTGCGCTTGGTCATAGCGTTGGACGATCTGGCCAACGCTGGGATCGACACGGTGTTGAATGCTGCCACGGTGTCGAACCGGGATGGCTCGCAAGCAGCCGCGCCGGACCGGCATATGCTGGCGAAGGACCGGGTGCGCTTTGTGGGTGAGCCGGTGGCCGTGGTGATAGCTGAAAGCCTGACTCAGGCCCGCGACGCGGTCGAACTGATCTGGATGGAGATCGACGACTTGCCCGCCAAGATGAGTGTTGATGCGGGCGGAGAGGTGCTGCACCCCGAGGCCCCGGACAATCGCGCCTTTGACTGGGGGTTGGGCGATGAGGCCGCGACCGAAGCGGCGTTTCAATGTGCCGCACATACCGTCTCGTTGAATGTGCACGACAATCGGGTGATCATCGCCTCGATCGAGCCGCGTGGCTGTCAGGCCAGTTGGAACGACGGGCGGCTGCACTTTGCCTATGGCGGGCAGGGGGTTTGGGCGATGCGCGCGCAACTGGCCCAAAAGCTGAAGTTGGAGCCTGAAACCATTCGCGTCACCACACCGGATGTGGGGGGTGGGTTTGGCATGAAGGTGATGCCGTACCCTGAGTATTTTTGTGCGGCCGTTGCTGCGATGAAACTGGGCCAGCCGGTGCACTGGATGTCTGACCGGTCGGAGGCGATGTTGTCGGATCATCATGGCCGCGATTTGACCTCGCTGGCTGAACTGGCTTTTGACGCCAATCACAAGATCACCGCCTATCGCGTCCATAGCAAGGTGAACCTTGGGGCCTATAACAGCCATTTTGGGCAGGCGATTCAAACAGACCTGTTCAGCAAGGTGTTGATGGGCGTCTATGATGTGCAGACCACCTATATGCGGGTCGAGGGGTTCTATACCAACACCACACAGGTTGACGCCTATCGCGGCGCAGGTCGGCCCGAGGCGATCTATGTTCTGGAACGCGTCATTGACCGCGCCGCACGCGAACTGGGTATCGATCCGTGGGAGCTGCGGCGCAACAACTTCATCCAGCCCCAAAACTTCCCCTATCAAACCGCCACTGATGAAACCTATGACGTGGGCGATTTCGATATGGTCCTGTCCCGTGCAGGCGAGCAGACCAAAGGATTTACCGCCCGCAAAGCCGCAGATGCGGAACGTGGTCTGATCCGGGGGCAGGGGCTGTGTTACTATATCGAAAGTATTTTGGGTGACCCTTCCGAGAACGCAAAGGTTACGTTCAGCGAGGATGGCACAGTGACGCTCTATGTCGGCACCCAATCGAACGGACAAGGCCATGAGACGGTGTATGCCCAGTTCCTGTCGGATCAGACCGGGGTTCCGATGGACCGGATCAATATCGTTCAGGGCGACAGCGATCAACTGCCCCATGGCGGCGGAACCGGCGGATCTCGGTCGGTCACGGTGCAAAGCACGGCAACTTTGGCAACGATTGATGTCATGATCGCCGCATTCACGCCCTATCTGGCCGATAAGATGGGGGTCGAGGAAAACGATGTGACATTTGACCATGAAACCTTTCGCGCGTCCGGATCGAACCTGACACCGACCCTGACCGAGGCCGCCGATATGGCGCGCGCTGATGGGCGCAGGGATTTGTTGCAGCATGAGGCACGTGCCAACCTGGATGCCCGTAGCTATCCTAACGGCGCACATGTTGCCGAAGTCGTTATCGATTATTACACCGGCGAGACATGGGTAGACCGCTATACCGTCGTTGATGATTTCGGCAACCTTATCAACCCTATGCTGGCCGAAGGGCAGGTACATGGCGGCGTAGTGCAGGGCATTGGTCAGGCTCTGTCCGAGCGGGTTGTGCATGATGCGCAGGGGCAACTGCTCACGGCTTCGTTGATGGACTACGCCTTGCCCCGTGCAGCTGAGATACCCATGATTAAGTTTACCTCGGTTCCGGTCCCGTCAACCTCCAACCCGATGGGGATGAAAGGATGTGGCGAGGCAGGCACCGTGGGCGCGCTGGCTGCTGTGGCAAATGCGGTTCAGGATGCGCTCTGGGATCACGGGGTGCGGCAGGCAGATATGCCTTTCACACCCCATAAAGTATGGGAATTGTTGAACGATGGGCCTGTCGCGGCTAAGTAGAAAGGTACTGGGATGGCTCGGGCGGCCTTTGCGGTCCGAGCATTCCGCCGAGTCGCGCCACCGCGAACCCATCAGCCATGTCATTATCCTGGACGGGACCATGTCGACGCTGGAACCGGGCCTGGAAACCCATGCAGGTAAAACTCTGCAACTGTGCAATGAAATGGGCAGTAAGGTCTCGGTCTTTTACGAATCCGGAGTGCAGTGGGAAAGCTGGAAGTCGTCGCTGGATGTGATGATGGGGCGCGGCATCAATCGGCAAATCCGTCGGGCCTATGGGTATTTGGCGTCCCGCTACAAGCCAGGCGACCGGATTTACTTTATCGGCTATTCACGCGGCGCTTACGGCGTGCGCAGCCTGGCGGGTGTGATCGACATGATCGGTTTGCTCAAGGCCGAGCATGCCACAGTCCGCAACATCAAACAGGCCTATCGCCATTATGAGTGCAACGCCAATGGTGCCGCCGCCGCCGCCTTTCGAAGCCAGTTTTGCCATGAGGGCGTCGCGATTGAGATGGTCGGCGTCTGGGACACGGTCAAGGCGCTGGGCCTGCGATTGCCACTGCTGTGGCGCTGGGCCGAAGAGCGGCACGCCTTCCACAACCACCAGCTTGGCCCGGCTACCCGCCACGGCTATCATGCCATGGCGCTGGATGAGACCCGCGAAGTGTATGACCCGGTGCTGTGGACCTGTAGGCCTGACTTCAATGGCCATGTCGAGCAGGTTTGGTTCCGTGGAACCCACGGAGATGTTGGCGGTCAGTTGAATGGGTTCGAGGAGGCGCGACCGCTCAGCAATATCTCTTTGATCTGGATGTTGGATAAGGCCGAAATGCACGGTCTGCCGTTGCCCGAGGGCTGGCGCGATCGGTTTCCCACAAGCACCTCGGCGCGCTCGGTTGGGACGTGGCGGGGGTGGGGCAAGATCTTTCTGCTGCGCAAGCATCGCAAGATCGGACGCGACCGGTCCGAGCGCCTGCATGTATCTGTGTCGCCGGATGACCTGCCGGGCTGGGTACCCCTGCCAGGATTGCCGTCACATCCAGCGCAGTAGAATTTCAGATATTAGTCAAAAACCGTGTAATCCTGATCCGCGTAGTGTGCCTTGAACGCCTCAAGGATGTCCTGCAAGATGATGCGACTGGGTGATAGCTCCGGCAGATCGTCCGAAGGGAAAAAACCGGCGCCGCTCGTTTCTAACCCTATTGTGGGGTCCGCGTTGTCGATCTGTCTGCACAGGAAGAACAGTTTGTAAAAATCTTTGGGGTCCTGCGGGTAAGGGTGGCGCGCTTTGTGGCGCACTGCAAACAGCCGTTCGGCGCGGACGTTCAGGCCGGCTTCTTCCAACACCTCGCGTTCGATGTTTTCTGCGGGTGAGCTGCCGATATCAGCAAATCCGCCCGGCATTGCCCATAGCCCGTCGCTGCGTTCACGCACCAGCAGAATGCGACCATCCCGGAAAACAGCCCCGCGAATGTCAAGGCTGGGTGTGGCGTAACCACCCTGATGGTCATGAAACAGCCCTTGGATCTGCGATACAGGTACACCGCCCAGATCGGCCAACATGGCGCGCGCTATCTCAGCGATTTCGTCATAGCGTTCGCGATCAAACGGATCTTTGGTAAAATGCTGGCCCGTCTCGGACAGGGCCAGCAGACGTTTTATCCGAGCCAGCCAGATATCCTCCTGTGCGGTCGAATCCTGGCGCATCGCTCTTACCG
Source organism: Ruegeria meonggei (assembly GCF_900172215.1). GTDB lineage: Bacteria > Pseudomonadota > Alphaproteobacteria > Rhodobacterales > Rhodobacteraceae > Ruegeria > Ruegeria meonggei. Next base: position 68,326 of record NZ_FWFP01000015.1, read on the forward strand.
GCGACGGTCGCGGCGCGAGCTCATCGGTTGGAACGCGACACCTACATGCGCCTCGCAATAGGGCTTGCCTGCTTCGACCGGCAGGCCGCAGAACCAGAAATCCTCGGTCGCGGGGTCGCCAACGGGCCATTTACAGGTTTTCTCGGTCAGCTCCATCAAAGACAGCTTCTTGGCCTTCTTTTCGATCTCGTTGACCTTGGCCAGCGCCTCGGGGCTGATTTCATTGGCCGAAGGCTGCGGTGGCAGCGGTTGGCCGGCCGGGATGATCTGGCGGCGTGCGGGAATAGCAGGCTTGGCCTCGGCCGTAGGGGCAGGGGTTGGGCGTGCCGGTTCGGTCTTGGGCGCTGGCTTTGGCTTGGCCTCGGCCTTGGGCGCGGGGGCCGGTTTTTCCTTGGGTTCTGATTTTGCCGGGGATGCGCCGGTTGCCCGGTTCGACAGGCCCAGACGGTGCACTTTGCCGATCACCGCGTTGCGGGTCACGCCGCCCAGCTCTTTGGCGATCTGGCTGGCCGACTGGCCTTCGCCCCACATTTTCTTCAGCAGTTCTACGCGCTCGTCAGTCCAGGACATGATTTGCCTTTCAAAAGCGGAAAGCGGCCCCGGATTCGGGCCGCCTTGGGAATTCGTTTCAGCGCCCTATTCTAATCACTGCGGGCCGAGTTACAAGCGGTCTTCGAATCAGGTAAGAGGCAGGGATGCAGAATCTTATGGATCAGGGTGCGCGCCGTTTCGGTGCGGTCAATTGGATGGGTCTTTATACGCTGGCCCAACGCGAAACCCTTCGGTTTATGGCGGTCTGGACACAAACCCTGCTGGCCCCTCTGGCCACGGCGGGATTGTTCCTGTTGATCTTCAATATCGCCATAGGTCCAAGTCGGTCTGATGTGATGGGCGTTTCGTTTCTGACCTTTCTGGCGCCGGGCATAATGATGATGACGGTGATCCAGAACGCGTTTGCTAATACCTCGTCCTCGATCATCATCGCAAAGGTTCAGGGCAATATCGTCGACACACTTATGCCGCCGTTGTCGGCGCTGGAAATTCTGCTGGGATATCTGGCCGGAGGCGTTACGCGTGGTGTCCTGATCGCTTTCGTCGTGGCAACGGCGCTGGCGATCGTGCTGGGGATCGTGCCGCAAAACCCGCTGATCGCGCTGATCTTTGTCATCCTGGGGGGGGCATTCATGGGCGCGTTGGGGTTGTTTGCAGGGATTTATGCAAACAAGTTTGACCAGATGGCGGCGATCACCAATTTCATCGTGACGCCGCTGGCCTTTCTGTCAGGAACTTTCTATTCGGTCGAGGCGCTGCCGCCTGCGCTGAATTACCTGAGCCATGTGAACCCTGTATTCTACCTGATCGACGGATTGCGCTATGGCATGATCGGAGTGTCGGATAGCTCGCCCTGGTTGGGAATGGTGGTTTGCAGCGGAGCAACCTTGCTGGTTGGCACCGGGGCTTGGCAGATGCTGCGGACCGGCTATCGCCTCAAGGCCTGACGGTGCAGTGCCTCGCGCCAGACAAGGATCAATCCGCCCATCAGAATGATCGCTGATCCGATCTGGCTGATGACGTCCGGTGTCACGTCGAAAACGGCAAAGTCGTAAATGGCAGCAAAGATCAGCGTGGCATAACTGATCGGGGCAACGAACGACGCATCAGCCCGCGCCATACCATTGACGAAACAGGTTTGAGCGCAGGCCATCAACATTCCGATCCCGGCCAGTGCCGCCCATTGCTGGGGTGTTGGCATCTGAAACACAAAGCTGACCGCGACCGAGGCGATGGTCAGACCCATCGCGTTGTTGATCAGCAGAATCTGGATCGGAATTTCCCGACCCGAGAGTTTCTTTATGAAAATCAGCTCCATCCCGATCATGGCGGCTGCGGTCAAGGCCAGCAACGCTGCGGGCTGAAAGCTTTCGGGTGTTGGTCGCAGCAGAATCAAGGCCCCAATCAACGCCACACCTGCAGCCAACCAGCGCCACGGGCCAACGCCCTCTTTCAGCAGCGGTATCGCCAGAACCATAGCAAAAACCGGATTCAGGAATGAAATCGCCGTGGCATCCGCAATAGGGATAAAAGCCACCGAGGCGAACATCAGCGTAATTCCGACCCAGCCAAAGCTTGTTCGCCCGATATGTAGCCCCCAATGCGGGCGGCGCAGCTTTGGGCGCAAAATGCCCACCGCACTGGCGATCACCAGAAACGCAAACAGAAACCGCCCGTGGCTGATCTGCATCGGATGCAGCGCTGGGCCCAGGGTATCGGTTCCCAACGCTTTGGCCAGCAGCGTGGTGCCGGCGATAAAGGCGCTGGCGGCGACAATAAGTAGGGCCGCAAGGGGAGGGTTCTGGCGTGCAGGTGTCATGAGCCAGCGGTGCGCCTGCGCGCGGCAAATGGCAAGCGGTAAATGCATCGTTTCAGGGTGAATTTTTCCGGATTGTGATTTTCAGGGTTTTCAGGGCGTTCGCGCCCCGCTATACGGCCTCGCATGATCAAACCTGCACATATCCTGCGTCTCCGACGCCGACGCTTTATCGCGTAACCCGCCGTTTGATCCAATTGCGCTGTCCAAATCTGCGCAATCCCCCCGTAAATCAGTTGACGAACATGGCCCTAGTGTATCACTCACGGGGCTCAACCTATCTGAAAAGGATGATCCGATGATCCCGTCCGTTCTGCCGACCTACAATCGCGCGCCCCTTACCTTTGTAAAAGGTGAAGGCGCATGGCTGACCGAGGCGGATGGCCGACGTTTTCTGGATCTGGGCGCAGGCATCGCGGTAAACGCGCTGGGCCATGCGCATCCTGCACTGGTGGCGGCGCTGACAGAGCAGGCGCATGCGCTGTGGCATGTCTCGAACCTGTACCACATCCCGCAACAGCAGGCGCTGGCTGATAAGCTGGTCGAGCACACCTTTGCTGATACGGTTTTCTTTACGAACTCGGGCACGGAAACCTGCGAGCTGGCCGTGAAAATGGCACGCAAGTATTTCTATGACAAAGATCAACCCGAGCGGGTCGAGATCATCACCTTTGACGGATCCTTTCACGGGCGCTCCTCGGCGGGCATCGCGGCTGCCGGGTCCGAGAAGATGACCAAAGGCTTTGGCCCTTTGCTGCCCGGTTTCGTGCATTTGACCTTCGGAGATCTCGACGGGGTCACCAATGCCATCACCGACAAGACCGCCGCCATTCTAATCGAACCGGTTCAGGGCGAGGGCGGTATCCGCCCGGTTCCGGATGCCGAACTTAAGGCCCTGCGCCAGATCTGCGACGAGCATGGTTTGCTGTTGATCCTGGACGAAGTGCAATGCGGTGTTGGCCGGACCGGAAAGCTGTTTGCCCATGAATGGGCAGGCATTACGCCGGATATCATGATGGTCGCCAAAGGCATCGGCGGGGGCTTCCCGCTGGGTGCCGTGCTTGCCACCGAAAACGCAGCCTCGGGCATGACGGCAGGCACGCACGGGTCCACCTATGGGGGCAATCCGCTGGGTTGTGCCGTAGGCTGTGCGGTGATCGACCAGGTGGCGACGCCGGCTTTTCTGGAAAGCGTCAACCGTAAGGCAGGCCTGTTGCGCCAAAAGCTTGAAGGGTTGATCGCCGAGCATCCCGAGGTCTTTGAACAGGTGCGCGGGTCCGGCCTGATGTTGGGTTTGAAATGCAAGGCGCCCAACATCGACGTGGTCAACGCAGGGTATGATAACGAAGTCATCACCGTACCCGCCGCCGACAATGTCATCCGCCTGTTACCGCCCCTGACCCTGACCGAGGACGATATTGCGCAAGCTGTTATCCGTCTCGACAAGGCTGCGGCCCAGGTCGAAAGCACTCTGGCCACGGCCTGATCTATTCCCCGGGGTGCTGCAGATGCCCCGAATAGCCAAAAGTGAAACAAAATGAACCACTTCCTTGACATCCACAAAACCGACGCGGCCGAGCTGCGGACCATGATCGACCAAGCCAGCGCGATGAAACAGGCCCGGATGGGCCGCCCCAAGGCAGCGCTTGACGAAGATCAGGCACTGGCGGGGCGCATGGTCGCGCTGATCTTTGAAAAACCTTCGACCCGGACGCGGGTGTCCTTTGACGTGGGCGTGCGCCAAATGGGCGGGCAGACCATGGTGTTGTCGGGCAAGGACATGCAGCTGGGCCATGGTGAGACTATTGCCGACACCGCGCGCGTTCTGTCGCGCTATGTCGACATGATCATGATCCGGACTTTTGATGAAACCATCCTGACCGAGATGGCCGAGTACTCGGACGTACCTGTCATCAACGGTCTGACCGATCGCACTCACCCCTGTCAGATCATGGCCGACGTCCTGACCTTTGAAGAGCATCGCGGGCCTATTGCAGGCAAAAAGGTGGTCTGGACCGGTGACGGCAACAATGTCTGCGCCTCATTCCTGCACGCCGCGGGCCAGTTCGGGTTTGATCTGACCTTCACGGGTCCCGCTCAGTTCGACCCCGAAGAAGAGTTCATGGGGTTTGCCCGGAAAAAGGGATCAAAAATCGTGGTTGAGCGTGATCCGTATAAGGCTGTCGAGGGGGCGGATCTTGTGGTTGCGGATACCTGGGTCTCGATGCACGATTCCCAGTCAGCAAAGGAACGGCGACACAATCTGCTGCGTCCCTATCAGGTCAACCCCGAGCTGATGTCACACGCCAAACCGGACGCGCTGTTCATGCACTGCCTGCCCGCACACCGCGAGGAGGAAGCGACATCGGACGTGATGGACGGGCCAAACTCGGTCATTTTTGACGAGGCCGAGAACCGCCTGCATGCACAAAAAGCAGTGATGCGCTGGTGTCTGGGCGCCTAAGCGCGACGCCGAACATCCCATACCCGCAATTTGGCGAGCGTCCCGGCGCTCGCCAATAAGACCAACATGCACAGCGCGGTTTTGGTCATGATTTCCATCGTGCCTTCGATCAGCATCGCATGAACCACGCTGCCCAGGATCGTCACAAGCGCCAGTGTGACATGCCCCAATCGCCACACACGAAACCTCAGCGCAAGGCGGTGCCGCAGCAGGCCCAGAAAGGCAGCTGCAAACACAGCCCACATCGCAACCACGCCCCAGGCTGAAAAGGGTGTGGGGGACATGAATAACAATGCGTCGACAACATCCGGCGGGCTGGTGATCCACAGGCCTACCACGTGGACAAGTACGACCCCGATCAAGGCCATCCCACACCAACGGTGCCAGAGACGGCTTGCCATCGGTGACAACCCCGGCAGCCAACGCCCTGCCAATAGCGGTTGCATCAACAACAGGCACATGCCGACCACGCCCGCAAAGCCTGCTGCGATGTATACCGGCTGGCGCCAGGCCAATAGCGGGCTTGCTGCCGCTGCGATGATCGGCACCAGCAGGGCGGCGATCAGTGCCGCCCAAATGAAAATCGATCGGATCACGGGTGTCAGGCGGGTTGCAGTACGAAATGCGCCGTCAGCGTTTTGTCGCTGGAGCGTGACATGATCGGGCGCAGGAACACAGTTTCAAACGCGCCGCTGTCATAGGCCAGATGGCCGTGCGGTTGACCAAAGGCGGGCACGATTTGTGGCATCTCCAACCGGAACTCTCCGTTGGCATCAGTCAGCGTGGCGCCGTGGCTTTGGGGATCGCGTTCGTGGCCTTCGGTCGTGTGGGCCCATATCTGGATGCGCTGACCGGGCAGGGGGGCACCGTCACCTGCGCGCCGCACAGTTCCGGCCATCCAGAACCCGCCACCACCAATGCGGTCGACCATGGCCGCGCCGGGGCGATAATTGTTGGACCCACCGCGCATCGAAGGCGTCGGCGCAAGCCCGGCCGCGCGCGCTGGTACCATCAGGCCAGAGGCTCCGGCGGCCATAAATGCCCCACCAGTTGCCATCAGGGAACGACGGGTGAAGGGTGCTTTTGTCATGCAACGACCTCCTGCAAAGCGCAATCCACACAGGCCGCAGTGCGGCGGCCTCGACGCAAAGATAGCACGGTTTTGATTGATTCCGAGGAGGTGCGGGCACAGAAATACGCCCCCTCACAGAGCTGTGAGCAACAGGCTAAGCGTTGGGGCGTGCGAATTTCTTTGACGCTGCGCCAGGTGGGGTGCCATCCTCTGGTGACCCATCTGAGAGGTGATACATGGATCAGGCGGATAGCGTCTCAGCGGATGAAATCGCTGCGTTCAAACGGGACGGAGCGGTTGTTCTTCGGTCCAAGTTTTCTTCCGATTGGCTGACCAAGTTGCGCGACGGTATCGATACCGATCTTGCCGACCCGACGGACAATTTCACCCGTCACACAAAAGATCCAAGCGCCCCCGCCTATTTTGAGGATTTCTGGGCATGGAGCAAAATCCCTCAATTCACTGATTTCGTCCACAACTCACCGTGCGCGCCTCTGGCCGCGGGGCTGCTAGGTGCGCCATCGATCAATCTGGTCATGGATAACTGGTTCCTGCGCGAGGCCGGATCGACCTCTCGTCCACCGTTTCATCAGGACCTGTCTTACTTTGATTTCGAAGGAACGATGTGCGTGCTCTGGCTGCCACTGGAACCAGTCAGCAAGGACAACGGCATCGCTTTCGTCAAGGGCTCTCACCTATGGGACAAGCTGTTCATGCGTGTGCGCTTTGCCGACGGGCATCCAAGTTTCGAACCGACCGAGGTTGCAGGCCAAACCTATCATCCGCCACCTGACATCAACGCCGACCCCGATGCCTATGAGTTGTTGCAATGGGATATGGAGCTGGGGGACTGCATCTTTTTCGATATGCGGACCCTGCATGGCGGATTGTCGTCCACCACGCCGACCGAAACCGTGCGCCGCTTTACACTTAGGATGACCGCGCCGGATGGGGTTATCCGGTATCGCGGGGATTGGGCCAAGGATGAGCGGGCGCAATTTGAAGCCGAAGGCTATTGTGAAGGCGACCGATTGGACGGCGCTTTTTTCCCTCGGCTGTGGCCGCGCAAGGATGTTGCAGGGCAACGTTAATGAGGCAGCATATCGCAAAGCTCGCACATATTGTGTGTGGCGATGCGAATGGAATTGCGTGGGCTTGGCCTATATCCTGCAGAAGTGAACGTTAGTCGTCAGATTGCAGGAGAGCGGAAATGAGCTGGAACCCCACTCACAACCCTGAATGCGTTTCCGAAAGCTCGGCGCTAGAGACATTGATCATCCCTCGCGCTCGGGATCTGGGCGGGTTTGAGGTGCGCCGGGCGCTGCCCTCGGTCAAGCGTCAGCTTGTTGGGCCGTTCATCTTTTTCGATCAGATGGGCCCGGCCGAGTTTATCACCGATGGCGGCATTGACGTCCGACCCCACCCCCATATCGGCCTTGGCACCGTGACCTATCTGTACCAGGGAGAGTTCGAGCACCGCGACAGTCTGGGCACCCATCAGATGATTTATCCCGGCGAGGTGAACTGGATGGTCGCCGGGCGCGGCGTGACCCATTCCGAACGGACCAGCGCAGATACGCGCGGCACCAAACACAGCCTGTTCGGCATTCAGACCTGGATCGCACTGCCTGAAGCGCATGAAGACATGGCGCCGGATTTCGAACACCACAAGCAGGGCGCGCTGCCGCATATTCAGGATGCAGGCGTCAGTGCCCGCCTGATCCTCGGTTCGGCCTATGGCGAGACCAGCCCGGTGACGCTGTTGTCAGAGACCTTTTATCTGGATGTTCAGCTTGACCCCGGCGCATCTTTCCCACTGCCTGATGATCATGAAGATCGTGGCGTTTACGTCACGCAAGGCCAGGTTGAGATTGCGGGGGATATATTCCAAGAGGGGCGCATGATGGTGTTTCGCCCCAGAGACCAACTTTCGGTGACAGCGGGACCATTGGGCGCGCGACTGATGCTGCTGGGCGGCGCGACGCTGAACGAAGATCGCTATATCTGGTGGAACTTTGTATCGTCTTCGAAAGAAAAGATTGAAGCTGCCACGCGGGAGTGGAAAGCCGCAGATTGGGCCAACGGAGCCTTCCATTTACCTCCGGGGGACGATCGGGAATTCATCCCAATCTCGGAAGAGTTAGAGCGCACCCGCCCCAGACGAGCCCGCTGACCAAGCGTCACAGGACCTTGCCTGTGCCCCCGATCCCGGCAATCCTTTGGTCGCAAGGGAGATGCCATGAAGATCGTGATCGCAGGTGCAGGCAGTATCGGGTGTTATTGCGGCGCTTTGCTGGCGGATGCAGGGCATGATGTAACCCTGCTGGGTCGTGCGCGCGTCTTGGATTCGGTCCGCGCGCAGGGGCTGACGGTCACTGATTTTTCAGGCCTTCACCGCCACTTTTCGGCGGACGCTTTGACACTGGCCGAGGACCCTGCTTGCCTGAGCCAAGCCGAACTGGTCATCGTAACCGTCAAGTCGGGCGCAACGCGGGATATGGCAGACGCCATCGCCCAATTTGCGCCACCTTCCATTCCGGTGCTGTCGTGGCAGAACGGTATGGAGAACGCCCGAATTCTGCGTGCCGCATTGTCGGATCACGACGTTCGGGCGGGAATGGTGCCGTTTAACGTAGTGCCCTCGGAACCGGCCGCTTTTCACCGCGCCACGTCCGGAGAGGTTGTCATTCAGGGCGGGCCAGGTGCGCTGGGCCAGCGCCTCAGCAGCTCTGACCTGCCTGTTGTTGAAAGCGATGACATGGACGCCGTTCAATGGGGCAAGTTGGTGATCAACCTCAACAACGCGTTGAATGCGCTGTCGGGCCTGACACTGAAAGATCAGTTGCTGAACCGCGATTGGCGGCGCCTGATGGCCGATCAGATGGATGAGGCTCTGACCGTTTTGAAGGCGGCCGGACATTCTGTTGCCTCAACCACGCCGCTGCCTGCCTGGATGACGCCGCATATCCTGCGCCTGCCGACGCCTTTGTTTACCAGGATAGCGGCACGGATGCTGACCATTGATCCAAGCGCCCGTACGTCGATGGCCTATGATCTGATGGCGGGCCGTCCGACCGAGATCGACAGCCTGCAGGGCGAGATCATTCGACTGGGTGCACAGTCTGGCGTGCCGACGCCGATATGTGCCAGGGTTCGTGCACTGGTAGAAAAGGCCCCCAAAACTGCCCTATCGCCAGCCAAGATCAGGCTGCGACGGCCTACTGAAAAGCCGTCAAAATCCAGAAAATCACCGCTGACATAGTGGCAGCAGCAGGGACCGTTATGATCCAGGCCGCTACGATTGTCATGAAATGCGACCGGCGCACCAATTTGCGCCGCTGACGCTCTTCACGGGGCAGGCGGCGTTCAGCGGGGCGTTGACGGTTTGACTGTTTCCAACGGCGGTCCGAGTGCCACTCACGGTAAAACCCTACGCCAAAGACAGCGCCCACTGCTATGTGGGTCGAACTGACCGGAAGGCCCAGCCAGCTTGCGACAATCACTGTAATCGCCGCAGAAAGCGCCACGCAGAACGCGCGCATCGGGTTCAGTTTGGTGATCTGGCTGCCCACCATTCGGATCAACTTTGGCCCGAAAAGGAACAGCCCAAAGGAAATCCCAAAGGCTCCGATCACCATGACCCAGGTCGGGATCGACACTTTTGAGGCGAAGTCACCAAACTCGGCCGCATGCACAATTGCCGCCAGCGGACCAACCGCATTGGCCACGTCATTGGCGCCATGGGCAAAGCTGAGGAATGTCGCGGAAATGACCAGAGGCAGGCCGAATAGTGTTTTCAGTGATTTGGTGCGGTTCTCAAGCCCTTCGGACTTGCGACGAACCCAGGGCACCGTCGCGGACCAGACTAGCAGACCCGATGCCAGGCCGATCAACAGAGCTATCTCTAGATCAATCTTTACGATCCGCTTCAGTCCCTTAACAGAAAGATACGTCGCAAACGCGCCTGCCATTACGGCAACGAGGATCGGAACCCAGTGCCGTGCGGCGGCAATTTTGTCGTCCTGATACTGGATTTTGTGTTTGATCAGCGCCAAAAACCCGGCGGCGATCACGCCGCCCAAGAAGGGCGAGATGACCCAGCTGGCGGCAATTGCGCTCATCGTGCCCCAGCTGACGGCGCTCAACCCTGCCGCGGCGATGCCTGCGCCCATTACGCCCCCAACGACTGAATGCGTCGTGGATACCGGTGCACCGACCCATGTGGCCAGGTTGACCCACATCGCTGAGGAAATCAGCGCCGCCATCATCGCCCAGATAAATACGTTGCTGTTCTGGACCGAAGCGGGGTCGATGATCCCTTTGGATATGGTCGACACCACATCGCCACCCGCCAGCAATGCCCCTGCGCTTTCGGCGATGGCGGCAATGACGATGGCCCCGCCCATGGTCAGCGCGTTGGCCCCAACGGCCGGGCCCATGTTGTTGGCTACGTCATTGGCACCGATATTGACTGCCATATAGGCACCAAAGGCTGCTGCTGCGGCAACGATCAGCCCACCATCCGCCCGCCCAAAGAAGATCGCGGCAGACAACCCGGCCAGCACGATAAACGCCAGCGCTATTCCGGGTGCAAGCAGGGGGCGTGCCACGTGGACATTTGCGTTTTCAAGCCGCGAAATGCGGTGCAGATCGCTGTCGAGCGCTTGCCAGCGGTTTTTGGTGTTCAAGTCAGACATCAGATTACACAGGGTTCATGGATTTGACGCCCGCCGCTATCCGGTTTGCACCTAACGGGCAACCGCTCTGTCATCAAAATTTCGTAAATCTGCTACATTTGGAGCAGTAAGTCACGTAACTCGGGTTCCCGAACCTGTTTTGCCGCGTCTTTCGGCAAAAACCAATGCCGCTCGCGTTGCCCAACCTCGGGGTAGGTGTCGGCAAGTTCTTTCACGTCGATACGGAATACGCTGGTGCGCACCGGCATGGCGGACCCGTCATCGAGTATTTTGTCATAGGTGAAATATCCGACAGGCTTGCGGTTCAGATGATCTGCGTGAACGCCAGCCTCTTCCCACGCTTCTAGCCGCGCGGTTTCCGCGCCATCGGTGTTGTCCATAGGCCAGCCTTTGGGGATGATCCAACGCCCGGTGTCGCGGCTGGTAATCAGCAAAACCTCTTCGCCGCGTTCTGAATTGCGCACGCACAGAGCTGCAAACTGCACCCGTTGGGGGCGCAGGAAAAGCGGTCGGGCGACCTCTTCCCATACGTTTCGTAGCCATTTTCTCATGTCTTGTTCACTTGTGCGCGCGTTACTTCAAAGAAGACGTGACATAACAACGTAACGCAACTTGTTCAATGATCCTGTCTGTATTTGCATGTTGTGCGCTCTCCGTCGTTTTAGTTGGAGCGGACTATTTGGCCAAAATACTGAACAAAGGGTCAATGGAGGGTTAATTCCGCCGTTTGGCCCGCAGAGTCGGATCGGCCTGTGTCGGATCTTCGGGCCAAGGATGCTTGGGATATTGCGCACGCATGTCTTTGCGAACGTCGGCATAAGACCCGGCCCAGAACCCGGGCAAATCGCGTGTAATCTGGATGGGGCGCTGGGCAGGGGACAGCAGTGTAATTTTCAGTGCCTCGCCACCAATGACCGGATGGCGACTAACGCCGAACATCTCTTGCAAACGGACCGAGATTTCGGGCACCGCGCCGCTATAGTCAATCGGCACTTTGCGCCCCAGCGGGGTCACGAATGCACCGGGTGCACGGCGGTCCAACTCTTGTGTCTGGGACCAGTTCAGGCGTGCCCGAAGCGCGGGCAGCAGGTCAAAGCGTTTCCAGTCATCTGCGTTGCGCACGCCTGAGAGCATGGGCAGCAGCCAATCCTCCAGCGTCTTAGTCAAACCGTCCACCGAGAAATTCGGCAGGTCGGCGCCTTCTGCCCGGACCAGCTCGACCCGGGCCGCCAGACGTGCGGAGGCCCCGTCCAGCCGCAGGCCCAGATCGCGCACCCCGTCCAACATGGCCTGCGCAACGGCATCTTCGGGCACGTCCTTCCAGATGCGGTCTTCCAGAGTGATCGCTCCGAACCTCTCTTGACGCCGGGCCACAACGCGCCGGTCCCGTTTCGACCAGCTGCAGGTCTCGGTCCAGTTGATCTGATCTGCAAACAGATCGCGGATTTCGTGTTCAGAGATTTGCGCGGCCATCCTGACGCGCGCCTCACGCGGGTTTCCGTCTGTGTCCGTGACCACCAGAAAAGGCGCAGCGGCCAGCGTGTCGCTGCTGTCCAGAACAACCCCTTTGCCACCCGACAGAACATAACGCGGCACATCGCCCTTGCGGCGTTGACCGACGCGGTCGGGGTAGGCGAAGGCGGCCATGGCAGCAGGGCTCAGGTCATTGGTCTTGCCTTGTTTTCGCAAGCGCTTTGTTTCAGCTTTGATCCGGTCCAAGGCACTGGTATTCACCTGCCACACCCGGTTTTGCTGAAATCTGCGCAGATCGCGCAATGCTTCAAGCCGCAGCAGCACGTCCGCCGGAGCTCCCCTCAGCGGGTCACGCTCGGCCATCAGCGCCGCCAGGGGTGCCGCGTCTGGTCCGGCCTGCACCAGCATATGACCCAGACGCGGATGCAACGGCAGTGCAACCAGCGCGCGGCCATGGTCGGTCATTCTGCGATTGCTGTCCAACGCGCCGAGCATCGTCAGCAAAGACCGTGCTTCGGCCATCGTGCCCTCGGGCGGGGGGGTTAGAAACGCCAGATCACCGGGCTCGGCCCCCCAAAGTGCCAGTTCCAGCGCCAGCCCGGTCAGGTCCGCAGCCTCGATTTCCGCAGGCGGATAGGCAGCCAATGCGCCTTCTTCGCCCTTGGCCCACAATCGATAGCATATACCTTCGGCCACGCGGCCGGCGCGACCCGCGCGCTGGGTTGCCTCGGCGCGGGTGACCCGTTCGGTGACCAGCCGCGACATGCCCGAACCCGGATCGAACCGCGCCCGCCTGGCCTGCCCCATATCTACGACAACGCGAATATCGGGGATGGTCAGCGAGGTTTCGGCAATCGATGTGGCCAGAACCACTTTGCGCCCGGTATCAGCCGGCGCAATTGCGGCGCGCTGGGCGGCGAAGGGCATCGCGCCGAATAATGGGCGCACCGCACATCGGTCAGGCAGTCGTTTGGACAAAGCAGCCTCGGCGCGCCGGATCTCACCCTCACCAGGCAGGAACACCAGCATGCCACCTTGGGTATCTCGTTCAGCTTGAACCACCAGATCGATCAGCGCGTCCAGACGCCGGGCCTGCGCACCCAAAGGTCGGTCCAACCAGCGGGTTTCAACCGCAAAGCTGCGCCCTTCCGAGGTGATCAGAGGCGCGCCCATCAGGCGGCTGACCGGATCAGCATCCAGCGTTGCAGACATGGCCAGCAGGATCAGATCATCCCGGAGCGCGCCGGTGACCTCAAGACAAAGCGCCAATCCCAGATCGGCGTTCAAAGAGCGTTCGTGGAATTCGTCGAAAATCACCGCGCCAACGCCGGGCAGGTCGGGTTCTGATTGCAGCATCCGGGTCAGGATGCCCTCGGTTACAACCTCGATCCGGGTTGACTTGGACACCTTCGCCTCACCCCGCACCCGGTAACCCACGGTTTCGCCAACGTGTTGTCCCAGCGTCTGGGCCATGCGTTCGGCTGCCGCGCGCGCGGCCAGACGTCGGGGTTCCAGCACTATGATCTTGCCGTCGCACAGGCCTGCTTCGAGCATCGCCAGAGGCACCCGCGTGGTCTTACCCGCACCCGGTGGAGCCTGCAAAACGGCCCGACCCGATCCCCGAAGGGCTGCAAGCAGATCGGGAATGGCGTCGTCGATGGGTAAGTGCGTAGTCATTCAGGCTTTATCCGCCAAGACCTGACCGAGGTCCAGTTCCGACGCGCTTTGGCTTACCCTTGCGCGCTTGGGTCTGGACAAACGCCGTACCGCGCCTTCATCTAGGGCGAAATTCAGATGAGGGGCCGCGCATGAACACCGCTGAGCTGGGCGACAGGATTTTGAACGGGGACCGGCGTGCGCTGGCCCGGGCGATTACGCTGGTTGAAAGCGGTCGTTCTGATCATCGGTCGCAAGCGAGCGATCTTCTGGCCCATGTCGGCAAATCCGGGCGGCAATCGCTGCGTGTCGGCCTGTCGGGCACGCCGGGGGTGGGTAAATCCACCTTTATTGAGAGCTTTGGCATGATGCTGACTGCGCAGGGGCTGCGGGTTGCGGTTCTGGCGGTTGATCCCAGTTCAGCCAGGTCGGGCGGTTCCATTCTAGGGGACAAGACGCGGATGGAGCGGCTGAGTCGCGACAGAAACGCGTTTATCCGCCCATCCCCCAGCCAGACGCATTTGGGTGGTGTCGCCCGCCGTACCCGTGAAGCGATTGCGCTATGTGAGGCCGCCGGGTTCGACGTGGTGCTGATCGAAACCGTCGGCGTCGGGCAATCCGAAACCGTAGTGTCCGAGATGTCGGACCTGTTTCTGTTACTGCTGGCCCCGGCCGGTGGTGATGAATTGCAGGGTGTCAAACGCGGCATCATGGAAATGGCCGACATGATTCTGGTGAACAAGGCGGATGGCGATCTGAAAGCCACCGCCACGCGTACCTGCGCCGATTATGCCGGTGCGCTGCGCCTGTTGCGCAAACGCCCTCAGGATCCGGAAGGGTTTCCAAAGGCGATGACAGTCTCGGCCGTTGAAGAACACGGTTTGGAAGAGGCCTGGGGGCAAATGCAATCACTGAGCCAATCGCGCCGGGACAGTGGTTATTGGAACGCAAACCGGTCGGCACAAGCGCAATACTGGTTCGAGCAAGAGGTCCGCGCTGCGCTACTGGCCCGCCTCGCAACATCCCAGGCCCGGTCCGAGATGGAACGCTTGGGCGAAGAAGTGCGCAAGGGAAATCTGAGCCCCTCTGCCGCGGCGGACACTATGTTGGACACTCTGGTCGCCGGATAGGCAAATACACTGCGGTGTGGCGGCCCGTCATTCGGTCATCGGAAATCATGGACTGTCCGACCTTGCTTTTGATGGTATGCTGAAAAGGCAGACACGCAGGGGTTGTTCGAATGCCCAATATCAATGGGACAAATAACAACGACAACATTGATGTCACAAACAATAGCGGCACCCTTAATGGGGCGCCGCAGGGCTCACCCATCGATAACATCCGGGGCCGGGGCGGCGATGACGATATAAATGTCACCGACAGCACCGTCATTGGCAATGTGGTCGGTAATGCTGGAACGGACACTATCACCATCTCCGGCAGCACCGTCGGCGGGCGGGTAGCGAGCGGGTCAGATGCTGATGTTTTGGATATCAGCGGCTCGACCATCGGGGCCATTCGACTGGGCGGCGGCAACGACACCCTGAATTTCAGCAGCACGTCGGTCGGTCAGGATATCCGCGGCGGTGGCGGCACGGATACGCTGAACCTGCCATCCGGTACGGTCGTGAACGACAGTATTTTTGGTACCTTCACGGTTTCGGACGGGGTTGGATATTCCGTCTCCAACGGGACGTTCACCTTACCGTCTGGTATCACGGTGACCTATTCGGCATTCGAAAACGGCTCGGGCGTTCCCTGTTTTACCCGAGATACCAGCATCCTGTCGAAAATCGGAGCACGCCCTATTCAGAGCTTGCGGGCAGGTGACCTGATCGCAACCATGAGCCATGGGATGCAACCCGTACGCTGGATCGGTCGACGCCGGTTTGATCGCACTGCGCTGGAGGGCAATGCCCGGCTGTTGCCAGTGCGAATATTGGCCGGCGCGTTGGGGAGTGGAATGCCGCAGCGCGACCTTCTTGTGTCGCGGCAGCACAGGATGCTGGTGCAGTCCAGGATCGCCGAGAGGATGTTTGGTACAACTCAGGTGCTGATCCCGGCCATCAAGCTGACCGTCCTGCCCGGGATTTACGTCGACGATTCCGTGTCAGAGGTCGAGTATTTTCACCTGCTTTTTGATCGCCATCAGGTGATTTTTGCCGAGAAAGCCCCGACAGAAAGCCTGTTCACCGGCATCGAGGCGTTAAAGTCGGTGGGGCCAGAGGCGCGGCGCGAGATCTTTGAGATTTTCCCGGAACTGGCCGAGAATACGCCCGCGCATGAACCCGCAAGATTGATTCCGGCGGGGCGTCAACAGGCCCGCCTGCTTGAACGGCACCGCAGGAATAACAAGCCCTTGTTGCAGGTCCAGACCGGCAGCGTTTCAGCGCAGCATCTTTCGCACAAAGATTTCCGTTGATCCGTCTTGACCCTTCCGGTGATTCCCACTAAACGCATCCAACCAGTTTTCGGGCGCGACTTCGGGTTGTGCCCCTTGTGATTTGGCCGAGGGCGATATGCCTGGCCTCCAGAAACAAAGGAAGAAACCATGTCGCGCCGTTGCGAACTGACCGGAAAAGGCCCGATGACTGGCAACAATGTCAGCCACGCCAAAAACAGAACTCGTCGTCGGTTCCTGCCGAATCTGAACGACGTCACCCTGCAATCGGAAACCCTGGGTCGTGGCGTCAAGCTGCGCATCTCGGCGGCTGCCCTGCGCTCGGTTGATCATCGCGGTGGTCTGGACGCGTTCCTGGCAAAAGCCAAGGACGACGAACTTTCCGCTGCCGCACTGAAAGTAAAAAAAGAAATCGCCAAGGCTCAAGCCGCGGCCTAAGTCCTTACTTTCAGATTTGAATTCGACCCTGTACCCTTTGGTGCAGGGTCTTTTCATTTGTGGACTGTTCCCAGAGCGGAAATAAATTTGCGACAAAGGTGAAATTGTTCACATACGCTGCGCTTCGACTGCCATATGTTTGTTCATATTCATCTGGCGGAGTTCAGTCTCATGTCTTTCAAATCATCTGGTTTTCTCTCCCTGTTGGCTGCTTTTTTTGGCAAAACTTTTGGGGCATGCGTTCGAATGCAACGCCAGGTTAACAGGTTGCATACCAGCCTGACCAAAGGGTCCGTCAAACGTCCTGAACTGGACAGTTGACACATATCTCCTGACCCCGGGCTTCGGGCGTTTTCGATTGCGCTTGAAGCCCGCTTTATGTCCGGCCTATACCGACGCCAGGATGAAACCCGTTCTAAACAGAATTCTACCATTGGTGCTGTCTCTGCTGGTTGTTTTGACCGGACAGGGGGTGGCCGCGTCGCGCGGAATGGACCGAGCGGTGGGTCATATGGTGCTGTGCACAGGTACCGGGCCAGTGGTTGTTTACGTGGATGCCGAAGGGCAGCCGACACAGGCCCCCCATTTCTGCCCCGACTATGCGCTGACATTGCTGGGCGCGATTGCGTTGGCAGACCCGGTATTGCCCACAGCGCCAGAACACACGCATCCGGCCCCTTTACGTGGGGCAGGCAGTCTTATTGCATTGCCGCTTCCGTTCAGGCCGGCGCGGGCACCTCCGGTGATGATCTGATCCGTTTTTATACTTTTCAGACACTTGAATACAGGAGAGGTGCTATGTCCCTCACATCCAAACTGCTTGCTTCCCTTACAGCTGCAACTCTGGCCACTGCTGCTTTTGCACAGGATACAATAACCATCGAAGACGCTTATGCCCGGTCGTCCGGCAAAACTGCCAAGGCGGGGGCTGCATTCATGATGATTCAGAACTCTGGTGATGCTGACGATCGCCTGATCAGTGTCGAATCCGATGCAGCGGCCCGGGTCGAGCTTCATACCCATGTGATCGACGCCAACGGCGTGGCCAAGATGATGGAAGTTGAGGAAGGCTTTGTCATTCCTGCCGGGGACATGCACATGCTGAAACGTGGTGGAGACCATGTGATGTTCATGGGGCTGACCGGCCCGTTTGAGCAGGGCGCGACTGTTCCTGTCACGCTGGTGTTCGAGAATGCTGGTGAAGTAGTGGTGGAAGTTCCGGTTGATCTGGAGCGGAAAGACGCAGGTGGTCACGGGTCACATTCGAACTGATCTACGTCTGTTTTCGGGCCCCTTCGCGGCCGTCATCCATCCGTCAGGCCGGGCTTCGCCCGGCCTGCTTGCGTTGCGGCATGGAAATCAGCGGTTTACAACCTTCATTGCAACCCGGTCATGCGCGCGTTTAAAGCGGGCAGTCAGCCAGAACATGACCACAGCAAATGCAAGGGCCGAGAATGCGATGGCCCAGCCCAGCGCTACCATCCCGGTGCCGGGCCAGAAGATTAGTGCCAGGCCGATGATCAGGGCCAGAATTCCTGAGTTCCGCACCGTCGGCGCATCCGGACTTCGGTCGGGCATTTGACGCCATGCCATTATCGATCCGATGCCTACAATCAGAGCCCAGGCACCCAACAAGAAGAAGGTCAGCTTTGCCACACCCTCGGGCCAGACCAGCAGAACCAGCCCGATCAAAAGAGCCCCGATACCAACACCACCAATCAAGCCCCGGCGCCCAAAGCCCAGCAATGTCAGGCCACCGTCCAAGATGAGCAGCAACCCGACCAAACGCAACAGCAAGGATATGCTGCTGGTCGGCCAAAACAGAGCCGCGATCCCCAGTAAACCGGCCAGAATCCCGCGCAGCAGGAAAGTCCACCACAGGTTGGTCAGCTGATCACCCAGCGCGTCACGATCGCGCAGCACGGCGTCATCAAGGATTTCTTCGTGTGGGGGTTGGGGGTCTGTCATTGGGGTCTCCGCGATTGTCATGCCTTCAGTATAAACGACAAAAAAGGCGTGTGTCTGTGGTTAGTAACGGCCCAGCAACCCATCCACCCAGCGCGGGACGGTTTCGGTGGCTGGGCCAAGAATGACCTCGTCAAAGCTCGACACGCCGGTCGAGGGGTCGAGATTCAGTTCAACCGTTCGCGCGCCTGACATGCTGGCGTCGTGCACGAAGGCGGCGGCGGGGTAGACCTGACCCGATGTACCAATCGCAGCAAAGATCGCGGCACCGCTCAGATGATCATAAATGGCGTCCATGTGATATGGCATCTCGCCAAACCATACTACGTCGGGCCGCGCTGTAGGGGCCGCGCATGCTGGGCAGGGTTCGTCCACGGACATTTCCGGCGGGGCGGTCCAGCGATGGGCGCAGGCACCGCATAAAGCGCCGGAAAGTGTGCCGTGCATATGAATGACGTTTTCGGCTCCGCCAGCCTCGTGCAGGCTGTCCACGTTTTGGGTGACGATCACAACCTCTCTGGGCCAGTGGCGCTGCAACCGGGCCAGCGCCTTGTGCGCTGCATTTGGCTGTGCCTTAGCGGCCTGAGCGCGGCGAGCGTTGTAGAAGCCGTGCACCAGGGCGGGATCGCGGGCAAAGCCTTCGGGTGTGGCGACATCTTCGATCCTGTGCTGTGCCCACAAACCACCTTCGTCGCGGAACGTGCCCAGCCCGCTTTCGGCAGAAATCCCAGCCCCTGTCAGAATGACGATCTTTTCCATATCCTCTCCGCACGTTACACCTTGACCCATGAGCCACCGTATCTTGTTTGTCTGCCTGGGCAATATCTGCCGTTCTCCCGCCGCTGAGGGCGTCTTTCGCGCCCGCACACCGCAACACACCACCGACAGCGCCGGGACATCCGGCTGGCATATCGGTGATCCGCCCTATGGACCGATGCAAAATGCGGCTAGGGCCCGCGGGATCGTGATAGGTGATCTGCAGGCGCGGCAGTTTGTGGCCGACGATTTTGACAGGTTCGATCTGATCATCGGTATGGATGCCAACAATATCGCCGATATCGAGAGTATGCGGCCCGCGGGCAACGACACCCCGGTTCGCCTGCTAACGGACTTTGCATTCAGTTCCGATGCCGACCACGTGCCTGACCCGTACTATTCGCGCGACTTCGACGGCGCGCTGGATTTGATCGAAGCTGCGGTCGAGGGTCTGGACGCGCATCTGCGCACTTAACTCATCACCTTTAACTGGCCGTTCAACCAGGGCAGTTGCATCAATGCCGGATCGATGATCTGACTGCGCATCAGGCGGCGCATCATTTGTGCCACCTCTTGCGGAACCTGATCGGACCAATCGGTGCGGGTAAACAGGGAAATCGTCCGCGCGAATTCGCCAAACGGGGCAGGGTGCACCTCGAGGCTGTCGTGGAACCGTGTTGCGCGCATGTATCCCAGCGGCGTCGTGATCGCCCAACCCAGCCCACGTGCCACCATCGCCATCAGCGCCAGATGCGAACCGATCTCGAATCGCTCCTCGAAATCCAGTTGCTGACGGGCCAGATGGTTTTCGATCTGGCGGCTGATCAGCTGTTCGCGTGCATAGCGCAAAAAGGGCAGGTCCTGGGTGGCCTTACCGAAGCCCTTGGGTGTGACCAGAATGAACGGGTCCTGAACCAGAGGGTGCTCGACCACGCCCTCCAGTACTTCACCAGAATGGGCCGAGACCACCATATGCAGGCGTTGCGCCTCGAGCTCGGCGAACAGGTCCAGGCTGGACAGCGTGATCAATTTGAATTTCGACCGGGTCAGGCTGTCGGCCAGCAGCGTGGCAAGCCGAGGGGTCAGGTCATTGTCGAAATCGTCGATCAGCCCGATTGAGAGCGTAGCAAGATGGCCCAGATCCATCACGCTCAGCTCGCTCTGGGCGATTTGCAATTCGGCAAGAACGGCCTCGGTCCGGGCCAGAAAGCTGCGCCCGGCTTGTGTCAACCGCATTGGACGGCGCCCGTGATCCACCAGATCGGTGCCCAAGGCTTTTTCCAGGTTTCGCAATTGTTGCGACACCGAGGGCTGGCTGAGCCCGGTGATATCCGCAGCCTGTGCCACCGATCCTGTCCGCGCCAAGGCTTCGAACACCTCGAGCCCGCGCAGGGTCAGCCCTTTCATCACCATCAGACATACCTTTCGCTGCGCCTTTTTTGCGGTGCGGCGAGTGTCAGGTCAAGGATTGAAAGGGGTTAGCTGCAAACAGCTTGCGCCATCTGACCGAAGTTCTGATAGCGATCCCACAACGCATCATCACGCGCGGTTTGCGACATCTTCAGCTCTTGCGCCTGATGCGGGTCGCTGAACCATTTGGCGACGGTTTTCTGATCGCTGTTGGTCAGCGCCTGATTGGCCACCTGCTGGATACAGTTGCAGCGTGCCCGCGTCGCAGCCGACCTGTCCGATGCCAGACATGCCCGCTTGATCGCCGCCGCCTCGACCGTTGCCGGAGCGACCGCTGAAATCGACGTGGCGCAAAGTGCAATTAAAAGGAACTGTTTCATGCTCTTGCCTCGTGTTTGCCTGCCCGGACGGGTCTGATGCCCCTCTCGGTCTGCGGCGGAGTATGAATCAAAGTGGTTAACGGATCAATCATGTGGTTCGAAAAAGTGATTGAGTGCTTACGAACCGCTGCGATAAGCTGGTTATTCTGCCTTCGCTTGCATGTAATGAGCCAAATCGACCATGTTCTTCCGAATGATGCCTCCATGAAAGGTCTTCGCTTCTTCAGAGAGACCAGCGTTTTCAATCGGATTGAATAGATCGCCTTTCTCCACACAAGAAACCAACTCTTCGAACAAAAGATAGTTCTCTTCTGGCGTTTTTCCGGCTTCACCCATTTGCAGGCCAATTGCGTATGTTATGTAAGCGGCTTCTATGAGTATCATCCGAGCCTTGTTCGATTGTTTTTCAAGATTCGCGTCGTTTTTCGTAGTGTCAGGATGAAGCGACTCCCAGAAATTTAGGAATTGCTCAGCTAGTTGGTTAGCAGTTGCGTTACAGTCCCTTCCTTCGGAGACCACTGCCGAAGCTGGCAAGAGCCTAGGACATTCAGGACCAAGTTCGATGCAAGAGCGGAAGAATAGCTCTCGGCTTTTCTGATCACTTGGCTTGCTCAAAACCGCAATTTTCAAAACGTCAGCAGCGGCTTTGGGTTGATCAAGCGCAAGTCTCAACCTGCCCAGTTGCTGCGGCATCCAGAAATTTCGTTGGTTTTCAGAGGTTGGGTACTGCGCCATCAATTGGGTGTAGTAAGCATCGGCTTCGTCATACTGTTCAAGTTTGGTGAGGATGCGAAACTTCTTTCGTGCGCTGTACTTCTTTGTCGGTTCAATAGCTAAAGACATTTCGATAGCTTCCAGAGCGGCAATATCTTCATCTAGTCCGTCAAGTGCGAAGCTCTTGCCCTGCCAAGCCTGAAAGTTGTTCGGGTTCAGCTCGATAGCCCGGTCAAAGTCGACTATGGCCTCAGTCCATTTACCCATGCGATCCAACGCATATCCGCGACGCACATGCAGGGCGGCGAGCGTTTCCGAAGATGAAACTCCGGCATCAATCAACGGCGTGCAGATATCGATGATTACGTTCGGGTCTTGCTTGCGGTTCATGCACGCTTCAATGGCTCGATCGTTTTTGGCAACCAGTGCCCGCTCACGTTTGTCATGCACCACCCAGACAACCGCCGAGACCATAAAAATTAGAGCAATCGTGCGTACAAGAATCCGGGAATTGCCTAAATTCAATATTTCAACTTCCTGTTTCCACTGTCTAGTCGCCAAGCAACGAGCGCTTGCGACGGCTAAAACTGCTATCACTTTTGGGCAGAGTGCATGTCATGGATTTCTCGTCAAGGCTGATCGAGGACGATTGATGCGATCAGATCCGCGAACATTTCACTTGCAGGGGGGCTTACACGTTTCACAATGGAATGGTGCCGATTGGTGTTTGGGTCGCAACGAGAGCTAGCGCCGTGTACTTTCATCCATTGACCAAACCTCAAAATCTATACATATCCCAAAGCCATGACAGACCTCGCTCACATCCGCAATTTCTCCATCGTCGCGCATATCGACCATGGCAAATCCACCCTTGCTGACCGGCTCATCCAGGAGACCGGGACAGTCAAGGATCGCGACATGAAGGAACAGCTGCTCGACAGCATGGATATCGAGCGCGAGCGTGGCATCACCATCAAGGCCAACACGGTCCGCATCGACTATACCGCTGACAATGGCGAGCAGTACGTGCTGAACCTGATCGACACCCCGGGCCACGTGGACTTTGCCTATGAGGTCAGCCGCTCCATGCGCGCGGTCGAGGGCTCGCTGCTGGTCGTGGATAGCACCCAAGGGGTCGAGGCGCAGACGTTGGCCAACGTGTACCAAGCCATCGAAGCCGATCATGACATCGTGCCAGTGCTCAACAAGATCGACCTGCCCGCGTCCGATTGTGACCGCGTGGCCGAACAGATCGAGGATGTGATCGGCATCGACGCGTCTGAGGCGATTCAGGTCAGCGCCAAGACCGGGCAGGGCATCCACGAGACGCTGGAATCCATCATCACCCATCTGCCCGCGCCGCAGGGCAATCTCGACGCGCCGCTCAAGGCGATGCTGGTGGATTCGTGGTACGACGCCTATCTCGGCGTCATCGTTCTGGTCCGCATCATGGACGGCACGCTGAAAAAGGGCATGCGGGTCAAGTTCATGTCGAACAACACCCTGCACCATGTCGACCGCGTCGGCGTCTTCCGCCCCGAGATGGAGATGGTCGACAGCCTCGGCCCCGGTGAGATCGGCTTTCTCACCGCCTCGATCAAACAGGTTCGCGACACCCGCGTCGGCGACACCATCACCAATGACCGCAACGGCACCGAAGTGGCGCTGGACGGCTTCAAACCCGCGCAGCCGGTGGTGTTCTGTGGCCTCTTCCCCGTCGACAGTTCCGAATTCGAAGACCTGCGCGATGCGATCGACAAACTGGCGCTCAACGATGCCAGCTTCAGCTTTGAAATGGAGACCTCGGCCGCGCTTGGCTTTGGCTTCCGCTGCGGTTTTCTGGGCCTGCTGCACCTTGAGGTCATCCGCGACCGGATCGAGCGCGAATATGACATCGAGCTGATCACGACTGCTCCCTCGGTGATCTATCACGTCTATATGAAAGACGGCGAGATGATCGAGCTGCACAACCCCGCCGACATGCCTGATCCGTCGAAGGTCGACCATATCGAGGAACCGCGCATCAAGGCGACCATTCTGGTGCCGGATGAATACCTGGGCGACGTGCTGAAACTGTGCCAGGACCGCCGCGGCATCCAGCAGGACCTGACCTATGCGGGCTCGCGCGCGATGGTCGTCTATGACCTGCCACTGAATGAGATCGTCTTTGACTTCTACGACCGCCTGAAATCGGTGACCAAGGGCTATGCCTCGTTTGATTACCAGATGACCGGCTATACCGAGGACGCGCTGGTCAAGATGTCGGTGCTGGTGAATGATGAGCCGGTGGATGCGTTGTCCACCATGGTTCACCGTGACCGGGCCGAGATGCGGGGCCGGGCGATGTGCGAAAAGCTCAAGGACCTGATCCCGCGCCACATGTTCAAAATCCCGATCCAGGCCGCCATCGGAGGCAAGGTCATCGCCCGCGAGACCCTCTCGGCGCTGCGCAAGGACGTGACCGCCAAATGCTACGGAGGCGACGCCACCCGGAAACGCAAACTGCTGGACAAGCAGAAGGCGGGGAAAAAGAAGATGCGTCAGTTCGGGAAAGTGGATATTCCGCAGGAGGCGTTTATTTCGGCACTTAAAATGGATTCTTAATCCATTTTAAGTGCAAGTGCGCGAAAGCGTTTGGCAAAGCCAACTGCGTGCCCACACGGTAGAAAATCTACTTGCGGTGGTTATTGTGACGCATTGACAGCCACTGGTTGTTTCAAAAATGGTGCTCAAAACAAAGGAGTATCAATTTGAAGTCTGACTTGGAATTAGAGTTTATTTTCAAAGGTAACGACGCAGATGAAGCTAGGTTGTCATTTTAAGATGCGGCTCAAGCGCTTGTTGGATTTGAACGCACCGTAGCATTGACGAACCACTTGCTGATAAATGGTGAAGTATTAACGCAGTCGCCGTCAGCCAAGGGCTTCCACCAGTTCATCCTCCCTCCAGAAGAAGGTAGTTGGAAAGCTGGAATCGGGATTTTCTTTGGTACAGCTCTCACCATTGGTGTCGCTAGCAAAGACAGCGCTTTGGGATACTTGGCTGTCTCGGCACTCGATTATGTTTTGCAACAATCATTGGGTTTTGAAGTCGACTTTGACGAAACGTTTGGCCCGCAAATTGAACGTGCGAGGGAGCAACAGCAGATACCCCAGAAGATTGATGCTGAGAGATTTGACTCCCTGATCGAAAAAGTTGAGCCGGGTCTTAGACAATGCCATCGACCTATCGTCTTCTCTGAGACAGCAACCAATGCTCAAGTTACTTGGCGACTGCCAAGGCAAGCGGGAATATTGGATGGTTTCTTTGATAGCGAAACTTACGAATATGTTTCCCAAACACTTAGACAGGAAGATCTTGAGGATTTTCAGGGAAATATCTCCAGCTATAACGTCAATACCTTTAAAGGCCGAGTTTATATTAAATCAATGCAAAGAACTCTTCCGTTTGAAATTGCGCCAGAGGCTCGTTCGCCTAGTGCCTTACGAGCTATCGTAGGAAGCCTATATGAAAACAGCTCAAACGAACACTTGTTCTCAGCAGATGTCGTTTTACGAGGATTTAGGAACGAGAGTGTTAACGGGCGATTGAAGAGCATCTATGCTGTTCTGATAAATCCTGAGGATGCGCTGTTGGCTTGATCGCTTGGAGGCGATTGTGAACCAACCCACCCGCCCGGCGGAGCCGCCGGGCCGCGCCGACCCGCCCCTGTCAAACCAAAGGTTTGCCTCCGGCAAAACGGGCGGCGCGTTTGCGCCACCCCTCGGGTTGGCGCTGCCCTCCGTTCTGCTGATCATCCGTTACGCTGCCCGTGACGCCGCAAGACTCCGCCCGTTCGGCCCTGAGGGCTCCGCCCGTTCGAAAGCGAAACCAGCCCCCGGATGGTTTCCGGAGAGCTTTCTCACTCCACCGGACCGTTTCCAAGACGCGTCTCACTCTGACCCAGATCAAAGACCGCATGCGCTCTCACTCCTAGGATCCGCGAAAGTTGAACCCCTGAAATGAGGCCCCCATGCTTCCCCTGATGTTGATCGTCCATATCTTCCTTGGCTCCACCCTTGCCGGGTCCGCTGTCATTGCGGTTCTGTCCATGGGCTACACCACGCTGACCCCCATCCTGATCGCTGCGGGCGCAGGGTTTGTGGCGGCCTTCCCGGCCTCGTATCTGGTGGCCCGTAAAATGGCGGGCTGACCCCTAGGCGAGGTCAATGGGTTGGGTCACGCTGTGCGGCGTTCTAGACTGCCCAGCTCGAACCCCACTGTGACCAACCTCACAGCCTCCGCTTGGCCCACCTGCTATTGTTGACGTTGCGGAAACACTGGCAGGAGGCCCAAATGTCCATGATCCCCATCATCGCGCTTGGATCGGCGGGGCTGTATTCCGTTGCCATGATCTCGATGAAGTTCTGGTGGAAGATACCGGGGCTTGGGTTGGGCTTGCTGATTGTCGCGACCCTGCTGGCCGGGGCCACACTTGAGTTGGCCGCGCTGCGCGAGGAACGGTTGGGCATTATCTACACCGGCATTCTGGGGGCCGAAGTAATCCTGATCGCCATAGCCTCGTATTTCCTGTTTGGTGAAAACTTCTCGCATCGCGAGGTATTTGGCATCGGTCTTGTCCTGATCGGCACCGCATTGGCCTGGGCCTGAGCGTCAGATTAACCGATTATGAACAATCATTTAGGAAAGTTGTAACCAGCGCTCTCCCTCCCAATCTTTGTAACAGGCCAGAAACGGCCCGGACAAAAACGGAGAAGAGACCATGACCAGATATATGACTGCCGGAGCAGCCGCTCTGGCCACGACCCTCAGCTTTGGAACCGCCGCTTTGGCCGATACTACGCCCGATCTGCGTGGCATCTGGACCGGCAGCTATACCACTGTGGGGCCGAACCGCACCACAACCGGTGATGCGCCGCGGTTCAACTCAGCCGAATGGGTGCTGGACATCCAAAAGCAACAGGACAACGTGTTCTGGGGGCCCAGCAAGTGGCGTTCGAGTGGCACCTCGGACTGGCGGAAGTTGGATGCCACCGGCACCATCAGCCTGGATGATCCCAACCGGATCAGCATCGTCGAAAGCTCGGCCAACCCAGAGATCGGCGTGAATGCCCTGATCGATGCCCGTTACCAGGACGGCAAGATTTATGCAGATTTCCGTAGCCTGCGTCGTGGAACGACCTACAGCACCGTTCTGGAACGTCAGGTGAACTGAAGCGTCTCTGGCCCGATCGGTTTGTAGGGGGTACAGGCTGCGACTTGTTGCAGCGCGTAGTAGGTAATTCCCGGTCGGGTCGGAGCGCTTCTCAGAAACGGATTCAATGTCTCCTCGGGGAGGGGACGGGTCGGGCGGCACCATCGCCTGCGACAGGGCCAGATTGCACCCGCGCCAGACTGCGGCGTTCCTGGATGCGGGTCATCTGGCTTTTACGGTCCTTCAGCGTATGTCGTGAGTGGTGAATCAAGAGTCGCCCGACCCCGATTCCGGCCCAATCGATTCGTCGCGTTTGTAGCGACAACGCTACTCTATTTGGGCTCATTCTACGGATTGGGACTTTGCAGCCGCAGAAATCCGGTAGATTCTGGCAGAAGCCCGAGATTGCAACTTCTCCGCCTTTAAGCCTGCCTTCTGTCGCGTTTTCTGGACTTGTCCACAAAATTCTCCCGCCGGATATCAACATTTTTATCCCCGGCTAATTTCCATGCTGCAGTGCTAATTTCTTGTCCGGTGCGCTTGGCGATGTAACAGTCAATTCATCGCCACGGTTCTTCGGACCCAAGGCGGGACGCACAGGCCAAGGGGGTCGGCGCGATGAGGAGAGATTTTAGGATTTGTCCTGATCTGCAAAGGCTTACCGGTGTTTGGCTGGCTGAATTGGGTGTCACCATCCGGATCAGGTAGCCAGCTCTCAGAAAGTCAGTGCGTGCTGTGAGGTGCCCTCGGGTGCTGCATGGCGGCTGAGGTTCTTTCAGAGCCAGAGCCAACTGGATCGGGACGTCCCTCGGACGTGTCGGACCAGCAAGGCGTCAGGAGTGTCCGCAAGGGCACGTGCAAAGACCGCGTCTGCGCACCTGACGCCTTTTCCTTTTTCAGAAAACGCGTTCCAAAGGGCTGCCACTACCCCTTGCCAAAACAGAGACGGGGTTCTTGTGTGTGCACAAGAACCCCGTCGTCGTGTCAGAAATGCAGTACCGCGTCTATGCACCTGTACCCTCGACCATATCCCATATATGCGCAAGGTTCAACTATATGTTGAGTTTCGGTGCCTTTGCTGCGCTATATTCAGTCCAAGTCAGAGCTGTTGCTGAACATCGGTTGCTGCGCCCTGAATGGCGTCGCCTGCATTTTCGATATCTTTTCCGGCGCCCTTGGCCGTCTCGCAGGCGGTAAGGGTAAACAGGGCCAGTCCAATCAGAGTTGCGCGGATCATCGGTGTCTCCATTTGTGTCAATTTTTTTTGCCTAGCAGTTTTCGGAACGTGGAACCAGTATTTTGCGACGTCGCCTGGAGTTGCCGAATTGAGGGCTGACAATGGCCGTGGCAGTAAAGGTCTGCATCCTTTGGTCCGGGCAGGCCAGATGGCGTGTTATCCCCCAGACCAGCGTCGATACCGTGCCAAATTACCTCAAACATTTCGACCGCTTGCCGGGGTTGGCTGCCAGCTATCAAGACTGCGCCACGGCCTTCAAATCAGCTGTCTTCATCTCCGCAAAACAGCTCGTACACGACTTCGAGCATGCGGCGGGGGCGATCGTCGGCCAGGCGGTAGTAGATCGCCTTGCCCTCGCGGCGCGGCGTCACCAGACCTTCCAGACGCAGGCGTGACAACTGTTGGGACACGGCGGCCTGACGGGCAGACAGCAACTCTTCCAACTCTGTCACGGACTTTTCCCCGGAGACCAAATGGCACAGGATCATCAGACGGCCCTCGTGGCTGATGGCCTTCAGGAAATTGGACGCACGTGTCGCGTTCTCTACCATTTTGTCAAATTGCTCGGGTGTTGCGTCTTGCGAAAGCTGGGGCAATGCCATCGTTATATTCCTCGTTTGCCCGGAATCGGGCGCGTTTGCGCGTTTTCTGGTCTGTTATTCGATCTGATCGGGTACCTAAATTGAACATGTATTGCCATATGCATGGATCAAAATGATGTGATGTGAAAAGGGGAACTTCTGACAATTCGAAACCAGACCTTTTAGGGAGTAGCAGAAGCCGACGCCGACGGCGGTGTCCGCGTCGCGATCTGCCACAAATGGGTCCAGCAGCACACGAAGTATCCGGCCCCCCTTGCAGCCCCCCGGTGGCAACACTAAGACTTGGGTAACGTTTCTTCGGCTAATGTCCCGATCCATCGCAAAACAGGCAGGTTTCCAATGTTCGACCCCGTTGATACTTATATGAATACACTCGTTCCCATGGTCGTCGAACAGACCAGCCGGGGCGAGCGGGCTTACGACATTTTCTCGCGTCTTCTGAAAGAGCGGATCATTTTCATCAATGGCCCGATCCACGATGGGATGAGTCATCTGATCGTCGCCCAGCTGCTGCATCTTGAAGCGGAAAATCCGAACAAAGAGATCTCGATTTACATCAATTCGCCCGGCGGCGTGGTAACCAGCGGTTTGTCGATTTACGATACAATGCAGTATATCAAGCCGAAATGTTCAACATTGGTAATCGGTCAGGCGGCCTCGATGGGGTCGGTTTTGCTGGCCGGTGGCGAAAAGGGAATGCGGTTCTCGCTGCCCAACAGCCGGATCATGGTGCACCAGCCCAGCGGTGGCTATCAGGGTCAGGCCAGCGATATCATGATCCACGCGGCGGAAACGCAAAAGCTTAAGGATCGCTTGTATGACATCTACGTACGCCATACAGGCCAGACGAAAAAGTCGGTTGAAAAGGCGCTGGACCGCGACAATTTCATGAGCCCCGAAGAAGCAAAAGACTGGGGGCACATCGACGAAATCGTCGAAAACCGCGCAAAAATGGATGGCGAGGACGCCTGATCACACAGCCCTGCGTCACGCATGCAGGGCTTATTTTGAGATTGTAGCCGTCTCGGCGGTGGCCTAAGCTGCAGCAGACGACGGCAATCGCGGCCCGGTGGGGCCGCAGGGACGAAGCCCGAAAGGTAGAACATGGCGACGAATTCAGGCGGTGATGGCAAGAACACGCTCTACTGTAGCTTCTGCGGTAAGAGCCAGCACGAGGTGCGTAAGTTGATTGCCGGACCTACCGTTTTCATCTGTGATGAATGCGTTGAGTTGTGCATGGACATCATCCGCGAAGAAACCAAGGCAAGTGGCCTGAAATCTTCGGATGGGGTGCCGACGCCCAAAGACATTTGCGAGGTTCTGGACGACTACGTCATCGGTCAGGCCACCGCCAAGCGGGTGCTGTCAGTTGCGGTTCACAACCACTACAAACGTCTGAACCACGCACAAAAAGCGGGCGGTGATATTGAGTTGGCCAAGTCCAACATCCTGCTGATCGGCCCGACGGGTTGTGGCAAGACCTTGCTGGCGCAGACCTTGGCACGGATTTTGGATGTGCCGTTCACCATGGCAGATGCGACCACGCTGACCGAAGCGGGTTATGTGGGTGAAGATGTCGAGAACATCATCCTCAAGCTGCTGCAGTCCTCTGAATACAATGTCGAGCGTGCGCAACGCGGCATCGTTTATATCGACGAAGTCGACAAGATCACACGCAAATCCGAGAACCCGTCGATCACGCGTGACGTTTCGGGCGAGGGCGTGCAACAGGCTCTGCTGAAGCTGATGGAAGGCACTGTGGCCAGTGTGCCGCCACAAGGTGGGCGCAAACATCCGCAGCAGGAATTCCTGCAAGTGGACACGACCAACATCCTGTTCATCTGCGGCGGTGCTTTTGCCGGGCTGGACAAGATCATCGCGCAGCGCGGCAAGGGCTCGGCCATGGGTTTTGGGGCCGATGTGCGTGACAACGACGATCGCGGCGTGGGAGAGATCTTCAAGGAGCTCGAACCCGAGGATTTGTTAAAATTTGGGTTGATCCCGGAATTTGTCGGCCGTCTGCCGGTTCTGGCAACGCTGGAAGACTTGGATGAGGACGCCCTGGTTACAATCCTGACCAAGCCCAAGAACGCTTTGGTCAAGCAATACCAGCGTCTGTTCGAGCTGGAAGATTCTGAGCTGGCCTTTACCGACGATGCGCTCAAGGCGATTGCCAAGAAAGCCATCCAACGTAAAACCGGTGCACGTGGTTTGCGTTCGATCCTCGAAGATATCTTGTTGGACACGATGTTCGAACTGCCTGGATTGAAAAACGTGACCGAAGTCGTTGTGAATGAAGAGGCGGTTACATCAGAGTCGCAACCACTGATCATCTATGCGGACGCGGCTGAATCTGCTTCGGCAGGTTAAGACCAGATAGGTTTCACGAACACGGCGCGGCATTGTCCGCGCCATTTTCATGTGAGGGGTAGTATGGCAATCAGACGTATTTCATCAGGCGGCGAATACGAGGCCAAAGTGGGCTATTGCCGGGCCGTGGTTGCAAATGGGTTCGTCTTTGTCGCCGGTACCTGCGCCCAGGGTGATGACATTCCGGATGATATCGTGGGTCAGTGCAGATCAGCCCTGGATGCGATTGGAAAAGCTCTGGTTGAGGCGGGGGCGGGTTTCGCTGATGTGGTCCGGGTAAACTACTACTTGCCTGACATGAGCGAGTTCGAGCAATGTTGGCCCCTGTTGGTCGAGGCGTTTGGAGCCAATCCGCCTGCAGCGACGGTAACTGAATGCAACCTGATAACACCCAAAGATCGTATCGAGATCGAAGTCACCGCAGTGCTGCCGGAATAAGAAGTGCGGTCCTTGTGGCACTGGACCTTGGCGTGCCTTTGGTCCATATCTGCGGGAATAGAAATGCCGGAGGCAGCCGATGGGAATCCTGAACAGTCTATTGCGGGCCGTAACCTGGTGGAACGGTGCCACTTTGAACACGCAGTTCTACACTGCGCGCAAAGGGGTCAAAGTCGGTGAAGACAACGAAGGCAACGTGTTTTATCGCAACGCTGATGACAGTAAGCGCTGGGTGATTTTCAACGGCGAGGCCGAGGCCAGCAGGGTCGATCCCGACTGGCATGGCTGGCTGCACCGGACTTGGGATGAGCCGCCGACAGAAAAGCCGATGCAGCATAAATCCTGGGAAAAACCCCATCAGGAAAACCTGACAGGCACTGCGCTGGCCTATGCGCCAGCGGGATCCTTGCGCCGCCCGGAACCGGTCGAGCGTGCGGATTACGAAGCCTGGAGCCCGGAATAAACGAGGCAAACAATGTCGACCCACAATGTAACCGAAGTACTTGTCGGCGGTGCCGTTCTTGCATGCGCCATCGCGTTTGGCGTTTACGCCAGCCAATCCACGGGCCTGTCACAGGGCGGCGCGGGGTACGAGCTGAGCGCGTCTTTCCGCTCGCTCGAGGGTGTTGGCGTAGGCACGGATGTGCGGCTGGCCGGCGTCAAAATCGGCACCGTAACCGGCGTAAATTTGAACGCTGATACCTATCGTGCAGATACCACCTTTACAATTTCAGACGGCATTCTGGTGCCAGATGACAGCGCGATCATAATCTCGTCCGAGGGCCTGCTGGGCGGGAACTTTGTTGAAGTGATGCCGGGCGGTTCGCCCTTCTACTTTGAGGCCGGAGATCAGGTTGAAGACACACAAGGTGCGGTCAGTCTGATTTCGCTGCTGGTCAAATTTGTGGCCGGGGACGGCGGCGAATGAAATACCTCGCCCTGATGGCAGCGCTGCTGGCCGCGACGGGCGCAGCGGCCCAGCAAAAGGCCCAGTCCGGTCCCGGCGCAATGCTGCGGGGGCTGGACAAGGTCAACGGCCAAACGGTTGATGTCGAGATGCAGAATGGCCAGACCGGGGCGATCTTTGGTCTGGATGTCGCCTTGGGCGATTGCCGGTATCCGGTTGACAACCCGACGGGGGATGCCTTTGCTTACCTGACGATCTGGGAAAAAGGTGAGCCAGAGCAATTGTTTGATGGGTGGATGATCGCCACGTCACCCGCACTGAATGCGCTGGATCATGCCCGCTATGACGTCTGGGTGATCCGCTGTATCACGCCCTCGGGGGATTGATCCAACACCGCGGTAAAATCCGCACTGGCATCGATCGCGTCTTCTAGCGCTAGTCGGTATTGCGCACGCGGGATTTCGATCGCCCCCAAAGTAGCCAAGTGTGCTGTCAGGAACTGGGTGTCAAACAGCTGAAACCCGGTCTCGCGCAAACGGTCCACCAAGTAAGCCAAAGCGATTTTCGAGGCGTCCTTCCGGCGAGAGAACATGCTTTCACCAAAAAACGCAGCCCCCAGCGTTACACCGTAAACACCGCCGGCCAAGACATCACCGTCCCAGACCTCAAGCGAATGCGCGTGGCCCGAGCGGTGAATTTTTTGGTACAGATCGCGAAGCTCTGCATTTATCCAGGTTTCAGAACGGTCCGCACAACCCCCGACGACGCCGTCAAAATCGCGGTTGATGGTGACGGAAAACCCGCAGTTTCGAATGCGCCGAGCCAGGCTGCGGGACAGGTGAAACCCGTCCAGAGGCACAACGCCCCGAAATTTGGGATCGACCCAGAACAGCTCTGGGTCATTGCGGTGCTCTGCCATCGGGAAGATGCCGATTGAGTAGCCGTGCAGCAATAGTTCAGGGGTCAGGCTCATGTTGTGTGCGCGTTGACCAGAGGGCGTGAACCCTCTGGTCTTAAGGGCTTATTGTTCCATGTTCTCCGCAAGCCAGTGCTCCAGCCAGTGGATGTTGTAATCGCCGCTGTGGATGTCATCTTCTTGCAGCAAAGCATGGAACAAGGGAACGGTTGTGTCGATGCCATCTACGATCAATTCACCCAGGGCACGGTTCAATCGAGCAAGTGCCTCATCCCGGTCGCGGCCTTGCACGATCAACTTGCCAATAAGCGAGTCGTAATAGGGTGGGATGGAGTACCCGTCATACAGCGCCGAATCCATTCGCACACCCAGACCGCCCGGCGCGTGAAAGGCCGTGATCTTGCCCGGGCAGGGCGAGAAGTTGGGTAACTTTTCAGCGTTGATCCTGACTTCGATAGAGTGGCCGTTGATCCGTAGGTCATCCTGACCAAACGACATCTGTTCACCCGCTGCCACAAGAATCTGTTCACGCACTAGATCGACACCGAAAATGCCCTCGGTCACCGGGTGTTCCACCTGTAGGCGGGTGTTCATCTCGATGAAATAGAACTCACCGTTCTCATAAAGGAACTCGATGGTGCCTGCGCCGATATAGTTGATTTTTGCGACCGCATCCGCGCAAACCTTGCCAATTTTGGCGCGCTCTTGCGGAGTGATGGTGGGGCCGGGGGCCTCTTCAAAGACCTTCTGGTGGCGGCGCTGCAGCGAACAGTCACGCTCGCCCAGATGGACCGCCTTGCCCTTGCCGTCGCCAAAAACCTGAATCTCGATATGGCGCGGCGTGGTCAGGTATTTTTCGATATAGACTTCGTCATTGCCAAAGTTGGACTTGCCTTCGGCGCGGGCGGTCATAAAGGCGCTTTCCATTTCATCAGCGTTCATCGCGACTTTCATGCCGCGTCCGCCGCCACCGGCCGTGGCTTTGATGATGACGGGATAGCCAAACTCTTCACCGATTTTCCTGGCTGAGGCCAGATCAGGCACACCGCCATCCGATCCAGGAACGCAAGGAACACCCAGTTCTTTCATCGTATCTTTGGCGGTAATCTTGTCCCCCATGACGCGGATGTGTTCTGCAGTGGGGCCGATGAAAGTGATGCCGTGATCTTCGACGATCTGCACGAACTCGGCATTCTCGGACAGAAAACCGTAACCGGGGTGGATCGCTTGCGCGCCAGTGATTTCACAGGCCGAGATGATCGCGGGTACGGACAGATAGCTTTGCGGGCTGGGCGGGGGGCCGATACAGACCGATTCGTCAGCCATGCGCACATGCATCGCGTCACTGTCGGCGGTGGAGTGGACGGCAACCGTCTTTATCCCCATCTCGCGCGCGGCGCGGATGACGCGCAGGGCGATCTCGCCTCGGTTGGCAATCAGGATCTTGTCGAACATGGGCCCGCCTTACTCGATGATGACCAAAGGAGTGCCGAATTCCACAGCGTCGCCATCACCCACCAGAATACGTTTGATGGTGCCCGACTTGGGGGCGTGGATGTGGTTCATGGTTTTCATTGCTTCGACGATCAGCAACGTGTCGCCTTCGGACACTGTTGCGCCGACCGTAATGAACGCAGGTGCGCCAGGTTCGGCCTGCATATAGACCGAGCCAACCATGGGCGAAGTCACGGCGCCCGGATGGCTCGCCGGATCCTCACCCGCGGCGGGGGCTTCTGCGGCTGCCGGGGCGGCGGCTGGTGCAGCAAGCGGCGTAGCCATCGGGGCTGCGGCCGGAACGGCCACCTGAACCGGAGCGGGCGCGGTCTTTGACAAGCGGCTGACGCGGACGTTCAGGCTGTCCTCTTCGCCATATTCGCGTTTGACCTGCAACTCGGTTAGATCGTTTTCACGCAGCAGTTCAGCCAATGCCTTGATGAACGCCACATCCGCTTCGTGTTTGGTGTCTGTCATGAGTGTCCTCGACGGTTCCCCTTTGCCCGTCTGTGTCCTGCGGGCTTTGGTCTGATTACGCAGCGTTATAAGCTATGCGCCCGGCCATGAAAAGCGCAGTCTGGGCCTGTTATGAAAGGGTTTGTTTAGGATTTCCAAAGCCAGAGGATGTTACAGCGGCATTCCCGAGAGTTTGGCCACGAGTTCAGGCAGTTTTCGGGCCCCGAATTTGTCCAGAAGGCGGGCGCGGTAGGCCTCGATCGTGCGATAGCTCAGGCCAAGTTCCACGCCAATTTCCTTTGCGGACAAGCCGCGGCAGGACATGATGGCCACCTCGCGTTCACGGGTTGTCAGCTCAACAAGGGGGCGTTCTTCCGAGATGTCCGAAAAGCTCCAAATCCCGTGGCGGAAGGGGTCGTCCGGGGTCAGGGACCTTCCGCGTGCCCGGCACCAGAACAGGTCGCTGTTGCGCCGCCGCATGACGCGCTCGTCCGTGTAATAGCCGGTGTCGCGCATCACCTGTAGGCTGCGCGCGCCGATCCGCTCCCAGTCGGCCACAGACGGGTAGAGGTGCAAAAGGGGCATATTGCGATAATCCGCAGCCTCGCCGCCAAAGGTACGCGCAAACTGCAGATTGCAGCGCCGGATGATCCGGTTTTCCAATTCGACGAGTCCGATTGGCGCATATTCAAACGCGGGGTCGCTCATCTGCGCATGGTGCCGGGATTTCGGAGAAATGAGAAGGGGGCGCGCGCAGTTTCTGAGACACGCGGTCAACAGCGGCTGAGGCGGGGTTGTTAAATCTGTAAAGTCACTATGAAAACTGGCAGGTAACTATTAGAAATAAAATGAAAGTCCTGAAAACTAGTGTGATTTCGCAGGGCGGCAGGTTGAATTGGAAAGGGCAAAGCCATGCGTGACACGCTGACCGGCAGCCGCATTCGAGAACGGCGCCAGATCGCAGGTCTGCGACAGGCTGAGCTTGCGCGGAAGGTTGGGATTTCAGCGTCTTACCTGAATCTGATCGAGCACAATCGCCGACGTATCGGGGGCAAGCTGCTTGTGGATATTGCGGCAGTGCTGATGGTCGAGCCGTCGCTTCTGACACAAGGTATCGAAGCCACATTGATATCCGCCTTGCGCGAGGCGGCCGCGGATGCCGTCGGTCAGCAGGCCGAAGTGGACGCTCTGGAAGAATTCGCAGGTCGATTTCCCGGGTGGGCAGGTGTGCTGGCGCAAATGCACCGCCGCGTTGTGTCCCTTGAGCGAACGGTTGAGACATTGTCTGACCGCTTGACCCACGATCCGCATCTGGCCTCGTCCGTACACGAGGTTTTGTCGACGGCTGCCGCGATTCGGTCAACGGCGGCGATCCTTGCTGACACCCAAGAGATTGAGCCCGAGTGGCAGGATCGGTTCCATCGCAACCTGCATCAGGACGCCGAGCGTTTGGCGGACAGTTCCAAATCGCTGGTGGCCTATCTGGATGACAGCGACTCCGCCGAGGATCGCAGGGGTGTCCCGCTGGAGGATGTCGAAGCGTTCTTTGACGCCAGCGAGCACCATTTTCCCGAGATCGAAGACGGCAAAACTGCAGACGAGGTCGACCTTGCCGAGTTGGATTCAGCGACCGCCCGGACGCTGGCACTGAGCTTTCTGAAAACCTATACCGCAGATGCCCGCGCGATTCCTCTGACGCAGATCAAAGCGGCCGTTTCCGTGGCAGAGCCGGACCCGGCGCAACTGGCAGCGCAGTTTTCGGTCGATATGGCCACTATTCTCAGGCGGCTTGCGGCGCTTCCCAAAGAGTATCTGTCGCGACCAGCAGGACTGGTGATGTGCGACGCGTCCGGCAGTGTTTTGTTCACCAAACCCGTTCCCGGATTTGCCATGCCGCGCTTTGGGGAAACCTGCCCGCTTTGGCCAGTGTTTCAGGCATTGAACAGGCCCTTGGTGCCCATTCGCAAACGTGTCGTGCAACTGGGCCGGGCGGCGGCTGTGTTTGACTGTTATGCTTATGCCTGGCCACAGTTTGTCGGGGGTTATGACGAGGGGCCGGCCTATCGCTCGGTCATGCTGATTCAGCCTGTAGAGGACGTTCAGACGGACGATAAGGCCGTGTCCAGAGTAGGGCCAAGTTGCCGGGTGTGTCCCAACAACAGCTGCGAGGCCCGCCGCGAACCCTCGATCCTGCGGGAAGGTTTTTGACAGTTTCCTGACTGTGCGCGTAAGCTGGCCCGGACGGGTCGACCAATACATGACCCGTCACGGGGAGGACAGATAGGTATGAGCCGCAGGGTTCTGTTGATTGAGGATGAGCCGAACATAGCCGAGGCCATTCGGTTTCTGCTGACGCGCGAGGGTTGGCAGGTGGAAACGCATGCCGATGGGGCCGATGCGCTGCAAGTTATTCAGGGGGCCAGCCCGGATCTGGTCATTCTGGATGTGATGTTGCCGGGCAAAAACGGCATGGAGATTTTGCGTGAATTGCGCACTCTGGAAGACATGCAAGGGTTGCCGGTTCTGATGCTGACCGCGCGGGGCCAATCCCGTGACCGGGAAATGGCGGAAAATGCCGGGGTCAGCCGGTTCATGACCAAGCCGTTTTCAAACACTGAGATGCTGACCGCCGTGCGGGATCTGCACGCGCAGGCTACTCAGTCATGAGCAAGGGCGAAGACCGTCAGACGCAAGGCGTCCGGCCTTCGCTGTTCCTGGAGCGACAAAGCTATCGTCGACGCAGGTTGACTGATGCCGCCCGGCTGTTGCCGGTGCTGGGCGCTGCGCTGATCGCAATTCCCTTGCTGTGGCCCAGCGGCGATGCGGTGCAGGATGGAATCCCACTGTCATCGGCGATTTTGTACATTTTTTCCTGCTGGGTGGTCTTGATCGCCGCCAGCCTGATTTTTGGGTTTGCCTCCAGACACAAGACGGCAAATGACGATTCCGAACCCGAGTCGGACCGATGGCAACCCTGAACGTCCTGATCCTTGTCTGCCTTGGCTATGTGGTGCTGTTGTTTGGCGTCGCTTTTGCGGCGGACCGAATGGCCGCCGCCGGCAAGGGGGCGTGGCTGCGATCACCCCTGATCTATACGCTTTCCTTGTCCATCTACTGTACGGCCTGGACGTTCTACGGCGCGGTCGGCAATGCGGCGCGGTCAGGGCTGGAATTCGTGACGATCTATCTGGGGCCGACGCTGGTGATGATCAGCTGGTGGTGGGGCCTGCGCAAACTGGTTCGGGTCGCGCGCAGTCAGAGGGTGACGTCGATCGCCGACCTGATCTCATCCCGGTACGGCAAATCCAATACATTGGCGATTGGCGTGACCATTCTGGCCGTGCTGGGCGGGACGCCGTACATAGCGCTGCAACTTCAATCCATTACCCTGTCATTTTCCATCTTTGCCGAGGCCGACCCCTCGGGTCTTTATCGCCAGGGGGCAAGTGTGTTCTGGGTGGCTGCGGGGCTTGCAGTGTTTGCCATCCTGTTCGGGACGCGAAACCTGGACGCCAATGAACGTCACCATGGAGTGGTGACCGCCATTGCTCTGGAATCCGTGGTCAAGCTTTTTGCCTTGCTGGCGGTCGGGATCTTTGTGGTTTGGGGCGTCGCTGGCGGCATTGGTCCGATGATGGAGCGCATCGATGCGTCGGAAATTGGCCAGTGGAACGTAGATGCCGGGCGCTGGACGACATTTATTTTCCTGTCTGCCGCTGCCTTTGTCTGCCTGCCGCGCATGTTTCAGGTCATGGTCGTCGAAAACGCCGATGAAGGTCATCTGAGAACCGCCGCCTGGGCTTTTCCACTATACCTACTTTTGATGAGCCTTTTTGTGGTGCCCATCGCCGTGGTTGGTCTGGACCTGTTGCCAGAAGGATCGAACCCGGACCTCTTCGTTCTGACCGTGCCCCTGTCGCAGGGCAATGACTGGCTGGCGATGTTGTCCTTTATTGGCGGGTTCTCCTCGGCCACGTCCATGGTCATTGTGACAGCGATGGCGCTTTCTACCATGGTGTCAAACCATGTGGTCATGCCGATCTGGCTGAACACGCAAGAGGGCGCTGGCTGGGTGTCCGGTGACGTGCGCAGTGTCATTTTGATTTCACGCAGGGTGTCTATCGCGGTCGTTATGGCACTGGGGTACTACTACTACCGTTTGTCCGGTGGGGGTGCGGCCCTGGCGTCGATAGGTCTGGTCGCCTTTGCCGGGATCTCTCAGATCCTGCCCGCATTGGTTGGCGGGTTGTTCTGGCGTGGCGCAACCCGTACTGGCGCGCTGGTCGGGCTGTCGGTCGGGTTCCTTTTGTGGATCTACACGCTGTTACTACCGGGAATGGGCGGTGTGTTAATGACCGAAACTGTTCTGCAAAACGGCCCATTTGGCATCGGTTGGCTGCGACCGCAGGCGCTGTTCGGGATCGCGGGCATGGACCCGATCGTCCACACCGTCATGTGGTCACTGTCCCTGAACACGGTGGCTTTCTGTGTGGCTTCGCTGCTGAGTTTTCCCAGCCCGTTGGAGCGTCTGCAGGGCGCGCAATTTGTCCACGTCTTTGATCATTCCGTGGCCTTGCGCGGCTGGACCGGTTCCGTTGCGCAAAGCGAAGACCTGATGATCATGACCCAGCGCATAATGGGCGCGGGCCCCGCACAGGAGTTCTTTCAGGCCGAGGCTGAAAAACAAGGGGGCCGGTCCAGCCTGCCTGAACCCACACCGGCCTTTCTTGAACGTCTTGAACGGGAACTCAGCGGCTCGGTCGGGGCGGCCACGGCGCACGCAATGATCGGGCAGATTGTCGGTGGCTCATCCGTATCGGTCGAGGATTTGTTGGCCGTCGCTGACGAGTCCGCGCAGTTGCTGGAGTATTCCAGCCAGCTGGAGGCCAAATCAACCGAGCTTTCCCGAACGGCGCGGCAATTGCGCGAAGCCAACACCAAGCTGACGCAGATTTCAGAGCAAAAGGACAGTTTCCTCAGCCAGGTCAGCCACGAATTGCGCACGCCTATGACGTCGATCCGCGCGTTCTCTGAGATCATGCGCGACAGCGACGGTCTAAGCGGCGAAGAGCAGACCAGGTACGCCGCAATCATCCATGACGAAGCCCTTAGATTGACACGATTGCTGGACGATCTTCTGGACCTCAGCGTTCTGGAAAGCGGCCGCGTTAACTTGAACATGGGCGGCGATACGTTGCGCTCGGTTCTGGACCGCGCTGTGTCCAGTGCCCTGGCCGGATCAAACCAAACGCTCGCGGTCCGCCGATCAAAGGCATCCGAGCGGATTTCTCTGCACACCGATCTGGATCGTCTGGGGCAGGTGTTCATCAATCTGATCTCGAACGCCCGGAAATACTGCGACGCGGACGATCCTGTGCTGACAATCTCGGCCCATGATGTGGGTGGGCAGCTGGTCGTTGATTTTGCCGATAACGGTAGCGGCATTCCACCCGAGGCCCGGTCGATGGTGTTCGAGAAATTCGCCCGTGTGGGGGGTGACAAAGCAGGGGGTGCCGGGTTGGGGCTGGCGATTTGCCGGGAAATCATGCAGCGCCTGGGCGGTGAGATCACGTATCTGCCTGGCCAGGGTGGTGCCGCGTTTCGCGTTCGCCTGCCGCTTGCTTATCAGCAGGCAGCGCAATGAGTTGGATGTAAAGACATTCGTAACCCGCGCTGGGTTAGACCGGATATCAGACATATCAACGGATAGCGGTTTTGAGGCATGACGCAAACGGTCAGCGCAGCTTTGGCACGCAAGATTTCAGCGGGGCAGGAAGAGCAGGGCGATAAACCCCGATCGGTTCTGCGCGCCATGCGGCTGGCATTTGCCCGGGCAGCCGGGGATCGGTTGCACTTGCCCTTATCCGTAATCGGCGCAAGGCAATCCAGCCGAACGTCCGAGGCATTGACGGATACCATTGGCGGAGACTGGTTGTTGCTGCAGCTGGTTAATGCGCAAGGGCTGTCCGCCGCTGTCTGTATGGATCTGGGTGCTGTCTCGGCGATCGTTCAGGTGCAAACGATCGGAGAAGTGATGCCCGGTGCGCCTGCGCCCCGGGCGTTCACCCATACCGATGCCGCCATGGTCGCGCCTTTGGTTGAAGACGCCTTGTCGCGGGCCGTTACGCTGGTGGATGCGGTAAAGGATCAGTCCGCTTTGTCAGGGTTTGAATTTGCTTCTCGTCTCGCGGATTTGCGGACATTGTCTTTGGCGATGGTTGAAGATGCCTATCGTGTGTATGACCTGACCATCGAACTGGGCGGTGGTTTGCGGCAGGGGCAGCTGTCCGTTGTTCTGCCGGACAGCCTGGATGAGGTCGGCGAACAGGGCGAACACCCAGTAGAGACCGGCCCAAATCTGGATCAGGCATCAGGTGTGCTGCGGGCCGAACTGAATACGGTGATTTGCCGAATGACCCTGCCGCTGGCTTCTTTGTCGAGCTTTGGGGTCGGAGACCTTCTGCCCTTGAATGGCTCAAGGTTGGACCGCGCCGAGATTTTGACGATTGAGCGTACCCGCGCGGCCATTGGGCGTTTGGGGCAATGCGGGGGCATGCGCGCGGTGCGGCTGAACGAATATGCGTCGCTGCAGGTTTTGAGCCCGGCAGACGCACAGGAGTTTCTGGAGGCGCGTTCACCCGCCGCGCCGCACAACCCGACAGCGTTGACAGAAGATCCACCAGAGGTTTCGATGTATGATCCGAATGTGCTGGCCGATCAGGAGCCGTCCCTTAACTTCACCGATTCGGATCAGATGGTGGCCGAGATTTCACAACTGGCTGGTCTGACGCCGCCGGATAAAGACACGGGCGGCGTCGGATAGTTCAGTCTCGGC
This sequence comes from Ruegeria meonggei, assembly GCF_900172215.1. Classification (GTDB taxonomy): domain Bacteria; phylum Pseudomonadota; class Alphaproteobacteria; order Rhodobacterales; family Rhodobacteraceae; genus Ruegeria; species Ruegeria meonggei. The sequence continues at coordinate 110,569 of NZ_FWFP01000015.1, forward strand.
TGCTTCGCATCTGGTCCAGGGCCGGGCGCAGGGTGTCTAGCGCGTAGCCGGCTTTGGTCGTGGCCTGCAGAATGTCGTCGGTACTCATCCTGTCGCACTGACCCAATGCCCAAACCACGGAACAACGTGTACCAGAAGCGCAATAGGCCAATACCGGGCCGCTGCAGCTTTCGGCCAGATCACGCTGAATCGCCACGTTTTCGGGAGTCATTGTCTGGTGCGTCAGCTCCAGAACTTCATATTGCAGCCCCGCGGCGCGCACAGCCTCGCCGATTGCTTCGTACTGCATGTCTGCCGGAACCTCGGTGTTTGGGCGATTGCAGATGACTTTCACGAAACCTGCGGCAGCGATGGCTGGGACATCATCGACCGTGATTTGGGGCGAGACGGCGTAGCGGGGGGTAATTTGTCGAATCTCCATGGCAATTGCTTAGGCCGCGTTCGCAGTGCTGTCCAGTTAAGCGCACCGTATCGGTTCGATCATCCGGTTCTAACCTAAAACAATGCACCCGATTCAGTGTCGGTTACCCGACTGGCATTTCAGATTTTATTGATTGGAACCTTCAGAAAGACGTCGCCCTTTTCGTCCGCCGGAGGCATCTGACCCGCGCGCATGTTGATCTGTAAAGAGGGCAGAATCAGACGGGGCATGGACAGTGTCGCATCCCGGGCATCGCGCATTTCAACAAATTCCTGGATCGAGCACCCTTGTCCAATATGGACGTTAAGCGCCTTTTGCTCACCCACCGTTGTTTCCCAGGCGTACTCATCGCGCCCCGGTGCTTTATAGTCGTGCCCCACAAAAATACGCGTCTCATCCGGCAGCGATAGGATCTTTTGAATTGACCCGTAAAGCATCTCGGACGATCCGCCCGGAAAGTCACAGCGGGCCGTACCAAAATCGGGCATGAACAATGTGTCTCCGACAAAGGCCGCGTCCCCGATTACATAGGTCAGACAGGCCGGGGTGTGGCCGGGCGTATGCAAAACGTCGCCTCTTAACTGGCCGACATGGAAACTGTCGCCTTCGCGAAACAGCGCGTCGAACTGGCTGCCGTCGCGTTGAAATTCAGTGCCTTCATTGAAGATTTTCCCAAAGGTTTCCTGAATGCTGACAATCTGATCACCGATCCCGATTTTGCCACCTAGTTTCTGTTGCAGGTAAGGCGCCGCCGACAGGTGATCGGCATGCACATGGCTTTCCAGAATCCACTCAACCCGCAGATCGTTTTCGCGCACATAGTCCACAATCCGATCCGCTGAGTTGGTGTTCGTGCGCCCCGAGGCGTGATCGAAATCCAGAACACTATCGATGATCGCGCATGCCAGGCCTTCGGGTTCCTGTAGAACATAGGAAACCGTAAAGGTCTCTTGATCGAAAAACGCTTTGACTTGCGGTGCCATTGGGCCCTCCTCAGGTGCAATCAACTCAAATAAATGGTACAGGTTGTAAGCGACTCAGACCTGCACGATTTGATGCGGGTCAAGGCAAGTTAATCGTAAACAGTGTAAAATTTAAACAATCTGCGTCCAGCCGCTGATTTTGCGCCAAGCGCAAGCGGGTTTCCGCGAGATCGCAGGTTAATCTAAGCAGGTCTTAAAACGGTTACTTATATCTGTCTAAATTCAAGATGTCTGGGAGGATGAATATGTCAGCAGTCAATTTGTATTCCGAAGCAGAGCAGTTGGAGAGAAAGATTCAAGGTGCCTGCCTTGATACGCGACTGGCCCTGCAGCCGAGCTTTACCAAAGTGATTGATCGAATGCGGCAGCAAGGCGTGCGCGTGCCTTCTCGCCTGCGTCGGCTGGATGCGGCATTGTGCGAGGACGCGATGGAAGCGCGGTTCGACAACCTGCCGATCTAAGTCGGATTGCTAGCCGAAGGAAATTCCGACAATTACCACCATAAGGCCAAGCACCGACAAAAACAGCGATGCCAGATTCCACGGCAGAACGCTTTGTACAACAGCGCGCAGGTCGTCATCTGACAGACCGGACTTGCGCGCCTTCATCACACGCAGAATACACCAGACCAGCCCGACAAGCCCGGCAATCGAAAGGGCGGCACCGCCCCAGGTGATGACTTCGAACATGGTTCCCCACATAAGGTTGAGATTTCCCGTTGCGCTTAGCCGATAGCCCCCGCTCACACAAGTCTGACCGGGAATGGATGCTTGCGGCCCGTGCGGTGGCGATGTATCCGGCATATCGCCCGCTGTGACAGCATCAGAAATCCACCTCTGGGAGAGACATACATGGATGACATCACCGAAGATCAGGCCGCTGCCAACTATCGCGTAACTGCCGGCGAACTGCGCCAGTTTGTCGAACGGTTCGAGCGTTTGGACGCAGAAAAGAAAGATCTGGCCGAGCAGCAAAAAGAGGTGATGGCCGAAGCCAAAGCGCGAGGATATGACACCAAAGTTCTGCGCAAGGTTGTGGCGCTGAGAAAGCGTGACAAGGACGACATCGCCGAAGAAGAAGCGGTGTTGGAAATGTACAAAGAAGCCTTGGGGATGACCTGAATAGGGTCCCCGACTGTCTGGCTGTCCAAGACCAGATTCAGGAAGGGCTCGACCGCGCATCTGTCGCAACAAGTGCGCCTTCAGCGGCGCCGCGACTTGATCCAAACCAGCCCTTCCTGAGAATACCATTTTTTACGGTAGGGCGTTGGTTTTGGGTGCGGTTTGATGCTTCTTTGTAGCTGACGGCGCGAGTGGTCTAAGGTTTCAGCACGCGAACTCCGGGCATTGTCTCAAGCTTTGCCACGTCCTGCTCGTATAATTCTGAAAACGCGTCGACGATCTCGGATGTCCAACCGGGCAGGTCAACGTCCTCTTCGACTTTGTCCTGCTGTGCGTGATCCTCAAGAATTCGGGCAAGTTTACTACGCAGAACTGACTTCTCTTGCGCGGGTTCCTGTTCAATCAACGCCTGTGCCGCGGCCCGCCCGGTGTCGTCCAGCAATGACAAAAGCAACTCGTGCTCGTCACTCAGCGCAGTGTCCTCATCCAGATCCCCGACAGCCCGAATTAAATCGCCCCAGATTAGCGGGGTGTCCTCGTAGCACCATAGGGTGATCTGAACGTTTGGGGCGAGGTCCCGGATGTCCTCGATCATGCCGATCCAGCTTAGACAGCTCAGGTCGGTGCCCCGAATGATGCCTTCGCGCGACGCTTCCGGCAGAGACACTAGGAGTTTCGGGATAAAGCTCCCCGGGTTTCTGAGCGCTAGAAACAGTTCGATTTGGTGATCGGGAAACGCCTGTTCCAACAGCTCCATTCGGCGACCTGCCAGCGGATACAATTGTCCCTCTTGAAGAGTGATGGCCGGGTCACCGGCAAAGCTGTCACTTGAAAAGACCACGCGCCGCGTGGTTTCAGGAGAGGGCAGGATGCTCTTCAGCCGTTGATAGGCTTCAACCTCGACCGGTCCTTTTCCCAACCCTTCAAAAACGGGTCTGAAGACCTGCCGATACCGCCTCGGGCCAACATACCCAACTTTTCCTTGTGTCAGAACTTTTATGTTTTTCTGCAGCGACCGCAACAGTCGATCTGCCTCGGTAAAAGCCGCACCTGCGTGGATAGCAACCTGCATTTTCGGCTCTCGTCCTTGCTTTCTTCTCCATCAGTTGGGTTACAACCTGCGTGCGTTGCAGTCAAATCTCAGTCTTGCGCGCTAAGTCAGTTCTCTTCTCCAGCAGGAAAACTGAAAAACACTAAGTTAAGATAAAAATATGGACTTGCAGTCCCGAACAAGAAAAAGTAATCGACACAAAGTGCCCCTATAGCTCAGCTGGTAGAGCAACTGATTTGTAATCAGTAGGTCCGCGGTTCGAGTCCGTGTGGGGGCACCATAAATCATTTAAAATCAAGCACTTACGAGAAAATTACTGACGTATGGTGACGTATGGCGCGAAGCTACCTTGCGGATTCGAACCGGCGCACCATTGTTTTTGAATCTGCCATAATATCTATCCACAAGTTCAGCCGGGGTCTCGTCGCCTTCTTTGGAACAAGAGTTTCTGACAACTCAATCGGCGTCTCGCAAAGTTGTGGTGAGAGGCCACAGAGCTGCCGTTCGCTGCAAGTGCGACATTGTAAGCCACTAACGGCAGGTGTGTGCAAACAATGACCATTGCAAAGCCTAAGGGAACTTCCCACGCCTGCCGTCCGCTCACGCTCTTGATGCTTCGGGGCGTTCCATTATTCCTGCCGTTCATGCATCGTGCAGCAACTAGTTCGGGTGTGCTCCGCGAGGCGACGGATTTGGGGTTTCAAGCCGCGAAGCTGCATGGCCGCATTCGTCATACGCTGGCAGTTGTTGTTCTACGGCTCACCGAAAGCCGCTTCACTTCTTCGACCAAAGGTCGCGATTTAGCGCTGTCTCTTTCAAGCTCTAGTCCAAGATTATTTAGCGCCTCTTTAACGATTGTGACGCACTCATCGAAAACATCTTTTGAGTTTTGCTGATCGGCGAGTTGTTCAAGGAGCTTGTTGCAGTATGCTTCGCACTTTTTGCTCTTTGCACCTGGAAAACTTTGATCTTCGTAGCGACAGCGAAAGGCTAGCAGAATATAAAACTTAAAAGGGCGAATTCCACGCTCTGCAATGTCTAAGCGACGAATGGCGATCTCGAACCTGTAAGCCGCAAATGCCGCAGTGTAGTATGCATCTGGGCGGTGATCATTTTGGAACACCCGCTCCGAATTGTTTTTCAGTAGTGTGCCTTGGTAGCGACCTGCTTGGTTCGGAACGTCACAAAACATGGATGCATAGTTCTTCAACTGCATGCCTTTTGTTACGATTCTGCCTTTCTCAATACCATCGGATCGCGCAAACTGTTTGCCTCTACGTTCATAGAACAACCGAAAGTCGCCATTTTTGGCAGCGTAGAAGTCTTCTAGATCGTGTTGGAATGGCGTGAATGCGAGCAGATCATTTTCGTCGACTTGTGTTTGCTTATTGGTAGACTTGATAATGGCTTGCGCCACATCTTCATCTTCTGTGTGAATGAGCTTGATTGGCACATGTAAATCGCCAGTAACTACGGAACGGTTTTCAAAAATCACGTGACTAGTTTGGCAGCCATTCACAATCTGATAATCTTCCAGTAGGTATTGGCTCGAGGTCGGCCTGATACTTTTTGCGACAATCGTAATGCCATTGTTCCTTAGGACGAATTGATCCAGGTCGCCATCTTGGATTGTTTTTGCAATGTCTGTATTCACAGGGTTGACGCCTTGAAAATCACGTACGTTGTCCACGAACACCGTGCGCAACATGTCTCCGTCCTCGTCTTCTAGCAACTTCAAAAACTCGGAAGCTGGCAAGATACCCAAATACGCAGCCTCAACTCCCCGTATTACGGGCAAGGTGACTAAACTATCGATTTTGACAGTTCGGGAGATGCTGGTCTTGGTCTGCCGATACAGTTTTTGCAATTCTCGAGCACCAAGAGGTTCAAAGGAAACTTCGGAAAAAAGGTTAGTGTCTTCGAGCTCTTCCTGCTTTCTCGCAATAATACTTGTAATGTAAGGGTCACTTTTCCAAGTGCCCGTACAGGCATAGAAAACACGGCAAACCGGGTTGTCCTTAAGTTTCGCGGCGTTTTGGTACACTCTGTTTTTAATTTCGATAAAGCGCTTAATGTCGTCATTTGATGGCAAGCTTTGACAATCTGCAAAGACTTCCTTGACCAGGTTGTCTCCGAGCGCCAGTACAGCCGCACCATCAAAGCTACCTGAAGTCTTTGCTTGAAGGATTAGGAACTCGACGTCCATTGCTCCACTCATTGAAAGGATGTCATCTACTACGTCCGCATCAACTACAAACCGGCCGTTAATCTTCACAGCAAACGCGTCAACGTTCAAATCGCCGCCATCTCCGCAAACAGTATCAGACGTTTCGATTTCTTCTGGAAATCGTGAGGAGAAGACGCTGTATGAAGCAAAGTGCTCAAATTGTTTGGATGAATCGCGATTTGTCAGAGAATTACTTTCACAAAAATCTGTAACTAGTGATTGTGTAACTGGGTCCATAGACTATTGCTTTCAGCTTTTAGTTGTATGGGGTGTTCGTAGCACCACTGTGGTTTGGTTGGCTAGAGATTCGTCGTAGTTCAAAGGATCCAAGTTCGGCTTCAGAACAGCAGTGCAACGCAATCGCACCCGCAGCGAACTTCTGGTTCCCTCCCGAAGTGCGGGAACGCCAAGGTCGGCAATCTGCTGTTACGCGGCCTAATGCACCCGCAGCTACCAGACCAGTCGGGAATGGCGGCTAAGGGCTCAAACCACCTGTCCGAACTTACCGCAGAGAAAGTCGGCAGCGAGCCCAGACTACCGCTTGCTGCTTGGGGCTCCAACGGCAGCTATGGAGAAAAAAGCTACCACTGGTCTCATCGGAAACTGCCTCAAACTATGTCTACCAACTTTATCGAAGACTCCGTTCAACTTCTCCATAGCTGAGGACATTTCCTCTAATATGAAATGGGCACTCCCGCAGACTTCAGTTCCACAGTCCATACATCAATTGCCTCTTCACAAATCTTGTGAAAATGGCCCAGCTTGTTACCAGCTTCATCGACCACGTCAGCCATTAGCACTACGCCGCCACCTCTGATCGTAGTTCCATCCTTTTCAACGTCGGTGGTGATATTGCCTCCCATTTGGAACGCATTTCCAATGATTTCAATATGCGGCGTCACTCCGGATCGAGGGGGGCGGTTTAGAGTTTCATGCTTATCTATATTCCAAAGGTCATGGATCAACGCGACGCTTTGATTATTGTTGATTACGTCTTCAACAAGGCTTTCTTTCTGTCCGTTCGACTTACACCAAGATTTAAAATAATCTTTGATCGAAGCGACATTCGAAACAGCTCGCTGCAGTGTGTCCATTTGCTCCACCTCATTTGCATTCCTGTTAAAGTCAACACCAAATGAGAATGGGGTTTTAACAACATAGTCATCGATGTTGTCGGGAGTCACATCCTTCGGGGCGACAACGCCTAGGGCGATGTACAGTCTCTTTATTTTTAGATCGAACTGAGGGGTCATGGCAACGACGAGTTCCAAAAATCCTGTTTAAACTGTGCACTATGCAATAGTAAACGATCAGGCAAAGCAACTCTCGCCTTCAGTGCACAACACATGCCCGCGTCGTGTTCAAAGCGGTCATCGGCTCTCATGCAGTCGGCGGCAGTTTTGTCCGCTCACCTGCCATTTGGCCCTGGTTCTGAGGGTTCGGAATGTGCGGTTCGCGGCCTGCTGCGTGAGCGAAAGACAGGAGCGTGATCAACGGCTGCTCAGGGCTCTTAGCTGACTCCTTGTATCCAAGTTACATTGATGCCGTGTTGGATCAGTTTGATTAAATTCTTGCCACAGCATTCCATGTGAATTGCTGACCAACGGTCCAGGTTTTAACTCAGATTGATATTTTCTAGGAATGACTGAACTTATGTCATACTCTGGTTCCGCAGAGAAAAATTGGAGGAGAATGTTCACGTAGAAACCAGTGTTTTCTAGGAGCAAAAATTCCATACGTCATGTGAAAAGGAGGGTTCTACCTTTCGGGTGAAAAGACGTATGGATGACGTATGAGGCGATCAATAGACTAATAAGATATTGATTTTGTTGCATTTTGATTCCGTGTGGGGGCACCATACTCCTAAGTAGATTCAAAATCCTGATGCGAGCTATGATTTCGGACACAACCTCCTGTTTTTTGACATTTACAAACTGCTTCATGCGCATCGCCGCCGTCGCTGAGGCCTAGCGCTGCACCAGCAGCGAAGGTCTTGGTGGTCCTCTTTCAATTTGATTCCTACTTCTGTTTGTCCTGGAAATCGTGCCAAATTGTCCGGAAGCTTTCGCCGCGCTACATTTTTCAATGCCGCAGTCGCCAAGGCTTACCGGCGGCAAACAGACAGTGGCTCCGTTCTACCTGAGACATTTTTCTTTGTTCTGCTCAGAAACACGTGGAGTTGGCGTTCAGGCCAGTACAACCGGCCTCTTCCTGAAATTTTATTTCACCTGGGCGCCATAAATCGAAATATAATGACAGGATTGGCGCGATCGTCTAAATGTTCACTTTATAAAAAGTAGACAACGTCTCGGTGAATTCTGTGGAACAAGTGGCCTTTACCTTCGAGATGGGAGTGGTTTGCGCTCTGTTGGCCTTCACCGTTTTTCTCTTTGTCTCGGAAATTGTAAGAATTGATCTGTCTGCCATTTTGGTTCTGGTTATTGTCGGTCTTCTCAGCTACGCGCCGGGGCTTGAGAACCTTGCAGATGTTACGAAACTCTTCGATGGTTTTGCGTCAAACGCCGTGATTTCCATCATTGCTGTCATGATCGTCGGTGCAGGTTTGGACAAAACCGGCATCATGAACAAGGTCGCGGCAGTCATTTTGAAATATGGTGGCACAGCCGAAAGCCGGGTGTTGCCAATCGTTTCGGGGACAGTCGGGGTTATCTCCTCCTTCATGCAGAATGTGGGGGCCGCCGCTTTGTTTCTTCCGGTCGTTAGCCGCATCTCTTCAAGGTCTGGAATTCCACTGTCGCGATTGCTGATGCCAATGGGGTTTTGTGCCATCCTGGGCGGAACAATGACAATGGTGGGGTCATCGCCCCTGATACTGCTGAATGACTTGATTCTAACGGCAAACGATGGCCTGCCCGAAGGTCAAAAAATTCCACCGTTTGGTCTGTTCTCGGTGACGCCAATCGGGGCCGCCTTGATCCTGACCGGGATCGCGTATTTCCTTCTGCTTGGCCGTTGGGTGCTGCCGGGCGGCATCGGGTCAGACAATACCGGTACCGGGCACGGCACCCAAGACTACCTGAAGCGGGTGTATGGGCTAAAGGCCGATGTATTTGAGGTGATCGTGCCAGCCGAAAGCCCGCTGGTTGGGCAGGTCCTGGCCGATATCAACCACGAAAACCATCTGTACATCATCTCGACATTCTATCGCGGGAAAACCTCGATGGTTCAGGTCTTGACGGCCGAGATTGCCGCACCCTGTCGGCTTGCGATCATCGGGCGGCGCTGGGTTGTTGAAGAATTCGCTCAGAAATTCGGGCTGACGGTTCTTCCAGAGCTGGATATCTTTGTCGAAGAGTTCGCCCCCACAAATGCCGGAATTGCCGAGGTTGTTGTGACACCCGATAGTAAGCTGATCGGAAAGTGCCCTCGCGAGCTTTTGTTTCGCAAGACATATGGGATGTCATTGCTTGCCATTCACCGAGGCGAAGAAACGCTCAGCCACGTGGAATCCGATACACATGAGTCTACCCAGATCGGGCTCGAAAAATTCAACGCTGGTGACATGCTGGTTGCCCATACCAGATGGGACAACCTGATGCGGATCAAACGGGATCCGGACTTTGTTGTCGTTACAACGGATTTTCCGCAGGATGAGTTGCGGCCGCAAAAAGTCGGGTGGGCGCTAGGCTTTTTCGCAATTTCCTTGTCGCTGATTTTGTTCACAGACGTGCGCTTGTCACTTTGCCTTTTGACCGGAGCGGCTGGAATGATGCTTGCCCGTGTACTCAGCGTGGATGAGGCCTACCGCGCCGTTGGGTGGAACACTGTTTTCCTGCTTGCTTGCCTCATACCGCTGGGACAAGCCGTGCAGAACACTGGAACAGCGGCGTGGATTGCCCAACAGATTATGGTCATTCTGGACGGTTGGCCGATTTGGGCGCTTCAGGCTGGCGTCGCGATACTTGCCACCGCTTTTTCATTGGTGATGTCAAATGTCGGCGCCACTGTATTGCTTGTGCCACTTGCCGTATCGATTGCGGTTGCGGCGGGCGGAAGCCCTGCGGTCTTTGCACTCACCGTGGCCATTTCAACCTCAAACAGCTTCATCATTCCAACACATCAGGTGAATGCACTGATCATGGGCCCTGCGGGCTATAAGGTTATGGACTTTGTGCGGTCGGGTGGGGTCATGACAATTCTGTTTTTGGTGGTCTCGCTTGGGATGCTCAACTTGATTTACTGAGCCGCGTGTATCCAGCAAATACTGGATTCCTAAAAACCCGTTGTCATCGTGAGTTTCTTGATTTGGGGCGAAGACAGTTTCAATTGGCCGCGATCCACGCTGCATGTGCTTTACTGCGTGCATCGGTGCAAAGCGAGGCTACCGAATTGCGGGTTCCTTGATGGTTGAATGATCCGACGTTTCGACCGAAGCCTAACTTCCTGAACGAGGAGAATTGCAAGGGTTACAGCCCCGTGCTCTGGTCTGCACACAGCCATCCTTGCGAAGGTCAACATACAGCCTTTTCAATCAGTTTCGTTGGCATTAAGAGTTTCAGACATCACCAGAGAAATGCGGATGTGGCGAAACTGGTAAACGCAAGGGACTTAAAATCCCTCGCCCTAGGGCTTGCGGGTTCGATCCCCGCCATCCGCACCATCTGGCGTTCAAATCGGAAAACCCAGCTGTTTGATCAATTTCCAGATGTCGCGGTTTGCAGCCGATAGCTGATCAACGATATCTTCGATTTCTTTTATGGCCTTGTCATCGACGGTATCTTCGCGCCCAAGCTTTATATCAGTCTTTCGATCCGAGATGCGCATCAGAATCGTTTTGGGATTTCCGCTTTCGGCATCAAAGGAATAGATGCAGTGATTGTATCTGTTCCGAATGGACGAGAGTTTGCTCAGCCGTTGGGTGCGCTCCAGGATCGGATCACGGATATCGGCCGGCCGGCCTTCCATTTTAGCCAGCCTTTCAACCAGGTCTACCCGGGCGCGTGTAGTGTTCAGCGTCAGAAAGATGATGACCGCAACATCTTTGTTTGTCCCGCTCAGCCCGGCGATCAGGTGGATCAGAAGGCTTTCCGTATTCGTCCACATGTAGTTCAGCCTGCCGACCAGCAGGATCAGACGGTCAAAGCGGGATTGGTGGTCTTCACTCAACGGCTTGGCCGCGAACTTCGTCCGGCGCTACCTCGAAAAAGAACTGCGCGGCAGCGGTTCGGTTACTTACCCCGATCTTGCCCGCGACATTGTGCATATGCAGTTTCACCGTGTGTTCGGTAATACCAAGGTTCGAGGCGATGATCTTGTTGCTTTGCCCCTTGGAGACCAGGCGTAGCACCTCTTTTTCCCGCCGTGTCAGTTTTGAATAAACAGGGTGGGGGTCCTTTGGCTTCACAGTGCTGCTGCTCAGAATGCACGGTTTGGCTTGAGACTGGTTCTGCCCATTGGAAACGCAATCGGCAAAGAAGCTGGGCAGATAAAGCTCTTCATGCATCAGCAGGCGCAGAATCGAACGCCACACATCGGGTGCGACATTCATCGGCAGGTAACCGATATCTCCGTACTGGCTGCGATCCCAGTTTTCGAACAGAGTACGCGCGGCGTCGTCCTTGCGATAGGCAAAGGCGACACACCCTGATCCAGCGGCTTTGGTGTAGGTCTCAGGCCGTGACAGAAAGTCGTCCAGCATGATCTGATCAATAACGATGACCTTGTCGGAAACCGAAGCCGGATCGCTGATCGCAATCAGGTCGTCGATGGTCTCGTGTCTATGAGCGGCAACACCGAATTCGGTTTGAACGCTTCGTAAGGATTGATTTGAGTAGAAGAGTTCTTTGCCGACAAAATTGATCGAGAAATCTTCGGGACAAAAACCAATTTTGGCAACAGTATCCTGTAACGGATTGTTCATAAATTCCCCCTTTTAACCACGCCACGAAATTTGTGGCGAAATCGTAAACAACACACGGAACGTAACTTAACGTAAGTTTAACCAATATTCATCTTGGACCATACCCGAAAGAGTGATTTGCATCAATATTCCGTGTGCTCCTACCGAATTGATCTAGAACTTTAGTTTAGGTATTTCCAAAGGTCTCTCGCAAAAGTTGTGGTAAATTAAGGATTTACACGATACGCGGTTTTTTCTTGTCCCCCAGCGCCCAAAAATCGCCATTTTTCGAATTCTTTGAAAAAATAGTGTTTAAAAGCAGTTCACTATAAAAACTACTGCTTTGGTTTAGCTATTTATTCAACTCTCCTGCTGCGACCATGGCTGTGCTTCATTTGAGGAGCACGAGTTCCTGATGTGACCGCGAATCGCGCATTTACGCGAGCTTCAAACAGCGGTCACAAAGTCGGCTAAGCCGAGAAAGGAGGGTGGGAGAAAATCACTGATCAAGACCGCATGCGGGCGTGTTTTTGCGCTTGGATGTTTAAAATTTGTTTCAACCGCGCAAGTAGCCGTTTTGTAGATGAATGACGGCCGGGCGCTTAAAAAGTGGAATATTGAAATGGATAGACGCCAACAACCGTACAATGATGTAACTGCCATCGGCGAAGTGAATGTCGAAGAGGCCCACGTTGATGTCGAAGCGAACGTTACTATCGAAGAAGCTGAAATCGACGCCAACCTGAATGAGCAGGACCAGTCTAACGACAACAGCGTCGACAATGAAAACGGCCAGGAACAGGGCCAGGATCAGGGCCAAGAACAGGGCCAGGATCAGGGTCAGGACCAGGGTCAGGACCAGGGCCAAGATCAGGGTCAGGATCAGGGTCAGGGGCAAGATCAGGGCCAGGGTCAGGATCAGTCGCAGACCAATGGCAACAATGACAACTCCAATGCTGTAAACATTGACTTCGGCGGCGGCGAATGGATTCCCCGCGACGACGATCTGGTTGACGTTGACGTGTCGGAAGGTGGCTCGGTCGAAGACGTCATCACTGTTGGAAATGACTTTGACTACGATCCGGGTGACGATCTGAATCTGGATGTGTCGCTAAATGGCGCTGGCAACGACATGGCGTCGTTCAACAGCCAGATTGCCGATTTGGAAGATAATGACCATCTGGGGTCGGCAAACCTGTCCAACGACGGTGAGTTCACGCAAAACGGCGATGCCCACGGTGGTTCAGCTGAAGCACATGAAGGCATCGGATCAAGTTCAGTTGGTGGAGATTCCGGTAACGGTGGATCGACCAGCGGCGGAGATGCAGGTGCGTACACTCATGGTAGCGTTGCTGCCGCTGGTGGCGGGCACACTGGTGATGCTGGCGCTGACGCTGATGCCGGAGACGGCGGAGACTCGGGTGACGCATATAACGCAAGCTTGGGTGTTGGTAAATCAGACGCCTCGGCTGACGGCGACAGCGACGGTGGCGACAGCGGTGACGCAGACAGCCATTCGGATGCCGATAACGACAGTGATGGCGACTCGGATGCTGACGGTGACGGTGCCGATGGTGGCAACGCCGGTTCGATCGGCCTAGGCCTTGGGCTTGGGTTGTCTGGCGCTGGCAACGACGGTGACTCGACTGGCGGAGCCAACGATTCTGCAGCTGGCGCCCTTGGTGCTGGTCTGGGAGCCAATGACTCATCGACCGGTGACGCAGATGGTGGCAGCGGACTTGCTGGCAACCTAGGCGGTGCTGACAACGACAGTGACGCTAATACCGACGCCAACGACGCGACATCCGGTGGCAACATTGGCCTAGGTCTTGCCGGCAGCCTTGCTGGTAGTGATGCCAGCGGTGATGGCGGCAACGGTGACGGCGGCAACGGTGACGGCGGCAACGGTGACGGCGGCAACGGTGACGGCGGCAACGGTGACGGCGGCAACGGTGACGGCGGCAACGGAACCGGTGGAGACGGCGGTAACGGCGGCGACGGCGGCAACGGTGGCGACGGCGGTGCTGGCGGTCCTGAGTTGTTTGAGGAACTGGCAGCAGCCGGCGGTGCTGGTGGTGCTGGTGGTGCTGGCGGTGAAGGCGGTGAAGGCGGTGAAGGAACCGGTGGAACAGGAACTGGTGGCACCGGAACTGGTGGTGTTGGTACTGGTGGTGTTGGTACTGGTGGTGTTGGTACTGGCGGCGTTGGCACTGGCGGCTCGGGTGACGGCGGTGACGCTGACGCAGACTCTGACGCTCAAGGCGTTGGTGACCAAACTGCAAGTGGCCCGGTGATCACACAGTCCCCAGGCGACGTTAACGGAACGGCCAGCAATGACCAGTCTGCGGATGTCGATGCCGGTGACGGCGGAACCAACACGACTGACGGTAGTGCCGATGGCACCGGAACCGGTACAGCAACGGCTGACGGTGTCGGTGGCGGCGGTGGCGCAATCGATCTGGATGCGACCTCGGACGGTTCTGGAACAGGTTCTGCTGATGCAACCAACACTGCCGGTGCTGGTGGTGCAGTGGATGTCTTCTCACAGGCCGATGTTGACGGTTCTGCAGACAGCCTTGCACATGCCATCTCTGGCTATGGCGGAGCGGCAGACACCGACAACGATGCGACGTCCACCGGAATGGGCAGCGCAACCGGTATGTCCGAATCGGGCATCGGCGGTGGCGGCGGTGCAGCCATGGCAACCGGTGGCGAAAGCGGCAACGCGAACGGCCATGCGGACGCCGGTAACACGAACGGTGGTACCCAAACTGCTGGTAACGCATCGGGTGCCAACTCGGGCGATGGTGGCAATGGTGGCAATGCCGGAATGTGGGGTTCGAACAATGCTGGTGACGGCATCGTGACCGGAGAATCCTACGCCTCGGCTGCTGCGGTTGTTGATACGTCGGCCTTCAACCAGTCGATCGTCATGGGTGCCAACGTTCTGGGCAACTCGGTCGATACGACAATGGTTGGTGGTTCGATGACTTCGACCTACTCCAGCGACGACACCGACGCGTAAATTTGATCAGAGCCTGCATTTGCGGGCTCTGACGCTTTTTCAAAAATGCCGGGGCCGCTATCGGCGGCCTCGGCCCAACTTAACCTAAACCGGAGTTATTAAGCCGGGGCAGGGAAAGGAAATAGAAATGGCACTCGACAGTATTTCAGAACAAATTGCACATTTCGTTGGAGCATTTGAACTAACGACAGAACAGGCACGGCTGCGTGATCAATACCAAGAGTTCACGGCCATGCGGAAGAAAGCTGAATTAGAGGAACTGGAAGATCCAACTCAAATTCGGGTCAAGGCGGATTTGAAACTTGATCCCGGTGAGTTTGACCCGACGCCTTACAAGTTTGCGTCTCCGGTTGTTAACATTCCGGCACCATCAGAGGTTTTTGGATCGAATTCAGAAGCATCAGCTTTCACCGGCCCGGGTGCCAGCCCGGTATCCTATGGGTCTGAGATCTTGGCAGACGGGAATGCCGCTACAACGACCCAGACGACTACTATTACTTACTTGGATCCTGAGTTTGTAACTGAACTTGCTGGGTCCGCTGTGACCTACACCTTCCAGACCATTGAATTGAACGACAACGACACAATCGGTCAGGGTGATTTTCGCGACGCTGACGCGCTGATGGCGCATGGCGAAGAGGTTCTGGATACAGCCCTTTCCATGCACGCGGTTTCAGCCCCTTCAATCAACATCTCCGACTATCTTTCGATCGAGAAGATCGAGGCAATCGCCGAAGAAATGCAATCCCCAGTCAATGCCGAAGTTGAAGGTGCTACTGTGCATCAATTCCACGGCGAAGACGCAACGGGCATGATCGTGAACGGCGAACAGGTCGATGAAATGCCTGAATGGTCCGACCTGCTGCCCAAGAATCTTCAGCCCGAAGAAGACACGGATGACGAAACCCCCGAAGTGTTGCCAGCCAAAGCGCTGCCAGCTGAGTGGGATCAGGACAAAGATTCAGAGTTTGAAGACGGCCATACGGTAACAACTGGCGGCAATCTGGCCATCAACGAGGTCGCAGTGACCGTGGGTTGGGTGGATGCGCCAAACATCGTGGTCGGTGGGCAAGCCGTTAATCTGACTGTCATCAGCCAGGTCGCGGTTGTTTCGGACATTGACGAAGGCGATGATGGCGTTCAAAGCGATACCAACGTCGTGCAGTCCTCGCAGATTGGGGTGGAAGCTCGCGAAGCCCCTTGGTTGGATGTTAACGTTGCCGAACCTGGTCAGGATCCGCTGGTCGCTATCGACTGGATCGAAGGCGACCTTGTTGTAACGAACTTCGTAGATCAGGTGATTAACGCCACTGATATCGACCATATTGAGACTGAAATTTCAGCGTCGTCCTCCATGTATGCCCTGGGCGACAACGTGATGGCCAATGTCACAAACATCCTGCAGCTGGGCAGCTTCTATGATTTGATTATTATCGGCGGAAATATGATTTCGGTCGATATTGTTTCTCAGACCATTGTGTTGCTGGATGACGACGTGATCACTGGCGGCTTGCCAAGTGAAGACAACGACAACCTGGTCATGAATCAGGTCATGCTGAACCAGACTGGTGAAGACACGCATGAAGAACTGAGCGACGACCTTGCCGACGTATTGCCTCTGCAAGAGGTTGATGCTGACGCGCTTGAAGACGCCTTGATGAACGATCCCATGTTTGCCGGAACAGAATTGGTCCGGGTCCTGAAAATCGAAGGCGACCTGCTGCAGGTCAACATCATAGAGCAAACGACAATCCTGCAGGATCAGGACGATATCTCGCTTACAGGTTTGAACGCCGACGAAGCATCCGTTTTGGGTGCCGGCAATGCCGTACTTAACACGGCCAGCATAAACAAAGCGGGTATCGATTCAGTCGTTATGGCGCAAGAAGGTGAGTACTCGGATCTCTTGCTGCATCAGGCAAGCCTGATCGATGTTCCCGAAGAGGACAGTGTTGAGATTGCAAACGAGGCAATCGCCTTCCTGATGGAAGAAACTGACGCGACGGGCAGCACTGAGAACACCTCGGGTCACGTAAACCTGACACCATCTGAAACCGTGAGCGTCGACGACGGCCTGCATTCTATGCTAGCGTAGTAACCCTGTTTATTACGAGTGACCCGAAAGTTTTTTGACATGTCGATTGTATTTCCGTCGCGTCTTGTACGTTACATGAGTCCATTGGATCGTAACGGGGGCCCTGTTGTGAAACCACCAACAGCGAGCCGTTCTGATAGTAAAAACAAGAAGTTGCCCAAGTTGCGCCTAAGCGCGGACTTGTCCATTAGCACTCCTGCGCCGGGCAAAAAGGAAGCACCCGCAACGGCAAAAGCGGATGCGGACCAGGCAGTGAAAAAAGAACCACTGAAACGCGAATCGCAAGAGGAACCGCAACTGCGCGCCGGACCTTCCCCCCGGCGCAAGCAGCCGCAGCCTGCCGAAGACAATGACCAACAGGGCAGCGGTGCTGGGGTGGCCGATGATGTCAAGGACCCCGATCCAGAATCCGCCAACAAAACGAGCGACCGTGCACCCCCGGCGTCGCGCTCGGAAGGCGGGGAACGCTTGGGCACCACTATCGAGGCCAAGGCAAACCAACCACTGCTACGCACGAGTTCGGGTGGCGGTGATGGGAAAGGGCCACCCCAAACATTTCACAAACGTACCCCGCCCGAGGATTTTCAGCAGACGCTGCGAACATCGCTCAAGGCGATCTACCGCAACCTGTCTTTTGTGCTGGTTCTGACCTGCGCGACAAACATTCTGATCCTCGCCATTCCGATTTATCTGTTCCAGATCAGTGACCGCGTTTTGACCAGCCGGTCGCTGGATACTTTGATCATGCTGACGGCCATTGTTGCGGGCGCAGTTGTGTTTCAGTCGGCCTTTGATGCTGTTCGGCGATTCATGCTGATGCGCACCGCGGTTGAGGTCGCAGCCCGGCTTGGCGCCCCGATCCTAAGTGCGGCGGCGCATGCGTCCCTGCACGGCACCGGACGTGAATATCAGACGTTGGGCGACTTGCAGCAGGTGCGCGGTTTCCTTGTCTCCAGTACGCTGATTTCGTTCCTGGATGTCCCGTTCGCACCTCTGTTCATCCTGATGATCTTCCTGGTTCATCCCCAGCTGGGGATGATTGTGATCGTAACAGCCCTATTGTTGATGACGATTGCGTTCATCAACCAGAAGATGACAGCCAAACCGTTTGCCGAAGCCAGCAAGGCTCAGTCGATGGCGAATATGCATCTGGATTCGATGTCACGTAATAGCCAAATTATCAACGCTATGGCCATGATCCCCGAGGCCGTACGCATCTGGGGTCGCGACACCGCACAATCGCTGACCTGGCAGGTGCGTGCGCAGGATCGCAATGTGATCTTTGCCGCCATTTCGCGCGGTGTGCGTTTGCTGACACAAATCTGCATTCTGGGCTGGGGCGCTTTCTTGGCGCTGCAGGGTGAGATTACCGGCGGTATGGTGATCGCGGCCTCGATCATCGCGGGACGTGCCTTTGCGCCGATCGAAGGGTCGATTGAAGGCTGGAACACGTTCCTTCTGACCCGCGCTTCATATGGCCGGATCAATCAATTGCTGTCCAACTCGGCGTTGCAATTCGAGAAACTGCGCCTGCCGCGCCCCGAAGGTCGGCTGGATGTGGAACGTCTTCTGTATGTGCCCGGCGGCACCAAGCGCGTGGTTCTGAATGGCATCAGCTTTTCCCTGAACCCCGGCGAGACCTTGGCGATCATTGGCAACTCGGGAGCAGGCAAAACGACTCTTGGTAAAACACTGGTTGGGTCGATCCTGCCGACCTCTGGTAGTGTCCGTCTGGACCTGATGGATATCCGTAATTGGGACCCGCGCCAGTTTGGTGAAAGCATTGGATACCTGCCGCAAGACGTTCAACTGTTCCCCGGGACGATCAAGGACAATATCGGCCGGATGCGCTCGGACGCGACAGACGAGCAGATCCACGATGCTGCAGTCCTGGCCGACGTGCACAATATGATCGCCACGCTGCCACAAGGGTATGAAACCGTGGTGGCCGCCGACGGTACGCCGCTGTCGGGCGGACAAAAGCAGCGCATCGCACTGGCGCGTGCGTTCTTTGGCAACCCGCGCATGGTGGTTTTGGACGAGCCGAACTCGAACCTGGATGTCGCAGGGGACAAGGCCCTGGCGCGCGCCATTGCGCAGGCCAAGGAAAGCAAGATTACCGTTGTGGTGATCACCCAAAAGCCGACGTTGTTGAACGTGGTCGACAAAATCATGCTGCTGACAGATGGCCGTGTGGCGCTGTTTGGTCAGCGTGAACAGGTTCTGCAACAATTGAACGGGCCGCGTAGCAACCAGCCCGGCCTAGAAAACCAGTAAGGGGACTTTGAGATGAACGATCTGGTACCCGTAAACAACGACCCAATGGACCCAACGGTCTGGTACGCCGAAGTTCCACGCTCGATCAGTCGTTTTGTGACTATTGGGATTATCATGCTGGTCGTCTGCTTTGGCGGTTTTGGTGTCTGGTCCTTCAGTGCGCCGCTGGCCGCTGCGGTAATCGCGCAGGGCAGCTTTGTTGCAACTGGTCGCAACAAAATCGTACAGCACCTGGAAGGCGGTATTATCGAGGACATCAAAGTCATCGAAGGCCAAACCGTTGAGGCCGGACAAGTTCTGATGACCCTTGACCAGACCTCGGCCCAGGTAAACGAGCGTGAGTTGTTCGTCCGCAAGATCCGCCTGCAAGCAATGTCCGAGCGTTTGAACGCCGAATATGGCGAATTGCAGCGGCTGGAGTTTTCCCCAAATCTGGTTATCTCGGCAGGGGATGATGTTGAGGTTCTTTCGATCCTCGACGGGCAAAAGATCAGCTTTGATCTGTCGCGCAAGACCTTGCTGAACGACATCGCTTTGTTGGAACGCAATATGGAAGCTCTGAAAATCCGCTCTAGCGGGTTTAAGGCGCAATTGGAAAGCATGGTTCGGCGTTCAGAAATTCTGCAGGAAGAGTTCGAGACCAAAGAAGCGCTGTTTGAAAAGGGTTTGGTGCGAAAAGGTGAGTTGAACACGATCCGTCGCGTTCAGGCCGAAGCTGAAGGTCAGCAGGCCCGAATGGCCGCCGAAGCCGCGGAAATCAGCCAGATGCTGCTGAAATACGACGAACAGATTTCGCGTACCCGTGCCGCCTATCGCGAAGCTGCGTTGGATGAGCTGAGCGTGATCGCAGCCGATCTGGAAAGTGTCCGCGAAAAAGCCCGGCAAGCCCGCAGTGTTCTGGACCGTGCCGTCGTGCGAGCACCGGTGACAGGAACCGTGGTGCGGTTGCATTACCACACGCCGGGTGGCGTAATCGAAACCGGTGAGCCAATCGCCGAGATTCTGCCCGCAGACGCGCCACTGATCATCGAAGCCCAGATTCCGCGTACCGAGATCGACAGCGTCGTGACCGGACAACATGCGACCGTGCGACTTGTTGGGTTGAACCAGCGGACGACGCCGGTGCTGGATGGTTTAGTGTTCTATCTCTCGGCGGACTCCGTGTTTGAGGACACAGCCGGCGCACCGCAAGAGGTTTATCTGGCTCGGATTTCTCTGGATCCAGATGAAATCGGCCGTGTCAGCGGGTTTATCCCGACACCGGGCATGCCGGCTGAAATCATGATCCAGACTGAAGAGAGGACCTTTGCCGCCTATATCGCAAAACCTGTGACGGACAGCATGTCCCGCGCGTTCCGCGAGCAATAAACAGGCGGTTTGGATAACCAGTCTACATCTTTCCGCGTTGGCACATTATGATCCGGTGACAATCACTGGGGAGGTTTTGATGCCATTGACAGTCAAAGACATGATGGAAGCCGCAAACGCTGTCGTCGAACGTATTGACACCGGCCGTACCAAAGACCTGGTGGCGCAGGGTGCGTTGTTGCTCGATGTGCGCGATGCGGTGGAATTGCAGCAGACAGGCCGAGCCATTGGGGCGCACCATATTCCCCGCGCGATGTTGGAGTTTCGCGCAGACGATGCCCTGAAGTCCCACGATCCCGAATTGCGCAAAGACCGCGTCATCGTCTTGTACTGTGCCGCAGGTGCTCGGGCCGCATTGGCCGGTAAGCTGTTGAAAGATATGGGGTATGATCTGGTCTACAATCTTGGCGGGCTGCCCGATTGGGTCAACGGCGGCGGCGAGGTCACACCGTCCTAGGCGGGACGCCGATCAGGCGTTCAGAAAGGCTCTGACAGCTGCTTCGAACTCGCGCGGTTTTTCGGCATGCAACCAATGTCCTGCGCCGGGTATCTTGGCAAACCTGACGGCGGGGAACAGGGCGCGGATCGTGTCGCGGTATTCGGACAGGACATAATCCGAAGCACCACCAGACAAAAACAATACAGGACCGTCCCAGGCCTCTTGGAACTGCGGAAAGCCCATGATCTTGGGCATCTCAGCGGCCAGAACATCCAGGTTCAGCAGCCATTTCTTTCCCTTGATGTCCAGCGATTGTGTGAAAAAGCTCTGCAGTGCTTTCTCCACGCCCTGATCCGCCAGTTGTTGCTCGGCATCCGAGCGTCGCGTCACAGAAGGCAGATCCACGGCGCGCATCGCGGCAATAAACGGAAGCTGGCTGTGGCTGTAGGATACAGGTGCAATATCCGCCACGACCAGTTTGCGCAAAAGGTGTCCGTGCCGCAGTGCCAAAGCCATCGCAGCCTTGCCGCCCATCGAATGCCCAACCACATCCGCGTGCCCACCGTGATGTTCGATGACCTCTGCCAGATCGTCAGCCAGTTCCGGATAGCTGTGGTGGTCCGTCCACTGACTATAGGCGTGGTTTCGCATATCGACGGCGACGACCTGCCGTTCATTGGACAACCGCCGCGCAATGACGCCCCAGTTCCGGGCGGACCCATACAGCCCGTGCGCGATCAAAAGCGGAGGGTTCGCAGTTGGTTCACCATGTATGATCGTATTCAGCATTTTCGTGTGATACCCGTCGGGCCGGGAAACGACCAGCCCTATTGTCGCCTCTGTGCGCCAAGGCTAGATTGCAGCGTCAGGAGGCCGCGCCATGTCGGAAAACAATGAAATCCAAACCCAGATTGCAGACACCGTACAGCTGTTGCGCAAAAAGCTGGGCATGCGGGACAAGACGCTGACGGCATCGGTCCGCAAAGCCAAGCGACAATTGCCCCGCCGGATCTACAAGCAGGCGATGGTGCTGGCCAATTCCGAGCAAATGGCCGCCCATCCCAAATTGCGGTTGGTGTTGGACACCCCAAAGCTTGTTCGGGCTTCAGAAGAAGTTCAGGCGCATTTAGGCGGTATCAACCGGGCTGATCGGCGGATGGGGCGGTTTCTGGGAATGCTGGGCGGCCTGGCATTCAACCTGTTGGCCTTATTGGCGTTGCTAGTCGTTGTTTTGTGGTGGCAGGGTTTGATCTGACGAGGCGACAAACAAATGGCGCCCGGTGGGCGCCATTCAAGCCTTTGATATCCAACCGTCTTACAGGTTTGGATAGAGCGGGAATTTGGCGCAGAGGTTTGCGACCTCGGCCTTGACCTTGGCTTCGACGGCGCTGTTGCCGTCTTCGCCATTGGCGGCCAGGCCGTCGACCACCTCGATGAT
>NZ_FWFP01000020.1 GCF_900172215.1 Ruegeria meonggei
AGCCGAGAGGCAGGTTGCCACCCATCCAAAGCCCCTTTTTCTTAGACGCTGCAATCTTGTCACGAATACGTTCGGCGGTGACTTCCCGTTCAAACTGAGCAAAGGACAGCAGTACATTCAGGGTCAACCGACCCATGGAGGAAGAGGTGTTGAATGCTTGTGTGACGGACACAAAGGAACAGTTCGCCTGTTCCAGCCGTTCGACCAGCTTGGAGAAGTCGGCGAGCGATCGGGTCAGCCGGTCGATCTTGTAGACCACAACCATGTCGATGCGCCCTGCATCGATCTCTTCAAGAAGGCGCTGAAGTGCAGGGCGCTCTAGGGTGCCGCCCGACAGGCCACCGTCATCGTAGCGCTCGGCCAACAGGGTCCAGCCTTCATGTCGCTGGCTGGTGACATAAGCCGCGCAGGCCTCATATTGCGCATCCAGTGAATTGAAGTCCTGATCCAACCCATCTTCTGATGACTTGCGCGTATAGATGGCGCATCGGATTTTGCGGCGCGGGCTCATTTGGCCCCCTTGCCGGTGAGCCCAAAGAAACGCGGCCCCGACCAATGCGCGCCGGTAATTTCTCGGGCGATGGCCGAGAGCGAGCGATAGGGCCGACCGTTCCAAGTAAAACCATCCCTTGCTACATCGACCACATGGGTCACGCCATACCACTCGCGCAGCAGGCGCCCGCCGGCTTTAAGCGCAGGGCATTGGGGCCGGGACTTCTTCTCAGAGCCTTTTCCCAGCGTGGCTTTGACTTGTCGAGACAGCCCGCCATGACGGCGGGACTGCATCTCAAAGGCAATGAAACGGCGCAGGAAGGGTTGGCTGAGCATAGCGGGTGCGGGTTGATCAAACAGTTGCTGCCAAAGCGTGACCAGATCCGAGCGACCAATGGCGGCCAGATTGGTGACATCGCTAATCTTCGTCATGACTCGCCGCCCTTGTTTGCCGTGAGGTGATACGTGGCAGAGCCATGTGGTTTATCGGAGGCGCGTCGTTCAATCATCACGCCTTTCTTACGCAGACCGCTTAGAGCTGCTCGGACCGAATGAGACTGCCACCCCGCTGTTTTGCAGAGCGCCTCAAGGCTGGCGCCGCTCGGGCAACGCAACAAGGCTTGCACCTTGTCGATTTTGGTTTGTTTGGATTTGGACATGTATTGTCTCCTCTGATCCGGGGCTGGCGGAATGCCGAGCCCTGGTACCGAGGAGCGCCCGAATGGCTCGGGCGTGGGTTCAGTGATGCGTGGTTCACAGCAACAGTCCAGCTCTTTCTGCAGCGATTACTGGAGGCGTGTGTTTTGCAGGGCCCTGCTGCCGTACCACCGATTATTCGTCAACAATCTTAATTGGTTACGATTTAGTTACTTTTTGATTTGGGGTTGCAATTGCAAATCCCCGCGCATAAATTCTAGCCAGCCCAGCAAGGGACAAGGTCCCACGGGGAGGTGAATACATCTCCCAGGCAGCATTTGGCGCCGCATTTTTTGAGCGGGTAAGACCGAGAGCATTCGAAGGGGCAACGAACCGGATCGATTAGTCCGGAGAGTTGCTGGTCGTGCTCTCTCCGAATTCCCAACACGATCCTTTCTCGCCGACGCTAAAGAGCGTCAAATGAAAGGAGGCGACTACGTCCGCCAAGAAATCACACAGCGACGTCCAGGCGTCCAACTCGCCGATCTGGATGGCAGAAAAAGTCATCCAATCTCAGATCAGCCAGATCAAGCCCTACGCCAAT
This sequence comes from Ruegeria meonggei, assembly GCF_900172215.1. Lineage (GTDB taxonomy): Bacteria > Pseudomonadota > Alphaproteobacteria > Rhodobacterales > Rhodobacteraceae > Ruegeria > Ruegeria meonggei. Next base: position 1,733 of record NZ_FWFP01000020.1, read on the forward strand.
AACAACCGCGTGCACGCGGCCAAGAATATCGACAAGCTGAAAGCGTCAGTAGCACAGTTTGGCTTTGTCACCCGGATCCTGTTGGATGCTAGCGGTACTATTATTGCAGGCCATGGCCGCTATGAAGCCGCCAAGGCCCTGGGGTTGATGTCCGTTCCGACTGTTGTCGCGGGTCACCTGTCAGATGCAGAAGTTCGTGCTTTGCGCATCGCGGATAACAAGCTGGCGGAACTGCCGGACTGGAACGAAGCGGCGCTGCAGATCGAATTTGCCGAGCTGACGGACCTCAGCCTTGATGGCGAGTTGGACTTCGATCTGGACATCACCGGGTTTGAAACGCCAGAGATCGACATTATCATCGACGGCGCGGGCGAGGCTGCGGAGACTGAAGCAGAAACTTTAGACACCCCGGACCCTGCGGCACCAGCAATTGCGCAGCCGGGCGACCTCTGGGTTCTCGGAGATCATCGCATCTTCTGCGGGGATGCCTTGCAAGCCCAGAGCTATAAAACGCTGCTGGATGGCGAGACCCCGCAGATGGTCTTCACTGACCCGCCTTACAATGTTCTGGTCAATGGGCATGTCCGCTGTGGTGCCAGTGGCGATCACCGTGAGTTTGCTATGGCGTCAGGAGAAATGTCTGACAGTGAGTTCCGTAGCTTTCTCTCGGACGTGATCAACCATTGTTCGACTGCTTGCCGGACGGAGGCATCGCGATGATCTGCATGGACTGGCGCCATATTGAAGAGCTGATTGCGTCCGGCAAGGCAGGCGGATTGGACTTCATCAATCTCTGCGTCTGGAACAAGACGAACGGAGGCATGGGCAGCCTTTATCGTTCCAAACACGAGCTGGTTGCGATCTTCAAGAAACCAGGTGCGTAGCATATCAACAATGTCGAGCTCGGAAAACATGGTCGCAACCGGACCAATGTCTGGGATTATACGGGTGTGAACAGCTTTGGGGCAGGACGCGAAGCGGATCTCGCTGATCATCCCACGGTGAAGCCGACAGTTTTGGTGGCAGATGCCATCATGGATGTAAGTCATCGCGGCGATGTCGTGCTGGACGTCTTTGGCAGATTCGGCGCGTCCTTGCTGGCAGCTGAGAAAACCGGGCGCCGGGCGCGGCTCATTGAGCTCGACCCGGCTTATGTCGATATCGCCATCCACCGTTGGCAGGAGATGACCCGCGAGAACGCCGTGCACGCGGTGACAGGCCAGACGTTCGATGCGCTTTCTGCAGCCAACGACACCACTTCTGAGCAGGAGGTGGATCATGTCTGACGATACGAAAGAGTATGAGGTCGGCTATGGCAAGCCGCCCAAAGCAACCCAATTCAAGAAAGGCCGCTCTGGCAATCCGAAAGGGCGGCCGAAAGGTGCTAAGGGCGTGAATGCCAGTCTGAAACGCGAACTGGAAGCCAAAATCACCGTCCGGGAAGGCAACCGGGAAGTCCGGATTTCCAAGGCGGAGGCAATTGCCAAGCGGGTCACGGCCAGCGCATTGAAGGGCGACACGAAAATGCTGATGGCGCTGCTGAAGCTGGACACGGATCTGTTCAACACAAGTGACATGGACGCGCAAGAAAGCGCCCGTGCGGTTGAGCCGGACAGTGTCGACTTTGATATCCTCCGGGATTTCTTTTCCAGTCACCCAGATGGTGACTGCGGTCCTGAAGATGAGGAGGCCAATGATGTCAGCTCCTGATCCCAAAGGGTCCGGCAAGCCGCGCGCGAGATTTACCGGGAAAATTTCTTTCCTTACGTGTGGCGCGTGTTTGACACGCTGCACCAGGGGACTGACTGCAGCTTTGATCCGGCCTGGCATGTGCGTGCCATGTGCCATGAGTTGGACAACGTTCGTGTCGGCGAAAACAAGCGGCTGATCATCAACATTCCGCCCCGGTGCCTGAAATCCGTAACAGTGGCTGTTACGTATGTCGCCTATCTTCTCGGGCATAACCCCAGCGCTAAGATCATTGTTGCCAGCTACGGGCTGGATCTGGCGCGCAAGCATTCCGAAGACTGTCGACGGGTCATGTCCGCGCGCTGGTACAGGGAGATATTTCCCGAATCTGTTCTGGCCCGTAAAGGCAACACTTCAGAAGAAATCCGCACCACAAAGGGAGGCAGCCGTAAGGCTGTCTCCATCGGCAGTTCTGTCACTGGCCATGGCGCTGATTACATCATCATCGACGATCTGCTGAAAGCGGGTGATGCAGGTTCCGAAGCTGAACTGGTCAAAGCGCAGGAGTTCATTGAGGGAACCTTGCTGTCGCACTTTGATAACCCGTCCGAAGGGCGCGTGGTCATGGTTGCACAGCGACTACACGAGATGGATCCGCCGGGGTACCTGCTGGAACGTGGGGCCTATAGGCACCTGAACCTGCCCGCCATCGCCGAAGAACATGAGATGGTTCCTCTTGGACGTGGAAATGTCATGCGCCGCAATCCGGGTGATCTTCTGTGTCCGTCGCGCCTGGATCAGCAAACGTTGGATACCAAGCGTCGCGAAATGGGCGCGGCCGTGTTCAATTGTCAATATCAGCAGAACCCGATTGCACCAGACGGATCACCCCTGCGCTGGGAGTGGTTTGGCACCTACGAGACCATCGAAGATCGTCGCTGGTTCCAACTGGTTGTTCAAAGCTGGGATACGGGCATGTCTGCGGATCCCCGGTCCGACTTCTCGGTCTGTACGACCTGGGGCTTTCGCGAAAACGCATGGTACCTGCTTTACGTCTGGCGTGGGCAGGTGGACTACCCAGACCAGAAAGCCAAGGCACTTCAGCTTGTCCGCCGTTGGGATCCGGATCGCGTTCTGATCGAAGATGCGGCCTCCGGCAAACCGCTTCTGGATGAGTTGTTTCGTGATGACCGCCGGTGCTACGAACGCATTAAATCCGACAAGGACAAGGAAACCCGGTTCCAGTCTGCTTCCGGTCCTGTCGAAGAGGGCAAGGTGTATCTGCCTGTAGACGCACCCTGGTTGCCGGTATTCAAACGAGAGCTTCAGTCCTTTCCACGCGGGCGCAACGACGATCAGGTCGACAGCTTTGCCCATTTTCTGAACTGGTCCAAGGGACTGGGATTCTACCGGGCATTGGGTCGCGACCACCGGATCAACATCGATCGTCGGGAGCGTAATCGAGAGAGAGTAAGAAGGCGGTAGAACAGAAAACAAAGTTCGAGGCCGATAGTCGGCCTTGAGCCGCCCAGCGAAACCTTAGCCATTGGGCCCGAAGGGCGGGAAGTAGCCATTCGCTGCGTTTGAAAAATAGACTCCGTCCAACCCGAAAGCAGACGTTGGCCACACTGGAGATCCGCTCGCGCATTCATCGGAGATGAGGCGTCTTCGTTATCTCTGCCGGACTCGAAAAACCGAAGAGCACAATGGGCAGGTTACCGCTGCCCGAGTGCGTCGCGTCCGAAAGCCAATAGGTTTGAGGAAGGGCGTATCAGGGTGATTATGGTATTATATTGGGGTGCGTCTTCGAAGAATCCCGTCAATCTCCTAAACTGTTTTCCGCGGCGGTCCAGTCCTAAGTATCTTATGGCGTTGCTTCCCAGAATGGAAATCTGATCAGGTTTTTCGAGTGCAGATGCCTGTAACGCCTTGCGCACGTCGTTATAATAGCTCGCATGCTGGTTCTCACGGCCAAGCATGGTCCAGTCCGAACCATACATTAGCCGAGTTTTAAGGTTTTCCCTCTGATTCAGCAGGTTATCCAACAAATCTATGATTTCTTGTGACTGATCACGATTGCTGCCTGTGACGTCGGTCCAGTATCCCAGATCGACATAGACATTATCGTACTTCGCAATAAGTTCTGCGGCCTGCCATTCGTAGGCCTGCGTCTGACTTGGGCATCCGGGGGCGGTCGGGAACCGTTCCTCATCAAAGCCGCCAAAGTGCGCGATATTTAGTCTCAGATCGCTCCACGCCGGAGTTTCCAGTACCGGTTTCCAATTTGCAGCCGATGCGTTTTGCCCGGTGCAGGCATCGGCACCCAACGAATTGTTACCATGCGTCTTTATCGGAACATCTTCTGCAGCGCACCAGTCGTATAGAGCGCGCAACTCGTTATCGATTTCTTGCCCAGTCACCCCCAACTCCTGTAAGGCGCGGGGCTTGCGGGCGCCCGGTTCGTCAAATTTGGCGTTGCCGAGCGGCAAAAAGCCCATCGGTGGATACAGCTTGATACCTGCAAACCCTTGCGATTCGATGGATTTCTGGATGGTTTGCAACCAGTTAGAATTCCCGTTTTTGCGGTAATAAGCGGCGCGCAACGGGCAAAAGGGCGCGAAGGGCAATATCAGGGCGCCGCGCTCCAGCAAGGCCATACGTGAAAGCAGATTAATCTGATCCGTGACGTCACGCCCGCTACGGTCGACATCCCGATCCTGCCCGGCCCGAAGCCAATAGGTGAAGTCGACAAGTGATGGAGAGAACACCTTGATCCCGTTGGACCCCAGGGAATCATTCGTGTCGGCCTGCGCAGTTTGATGAGCGTACAGCCGGATCAGCTCACCCAGTATATCCACGCGGCTGCGGGTCAGCAGCCCGGCCCACATCAGGGTCTGAATCAGGCTTTGATCCGGGTTTCTGCGCTCGGACAAGGATTTGAAACTCAGGTCATCCTGAAACGCCTCATCCGCGTAGATGGCATCGGCGATCTGGCGGGCCTGATCACCGGCGCGGTCCGAATTGCGAATGTTCCCGGCCAATCCGACTGGGTTTACCGGAACTTCACTTTCGGCGGCCAGCAGCGAAAACAGGACTTCGTCGCCGGTTGCCGGGGGCAACTTGCCGTCGGCAGAAACCGCGCCCTGGCGCACGCGCCCTGCCGTATCCACGCGGTTTTCCAGCTCAACCAGCCCCGCCTCGACAAAGCGGCGATCTTGGATCAACAAGTCCCCGCCGTCGCGAACGGGCAGGCGCTGCAAGTCCGCAATCTCGATCAGCTCTTCCGACGCGGTGGGTGTCCCGCGAGCGGCCAAAATAATGTCGACGACCAGGCCGACGAGTGATCGTGCGACCGATAGCCCACCAGGCACCGGGGTTTCGGGGTCGCGTAACAAAACCTGTTCCACAAACCCGGGGATCGGCACATCGGTTGCATTGAAGACGTGATTGTGGATGTCCACCGGTACCGAGGGCAGACCGTCGGGGCTGATATTTCTGTCCTCTCCCTGGCCATAACATCCGGGCAATGCGGTCGCAGCCAAGCCCCCGACCAATACTCCGCGCCGTGTCGGCATGAGTGTGCCTCTGGAATAATGCATCAAATTTGTTCCCTTCAAAATCAATGCTTAAAGCCTAGCCGATGTTACTTTTTAATCAACTGACATCATCACGTGGGTTGGCGGGAACAAACCCTCTCCGATCAGACTTGTCTCGGCAATGATCCGTGGCAGAGGGCAGTGTGAGGGCCGACAATACGATACTCAACTGGCGATCGTCCAAGACCCGGCAAAATCACACGGTGAGCGTAGCAGAAATGACGTGCGATATAGCGGCCCGCTTGGGTCGTCATTCTTGGCTTACTAGACACGCGAAGCTTGCTGAACGATGCATTACTGCTCTTGCGGCGTGCGCAGTTGCGGCGCTCCTGCAACAAAATTATCCCTTGGAACCGCCTTCCATTCCCAAGATTGGATCGCAATATCAAACCATGGGATCAATAACTTAGGGGAAATCCTTCGGTTCGTCCTTTCGGTAGTATTCGTTAGGTGTCTTTTTTGCGCCGACCTGTCAATCAAAGTTAACCGAACCGGCAACAGGTGTGCATCGCAATATCATCTTGGTGAAATTCTCAAACCAAAGCTGTTCTGTGTTATACTTTCGGCATTTCACAAATCTATGGAGAGTCAAATGCATTTGCATCGTGTACTTATTTCCACTTCGTTCCTGTCTTTGATAGCTATTCCACCCCTTTTCGCAGATGTTGAATCTCAAATCCCAGAGTCGCCCGAAAAAGGCTATTCGGATGTCACCGAGCGTGCCATTGATGCCCATGTCGTGAGAAGAGGCTTCCGCACACGGACGCTCGCCGCCCAAGAGGTGCGCCGCCGCCGGCAAAGCTTGCCACCCGGTCTGTTGGCGGCAATGCCGATAACGGCCGAGTCAGCCGTCCACGGGAGCGTTGAAGTGCCTGTCATTGCGCTAGTTTTTTCAAATACGCCTGCCATTCCGTACCCGGTTGCCGATCTTGAAGAGCGCCTGTTCAACCCCGGCAATGCGGGTTCTATGACTGCTCACTACGATGAGATGTCGCATGGCGTTTTAGAAGTGAGTGGAGAGGTGCTGGAGTGGATCGAGTTGCCGGAGGGCGACCTTTTCTACGCCGGAGATTGTAACGGGACGTGTGGAGCAGCCAAAATGCCGGCTTTCCTTACAAGCGCCTTTACTGAGGCAGACGTTGAGATCGATTTCACGCAATTCGACAATGACGGCCCCGACAATATCCCCAATTCTGGCGATGATGATGGCTTTGTTGATTTTGTGGCTTTGGTGCATCCCGAGAGCGGCGGCGAATGCGGAGATGGAGGCAATGGCAATATCTGGTCCCATCGCTTTGCGTTTAGTGGCTGGACTGGTACTGCATTTGAAACGGGTGATGTGGGGCAGGCAAATGTTCCGATTTTCATAGATGACTACGTCATTATGCCTGCGTTCGATTGTGATGATGCCACGATGATCCAGATCGGCGTTTTCTCGCACGAATTCGGACATGCCTTCGGGTTGCCCGATCTGTACGATTCCACGCGACCAGCGCAATCTTCCGGTATTGGCGGTTGGGGGCTGATGGCTTCGGGCTCCTGGGGATGCGATGGTGTGTCTTCCTCCCATCAGCCCTGCCATATGACCGCTTGGTCAAAGGAATTTCTCGGGTGGGTCACCCCGCAGGTGATTGACACCGATACGACCGCCGTGCGCATTCGCCCCTATGTTGAATCAGGCGATGTTGTACGGGTTGACTACACCGATGCTGAAGATCCCGAAGACAACCACTACCTCCTGCTGTCCTTTCGGAATCAATTCGGCTTTGACAGTTTGCTTACAGGGCCCGGATTGCTTGTAACTGAAATTGACAATGCCCGTGTTCAGGCAGGGCTTGTCAACAACTCGGTTAACGGGGATCCCACGCAATTGGGCGTCAACGTGATTGAAGCCGACGGCGCACAGCATCTGGACTTTATGACCAACCGCGCGGATGGAGGTGACGTGTTTCCCGGTACCGCAGGCGTTTTGAATCTGGATGCAGCCCACACCGAAGCACCACGAGCTGCTCTGTGTAACATTACAGTATCAGCTGATTTTATCGAACTGGATATCTTCACTTCGCAATCAACATGTCCGGGCATGCTTGCAGGTGCTGTCCAGCATGCGGCGCAAACGACTGAAGGGAAGTTGCACGGGGAAGAGGTCATTCTGATCGGTGTCATAGAGAATATGGGGACCAACCTGTTCAGCGACCGCGATCTGGTCTTTAAGGACCCCGACAACCCAGAGTACAGCATTCCGGTGACTGTGCCCGTGCCTACAGAGTCGGTTCTGGGCACTATTGAAGGGCCAACAAATCTGGCTGATGTATTGGGACAGCGCGTCGTAGTGCGCGGCACCTTAACTGAAGGTGTATTGAAGGGGTACGGTGAAACTGATGTGCTAAAGCTCGAAGAACTCGAGATTCTCAACGAGTAATATCCGAGGTACAGCTCCAAGAAATCGAACGATTTCCTCCCTTACCCTCCCATGGTTCGCCATGGTGGGTTGCGCCCGATCTTCACGATTGGGCGTCCCAACTTACCGTCTGCACACACGTTTTGTTTGGTTGAAATAACTCAAAAACCATGCAAATCTGAACGCATCTCACAAAAAACTGGTTTGGACTAGTTCATTTATGTTTCTTCGCATTCTGTCATTATCGCTAGTTATTTCTGGCTGCGCCAAGATTCCCGATGTGTCCACTAGGTACTATCTGACAAAAAGTACACTGCGGTTGGACGTTACACGTGCCTTATCCTGCAGCCCCGGAGGTCAAATTAACATCTCAAACGCCGTCAGCCCTGTCATAGCCAATTCAGCGGATCTCAGCCGGACATACCCGTTTAATCTCCAGGAACTAAAGAGCACCTTTACCGATCCCGATGTGACAGTTCAGTTTTTTGAAGATGGTAGGCTGCAAAGCATCAATGCAACCCAAACGGGTACTGCAAAACAGATTGTGGAATCCTCTCTAGTTGTTGCCTCCTCCGTGTTGCGTGACAAAGGTATCCCCGGTGCGGCCCCCGTACCCGACGGGCTGACAAAATGCGAATACATAGAAAAACACGGTGACAAGAACGGTATCCTGTCTCTTATTTACTCTTCTGGAATGTCAGTACCCAAGGCCGGATTACAGGAGATCAGGCCGGTTGGTGCGAGTAAGGTCTACCATGAACGCCTCTTTCCCTCTGATAAGGTAGTGCAGGCGCACATACATCCGTCAGATCTTAACCCACTTAGCCCACCGGTTAATCTGGAGAACGACGGGCAGCCCTATTCATTGGTTGCCAGGCAGTTGACCAAAGTTAGTATCAGAGTCCACGCCAGTGACGACAAAGGCCAGAACGAGCTTATTTGGAATGGCGCTGCGCTGATGGCATTGCCGGGAAATGAATACAAAGTACCGATTCCACGTCGACCTGCCTTTGGAAAGCAAGAGTTTCAGGTCGCGTTTTCGGAATCTGGCTCGTTGAAGACATTGAAGTACGCCTCAACGTCGGGTTCCGCGGACGTGATAGGCTTGACGGGCGTACTTGCGGATGAGTTGCAGGGGCCATCTGCCGCTGATCAAGCAAAAGCTCTACAGGCAGAGGCAGATCTGATAAAGCAAAGAGAACGGCTTGCAAAGTGTAGAGCCAATCCTTCGGAATGTCAGTGAACGCACTGCCAACGCTGAATGCTTTGCCTTTTCTTAGCGCGTTCTTTAGCAATCTTCGCAGCATCTACAACGGTGTTGTCACGTTAACTCCTGGACAGCCAAAGAGTGCAGTTTTATGAAATTAAGGCTGCTTGGTTGGCGTCATTCCAGGCGTCAAAGGCCTCGAGGCAGTGATATCGATTGTTAAGGCGGAGCGGCGGCGCTGAAGCAATTGCGGATGGCTGAGTGGGTCGCCACAAACCTTTGCTACCCTCCTGCAGAGCGATGGCTTTGCATCGTCCTTTCCCGCTTTCGGAAAGGGAGATGACTGTTTTCAGGTCGATTGTTTAGGCCTTTGTGCGACCAATGATCCAAACCCGGCGCGACCTCTCGATTGGCGGCGCCATACGAGCGTAGTTTGTCCGTGATTATCCGCTTGGGAATGAAACCAAGACGCTTTTTCAGGCGGTGCAATAGCCGTTTTGCCGCCCGTTTGTCCCGCCGCGATTGGTGGATTTCGTCCAGGACGACGCCATACTGATCACCCGCCCGCCAAAGCCAATACTAGCGATCTGAGATTCACACGGCAACTTCGTCCAGATGCCAGACATCACCTGGACGACCCTGTCTATGCCGCAGGTTTCGAGCTGCCGCCGGCCCGAATTTGATGACCCAACGCCGGACTGTTTCGTAGGACACATCGATCCCGCGCTGCTGCAGCGCCTCTTCAACTTCACGCAGACTCAAATTGAAGCGAACCTACAACCATACCGCGTGCGCGATGATCTGAGCAGGAAATCGGTGACGCTTGTAGCAGATTGATGATGACTTCATCGATGTCACCTACGTCCAATTGCTGACATGAGCAACCGAACGGCAGTTAACCTGACAACACCGTCCTGGTGCATGCGAGACAATTATGCGCCTGCCGCTTGCGCCAAACCGTCGCCCGCACTGGTCCGTCAGCCGAGACTGGCTCGAGTGACCCTCCCTTTCGCCGTCGGTCCACCAGCGCAATGCTTATCTGAGCATTGAGCCCGGTCGTGATGTCATTGAACTGTCAATCGAGGGCGATTTGGACATAAACGGTTGGGATATTCGCAAAGCTCTTGGTTTGTTGATCAAACCTAACCCCGTGATGTTGGAATGGTTGTCCAGTCCTATCAGGTAAAGATGGAATGATGCGAAATGTGAACGCCTGATTGCCTTCGCAGCCAAGACGACGTACGGCGAATCCTGTCTGCACCACTATCGCAACCTGGCGCAGAAACAGTGGGACAAGCATGTTGGTGAGAGCCAGGAGGTGAGCTTCAAAACGTATTTCTACATACTGAGACCCGCCTTGGCTATCTCCTGGATCAGGCAGATAAGGACGCCATGAACATATTTGGTGGAAAGCTGCGTTTTTGCTACGATCTCTCGCTCCAAATATTTGCTATCCTTGAGCCGGCGACTGTCTCTCAGCAAATCAAGGGAATGACATCGGCTGCTGTGACGTTGCTCAGGCTCTCATGATAACGCTGATGGTTGTAATGATCGACGAAGGCTTCGATTTGGGCTTCGAGGTCGCCCGGTAGGAAGTAGTTTTCCAGCAAAATTCAGTTCTTCAAGGTTTGGTGCCAACGCTCTATCTTGCTCTGCGTTTGGGGATGGTATGGCGCACCGCGAGAATGCTTCATGCCTTTGAGAGCAACGCTCACAACCAGCTGCTCGAGGATGACACCTATCGCTACGCCTAAGATCTGCGCGGCAACCGGATCAGCCGGGCCAACAAGGTTACCGATGCGGTCGAGACCTATGCCTATGACAGCCAGAACCGGCTGATCGGATACGGCTCGTACAGCACAGCCGCCAATTACGCCTACGATGCCCTCGACCGGCGCACCGAAAAACCGTCGGCGCAGATGTGGAGTCCTTCGATTAGGCCAGAGCCAAGTCGATTCATCATCAATCCGATCCACCAGATGCCGGGACTGAACATCTAGGACCCTCAACTGGCGCGGTCGGTCTGATTGTCAGGAGGGGTTACACCCTGTTCATCAAGTGTTGCGTCCTTGGCAGAAGTTGAGCTACCAAAGGTAGAGCTGATTACTCGGGCGGCTATCGTAATGCGTGTATGGAAGATTGCCACATTTGGTATTTTTCTCGCTGCGATATGGTTTGTGGTTTCATGGTACAAGTCACAGCCTTCCGATCATGACGAGGCATCGTTACGTGCGGATTGTGAAACATACGCAATATCACCTGCAAGAACTGCGGAAGCGTGTACAGCACTTCTCTCAGGGGGCGACCTCTCTGGCGAAGATCGAGTCAACCTCCTGATTTGGAGGGGCCAAGCCTACAAAAATAAGGGAGAAATTCAGAAGGCTAACTCTGACATAGCCGAAGTATTAGATTTCGACACAGATTATGTTGATGCATTAATATTGAGAGGTTATCTGCGAAGCGAAGCTGGGCACTATGTCGAAGCAATCGAGGATCTTTCACGCGCCATTTCGATTGACCCGCAGAACGCCTCAATATTCAAACACAGAGGAGTAATCTACCACCGATCCGGGGAAACGGATTTGGAGCTTGCGGATTATACCAGAGCGTTGGAGTTGAACCCTGCTTATGAGGGGGCTGCAAACAATATTGCCAATGTGCTTGTCGCACAAGAAAGATACGCTGAAGCGATTGAGAACTTAAGAGGTTTCGTATTGCGTTGGCCGGAGAATCCCTGGTTTCAAGGTGCACTTGGTTTCTTACTCTTCAATCATACGGACGAGTATGCCGAAGCGCTGGAGGCTTTTTCAAAATACGCTGAGCTGCGGCCTTCTTTGGCAACCAAATACATATTTCCTGCAATGGTTTACTTTGAAGCTGGAGAGCCCCAAAAAGGGCGGAAACTTATTGAAACCTATGCAGAAAAGCTGGACGAGAAAAACCGTCAAGACGCTTTGGCAATCGTTCGCATCCTTCAGTTTTTAGGGTTGGACGGCGAATTCGGTCAAGAAAATCAGATTCTTTATCGAAGCCAAGCCTTGGCGCGGGCCGGTCAAGTCGAAGCCGCGAGGCGCGAATATAATGTGTTCGAGGAAAAATTCGGCGTCTCAGCCCGCCTTGCAGTCTCTGAAATAATTCTGAGAGGTGAACCAAGTCTCGACAAAAAAAGACTAATTCATGATGACGACTACTTTAGTGAGAAACTTGAGCTTTTTTTTATAGCGCTTTCGAATTTGAGACATTTGTAGTCGGAGCTTTTGTCGCCCGTGTAACAATAATATGTGGAACGTGAACTAAAATGGCAGACCCAGATTTCCAACAACTAAACGGAAGTATAACAGAAAAAGACTTTCGGGAAATTATGCGCGGATTGAAAGCAGCGGAAGGTGGCGGAATAACGGATGGGGCGGTATGCAGCGCCGGTCAAGGCGCGACGGGTATTATGGCAGGTGGAGTCATCTCCGGAGCAGTCGGATATGTGACGCGTGGGTTATGGTTCTTAAAAAATGCCGAGGAAAGTGCCGCTGCAGGTGGTGTAGGTGGCAGTATTCTCGGTTTCGGACTTACTTACGATCCTGGCGGATCTTCTTGTAAAGACGGGAACACAGACAACGATGATGCGAACGCACATCAAAGTGCTGCTGCAAGTCCACTCATTATCGATCTGGATGGCGATGGTATCGAGCTTACACCATTGGATGGCTCCGGGGTTTACTTTGATTTGAATGTTGACGGTTTTGCAGAACGAACCGGATGGGTCGGACCAGATGATGGTTTGGCACCGACGGTTTTGATCCAGTCTCAGACGGCCTCTGCGATGAACTCAGGGCCATTGTCTGATCGGTTGTAAGCAGGCACACCTTGCAAGATGAACAGATTCGTCAGCGCTTCGATAATCATTGGGGCGGACCACTTCATTGGAGGAGGCTCATTTGGACATCAGTTGAATTTGACCTTGGGGTCATAAACTAACCCGCCGCCCCCATAATATACGCCCGCAAGCAGTTTTGTTTGATCTGACTTCCCTTTCGGAAAATCAGGGCTGATTTGTAGGTCAGGCAGCGAAGCTGCCTGTTCCTGCTAATCTGCCACGTGGCGAACGCGGGAGGGGGCGAGGTAACGCTATTCGACAGGGGTGGTGCGGCCCGCAGTTACAGCCGAGGACACGGCCCTGTCTAATAGGGTTGCCCGGGGGGGGAGGGCAGCGTCCTCACCCTGACGGCCAAGGGCGTTTGGCTTGTCCAAATCCCGCTGGCCCACGAAAGGAAAGTGATGGGATAGAGAGCCCGCCACCATTTGCGATTGCACCCTTTTGTCAAACTACAAAGGAGACAGCCGGCACTTTCCGGACATACAATATACGATAACGATACTGCGGCCGCAGCCCGCATTTCTGCCGTTCGCTTCCGGCGCAAAAATCCCACTACATTGCCGCCGACAATCAAACGATTGCTTGGCTTGGCTTTTACTCCCTGTCTATTGTAGCCCAATATGCAAAGTGCCTCGGTTCAACGGCGTGCTTCAATCTCGGGTGACATTTCTGCATGAATGAGAACAAAGTGAATTCTGATAGCCAATCTTGGAATGTTCCAGGCTTCGGCGCGCATCACATAGCCAGGCTTCTGGAAAACCGTGGTTCAGATATCGTTGCGCTTCTGAGATCGGCCAACCTACCCGTTGATCTCCACGAAACCCCACCGGATTTTGTTGATGTTCGCAATGAGCTGCGCCTCTTGGAACTCGCCGTGAAAGAGACCCGAGACCCCCTGTTTGCGATCACAGCGGGAAGAACATTCAACCCCAGAAAGACTACACTTCTCAGCTATGTCGTTTTGAACTCTCCAACCGTTGGCGAGGCAGTCGAGAAGGCTGTGACTTACGCACGCTTAGCGCGCGGCTTTGCCAAACTGTCATTCTATGAAGAAGAGTACGGCATGTTTTTGGAGATAGATTCCATCGCTGAACTGATGCGTGCTGATAGAGCTCACAATGAGTTTCGAATGTCTGCTTTTTTGACCAGTCTTCAAATTGCAGCTGAGACGCCCTTGCCAGTCCTTGAGATACGGTTTCCGCATGAATTGACCGAAGAAAAGCAGTCCCAAATCTCCAGTTCTCTATCGATCAATGTCAAACAGAGTCAAAGAGTTCCGGGTATCCTGTTTGACAAGACAGTGATGGATATTCCGATCAAAGATACGGACCCCGCATTGCTTTTGCACCTTGAAAAACATGTGCAAACGTTGATGAACGATTTACCGCCTGTAATTGGTGAAACAAGTTCATTGGTGCAGAGCGAGATAACGTCGCGACTGTCTTTTAGCGCTCCGACGCAAGATGAAATCGCGAAGACGCTGGGGATGAGTATCAGTACACTTGGTCGCAAGCTGACCAAAGAAGGCACAACCTACAAACAGCTGCTAAAGGATATTCGAGCAAGGCTGGCAGAGCAGTATCTTGATGATCCCAAGCTAAGTCTTTCTGAGATTGCTTTTGCGCTTGGTTACTCTGATCAGGCAGCGTTTACCAATGCCTACAAAACCTGGACGGGCCAATCTCCGGGCAGTGTTCGAGCAACTTAGGTTGAACTCAGGGCATACTATTCGGTTGGGACAGTGACCTCGGGCAAGAAAGCGGATGCTGATCTACTGGAACGTAGCCTCAAGCATCCGCCATTTTATGTGTCAGCGCCTTTATGAGTAGGCATCACTGCATGAGTCACAAGGATCGGAATTCGATAGCCCTGGTGTCACTTGATAGTCGGGGCTAGGCGGATTTACGGTTTGTTGGCCGTGGCCACCCGATGGGTGCGCCATGGACATTCCGGCGTTTACAGTGAGTGCGAGTACCGTAGCGGATGCAATTATTACTTTTTTCATCGTTTAAATCCTTTCAGTTAAGCGCGGGTCAAATGCCTGTTTTTTTGCATCTTTGAACCACACAATCATTTCACTAAGTGTCTATTATTTCTCACGGCTTCGATGATTGATCAGTGCCCCGGAGTGCTCCCATCCAAGTCGAATGCACAACGTTGGTTATAACCGAGATCTGCATTGTATCTGCCGGCAGAACACATAAACACAGCACCTGGGGCAGACGCAGACGTTTTCGTAGCTCGGTTGTTGTTTGCCGTCCCATCAGCGTGGTTGAGCGCTTGCGATACTGACGCGCGAATATCTTGTGCTTGCCCGCGTTGGCCGTCGCCGCGCAACGGACCAGCCATGGACACTCCAGCATTCAGAACAATGGCGAACGCTGTGACGGATGTAATCAGTGTCTTTTTCATTTCTTGGGCCTTTTCGGTTGAGCGTTTTTGAAACGCTGTGTGTGAAACCAATTTGGCAGTCTGCGGCTCGGTTTTATTGCGATGGCACGTCAAGGTTTTGAGAAAGGCCCTCAAGCTGACGTCTGAAACCATTTTCGGTTCAGACCAATGCCAAGACACTTCAGAACTGGACCTCTACGCCGATGTTCCAGCTAAAGGCGTCGTCGACCGAGCTGCTTCCCAATCCAGTTTCAGTCGTGATCTCGCCATACAGCCACGAGCGATCCGACAGGGCGACATTGCCGCCCACACTCAGGGCCGCAGTGTCCTGGCCGCGCTCGGTGAACACCGTATTTTGCCCAAACACCACCGAGGGTGCGGTGTCGAACGTATGATAGAGGTCGATTTGGCCATACAGCATCGCATTGTTTGCAAAGGCACGCTCAGCACGCAGTCCGACCCGAGCTGTCAACGTGTCTCCATCCACCAGGGATCCGATATGACCACCCGAGAACCGATCAGGGACATCGTCCATGTCGATATCGCTGTACATGACCTGCATTTGCGGGATGAGCGTCCATTCATTCGGCAGCGTGAAGGGCTTGCCAATCTCAATGGATATCTCATACCCGCTGCCATCGGCATCCACGGAGGCCCCACCGTTGGGGCGTATCTGGCTGTCGAAATACCCATAGCGAAGCTGCCCGTCGACGTAGAACAGACTGTCCGCAACCCAAAGCGCGCTCAGGGTTGCATCGTAGGCTTCGGTCGAGATATTGGCACTGGCCAGGCTGGTGCCGACCTTCGATGACAGGCTGCCGATGCCAAATTCCAGCCCGCCAAACAGCTGTCCGCCCGCGATCTCACCCAAAGGCAAATTCGCGCCATACCGCAGAGTGCCGTTGTTCGTCGTCAACTCGCCTTCACCGACATCATAGCTGTCGCGTTCGGCATCGGCCTCAACCCAGAACGTTGGTCCTGCGGTTGTCGTCAACTTAGCCAGCGTTTGGTTAACGGTGAAGGCTTTGGAACCGTTGCTTTGCGTCGCAGTGCGGCTGTGTGCTTGCGAAACTGATGAGCGAACATCCTGTTTAAACCCGCTTAGGTTGCCACGCGAAGGACCGGCCATGGACATTCCGGCACTGACGACAAGCACGAGTACTGTTGCAGATGTAATCATTGCTTTTTTCATCTTTTCGCGCCT
The DNA here is from genome assembly GCF_900172215.1 of Ruegeria meonggei. Classification (GTDB taxonomy): domain Bacteria; phylum Pseudomonadota; class Alphaproteobacteria; order Rhodobacterales; family Rhodobacteraceae; genus Ruegeria; species Ruegeria meonggei. Next base: position 18,092 of record NZ_FWFP01000020.1, read on the forward strand.
TTCAGCTAAGCGTGTTTGGCCCGCTGTGTGTCCAATCAAATTGGCGATCTGCGCCTCAGGTTGATTGCGCTGACACGTCAAGGTTTTGAGAAAAAGCATCAAGTTCCCCCGGTTCGCAGTATTTATTGCGGCGGGGCGGCCTCTGTCAGGCAAACATTGGCGTCGCGAAAACCACCCTCCGAATGCGCGTGATGGCAATGCTCATGGTCGGCTCGCAACGCCCAAAAGCAGGCCTCGGTGGGTCTATCGTCATAGCGGCAACGAACCATCCGTATTGACCATCTGGCTCAGACGGTGGTTGATGTCAGCGCCGGCTGGCCCGAGAAAACCCGCTGTCCCCTTGCCGTCATGAGGTCACAGCAGCCTGGACCCGGGGTTTGTATCCGGGGCCTGGCGGTTGATGGCGGCAGGTCACGTTTTCTCGGACAAGACCTGCCGTGATGAACCCAGGTTTACCAGTAGTAGTTGAGACGCGGGTATGGGGTCAGATCGGAGCCCGACGACTTGCCAATTACCAATGTGTAGCTGCCGTCTTGCTGAATCGGGACCACGACCACATTGGGGGCTTGCGAGCCCCCGCTCGCGCCATATGCGCCAGTCTGCTGTGTCGAGGGCTGGTTCTTTTGGCCCAGATCGTATTTTGACGTTACATGCGCGCCAGAGCCGGTCCTATAAGTGGTCTGGTGGGTCTTGGCTTTTTCACTGGCGTGGCCAATTGCTTGTGAGGTCGAAACGTGGATATTCTGCCCAAACCCACGCTGGCCTTGATCCCGCAACGGGCCGGCCATGGACATCCCTGCACTTGCAACAATCGCGAACACTGTGGCGGAGGCAATCAGTACTTTTTTCATCGTTTGGTTCCTTTTCAGCTGAGCGTATCTGAAACGCTGTGTGTGCACTCAATCTGGCAAACCGCGGTTCAGATTTATTGCGCTGACAAGTCAAGGTTTTGAGAAAAGTCATCAAGCTAGCGCCTGTTCGCAGCGTGTTTGGGGTGGATTCCGGTAAGGGGCAGGATTGTATCATAAGCGGTGACCGCCCCTCTCAGATGCTTGGTGTTCCAGTGGATGATGATAGCGGCCAGGAGGTTAAGGCCTTCCATCCGATAGTGCTGGTCCTTGGCAGTACGGTCGCGGATTTCACCCTGTCGACCATTTCTCAAGGCATTCTTCGGGGCGTGATGCGCCTCGCCTTTGTTCAGCCCAACCTGTGCACGGCGCTACATATCGGCATCGAGCAACCAGTCGATGACAAACAGCGTCCGTTCCATCCCGCCGATTTTGCGCAAGGCGAAGGCAAGTTCATGCCTGGCGGGGATAGGCGTCAACTTGAAGCCTTTTCTCAAAACCTTGACCTGTCAGCGCAATAAATCGAAACCGCAAGCTTTCAAGTTGGTTCCACCTACAGCGTATCAGACACGCTCAACCTAGAGGGACCAAGAAATGAAAAAGACACTGATTGCATCCGTCACCGCATTCGCCATTGTCCTGAGTGCCGGAACGTCCACGGCTGGTCCGTTGCGTGACCATGGCCAACGCGGGTTTGCGCTCAAAGTTCACTCATCAGTTTCGCAAACAATCGACCACACTGATGGGATGGCCAATACCTACCAAACCACCAATTCGTCCGGCTTTAGCTTCGATTTGTCTTCAGAGCGTCATCTGGGTCAAAATAACCTGTCCGCCACTCTGCAATATCCCGCAATTGACTCGAATTGGAGCCGGGACTTGCCCGATGTTGACCTGATCGGCATTGATGCTGGAGGCTACGCATTCGAAGACGGTACTCGTCTGAATTGGGAGCAAAATCAAGAAAGCCAAATGCTTGGTCAAGTTGAAGAAGATGGTCGATATCTCATTGGTTCCGTGATCATTGTCGCAGTAGGGTTCGGGGTTATCATCGAGGGTTTTGCGGAAACTATTTATGATATCGCTTGTCCACGTGGCAATCTTGGCCCAGCTGAATGCTACCAATTCTGGAATGCGGGAGAATTAGGTCCGGCTGCGATGTAACGCCGATAACTGCCGCGCTGCAAAACTGAAAGGCCACCCGGTATAATGGGCAGATCACTACGGTATGGACCGACCATGACCCAAAACCCCTGCACCGGCTCACAAGAGACGGTTCAGGGGCTACTGCGTCAGGGAGATTATGCTGGGGTGTTCTGGGTGGAAGCCGATATGTTGGCTGAAACCTAGAGCCCGGTCACGAGACGGCAGGCTCGGGATTTGCTACAAAAACAGATTGCAGCCCGAAGTCACTCACCGCCCGGGACATAGCCGGTTTTGTTGCAAAGATTTGAGCCCGACGAGCTGTTTTAATGATCGGATCGGAGCTAGGTGATGGTAAGTTTACGAGTGCGAACCAGCAACGATAATTGGGTCCCTTTATCGATATCGATACGAACGGCCCAAAGCGGATGAGGTGGATGGCTCCTGCTCCACCGGCATCGAACGTGCCAAAGTGCAGTTGTTATCGACTGCTAGGAAAGGAGCCACCCAATGACAGTAAAAACCGTGGGCCTGGATTTGGCCCCATGAGCGCTGACGTCAGACAGTGCACTGTGTTTCAGCCACCGGACGCCGGATCATCAACAAGAAGATCAAGCGCGCGAAGTTACCGGCGTTCTTCGAAACGCTGCCGAGATGTGTTGTCGGCATGGAAGCGTGCGGTTCGGCGCACCACTGGGCACGCGAGCTGCGCAAACTTGGCCACGATGTTCGGCTCATGCCAGCAGCCTATGTCAAACCCTATGTGAAGCGCGGCAAGACAGACGCGGTGGATGCCGAGGCGATTTATGAAGCAGTGCGTCGACCAACCATGCGCTTTGTAGAGATCAAGTCCGAAGACCAGCAGGCCGTTCTTGCAATACACCGCGCCCGGGATCTGGTCGTTAGGCAGCGCACCCAGGTCGTCAATATGATACGCAGCATCCTCCGGGAATTTGGACATATTCTGCCAACGGGTATCGAGGCTGTTTCTAAATTCGCTCGGGAACACGGCGCCGAAGCGCAGTTGGAAATGCCCGAGATCGCGGACGGAATTCTTGGCGTGATGTGTCATCAACTGAGCGGGCTCGATGCGCGGGTTGATGGGCTTACCAAACTGATCGAACAACACGCATGGCTCGATGCCGATGCACGACGTCTGATGAGAATGCCGGGGATCGTACCTATCACGGCTTGGGCCGTTGTCGCCACCATTGGCGATGCAAAACAGTTCGAGACCGGACGCGATTTGGCGGCTTGGCTGGGGCTGACACCGCTGAACAAATCCAGCGGTGGCCGAGAGCGCCTCGGGCGGATCACAGAGAAGGGTGACCGTTACATCCGAAAACTGCCGATCATCGGAATGACGTCGCGCGCGCTCATGGCCAAGAACAGCCCAGAGAAAGCCGACACCTGGACTGCGAAGCTTCTAGACGAAAAGACTTTCCGGCTGGCGACAGTCGCCATGGCGAATAAATCCGCCCGGATCATTTGGGCGTTATTGACGAAACAAGAGGAGTATCGGCAGCCGATCACCTGATCCTGCCCCGAGAGGCAAGACGCTTGATGTGATGATGCGAAACGAAGTCAACCAAGAGTAAGGACACTCCGACCAAGGTCGCGGCCTTCAGAGGTCGATTAGCCGATAGGAACCTTGCTTGCGGAACTCATCAGGGCCAGTGGCAACCGCTGCACAAACAGGCCCGACACACGACTGTACTGACAGGCTATCGCAATCACAAAATTCGCTTGCAATGCAGGAGCCATCCACACACGACTTTGCAACCCTAATAGTCCTTATTGCTGTAGGGCTCCAATGAGCGAGCGTGCAAGCGCCTCCTCTAAGGCTGGAACCAGATCAGTGCTATCGTCTACTACACCCACGTCGCTATTGATCTGGAACGCAATTGTGAAGTCGTGGTCTGCATAATGCCTCAGGCTTGAGACATGACCGGGAATCCAGCCGCCGTGACCGAATACGGTGCCGTGCGGGGTTTCGTGGTAGATCGCAACACCAGCGCCGTAGAACACGCCCCGCGCATCTGGATGGACCGCCACCCCATCCAGCAAGGAGCCCAAATATTCAGTGTCCATGGCAGCACCTGAAAACTACTCATGCCCCCATCGAACAAGGTCGGTTGAGGTGGATGCAAATCCACCTCCTGTCCATTCGACAACTGGGTTCAATGTCAGGCGACAGTCGCCATCGATCGTGCGAGGCGCGAGGTCGAAGGGATTGCCGTCTACGGTGTATACAACGGCAAGGCCCTCGAGCGCTGTGTTGTCGGATGGAATGGTAGCCTTGAGGCCCAAGGGCAAAAGCAGGCGTTCAGCGGCAAGTTCGAACACACTTGCGTCCGTGGCAGCCACCATGACTAAGCCCAACAGAATGTAGCCGGTATCGGTGTAGCTCCATGCTGTCCCGGCCTCAAAGAGCGCAGGCTCGTCCATTTGCAAACCCCCAAAGCGGCACGTCCGTCTGCTACGCTGCAATAAGCCCCCGGGCTGCCATTGCCGCCCAAACTGGCCGCTGCGGTCGCACTCGGCTGTTCGCAGCCCAAAGCGGTCGTTGCCGATCCGCTGGTCGGGCGGAAGGCGATCTTTCGCTGCATGCACGAAACTTAATTGCGTAAGCGGCCAAAGCAGACACTCGGCCTTAGTCAGTCCTATCTATTCTGGATTGCTGACCGCCCCCAAGAAGTGAAATCTTCATGATCTTCACGAATTCCGGCAGTGCAGCATCATCTCGAATGCAGCGATTGGTCAGTAGCGCCCAATTTACCTATTTTCCGTTCTGCTGCAGTAGTGCTCAGATCGCTCCAAAATTATTCTGACTCAATGCAGCTTTTCGCAACGTCGGGTAGATTTTGTGACGAAACAAAAATTTGCAATTGGTCTCCAAGGTGTTGCCACACCTGCTCACTATGCTCTGACTGTGTTTCTACCAAGCGGACCATATTGATTGTCAGGGGCTGCGCGGGCAGCACGTCATCAAGGCGCACAAGCAGACCCTGTGCGAGCGGGTCGGCAACCAGTGAGTGGGGCAACCACGCAACACCGATTTCATTCAGGGAATATTGCAGCATGGCGAGCGTCAGAGCGGTTTCAGCTCTGGGTAACGCAGTGACGCCTGTGGGCAAACGCGGGGCGACCATCCGGGAAAAGACCTGCCCAAGAAACACTTCGGGCGGGTAACTGATTGTTGGAATAACCGCATCAGTTGCTTGGCTGCGCATTGCGGGCGCACAGACTGGCAGCAAAAAATCTGAACCAAGTGTCCTGGCTTCGAAGGCGTTTCCAGGTCCGGGCATTTTGCCATCAGGAATCGCGTACATGATCGCAAAATCAACTTCCTTCGAGATTAGCAGCAAGAGGCATTCGTCCTGGTTCCCGGAACGCACGCACACCGAAGCATCGCCATTTTCCGTCAATGAGTACACAACCTTGGGCGAAACGGTTGTAGTCAATGCATGTTGGCAGACAAAGGACAGGGAATTGCCGGCCTGATCACTCGCAGTCTTCAAAGTATGTCGCAGTTTGTGTAACCGCGAACTGAGTTCACGCAATTCGAGTTCCAGCGCCTGCACACCTGGCATCAGAGATACGGGCTTGCGGCGGCGGTCGAACAGGGTCGTGCCGATATTGTCTTCGATAAGGCGCACCCGGCGCGTAAAGGCAGATTGGGTCAGCAACCGCTTGTCAGCAGCGCGCGCCAATGAGCCGCTATCAAGTACGGCCAATATGTCATCAATCCATTCAAGTCGCATAAAACGTAGATAACGCAGTCTCGCGTAATATGCAATTCTTGCAATATAGACGTCAACTTTCGAATTTGAATACAGAGATAGCGAGGAGTAAGTTGACGTAAATCAATATTAGGAGCTCTCACATGCATCTTGCCCGTTTCCCTCGCCTGCACTTAGCTCATCTTCCGACGCCGCTTGAGCCGATGAAACGTCTGTCAAAAGAGCTGGGTGTCGAAATCTGGATCAAGCGGGACGACTGCACCGGCATGTCAACTGGGGGCAACAAGACCCGCAAGCTTGAATTCCTAATGGCAGAGGCCGAAGCGCAGGGCGCAGATATGGTAATGACTCAGGGGGCTACGCAGACCAATCACGGCCGACAGACCGCAGCATTTGCCGCCAAGCTTGGGCTCGATTGTCATATCCTTCTGGAAGATCGCACCGGGTATGAAGATGCCAACTACAACACCAATGGCAATGTGCTTCTTGATCATCTGCATGGCGCGACAACGGAAAAGTTTGCCGGTGGCCACGACATGCCGGGCGAGATGGAGAAAGCAGCCAACAAGAAACGGGCAGAGGGACGCAATGTCTATGTCATTCCAGGCGGCGGATCGAACCCGACTGGGGCGCTCGGCTATGTGAATGCCGCTTTTGAGATAATAGGTCAGGCCAATGACAGCGGTTTGAGAATTGATCGATTGGTGCATGCAACCGGCTCTTCGGGAACACAGGCAGGGCTTGTTACGGGCATGTGCGCGATGAATGCTCAGGTGCCCGTGCTGGGCATCGGCACAAGGGCGCCGCAACCCAAACAGGAACAAATGGTTTACGACCTTGCCTGCAAAACTGCCGAGAAGCTGGGATGCGCAGATGTGGTCAAGCGCGAAGACGTGATGGCCAACACTGACTATGTCGGCGAGGGCTATGGCCTGCCGACAAAAAGCGGCATCGAGGCGATCCAGATGTTTGCCGAACTGGAGGGCATCCTTCTGGATCCGTGCTATTCGGCCAAGGGTGCAGCGGGTTTGATCGATCTTGCGCGCAAGGGTGAGTTTAAAGATGAGCGGGTCGTGTTCCTGCACACCGGGGGCGCTGCAGCTCTCGGAGGATATGACTTTGCCTTTGATCATCAAAACCGCTGGGTAACTGTCTGAGCCATGGCGCCGCGTCTGGTCGGCATTCTTGGTGGCATGGGCCCCGAAGCGACCATCCTCCTCCAGAGTAAGCTGGTGGAGGCGGTGTCTGCGAGTGATGACTGCGACCACATCCCGCTGTTGATCGACATGAACCCGCAAGTACCGTCGCGGTTTGCGCATTTGATCGCAGGCACCGGAGAAAATCCTGGGCCGACGCTGGCCACAATGGCGCGTCGTCTTCAGACTGCCGGAGCCTTGGCGCTGGCAATGCCGTGCAACACCGCGCATCACTATGCCAAAGCAATCACAGGTGCGGTGAACATCCCGCTGTTGAACATGGTTGACCTGACAGCTGATTATGCAGCCAGAACGATTGGCTCCGGGGTGTGTGTCGGTATTCTTGCTTCGCCCGCCGTGCGGCGCATACGTTTGTTCGAAGATGCGCTGTCGGCGCGAGGGTTTTCTGTCGTCTGGCCCAAAGATGATGAAGAAATGCTGTCGGCAATCCGCAGCATCAAAGCAAACGGTCCCTGTCGCGATGCGCGCGAAACATTGCGTGGTGCTTCGTACGAACTGGTTGCGGCAGGCGTAGACCTGCAAATCGTTGCGTGTTCGGAATTCTCGCTAATTGCAGACAGTGTGGCGCCGGATGCCAATGTAATCGACACGATTGACCTGCTGGTCACCGAGATCTGTAAATTCTCTCAGTCGGGTCAACATGGTGAGGCGGAATAGCGCGGACTATTGTTCCTTGCGGCGATATGGGTTTGGGAAACAGGCTGGTTAGCTCAAAAACGATCCCAAAACTGGCGGGCAGTTTGATCAAAGATCGTCGGATTGGAAAAGGCAGAAATCGTGAGCGTTGCACACCAAGTGCTATCGCCGATAGGCACCAACAGCCCCGCGTCAAGTTCAACTGAAATCGCGGTTTCAGGCATCCAGGCGAAACCACTTCCAGTCATCAGGCGCCGTTTGATGGTCTCAACCAAACTATCGACATAGATCGTCTCAGCATTCAGCGGTTTCCGATCTATGGTGTTTTCAACAACCATGCCCAGAAATGACGAGCGGTCATAGGCCAGATATGGGATTGGCGGGCCATCCGGTCGTGCCAGGTTCCACCCCATGGTGCGCACTGTTTCAGCCGCAGCCACCGGCACCAGACGATCCTTCAACAGATCTTTTCGCTCGAATGCAGCCTCGTCAATCATCGGCGAGACCGAGTGGTGATAATAGCACAACAGGATGTCGACTGCGCCTTCGACCAATAGATCGCAGCAGGTGCTTAGGGAATCGGACAGTACACGCGTGCGCAAATCGGGGATTTGCAGTTGCAACTCTTCGATCCGGGCAGCCAGATAATTGACCGCAATGGTGTGAAGCACCGAAAATCGAATGAATCGACTGTCCCCTCTGTCAGCATCCCGCAGGGATTGACGAGATTCTGACAACTGCGAAATCGCAGCCAAGGCAACGGGCAAAAACTGTTGCCCCGCCTCTGTTAGTTGCACTGGATAGGTGGCCCGGTTTACCAGTGGCAGTCCGACCCAGCTCTCCAACGCCTTGATTCTACGGCTGAATGCAGATTGTGTTATGTTTCGCTCATCGGACGCACGGGTGAAATTCAGCGTTCGGGCAAGGCACTCAAAATCACGCAGCCAGTTCAGATCCAATGGAAGTTCCTACATGTCAAAGGGCGCATTGGCCAAGCATACCTGCAACTATGCAAAACACGAATAGTTTGATGAAATGTTCGAATTGGCCCTCGTAAAACCTCATGATCTAGACTTCTAGGCAGGGCATGGCGGTTTGCGCTTTCTTCAGCCTTCCGTCTGCAGTCGCAGCCCGAGACAATTTGGCACGATCCTATCGCTCGATAGGAAATCGAATGACTAAAGAACGACGCCAAAACACGGCGCAAATCAACAGAGGAGACCATCATGAGAACGAATCTGACGACACTGGGCCTTGCGGCTGCGGTTGGCATTTATGCTATGCCTGCTTTTGCTGCCGAAGAGGTCAAGATCGGTGTGCCGTCCTGGACCGGGGCGCAAGCAATTGCGCATCTTCTGGGGGCGGTTGTTGAGACGCGCATCGGAGGGACGGTGGAATTTGTGCCGGGGAACAACGCCACCATTTTCCAGGCAATGGATCAGGGTAAGGGCGACATCGACGTGCATCCCGATGTGTGGCTGCCCAATCAAGAAAGCTTTACCAAGAAATATGTAGATGAGGCCGGAACGGTAACCCTGTCCTCGAACCCATACGAAGGCAACCAGGGCTTTTGCGTCAGCCAGGACTTTGGCAAGGCCAACAACATCACTGACATTGCTGATTTGGGTCGTCCGGACGTCGCTGCACTGATGGATAGCGATGGCAATGGTAAGGGCGAAATGTGGATCGGCGCGCCGGGCTGGGCATCGGCGAATGTGAACGAGGTTAAAACCCGGGACTACGGCCTGCTTGATTTCATCGAACCGGTGCGTGCAGAAGAAAGTGTAAAGACGGCGCGGATCAAGGATAGTATCGCTAAGGGCGAAGGATATGCCTTTTACTGCTATAAACCGCACGCAGTTTGGTACATGTTCGATGTCCAGATGTTGAGCGAACCGACATTTGACCCTGCGAAATACGTGATGGTTCAGCCATCTGATGACCCGGATTGGTACACCAATTCCAGTGTCGCCACCAAAGACGCGCTTAAGAACGTTCAGATCGCCTGGTCCAATACCCTCCCAGATCGCTCTCCGGCGATTGCCGATTTCTTTGCGAATTTCCAAGTGACGGCTGATGACGTCAGCGGGTTCGCCTACGAAATCAGCGGGAAAGGACGTGATCCGGCAGAGGTCGCCCGCGAATGGGTCGACGCCAATCCTGACCGCGTGGACGCCTGGTTGGGCCTCTGATCTCGCTCAAGGAACACGGTGGCGCCGTTTCATGGCGCCACCCGAACGCTGACCTCTGGGGGACCTATGGGCGACGATACCGTTATCGAAATTTCGAATGTTTGGAAGATTTTCGGAGGCAGGCCCGAAGTCGCGCTGCAGGCGATCCGGGATCAGGGGCTTAGCAAGGCTCAGGTGTTGGCGGACTACAACTGTGTAGTTGGTGTTGCTGATGTCAGCCTGTCGGTCAATCGGGGCGAAATTTTTTGCATTATGGGCCTTTCCGGCAGCGGTAAGTCTACTCTGGTCCGCCATTTCAATCGGCTGCTTGAACCCACCGACGGCAAGATCGAGATTGAAGGCACCGATGTCATGGCCCTGGGGCCAAAAGAGCTTCAGCAGTTTCGCAACAACAAGATTGGCATGGTGTTTCAGAACTTCGCACTTATGCCGCACAGGTCGGTGCTGGATAATGTCGCGATGCCACTGGAAATCCGCCAGGTCAGCAAAAATGAGCGGATGCGTCAGGCCGCCGCCATTCTGGACATTGTAGAGCTTGGTGCCTGGGGGTCGAAATTTGCGCACGAGCTGTCAGGCGGCATGCAACAGCGTGTGGGTTTGGCCCGGGCGCTGGCGGCCAACCCGGATGTGTTGTTGATGGACGAACCATTCTCAGCGTTGGACCCGCTGATCCGTCGGCAATTGCAGGATGAATTCATCCGGCTGAGCAAGATCCTGAAGAAGACCACGATTTTTATCACCCATGATTTGGATGAGGCGGTTCGCATCGGCAACCGCATCGCAATCATGCGTGATGGCAAGGTCGTGCAGATTGGAACGGCCGAAGACATTGTCATGAACCCCGCTGACGATTATGTGGCCGATTTTGTTGCCGGCATTTCCCGCCTCAAGGTGGTGCGTGCTCACGCTGTCATGCAGCCTATACCCGATCACATAGCAGCCCATGGCCCGCTAGCGGCCGATGCACCACGCGTCAACGAGGGTGAAAACCTCAGCACATTGATCAATCTGGCGATCGACAACAGCAGTGCCATTCTAGTGGAGGACGGCGGCGTTGATGTCGGCGTGATTACCCGTGCCGATCTGCTGCGTACTGTGATCGAAGGGACCGAAGTGTCATGAATACCTCTGATGTGAACCCGCTGGAAGATACCGAAAGCGAAGCCGCCCTGGCCTATGCCGAAGAGCGCCGCGATAACATTCGAACCTTTGTCCGCACCAACCCTGACTACTACATCCGCAATTTCGATAAGATTGGCGCCTCGTCCCGCTTCACGCCGACATTCAACCTGATGGCCGGGCTGTTTGGTCCGGTGTGGTTTGGCGCGCGCGGGCTGTGGTCATGGGCGCTGCCCTTTCTGATCCTAGAAACAATTGCTTTTGTGCAGATCGCGCGTGGTCTGTTTGGTGATCTTGCTGCTGATGCAATGGCGCGCATCGCTTCGATCGAAGGCACGCTGGAGTTGCGCAGACAGCAACTCGCCGCCGCGATCGAGACCCAATCGGACAAGATTGATGTCTATCGCCGCACTGTCGAATCTCTTGAGGACAACATTGGCGGCATCCGTGCTGAGGCCGAGGCGTTAGCCGCCGAAGGCCCCTCAATTGTTTTGACCGGCCTAGTCATCCTGCTGATCGTAAAGGCCGTGCAGTCGCAAGTGGCAAACTGGGCGCTGGAGGCCCGTTTCTCTGACTGGCTGTCGGATCGGTCGATCCGCTCTGCCATGCCGGTATCGCAAATCGTGTTCAGCGCGATCTTCATGGCGCTGATCGTTGCGGCCGCAATGATGCACTACAGTTTCCCGGGCCGGTTTTCTCTCCTCAGCCAATTTCCCACAGACCCGAACCTCCGCCTGACTGGCATCACCTGGGTAGAAGAATTCATCGCATGGTGCGTGCGCAACAGCGAGACCTTCTTTGATGCTCTGACATTCGGGATCCGCGGGCTGCTCGACGCTCTCGAAGTCATTCTGGTCCAGACGCCGTGGATTGTAATCGCCAGTTTGATCATTTTGCTGACCTGGCTGACCGCAGGAATCAGCACGGCAATCTATTCGGGGGCATTTCTGGCCTATATGGGCCTCTTGGGTTTCTGGGAAGGCGCCATGACCACGTTGGCATTGTTGGGGACGGCCGCATGTTTGTCGATCGTCATCGGCATACCGCTTGGCATGTTCGCCGCCCGCCGCCCAAGGTTTTATGCCTTTATCCAACCCATCATGGATTTCATGCAAACCATGCCTGCATTTGTCTTTATGGTGCCGGTGATCGCGTTTTTTGGCGTCGGCAAACCGGCGGCAGTTGTGGTTACGATGATCTTTGGCGGCACACCGGTGGTGCGCCTGACTGTTCTTGGCCTGCGCGGTGTGCCCGAAAGCGTGCGCGAAGCAGCGATCAGCTTTGGAGCCAACAAGTGGTATCTGCTCACCAAGGTCGACCTGCCGCTCGCAAGCCCGTCGATCCGGGCGGGGATAAACCAAACGATCATGTTGTCGCTGGCGATGGTGGTTGTGGCATCACTGATTGGCGCCAAAGGGCTGGGCGAAGATGTGCTTGAGGCCTTGCAATATGCCAATGTGGGCCAGGGCATCCTTGCTGGGTTTGCGATCCTGTTCTGTGCCATGATCCTTGATCGCATCGTGCAGGGCGGGCGCAAATGACGCCGGTTGTTTTTGTCCATGGATTTTTGGGCGGCAGTCAGCAGTGGCAAAGGCAAGCCGAAGACCTGTCAGATTTCGACGTCATCGCGCTGGATCTACCGGGATATGGTAAGAATGCACGGCTTGATGCGTTGGACAGTATAGCCGGGTATGCTGACTGGGCGCTAAATGAATTGACGGCGCGCGGCATCAAACAGTTCCACCTGATCGGCCACTCGATGGGCGGGATGGTTGTGCAGGAAATGGTCGCCCGCGCACCGGGGCGCATCGCGCGTTTGGTGCTCTATGGCACCGGTGCGTTGGGGGTGTTGCCAGGACGGTTCGAGACCATTGGAACCTCAAAACGCCGGGCCCGTGCCGACGGACCGCAGGCCACAGCCAGACGAATTGCGGCATCCTGGTTTCTTGAGCGGGAAAAAGACGCAGCATATGAAGATTGCGCCGTAATCGCCGAACAATGCAGCCTGCAGTCAATACTCACCGGGCTCGATGCGATGGAAGGCTGGAATGGGGCGGAACGCTTAGCGGATATCGAAATCAAAACACTGGTTATCTGGGGTGACAGGGATCGCACCTATCCCTGGAGTCAGACCGAGCAATTGTGGCAATCCATTCCCGACGCCAACCTGGCAGTGATACCAGAGAGCGCCCACGCGACGCATCTGGAAAAACCCGGGCTGTTCAACCGGGTTCTGATCGATTTCTGTGCAGATTGACGAGTATCTGATCTCAATTTTTAGTTCAGATTTCCGTCGACGGGAGCGTGTTGCACCAATTGATTCTGATGCCTAGCTGGTCCTTCGGATTGACTGCGGGATGCTGGGACGCCTTTCAAATTCAATGCGTCGCGGCGGGATAAGTTTGCGAAGGCAAAGTACCGTGTGACGAACTGGGCCGAATACAACGAGGTGCTCAGCCAGCCTGGTGACGTGACGGTCTGGTTTGGCGAGGCCGCGGTGTCTGGATGGTGTGCAAGGCGTTCAGGCAAGCGCGGCGGTCAGCAGCGATACTCCGATCTGACGGTCGAGATGTTTCTTACTTTGCGAGTGGTGTTCGGCCTGCCGTTTCGGCAAACTCAGGGCTTTGTGCGCAGTCTGCTGCGGCTCATGGAACTGGATCTCCCCGTGCCGGATTACTCGACGCTCTGCCGTCGTGCGCAAACACTTCTGATCGTGTCTGACATCCAACCATCGTTCGGGCCATGCTGGACGGTGGCGCTGTGGGACTTGCAGAAGCGCGTCTTAGCAACGTTCGGTAGTTACGCAATGCGGGCATGACATGCCCGATCACCTTGATCCGTACACCAATGCTGAGCCAGGTCGATCAGGTCGTCCAGTACTGTGAGGCAAGCTACAACACAGAAATCCTCGTGATTACCGCTCTAGCCGCCGCCGCGATCCGGAAGGACTGCATTCACGGCATTATCTTGATGGTTTTGATGGGCGATCTGCGCGAAGGGGTCATGCCCAAATACCTCGGTTCAATTGCACGGCAAGTGGTGGATATGCCAGGTGTCGCGCTAAAAGGCATCGGAGCGAACTTCGCATGCCTGAGTGGAATTGCCCCGAATGCAGCAGACATGGACGCCTTGTCTGTCTTGGCGAATGACACAGAGGGGCAGTGTGGCCCCTTCCTTCAGACGGTATCTGGCGGTAACTCGGCCAACCTTCCTTGGGCCTTCAGTGGGCACCCAGCTGGTCGCATCAACGATTTAAGGCTGAGGGAAGCAATACTTCTGGGCGTTGATCCGGTTTCCGGAGGTCAGATAGGTGGGATGTATACGGATGCCTTTACGCTTGTCGCCGAGGTCATTGAAACAGGGTCCAAACCTGCGACTCACCCTCAGAGCATCTGCGACCCGGT
>NZ_FWFP01000029.1 GCF_900172215.1 Ruegeria meonggei
CGGTTTTTTCACCCAGTCCCTGTCTGAGCGCGACCCCGAGCTGTTCGGCTCGATCACATCCGAGCTGGGCCGCCAGCGCGACGAGATCGAGTTGATCGCGTCCGAGAACATCGTCTCGGCCGCCGTGATGCAGGCGCAGGGTTCAGTGATGACCAACAAATACGCCGAAGGCTATCCCGGTCGGCGTTATTATGGCGGTTGCCAGTTCGTCGATGTCGCCGAAAACCTGGCCATCGACCGGGCCAAGGAGTTGTTTGGCTGTGGCTTTGCCAACGTCCAACCGAACTCGGGCAGCCAGGCCAACCAGGGCGTGTTTCAGGCGCTGATCCAGCCCGGTGACACCATTCTGGGCATGAGCCTGGACGCCGGTGGCCACCTGACCCACGGCGCCCGTCCGAACCAGTCGGGCAAGTGGTTCAACGCTGTGCAATACGGCGTGCGCAAAGAAGACAACATGCTGGACTATGACCAGGTTGAGGCGCTGGCCAAAGAGCATAACCCCAAGCTGATCATCGCCGGAGGCTCGGCCATCCCGCGCCAGATCGACTTTGCCCGCATGCGCGAAATTGCCGACATGGTCGGCGCCTATCTGCACGTGGACATGGCGCATTTCGCCGGTCTGGTGGCGGCAGGCGAACACCCCAGCCCCTTCCCACATGCGCATGTGGCGACCACCACCACGCACAAGACCCTGCGCGGCCCACGTGGGGGCATGATCCTGACCAATGATGAAGATATCGCTAAGAAAGTGAATTCAGCGATCTTCCCGGGCATTCAGGGCGGCCCGCTGATGCATGTGATCGCGGCCAAGGCCGTGGCCTTTGGCGAGGCGCTGCGGCCCGAGTTCAAGGACTATATCAAACAGGTCGTGACCAACGCGCAGGCGCTGTCGGATCAGCTGATCAAGGGCGGTCTGGATACGGTTACTCATGGCACCGACACCCATGTCGTGCTGGTCGATCTGCGGCCCAAGGGCGTGACCGGCAACATCGTCGACAAAGCTCTGGGCCGGGCGCATATCACCTGCAACAAGAATGGCGTGCCTTTTGACCCGGAAAAGCCAACCGTCACCAGCGGCATCCGCCTGGGGTCGCCCGCCGGCACCACCCGTGGGTTCGGTGAGGCTGAGTTCCGCCAAATCGCCGACTGGATCATCGAGGTGGTCGACGGCCTGGCCGCCAATGGCGAAGACGGCAACAGCGCCGTCGAAGCCAAGGTCAAGGCCGAGGTCGCAAACCTCTGCGCCAAATTCCCGCTCTATCCAAACCTGTAAGACG
>NZ_FWFP01000021.1 GCF_900172215.1 Ruegeria meonggei
CCGGTCCCCGGCGGCGTCGGCCCCATGACCATCGCCTGCCTGCTCGCCAACACCCTCACCGCATGCTGCCGCGCAAACAAACTCCCAGAACCAAAAGGCCTGACCGCATAAGAAAGAGGGTCTAACTTCAGAGTGCCAGATAGCCAATTCCGGCAAACGCAATGAGGCATCCAAGCCATTGAGCAGGCACCATTTCCTCTTTCAGGATCGCCCAGGCCAGCACCACCGTCAGCAACCCGAACACTGAGGCCGTGACAGAGGCGTATTGCGCGTTGGGTAAGCCTCCGGCGGCGACCACGCTGAGGATTGCAACCGCGTCCAGCAGGCCCATCACGCATAATAACGGCAAAGCCCGTCGCCCCGGCCAGACCGACCTGCGTGTTACTGCGGCGATTGCGGCCAACGCGAGGATGGCCGTCAGACGCCCGACAAGTGAAACGGTGTATTCATTGCTTAGTTCGGTTGCGTATTGCCCTAAGGCAAAGGCCGCTGCAAAACCGATTGCCGCCAGCAGAGACAAGACAATGGTCGGTGCCGGGGCGGGGTAGGATGCCTCGGCCGGGTCAGAGCGAGACGCGACGATCGTCACGCCGGCGCCGATTGCGATCACGGCAAGCCAGTGCCAGAGGCTGACGGATGAGCCACGCCAGATCGCCAGCGTAATCGACAGAACCGGATAGCTGGCAACAAGCGGCGCGACGAGCCTGACAGGACCGCGCTGAAAGGCGGCATACATGCTGAGACCGGCCATTAGATAGAACCCGCCTGCGGAGATTGCGTAGAGCACCGCCCTGCCGGACATAGGGCTGAAATCGCCCCAGGCCGCCACCAGACAAAGCTGCAGGAGGGCCCCGAAGATCAGCACCGCCATGAGCGAGGCTATCACGCTGACCGATTGGCTAATGTAGCGGACGGACAGGTCGTGTACCCCCCAACACAGCGCCGCCAGAAGGCCAAGCGCAAGGGCGCTCATGCGCAGATCACTCGGACCGGTTCGGACCCGTGTGCCCCGTGACTGGTCGTAAAAAGTAGCAGCGCCAACATGCCACTGTTGATAAACTTTTTTTCCTGATATGCAATATTATTGACAACGAAGACTCGGAGATTCGACGTATGTCATCAGCATTGGAACAACTTGGCGGCGAAGATCAGCTGCGCGCCCTTGTAGAGTGTTTTTACGACCGCATGGAAGCTGATCCGGCGGTTCATTCCCTGCACAGGCTGCATTTTCGTGGCCATGGGCTGAACCACACTAGGCAAGCGCAGTTCGAATTCCTGAGCGGTTTTTTGGGCGGTCGGGCCTATTATCGGGAACGATTTGGCCACATGGATCTGCGCGATATCCACGCCCATGTGCCCATTCGCGAAGCTGACGCTGAGCTGTGGCTGGAAACCTTTGATGCCGCGCTGGCTGAGTGCGGTCTGCGAGGTCCGATCGTCGACAAGATGCGCGCCACTCTGCGCCGGGTGGCGTTGATGCTGGTCAATGATGTTCCGGATTGGCGGATCGAGCTGGATGCCACACGCGACGGGTCGAACAAATAGGGGCCGCGACATCTGTCACAGCCCCCTGATCTGAATATGTTTTGCGGATCAGATATCTAGTGTGTTGTCCTTTTCCCAGCGGGAGAAATGGGAAACGAACGAGTTCCACTCCAGATGCTTCATCTTCAGGAAGGCGGATGAGAATTCCGCACCCATCATCGCCTTAAGCTCTTTGTCCTTGTCGTATTCACGCAGCGCATCAAGCATGTTCAGCGGCAGCTTGGGCGCGCCGCGGACCTTGTGACCTTCGGCATACATGTCGATGTCCCAGCGCTTGCCCGGGTCGGCCTTTGATCGGATGCCCGACAGGCCTGCAGCGATGATGACAGCCTGCAGCAAATATGGGTTGGTCGCACCGTCCGGCAGGCGCAGCTCAAACCGGCCAGGGCCGGGCACGCGGACCATATGTGTCCGGTTGTTGCCGGTCCATGTCACCGTATTTGGTGCCCATGTTGCGCCTGACATGGTCCGTGGCGCGTTGATGCGCTTATAGCTGTTCACCGTAGGGTTGGTGATTGCCGCCAGCGCGCTGGCATGTTTCATGATCCCGCCCAGGAAATGCTTGCCACGCTCGCCCAGACCTACTTCACCGGTGGGGCCGTCGCCGTCGCCCGCGAATACGTTGGTCTTGGACGCCTTGCCCGGCGCATCCCAGACTGAGATATGGGCGTGGCATCCATTGCCCGTCAGCCCCTCGACCGGTTTAGGCATGAAGGTCGCCCGAAGTCCGTGCTTTTCGGCCACGGACTTGGTCATAAACTTGAAGAACGAATGTTTGTCAGCGGTGCGCAGAGCATCGTCAAACTCCCAGTTCATCTCGAACTGGCCATTCGCATCCTCGTGGTCGTTCTGATAGGGGCCCCAGCCAAGCTCTAGCATATAGTCGCAGATCTCGCGCACCACATCATAGCGACGCATGACCGCCTGCTGGTCGTAACAGGGTTTCTCGGCGGTATCGAACGGGTCGCTGATCTGTTCGCCATCCGGGGTCAGCAAGAAAAACTCGGCCTCGATGCCGGTTTTCACGTGCATGCCTTCGTCTGCGGCCTCGTCGATCAGACGACGCAGCACGTTGCGGGGAGCTTGGGCGACGTCGTTGCCCTCCATCACACAATTGCCGGCGACCCAAGCGACCTCGGGCTTCCACGGCAATTGAATGACCGAAGAAGGGTCGGGCACGGCCAGCATATCGGGATGTGCCGGTGTCATGTCCAGCCAGGTGGCGAAACCGGCAAAGCCCGCGCCATCTTCCTGCATGTCGGCAATGGCCTGTGCGGGCACCAGTTTAGCCCGCTGTCCACCAAACAGGTCGGTGAACGAGATCATGAAGTATTTGACGCCTTTTTCTTTTGCGAAAGCTGCGAGATCTGTCGTCACGATGGCTTTCCTTTCCCTGTTGATTTTTGGTTTTTCAAAGCAAAACGCAGCCCCCATCCGAGAGCCGCGCGTTATCCGTTCAAAAGCCTTCCTTGCCCGGGTACCAGGTGGTTCCCGCCAGCGGCACCCGCGCCATGGCGGCAGCCTCCATTGTCAGGGCACACAAATCTTCGGGTTCGAGGTTGTGCAAGTGGTTGTGACCGCAGGCACGTGCGATGGTCTGCGCCTCAAGCGTCATGACCTTTAGATAGTTGCGCAACCGCCGCCCGGCGTCGACCGGGTTCAGGCGTGCGGCCAGATCGGGGTCTTGCGTGGTGATCCCGGCCGGGTCCTTACCTTCGTGCCAGTCGTCATAGGCACCTGTCGTGGTGCCCATCTGCTGGTACTCGGTCTCCCATTTGGGGTCGTTGTCACCCAGGGCGACCAGCGCCGCTGTCCCAATCGCCACAGCATCCGCGCCCAGGGCCATGGCCTTGGCCACATCGGCACCGGTCCGAATGCCGCCCGAGATGATCAGCTGTACCTCGCGGTGTACGCCCAGATCTTGCAGTGCTTGCACGGCAGGACGGATGCAGGACAGCGTGGGCAGGCCGACATGTTCGATGAATACATCCTGCGTGGCGGCGGTGCCGCCCTGCATGCCGTCCATGACAACCACATCGGCCCCGGCCTTCACCGCCAGCGCGGTGTCATAATACGGACGGGTCGCGCCGACTTTGACATAGATCGGCACCTGCCAATCGGTGATTTCGCGCAGTTCGAGAATCTTGATTTCCAGATCATCCGGTCCGGTCCAGTCCGGGTGGCGACAGGCCGAGCGTTGGTCGATCCCCTTGGGCAGGGTCCGCATCTCGGCAACCCGGTCGCTGATCTTCTGTCCCAACAGCATACCGCCGCCGCCGGGCTTTGCACCCTGACCAATAACGATCTCAATCGCATCAGCCTTGCGCAGGTCGTTGGGGTTCATCCCATAGCGCGACGGCAGGTATTGATAGACCAGCTTGGTGGAATGTCCGCGTTCTTCCGGGGTCATGCCGCCGTCACCGGTTGTGGTTGAGGTTCCAGCCTCGGACGCGCCCCGGCCCAGAGCCTCTTTGGCCGGGCCAGACAGGGCACCAAAGCTCATACCTGCGATTGTGACGGGAATGTCCAGCTGGATCGGCTTTTTGGCGAAACGCGTGCCCAACGTCACCGAAGTGTCGCAGCGTTCGCGATATCCTTCCAAAGGATAGCGCGACACAGACGCACCCAGAAACAGCAGATCGTCGAAATGCGGAACCCGGCGTTTGGCACCGCCACCGCGAATGTCATAAATTCCGGTGGCCGCCGCGCGCCGGATTTCGGCGTTAATCGGGTTGGTGAATGTCGCCGACTGGATCGGCAGGGTGCGGGGGATCTGATCGTCCATATCTTTCATACCCTTCTTCCTCAGTAAGCGGCGGCGTTGTCGACGTCAAAATTGTAAAGCTGACGGGCCGAGCCATAACGTTTGAACTCTTCCGGTTTGGCATCACAGCCCGCACGGTCCAGCAGATCCTTCAGAATCTCAAGATGTTCAGGGCGCATGTCTTTTTCGATGCAATCCGCGCCCAGACTTTTGACCGAGCCGCGCACGAACAGCCGGGCTTCGTACAGCGAGTCCCCCAGCGCATCGCCCGCGTCGCCGCAAACCACCAGATTTCCCGCCTGCGCCATGAAGGCGGACATATGGCCGATATTGCCGTGCACAACGATGTTGATACCCTTCATCGAGATACCGCAGCGCGAGCTGGCATTTCCCTTGATCACCAGCAATCCACCATGGCCCGTTGCCCCAGCATACTGGCTGGCATCGCCGTTCACGACGACCTGACCGGACATCATGTTTTCGGCCACACCGGGCCCGACCGAGCCTTCGACCATGACGGTCGCCTGCTGGTTCATGCCGCCGCAATAATAGCCGGTCGAGCCTTTGACCGTTACTTCGATGGGTGCATCCAGCCCGACCGCAATCGCATGGCTGCCTTTGGGGTTTACAACTTCCCAGCTTGTCTGGTTGGTCGCGGCAGATTGCGCCTGCAGGGCCGAGTTCAGCCCGCGCAGGCCGTTTGCTTCCAGGTCATATGTCTGCATTTCAGGCGGCCTTTTCGTGTGTCGTTGGGCTATCATTGTGTGACCAGAAATACACCGTAGCGGGCTCGGGTTCCCATACGCGAGCCTGCTCGATCCCGGGCAGGTTCACCAGCGCGCGATACTCACTGCCAAAGGCCACATATTGGTCGGTTTCCGCCATAACAGCCGGTTTGCAGGCAATCGGATCACGGACCACGCCAAACCCGTCCTTGGTGCCGACGACAAAGGTGAAGAACCCGTCCAGATCGTCCAGGCTGGATTGCAGCGCCTCGCCCAGGCTGGCACCGTTCATCATCTTCCAGGTCAGGTAGGCGGCACCCACTTCGGTGTCGTTCTCGGTCTGGATGACCACGCCTTCACGGCGCAGCTTGCGGCGCAGCGAGTTGTGGTTCGAAAGTGAGCCGTTGTGAACTAGGCACTGATCAGACCCGGTATTGAACGGGTGCGCGCCCATCGTCGTCACTGCAGATTCAGTGGCCATGCGGGTGTGGCCGATACCGTGGGTGCCACTCATACCGCTTAGGTTAAAGCGGGCGGCCACATCCTTGGGCAGGCCGACCTCTTTGTAAATCTCCAGCATATCGCCACGGCTCATGATCCGGACCGAGGGGCGGATATCGGTCAACGCGGTCCGCGCGGCCTCGAACTGATCAGAGGGCAAGTGCAGAACGGTATGGGTGTCATTGTCCGACTGGGTGATGGTCACACCCAGGGCTTTGCCCAGATCCTCGGCCAGCCCTGCAAAATCGGCTTCGGGCGTTGCGGATTGTACGGTCAGCTTGGTCATGCCCGGGGCATCGGTGCCATAAATGGCAATTCCGGCGCTGTCTGGGCCGCGGTCCGTCATGGTGATCAGCATGTCTGTCAGCATATTGCCCAATTCGGGCGCAAGTGACTGGTCTTTAAGGAATAGTCCGACAATTCCGCACATGGCTGGCAGATCTCCTTGTGTGTTTCGTTATGATTCGACGCTAACAACAAAGCCAGTGAAATACAATAATGACAGGAAAATAATTTTCCTACCATGCAATGGGCGCGAGGTTACTTCCGCGCGCCCATTGCTGGGTCTTAGGGCCGGATCAGTATCGTTCCAACTGAGCTTTGACCTTTTCTTCGTCGCCGGTGTGGCGGGCCTTTTCCAGATGCTCGCCTTCGCGGACAAACTGGATGCGATGCCAGCCAATCCAGAAGGCGACCCCTATGATGACCATCAGTACCTCGTAGCCCTGGAAGGGATAGACAGGGCCGACTTCGGCCAGATCGACAGCCCAGCTTGAGTATCCATTTGTAGACATGTCTTTCTCCCTTATTTTGCTGCGGCGCCAGCACGGGCGGCCAGTTCTTGTTTGTCAGCTTCGATGATCGCCGCTTTGGCGTCCTCATAAGCGTGGTGTTCTGCGTAATCGAGACCTTGCAGTTCGACCTCTTCCGGGATGCGCAGTACGCCGGCAGCCGCCTGCATTTTCGCCAGAATCCAGCCGGGCAAAAAGCCCAGTACAAAGAACATGATGACCGCACCGGTGATCTGACCCACTGGGTTGATCGTGGCATAGCCTTCATATGGCGAAGACGGGACACCCCACAGAACAAAGCCTGCGATGATCAGCCCCACAACACCGGCGTAGCCGTGCACGGCAACAGCGCCCACCGCGTCATCCAGCTTGAACTTGCGCTCAACCCAGTAGTGCAGCTTGTAGACGATCACGACACCGATTGCGGCAATGATCATTGCCTGAATCGGATGATACAAATCGTTTCCGGCCGAGGCAGTGATAATTCCGGCAAGCCCGCCCGAGAACGTCCAGAACGCATCACCTTTCGAGATCACATAAGCCGCCATCAGACCACCCGAAAGTGACATCAGGAAGTTGAAGGTAATCGCCGACAGCGTGGTCGGAGCCAGATAGATGTTGGTCGCTGTCCACGTCACGCCGGTAATCTGACCGTCGATCACTTCGGGCGCGATCACTGGCACGTTGCACGCAGCATAAAATCCCCAAAATCCGGTGTAGATCAGGAAAATTCCGATGGTTAGCAGCCAGGGATTATGTGGTGGGATATCACGCGGTGTGCCGTCTTTGGCAAACTTGCCCAAGCGCGGACCCAGTACCATAATCACACCCAGTGCATAACCGCCTGCGATGGCGTGGATAACGCCGGATGCATAAGCATCATGGTACCCCAGGATGCGCACCATCCAACCACCGTAATGCCACCCCCAGGCAGCATCGATGATCCACCAGACCGAACCGATCATTACTGCGTGGACCCACAAGGCCGAGGATCTGATCCGTTCGATCACGGACCCCGATACGATCGATGCTGCAGTCCATGAGAACAGCAGGAAAGCGGCCCAAAAGACCCCTGTGATTCTATCACCCAGATTGGTGCCCATCGTGTTGGCCCAAGGCAGATTCGCGGCACCAGCTTCGGTGTCCAGCCCACCCCAGAACGGAAAGTTTGGAAACGCCCAGTAAATCCACCATCCGAAGAAGAAGAATGTGACCGTCACCAGCGGAATGATCATGATGTTTTTCATCAATGTATGCATATGGTTACGGGCTCGGCTGGCGCCGACTTCGTACATGCAAAAGCCCACATGGATGAGGAACATAAAGACGACCGTCACCCAGTAATAAAACTCGGTAAATACGGTCGTGAGTGCGTTTAGATTACCATCCACTTCGTAGTCTCCCTGTTGTTGCAGCTGGAGGTCCCTCTTTGGGGATTTTCCTGCTGGGAAATATTATCAACTCAGGGGACAATTTCAGAGATCACCTGTCAATAGATATGTGGGGCAAACATCTTTGGTGCCCGTGATGTGGTTGCGGGTTCGGACAATATTTCCGGTGTTAAATATCTGTAAAACAACAACTAATAGAACCAATCCTCCACTGGTTCAGGGTGCGAAAATCGCAGGCAAATATTCCCAACAGGAAAAAAATCTGCACACAGGTGTTGATTTTCAAATCCACATCGGCCTCAATATGGCCAACAAAAACGATCAACGGGAGACCTGGACCATGGCCATTCTTTGGAGGACGTCTGCCCTTGCGCAGCGACATGCCGAGATCGGCGGCGAGCTTGAGGACTGGAACGGTATGGGGACCGCTTGGTTCTACGATCACAGCCCGGAACGCGCCAAAGCAGATTACGAGGCCATTCGCACCAAGGCGGGTCTGATGGACGTCTCTGGTCTGAAAAAGGTACATCTGGTTGGTGAAGACGCGGCCTATGTCATTGACCGTGTCACCACGCGAAATGTCGAAAAGATCATGCCGGGCCGGTCGACCTATGCCTCGATCCTGAATGCCGAGGGCAAGTTCATCGACGATTGCATCATCTATCGCTTGTCGGTGAACACATGGTTGGTGGTGCATGGAACAGGGACGGGCATGGAACAGCTGACCTCGGTCGCTGCAGGCAAGAACTGTTCGGTGATTTTCGACGACGATATGCATGACATGTCATTGCAGGGGCCGGTGGCCGTTGATTTTCTGGCCAACCACGTGCCCGGCATTCGCGATCTGGCCTATTTTGGCATTCTGCAGACCAAGCTGTTTGGCTGTCCGGTGATGATCTCGCGGACTGGTTACACTGGCGAACGCGGGTATGAGATCTTCTGTCAGGCCAAACACGCGGTGCATCTGTGGGACAGCATCCTCTCCGAGGGCAAGGATATGGGTATCCAGCCTGTGCAGTTTTCGACCCTCGATCTGTTGCGCACTGAAAGCTATCTGCTGTTCTACCCCGGTGACAATTCCGAAACCTATCCGTTCGATGATGAGACTTGTGGTGATACGCTTTGGGAGCTGGGGCTGGAATTCACCGTCTCACCCGGCAAGACCGGCTTCGTTGGGGCCGAGAACCACTATGCCGCTCAAGGCAAGGAACGGTTCAAGATCTACGGCGTTGTGCTGGAGGGCACCACCCCGGCGGATGAGGGTGCAGACTTGCTGCAAAATGGCGAAAAGGTCGGTGTTGTCACCTTTGGCATGTGTTCCGAGATCAACGGCCACAATGTCGGCATCGCCCGGATGCCGGTCGCCTGCGCGATGCCGGGAAAGGTGCTGACGGTGCGCAACGGTGACGGCACCGAGATTGCCGCCACGGCTGAAGAGATGCCGTTCTACGACAGGGACAAGTCAATCAGAACCGCTAAAGGCTGATAATTTCGGGGGCGCAACGGACACACCGTGGCGCCTTTTTCCTATCCGAGGGCACAATGTCAAAGTTCGAATTTCCCAAGTCAATCGCAAGCCGCCCGGTCTGGGGCACGCTAGAGGTTCGCCCGGGCGAACATCACCTCATAATCGCCGAGGCAGAAGGGGCTCAGGCAGTGCTCGACATCGCTACACCGGGCATGATGGCGGTAACGCATATCATCTACATTCCGCGCCACACTGATCATTCGGCCAGGTTGCGGGCGCTGAATCCGGCGCAGTTCTACGAAGGCCCATCTTATGCGGCCGCACTGCAACGCATCCGCCGGGTTCTTGAAGACGCCCATATGGGTCTACAGGTCTATCTGACCGGTACCGAAGGCATGATGGGTCAGGCCATGAACGAAGCAATGGCGGTCGGCATTCCGCATACCGCCATCCAGACCGAGCATCGCGGAGCTATCGGACGCCGAATGCAATGTGTGCATTGCAAAGGCATCACCGAAGATGTTGAGGTTGATCCCTTTGTCTGCGCCCATTGTGGGCTGAACCTGTTTGTTCGCGACCACTACTCACGCCGTTTGGCCGCCTATCAGGGTGTGCGCGTTGATGCCGAAGATCATGGTAACGTGCCCGAGCCAAGGGGGATTTACGAATGAGTGGGGCCGAGAAAATCCAGGTCAAAGTGACCGAAATCACTCCACTGAACGATTTGGTGACACGGTTTCGGTTCGAACGCGTCGATGGCGGACAGTTGCCTACTTTTTCGGGCGGTGCCCATACGGTTGTCGAGATGCACGACGGCCCTGTCACCCGGCTGAACCCGTATTCGCTGATGTCGGACCCGTTCGATCAGTCCTCGTACACTATTTCTGTACGCCGCGACGACGAAGGCCGGGGTGGATCGCTGTTTATGCACCGTCAGGTCAATCTGGGCGATGAGATGACCATCAGCTATCCGGTCAACCTGTTTTCGCTGGATTTGCGGGCGCGCAAACATCTGTTTCTGGCCGGAGGCATCGGCATCACGCCCTTCCTTGCCCAGATCAAACAGCTGGATGTTCTGCACGGCCAATGGGAGCTGCACTATGCCTGCCGTAACCATGCACTGGCGTCTTACGCCGATGATCTGACGGGTCGGTATCCCAACGAAACTCGCCTGTATTACGACGATCAGAACCAGGCCATCGACCTGAAGAACCTGCTGAGTGGCCAGCCTCTTGGCACGCATGTCTATGTCTGCGGACCCAAGGGTATGATCGACTGGGTGCGCAACACCGCAGCGACCGAGGGCTGGCCGGCCGACTGCATCCACTACGAAGAGTTTTTGGCCCCGAAGCCCGGTAAACCGTTCGAGGTTCGCCTGGCGCAATCGGACAAGGTTGTTCATGTAGGTGAAAACGAAAGCCTGCTGGAAGCGATCGAACGTGAAGGTGTGGATGCACCCTATCTGTGCCGCGGCGGGGCATGTGGCCAGTGCGAGACCGTCGTTCTGGATCACGCGGGCAACTTTGTGCACCGCGACCACTGGCTGACCGATGAAGAAAAGGCCGCTGGCAAGAAAATCATGCCCTGCGTATCGCGTTTCGAGGGCAAGACCCTTGTTCTGGACCGCTGAGAGGAAGCCCAACATGACCATTCAATTCAACGACGAATCCTTTCGCGACGACTATACGTTTCACAACTCGGACTGGGCGATCAAACGCTTTCCGTTCCCGTTCCATGAAGACAGCTACATGTACTCGGTGAACATGGAGCAACACCGCGGCGGGCCGAAGGGCTCTGTCTACGAGATGCGGTTTGATGTTGACGAGCATTACGTGTCCGAGATGAAGGACCGTGCGCTGGTTCTGGATGAGGATCCGCTGCGGTGCCAGTCGCTGCCGCATATGACTCTGGCGGGCTGGGATTTGCTGGAACTGATCATGGTCAGTAAATCCGAGGATTATCCCGACCTGTTCGAGCTGCATCGAAACGGCAACCAGTGGCGCTGGATCAACAAGCCGATGGGCATTGATCACAGCTTTACCTTCATGGATGAAACTACATTGCCGTATGGTCCGATGGAGTACATTACCCGGCAGGCACAGGGTGATTTCGCGGTTCTCGATCAGCGCGACGAGATGCTGTGGATGGATGCGGGCATGGTGACCACCCAAGCTGACTGGAGCCTGGATTTCGACATTGGAATGAACTTTTTTGAATGGCATGCGCCAGTACCGAAAGCCCATGAGATGGGTATCTTTCAGCGCGCGCTGAAGTTTCTGCTGAACATTCAGCAAGGAGCGCCTGCGCGCCGGTTGAACTGGACCATGACCGTCAATCCTCTGC
Source organism: Ruegeria meonggei (assembly GCF_900172215.1). Classification (GTDB taxonomy): domain Bacteria; phylum Pseudomonadota; class Alphaproteobacteria; order Rhodobacterales; family Rhodobacteraceae; genus Ruegeria; species Ruegeria meonggei. The sequence goes on from NZ_FWFP01000021.1 coordinate 11,529, forward strand.
TGGATACCAGCCCGGAAAACTACCATGAATGGGGCATTCAAAAGACCACGCTAACACCTGAAAACCTTAGCCAAAAACAGCATTTGCGGGTCGAGCTGCAGACCTTTTTTCGCCTGCCGCGATCCAATGCGCTGGTGTTCCCGATCCGGTGTTACCTGTGTAATTTTCAGGACTTGATGACAGTGCCCAAATGGGGCCGCCGCCTGCACCGTGTGATCCGCGATCTGCCCGAGGAACTGGCGACCTATAAAGGTTTCATCGACAACCGGCCGATGATGCTGGATTATCTGAGCCAGTTTGACGACGGTCTGCCTACCTCACCGGGTATCTGGCCGGACTTGGAAACGGAACCGCCCCTGTCAAAATAGGATCCTGCCATGAAGGGCCATGAGTGATGTGACGGAACCGGACACAACTCTCTGGCGCGTGGCCGCAGATGACCCGGCCCTTCACGACGTACTTGTCCTTGTACGGGCGGCCTTTCAGGACATGGACGGGCGCATTGATCCGCCCTCATCAGCGCATCATCTGACGGTGGACAACATACAGGCCCATTGCCGAAAGGGCGGCGAGGTCTGGGCCATAGGGCAGGCCCCTGTCGGGTGCATGTTCCTGACACCCAAACCCACGGCGCTGCATCTGGGCAAACTGGCCGTGCGAGAGGACAGGCGCGGGCACGGCCTGTGTCGGGCATTGGTAGATCACGCGGAACGCCGGGCTATTGTGCTGGGGCTGCCAGCGTTGGAATTGGAAACGCGGGTGGAACTGACCGAAATCCATCGAGTGTTTTCAAGGCTTGGTTTCACCGTCGTCAACATGGGCACACATACGGGTTATACCGAGCCGACCGAGTATCAGCTGCGCAAGGTGATCAGTTCGTCTGCGGATAGCTGATCACAGAAATATAGCGCGCCGGAAGACTGACCAGCCGTTCAGGCCCGTGCGGGGCATCAGCGTCAAAGAACAGGGTATCGCCGGGCGTCAGCGGGTAAATCTGATCGCCATGCCGGTAGTCAACTTCGCCTTCCAGCATATAGATTGTCTCAATCCCGCCATGCTGGAATGTTGGGAATACATCGGATTCGACCGTCAGGGTGATCAGGTACGGTTCGACAATCACACCCGATCCGTTCGCTCCGATATGGCCCAATAGGTTGTATTGATGATCAGCGCGGGTGCCTTCACGTTCAAGCTCGACCCCTTCGCCAGCTTTGGTGTGCACGGCCTCGCGGCGTTCTTCGAACTGTCTGAAAAAGCTGGTCAACGGCACGGACAAAGCATCGGCCAACGATTGCAGCGTTGTCAGCGAGGGTGAGGTGTTGCCATTCTCGATCTTGGACAGCATGCCGATTGACAGACCGGTCAGCTGGGCCAGTTCTGCCACTGTGATGTTTTGTTGCTTGCGGAAGGCACGGACTTCGCGCCCGATTGCAACCTCAAGAACTTTTTCTCGTTCCCCGGTCCGTACGGAATGCGGATCTTGGGTCAGGTTGGTCACCATTTCTGCGTCGTTTTTGGTCAATTTCTTACTTTCAATGCCTTGCTACACATGTCCAAACTGGTTCCACAAACAGGTGCAGCGTTATACCCATTCCAATTCAGGCTACCTTAGCACCCATTTTTCCTGATAGGAATATAATCATGCTGGCAGAGAAAAGAACGCAGATTGGGTTTTTGCTGTTTGACGGCTTTCCGATGGCGTGCCTGACCTCGGTGATTGAACCCTTGCGGGCCGCGAATGAAATCGCGGGGCAAGCGGCGTTCAGTTGGTCTTTGGTCACCGAGCATGGACAAAAAGTCCGCTCCAGCGCCAGCGTTCGGTTCGAGGCGGAACAGAAACTCTCCGACTGTCAGGGATTTGACATCCTGTTCCTGCTCAGCAGTCCGACCGCCGGGTTTGATACTCCGGGAACAGGCAATGGGGCGCTGCGCAGCCTGGGCCGTCACGGTACGGTTCTGGGCGGGATCAGTGGCGGAGTTTTTCCGCTGGTGCGCTCAGGGGTCATGCAAGGCCATCCGGTATCAGTTCATTGGTGTTACGAGGCCGCTTTCGAGGCCGAGTTTCCGGACATGGACGCCCGGAGCGAGGTGATTGTCACAACGGCCAACCGGTATACTGTGTCTGGCGCAGCGGCGGGGTTTGATCTGGCGCTGCACCTGATACAGGACCGGTTGGGCGGAGATGTCGCCCATGAGGTGGCGTGTTGGTTTCAGCACCCAATGATGCGCGGGGCTGGGGTGCGCCAGCAAGTGCCCGAAGCCAACATGCCAGGCACGGGTGACAGCATGCCGCCGTTGGTGTCCCGCTGTGTCGCGCTGTTTGCGGCAGATATGAGCCAGCCGATTTCAGTCGCCGAGGTGGCGCAGCAGACAGGCGTCACGCCCCGTCAGATCGAAAGGGCCTTCAAACAGGCCACAGGGCAAAGCCCCAGCCACTACTACCGCGCCATGCGCATGAAGGCGGCGCGGCAGATGGTGGTCTATACCAAAGACCCCATACCCGAGATCGCCGCCGCCATCGGCTATGGATCGGTTGCGCCCCTAGTGACGCATTACCGATCCGCCTTTGGGTTAAGTCCCAGCGAAGATCGCCGCCGGATCAACCGGTTTCGGGTCGAGGACAATGCACCGCTGCCCTCGGTCTGACCGGCGCGTTATGCGCCGATCGTATTGTCATGGCTTGTTCAGGCCGCAGCGATTTGCCGGGCCTTTTCCACCATAACCTCGGCCTGACGGATCGAGGCATAGTCGATCAGGCGGCCATCCAGCGACACCGCACCCTTGCCCGAGGCTTCGGCCTCGGCCATTGCTTCCAGAATACGCTGGGCCTTGGTGACTTCGGCGTTCCCGGGGGACATGACCTGATTGGCCAGTTCAATCTGGCTGGGGTGGATTGCCCATTTGCCTTCACAGCCCAGAACTGCGGCCCTTTTGGCGGCAGCTTTATAGCCTTCGGGGTCCTGAAAGTCCCCAAACGGACCGTCAATTGGGCGCAGACCGTTTGCCCGGGCGGCCACTACCATGCGCGCCAGCGCGTAGTGCCACATGTCGCCCCAATGGGTGGCCCGGTTGGCCTCGCCATCCGGGTCAGTTAGGACTGCGTAATCCGGGTTCACGCCGCCAATGATAGTAGTACGCGCACGGGTCGAGGCCGCATAATCTGCAACCCCAAAATGCAGGCTTTCATTGCGTTTTGACGCGCCTGCGATTTCGGTGACGTTTTGCATGCCCAGGGCAGTTTCGATGATATGTTCGAACCCGATGCGTTTCTTGTAACCCTTTGCGTCCTCGATCTGGGTGACCATCATGTCGACGGCATAGACGTCAGCGGCGGTGCCAACTTTGGGGATCATGATCAGGTCCAGACGTGCGCCAGCCTGTTCCACAACATCGACCACATCGCGGTACATGTAATGTGTATCCAGCCCGTTGATGCGCACCGACATGGTTTTGTCGCCCCAGTCGATATCATTCAGCGCCTCAATGATGTTCTTGCGCGCCTGTTCTTTTTCGTCCGGCGCGACCGCGTCTTCCAGATCAAGAAAGATCACGTCCACATCCGATTGCGCCGCCTTTTCGAACATGCCGGGCTGGCTGCCAGGTACGGCCAGCTCGCTGCGGTTGAGGCGGGCGGGGGCTTGGTCGATGGAATGAAAGCTCATGGTGTTTGGGTCCTTCGTCTTACAGGTTTGGATAGAGCGGGAATTTGGCGCAGAGGTTTGCGACCTCGGCCTTGACCTTGGCTTCGACGGCGCTGTTGCCGTCTTCGCCATTGGCGGCCAGGCCGTCGACCACCTCGATGAT